>NZ_LBMU02000082.1 GCF_001005085.2 Streptomyces humi
GGCTGGCCTGGGTCCGTGCCGGGGCAGGCCGGGTCCGTGCCGGGGCGGCCGGGAGGGTGCCCGAGGGGTGGTCGGGACGGTGCAGGGGGGCGGATGGGAGGGTGCCGGGGGGATGGTCGGGTGGGTGCCGGGGGGATGGTCGGGAGGGTGCCGGGGGGTGGCGGTTTCTGACCTCCGGGTAACCTGCGCCGGTGGTCAAGACCCCCTGGCCGGACGGCCTTCGCTTCGCCTTCGGCACGCTCACCGTGTTCCCCGTGAAGGTCACCCGCTGGGACCGCGAGGCGGCCCGCGGCGGCATGCTGCTCGCCCCGCTGGCGGGCCTCGCCGTGGGGGTCTGCGCGGCCGCGGTCGGCGCGCTGCTGGTGGTCGCCGGGGCGAGTGCGCTGCTGGCCGCGGTGGCCGCGGTCGCGGTGCCCGCCGTGCTGACCCGTGGGCTGCACCTGGACGGCCTCGCCGACACGGCCGACGGGCTGGGCAGCGGCAAGCCCGCCGAGGAGGCGCTGCGCATCATGAAGCAGTCGGACATCGGGCCGTTCGGCGTGATCACCCTGGTCTTCCTGCTGCTCGGTCAGGTCGCCGCGCTGGCACAGGCGTTCGGTGACGGCTGGGCGCGCGGGGCACTCGCCGCGGTGGTGTCGGCGACGGTGGCCCGGCTGGCGCTCACCCTCGCCGCGGTGGAGGGGGTGCCGGCGGCCCGGCCGGAGGGGCTGGGAGCGGCGGTGGCGGGGGTGGCGCCGAAGGTGGCGGCCGCCGTGGTGACGTTCGCGGTGATGGTGGCGGCGGCCGGCGCGGGGGCGCTGATCGGGGCGGGCGAGAGTCTGCGGGCGCTGCTCGCGGTGGTGGTGGCGGAGGGCGCCACCGACGGGCTGCTGCGGCACTGCCGGCGGCGGTTCGGAGGGGTGACGGGGGACGTGTTCGGGGCGCTGGCCGAAGTCGCCGCCACCGCCGCGCTGGTGGTGTTCTCCTTGGGGGGCTGACGGGCCGTGCGCCGTCCGCGGACCGGTGGGGGCTTGCCGCGCGGTTCCCGCGCGACCAACGGGACGCCACCCCAGGGTGAACACCCGCAGGAATGAGCGAACGCATACACACGCGTAGTCTCGTCCCGGGTGTTCGCCGACAGGGTGAAGGCCCCGGTCGCAACGCACCCCGGGTCAGCTCCCGGGGCTGCTTCCCGGGCCCGGTCGACCCACACCGCTCGGCCACTGCAACTCAACATCGGAAGCGAGATTTCACCACCGTGACTGCTCTCACTCTCAGCACCTCAGCGGCGCCCGGCCTCCGGGCCGACGCGATCGTGATCGGTGTCGCCAAGGGCACTGGCTCCAAGTCCGCGGGCCTGGTCGTAGCACCGGGCGCGGAGGCCGTGGACAAGGCCTACGACGGCAAGCTCGCCGCCGTCCTGGAGACCCTCGGTGCCTCGGGTGCCGAGGGCGAACTGACCAAGCTGCCCGCCCCGGCCGGCTTCAAGGCCCCGCTCGTCATCGCCGTGGGGCTGGGTGCCGTGCCCGCCGAGGACGCGGACTACGACGCCGAGGTGCTGCGCAAGGCGGCCGGTGTCGCCGGCCGTGCGCTCACCGGGGCGAAGAAGGCGGCCTTCGCGCTGCCCGTCCAGGACGCGGCCGCCGTCGGCGCGCTCGGCGAGGGCGTGCTGCTCGGCGCGTACTCCTTCGACACCTACAAGGACAACGGCAAGGACGCGAAGGCGCGCAACGGCAAGGCGCCGCTCGCCGAGGCCGTGCTGCTCGGCGGCAAGCCGCGGGACGCGGCCCACAAGGCGGCCGTGGCCCGCGCCACGGCCGTCTCCGAGGAGCTCAACCGCGCCCGCGACCTGGTCAACACCCCGCCGAACGACCTCACGCCGGCCATCTTCGCGGGCATCGCGCAGAACGCGGCCAAGGAGCACGGCCTCAAGATCCAGGTGCTCGACGACAAGGCGCTCACCAAGGGCGGCTACGGCGGCATCCTGGGCGTCGGCGGCGGCTCGGCGGCGACGCCGCGGCTGGTCAAGCTGTCGTACACGCACTCCAAGGCGGACAAGCACCTCGCCTTCGTCGGCAAGGGCATCACCTACGACTCGGGCGGCATCTCCCTCAAGCCGGCCGGCCACAACGAGACCATGAAGTGCGACATGAGCGGCGCGGCGGCGGTCCTCGCCGCCGTGGTCTCGGCGGCGCGCCTCGGTCTCGAGGTCAACGTGACCGGATGGCTGGCACTGGCCGAGAACATGCCGTCCGGGTCCGCGGTGCGCCCCGGCGACGTGCTGCGCATGTACAGCGGCAAGACGGTCGAGGTGCTCAACACGGACGCCGAGGGCCGGCTGGTGCTGGCCGACGCGCTGTGGGCGGCGTCGGCGGAGAAGCCGGACGCGATCGTGGACGTGGCGACGCTGACCGGCGCGATGATGCTGGCGCTGGGCAGCCGGACGTTCGGCGTCATGGGCAACGACGACGCGTTCCGCACGGCGGTGCACGAGGCCGCGGAGGAGGTCGGCGAGCCCGCCTGGCCGATGCCGCTGCCCGAGCACCTGCGCAAGGGGATGGACTCCGCCACCGCCGACATCGCGAACATGGGCGAGCGGATGGGCGGCGGGCTGGTCGCCGGGCTGTTCCTGCGGGAGTTCGTCGGTGAGGGGATCACCTGGGCGCACCTCGACATCGCCGGGCCGGCGTTCAACGAGGGTGGCCCCTTCGGGTACACGCCGAAGGGCGGCACGGGGTCCGCGGTGCGGACGCTGGTGCGGCTCGCGGAGCTGACCGCCGCCGGCGACCTGGGCTGACGTCGGATGATGTGGGCGGGGCCTCGCGCGCGGGTAGGGCGGGGCCCCGTCGCCCACTGACCGGGTCCGTACCGTCGTACGGCGGCCGCGGGTCGTGGGGGTTTCTCGCGCGGTTCCCCGCGCCCGCGGGTGGGACCGCGTGCCCCCTTCTCACAAGTGAGCGTGTGGTGTCTCACACTCCAGCCCGGCGTCTCGTTCACCTCCGACAAGTGCGAAGATGGGCTCGGCAGGACAGGGCCCCCACCACAGGGCCGAAGAAGAGCGGCCGGACACCAGCCGCCGCGCGGTCACTGGAGACCGGCGTACGGCGCACATGCATGGAGGACGTGACGTGGCGAACGACGCCAGCACCGTTTTCGACCTAGTGATCCTCGGCGGTGGTAGCGGTGGTTACGCCGCGGCCCTGCGCGGGGCTCAGCTGGGCCTGGACGTCGCCCTGATCGAGAAGGACAAGGTCGGCGGTACCTGCCTGCACCGGGGTTGCATCCCCACCAAGGCCCTGCTGCACGCGGGCGAGATCGCCGACCAGGCCCGCGAGAGCGAGCAGTTCGGTGTCAAGGCCACTTTCGAGGGCATCGACGTGCCGGCCGTCCACAAGTACAAGGACGGTGTCATCGCCGGCCTGTACAAGGGCTTGCAGGGTCTCATCGCCTCCCGCAAGGTGACGTACATCGAGGGCGAGGGCCGGCTGTCCTCCCCCACCTCCGTCGACGTGAACGGCCAGCGTGTCCAGGGCCGCCACGTGCTCCTCGCGACCGGCTCCGTGCCGAAGTCGCTGCCGGGCCTGGAGATCGACGGCAACCGGATCATCTCCTCCGACCACGCCCTCGTCCTGGACCGCGTGCCCAAGTCCGCGATCATCCTGGGCGGCGGTGTCATCGGCGTCGAGTTCGCCTCCGCCTGGAAGTCCTTCGGTGCCGACGTCACCGTCATCGAGGGCCTCAAGCACCTCGTCCCGGTCGAGGACGAGAACTCCTCCAAGCTTCTTGAGCGCGCCTTCCGCAAGCGCGGCATCAAGTTCAACCTGGGCACCTTCTTCTCGAAGGCCGAGTACACCGCCGACGGCGTCAAGGTCACCCTCGCCGACGGCAAGGAGTTCGAGGCCGAGGTCCTGCTCGTCGCCGTCGGCCGTGGCCCGGTCTCCGCCGGTCTCGGCTACGAGGAGCAGGGCGTCGCCATGGACCGCGGCTACGTCCTGGTCGACGAGTACATGCGGACCAACGTCCCGACCATCTCCGCCGTCGGCGACCTGGTCCCGACGCTCCAGCTGGCGCACGTCGGCTTCGCCGAGGGCATCCTGGTGGCGGAGCGGCTGGCCGGTCTGAAGACCGTCCCGATCGACTACGACGGCGTACCGCGGGTGACGTACTGCCACCCGGAGGTCGCCTCCGTGGGCATCACCGAGGCCAAGGCCAAGGAGATCTACGGCGCTGACAAGGTCGTCGCCATCAAGTTCCCGCTCGGCGGCAACGGCAAGAGCCGGATCCTCAACACCACGGGCGAGATCAAGCTCGTCCAGGTCAAGGACGGCGCCGTGGTCGGCGTCCACATGGTCGGCGACCGCATGGGCGAGCAGGTCGGCGAGGCCCAGCTGATCTACAACTGGGAGGCGCTGCCCTCCGAGGTCGCCCAGCTCATCCACGCCCACCCGACGCAGAACGAGGCGCTCGGCGAGGCCCACATGGCCCTGGCCGGCAAGCCCCTGCACGCGCACGACTGACCCTCGGTCGACACAAGCGACTCCGCTTGCACCCAGACTTCCGCAATTCGTAAGGAGCAACCGAAACCATGGCGGTTTCCGTAACCCTTCCGGCGCTCGGCGAGAGCGTCACCGAGGGCACTGTCACCCGCTGGCTGAAGGCCGAGGGCGAGCGCGTCGAGGCCGACGAGCCGCTGCTCGAGGTGTCAACCGACAAGGTCGACACCGAGATCCCGGCCCCCGCCGCGGGCATCCTGGCCTCCATCAAGGTCGCCGAGGACGAGACCGTCGAGGTGGGCGCCGAGCTGGCGATCATCGACGACGGCACCGGTGCCCCGGCCGCCGCTCCGGCCCCGGCCGCCGAGCCCGCCGCCGCCCCGGCGCCGGCCCCGGCCGAGCCCGCCCAGGCCGCCCCCTCCACCGAGCAGGCCGCCCCCGCCCCGGCGCCGACCGCCGAGGCCGCCGCCGGCGCCTCCGGCGCGCAGGGCACGGACGTGGTCCTGCCTGCGCTCGGCGAGTCCGTCACCGAGGGCACCGTCACCCGCTGGCTGAAGCAGGTCGGCGAAGAGGTCGCCGAGGACGAGCCGCTGCTCGAGGTCTCCACCGACAAGGTCGACACCGAGATCCCGGCGCCGGTCGCCGGCGTCCTGCTGGAGATCGTGGTCGGCGAGGACGAGACCGCCGAGGTCGGCGCCAAGCTCGCCGTCATCGGTGCCCCGGGTGCCGCTCCCGCGGCCGCCCCGGCCCCGGCCGCCCCGGCTCCGGCGCCCGCCGCCGCTGCCCCGGCTCCAGCCCCCGCGCCCGCCGCCCCGGCCCCCGCGCCCGCCGCTCCGGCCCCGGCTCCCGCCCCGGCCCCGGCTGCTCCGGCGCCCGCCCCGGCCGCCGCCGCGCCGGCCGCCCCGGCCCCGGCCCCGGTCACCCCGGCCGCCGCGCCCACCGCGCCGACCGCCACCCAGGCGACCGACGAGGGCGCCTACGTCACCCCCCTGGTGCGCAAGCTCGCCGCCGAGAACGGCGTCGACCTGGCCGCCGTCAAGGGCACCGGTGTCGGCGGCCGTATCCGCAAGCAGGACGTCATCGCCGCCGCCGAGGCCGCGAAGGCCGCCGCCGCCGCTCCGGCCCCGGCCGCCGCCGCTCCGGCCGCCGCCGCCAAGAAGGCCCCGGCGCTGGAGGCCTCCCCGCTGCGTGGCCAGACCGTGAAGATGCCCCGCATCCGCAAGGTCATCGGCGACAACATGGTCAAGGCGCTGCACGAGCAGGCGCAGCTGTCCTCGGTCGTCGAGGTCGACGTCACCCGCCTGATGCGGCTGCGCGCGCAGGCCAAGGACTCCTTCGCCGCGCGCGAGGGCGTCAAGCTCTCCCCGATGCCGTTCTTCGTGAAGGCGGCGGCCCAGGCGCTGAAGGCCCACCCGGCCATCAACGCCCGGATCAACGTCGAAGAGGGCACGATCACCTACTTCGACACCGAGAACGTCGGTATCGCGGTGGACTCGGAGAAGGGCCTGATGACCCCGGTCATCAAGCACGCCGGTGACCTCAACATCGCCGGTATCGCCAAGGCCACGGCCGACCTGGCCGGCAAGGTCCGCGCCAACAAGATCACCCCGGACGAGCTGTCCGGCGCGACCTTCACCATCTCCAACACCGGCTCGCGCGGCGCGCTGTTCGACACGATCATCGTGCCGCCGAACCAGGTCGCGATCCTCGGCATCGGTGCCACGGTCAAGCGTCCGGCCGTCATCGAGACGGAGGAGGGCACGGTCATCGGCGTCCGCGACATGACGTACCTGACCCTGTCCTACGACCACCGCCTGGTGGACGGCGCCGACGCGGCCCGCTACCTGACGGCCGTCAAGGCGATCCTGGAGGCCGGCGAGTTCGAGGTCGAGCTCGGCCTGTAGGTCTCAGCAGGTCCTGCACGGTGCCCCGTCCGGAGTTCCTCCGGGCGGGGCACCGTCGTGTAAGTCTCGTCTCACCTGCGCGAAAGCGCCGCCGCGCGCCCCTCCCGAAAGCCGGTCCGGCCTTATTGTCTAAACGTCAAACGCCCTTAAGGAGCTCTCATGACCGCGCCCGTCGTCCACTCGCTGCGCGAACAGATCCGCGAGCACATCGTGGAGGGAATCGTCAGCGGGCGCTGGAAGCCGGGCGAGCGGATCGTGGAGCGGCGGATCGCGACCGAGCTGGAGGTCAGCCAGACGCCGGTCAGGGAGGCGCTGCGGGAGCTGGAGTCCCTCCGCCTCATCGAGTCGGCGCCCAACAAGGGCGTGCGGGTGCGGAACCTGACAGCGGCCGACCTGGAGGAGAGCTACCCGGTGCGGGCCGGTCTGGAGGCGATCGCGGCGGAGCTGGCGGCGGAGCGGCTGGCCGGGGACTGCTCGGCGCTGGAACCGCATGTGGCGGCCCTCTACGACGCCGACCGGGACGCCGACGGCACGGCCCAGGTCCGGCACACCGTCGGCTTCCACCGCGAGCTGGTGCGGGCGGCCGGCAACTCGGTGCTGCTGCACACCTGGGAGGGGCTGGGCATCGAGGTGTTCACGGCCCTGTCGATCCGCTGGCTGGGGACGGTCCAGCAGTCGTACGCGGAGGAGCACCAGGAACTGGTCGCCGCCTTCCAGCGCCGGGACCCGAGGATCGCCGAGATCGTGAAGGCCCACGTCCTGGGATGCGCGCCGAGGGCGTGAGGCAGGCCCTGGGCCGCGTCCGCACGGGCCGCGTCCACACACGAGCGCACCCGCGCTCAAACACCGTCTCACCTGCGAAAACCCCGCCCTGAGAGCGTCACCCGGTGCCACTGCCGGAGGCACCCCGTGCCGACTTTCTCGGAATCGAGAAGTTTTGCCCCTCAACCCTTTGATCGATCATCGATCAGGGAGTTAAAGTCGCCGACGGACCCGCACCCGGGTCCATTGCCCTGTCCTGCCAAAGACCAAGGGCACCCGAACCCTTACCGATGAGGGAACCCCCTTCGACTGAGGAAGGCGGCGACATGACCGACCCCCAGGCCATCCAGCCGAGCGCGCTCGACCAGCTCCCCGACCGGGACCCGGAGGAGACCGCCGAATGGCAGGCCTCACTGGACGCCGTGGCCAGGGAGGCCGGGCCGCACCGCGCCGCATACCTGATGCGCCGCACGCTGGAACGCGCCGAGGCGGACGGCATCGCGCTGCCGAAGCTGCTGGAGACGGACTACGTCAACACCATCCCCACCACCGCCGAGACGGCCGTCCCCGGCGACGAGGAGATGGAGCGGCGGATCACCGCGTGGAACCGCTGGAACGCGGCCGCGATGGTCACCCGGGGCGCGAAGCACGGGGTGGGCGGGCACATCGCCACCTTCGCCTCCGCGGCCTGGCTCTACGAGACCGGCTTCAACCACTTCTTCAGGGGCAAGGACGCCCAGGACTCGCCCGGCTCCGGTGACCAGCTCTACATCCAGGGCCACGCCTCCCCCGGCATCTACGCCCGCGCCTTCCTCGACGGCCGGCTGACCGAGGCGCACCTCGACAACTTCCGCCAGGAGGCCGGCGGCAACGGCCTCCCGTCGTACCCGCACCCGCGCCGCCTGCCCTGGCTGTGGGAGTTCCCGACGGTGAGCATGGGCCTCGGCCCGCTCTCGGCGATCTACCAGGCCCGCTTCAACCGCTACCTGACCGCGCGCGGCATCAAGGACGTCTCGCAGTCCCACGTCTGGGCGTTCCTCGGCGACGGCGAGATGGACGAGCCGGAGTCGACGGCCGCGCTCGCACTCGCCTCCCGCGAGGGCCTGGACAACCTCACCTTCGTCATCAACTGCAACCTCCAGCGCCTCGACGGCCCGGTGCGCGCCAACTTCAAGATCGTGCAGGAGCTGGAGGCCCAGTTCCGCGGCGCCGGCTGGAACGTCGTCAAGACGCTGTGGGGCACCGCCTGGGACGAGCTGTTCCAGCTCGACACCACCGGTGCGCTGGTACGACGGCTGCGCGAGGTACCGGACGCGCAGGTGCAGACGTACCAGACCCGGGACGCCGCCTACATCCGCGCCGACTTCTTCGGCAAGGACCCGGCGCTCGCCGAGATGGCGAAGCTGCTGAGCGACGACAAGATCCTGGAGTGCTTCCACCTCTCCCGCGGTGGTCACGAGGCGCGCAAGGTGTACGCCGCGTACAAGGCCGCCGTCGAGTTCAAGGGCGCACCGACCGTGATCCTTGCCCAGACGGTCAAGGGCCACACCCTCGGCGAGGGCTTCGCGTCGAAGAACGCCAACCACCAGATGAAGAAGCTGACGGTGGACGAGTTCAAGGCGATGCGGGAGCTGCTGGAGCTGCCCATCCCGGACAGCGCCTTCACCGACGGGGTCGTGCCCTACGGCCACCCCGGCGCCGACTCCCCCGAGGTCCGTTACCTCCAGGAGCGCCGCGCGGCCCTCGGCGGTCCCGCCCCGGCCCGCCGCACCCACGCCCTGGCGCCCCTGCCGGCCCCCGCGGACAAGGCCTTCGCCTCCTTCGACAAGGGCTCCGGTTCGCAGAACGTGGCGACCACCATGGCCTTCGTCCGCCTCGTCAAGGACCTGGTCCGGGACAAGGAGACCGGGAAGCGCTGGGTGCCGATCGTGCCCGACGAGGCCCGTACCTTCGGCATGGAGAGCCTCTTCCCGTCCCTGGGGATCTACTCCCCCAAGGGCCAGACGTACGAGCCGGTCGACCGTGACCAGCTGATGTACTACAAGGAGGCCAAGAACGGCCAGATCCTCAACGAGGGGATCACCGAGGCCGGTTCGATGGCCGACTTCATCGCCGCGTCCACCGCGTACGCGACGCACGGCGAGGCGATGATCCCGTTCTACATCTTCTACTCGATGTTCGGCTGGCAGCGGACCGCCGACCAGATGTGGCAGCTCGGCGACCAGCTCGGCCGCGGCTTCCTCGTCGGCGCGACCGCCGGCCGTACCACCCTGACCGGTGAGGGCCTCCAGCACGCCGACGGCCACTCGCCGGTGATCGCCGCGACCAACCCGGCCGCGCTCTCGTACGACCCGGCGTTCGCCTACGAGATCGCGGCGATCGTCAAGGACGGTCTGCGCCGGATGTACGGCGAGGCGCTGCCCGGCGAGGACCCGAACGTCTTCTACTACCTGACGGTCTACAACGAGCCGCTCCCGCAGCCCGCGAAGCCGGCCGGGCTCGGTGTCGACGAGGGCATCGTCAAGGGCCTGTACCGCTTCAACACGGCGGAGTCGGCGGGGCTGTCGCTGCCGGCGAACGCGCCGCGCCTCCAGCTGCTCGGTTCCGGTACGGCGATCCACTGGGCGCTGAAGGCGCAGCGGCTGCTGGCCGAGGAGTGGGGCGTGGCGACGGACGTGTGGTCCGCGACGTCCTGGACCGAGCTGCGCCGCGACGCGATGGAGGCGGACGCGGCCCTGCTGCGCGGCGAGGAGCGGGTGCCGTACGTGCGCCAGGTCCTGCACGGCGCGGAGGGCCCGGTGCTCGCGGTCTCCGACTACATGCGTCAGGTCCCGGACCAGATCGCGCAGTGGGTCGAGCAGGACTACTCCTCGCTCGGTGCCGACGGTTTCGGCCTCTCCGACACCCGCGACGCGGCCCGCCGCCACTTCGGCGTCGACGCGGAGTCGATCGTCGTCGCGTCCCTGGCCCAGCTGGCCAAGCGCGGCGAGGTGAAGGCAACAGCGGTGAAGGAAGCCCGCGAGAAGTACGGCCTGTAGCAAGCCCGAAACCCCCTAGGCCCCAACCCTGAGCGCCGTCGCAGCGAACCTTCCCCGCCGCGACGGCGCTCAGCCACGACGGCGGCCTCCGGCGGTGCCGGGCCGGCCGCGGCGGCGGGTCCGGCACCGCCGGACCGGTTCGTCCCGGCTGAGCATCGTCGCGGCGGGGCCAGGTGGCCGACGGCGCCAGACCCGCAGACGCCGGTCAGTCTCTCCCCGCCGCGACGGCGCTCAGCCACGACGGCGGCCTCCGGCGGTGCCGGGCCGGCCGGGGTGGTGGGTCCGGTACCGCCGGACCGGTTCGTCCCGGCTGAGCATCGTCGCGGCGGAGCCAGGGTGGCCGACGGCGCCAGACCCGCAGACGCCGGTCAGTCTCTCCCCGCCGCGACGGCGCTCGGCCACGACGGCGGTTTCCGGCGGTGCCGGGCCGGCCGGGGTGGTGGGGCCCGGCATCATGGGGCGTATGCGTGCCGCTCGGCTCATCAAGATGGTGCTTCTGCTTCAGGCTCGGGCCGGTATGACGGCCGGGGAGCTGGCCGCCGAGCTGGAGGTGTCCGAGCGGACCGTGATGCGGGACGCACAGGCGCTGTCGGAGGCGGGCGTGCCGGTGTACGCGGACCGCGGGCGCGCCGGCGGGTACCGGCTGGTCGGCGGGTACCGGACGCGGCTGACGGGACTGGCCCGGAGCGAGGCCGAGGCGTTGTTCCTGAGCGGTGTCCCGGGCGCGCTGCGCGAGATGGGTCTCGAGGACGCCGCGAGTGCCGCCCGGCTGAAGGTGTCCGCCGCGCTGCTGCCGTCCCTGCGCGACGCGTCCCGTACCGTCGCGCAGCGGTTCCACCTGGACGCGCCGAACTGGTTCGCCGACCCCAAGACCCCCGCACTGCTGCCCGCCGTCGCCGACGCGGTGTGGGACGACCGTCGGGTGGTCGCGCACTACCGGCGCGGGGAGTCGGAGGTGCGGCGGGAGCTGGAGCCGTACGGGCTCGTGCTGAAGGCCGGGGTCTGGTACCTGTGCGCCCGGGTCGCCGACAGCGACTCCTACCGGGTCTACCGTATCGACCGGTTCACCTCCGTCGAGCCCGGTGCGGAACGGTTCGCGCGCGACGCGGAGTTCGACCTGCCGGGGTTCTGGGAGCAGCGGGCCGAGCAGTTCGCGCGGTCGGTGCTGCGCGCCGAGGTGGTGGTGCGGCTGTCGGCCACCGGCGTGCGGCGGCTGCCGTACGCCGTCGATCCGGTCACCGCCCGGCAGGCGGTCACGAACGCCGGCGGTCCGGACGCGCGGGGGTGGGTGAAGGTGACGCTGCCGGTGGAGAGCGAGGAGGTCGCGCACGGCCAGCTGACCGCGCTGGGACCGGAGGTGGAGGTGCTCGCGCCGGAGGGACTGCGGGCCCGGTTCGCGGCGGACGCGGTACGGCTCGCGGCGCTCTACGCGCGGCCGGGTGACGCCGGATAACAATCCGCACCACTCCGCGTGCGCCCCCGGCGCCCAGGCACGATGCTGGACCCGTGATGGACGAGACGGAGTTCTGGGAGCTGGTCGACGCGACCCGCGAGGCCGCCGAGGGCGACCCCGAGGACCAGGCGGACCTGCTCGTGGAACGGCTGCTCCAGCTGGAGCCGGACCTGGTACTGGACTTCGCCCGTCACTTCGAGGCCCGCTACAACCGCGCCTACCGCTGGGACCTGTGGGGTGCCGCCTGGGTGCTGCTCGACGGGGCCAGCGACGACGCGTTCGACTTCTTCCGGTGCTGGCTGATCGCCCAGGGCCGGGAGGTCTTCGAGGGCGCCCTGCACGACCCGGACGCGCTGGCGGAGCTGCTGGACGACTTCGACGAGGAGGTCGACGGCGACGGCGAGGAGCTGGGGTACGCGGCGGACGAGGCGTACGAGCAGCTCACCGGGACCGTGGCCCCGGACCTGGGCATCGCCCCCGCGCCCTCCGAACCGGAGGGCACCCCGGTGGACCTGGAGAGCGAGCGGGCGCTCGCCGAGCGGTTCCCGAGACTGTGGGACCGCTTCAAGGAGTGAGGTTCACGCGGCGGTACGGCGCCGGGTCACGTCCGACGGGAGGTACGCCTGCGTCTGCTCGGCCTTGACCGCGTGGTGCATCGGCGCCGCGTTGGCCTGGTCGAGGGCGGACGCGGTGACCGCGGCCGGTCCGAGGACGACGGTCGCGACGGCGCAGACCACGGCCCAGGGCCCCCGGGACGACCTGACCCAACCGGCCTTCTCGGCCTGCTCCGTGGTGTCGGCACGGGCTTCGGTACGGCTGCTGTTCATGATCCCCGCCTCCGGTCGGCTGCTGATGTCCTCGACGGTAGGGCGCGGGGATCTGAGCGGCCTGCGTGCCGCCTATGGCGTTCCTGTGGACGTCCGCGCGGAGGTCGGGCCGGGTGGGTCCGACCGGGCCGGCGTGGGCGCGGGCGTCGCCACGGGCGGGCGCACCGGCGTCGGCGCACGCACCGCCGTCGGTGACGGGGTCGATGTCGGCGTCGATGTCGGCGTCGGGGCGGCCGGGGGCGGGCTCGCCGGGATTCTGCCCTGGAGGCGGGCGGCGGCGGTCCTGATCTCGGGCAGGCGGGCGGCGAGGGCGGCGCCGGGGCAGGTGGTGCGGTAGCCGTCCTGGTGGCCGGCCACGGCGGGCAGTGTGACGGCGGTGCCCTCCCGGTAGCGGCTGAGCCCGTTGCTGGAGACCAGGTGGGCCCCGGCGCGCGGGTCGACGTCGGCCAGGCCGAGCTTCCAGGCGGCGAGGGCGGCGATCGCGTCGGTCATGGCACGGGGCACCGGCACCCCGGCGGTGAAGGTGCCGAGGGCGGCGATGCCGGCGGTGCGGTGGTTGAAGCCCTGGGTGTGGGCGCCGGTGACGGCCCGCTCGACACCGCCCGCCCGGCCCTCGTAGATGGTGCCGCAGCGGTCGACGAGGAAGTTGTAGCCGATGTCGTCCCAGTCTCGGTCGCCGGTCTGGCCGGTGTAGAGACGGCGGATGATCTCGGGTGCCTGGGCGCAGGAGTAGCCGTTGGGCGAGTCGGTGTGGTGCACGAAGACGGCGACGACCCGGTCGTCGTAGCGCGGCGGCGGCTGGGTGCGGCGGACGCCGGTGTCCAGCCAGGCCGTGCGCGGCACGATCCGGGGCCGGGGCGCCAGGTGGGCGGCGGGGCTCGCGGGCGCGGGCGCGGACAGGTGGATCGCCACGGGGCGGTCGGCGCCCTGGGCGGACAGCACCAGCGCGAGGACGGCGACGAGGCCCGGCAGACAGCCGAGCAGCGTCAGGGCGGTGACCCGGGTGCGCCGCCCTGCTCGGGGGAAGACACGCATGGCCCCCACTCTCGGGTCGATCGGCTCCGCCCGCGATGTGTGCTGTGCCACCTGGTGGAACCATCGTCCTGGTCCGAGGCGTTTCAGTGGGTACACGCACGCGTGGCCGGTTCCCGGGGTTCTCGCGGGCGTGAGCTGATCACTGGACCTGTCCCGAGCGTATTAAGGGCACCGAGAGAAAGGCGGCTCCGTGGACCTGCTCGACCTGGTGCTCGTACTGGTGGTGCTCCTGTACGCGGCGGCCGGTTACCGGCGCGGGCTGGTGGCCGGCTGCGTGTCGCTGGCCGGGTTCGTGGGCGGCGCGGTGGTCGGCGTGTGGGTGCTGCCCTGGGTGATGGAACTGGTCACCCGCGGCACGGCGACGGCGACGGTGGCCGCGGTGCTGACGGTGCTGGTGCCGGCGGTGGTGGTGCACGAGCTGGCGGGCCGGCTGGCGCTGCGGCTGCGCCGGGAACTGGACGAGGGGCCGCTGCGGGTGGCGGACGGGGTCGGCGGGGCGGCCGCGAACGCGGTGGCGGTGCTGATCGTGGCCTGGGTGGCGGCGAGCGTGCTGGGCGCGTCCTCGTCGCCCGCGGTGACGACGGCGATCCGGGACTCCAGGCTGCTCGGCGCGGTGCAGGACACCATGCCGGACACCACACCGGCGTGGTTCTCGCGGGCCACCTCGGCGCTCACCGAGGCGGGTTTCCCCCAGGTCTTCAACCCCTTCGAGAACGAGTCGACGGCCCAGGTCGCCAAGCCTTCCGGCGACAACGTGACGGCGGCGGCCACGGACGCGGCCAGGCGCAGCACGGTCAAGATCGAGGGTTCCGCCGGCACCCAGGGCCGCGAGGGCAGCGGGTTCGTGTTCGCGCCCGAGCACGTGATGACCAACGCGCACGTGGTGGCGGGCATCGACGACCCGAGCGTGCGGATAGGCGGGGTCGGGGCGTCGTACGACGCGCAGGTCGTGCTCTTCGACCCGGACCGGGACGTGGCGGTGCTGTACGTGCCGCAGCTGCGGGCGCCGGTGCTGAGGTTCGACACCACGGCGGCGCGCGGGAACTCCGCGGTGGTCGCCGGCTATCCGCAGGACGGCGACCTGAATTTGCAGGCGGCCACGGTGGCCAACAAGGTGCAGGCCACCGGGCAGAACATCTACAGCGACGCCACGGTGACCCGGGAGATCTACTCGATCCGCTCCACGGTCCGCCCCGGCAACTCCGGCGGCCCGCTGCTGACCACCGGGGGCAGGGTGTTCGGGGTGGTGTTCGCCCGTTCCACCTCCGACAGCGAGACGGGGTACGTGCTGACGGCCGACGAGGTGGCCGCGGACGCCGCGCGCGGGGCGCGGGCCACCTCGGCGGTGGACACCGGCGAGCTGATCACCCCCTGACCGTCACAGCGGCCGGCCCATGATCACGTCGTCGACGTACTCGCCGTCCAGGAGGAACTCCCCCGGCAGCACGCCCTCGACGGCGAAGCCCTCGGACGCGTAGAGCCGGCGTGCCGGGGCGTTGTGCCCGAGGACGGCGAGCCTGATCCGGCGGGCGCCGCGGCGGCGGGCCTCGTCCATGGCCGCCCGCAGCAGCGCCCGGGCGACGCCCTGTCCGCGGGCCTCCTCGGCGACCGCGAGGCCCTGGATCTGCCGGACGTGCGCGTTGGCCGCGAGCTTGTAGGCGAGGCCGAGGCGGATGTAGCCGACGATGCGCCGGTCGAGTTCGGCGACCAGGGTGTCCTCGGGGGCGTGGCGCTCACCGAAGAAGGGCTCGTACGGCGGTTCCGGCCGGGGCAGCACGGCGTGCAGGTGCGACCAGGTGGCGCGGTCGAGGACGGCGAGCTCCTCGTCGTCGTCGGGCAGGGCGGTGCGTATGTACGGCTCTGGCATGCGGTCACCCTAAAGTCGGCCGGAGTCGGGGCCCCACGGGTTTTCCGGCCCGGGTCCCGGCATGCTGGGGCCATGAAACGCTCTCGTATCGCGGTGGCCGGCGCGTCCGGCCTCATCGGCAGCGCCCTGGTGCGGTCCCTGCGGGCCGACGGGCACGAGGTGGTGCGGCTCGTGCGGCGCGGGGCGCACGGCACCGACGAGGTCTGCTGGGACCCCGGCGGGCAGTACGTGGACACGGCCGGGCTGGCCGGCTGCGACGCCGTGGTGAACCTCGCCGGGGCCGGGATCGGCGACCACCGCTGGACGCCCGCCTACAAGCGGGAGATCCGGGACAGCCGGGTCCTCGGCACGGCGGCGCTCGCGGAGGCGGTGGCCGCCCTGGAGGAGCCGCCGCGGGTGTTCGTCAGCGGCAGCGCGATGGGCTTCTACGGCGACACCGGTGACCGGGCCGTCGACGAGGACGCCCCGCCCGGGGACGGTTTCCTGCCGTCGGTGTGCGTGGCGTGGGAGGCGGCGGCGGCACCGGCGCGGGAGGCGGGGATCCGGACCGTGTTCGCCCGGACCGGCCTGGTGGTCGCCCGCGGCGGCGGGGCGTGGGGGCGGCTGTTCCCGCTGTTCAAGGCGGGCCTGGGTGGCCGGCTGGGCGACGGGCGCCAATACTGGTCGTACATCGCGCTGCACGACGAGGTGGCCGCGATCCGCTTCCTGATGGACACCGAGGGCCTTTCCGGCCCGTTCAACCTCACCGCGCCCGTCCCGCTGACGAACCGTGAGATCACCGAGGCGATGGCCCGGGTGCTGCGTCGCCCGGCGCTCTTCCCGGTGCCCGCGGCGGCCCTGCGGGCGGCGCTCGGTGAGATGGCCGGGGACGTGCTGGGGAGTCAACGGGTGGTGCCCAAGCGGCTGCTGGAGTCGGGGTTCACGTTCGCGTTCCCGGGCATCGAGGACGCGATCCGTGCGGCCTGACGGCCCGTGTGACCGAATGCGACCGCCGTGCGACCGTGCCCTGCTCATGCGCGACTGCCCTTGACCGATCACCGCCTTAACCTCGACCCGAACTCGGGTATCCCCGGAGCGGGTTGGGGGCATCACGTCTCCACCGGACGCGCAATCGAGGAGGGGCCTCGTGCATGAGCCCGCGTACCAGGCGGACGTCGTCATCGTGGGAGCCGGTATCGCCGGACTCTCCGCGGCTCATCGGCTGAACAGCGCAGGAGTAACGACCGCGGTCCTGGAGGCCGCCCCTTACGTCGGGGGACGCATGTCGACCGAGAAGGTCGACGGCTTCCGCCTCGACCGGATCGGCCAGCTCCTGTCCACGTCCTATCCGGAGCTACGGCTCACCCCGGGACTGGACGCCCTGGTACTGCGCCGGTTCGCGCCCGGCGTACTGCTGCATCGCGACGGGCGCAGGCACCGGGCGGGCGCTCCGGCGGGCGGCGGAAGCGCGAGGGGCGCACTGTATGCGGTGCGCGCCCTGGCAAGCGCCCCCAGGGGCGGCTCGGCCGCGTCCCCGGTGCGGGCCACCGCGCCGATGGGCGGGGCGGTCGACCAGGCCCGGCTCGGCGCCGCGCTGGGCCGGCTCGCCGGCACGCCCGTCGAGCGGATCCTGGCCCGGCCCGAACTCCCGGCCGCCCGCGCCCTCACCGAGCGCGGGGTGTCCACCCGCACGATCGACGGCTTCCTGCGCCCGCTGCTGGCGGCCCTGCTGTGCGACCCCGAGCTGACCACGTCCAGCCGCTGCGCCGACCTCGCCCTGCGCTCCTTCGCGAGCGGGCGGCTGTGCGTGCCGGAGGGCGGCGCGGACGTCCTCCCGGAACTCCTCGCCCGGGCCCTGCCGCCCGGCACCGTGCACACCGGGGTACGGGCCACCTCGGTCTCGACGACCTCGGTGCGCACGGCGGAGCACGGCGAGGTCCGCTGCCGGGCGGTGCTGCTGGCGACCGACGCGCGCGCGGCCGCCGAGCTGCTGCCGGGCCTGCGGGTACCGGACTTCCACGAGGTGACGGTGGTCCACCACACGACCGACGAACCGGCGACCCTGACCACCGGGGCGTCGCTCCTCCTCGACGCCGACCGGAGCGGCCCGGTCTCGCACACCTGCGTGGTCAGCAACGTCGACCCGAGCCGGGCGCCCCAGGGCCGCGCCCTGGTCTCCTCCACGGTCCTCGGCACCCCGCCCGCCGACATCGACACGGCGGTCCGCATGCACCTGGCGCGGCTGTACGGCACGTCGACGCGCCGCTGGGAGACGCTCGCGGTCCACCACACCCCCGAGGCGCTCCCGGCCATGCGTCCCCCGCACGACCTGCGCCGCCCGGTGCGCCTCCTGGCGGGCCTGTACGCCTGTGGCGACCACCGGGACACCAGCACGGTCCAGGGAGCCCTGCACTCGGCCCACAGGGCAACGGCAGCGATCCTGGCGGACCTGGGCGCAGGCTCCATGCACAGCGCCGAAACCATGCAACCCCGAGCAGCGTAGAGACGTAGGGGCGCGAGGACCGCGCGACCAGCCACGACGGCCCGGCACCGAGCCGACAACCGCCACCCGCCACGGCGAGTGGCAGGGCCCGGCCCGGCACCGCCGAAGAAGCCGTCGTGGCTGATCACCGCCGCGGCGGAGAAAACGATCAGCACGTCAGTTCAGCGCCGCCACCTTCTCGCGGTAGCCCTTCACCGGTGCCGCGTCCTTGTACGGCTCCAGCCGGCGTTCGAAGTCCCGGACGTACTCGGTCGCCCGTACCGAGCGCATCTCCACCGCCGCACCCGCCGCCTCCACGCCGAGCGCGCACGCCTGGTCCAGCTCGCCGAGACCCAGGCGGGCCGTGGCGAGGACGACCCGGCAGAACAGCCGGCTGCGCGCGTAGGAGGGCGCACGCAGTTGCAGCGAGCGCTCCGCGTGCTGCGCGGCCGCGCGGAACTGCTGGAGGTCCCGGTGGCAGTGACCGAACTCGTCGGCGAGCTGGGCCTCGTCGAAGAAGCGCGCCCAGTAGGGGACCTCGTCGCCGGGGCGGGCCGCCTCCAGGGCGCGTTCCGCGCGGACCAGCGCGCCGGTGCACGCTCGTACCTCACCGAGCACGCCGTGCGCGCGGGCCTCGGCCGCGTGCAGCAGGGCCTGGACCACCGGCGGGGCGTTCGTTCCGACCCCCTGCTGGGCGACCCGGGCCAGCTGGACCGCCTCCCGGCCGTGGCCCAGGTAGACCGCCTGGCGGCTCATGGTGACGAGGACGTAGGAGCCGTACGCGCGGTCCCCCGCCGCCTGGGCGAGCCGCAGGGACTGCACGAAGTAGCGCTGGGCGAGCCCGTGCGCCGCGATGTCGTACGACGTCCAGCCGGCGAGCCGGGTCAGGTCGGCCGCCGCGCCGAACAGCCGGCGACCGGTCTGCTCGCCGTAGGTGCCGCGCAGCATCGGCTCGCACTCGTGCTCCAGATACCGCACCAGTGCCTGCCGGGCGTGCCCGCCGCCGTACGCGTCGTCGAGCGTGCGGAACAGTTCGCCGACCGAGCGGAGCGCGGCGATGTCGCCGCCGGTGACCTTCTGGCCGGGTCCGCGCTCGGCCGTCCCGCGGGGCCGCGCCGGCACCGCCGGCGGCTGCTTGGGCGCCGTGAGGCGGGTCTGCGCCGGTACCCGGGCCGCGGTGGCCGGGCCCGGCTCACCGCGGGCCACCCGGTCGTCGGCGCGGCCGATCAGCCAGTCCCGGCTGGGGACCACGAGTCCGGCCGGGGTGAAGGCGATCTTGCGGAGCTCGGCATGGCTGCCGGAGTCCTTGCGCCACAGCCCGCCGACGATGTCGACGGCCTCCTCGGGGGTGGCCGCGAACTCCAGTCCGGCGTAGACCGGGGCGCAGGCGTCCAGGCCGAGGTCCTGGGCGGTGAGCCGGCGGCCGAGGCGCCGGGTGAAGACCTCGGCGATCAGGGCGGGGGTGGTGCCCCGGGGCTGCTGGCCGCGCAGCCACCGGGTGACGGATGTCTTGTCGTATCTGAGATCCAGTCCGTGTTCGAGGCCGAGCTGATCGACGCGACGGGCCAGACCCGCGTTGGAGAACCCCGCTTCTGCGATGAGCGCGGCGAGCTGGCGGTTGGGGGTGCGCTGCGCGGGTCGGTCCGTCATCTGGAGTGCGGTCTCCTGCCTTCTGGCTCAGCTCGGTGGCTTGTGCCCGGATTGCCGGTGAGCAGCCCTTTTGGCGCTCATGGACGGCGCGAATGTAGCGGAGAGTGAGCAGTCGATCGCACATTTCGACCTTCATTCATCCGATCGTGTGAGGATTGCCCTCGGGGCTGACGCGCGACGGGCGGACGTACAGTTGCTTGGGCGCGTTATGTGCCTGACACACCCGTCGCCAAGGGAGGCGCTTGCCGTGAGTGAGTTGCGGTTCGTCCGTATGGGGTTCGGCGCGGACGCGGTCGAGTACCAGGAGGCGTGGGACGAGCAGCGCCGGGTGCACGCGGCACGGTTCGCCGACGAGGTCCCCGACACGGTGCTGCTGCTCGAACACCCGCCGGTGTACACGGCCGGCCGGCGCACCGCGGACAGCGAGCGCCCCCTGGACGGCACCCCGGTCGTCGACGTGGACCGCGGCGGCAAGATCACCTGGCACGGTCCGGGCCAGCTGGTGGGCTACCCGATCCAGAAGCTGCCGCGCCCCGTGGACGTGGTCGCCCACGTCCGGCGGCTGGAGGAGGCGCTGATCCGCGTCTGCGCCGAGTACGGCCTGGAGACCACCCGGGTGGAGGGGCGCAGCGGGGTGTGGGTGCTCGGGGACCCGGTGGAGCAGCGGCCGGCGTTCGGAGGCCTCTCCCTGGACTTCGATCCGCGCCTCCAGGACGAGGAGTTCGACCCGCGACTCAACGGCCCGGAGTACGCGCCCTCCAACGCGGGGCAGCGCCGCGAGGACCGCAAGATCGCCCAGATCGGCATCCGGGTCGCCAAGGGCGTGACCATGCACGGCTTCTCGTTCAACGTGAACCCGGACATGAAGTGGTTCGACCGGATCATCCCGTGCGGCATCCGGGACGCCGGCGTCGCCTCCCTCGCGGCCGAACTGGGCCGGGACGTGACGGTCGAGGAGGTGCTGCCCGTGGTGGAGCGGCACCTCAAGGACATCCTGGAGAACGCCGAACTCGCGCCGAGGGTGATCGAGAAGACACCGGCGGCCTGACTCCGGCCAGCAGGCTTTCGAATCCACGGGCGTACGCTGGAGCACGCCGAAGAATCAATCGCTAGGGAGCCGGTCGTGTCCGCAGTCGCACCCGACGGACGCAAGATGCTGCGCCTGGAGGTCCGTAACAGTCAGACCCCCATCGAGCGCAAGCCCGAGTGGATCAAGACCCGGGCGAAAATGGGCCCCGAGTACACGAAGATGCAGAACCTCGTGAAGAGCGAGGGGCTGCACACGGTCTGCCAGGAAGCCGGCTGCCCGAACATCTACGAGTGCTGGGAGGACCGCGAGGCGACCTTCCTCATCGGCGGCGACCAGTGCACCCGGCGCTGCGACTTCTGCCAGATCGACACCGGCAAGCCCGAGGCGCTGGACCGCGACGAACCGCGCCGCGTGGGCGAGTCGGTGGTCACCATGGACCTGAACTACGCCACCATCACCGGCGTCGCCCGCGACGACCTCGCGGACGGCGGCGCCTGGCTGTACGCGGAGACGGTCCGGCAGATCCACCAGCAGACGGCGGAGCGCGCGGCCGGCCGCACCAAGGTCGAGCTCCTCGCCCCCGACTTCAACGCGGTCCCCGAGCAGCTCGCCGAGGTCTTCTCGTCCCGCCCCGAGGTCTTCGCGCACAACGTCGAGACGGTGCCCCGGATCTTCAAGCGGATCCGCCCCGGCTTCCGCTACGAGCGCTCGCTCAAGGTCATCACCGAGGCCCGCGACTTCGGCCTGGTGACCAAGTCCAACCTCATCCTCGGCATGGGCGAGACCCGCGAGGAGGTCAGCGACGCGCTGCGCCAGCTGCACGAGGCTGGCTGCGAGCTGGTCACCATCACGCAGTACCTGCGGCCGAGCGTCCGGCACCACCCCGTGGAGCGCTGGGTCAAGCCGCACGAGTTCGTGGAGCTGAAGGAGGAGGCCGAGCAGATCGGCTTCTCCGGGGTGATGTCCGGACCACTCGTGCGGTCCTCCTACCGCGCCGGGCGGCTGTACCAGATGGCCGTCGAGAAGCGGGGCGCGTTCGTCGCCACCCAGGCGGTCTGACGGCCCTTCCGCTTGCGGGCGTGTGAATTCACGCACAAGATACTACCGGTTGGTAATGACCGAATGGCTGCGGTCCTGACCGTCCTCGCAGATGAGGGCGTACGTCAGGGCCGCGGCAGCGTTTCGGGCCCGCGCATCAAGGCTTCATTGGTGTTTGACCGGTCGGTCACGCCCTGGTAACACCAAACAGTGACCCTGGTATCACAGCACGTACACCCACTTCAGGGAGGACCTCCGCCATGCAGGCCGCGCCCGTCCGCGCCACCCCCATCCCGTCCTTCACCGACGCGCTGCGCGCCGTCGAGTCGCTGCTGATGAGCGGCGGCCAGCGCACCGCGCGCCGCAACGCGTGGACCTCCGTACTGGAGGACCGCCGTCGCGCGAAGGACCGGGTCGAGGCGCAGCACTTCCTGGAGCAGGCCGCCGGCCGCTCCTGACGCCCTCCGCAAGGACCTTCCAGGGACACTGCCGTCGTAGCCACTCCCAGGGCCACGTAGACTTCGGGACATGGCGAGGAAGGAACCCGCAGCGGACGCTGCGAACGCAGGGCGGCTGAAGCAGATCGCCCTCACGTACAAGATGACCCGAAAGGCCGACAAGACGATCGGTCTGGTACTCGCGGGTGTCGGTCTGGGCACGCTCGCGATCTTCCTCGTGATCGGCTTCCTGATCGGCCATCCGGTCTATCTGGGCATTCTGGGCCTGTTGCTCGGCTTCCTCGCGACGGCCATCGTCTTCGGCCGACGGGCCGAGCGGGCGGCCTTCGGCCAGATGGAGGGCCAGCCGGGCGCCGCGGCCGCGGTGCTGGACAACATCGGCCGGGGCTGGACGACGACGCCGGCGGTGGCGATGAACCGCAGCCAGGACGTGGTGCACCGGGCGGTCGGCAAGGCCGGCATCGTGCTGGTCGCCGAGGGCAACCCGAACCGGGTGAAGACCCTGCTGGCCGCCGAGAAGAAGAAGATGGCACGCATCGTCGCGGACGTGCCGGTGCATGACGTGATCGTCGGTACGGGTGACGGCCAGGTCGAGCTGAAGAAGCTGCGGACGACCATGCTGAAGTTCCCGCGGGTGCTGACCGGTCCCCAGGTGACGACGACGAACGACCGGTTGCGGGCGATGGGGGACCTGATGTCCAACATGCCGTTGCCGAAGGGGCCGATGCCCAAGGGGATGCGGATGCCCAAGGGTGGACCTCGGGGGCGGTAGTTCGCCCAGGAGCTCGGGGCGCGGTGGTCGCTTTGCGACTGCCGCGCCTTTGTGGTTTCTCGCGCAGGTCCTCCCCCAGCCTTCGGCCGGGGGTCCCCCAGCGCCCCTACGGGGCGCGCTCACGGGGCCTGGGTGACACGCCGCCGAACGGAGCATCGGGCCTTTTATCGGGTGATTCGCCCCTAATCTTCCCGGTGTGACAAAACGCCATATCACATACCTCGCGTGCGGTACCGCCCTCTGCGGTGCCCTCCTCGGCGCCGCTCCGGCGTCCGCCGCCCACCACGTGCACTGGGTGCACCCGGGCGAGTCGATCCAGAAGGCGGTCGACGCCGCCCAGCCCGGCGACACGGTCCTCGTCATGCCCGGCACCTACCGCGAGAGCGTCAAGGTGACCACGCCCGGCCTGACGCTGCGCGGCATGGGCCCCGGGACGGTGCTCCAGCCCGCCAAGAAGGCCAAGGTCACCAAGAAGGCCAAGGTCACCAAGAAGTCGGCCGCCGCCCAGAAGTCCTGTGCGGAGATGGGCAACGGCATCTGCGTGGTCGGCACCAAGAGCAAGCCGGTCGAGGACGTGACGATCGCCCGGATGACGGTGACCGGGTTCTCCCGGATCGGCGTCATGGCCGTCGGCACGGCCAACCTGAACGTGCACGGCGTGGCCGCCGTGAAGAACGGTCAGTGGGGCATCGCCGAGGAGCGCTCGGTGCACAGCACCTACCGCGACAACGTCGCCCGGAACAACGGCGACGCGGGGTTGTTCCTCGCCAACTCCGTCACCGCGGAGAAGGGTGCCACCGACACCGCCGGCACGGTCGTCGAGCACAACCTCCTGGAGGGCAACCGGATCGGCGTGACCGTGCGCCGGCTGCGCAACCTCGCCGTCGCGGACAACTCGATCACCGGGAACTGCGCGGGCGTGTTCGTCGTCGGTGACGAGAACAAGCCGAAGGCCGGCAACATCACCGTCACCGGGAACCAGGTCGTCAAGAACAACAAGTACTGCCCGAAGACCGCCCGGCTGGCCTTCCTCCAGGGGTCCGGCATCGTGCTCACCGGCGCCGAGAACACCCTGGTCAGCCGGAACCTGGTCACCGGCAACTCCGGCAAGTCCCCGCTGTCGGGCGGTGTCGTGATCTTCAAGAGCTTCGTGGGCGTCACCAGCGACAAGAACAACGTCACCGACAACAGCCTGTCGGGCAACGCCCCCGCCGACCTGGTCAACCAGGAGGCCGCAAAGCACGGCAACGCCTTCAAGGGCAACACCTGCAAGAAGTCCAAGCCCGCGGGTCTGTGCTGACCGGTCGGCCGTACGACACCCCCACAAGGAAGGAAGGCGGCACATGACCGCACCAGCACGCGACCTCTCGGCGTCCGCGAAGGAGTCCGGGGCGCCGACGCAGGAGGGCGCCCCGCCGCCGTCGATGCGGCTGCGCGAGCTCGTGTTCGGGGCGGCGTGTGCCGCCGCCGTCCGCGCGGCCGCCCGACTGCGGGTCGCCGACGCGCTCGGAGACGCCCCCATGACCGTGGAGAGCCTGGCGTCCGCGGTGCGCACCGACCCGAAGCCGCTGCGGCGGCTGCTGCGCGCGCTGTCCTGCTACGGCGTCTTCGCCGAGCGCCCCGACGGCACGTTCGCGCACACCGACACCTCCCGGCTGCTGCGCGAGGACGACCCGCACAGCCTGCGTTACATCGCCCTGTGGTGCACCGAACCGTGGACCTGGGACGCCTGGCCGAAGCTGGACGAGGCCGTGCAGAGCGGCCGCAACGTCATCGAGGACCTGTACGGCAAGGAGTTCTTCGTCTACCTGAACGAGGACGCCCCGGAGTCCGCGGACGTCTTCAACCGGGCGATGACCACCTCCAGCGAGCAGTCGGCCCGCGAGGTCGCCGCGCTGCTCGACCTGTCCGGCAGCCGGTCGGTCGCGGACCTCGGCGGCGGGCAGGGGCACGTGGTGGCCAGCCTGCTGGACAAGTACCCGACGATGAAGGGCTACCTGCTGGATCTGCCGAAGGTGGTGGAGAAGGCGCTGCCCCGGCTGCGCGAGGGCGGTGACCTCGCGGACCGGGCGAGGATCGTGCCCGGCGACATCCGCGAGGCCGTACCGGTCGACGCGGACGTCTACGTCATCAAGAACATCCTGGAGTGGGACGACGAGTCCACCGCGCGGCTGCTCGCCAACGTCGTCGCGGCGGGCGGTCCGGGTGCCCGGGTCGTGGTCATCGAGAACCTGGTCGACGACAGCCCGTCGATGCGGTTCAGCACCGCGATGGACCTGCTGCTGCTCCTGAACGTCGGCGGGGCCAAGCACACCACCGACAGCATGGTGCGGCGGCTGACGGACGCGGGTCTCACCGTCCAGGACATCAGTCCGGTCAACCCGTACCTGCACGCCTTCGACTGTGTCGTGCCCGCCTGAGCGGCGCCGGACACGCCGGTGCCGGGCCCGCGTCGTGCGCGGGTCCGGCACCGTTGGCCGTACGGCGGTTCAGGAACCGCCGTCACGCTCCCAGAGGTAGAAGCGCTGCGCCATCGCGTCCTTCGGGGAGCGCCAGGTCTCCGGGTCGTACGCGCTGACGTACGCCTGGAGACGGTCGCTGACGTCCCTGAACTCGGGGTGCGAGGTGACCTTGGCGATGGCCGGTCCCGGCTCGCGCTCGGACTCGATGAGGTGCATGTACACGTCGCCGAACTGGAAGAGGCTGCGCCGGGTGACGCCGACGAGGCGCGGCAGCTCTCCCCGGTCGGACTCCGCGAACACCTTCGCGATGTCGGGTGCGGAGCCCGGGGCCATACGGGCGACGATCAGGGCCTGGTGCACGGTGTCTCTCCTGTCGTACGGCTCGTGCGGTCGTTCGGTTCGTTCGGTTCAGGCGGTTCGGTCGGTTCGGTCGGTTCGGGCGGCTCAGTCGGCCAGGGCCGCGTCGGGGCGGCGGCCGGTGGCCGCCTTCTCGATCCTGTCCCGGATGAGGGCCATCTGGACCTTGGAGTTCCGGTTGATGTTGTCGGTCATCCACTCGTCGTCGACCGGGGCCTCCGGCTTCATCGCGAAGTCCTGGGTCCACACCATCCGGGTGCCGGCCGGTACCTCCTCGTACCGCCAGTGGATGTTCATGTGGGCGAAGGGGCCGGTCTCGACGCGGCGGGCCCGGACGCTGAGGCCCGCGCGGTCCGTCTCGCGCTCGGAGACCCAGCTCCACACCTTGCCGTTCTCGTCGGGGTGCATGGTCAGCCGGAAGGTGACCTTGTTCCCCTCCTCCTCGAGGATCTCGGCGCTGGCGTACTCGCTGAACAGCTGGGGCCAGTTGGCCACGTCGTTGGTCATGTCCCAGACCAGGTCGACGGGGGCCGCGATGGTGATCTCGTTCTGGGTGTGTCCGGTCATGTCAGGCTCCCGCGGGCATGGCGCTGTTGACGAGGTCGAGGAACTGGCGGGGCGTCTTGCACCGCTCGGCGTCCACCGGCATGGGCACGCCGTGCCGGTTCTCCAGCTCGCCGACGATGCCGAGCAGGCCGAGCGAGTCGACCCCGAAGGCGTCGAAGCCGGTGTCGGCGCGGTCCTGAAGGTCGGCCGGGGAGACGGTGACGCCGGCGGCCTTCTTCATGAGTTCGGACAGTTCGTCCACGGTGATGCTCATAGCGACTCCTCCTTCTTCGCTGCCGGTCAGCAGCTGGTTGTGCACGTCACCCGGCTGCGCCGTGGCGCAGCACGAGTGCCGAGTTCGACCCCATGAGTCCCCGGCTGAGGACCAGCGCCGTGCGCGGGGCCGCGGCGCGGGCGCTGCCGGTCACGAGGTCGAGGTCGTGGCAGATGTCGAGGACACCCGGGGTCGGCGGGATCAGCCCGTGTTCCATGGCGAGCACAGCGGCCGCCGTGTCGAGGACGGGGGCCGCGCAGTAGCCGCGGCCGATCCCGGCCTTGGGCGCGGTGACCGGCACCCGTCGGCCGTGCGCGCCGAGGGCGTCGGTGATGGCCAGCGCCTCCGCCCGGTCGGCCGCCGGGACGCCGAGGGCGTCGGCGAAGACCACGTCGACCTCCTCGGGGGCGCAGCCGGCCTCGGCGAGGGCGCCGCGGATCGCCTGGGCGAGCCCGGCCCTGGACTCGGCCCAGCGGGAGGCGCCGGTGAAGGTGGACGCGTGCCCGTCGAGGGTGGCCCGCACCGGCAGCCCGCGCCGGCGGGCGGAGCCGGTGTCCTCGACGACGAGCATGGCGCCGCCCTCGGCCGGCACGAACCCGCAGGCCTGTTCGGTGAACGGGCGGTAGGCGCGGGCCGGGTCGGCCTCCCGGCTGAGCTCCTCGTAGCCGAGCTGGCAGACCACCGAGTACGGAGCTATGGGTGCCTCGGTGGAGCCGGCCACGATGACGTCCGTGCCGCGCCGTACCGCGCGGGCGGCGTGCGCGAGGGCGTCCAGACCGCCGGCCTCGTCGGCGGCGACCACCGAGCAGGGTCCCTTGAAGCCGCGCCGGATGGAGATCTGGCCGGTGCTGGCCGCGTAGAACCAGGCGATGGACTGGTAGGGGCCGACGAACCGGCTGCCCTTGCCCCACAGCTGCTGGAGCTCGCGCTGGCCGAACTCGCCGCCGCCGGAGCCGGCCGCGGTGACCACGCCGACGTCGAACGGCGAGCCGTCGGTGTCGGCGCGGCCGAGCCGGGCGTCCTCCAGGGCGAGGTCGGCCGCGGCCATCGCGAAGTGGGTGAAGCGGTCGGTCTGGACGATGAGACGTTCCTCGACGGCGGCCGCCGGGTCGAAGTCGCGGACCTCTCCGGCGACCTTCATGGGCAGGTGCTCGCAGCCGTCGCGGGTCACCTTGTCGAGGACGTTGCGTCCCTCCTGGACGGACTTCCAGAAGGTCTCGGTGCTGGATCCGTTGGGCGCGACGACACCGATGCCGGTGACGGCCGCCCGCCGGGCAGGCGGTTCGCTCATCGTGTCCGTCCTCTCTGCCGGGTCAGGATCACCGCGGACTGGAAGCCGCCGAACCCGCTGCCCACGGACAGGACGCCGCCGAGCTTCCGTTCACGGGCGACCCGCGGCACGTAGTCGAGGTCGCACTCGGGGTCGGGGGTCTCGTAGTTCGCGGTGGGCGGGACGACCTGGTGGGCCAGGGCGAGCACACAGGCCACGACCTCGATCGCGCCGATGGCGCCGAGCGAGTGGCCCACCATGGACTTGATGGAGCTCATGGGCGTGCTGTAGGCGTGCTGTCCGAGTGCCTTCTTCACGGCGGCGGTCTCGTGGCGGTCGTTCTGCCGGGTGCCGGAGCCGTGCGCGTTGACGTAGTCGATGGCGGTGGGGTCGAGTCGGGCGTGGTCCAGGGCGGTCTCGATGGCGCGGGCCATCTCCAGGCCCTCACTGGTGAGACCGGTCATGTGGTAGGCGTTGCCGAAGGTGGCGTAGCCGTCGAGCCGGCAGTAGATGTGCGCGCCGCGGGCCTTGGCGTGCTCCTCCTCCTCCAGGACGAGCACCGCGCCGCCCTCGCCCATGACGAATCCGTCACGGCGGTTGTCGAAGGGGCGGGAGGCGTGCTCGGGGTCGTCGTTGTTCGGGGAGGTGGCCTTGATCGCGTCGAAGCAGGCCATGGTGATCGGTGAGATCGGGGAGTCCGAGGCACCGGCGATGCAGATGTCGGCGCGGCCCTCCTGGACGGTGTGGAAGGCGTAGCCGACGGCGTCCAGGCCCGAGGTGCAGCCGGTGGAGACGGTCTGTACCGGACCCTGGGCGCCGAATCGTTCCGCCACGGCGGAGGCCAGGGTGCTCGGGGAGAACGCCCGGTGCAGCTGGGGCTGCGCCTGCCGGTGGTCCACGTCCCAGTGCCGGCCGCCTTCGCTCACCAGGACGTAGTCGTGCTCCAGACGGGTGGTGCCGCCGACCGCCGTGCCCAGGGAGACCCCGACCCGCCAGGGGTCCTCCCGGGCCAGGTCGAGACCGGAGTCGCGGACCGCCTCGTCACCGGCCACCAGGGCGAACTGTATGTAGCGGTCCGCCCGCTCGACGTCCTCGACGGCCAGGCCGTGGGCCACCGGGTCGAAGTCGCATTCGGCGGCGATCCGCGACCTGAGGCCGGACGGGTCGAAGAAGGTGATGCCGCGCGTCGCGGTCCGGCCGGCGGCGAGCAGGTCCCAGAACGCCGGTACGCCCACACCCCCCGGAGCCACGATGCCTATGCCCGTAACCGCCACGCGCCGGGTCACGACCGGACCTGCCCCACGGCGACGGCTTCCGTCTCCTCCGTGTCGACGTGGCCCAGGGCCGGGCGCGGGGCCAGCGGACCGAGGTGGAAGACGAGCCGCGCCTCGATGTTGCCGACGTTGCGGAAGCGGTGCTTCATGTTGATCGGGATCATCAGACCCTGCTCGGGGCGCAGCGGGTGCGGCTCGCCGTCCAGGTCGACCTCCAGGTCGCCGCAGACGACGTACACGAACTCCTCGGAGTACGGGTGGTAGTGCTCACCGATGCGGTCGCCCGGCTGCACGATGGCCACACCCATGAAACCGCTGGTGGAGCCGCAGGTGGCGGGGGTGAGCATGGCGCGCAGGTCGCCACCGCGCTTGGTGTTGGGCTCGACCTCGCTGAGGTCCACGATCTTCGGAATGGGCTTCATCACGTACTCCTCCGTGAATGCGATGCCGTGAATGCGATGCCGTGTGGGCGATGCCGTGTGGGCGATGCCGTGTGTGTGATGCGGGCGATGCCGTGGTCCGACGCGGCGGGGGCGGGGGGTCAGGCGTCCGGCGAGCGGCGGTCGGTGATCAGCCGCATCCGCACCGCCTCGCCGTCCAGCAGGGCGGCCAGCTCGGGGGCCGGGGTGACGTCCAGGGCGGCGCCGGGCCGGTGCTCGACCAGTCGTACGACGACGTCGTCGCGCTGGAAGATCGTGCTGTGCACCACCGGACCCGCCGGGTCCTCGGACGCGGCCTCGTCCTGCTGCGCGAGCAGCTCCGCGAGCCGCATCCCGCGGCCCGGCCCGGCCGGGTAGTACAGCGCGTGCCGCTCGCCCTCGGTCAGCTCCTCGGCGCTGACGTGGTGGACGGCCGGCAGCGCCGCCCGGGTGAAGAACACCCGTGCGGACTCCTGGTCGTCGAGGTCGCGGTCCTGCTCCAGGTAGGGGTTGATGGCCTCCTCGACGGCCCGTACCTCGGGCTGCCGGGCGACGTGGCGCAGGGCGGCCATCAGGTCGCCGCGCACCTCGATGGCCCGCACGACCCGGTTGCCGTGCATGAAGAGGGAGGTGCGGCAGAGCCGGGTGGAGTCGTCCACCCTGGCCTCGGGCGAGGCGTAGTCGGCGAGGATCCTCGCGACCTCGGCCTCGCTGCCCGGCCGGACCGTGAAGGTGAGCGCGTGGCGGATCACGCCGTCGCCCATCCGGGGGTTGGCCTGGAGGACGCGTACGGCGTCCGCCGACGGGCCGCCCGTCTCCCGTACGACGTGGAAGCGGAGGGAGCGGGTGTCCCGGACGCAGTTGTGCAGCGGCTTCACCATCTCCACGTGCTCCTCGCTGTTCACCCAGGCGAGGAACGGCGGGGCGCTCTCCCACTCGCTGGTGATCAGCCACTGCGAGGGGTTCTCGATGGACTGGCAGAGCTGGTCGCTGACGTGGCCGGGCACCTTGGCGACCTGGCTGCACAGCTGCTCGTAGGCCTCCAGGAACTGCTGCTGCGCGCCGTCGTGGACGTCCACCAGCAGCACGACCCGGAGCCGGGAGCCGTCGAAGACGGACTGGGAGACCCGGGTCGACACCGGGCGGGTGGTTCGGGTCGGCTTCTCCGAGACCTTTTCCGAGATCGTCGTCATGCTTCGCACATCTCCTTCGCGGGGGCAGCGGCCTGCGCCTTCGCCGATGACGCGGCGTCAGCGCTTCTTGATCCTGTGCCGGTCCTCCGACGCGCGCGACTCGCGTGAACCAGGTGGGTGATTGAGCACGCGGAACCCCTCCGGAAGGGGCATGGAAGTTGCATCGCACCTGACGCACCAACACCCGCCCCTGGAGTGCCCGATGCACCAGAAAACCGATCACCAGGTCCCCGTCCTCGTGGTGGGCGGCTCCCTCGTGGGCCTGTCCATGTCCCTGTTCCTGGGCCGTCTAGGCGTACGCCACATGCTCGTCGAACGGCACTCCGGGACCTCGATCCACCCACGCGGCCGGGGCAACAACGTGCGGACGATGGAGCTGTTCCGGAAGGCCGGCATCGAGTCCGACATCAAGGCGGCGGCCTCCCTGCTCGCCGAGAACCACGGCATCCTGCAAGCCCCGACGCTGGTCGGCGACGCCGGTGAATGGCTGTTCAAGGAGATCGACCCGGGCGGCGGGCTCGCCCGGTTCAGTCCGACGGGCTGGTGCCTGTGCAGCCAGAACGACCTGGAGCCGGTGCTCCGCCGGGCGGCCGAGTCGCTCACCGGCGAGCTGCGCTACTTCCATGAGCTGGAGTCCTTCGAACAGGACCCCGAAGGAGTGACGGCGTACGTCCGCGACCGTGACTCCGACCGGATGTACACCGTCCGCGCGGACTACCTGGTCGCCGCCGACGGGCCGCGCAGCCCGGTCCGGGGGCGGCTCGGCATCGGCCAGACGGGTCCCGGCGACCTGTTCGCGAACGTCAGCATCACCTTCCGCTCCAAGCTGCTCGCCGACACCGTCGGGGACCGCCGCTTCATCTGCTGCTACCTCACCGACCCCGAGGCGGACGGCGCGCTGCTGCCCGTCGACAACAAGGAGCGCTGGGTCTTCCACGCCCCGTGGCACCCCGAACGCGGCGAAACCCTCGACGAGTTCACCGAGGAGCGGCTCACCCGGCACATCCGCCGCGCCGTCGGCGTCCCCGACCTCGACGTGGAGATCACCGGCCGCGCGTCCTGGCGTGCCGCCGAACGCGTGGCCGAACGGTACGCGGAAGGGCGTGTCTTCCTCGCCGGCGACTCCGCGCACGAGATGTCACCGACCGGCGCGTTCGGCTCCAACACCGGCATCCAGGACGCCCACAACCTGGCGTGGAAGCTGGCGGCGGTGCTGGACGGCTGGGCCGGACCGGAGCTGCTGCATTCGTACGACACCGAGCGCCGCCCGGTCGCCCTCGCCACCAGCGCCCGCGCCTCGGCCCGCTCGGTGGAGCACAGCCACCCCGGCTTCGCGCCGGCCCCGGGCGTCGGCGCGGACCGGCGCGGCGGGATCCTCAACATCGTCCTGGGCTACCGGTACCCGAAGGGGGCGGTTCTCGGGGCCGACCCGGAGCAGCCGCTCGTACCCGACGGGATGAACCTGACGGGCCAGCCGGGCAGCCGGGCCCCGCACCTGTGGCTGCGCCGCGCGGGCGACCGCGTCTCCACCCTCGACCTGTACGAGCGGTCGCTGGTCGTGCTCAGCGCCCCGGATTCGCCCTGGCACCTGGCGGCTCGCCGGATCGCGGACACGGAGCGGGTACGGCTGGACGCGTACGGCATCGGAACGGCGGGTTCGGGGGCCGATCTCGTGTACGACACGGAGGACGGCGACTGGGCCGCGGCTCACGGGACGACGGCGGGCGGGGCGGTACTGGTCCGTCCGGACGGATTCGTGGCGTGGCGCTCGGCAGGGGCTGTGTCCGACCCGGAGGGAGAGCTGCGGGACGTTCTGGCGCGGGTACTGCGGAGAAGGTGAGCCGCGGGCGTCCCGTAAGGGGCGCGGGGAACTGCGCGAACAGCCCCCCGGCGCCGCAGCTACATCCGGACCTCCACGGTCCTCGCCAGCCGGTCGTGCAGGCCCCGGCCGTCCCGGTCCCAGACCAGTGCCGGGATCGCGAGGCACAACAGGACCGTGCGGGCCAGCGCGCGCAGCGGCTGCACCCGCCCGGTCTCCACCCCGACCACCCGCAGCCCGAAGAGCCGCTTACCCGGTGTGAAACCGACCGTGCCCACGGTGAGGACACCCAGGACGAGGAAGACGAGCAGGGCCCAGTTGCTGGTGGCCGGGGTGTAGCCCTTGGTGATCAGGCCGTATGCGATCAGGACGCACAGCCCCCAGTCCACGACCAGCGCGCCGAGCCGCCGTCCCGGGCGGGCGATGGAGCCCGGTCCCTGCTCCGGCAGACCCAGCTGCTCGCCCCGGTACCCGAACTCCGCGCCCGCCTCTTCCAGGGCCGCGCGGGGTCCGGAGAGCCACGATCCGACTGCTTGCCTGTTGTCCACCCGACAACGGTACTGCTCGGGCGTCCACCGGGGTCCCGGCGGGGTACCACGGGCTACGGTGGAAGCGAGCCCGGTTAACTTCAGCGAAACAAATGGGTCACGCCCGAGAAATCACCCGTCCCTAGGGTCGAGAACAGCGTGTGCCACCGCACTGGCCGCACGAACGAACTACCACCCCGGCACGGGAACGGCCGGGAGTAGGAGGAGCTGGATGTTCCAGAACGCCGACGAGGCCAAGAAGTTCATCGCGGACGAGGACGTCAAGTTCGTCGACGTCCGTTTCTGCGACCTGCCGGGCGTCATGCAGCACTTCACGGTGCCCGTCGAGGCGTTCGACCCGGACGAGGAGCTCGCCTTCGACGGATCGTCGATCCGTGGTTTCCAGGCGATCCACGAGTCCGACATGGCGCTGCGCGCGGACCTGTCGACCGCCCGGGTCGACCCCTTCCGCCGCGACAAGACGCTCAACATCAACTTCTTCATCCACGACCCGATCACGGGCGAGCAGTACTCCCGTGACCCGCGCAACGTGGCGAAGAAGGCGGAGGCCTACCTCGCGTCGACCGGTATCGCGGACACCGCGTACTTCGGCCCCGAGGCCGAGTTCTACGTCTTCGACAGCGTCCGTTTCGCCACCTCGGCGAACGAGAGCTTCTACCACATCGACTCCGAGGCGGGTGCCTGGAACACGGGCGCGCTGGAGGACAACCGTGGTTACAAGGTCCGCTACAAGGGCGGTTACTTCCCGGTCCCGCCGGTCGACCACTTCGCCGACCTGCGCGCCGAGATCTCCCTGGAGCTGGAGAAGAACGGCCTGAAGGTCGAGCGCCAGCACCACGAGGTGGGCACCGCCGGCCAGGCGGAGATCAACTACAAGTTCAACACGCTGCTCGCCGCCGCCGACGACCTCCAGCTCTTCAAGTACATCGTGAAGAACGTGGCCTGGCGCAACGGCAAGACCGCGACCTTCATGCCGAAGCCGATCTTCGGCGACAACGGCTCGGGCATGCACGTGCACCAGTCGCTGTGGGCCAACGGCGACCCGCTGTTCTACGACGAGGCCGGCTACGCGGGCCTGTCGGACACCGCCCGCTACTACATCGGCGGCATCCTGAAGCACGCCCCGTCGCTGCTCGCCTTCACCAACCCGACGGTGAACTCGTACCACCGCCTGGTCCCGGGCTTCGAGGCCCCGATCAACCTGGTGTACTCGCAGCGCAACCGCTCGGCCGCGATGCGTATCCCGATCACGGGTTCGAACCCGAAGGCCAAGCGCGTCGAGTTCCGCGCGCCCGACTCCTCCGGCAACCCGTACCTCGCCTTCTCGGCCCTGCTGCTCGCGGGCCTGGACGGCATCAAGAACAAGATCGAGCCGGCCGAGCCGATCGACAAGGACCTCTACGAGCTGGCTCCCGAGGAGCACGCGAACGTGGCCCAGGTCCCGACCTCCCTCCCGGCCGTCCTCGACCGCCTGGAGCGCGACCACGAGTTCCTGCTCGCCGGTGACGTCTTCACGCCCGACCTGATCGAGACGTGGATCGACTTCAAGCGCACCAACGAGATCGCCCCGCTCCAGCTCCGTCCGCACCCGCACGAGTTCGAGCTGTACTTCGACGTGTGATATCGCCCCAGGTCAGAGCGGGTATCCGCTCCCCTGGGCCGTCTGTGGGCCGTCGGCCGTGCTCTTCCTCCACTGGAAGGGCACGGCCGACGGCCTGTTTCGGGCCGGCACCGCGGGCACGTGTCGAGAGCCCCCTGCGCGTCGGCGCTCAGAGCCTGTTCCTGAACCTCGAATCGGCAAGTCAAGAACCATCGGTTGATTGCCGACGCGTACGGCATCCCCGGCAGGCTGATCAACATCCGGTCGTCGGCCGCTGCCTGACGGCAGCGGTCAGCACGGGGCGGGCACCAGCTCCTGCGGAATCCGCATCGGAGTCCACAGGAGCTTGGAGCCGGGCGCGTGCTGGGCCCGGTCAGTACTCCAGCGTGAATCGTCCCAAGCCGGAATTGAGTGGGTGCTGCACAATCGGGGCGGGGATGCCGCGACCCGCAATCGTCCACCACAGGAGCGTCCCGGCGTTCTCAATGCCGACCTCGCCGTTACCGAGGTCCACGATCGCGAACTCCTGGTCGACGCGCCAGTCGTGGCAGGGGCCCTGCACGATCGGAGCACCGTCCAGCAAAGACCCGTCCTGGGCCTCCAGACACTTGCCGGCGAAGGTCTTGATCCTGACGGTGCCGTTGCCGACATCCTCGAACGTGAAGCGCTGACTGTCCCAGTCGTAGCAGCGGTACAGCTGGATCGGGGCATCGTCCTGACGACTGCCGTCCTTGACCTCCACGCAACGGCCGAAGGCCTTGATCTTGAAGGAGTCCTGCGCAGCGGCCGGACTCGCGGTCACCGTGGGGAACACGGCTGCGGCAACGACAGCGGCCACGCACGCCCCCAGACGTCGTCCAGCACGGCGAGTACGAGCAGAGCCCATGTTCAGTCCCTTCTTTCACCGACAGATGACTACCGATTGTATCGAGTCGTAAGCGTAGAGTGAGCAAAGGTCAGCAGTTTATGGGCCAATTCGCTATATAGCGTGCCTATTGGGCCGTACTCCGGGGCGCCTGTAACTGAGGTGCTTGCACTATCGAAGCCGAGCGCCTGTTCAGACCACCGACGCCACGGCGTTCGTAGCCCCTGCCCCTCGCGCCATACCAACCACAGCAGTTGCGTCCGGGGAACGGTCCCCGTGACCGTTTCCCGAATGCTTACCTAAAGCTCTCATTCTGGGCTGACGGCTCTTGACCTGCCGATTCGACGTTCAGGAACAGGCTCTCAGGTCAGTGCAGCTGCTTCCCCGGCGCCGTCTCCGCACCCGATACGCCGAATGCGGCATCGATGGCCTTACGGGCGCGGTCCTGGCTGTTCGGCATGAGGTGCGTGTACGTCCGGAGCGTGAATCCCGGGTCGGAGTGACCGAGGTACTCGGCCAGGGCCTTGATGTTCTCCCCCGAGTCCAGCAAGACCGACGCGTAGTAGTGCCTCAACGCGTGCATGCCATGCTCACGCGACTGTTTGAACCGCTCCCCCGGGGCCCGTTCCGGAATGACGCCGGCGGCGATCAGGGCGGGCTTCCACAGGTACATCTTCGACGTGTGATCGACGCCTCCCCGGCGGCCGGCGCCCCCGTTCCTGTTTCTCAGGGCGGGGGCGCCGTCGTATCGTGCCGGGGTACTGATGTTCGAGACGGGGGTGCGGGGTGTCGCAACGGGACGACGAGGAGCAGGAGTTCGACTTCAGGTGGGCCGCCGACGCGGAACACAAGGAGCCGTCCGCGCGGGCGCGCATGCTGGCCGCCCGGTGGCGGGAGAACCCCCCGGACCCGGCGCCGTTCCGGGCGGACCCGGGGCCGGTGGCACCGCGGCGGTCGTCGTGGGTGTCGACGGCGATCGTGCTGGGGTGCGTGGCGGCGGTGATCGTCCTGCTGGGGTACATGCAGACGCGTTCGCCGTACTAGGGCCACCCGCCATGACAGGTTCCGTCCGCCGCCGGGTGCGGGTACGTCGCGGCTGTTCGCGCGGTTCCTCCCCCAGCCTTCGGCCGGGGGTGCCCCCCCACCGCCTCTTCGGGGCACGGGCCCCTTTTTGCCGCTACTAGGGACGTTCGGAACCTGTCCTTGGCCACGGGCAGGTGCACACTGGACAGCGGGACGAGTGCCTGACTGCGGGGTGGTGCAGATGCAGAGCCGCTTCCGGAGCGACCGGCGGCTGACCGTGCGGATGACGGTCACGCTGTTCCTGCTCGGGTTGTTGTACGTGGGGTTCGTCGCCGCGCTGATCGTGCTGCTGAAGTCGTGGCTGCTGGTCGTCGTGCTGGTGGGCGCGATGTTCGTGGCGCAGTTCTGGTTCTCCGACCGGATCGCGATGTTCGCCATGCGCGGGCGGGTCGTGGAGCGCGAGGAGTATCCCGAGCTGCACGCCGTCGTGGACCGGCTGTGCGCGATCGCGGACATGCCGAAGCCGGTGGTCGCCGTATCCGATATGGACATGCCGAACGCGTTCGCGACCGGGCGCAATCCCGATCACGCCGTGGTCTGCGTGACCACCGGGCTGCTGCGGCGGCTGGAGCCCGCCGAGCTGGAGGGTGTGCTCGCGCACGAGCTGTCCCACGTGGCGCACAAGGACGTCGCCGTGATCACGATCGCGTCGTTCCTCGGTGTGATCGCCGGCCTGATCGTGCGGTTCGCCTTCTACTCACAGCTCTTCGGGGGCGGGCGCCGGGACCAGAACACCGCCGCCGTGTTCGCCGCCGTCATCGGGGTCTCCGCGGCCGTGTACGCGATCAGCTTCCTGCTGATCCGGGCGCTGTCCCGGTACCGAGAGCTGGCCGCCGACCGGGCCGCCGCCCACCTCACCGGCCGTCCCTCCGCCCTCGCCTCCGCGCTCACCAAGGTCTCCGGCGACATCGCCCGGATCCCGACCAAGGACCTGCGGACGGCCCAGGCCTTCAACGCGTTCTACTTCACCCCGGCCGCCGGCAAGGAGCCCGGCATCGAGCGCTTCTTCTCCACCCACCCGCCCCTGGAGCAGCGTCTCGAGCAGCTGGGGCGGATCTCGGCGGAGCTGGGTGAGGCGGCGACGCCCGGAAAGGCCGGGTGAGCATGGGGCTCCTGGACATCCTGCTCGGCCGTACGAAGCCCGTCGCGCCCGACCTCGACCAGTTGTTCGCGCTGCCGTCCGCGGCGGTGACGCTGGAGGCGGCGGCCGGGTTCACGCCCACCGGCGGGGGCGCGGTGTGCTTCGCCACCGTGGAGGGCGCGGCCTTCGAGCAGACCCACCGTGAGGTGCAGGCGCTGCTCGACGCGGACGCGGAGCGCGGCGGCGTGCCCGTGGAGCTGCACCAGGACGACTACGGGTACTCCTGGCTGGTCTCGCGGCGCTCCCCCGACCAGCTCGTCCAGCTCGTCAACGACCTGCACGCGGTGAACAGTTCGATGGAGGTCAACGGCTTCGGACCGCAGCTGCTCTGCTCCCTGGTGTCCTTCGGGGACGAGCGCGGGCGCCGGCTCGCGCTCGTCTACCTCTACAAGCGGGGCACCTTCTACCCGTTCGCTCCGCTGCCCGGCACCGCGCAACGGCGGGACAGCGCACTGGAGTTGCAGGTGAAGGCGGCGCTCGTGAACGACCTAAGGACCGAGCAGGACCTCAGCCGCTGGTTCCCGGTGTGGGGTGCTCCCGGCCTCTGAGCGGCCGGGAGCACCCGCCTACTTGGCCTTGTCCCGCTGCTGGCGCCGGACCTCCAGGGGGCGCTCGCGACGGTAGCGGCGCTCCCACTTGGCCTGCCGGTCACGGCGGTCACGGTAGGACTTGTAGTCGTCGGCCGTGCCCCCGCCGGACGAACCGCCCGACGCGCCGCCCGACGCGCCGCCCGAGGTGGGGGCCGAGACCGAGTCCCGGCCGTAACGGATGTACAGGAAGAGCAGGGCGACGGCGGCGAGCCACCAGTTGTGGTTGCCGAAGCCGAGGACGACGAGGACGACAGTTCCGGATAGGACGATGGTGCCCATGACGGGCCTCCGTGGCGTGGGTGTGTGAGCGTTTCGACGGACCCGACGACACGCGGGGGACGGGCGGCCGTCCGTCGGTGCGTAGCAGAGTAGCCCCGAGTCCCCGGGCCGCGGTGCCTCCTGCGGAAAGCGGTGGTGACCGCCTCCGCAACGCGTGTCCAGCGTAGGCAGCCGCTCACTGGGCGTGCATCCCGTTTTCCCGGCGGCCGCCCGCGGCGGCGTCACGCGGCCGGCTCAGACCCCGCGCACCGCCGCCAGCACCCCGGCCGTGGCGGCGGCGTCGAGGACCGCGTGGTCGGCGGTGGTCCGGTCGGCGTAGGCGAGGGCGAAGTCGGTGACCGCCCGGTCGAAGGTGTCGGCGCCGCCCAGGTAGGAGGCGATGGCGATGCGGTCGCCCGAGCGGGCGTGGGCGCGGGCCAGCGTCGTACCGCACAGGGCGGCGTAGACGCGCAGCCCCGTCGGGTCCATGGCGGCGACCTCGATGGAGCCCTTCATGTCGCGCAGCTGGCGCCAGTAGAAGGCGCGGCCCTGGGGCCCGGTCATCCAGCCGAGGAAGATGTCCCCGGTGGCCTGGAGCAGCCGCTGTCCGGCGACGACCCGGTGGCCCTGGTGGACGTACGGGCCGCCCGGCAGGTGCTCCTCCAGCACGGACGCCCGGGCCTCCTTGATCTGGAGGAACAGCGGGTCGTCGGCGTCCCGGCCGGCGAGGAGCACGATGAAGCAGCGGGTGCCGACACTGCCGACGCCGACGACCTTGCGGGCCGCGTCCACGAACCGGTAGCGGTCGAGGAGCAGCCGGCGCTCCTCGGCGACGGTGGAGCGGTAGTCGCTGAAGGCCTTGCGGAGGAGGGCCATGTCCGAGGCGCCGGCGGGTTCCAGGAGCGGCGGGTCCTGGATGATGCGGCGCCGCCCGCCGGTCACCTCGGTGAGCTTGCCGAGCGCGTGCAGGCTGGTGCGGCGCCGGGCCCGGCTCAGACTGTCCTCGATCCTGCGCCGCCTGCGCGCCGACCGGACCAGGGAGATCAGGCTGTCGGCGTCGACCCGCTCGTACCAGACGTCGAGTTCACCGAGGCCCGCCAGCCGCCGCACGGCGGTCCGGTAGGCGGCCACGCCCGCCCGGGTCGCGGACCGGGCCTCCGGATCGCTGTGCCCGTTCTCGCGGGCGGCGACGGCGACGGAGGCGGCGAGCCGTTTGACGTCCCACTCGAAGGGTCCGGGGTACGTCTCGTCGAAGTCGTTCAGGTCGAAGAGCAGGGTGCGCTCGGGTGAGGCGTAGAGCCCGAAGTTCAGCAGGTGCGCGTCGCCGCACAGTTGCACGGTGAGCCCGGTGTGCGGCTGGGCGGCGAGGTCGGCGGCCATCACGGCGGCGGCACCGCGCAGGAACGAGAAGGGCGAGGCCGCCATCCTCCCGTACCGGATGGGCAACAGGTCGGGCAGCCGGTCGCGGCCCTGCCGCTCCAGTACGGCGACGGGGTCGGGGCGGTCCACGGAGGGCAGCCAGAGGGCGTGCGCGGACCGGGGAGCACGCTTGCGCGCGGCCTTGCCGCGGGCGGCGCGGTCGGCGGGTGTGGACATACGGCGCTCCCCTCGGTCGGCTGCCCCTCCGTCACCTGCTGATCGCAGTGAAGAGGCTCCGACGCGACCTGCGCATGCCGAACCCGGCGAACGGGTGACACGGAGGGAGAAGGCCGTACGGGGCACGGGGGGGCGCCGGGCGCGAAAGTACCGGGCACAGGGACGGTGCGCCTGGCGCGAAAGTACCGGGCACAGGGACGGGGAGCCGGGCGCGAGAGTGCCGGGCACAGGGACGCGGGGCACCGGGCGCGGCGGGATTTCGCGGCGCCGGGCGCGAGGGTGGGGCGTCCGGCGCGAGGGTGCCGGGCGCGGCGGAGGGCCGCGGCGCCCGGGACCCGGCGTTCACCTTGCGTATCGCATCAGTGCCCGCACCATGTGGCACGTCGTGTCCGACGGCGGGTGGACTCCGATGCTCTCCGCCGTGCTCCGTATCGTCTCGTTCCGGGCCTGGACCGGCGTGTACACGCCGGAGTCGAGCAGGGCGATGGCGAGGCGCATGGCCTTGAGGCGGCGGTTGTGCGTGACGTACCAGTCGCGGGGCCGCCCGGCCGGCAGCGGGCGCTTCTCCACCGGCGCGTAGGGCGAGTCGAGCACGACGGCACGCTTCGCGGTGGACTGGGTCGGCAACGGCTTCGGCTTCAGTGCGGCAGCGGGCACGGGCATCCTCCTGTCGCGGTCGGAGCGCCGCCGGACGCCCCGGCGACCCTCTCGAACACTGCTCCCAGTGTACCGGCCCCCACTGACAACGAGACAGGCCGCAAGGGCAGCGAACTCCCCTGATGGGAGCGGGTATTTCGGTTGTGACGGGATGGGTGGACGAGGCCTGCGCGACAGTCCCAAAAAATCGAACAGATCGCGCTCGGGACGACGGCTCGCGTACCGTTCCCCGAATGGAGATCTGGATCAACCCCGCCTGCTCGAAGTGCCGTAGCGCGATCACCCTGCTCGACGCCGAGGGAGCCGACTACACGGTCCGGCGCTACCTGGACGACGTGCCGGGCGAGGACGAGATCAGGTCCGTGCTCGACCGGCTCGGGCTCGAACCGTGGGACATCACCCGCACCCAGGAGCCGGCCGCCAAGGAGCTGGGCGTGAAGGAGTGGGCCCGGGACGCGGCGGCGCGCGAGCGGTGGATCCGCGCCCTCGCCGAGCACCCGAAGCTCATCCAGCGGCCGATCATCACCGCCGACGACGGCACGGCGCTCGTCGCCCGCACCGACGAGGCGGTACAGGAGGCCCTGGCCAGGGGCAAGAAGTGAACACCCCTCAACTCCGGTGTGACGCAGGTTACTTCAGCCGACTCCGGTAACCGCTGAGTAACGACGTTCGACATCTCGTACCTAGCGACGTACGCACTCCCACTTCCCCTCAGGAGGCGCGCATGTCGCGCAGGAGAAACCTCAGCGCAAAGAAGAAGGTCGCGCTGCTCGTCACTGCCGCGGCGGTCGCGGGCGGCGGGGCCTTCGCCCTGGCGTCCACCTCGAACGCCGCGCAGACACCGCAGAACGCCAGGACGCTGTCGTCGGCCGCGGACTCGACCGTCTGCTCGGGCCTGGCCACGGCCCTCGGCAACAACCAGAAGTTCATCGCCGGGCAGCAGGCGAACCCGGACGCGCAGTCGGCGGCCAGGATCGCCAACCGGCAGGCGGTCATCGAACAGATCAAGGTCCAGCAGAAGGCGTCCGGTTGCGTCGTTGGGGAGTCGGCTCAGGGCTCCCAGGCGGCGGGCGGCACGCAGACGGGCCAGACCGGTCAGACGGGCCAGACGGGTCAGACGGGCCAGACGGGTCAGACGGGTCAGACGGGCCAGCAGACCGCGGCGCCCTCGCAGAGCGCGGCCACCGGCAACACCGGCGGCGGCGCGGCGGCGTCCGGGCAGCAGGTCTGCAAGGGCTCGACCGTCACCCTGTCCGGCGAGGCGGGCGCACCGGCCGCCTCCAGCAACCAGTTCCCGGCGGGGACCACGCTGAAGGTCACCAACCTGGACAACAACAAGTCCACGACGGTGAAGGTCACCTCGGTCTCCGGCAGCTGCGTGCTGCTCAACAACGCGGCCTTCGAACAGGTCCGGGAGCCCGGCAAGTTCCTGATCCGCCGCGCGGTGATCGAGAAGGTCGGCTGACCGGGACCACGTGCTGAGATCCGGCCGCCGGCTTTGACGGAGGGAAAGCCGGCGGCCGCCGCACGAGGTTCGGTACGGTGCCCGAATTGGGCCCCCTACCCCGTCTCACCGGGGCTCACGACGTGAGTCCCACCACAGAACCACCAGGTAACACGGGGTTCACATCCGAGCAATGATCGGGAAATCGCCTGTTGACAGGCTGCCGGGCAGAAAGGCGGCGCTCCGGTGCCGTAGCGCCGCTGCACCCGCAAGTGCGCCCGACCCACCCCCGAAGGATGTGGCCCGTGACCTTCAAGGCTGAGTACATCTGGATCGACGGCACCGAGCCGACGGCCAAGCTGCGTTCCAAGACGAAGATCATCGCGGGCGCCCCCGCCGGTCTGGACGCGCTGCCGATCTGGGGCTTCGACGGGTCCTCCACGAACCAGGCCGAGGGGCACTCCTCGGACCGTGTACTGAAGCCGGTCTTCACCTGCCCGGACCCGATCCGCGGCGGCGACGACATACTCGTCCTGTGCGAGGTCCTGGACATCGACTTCACCCCGCACTCCTCCAACACGCGTGCCGCGCTGGCCGAGGTCGCGGCGAAGTACGCCGCGCAGGAGCCGATCTTCGGCATCGAGCAGGAGTACACCTTCTTCGACGGCGCCCGCCCGCTGGGCTTCCCCGAGGGCGGCTTCCCGGCCCCCCAGGGCGGCTACTACTGCGGTGTCGGCGCCGACGAGATCTTCGGCCGCGAGATCGTCGAGGCCCACCTGGACAACTGCCTGAAGGCGGGTCTGGCGATCTCCGGCATCAACGCCGAGGTCATGCCCGGCCAGTGGGAGTTCCAGGTCGGCCCGGTCTCCCCGCTGGAGGTCTCCGACCACCTGTGGGTGGCCCGCTGGCTGCTCTACCGCACCGCCGAGGACTTCGGCATCTCCGCCACCCTCGACCCCAAGCCGGTCAAGGGCGACTGGAACGGCGCCGGCGCGCACACCAACTTCTCCACCAAGGCGATGCGCGAGGGCTACGACGCCATCATCACCGCCTGCGAGTCGCTCGGTGAGGGCTCCAAGCCGCTCGACCACGTCAAGAACTACGGCGCCGGCATCGACGACCGCCTGACCGGTCTGCACGAGACCGCCCCGTGGAACGAGTACTCCTACGGCGTCTCCAACCGCGGTGCCTCGGTGCGCATCCCGTGGCAGGTCGAGAAGGACGGCAAGGGCTACATCGAGGACCGCCGTCCGAACGCCAACGTCGACCCGTACCTGGTGACCCGGCTGATCGTCGACACCTGCTGCTCCGCCCTGGAGAAGGCCGGCCAGGTCTGATCCGCGTCCGGTTCCTCCCGAAGGGGCGTCCGCCGTTCACCGGCGGGCGCCCCTTCCGGCTGCCGGGGCCGCGTCGTCAGTCCCGTGCCGGCCGCCGGGGCCGCGTCGTCAGTCCCGCGTGCCGTCGTCGGCGGCATGGAGATCGACGAGGTGCTCGCCGTCAACGCCTGGACGGAGAGCGGGCAGACGTACGTGTGGAGTGCCCCCGAGGAGCTGCGGGAGGCCGTGCGCGGGCTCGGCGACCCGGACCGGCTGACCCGGGCGTTCGCGGCCCTGGAGCGCCAAGGCATCGTGGCCCGCGAGGACTTCGCCCGCTGCCGCTCCTGCGGGACGACCGACACAGGTGCCGAGGCCGAGGAGTCGGGCCGGACGCGGGGGTTCGTCTTCTTCCATCGCCACGGCACCCGTGGTGCCGCCGAGGGCCATGGACTCAGCCTCTACCACGGCGGCTTCGACGGCTCCGCCGGCACCACCACGGCCGTCGGCCGCAGGGTGGTCGCCGCGCCGGCGGAGGCCGGGTTGTCCGCAGTGTGGGACGGCAATCCGGACAAGGCGATCGAGCTCACCCCCCTGACCTGGCGCAAACGCCTGGTGGGGTGAGGTGGGCGAGGTCGTCGTCCCGTCCGGGAAGCGTCCAAGCAGTGAGAGGAGGGTCCTGTTTCGGGGCTGTGTCTGCTTCAATGGGCGCATGGTCAGCTACCAGAACTACACCGCGACGGGTCGCCATGACCTCGAGCCGTTCTGGCCTTCCCGTCAGCACCACGACTTCGACCGGGTGTGTTGCCGCGCGACGAACGCGCGGGCCCTCTAAAGCCGTACACCCCGGCCTTCGGCCAGCGCGGAACGCAGTACGTCCCCGGCGCGCCCGACCACGAATCGCGGCCGTCGACCCGACCGACGAACTCCTCGCGCGAAAGAGCTGACGTCTCATGGCGACCACTCATTCCCTCTCCCCCGCTCCCGCCCTCGCCGCCTCCTCCGCTCCCCGGCACCGGCTGCGTGCCGTCGACCGGGACGAGGTCGTGGACATGGCGGACCTGCTGCCCCCGGGCGCCACGTGGCTGCCCGCTCCGCAGCACGCCCTGCCCACCCTGCCGGGCCAGCCGCCGATGATCGGCTACCTGGTGCTGGTCCCGGCGGACCAGCAGCCGCCGTTCCTGCCGGTCGCGGTCCCGGACCGGCCGGATGCCGCCGACGAGCAGCCGGCCCCGGCCGCCGCCGGCGAGCCGCTCGTCACCGTCGACACCGCGCAGCGCACCGCCCAGGTCGACGGCCGTGAACTCGACCTCACCTACCTGGAGTTCGAGCTGCTCGCCCATCTGGTCGCGCACCCCAACCGGGTGCACACCCGCGACCAGCTGGTCACCACGGTCTGGGGCTACGGCCACGTCGGCGACGGCCGCACGGTCGACGTCCATGTCGCCCGCCTGCGCCGCAAGCTGGGCGCGGAGCACCGCCGCACGATCCAGACGGTCCGCCGGGTCGGCTACAAGTACACCCCGCCGACGGGCCGCTGAGCCGGCCGGGACCGGGACGCTCTGCCCTCGGCAGATTCCCGTTCCGTGCGGAGCCGTCACCGGGCACGATCACCGGCATGAGACTTCTCGTGCTGGGTGGAACGGAGTTCGTGGGGCGGACCGTCGTCGAGGCGGCGCTCGGACGCGGCTGGGAGGTGACCGTCTTCAACCGGGGGCGGCACCGGCCCGTCCCCGGGGTGCGGTCGCTGCACGGTGACCGCACCGCGCCCGACGGTCTCGCCGCCCTCGACGGGGGCGGCGAGTGGGACGCGGTCGTCGACACCTGGTCGGCCGCGCCCCGGGCGGTCCGCGAGACGGCGCGGCTGCTGCGGGGCCGCGCCGGGCGGTACGTGTACGTGTCGAGCTGCTCGGTGTACGAGTGGCCGCGCCCGGCCGGTCACACCGAGGAGACGGCCGTGGTGGCGGGGGCCCGGCCGGACGCGGGGCAGACCGAGTACGCGCAGGACAAGCTGGGCGGTGAGCTGGCCGCCGTCGAGTCCTTCGGCCCGGACGGCTCGGTCCTCGTACGCGCCGGGCAGATCCTCGGACCGTACGAGAACGTGGGCCGGCTGCCGTGGTGGCTGAACCGGATCGCGCGGGGCGGCCCCGTCCTCGCACCGGGCCCGCGTGACCTCGCCCTCCAGTTCGTGGACGCCCGGGACCTCGCCGAGTGGACCCTCGGCGCGGTCGAGCGGGGCCTTTCCGGACCGTACAACCTGGTCGGTCCGACGGGGCACGCCACGATCGGCGAACTCCTGGAGGCCTGCCGCCGGGTGACCGGCTCGGACGCGGAACTGCGGTGGACGGCACCGGAGTCGATCCTGGCGGCCGGGATCGAGCCGTGGGTGCAGCTGCCGGTGTGGCTGCCGCCGGACAGCGAGTCGTACGACTGCATGTACGGCATGGACGTCTCCCGGGCCCTGGCGACGGGTCTGGTCTGCCGGCCGGCGGCGGAGACGGTGGCCGACACCTGGAGTTGGCTGCGGGCCGTCGGAGGCGTCGCGCCGGCGCGCGAGGGCCGGCCGGCCGTGGGGCTGGACCCCGATGTCGAGGCGCGGGTGCTCGGGGTCACGGGGGACCGGTCGTGATCAGGGTGCGGGTCCGTGGGGGCTGGTCGCGCAGTTCGCCGCGCCCCTTCGGAGCGCCTTCCCTCGGGGACGATCCGAGTCCCGGGGTGTAGCTGGCACCACCCCCTGACAAGGGGCTTCGGGCCAGTGACCGGGGTCCGCGGGGTCGGACAGACTGGCGCCATGACGACGAACACGAACAGTGGCGGCTTCCGGAGCCGGGCCCGGGAGGTGCTGCTCGCCGCCGTGCGGGGGCTGGCGCTGGCCCTGGTGATCCTGCCGGTCTCGGTCCTCTGCTTCGCCCTCACCGCGGTCTCGGTGGCGCTGATCCCGATCGGCGCCGGGATCGTCACGACCCCCTGGATCCTGGGCGGGGTCCGGGACGTGGCGGACGTACGGCGGCGACTGGCGTACGAGTGGTGCGGGGTACGGATCCGGTCGGCGTACCGGCCGCTCCCGGCGGACGCCAACCCGTGGGCGAAGACCTTCGGGATGCTGCGGGACCCGCAGGTCGGACGGGACGCGCTGTGGCTGTTCGTGGACATGACGGCCGGGTTCGTGACCGCGCTGCTGCCGGCGGTGCTGCTGCTCTATCCGCTGGAGGGGTTCGCGGTGGCCGCCGGGCTGTGGCGGGTGCTCTCCGGCGGCGGCACCTACTGGTACGCGTTCGTGCCGGTCTCCGGCCCGCCGACCGCGCTCGGGGCCGCCGCCACCGCCGTCGTGCTGCTGGTCGGTGCCTGGTACCTGTGCCCGCGCCTGCTCACCGCGCACTTCCGGCTGACCCGTGCCGTCCTCGACCCCGGTGAGGGCGAACTCGTGGAACGGGTGAGGGTGCTGACCGAGACGCGGAAGGACGCGGTGGACACCTCGGCCGCCGAGCTGCGGCGGATCGAGCGGGATCTGCACGACGGGGCGCAGGCCCGGCTGGTGGCCATGGGCATGGACCTCGGGACCGTCGAGATGCTGATGGACAAGGACCCGGCGAAGGCGCGGGAGCTCCTCGCGCAGACCCGGCGGGCCTCCGTGGAGGCCCTGGGCGAGCTGCGGGACCTGGTCCGGGGCATCCATCCGCCGGTGCTGGCCGAGCGTGGCCTCGGGGACGCCGTAAGGGCGCTGGCGCTGCGGCTGCCGGTGCCGACGGAGGTGACCGTGGAGCTGCCGGGACGGGCGGACGCGCCGGTGGAGTCGGCCGCGTACTTCGCGGTGAGCGAGGTACTGACCAACGCGGTCAAGCACTCCGGCGCGGACCGGATCTGGGTGGACCTGCACCACGTGGGAGAAGGCGGCGGGATGCTGCGGATCTCGGTCACCGACCACGGCCGGGGCGGAGCGGTGGTCGGCGCCGGCTCCGGGCTCGCCGGGGTGGAGCGGCGGCTCGGTACATTCGACGGCGTCCTGGCCGTCAGCAGTCCCGCGGGCGGTCCCACCATGGTCACCATGGAGATTCCGTGCGCGTTGTCCTAGCCGAAGACCTGTTCCTGCTGCGCGACGGACTGGTCCGGCTCCTGGAGGCCTACGGCTTCGAGATCGTCGCCGCCGTCGAGTCCGGCCCCGAACTCGCCCGTGCGCTGGCCGAGTCGGAGCCGGACGTGGCCGTGGTGGACGTACGGCTGCCGCCCACGCACACCGACGAGGGGCTGCAATGCGCGCTCACGGCGCGGCGGGACCGGCCGGGGCTGCCGGTGCTGGTGCTCTCCCAGCACGTCGAGCAGCTCTACGCCCGGGAGTTGCTGGCGGACGGCAGCGGCGGGGTCGGGTACCTGCTGAAGGACCGGGTGTTCGACGCGGAGCAGTTCGTGGACGCCGTACGACGGGTCGCGGCGGGCGGTACGGCCATGGATCCGCAGGTGATCCAGCAGTTGCTGGCCCGCCGGGCGGACGACCGGCCGCTGGGCGGCCTGACACCGCGCGAGCTGGAGGTGCTGGAGCTGATGGCGCAGGGCCGGTCGAACGCGGCGATCGCCGGGCAGCTCGTCGTCACGGAACGGGCCATCGCCAAGCACACCTCCAACATCTTCACCAAACTGGGACTCGAGGTGTCGGACGACGACAATCGGCGCGTCCTCGCGGTGCTGGCCTATCTCGACCGCGACCGCTGATTTTCCCGGAACTTCCGCAGCTCAAACGGCAGTTGTGCCCCAAGTGCGTAACAAATCTCTGATGAATTTGTGAGGCGGCTGAACACCACTGAGATGAGGTGCGTATGAGAAGGCGCCGCTTCACTCCTGTCGGGCGCCTCGATGCCGCCCCGCAAGGAAGGTCTGAGGAGTTCCATGGGACGCAACATACGCAAACGCCGCTCGCCGCTGGCTGTCAAGGTCACCGCCGCAACGGCGGCCGTCGCGCTCGGCGGGGGCGGGCTGCTCTGGGCACAGATGAACGCTTCGGCGCACGAGTCGAACAACTCCGCCCAGAACTACACGAAGGCCGCTGCCGCCACGGTGGCGACCATCTCCTGCCCGGACGTCGGCCAGAAGCTGACGAGCGTGCCGGCCAAGGCGAAGATGGGGGTGGCGAAGGAGCTGGCGAACCTCGACAAGCAGATCACCGAGGCCTACTCCCGGCTCGCTTCCACGCGCCAGGCGCAGACGAACGACGCCAACTTCGTGCAGAACGCGATCGTCGGCCCCCTGAAGGACAAGCGGGCGGCCACGATCGACCGGATCCGGATCGACATCACCCGGGTCGGCGGGCAGTTCAACAGCTCGCTGTCGCAGCTCGCGGCCTGCACCACGCAGACCGCGAACCAGACCACCGCGGGCCGTGGTGGTGGCCGTGGCAACGGTGGCCAGGGCCAGAACAACGGCGGCCAGAACAACGGCGGCCAGAACAACAACAACGGCGGCCAGAACAACGGCGGCAACGGGCAGGCCACGGCCGCTCCGAGCGCCAGCGCCAGCACCCCGGTCGACGTGGGCATCGGCGGCCAGGCCGGCAACGGCCCGACGGCCGCGGACTTCGTGGACATCACGAAGGCCGCCGCGAACGTCCAGGGCAAGCCGCAGAACGGCCAGCAGGCCTCGACCGGTTCCTTCACCACCAAGTGCGGTGTGAACGCGAACAAGAACCACAACACCGACAACGTGATCGTGGCGCCCGGCGTGACCAACGGCGCCCACCACCTGCACGACTACGTGGGCAACCAGAAGGTCGACGCGTTCGCCACCAACGACACGCTGATCGCCGACCAGACCAGCTGCCAGAACCAGAGCGACCTGTCGGCGTACTACTGGCCGGTCGTCCGTGAGCAGGACGGCTCGCAGGACTTCGACCAGAACGCGGCCGGCGGTGGCACCGAGGGCAACGTCGGCAAGATCCTGACCCCCGTCCAGGCGCAGATCAAGTACGTCGGCTCCCCGGCCAGCAAGGTCACCGCGATGCCGCAGTTCCTGCGCATCATCACCGGTGACGCCAAGACCACGACCAACGGTCTGGCCAACGCCAACGCGCACTGGAGCTGCACCGGCTTCGAGAACAAGGTTCAGCTGACCGAGCAGTACCCGATCTGCCCGCAGGGCAGCCAGGTGGTCCGCACCTTCGCCTTCCAGAGCTGCTGGGACGGCACGAACATCGACAGCGCCAACCACCGCACGCACGTCGCGTTCGCGGACCCGGCGAGCGGTGTCTGCGGGAACGGCTTCAAGGCGATCCCGCAGCTGACGATGCGTCTGGTCTACAACGTCACGCCTCCCAGCATCGTCAACGGCCAGGTGAAGAACGCCTACGCGGTCGACGGCTTCCCGGAGCAGCTGCACAAGGCGGCGACCGACCACGACGACTTCATCGCGGTCTTCAAGAACAACCTGGCGAACACCATCGCCAACTGCATCAACTCCGGCAAGAAGTGCCAGTAGGCACTGACTAGCGGATAGCACGGAAGCGGGCGGTGGGATTCTCCCACCGCCCGCTTCCGTGTGCGCGTGCCGTCCGGTCCGGCCGGTACGGCTCAGCTGGTGTGCTTGCTGTGGTCGGTACCGGTCTCCTCCCAGCCGCCCAGGGTGTTCTGAAGCGTCTTGACCAGCTTGTCGGTGCCCACCACGACCCACTTGCGGCCGACGAGGTAGAAACCGCCGTAGTCCTTCGCGTCGTTGATCCACTCGCGCTGGCCGCGGTCGGTGGCGAAGGTGGCGAAGACGAACTTGCCGGCGGGAACCTTGCAGATGGCCTGGCGGACCTCGTCGGAGTCGATCTGGATGTCCGGGGTGCACTTCACCTTGGCGGCCAGGCTCTCCAGGCTGCCGGTCGCGGTGACCGGGATCTTCGTCTCCGCGCTGCCGTCGCCGGATCCGCAGCCCGCCAGCGCCAGTACGGCCACGGCGCCGGCCGCCGCGAGCATCGGTCGGGTCAACCTCATCTGTTCCTCCGGTCGCGTTGCTGGGCCTGGGATGCCTCCGGGGGCCCTCCCCATCGATACGGCTGTGGGCCACGGGGCGCTCAAATCGAACGCGGGTCCAGGATGCCGTGCTCACCCGGGTGGCGGTGACCCACCGACGACTGGCTCGTTCACCAGGACGTGCAGTCACAGGACGTAGCGTCACAGGATGTAGCCCAGCCACACACAGCCGCCTCCGCCGGAGCCCCGGGTCCGGCCGTCGACGTCGAGCAGGCCGAGGCCGCGCTCGTCGAGCACTACCCACGGCTGGTCCGGCTCGCCTATCTCGTGCTGCCACCGGGCCCGGGCCGCGGCCGCCGCGTCCTGACCGCGCACGCCCTCGTCCAGCGGGCGCTGCCCCGCGGCCGCACGCAGGCCCCCGCCGTGCCCGCCCAGTCGGCCGGCCGGGACACCGACCCCGGGTACGCGCTCGTCCGGCTCGAAGTGGTACGTACGGCACTGGAGGCGGGCCGCCCGCTCAGGCTCACCGCGTGGCCCAGGCGCGCCCAGCTGCCGCCGCTGTTCCCCCAGGTGTGGGGCCTGCGGCTCTTTCCGCGCTCCGGCGGCGCCGACGAACTCGCCCTGGACCAGCGGCTGGCCACCCTCTCCGGCCCGGCCCGGGCCGCGTACGCGCTGCGCGGGCTCGAACGGCTCCCCGACGGCGAGGTCCGCAGGATCCTCAGGACGGCCGGGGTCGACCAGCCGGAGGCCGCGCTCGCGGAGGCGAACGGCGTGCCGGCGGAGTACCCGCTGCTCGACTCCCCCGAGTTCGACCCGTGTTCGCTGCACGCCCGGCCCACCGACCTGAGGCGCCGCCGCCAGCACACCAGGGCGGCGCTCGCCGCGGCGGCCGCGCTCGCGGTCTGCGGGGCGCTGGTCGCGCTGCCCGGCGGCGGCTGGGGCGCCGACGGCGCGGCCGCTCCGGTGTACGCGCGGAACCCGGCCGCCCAGGCCGCCCTGGACCCCGCCCGGCTGACGAAGGTCCCGGCCACCGCCTGGAAGACGGCCGCCCGTACCGACTTCTCCGTGTGGCCCGCGCGTGGCGCCCTCACCGGCGACACCGCGCTGCTGCGCCGCGCCCTCGCGGTCTGGGCCCGTCCGGGCCCCACGGTCCGGGTCTCGGCGACCCCCGGCACCCCGACCGGCGGCCCGTCCGGACCGCCCCAACTGCTGTACGCGGGCATCGTCGACAGCGCGCGCGTGGCGGTCTTCTACGACGGTCTGCGCATCGCCCGCTACGCCGAGCCGAAGGACGGCACCGCGGGCGCGGCGCTGGACTTCGCCCGTGTCGACGGCGCGACCGGCACGGAGGCGAGCGCGCTGGTGCTCGGCCGGGCCGACGGCAACGTCCGCTATCTGACGGCGCCCTGGGTGACCGGTGCGGCCGAGCGAGACCTGATGAAGCCGGCCGCGCCGGCGACGGACGTGGGGCTGACCGACGGGGTGACCGGGCCGCTGGCCAGCGCCGCGCTGCGACAGGGGGCGTGCACGTCCTGGGAGGTGCTCCAGCTGACCGACGCGCAGGGGGTGCGGCTCTCGACCGACCTGGGCGAGCTGGTGCCGGCCCATCTCACCGCCGGGCAGCCCGGACGGGCCGGGGAGGTCGACGGGGCGGCGGCACTGCGGGACTGGGCGCCGTTCGCCTGCTCGCTGGCCGCCGAGCGTTCCGCCGGGGTGCGCAGTGTCAACGCGTGGGCGTTCGCCGCGCAGCCGCTGCCGGAGGCCGGCGGCACCGGGTCGTGGGTGTGCACCCGGGCGGAGACCTGGCGGGGCGACGGGACGGTGTCCCTGGCGCAGTTCCGCACGCCGGGCAGCCGGTACGGGGCGGTCGCGGCCAAGGGGGCCGATGTGACCGCCTGCGGCCCGCGCGATCCGCAGGTGCTGGCCGGGGTGTTGTGGAAGTCCGGGGGCGGGCAGTGGTACCTGCTGGCCGCGGGCGGCCGCGACACCACGTCGGTCCGGGCGACCGGAGGGGTCACCGCGTCGGCGCCGGGCGCGCTGCTGGCGGCCAAGGCGAGGCAGGGGGCCCAGGCCTCCCTGAAGGGCACGCTGGCGGGCGGGCGCGAGATCGGCGGACTGCGCTGAGCCAGGCGCCTCCCCCTTGCTGACACTCTTGTAAACAAGGTCCGTCACAGCTCTTCTCAGCCCGGCTACCCGTCAGTACATTGACGCCATGTCCAACAAGTCGCCGCGACCGGTGGAGTGCGGGCACGTCCCGCTCCAGGCCCGCAACGTGTCCTTCGCCTGGGAGGACACCCCGCTGCACTGGGTGCCCGGCGATCCGTTCGCCACCCACACCATCAACGTGCTGCACATGCTGCTGCCCGCCGGTGAGCGGTGGTTCGTGCACGTCTACAAGCAGGTGCTGCCCCTGATCCGCGACGAGCGGCTGCGCGCGGACGTCGTGGGCTTCATCGGGCAGGAGGCGGTGCACTCCCAGGCCCACGACGAGGTGCTGCCGCACCTCAGGAAGCTGGGGCTGGACCCGACGCCGTACACCGCGCAGGTCGACTGGTTCTTCGAGAAGCTGCTCGGCGACCGCACGCTGCCGCCCGGGAGAGCCCGCCGCTGGTGGCTCCTCGAACGGGTCGCGCTGATCGCGGCCATCGAGCACTACACCGCCTTCCTCGGCGACTGGGTGCTCAACGCCGGGGAACTGGACCGGCGGGGCGCCGACCCGACGATGCTGGACCTGCTGCGCTGGCACGGCGCCGAGGAGGTCGAGCACCGCTCGGTCGCCTTCGACCTGTTCCTGCACGTCGACGGCGGCTACGCGCGCCGGGTGCGGACCTGGGCGACGGCGTTCACGGCGATCGTGTTCCTGTGGCAGCGCGGCGCCCGTTTCTTCATGGCGAACGACCCGACGCTGCACGAAGGCCGCGCCCGGCTCCGGGACTTCCACATCGCGGGCCGGCGCGGCACGCTCCCGACGACCGGCGCCATGCTGAGGTCGGTCCCGCGCTACCTCAGCCGCGGCTACCACCCCTCACAGGAGGGGTCCACCGCCCAGGCGCTCGCCTACCTGGCCTCCTCCCCCGCAGCCTCGGCCGCCGAGCGGGAGGGCCGGTGAGAACACCAGGACTGCGGACCGCCGTCGCGGTGGCGGGCGCCGCGCTGCTCGCCAGGCGGGCCCTGCGCCGTCGTATCGAGGACTCCCCGCTGTGGCCGCTGCCGGCCCTGGACCCGCCGACCTCCGGGCGGCCGCGTTCCCGGGCGCTCAGGCTGCTGGTCACCGCGCACCGGACGGTCGCCGACGGAGTCGTGCAACTGCGCCTGGCAGGCGAGCGGTTGCCCACCTGGGAGCCCGGCGCCCATCTCGACGTCGTGCTGCCATCGGGGCTGGTCCGGCAGTACTCGCTGTGCGGGGACCCGGCGGACACCTCGTCGTACACGATCGCCGCCCGGCTGGTCGCGGGCGGGCGGGGCGGTTCGCGGGAGCTCCACGAGCAGGTCGTCGAGGGCATGGAACTGGAGGTGCGCGGACCGCGCAACCGCTTCCCGCTGGTGGCCGCCGACTCCTACGTCTTCGTCGCCGGAGGCATCGGCATCACCCCGATCCTGCCGATGCTGCGGGCGGTGCCGGACGGGGTGGAGTGGCGGCTGCTGTACTGCGGGCGGACCCGTGCCTCCATGCCGTTCCTGACGGAGCTGGCCGGGGACGAGCGGGTCACGGTGGTCGCGGAGGACACGGACGGGCGCCCGGACCTCGGCGCGTTGCCGGTGCCGGCGGGGGCGGCGGTGTACTGCTGCGGCCCCGAGGGCTTGACGGCGGCGGTGGAGGAGCGGTTCCCGGCCGTCCGCCTGGAGCGGTTCGCGCCGCTCGCCGACACCGGCGAGGACCGGCCCTTCGAACTCGAACTCCGGCGCAGCGGGAGGACGTTGACGGTGGCGGCCGACACGTCGGTGCTGGCCGCGGTGCGGGCGGAACTGCCCGACACGCCCTACTCGTGCGCACAGGGCTTCTGCGGGACCTGCCAACAACGGGTCCTGGAAGGGGAGGTGGCGCACCGGGACGAGCTGCTCACGGACACGGAGCGTGCCGACTCGATGCTGATCTGTGTGTCGCGGGCGCGAAGTGGGAGACTTGTGCTGGATATGTGAACCCGGGTGCCGGGTCGGGGCCGTGGGAGGCCGAATCCGATCGGTAAGGTGTTCGCATGAGTACCGGGGTACGCCGCAGACTGGGAGTCGAAGAGCGGCGGCAGCAGTTGATCGGCGTAGCCCTCGAACTGTTCAGCCGCCGCTCGCCCGACGAGGTCTCCATCGACGAGATAGCCTCGGCCGCGGGTATCTCGCGGCCGCTGGTCTACCACTACTTCCCGGGCAAACTCAGCCTGTACGAGGCCGCGCTGAAGCGTGCCTCGGAGGATCTCGCGGGCCGCTTCACCGAACCGCACGAGGGTCCGCTCGGCGCCCGGCTGCTGCGTGTGATGCGCCGCTTCTTCGACTTCGTCGACGAACACGGGCCCGGTTTCGCCGCGTTGATGCGCGGCGGGCCCGCGGTCGGGTCCTCCGCCACCAACGCGCTCATCGACTCCGTGCGGCAGGCCGCGTACGAGCAGATCCTCTCCCACCTCGGCGTCACCGAGGCCCCGGCCCGCCTCGAACTCGTGGTCCGCTCCTGGATCTCGCTCGCCGAGTCGACGGCGCTGATCTGGCTGGACGGCCGGCGCATCCCGCGCGGCGAGCTGGAGGTGCAGCTCGTCCATGACTTCGCGGCGCTGACAGCGGTGAGCGCCGCGTACGACGAGGAGATGAGCGCGCTGGTGAAGCGGATGGTGGCGGGAGAGCCGACGGACGGTCCGTTCGCCGACCTGGCCGCCCGGCTCATAGCCCTGGCCGGCTGAGGGCGCCCACCGGGCTGCCGCCTGTGCCGTCGAGCGGGTGCGGCGCCGCGGTGGCCGGCCGCGCAGTTCCCCGCGTCCCTTACGGGGCACTGCCGGATCCGCGCCCCGAAGGGGCTCTGGGGATACCCCCGGCCGAAGGCTGGGGGCGGAACTGCGCGAGCGACCACGACGGCGCGACAGCCGGACAACCGGACAGTCGGACAACCGACGGAAGCGGACCTAGCTCTCGTACTTCCGGTACGAGGGATCCAGGTCCCGCACCTCCGCGGACGCGTGCAGTACGAACCCCTCCGGCTTCAGGTGCTCCCGCAGCAACTCCAGAGTCGTCTCGGTGAGCTTCGCCTTCGTCTCGTCGGTGCGGCCGGCCAGCAGGCCGAAGGTCACGTGGACGATGACATGCGCCCCGTCGGCGTCGTAGCCGTAGGCCGTGTCGCCGGCGGCACGGAACAGGGTCTTGCAGGCCTCCGGCTTGGCGGCGGCGATCTCGACCACGGCGGTGTGCAGCGCCCGGGCGAAGCCCGCCTTGTCGAACGCGGCGTCCGCCGTGGCGGAGTAGTCGACGGTGATCTGCGGCATGAGCACTCCTGTTCTACGGCAACTGGCGCCCAGCCTAGAGCCCGTCGTGGCGGGCGGGCGCCGGGCCGTCACTCGGGGCGGCCGAAGCGGCGGGCGGCCCAGACCAGGGCCAGGGCCCCGCCGGCCAGCAGGAGGGCGCACTCCAGGAGCAGCGGAGGCTGCCGGCCGGCCCACTCGACGCCCATGGCGGCCGCCTGGTGCGGTACCCGGAGCGCGATGCAGCGGCGGAGCAGGTCCACCCCGTAGGCGAGCGGGTTGACGACGGTCAGCACGTGGGCCCAGCGCGGCAGGTTCTCCAGCGGGAAGAAGCCGCCGGAGAGGAACAGCAGCGGCATCATCACCAGGCCGAGCAGCATCTGGAAGATCTCGGGCCGTTCGAGGCTCACCGCCAGCAGCAGGGACAGGGCCGTGATGGTGAAGGAGGCGAGGAGCAGGGCGGCGAGGAGCAGTACCAGCAGCAGCGGGTCGTAGGGCAAACCGACGGCGCCGCCCAGGCCGAGCAGGACGGCGCCCTGGACCGTGGAGACGAGGGTGCCGCCGGCGCAGCTGCCGAGCAGGAGGGTGGGCCGGCTCACCGGGACCATCAGGAGTTCGCGCAGGTAACCGCTCTGCCGGTCGGTGATCAGGCGGATGCCGACGATGATGGCCGGCGCCTGCACCGTCATGATCAGCATGCCCGGGAAGAGGTAGGCCTGGTAGCCGACGCCCAGTGAGGAGCCGGGGATCAGGGCGGCCAGACCGCCTCCCAGGACGAAGAGGTAGAGCACCGGCTGGAGCAGCATCAGGGCGGTGTGGACGCGCTGGGCCGACAGGCGCAGCAGATCGCGGTGGACCAGGGCGTGGACCGCGCGCAGTTCGTGGCGCGGGGAGATTCCCGGGGCGCGGCCGGGGCCGCCGGCGTCCTCCGGGGTGCCAGGGTCCTCGGGGGCGCCGGGGGCGTCCGGGGCCGGCGGGGCGGATGCGGTCATGGGGCCTCCTCGGCCGCCGCCGTGGGGCCGCCCGGAACGGGGGCCGCCGGTGTCCCGTGGGGCGGGGGGACGTGGATGCTGCGGCCGGTGTGGTGGAAGAAGACGTCGTCGAGGGTCGGCGGGGTCGCGGACGCGGCGTGCACCGCGATGCCGTGGCCCGCCAGCGCCACGCACAGGCGTGGGATCCAGGCACTGCCGTCGGGCACCCGCAGCCGGACGCCTTCGGTGTCCAGGGTGACGGTGACGCCCGCAGGCATGGCCTGGGCCACGACCTGTCGTGCCGCCGGGTCGTCGCCGGTGCGCAGCACCACCCGGTCGTCCCCGATGGCGGCCTTCAGCGCGCGGGCCGTGCCCTCGGCCACGAGCCGGCCGTGGTCGATGATGCCGAGGCGGTCGCAGTGCTCCGCCTCCTCCAGGTAGTGGGTGGTGACGAAGAGCGTGCAGCCGTGCCGGTCGCGCAGTGCCCGCAGGTGTTCCCAGACCTGGGCCCGGGCGTGCGGGTCGAGGCCGGTGGTCGGCTCGTCGAGGAACAGCACCCGGGGCGCGTGCAGCAGACCGCGGGCGAGTTCCAGCCGGCGTCGCATGCCGCCGGACAGGGTGCGCACCGGGGAACGGCGCCGGTCGGCGAGACCGACCGTCTCCAGGGTCTCGGTGACGCGCAGCCGGGCTCGGCGGCGGCGCAGTCCGTAGAGGCGGGCGTGGATGTACAGGTTCTGTTCGGCCGTCAGGTCCGGGTCCAGGGCGCTGTGCTGGAACAGCATCCCGACCGCTCCGCGGACCAGGTCCGGCCGGCTGCGCACGTCGGCGCCCGCCACCGTGGCCTGTCCTGCGGTGGGGCGGGCCAGGGCGCACAGCAGGGCCAGGGTGGTGGACTTCCCCGCGCCGTTGGGGCCGAGGAAGGCGAAGGTCTCACCCTCGAACACGTCCAGGTCGAGGCCGCGGACGGCGTGGGTGGTGGTTCCGTCCGGGCCCGGGTAGCTCTTGACCAGGCCGCGGATGCTGATGGCGGGCTTCGGCCGCGCGGCGGGCCGCGTGACGTCCGGGCCGGTACGGGCCACGGTCAGGGAGGTCGGTCGGGTGGGGGCGTCGTCACCGGCATGTGGCTGCATGGTCGGGTCCTCGTCCACGGGGGTGTCTCGCGCGGTCCTGCCGGCCGTGGCGGCGTCGGCTCCGGCCGGTGGCCGCCCGGGGGCGGTCACCGGCCGGAGTATCTCGGCTAGGCGCAGCTGACGCCCACACAGACGGTGTTGAGCAGCGTCAGGAGGCCGACGCACGCGCACGTACCGGAGAACGACGCTCCGTCGAAGTCCACCGGGTCGGTCTCCGGAAGGGCGTGCAGTTCGGCCAGCAGCTCGAGGGCCTGGTTCTCCATGACATTCTCCTTCTCTTGTGCGGTGGCGGCAGGAGGGTTCCTGTCGCTCAGCCCGGCAGCTGGACGGTCCAGTGCCGGGGGTCGGTGTGGCGGGTCCTCAGGAGGAACGCCAGGATTCCCGCGGACCCGTCGCTCCAGCTCGTCGAGACGTCCCCGTACTCGTTGGGGAAGACGACGTGGCCGGCGCGGTGGGCGCGTTCGCGGACGATGAGGCGGGCCAGGTCCTCGGCCATCGCTCGGTAGGCGGGGTCCCCGGTGGCGTCGGCCATGTCGAGGAGGAAGTCGCCGTTGCCCGCCAGCCCGTGGCACTGGGCGAGGGCGGCCCGGGAGGCGCGCTCCACGACGGCGTGCGCGGCGCCGCGGGCGAGGTCGCCGAATCGTTCGTCCCCGGTCCGCTGCCAGAGACGGACCAGGAAGGAGCCGATGCCCGCCGAACCGTGGCACCAGTACGGGGCCGTGGGCGGATCGGTGACCTGGGCCGGCCACTGGGCGGCCCGGCCGACCAGCACGGCGTTGGCCACCAGGTGCTCTCCCGCCGCCACCGCCAGCTCCAGGTGTTCCACCCGGTGGGAGACGGCCGCCGCGGTGAGGAGGAAGGCGCCGATACCGGCGGTGCCGTGCGCGAAGCCGAGATAGCGTTTGCCGGCCTCTTCGGAGACTGCTTCCGCGGGGACGGGCCAGCTCACGCCGGACGGTTCGGGCCGCGCGGCGGCGGCCAGCCGGTCGGCCGCGTCGACGACCGGCTCGGCCAGGCGCGGGTCGCCGCTGCGCTGCCACAGGTGGGCGGCGGCGAGTCCGCTGCCCGCGCAGCCGTGGGTGATGTCGTGGCTGGGCGTCGGCTCCAGCGGGGCCAGCGCCAGGGCCAGGGCGTGGTCCGTGAGCGTGCGGTCGTCGAGGGCACGTCCGGCGTCGTACAGCGCCCAGGCGATCCCGCGGCCGCCGAAGTGCAGGCCCGGACGGATGGAGCGGGTGTCGGTGCGGGCGACGATCCAGTGGCCCGCGGTGCGGATCAGGTCCGGCAGGCGCGGGTCGCCGGTGAGTTCGAAGTACCGGGTCAGGACCGCCAGTACGCCTGCCGCGCCCTGCTGCACGGTGCAGGGGTCGGTCTCCCCGGCCAGGGTGGACACGGGCCACAGCCGCCGGCCGTCGGCGGGGGTGATCGTGTCGACGAGGTGGTTCACCATCCCGGTGACCGCGTCCGGTACCGCCGTGCCGGGTCCGGCTGCGGGGCACGGCTGTCCGACGGCGGGGCGCGGCTGTCCGGCGGCGGTCCGCGGGGGTCCGACGGCGGGGCGCGGTTGTTCGTCGGCGGTCCGCGGGGGTCCGACGGCGGGGCGCGGTTGTTCGTCGGCGGTCCGCGGGGGTCCGGCTGCGGGGCGCGGCGGTCCGGCGGCGGGGCGCGGCGGTCCGGCTGCGGGGCGCGGCTGTTCGGCTGCGGGGCGCGGCTGCTTCGCCGGGTCCGCCTCGCGCAGCGCCGCACGTGCCCTGGCGGGGTCCCAGCGTTCGCCGGGAGCGTCCTTCATCAGCCCGAGGATCGTCTCCGGCACCCCGTCCGGCAGATGCAACGTTTCGTCACAGGCGGCCAGCCACTCGGCGAACCGTTCCTCCGCGGGCCGGCCGGCCGGTTCCTCGGGCAGCAGGTTCGGCACCTTCCCGGCGAGCACGAAGCACACGGTGGCACCGAGGCTGTAGTAGTCGGCGGTCGGGGAGACCGGGGCGTCCGTCAGGCGCTCGGGGGCGCTGAAGCCCGGGGTCCCCACCCGGGTCGGGAGCGGGACGTCGTCCGCCAGGACGGCGAGTTCCAGGTCGATGAGGCGCAGTCGGCCGTCGGGGCGGACCATGACGTTGCCGGGGGTGAAGTCCCGCAGCACGCAGCCGCGGGCGTGGGCCGCCGCGACCAGTTCCACCAGGCGGCCGGCCTGGGCGAGCGCCTCCGCCCGGTAGCGTTCGCTCCCGACGTCACGGAAGCGTTCGGCGACCCAGGTGCGCAGGGGCACACCGGGCACCTCCTCCTGGGCCAGGAACAGGTGCCCGCCCGTCTCGAACATCGCGAGCGGTTCCGGTGCCAGTCCCGTGCCCTGGAGCTTCTCCAGCGTCCTGGCCTCGGCCCGCAGCCAGTCGCGGACGTCGGAGCCGGACGCGTCGGCCTCGACGTGCGGCCGGGCCTCCTTGATCACCACGGGGGCGCCCGTGGTGACGTCGGTGCCCCGGTAGACACCGCCCTTGTTGGTGTGCCGGATCGCCTCCCGTACCGAGAACCGGCCGCCGAGCAGTACCGGACGGTTCGCCGCCTTCTTCGGCCGCGGGGGCAGCGGTACCGAGGCGGGAAAGGGGCTGACCGCCCAGGCGGGCGGGGAGTACTGCCCGGTGCGCTTGTCCTCCACGGGATTTCCGTCGGGGTCCTCGATGAACCACACCAGCAGACCCTGGTCCGACAGTCGCCGGCGGCCGACGAAGGCGCCGTAGCGGTAGTGCACCAGACTGTGCGGGGCATAGGGCTGGTCGGACAGGATCCGGGGGCCGGCCAGGCCCGCCGTGGCTTTGTGCAGCTCCAGCGCCAGCCGGGCCGCGGCCTCGTCGGAGGATGGGTACACGGTGATGAACTTGCCCGAGTTTCCGCGCGGTGTGGCGCGGGAATTGAGCGCGCTCACCTGTTCGAGAGAGCGGACGAACTTGAATCCCGACTCCTCGTGGAGGAGGACTTCCAGGGCTTTCTCGAGCACTTCGGGAGCGGAAGCCGCCGTCGCGGAGACGTGCAATTTCCAGCCCTGCCTGAGTCGCATACCGGACTGGTGTGCAAGGCGGCACCACATCTCGTCCGCGTCGGTCGTCCAACGCGCGCCGGCACCTGAGGTCCGTAACGCGCGGCGAAGCAGATTTTCGAGGTCGACTTCGGTTGCGTGGCTCGTCATGCGTGTCCCTCTCAACGGCGAGAACCGCTGGTTGGAATAGCCTTCGGTGAGAAGAAACGTACAACACGCTTCGACCTGACGTCACTTACTTCGGTGAGCGCACGGTGTTGTATCGGCAATACTCGGCGCAGTCCGGCGCAAATGGAGGCGTATGAACAAATTACAGTGTGCACCAATTAACCGCGAATCAAATCCCGGTGAAAGGGATGGATTCAGGAGGCCTCAGGCGGCTCGTGGGCCCCAGCTTTACCAGCGGATCTTATGCGCAGGACGGAAAAGGAACCCCACGGCGAAGGCTATCGGCACGGAATGCTTCGTGCCACTTTCCGGTCGCCTTTCGATTCCGCTCGGTTGCGCACGATTCCGACCTCAATTTCGTCGGCTTTGAAATCCGTTGGACCGGCGCAGCGCCAGCAGGGCGACGTCGTCCTCGCGGTCACGGCCGAAGCAGGCGAGGAGGGTGTCGCACAGGGCGTCCAGACCGGGCAGCGCGCCGACGGCGGCGGCACGGAGCTGCTCCATGGAGACCGCGATGTCGACGCCACGGGTCTCGATCAGCCCGTCGGTGACCATGAGGAGCCGGTCGGAGGGGGCCAGCACCAGCTCGGTGGGCGGCGGGTGCGGCAGGCCCACCCCGAGCAGCGGGCCGGCCGCCTTGACGTACTCGGCGCCGCCGTCGTCGCCGAGTATCAGCGGCGGGATGTGGCCCGCGTTGGCGATCCGGGTGCGCCCGCTCGCCGGATCGATCAGAGCCAGGCAGAGGGTGGCCGTGACCTCGGCGTGGTAGTGCTGGAGCAGCTGGTCCAGCCGCTCGGCGAGCACGGCCGGGTCGTTCTCCGCGAGACAGTACGCGCGCAGCGCGTGCCGCAGCTCGACCATGACGGTCGCCGCTTCCAGCGAGTGCCCCACCACGTCCCCGACCGCGGTGAGCACCTGGTCGCCGACCCGCAGCGCGGAGTAGAAGTCGCCGCCGATCTCCGTCTCCTGGGAGGCGGGCTCGTACCGCACCGCTATGTCGACGCCCGGCAGTTCGGGCAGCTGGTGCGGGCGGGGCAGGAAGCTGTGCTGGAGGGTGAGCGCGACATGGCGTTCCACCTGGTACTTGAGCAGCGGCTCGGCGGCCAGCGCGGTGGCCTGGGCGAGCTGGGCGAGCAGCGCCTCGTTCTCGGGGCTGATCCGGCGCTGTCCGCGGGTGGGCGTGGCCAGGCACACCGGCACCTTGCCGTCCTGGGTGAGGACCAGCGTCAGCCGGGCGTCGTGCTGCACCCCGGGCCGGAAGAACCCGGCGGGCCACAGCGGGGCCGGCACGGTGGTGATCTGCACCCCGGACTGGCCCCGGGTGAGCCGCCTCAGCAGCCCGGCCACGTCCCGGTGGGCTCCCTCGTCCGGCAGCGCGAGGGAGCTGCGCTCCCGGTACAGGCCGCGGTACAGCTCGTCGTTCTGGTCGAGGACGAAGACGGCGGCGGGGCAGCCGAGGAGCCGGGCGGCGCCGTCCGCGGCGGCGTCGGTCAGCTCCTGCGGCGAGCGCGCCGACTGGATGGTGACGATCGACTCCGACAGCAGCCGCAGCCGTCGTACCAGTGCCTGGTCGTCGGCGCGCAGCCGGGCGGCGCGCACCGCGGCCCGGACCGCCGCCTCGATGTCCGCCGGTTCGGCGGGCACCGTCAGATACGCCTCGGCACCCATGTCCAGCCCCGCGCAGCGGTCCGCCGGGGCCGCGGGGAGGGCGGAGAAGTGCACGACGGGCAGCCCGGCCATGTGCGGCCGGTCCTTGAGCCGGCGGCACAGTTCGAAGCCGCTCATGTCCGGCAGGCGCACGTCGATGAGGGCCACGTCGGGCAGGGCGCCCTTGCGCAGCCGGACGTCGAGCTCGCCGAGCGCCTCCTGCCCGCTGGCGACCGCGACGACCTCGTGACCGGCCCGGCGCAGCACGGTGCCGATGGCGTACCGGCTCGCGGGCTCGTCGTCCACGACCAGCACGGTCGTGTCTGTCAGCTTGCCGTTGACGTCCATACTCCCAGCCCCTGGACAAAAACCGGTGGGGCGGCACCCGGTACCGGGTGCCGCCCCACCAACGTAACGCCACTCTCATGTCGTCCGGGAGAACACCGCCACCGTGCGCCCCGGAACGGTGAAGGTACCTGTCTTCCGGTCGTACGAAGCGGACTTGACGACGGAGTCCGCGCCGGACGCCTGCACGGGGTGCAGCCGGTAACCGGTGCCGGTCAGTGCCGTCACCCGCTGCTCCCGCTGTCCCGGTGTCGCGTTGAACACGACGACGAGATCACCCAGTGCCATGGTGATCACCCCGGGTGTCTCGTCCTGCCCGGACAGCGGGAAGGAGAGCTTCGACTGCACCTGCCCAGCGGTGTCGAGCGAGAACACGCTCTCGGTCGTACGGATTCGCAGCAGATCCCGGTAGGCGGCCGAGGCCCCGTCGATCTGCGCGCACCCGACGCCGACCGAGCTCAGCAGGGGCTTCGCGTAAGGCCACTTGGACTCGTTGTCGGCGGCCGGCGGCAGTCCGCGCCCGAAGCCGTTGCCGTCGGCGCAGTTCCAGTGGATCGCGTTGAACCAGTCGCCGCTGTCGAAGGAGTTGCGGTCCAGGGACTTGGAGCGCAGCAGGTCCGTACCCGCCTGGGAGAGCGACGGGCCCTGGGAGAGGGTGGCCGTGGCCATCGCCAGCACCTGCATCCGGGCCCGGTCCGCCGCGCTGGTCGTGGCGGGCAGCTTGTACGTCAGCGCGTCGAACAGCGACTCGTTGTCGTGCGCGTCGACGTAGGCCAGGGCGTCGCCGGGCGCGGCCGCGTACCCGGCGGGCGAGCCGTTGTAGTCGACCTCGGCGCCGGTGACGTCCTTGCCGTCGTCGTCGGTGAACCGGTACGACGCGAGGCTGCCGGTCAGACCGACCTTGATCAGGTCCTGGTAGTGCAGCAGCCGGGCCTTCTGCTCCTCCGAAGTGCCGTTCGCCGCTGACGAGTTGGGGTCGGTGTACAGCCCGGACGCGAAGCCCTGGACGCCGGGGTCCGAGTCGAAGGGGCCCCCGCCGCGCACGGCGTCCCGGGCACGGTCGGAGAAGGTCGCGATCCCGGTGCCCGCCATGTTCCCCTGGGTGGCCTGCACGAACCGGGCGTCGTCGGCGACCTCGCCGAAGTTCCACCCCTCCCCGTACAGGATGATCTTCTTGCCGTCGACGCCGTCCTTCTTCAGGGTCAGCGCGTCGAGCGCCTTGCGGACCGCGAGGATGTTGGCCTTCGGGTGGTGGCCCATCAGGTCGAAGCGGAAGCCGTCGACCTTGTACTCCTTGGCCCAGGTGACGATCGAGTCCACCACCAGCTTGCCCATCATGGCGTTCTCGGGCGCGGTGTTGGAGCAGCAGGTGCTGTCGGCGACGCTGCCGTCGGCCAGCAGCCGCTGGTAGTAACCGGGCACGATCCGGTCGAGGACGGAGGTGTCCGCCTGCCCGGCGGCCGCCGTGTGGTTGTAGACGACGTCCATGACGACCCGCAGGCCGTCCTGGTTGAGGGACTTCACCATCTGCCGGAACTGGACCGTGCGCGCGGTGCCGTCCGGATCGGTGGCGTACGACCCCTCGGGGACCGTGAAGTGGTACGGGTCGTAGCCCCAGTTGTAGGCGTCGGTGGCGGCGGTCTTCGCCACGCACGCCTGCTGCCGGTCGGAGTCGGCCGGGTAGGAGGCGAGGTCGCAGTCCGGGGTGGCCTGGTCGGCCTTCTTCTCGGGGACGGTGGCGAAGTCGAACACCGGGAGCAGGTGGACGTACGAAGTACCGGACTTCGCCAGGGCCTTGAGGTGCCTGGTGCCGTCGCTGCCCTGGTCGGTGAAGGCCAGGTACGTGCCCCGGTGCGCGGCCGGGACCGTGGTGTCCGCCGCCGAGAAGTCCCGGACGTGCAGTTCCTGGATCTGCGCGTCCTTCAGCGGCACGGCCTTGGGTTTGGTGTACGTCGACCAGCCGCCCGGCGCGAGCGACCTGTCGTCGAGGTCGACGACCAGGCTGCGCTCGGAGTTCGCGGTGAGGGCGACCGAGTAGGGGTCGGTGACCTTGTTGGTCACGATCTTCCGGACGCTGGGCGCCCAGACCTTCACGACGTACCGGTAGGGCTTGTTCTTCCAGGACGCCGGGCCGGTGACGGACCAGACGCCGGTGACCGGGTCGCGGTGCATCGGCTTCGCCGTGCCGTCGAGTTCGAGGGCGACGGACTGCGCGGTCGGGGCCCAGACGGACAGGGTCGGCTTCCCGTGGTGGAAGACCGGGCCCAGGTCGGCCCGGGTGGCCGTCGCGTACAGGTCGTCGAGGACGCCGGCGATCTGTACGCCGGTCGCGGCCAGCACCGCCCCGTTCGCGGCCCGCTGGGAGGCGACGAGCTGCCCGCTCAGCGACGCGCGCACCCGGCCGCGGTCACGCGGGTCGACCGACCAGGCCGTGTGGTCCTTCAGATACGGGAACTTCGCCTTCTGGACGTCGGTGAGCGTGGTCCTGGTCAGCCGCAGCCAGCGCTCGTCGTCGCTGGTCAGCGTCCCGTCCTTGACGGCGATCGAACCGTCGCGGGAGGAGAGCAGCTGGGTGGAGGCGGCGCCGTCGACGCCGTCCCAGGCGACCGTGTTCCGGTCGATCCAGACCGCCTTGGAGGTGGTCAGGTCGAGCGCGGCGGCGCTGCCGGCGGGCTGCGGGAGCAGGTGTTTCTCCTGGCCGTTCAACAGCCACACCTCGTAGCCGTCGGACTTGAGGTCGAGGGACTGGTCGGCGGAGAGGTCCTTCTCGTCGCCGTTGTGGATGATGTAGCTGAGGCTGGTGGCACCCGCGGTGAGCGGTACCTCGAAGACCGCGCCATAGGAGTCAGTCTTCACCGGCTTCAGCGGGTTCGACCAGTCGGTGGGGTTCGCGGCGCCCGTCCAGACGTGCAGGCCCCAGCCGTCGTAGTTCCCTCCCCCGGAGCCTTCGGCCTGGGAGGTGCCCCCATCGCGGTGGTAGTGGATGACCGCCTTGGTGGTGTCCTGGGCGGGGTACGCGTCCGAGGGCCGCGTCGTGAGGACGTCCGTCTTCCCCTGCTCGATCCAGACCTCGCCGGTCTTGGTGACGTCGATGGAGCGGTCGGCGGAGACGTCCTTGTTCCCGTCCTTGTCGACGACGAGGAAGCCCACGTTCGAGGCGCCGGACTTCAGCTTGACGTAGGCGAAGGCACCGTAGGCGTCCCGGCCGGTGAAGGGGTGACCGGCGGGCCAGGTGGTCGCCTCGCCGTCGGCGATGTCGCCCCAGGTGTACAGGCCCCAGTCGGCGTAGTCGCCGTCGGTGCGCTTGTAGTGGACGATCGCGTAGTCGCGGGAGGAGGCGGTGGGCGTCTCCGCGGCGGGCGGGGTGCCCGAGGTGGTGGCGGCGAGGGCGCTGCTCGTGTGCCCGGCGGAGTCGGCGACGACCGCCTTGTAGCGCAGGGCGGTGCCGGCCGGGACGTCCGCGGCGATGGTCTGGGTGACCTTGTAGGGGGCGTGGTCGGCGGAGCCGAGGACGGTCCACTTCCCGTTGCCGACCTGGGCGGCGAAGACGACCCGGTTCAGCTGTCCGCCGGTGACGTCGGCGGTGAGGTCGACGGTGCCGGTGACGCCGGCGGCCGGGGCGGTGAGGGTCAGGGCGGGGGCGGTGGCGGGCTCGGCGAGACGGCCGGTGGCCTTGTACACGACGGCGGACTCGGCCGGGACGGTGACGGTGACCCGGGAGGAGCCGTCGGAGGTGACGGTGCCGTCCGTGCCGTGGAGCGCGCGGTAGCGCATGCCGGCGGAGCCGGTGGTGAAGGTCGCGGTCTTCGCCGTGCCGGCGTTGTTGAAGGCGACGACGTATTCCTGGCCGGTCCTCGCGTCCGTCCGGGTGAACGCGTAGATCCCGGCGCCGTCGGCCGCGTAGCGTTCGGTCTGGACGCCGTCGGCGAGGGCGGGGTTGGCCGCGCGCAGCTTGGAGAGAGCGCTGATCTGCTGGTAGAGCGGCGCGCTCGTGTCGTAGGAGTCGTCGGCGGCGGTGCGGTCGGTGCCGATCTCGTCGTCGTCCAGGTAGTCGGCGACCTTCGAGGCGAACATCGTCTGCCGGGCGTCCTTGTCGCCGCCTGATCCGGTGAAGCCCTGTTCGTCGCCGTAGTAGACGACGGGGTTGCCCCGGCTGAGGAACATCACCTCGTTGGCGAGCCGGTCCTTGGCGAGCAGTTCGGCGTCGGTCGCCTTCGGGTTGTCCTGTTCCAGGAAGTACCCGATGCGGCCCATGTCGTGGTTGCCGAGGAAGGTGACCTGTTCGTAGGCGTTGGCCTTGTCGGTCGTGTACTTGTAGTCGTCGCCGAAGACGCTCGCCAGCTTCTGTGCGCTGCCGCCCTGCGAGGCGTAGGAGCGGGCCGCGTCCTGGAACGGGAAGTCGAGGGTCGCGTCGAGCCGCCCCTGGGTGACGTACGGGGAGGTGACGGACGTGTCGGCGGAGTACGTCTCGCCGAACATGAAGAAGTTCTCACGGCCGTGCCGCGCCGCGTACTCGTCCAGCGCGGTCGCCCACTGGGTCCAGAACTCCATGTCGACGTTCTTGACGGTGTCGATCCGGAAGCCGTCGATGGCGAAGTCCTTCACCCACCGTTCGTAGATCTTCTCCATCCCGCTGACGACCTCGGGCCGTTCGGTCCACAGGTCGTCCAGGCCGGAGAAGTCGCCGTAGGTCGCGGACTCGCCGGCGAACGTCGAGTCGCCCCGGTTGTGGTACATCGTCGGGTCGTTGAGCCACGACGGCACCTTGCTGTCGCTGGTGACGGTCGGCGTCCGCGGGAAGGAGGCGCCGGAGACGGCCGGGAACCGCTTCTTCCCGTCCGCGTAGTCGGCGTCGTCGAAGGGCCGCCCGTCCTTGGTCAGGTAGGGGAAGGCGCCTCTGGACAGGTAGTCGTACGACTTCTCCTCGTAGTCGACGACGTCGGCGGTGTGGTTGGTGATGACGTCGAAGAAGACCTTCATCCCCTTGGCGTGCGCCTTCGAGATGAGCGTCGACAGGTCCTTGTTCGTCCCGAAGTGCGGGTCGACCTGGGTGAAGTCGGTGATCCAGTAACCGTGGTAGCCGGCGGAGGCGTTGCTCCCCGTCCCCTGCACGGGCCTGTTCTTGAAGATCGGCGCCATCCAGATGGCGGTGGTGCCGAGTCCCTTGATGTAGTCGAGCCGCTGGGTCAGCCCCTTGAGGTCGCCGCCCTGGTAGAAGCCCTTGTCGGTGGGGTCGTAGCCGGTGGAGAGCCGGGAGCCGGTCAGGCCGCCCTTGTCGTTGCTCCTGTCCCCGTTGGCGAAACGGTCCGGCATGACGAAGTAGAACTGCTCGCGGGTGTCGTCGTGCCGGGCGGGCTCGGCGGCGAGCCTCGCGTCGGAGGGCGGCGCGGGCGGGGTGTCGGCATGTGCGGCGACTGGCTGCACCAGCGCGACGGCGAGGGCGGCGACGGCGGCGGCCGCGACCCGTCTGAGATGTATCACCGGTGTGAACTCCTAGCGACAGCGGCTCATGTGGATCCGTGCTGGGTCCGACCCCGCGCGACCGTATCGCTAACGAAAGGTTTACAGCAAGAGGCTTGAAACTCACAGCAAGAACTTTCACCGACCGTATTGACGCGATGTCTCAACTACCGCACTCTCCAGGGTTGTTGAACGCTGTCCCTCTCGTTTCGGAGCCGCACATGACCAGACACCGACCCCCGGGTGTCTTCCGGCGCACCGCCGGCGCCGTCGCCGCGGGCGCCCTGGCACTGGCAGGCGTCATCGCCCTGCCGGCCACCACCGCGCAGGCTGACACCACCGCCAAGGGCGACGTGATCGCCAACCTCTGGGAATGGAACTGGAACTCGATCGCGTCCGAGTGCACCAACGTGCTCGGTCCGGCCGGGTACGGCGCGGTGCAGGTCGCGCCGCCCTCCGAGTCCCTCAAGCAGTCCAGCTACTACTGGTGGGACGTCTACCAGCCCTACTCGTACACCCTGAACAGCCGTTTCGGCACGGCGACGCAGTTCGCGTCGATGGTCTCCGCCTGTCACACGGCGGGCGTGAAGGTCTACACCGACGCGGTCATCAACCACACGGCCGCCCAGACCGGCACCGGCTACGACGGCACCACGATCACCAACAAGTACGACACCCCGGACTGGGACCCCGCCGACTACCACACCTCCGCGGACTGCCCCACGTCCGACCTGACCATCCAGGACTACTCGAACCTCACCCAGGTCCAGAACTGCGAACTGCTGGGCCTGCCCGACCTCAAGACCAGCGCCGACAACGTCCGTTCGGGCCTCGCGGCCTTCCTCAACAAGCAGATCGCGCTGGGCGTCGACGGCTTCCGGGTGGACTCCGCCAAGCACATCCCGGCCACCGACATGGCGGCCATCGTCGCCAAACTGAACACCACGACCTCCGGCGCGGCGCCCTACGTCTTCGACGAGGTCTACCCGGGTTCCACCCCGCAGCCGAGCGACTACTACAGCTCCGGTGACGTCCTGGACTTCACGTACGCGAGCAAGATGAAGTCGGCGTTCCAGGGCAACGTGAGCGACCTGTCGTCCCTGGAGAGCAGCGGCATCCTGCCCGCCGCCAACTCGGTGTCCTTCGTGACGAACCACGACACCGAGCGCAACGGCCTGCACATGAGCTACAAGGACGGCGACAGCTACAAGCTCGCCAACCTCTTCGAGCTCGCCTACAAGTGGTCGACGCCGACCATCTACTCCAGCTGGCAGTGGACGCAGAGCGACCAGGCACCGCCGAACTCCGCGGGCTTCGTCACCGACACGGACTGCTCCAGCGGCTGGAACTGCCTCGACCGGGACACCGCCGTCGTCGGCATGGTGGCCTGGCACAACGCGGCCGGCAGCGCCGCCGTGTCCGACTGGTCGACCAAGTCGTCCTCCGTCATCGGCTTCGGCCGCAGCGGCGCCGGCTTCTTCGCCGTCAACAACGGCTCGTCGTCGGCCACCTACACCTTCGCGACCGGCATGGCCGACGGCACGTACTCCAACGTGATCGACGGCGGCGACAGCACGGTCACCGTCTCCGGCGGCAACGCGAGCATCACGATCCCCGCGAAGGACGCCGTCGCCTTCTACAACTCCTCCTACACCTGCACGGTCGGCTGCGACGACGGCGGCAGCGGTGGCGGCAGCGGTGGCGGTGGCTCGACCTCCACGGTGACCGCGACCTTCAACGAGTACGCGGCCACCACGAGCGGCACCGACGTCTACGTGGTCGGCTCCGTCGACGCCCTGGGCGCCTGGGACACCTCGAAGGCGGTCAAGCTCTCGTCCACCGGGTACCCGATCTGGTCGGGCGCGGTGAACGTGCCGATCAACACGTCCTTCACGTACAAATACATAAAGAAGGACAGCTCAGGCAACGTGACCTGGGAGTCCAACGCCAACAGATCGGCGGCCACCACCACTTCGGCGCTCTCCCTCAACAACGCCTGGAACGTGGCGAACGCCGACGCCACCGACGTCACCTTCAACGAGTACGCCACCACCACCTACGGCACCAACGTCTACGTCGTCGGCTCCCTCGCCTCCCTCGGCTCCTGGAACACCGGCGACGCGATCCCGCTCTCCTCGGAGTCCTACCCGACGTGGAGCAAGCTGGTGATCGTCCCGAAGAGCACGACGTTCACGTACAAGTACATCAAGAAGGACTCCTCCGGGACCGTGACCTGGGAGTCGGGCACCAACCGGTCGTACACGACCGGCACCTCGTCGGGCTACACGGCCAGTGACACCTGGAAGTAGCACTCCGGCCGACCGATGAGCGGGCCGCCACCGGGCACTTCTCCCCCGGTGGCGGCTTCTCACGCGCCCGCTCCGCCGTCCACCTGGAGGATCACGCCGGTCACGAAGGAGGCTCGGTCGCTCAGGAGCCAGGCGGCCGCCTCGGCGATCTCGGCGGAATCGGCCATGCGGCCCAGGGGGCTGGTGGCCTCGATACGGTCGATGACGCCGGGTGTGGCCGCGTCCGTACACGGGCGGCACGGGGTTGGCACGCAGGCTGCCGGCGGAGGAGTTGTTGACGATGGCGCCGGTGCCCGCGGTGGCCCTCGGCCCGCGCCTGAAGGGCAGCGGGCCGTACGAGGGCGACAGGTTGTACGGGGTGTCGGACGTCGACGCCTTCGCGCGGCTCTCGGCACGGCGCCTGCGGGCCACCGCCGCCCGCTGTCCCGACGCCCCCGAGGTGACCGGACTGGTGGCCGAACTCCTCGCCGGGAGCGAGGAGTTCAGGCGGCTGTGGGAGTCCCTCGACGTGTCCGACGAGCCCACCCCGGTCAAGGCCTTCCGGCACCCGGTGGTGGGCCCGGTCACCGTCGACTGTGACGCGCCGGACATCACCGACCGGGACCAGCAGGTCGTGATCTACACCGCCACCCCGGGCTCACGCTCCGAGGAGGCACTGCGGCTGCTGCCGGTGACAGGGACGCGGCGGACGGACGATCAGCAGGTGGACTTCCCGGCGTAGACCGCCAGCGCGGTGTTCGAGGCCAGGGTGGCGGTGAACTGTCCGGCACTGTTCACGGTCACGCTCGTGTTGTTCTGCACGTTGCAGTACGTCCCCGCCGGCAGCGACGTCTGGTAGGTCCGGGTCAGCGGGCCCGACTCGTGGTTGATGGCGACGTAGCCCTTCGCGCCCCGGCCGAAGGCGATCGCGTCGGCGCCGTCGTCCCACCAGTTCGTGACCGCCTCGCCGCGCACCGCGTTGCGGAAGGCGACCATGCGGATGATCTCCGGCCAGGCGTGCTGGCACTTCCAGCCGTCCTGCCAGCAGGCGTTCACCACGCCGTTGTTCGGCGGGCCCGCGTCGGCGTCCGACCACTCGTAGCCGGAGTTGATGTCCGGGGCGCCGTAGGGGTAGGCGAGCATGAAGACGTTGGCCAGGGTGTAGTCGGCGCCGTCCTTGTAGTTCAGCGTGGAGCCGTTGCGCTCGGTGTCGTGGTTGTCGACGAAGACCCCGGCGACCGAGCTGCTCATGTACCCCCAGCCCTCGCCGTAGTTCTTCAGGTAGGCGAGGTTCTCGTCGTTGAAGACGCGCTTGAGGTCGTAGGCGTACCGGAACTCCTGGACGTCCCCGTTCCCGGTGTACTCGGTGGGCTGGACGGCCTCTCCGGAGCCGTAGATGACCTCCTGCTTCCAGTACACGGACGGGTTGGTCAGCCGGGTCCTGATGTTGGCGAGGTCCTCGGCCGGGATGTGCTTGGCCGCGTCGATGCGGAAGCCGTCCGCGCCGAGGCTCAGCAGGTCGTTCATGTAGCCGGCGATGGTCTTGCGGACGTACTCCTCGCCGGTGTCCAGGTCGGCCAGGCCGACGAGTTCGCAGTGCTGGACGTTCCAGCGGTCGGCGTAGTTCGAGACGAGTGAGGTGCAGTCGTCGAAGTCGTACGAGGAGTACAGGCCGGGATAGTCGTACTTCGTGTACGAGGAGCCGCCGGTGCCGGTGCCGCTGCCCGCCGACATGTGGTTGATGACGGTGTCGACGACCACCTTCACACCGGCCGCGTGGCAGGTGTTCACCATGTTCTGGAAGGACGCGCGGTCGCCGAGTCTGCCCGCGATCTTGTACGACACCGGTTGGTACGACGTCCACCACTGCGAGCCCTGTATGTGCTCGGCGGGCGGGGAGACCTGGACGTATCCGTAGCCGGCGGGGCCGAGGGTACTGGTGCACTCCTTGGCGACCGAGCCGTAGTTCCACTCGAAGAGGACGGCGGTGACGTCCTTGGCGCCGGGCGGGGAGGCCGATGCCACGGACGGGGTCATGACAACGCTACAGGCGGCCAGCGCCAGAGCGGCGGAGAGGGTCTTACGTGCCATGTGGGGTTCCTTCACCATTGAAGGCTCTTGCTGAAACCTTGCTGAAACCTTGCGGTTGCGCAGATGCTAAGGGCCCGCCACCCAGTTGGGTAGCGGGCCCTGTGAAGTTGCTGCAACAAATTACTCTGTGACGGCCCGTCAGGCGGTCGTCCACCACACGGTCGTGTCGGCCGGCAGCTTCGCCTCGCCGTCCGCCTCCGTCAGCTCACCGCTGGCGAGCAGCACCCTGCCGTACGCCGGAGTGGTGACGGACTCCCCGGTCGTGTTCGCGACGCAGACGAACTCGCCGCGCCGGAACGCGAGTACGCCCTCGGGGGCCCGCAGCCACTCCACCCCGTCGCCCGCACCCAGGTCGGGCTGGGCCCGGCGGACGGCCAGCGCGGCGCGGTACAGCTCCAGCGTCGAACCGGCCACCCCCGTCTGCGCCTCCACGCTCAGCTCGCCCCAGCTCGCGGGCTGCGGAAGCCAGCTGCCGCCCGATCCGAAGCCGTACGACGACCCGTCCCGCGTCCACGGGATCGGCACCCGGCAGCCGTCCCGGAAGCCGTCCTGGCCCGCGCCCCGGAAGTACGCGGGGTCCTGGCGCACCTCGTCGGGGAGGTCCACGACGTCCGGCAGGCCGAGCTCCTCGCCCTGGTAGACGTACGCCGAACCGGGCAGCGCGAGCATCAGCAGGGTGGCCGCCCGCGCCCGGCGCAGCCCCAGTTCCCGGTCGCCGGCCAGCCTGATCTGGGTGCCCAGTCCCGGCGGGTTGGCGAAGCGGGTGGCGTGCCGGGTGACGTCGTGGTTGGAGAGCACCCAGGTGGCGGGGGCGCCGACCGGGCGCATCGCCTCCAGGGTGCGGTCGATGACCCCGCGGAGCTCGGCGGCGTCCCACTCCGTGCTCAGGTACTGGAAGTTGAAGGCCTGGTGGAGCTCGTCCGGGCGGACGTAGTTGGCGGTGCGCTCGACGGTCGGGGTCCAGGCCTCGGCGACGAAGATCCGCTCACCCGCGTACTCGTCGAGGACGTGGCGCCACTGGCGGTAGACGTCGTGCACGCCGTCCTGGTCGAAGAACGGCATGACATCGTTGCCCAGCAGCTTGAGCTGGTCGGCGCCGCCGAGGTCCGGCAGCCCCTCCGCCTTCACCAGACCGTGGGCCACGTCGATCCGGAAACCGTCCACACCCATGTCCAGCCAGAAACGCAGGATGGAGCGGAACTCGTCGCCGACGGCCGGGTGTTCCCAGTTGAAGTCGGGCTGCTCGGGGGCGAAGAGGTGCAGGTACCACTCGCCGTCCGCGACCCGCGTCCACGCCGGGCCGCCGAAGATGGACTCCCAGTCGTTGGGGGGCAGTTCGCCGTGCTCGCCCTTGCCCGGACGGAAGTGGTAGCGGTCCCGGGAGGGCGAGCCGGGGCCTTCCGCCAGCGCCCGCTTGAACCACTCGTGCTGGTCGGAGGAGTGGTTGGGCACCAGGTCGACGATGATCCGCAGGCCCAGCCCGTGGGCGTCCCGGATCAGCGCGTCCGCGTCCAGCAGGTTGCCGAACATCGGGTCCACGGCACGGTAGTCGGCGACGTCGTAACCGGCGTCGGCCTGCGGCGAGGCGTAGAACGGGCTGAGCCACACCGCGTCGACGCCGAGGTCACGCAGGTAGGGCAGTCTGGAACGTACGCCTTCCAGGTCCCCCATCCCGTCGCCGTTGCTGTCGGCGAAGCTGCGCGGGTAGACCTGGTAGATCACCGCGTCCCGCCACCAGTCACGGTGTCGGGCGATGGTGGCGGTGGCCGGGGCCGGGTCGGCGGCGGAGTGCTGCTGGCTCATGGCGTCCTTGATGCGTCGTAAGGGGGTCATCAGGTCAGAGGTGGGTGTGGTGTTGAGGCGGCCGTGGTCACAGCGGGGTCGGATGGGGACCACGGCCGCCTTCCCGCGCCCTGGGGGCAGCGCCCCGAAGGGGCGCGGGGCTCTATCGATTTGCGGCTACCGCCGCGTGGGCGCGACCAGCCACCGCGGCGCCGCAGACGAACGACGGCCGAGGCGGCTTCTCCGGCGACCGGCGTTACCCCTTGGTACCGCCGGCGGTCAGCCCGGTCACCAGGTTCCGCTGCACGAGGTAGAAGAACACGGCCACCGGTATCGCGATCAGCACCGCCGTAGCGGTCATCAGGTTCCGCTGCGCGTCGTGCTCGCTGCCGAAGCTCTGGAGCCCCACCGCGAACGTGTACTTGTCGTCGCTCAGCATGAACGTGGAGGCGAAGGCGACCTCGCCGAACGCGGTGAGGAAGTTGTAGAACGCGGCGACCGCGAGGCCGGGCTTGGCCAGCGGCAGGATCAGCCGGGCGAAGGTGCCGAAGGGGCTGAGCCCGTCGACCCGGCCGGCCTCGTCTATCTCGAAGGGGATCGTGTCGAAGTAGCCCTTGAGCAGCCACGCCGTGTAGGGGACGACGGTGGTGCAGTAGACGAGGATCAGGCCGAGGTAGCTGTCGATGAGGCCGAGGTTCGACAGGATCTGGTACATCGGCACGATCAGGACGGCGATCGGGAACATCTGGGTGACCAGCAGCAGCCACATGAACTTCCGGTAGCCGGGGAAGCGCATCCGGGAGACCGCGTAGCCGGTGGTCGAGGCGAGGACAAGACCGATGACCGTGGTGCCGCCGACGACGATCATCGTCGTCTTGAACCAGTTCCAGAAGCCGGTGTGCTGGAGGACGAAGGAGTAGTTGCTCAGCGTCATCTTGTGCCAGATGCCGCTCGGGTGCAGGTAGTCGTCCTTGTCCGGGCCGAGGGACAGGAAGATCAGCCAGCCGACCGGGAAGAACGCGATCAGGCTCGCGACACCCAGCACGCCGTGGGTGACGGCGGTACCGAGCGGGCCGCGTTCGCCGCGGCCGCGGATGCGGCGGGTGCTGGTCACGGGGGTCTCCTCGGCGACCTGGGCGGAGGTCTCGACGGTGGTCGTGCTCATGGGAACTCCTGCCTCAGATCGCGAGCTGCTGGTCGTTGCGGTTGAGCCAGCGGCGGTAGAAGGAGGTGAAGACGATCAGGACGGCCAGCAGCAGCATGCCGTAGGCGGCGGACTGGGCGAAGTCACGCGGCTGCTGTCCGAAGCCGAGGAAGTAGGCCCAGGTGACCAGGATCTGGGCGTCGGGCGCGGTGTTGCCGAACAGCAGGAAGATGACGGCGAACTGGTTGAACGTCCAGATGATGCCGAGCAGGACGACCGTGGAGCTGACGGACCGCAGGCCCGGCAGGGTGACGTACCGGAAGCGCTGCCAGGCGCTCGCGCCGTCCATCTCGGCGGCCTCGTACAGCGTGCCGTCGATGGCCTGGAGGCCGCCGAGCAGCGAGAGCATCATGAACGGCACACCGCACCAGGTGTTGACGAGGATCGCCGCGGTCCGCTGCCAGAAGGTGTCCTCCAGCCAGTCCGGTTGCGGCAGATGGAGGAAGTGCAGGGCGCTGTTGATGATGCCGCCGTCGGCGAGCATGAACCGCCAGCCGAAGACGGTGACGAAGGTGGGGACCGCCCAGGGCAGCACCAGGACCATGCGGTAGAGGGTGCGGCCGCGGAACTTCTCGTTGAGCAGCAGGGCGAGGCCGAGGCCGATCGTGTAGTGCAGGGCCACGCAGAGCGCGGTCCACACGATCGTCCACAGGAAGTGGGACCAGAAGCGGTCGTAGGACGTCGGGCCGAACAGGATGTCCTTGTAGTTGTCCAGGCCGATGAACTTGTAGGTGGCGTCGATGTGGTTGACGCCGATGGTGCGCGCGGTGTTCAGGCTGTTGGCGTCCGTCAGCGTCAGGTAGAAGCCGTACACCAACGGGTAGATGACGAGCGCCCCGAGGACGACGGCCACGGGGGCGATCATCGCGTAGGCGTACCAGTATTTCTGGTAGCCGTTCCTGATCCGCTGGCCCAGCCCGGGGCGGGGCGCGCGGTCACCGTGGCGTTTGCCGGTCGCGCGGTCGATGGCGACTGTCATGGTTCGACACCTTCTGGAAAATCCGGGATGGGCGGGCTGGGCGGCCTGGGCACAGGCCGGCGGCCGCCGGAGCACTCCCCCTGAACAGGGCGCTCCGGCGGCCACGCGGGCCTACTTGCTGAAGTCGGGGACGAGCTTCTCGATCCCGAGTTCGGCGTTGCCCAGGCCCTTGTCCAGGGACTCCTTGCCGCCGGCGACCTTGGTCAGCTCGGTGCCGACCGGGCCCCACAGGGAGGAGTACTCGGCGAGCGCCGGGCGCGGCTGGGCGGAGGGGAGGACGGCCTGGTAGCCGGCGATGCCCGGGTCGGCCTTGACCGTGGCGGTGTAGGCGTCGGAGCGGGTCGGCAGGGTGGAGTTCTTCAGGGCGATCTCCGTCTGGGACTTCGCGGAGGTCATGAAGGCGACGAACTTCTCGGCGGCTTCCTGGTGGGCCTTGTCCGAGCCGGCGTAGACGGAGAGGTTGTGGCCGCCGGTCGGGGCGCCCGCCTTGCCGGTGGAGCCGGCCGGGACAGTGGCGATGCCGAGGTTGGACTTGTCGCTGAACGCGGAGCCCTTGTAGAAGTTGGTGATCTCCCAGGGGCCCTCGATGGTCATGGCGACCTTGCCGTTGACGAAGGCGTCCTGGCGGTGGGCGTAGGCGTCGGCGGTGGTGTCCGCCTTGTGCAGGCCCTTGCCGGAGTAGAGGTCCAGCCAGGTCTGGTAGCCCTTCTTGGCCGCCGCCGAGGTGATGGTGATCTTCTTGGCGGAGGCGTCGACCATGTCGGTGCCCTCGCCGTACAGGAAGGGCTGCGTGTAGTAGGCGGCCTCGGGACCCCAGTAGCCGGTGGTCTTGGCCTTGTCCTGGATCTTGGCGGCGTCGGCCTTGACCTCGTCCCAGGTCTTGGGGGCCTCGGTGATGCCGGCCTTCTTCAGCAGCGCCTTGTTGTAGACGAGCGCGAGGGTGTCGGTGACCAGCGGCACGCCGTAGGTCTTGCCCTCGTACTGGGCCTGGGTGATCAGGCTGGACTGGAACTTGTCCTTGTCGGCGAGGGCGGCGGTGCCGTCGAGCGGCACGAAGTAGCCGGCCTTGGCGAAGGCGGGGGTCCAGCCGACCTCGGAGCGCAGCACGTCGGGGGCGCCCTTGCCGGACTGGGCGGCCGTGTCGAACTTGTTCTGCGCCTGGTCGAACTGGACGTTGACGTACTTGACCTTGATGTTCTTGTCGGCGGCCTCGAACTGCTTGATCAAGGCCTGGTACGTCGGTGCCTCATTGGTGGCGTTGGAGGTGTCCCACCAGGTGATGGTGACCGGCCCGTCCGACTTGCTGTCGTTCCCGCTCCCGCCGCACGCCGTCGCCGTGAGGGCGAGGGACGCCACCAGCGCGGAGGCCGCTATGCCACGCCGCATGAGTTCTCCTTGAGGGTTAAGCCCGTGTGATGCGGGGGCGGTCCCGTCCACCGTCCCGCTGTCGTGCCGACTGCGCCGTTGCTGCGGCGGCCGGGCGTCAGGGAACGTAACAGCGATGCAACCCTTGCGAAAGACCTTGCAGAAAAAAAGTGCAAGAGATCTCCGAAGTTATCCGGGCGTGACCTGTCGGCGACCGCCGTGAGACGCTTGTTTACGGCGGTGGAGCGGTACGGGGGCGACTTGTGCAAGACTCTGCAAGCTCTTGCCGTCACGTTTCATGAGGGAGTGCGATGACGCAGCAGCCCGCCCCGGGCCGCCCCCCAGGCCGCATCAGGCGCCCGATCGGTGTGCAAGGGGACATACGGCCGGTACAGTCCAGTGCCGTGACCACACGGCTTGCCGACATCGCAGCGCAGGCGGGGGTGAGCGAGGCGACGGTGAGCCGGGTCCTGAACGGGAAGCCGGGCGTCGCCGCCACCACCCGCCAGTCCGTGCTCGCCGCCCTGGACGTCCTCGGCTACGAGCGTCCGGTACGGCTGCGGCAGCGCAGCGAGGGGCTGGTGGGCCTCATCACCCCCGAGCTCGAGAACCCGATATTCCCGGCCCTGGCCCAGGTCATCGGGCAGGCGCTGACCCGGCAGGGCTACACCCCCGTGCTCGCCACCCAGACCCCGGGCGGGTCCACGGAGGACGAGCTGACCGAGATGCTGGTGGACCGCGGGGTCGCCGGCATCATCTACGTCTCCGGGCTGCACGCGGACACCACGGCCGACATGCAGCGCTACGAGCGGCTGCGGGCGCAGGGCGTGCCGTACGTCCTGGTGGACGGCTTCTCGCCGAAGGTGCAGGCGCCGTTCATCTCCCCCGACGACCGGGCCGCGATGACGCTCGCCGTCACCCACCTCGTCTCCCTGGGCCACACCCGGATCGGCCTCGCCCTCGGGCCCAAGCGGTTCGTGCCCGTGCAGCGCAAGATCGAGGGCTTCGTGCGGGCGGTGCAGGACCAGTTGGGGCTGGGCGCGGAGACCGTCGAGACGGAGCTCGTGCAGCACTCGCTGTACACCCTGGAGGGCGGCCAGGCGGCGGCGACGGCGCTCATCGAGCGCGACTGCACGGCGATCGTCTGCGCCAGCGACATGATGGCGCTGGGCGCGATACGGGCGGTCCGGCAGCGCGGCCTCGACGTCCCCCGGGACGTGTCCGTCGTCGGCTTCGACGACTCCCCGCTGATCGCGTTCACCGACCCGCCCCTCACCACCATCCGCAAGCCGGTGCCGGCGATGGGACAGGCGGCGGTGCGCACGCTGCTGGAGGAGATCGGCGGTACGCCCGCACCGCACAGCGAGTTCGTCTTCATGCCGGAACTGGTGGTGCGCGGTTCCACGGCGTCGGCCCCCGGGGAGCGCGTCAGCCGGGGCTGACCGTGGCCTGATACCCCCGCAGTAGTCGTCACGCCGTAGAACATGCGTGGTCGGTCCAACCTTGGGATGATCTGTCGAAGACGTCTTTTCTGGCAGACTCTGTGTCTATGAGTGACTCGACCGTGACAGAGCCGGAAGGTCGCGAACAACAGACCCTTCCGCGGACCGTCACGGGCGAGAGAGGACCGGGATTCCTCGGCAGGCTGCGCACCCCGCGGCGGCCCCGGCTCTGGTTCGAGATCCTGCTGATCGCGGTGAGTTACTGGACCTACTCGCTGATCCGCAACGCGGTCCCCGAGCAGAAGGCACAGGCGCTGCGCAACGCGGACTGGATCTGGCGGGCCGAGGGGCACCTGGGGATCGCCGTCGAGGAGTCGGTCAACCACGCCGTGAACTCGGTGACTTGGCTGATCATCGGCATGAACTACTACTACGCGACGCTGCACTTCGTGGTGACGCTGGGTGTGCTGGTGTGGCTCTACCGCAGCCATCCGGGCCGCTACGCCGCGGCCCGCCTCGCCCTCTTCGCGACGACGGGCGTGGCCCTGCTCGGCTACTACCTGTTCCCGCTCGCCCCGCCCCGTCTGATGAACGGCGGCCGCTTCGTGGACACCGTGACGGTCCACCACACCTGGGGTTCGATGGCCTCGGGCGACCTGAAGCACATGTCGAACCAGTACGCCGCGATGCCGTCCATGCACATCGGCTGGTCCCTGTGGTGCGGCCTGACGGTCTTCGCCCTGGCCTCGGTCCCCTGGGTGCGGCTCCTGGGCCTGCTGTACCCGGCGGCGACCCTGCTGGTGATCGTCTCCACGGCCAACCACTTCTGGCTGGACGCGGTGGGCGGAGCCCTCTGCCTGACCTTCGGCTTCACGGTGGCCCGCCTGTGGTACGGCGCCCTCCCCTACACCCTGCCCCGCCAACCGACACCCCGGCCCCTGCCACACAGCCCTGCGAACAGCTGAACCGACCCCCACGGAGACCGGCCGGTCCAAGCACGACCTCGGCTGCGGCCGGCCGCCCCCCGGGAGCCCGGCCCGCCCGGCACCGCCGGCCACCGCCACCGTGGCTGAGCGCCGTCGCGGCGGAAGAAGAAAGAGACCGGCCGGTCCAAGCACGACCTCGGCTGCGGCCGGCCGGCCCGCGGGAGCCCGGCCCGCCCGGCACCGCCGACCACCGCCACCGTGGCTGAGCGCCGTCGCGGCGGAAGAAGGAAGAGACCGGCCGGTCCAAGCACGACCTCGGCTGCGGCCGGCCGCCCCCCGGGAGCCCGGCCCGCCCGGCACCGCCGACCACCGCCACCGTGGCTGAGCGCCGCAGCGGCGGGAGAAGAGGGACCGGCAGTTTTTCTGGAACCGGCCGCTCTCTTTTGTCCGCCGCGACGGTGCTCAGCCACCACGGTGGTGTCCGGCGGTGCCGGGACCCGCTCGGCCGCCGGCTGGGAGCAGCCGCCGGTCCGGGCCGTCTGCCGGCTCCTCTTCCCCGCCGCGACGGCGCTCGGCCGGCCGTGCCGGCTTCTCTTCGCCGCCGCCGACGGCGCTCGGTCGGCGGTGTCTCACTCGCCCCGGTGCATCACGTGTCCTCCGGTCACCGTCAGTCGTATCGGGGACTCGGTCAGTTCGTCCGTGGGGGCCGTGACCGGGTCGAGGGCGAGTGCTGTCAGGTCGGCCCGGTAGCCGACCGCGATCCGGCCCGCCGTGTCCGCCTCCCCCGCCGCCCGCGCCGCATGGCTCGTGCAGCCCTCCAGGGCCTCCAGGCCGGTCAGGCCCGCGCCAGCCGACGCCGCGCCCCTCGGTGCGCGGGCGGTCGCGAGGACGGCTCGGGCGTCGTAGTGGGCGATCGGCCAGTCCGAGCCGAGGGCGACCGTCGCGCCGGCGTCACGGAGGTCACGCAGGCGCCACGCGTGACCCGCGCGGGCCGTGCCCAGCCGGCGTGACCACTCGTCGGTGCCGTCCGCCCGGGTGTACGCGGTGTGCGGCGGCTGCATGGACGCGGCCACCCCCAGCTCCGCGAACCGGGGCAGCAGCGCGTCCGGCGCCGTCTCGATGTGCTCGATGCGGTGCCGGCCCGCCGCGCCCGCCCCCAGCCCCGCCACCACGTCCAGGACGTGCCGTACCGCCGCGTCCCCGATCGCGTGCGTGGCCGTGCGCACCCCGGCCGCGTGCAGCCGGCGTACGGCGGCCGCGTAGGCGTCCGGATCGGGCCAGAACGCCGCCGTCCCCTGCCCGTGGCAGTCCGCGTGCTCCAGCCAGGCGGTGCCCCCTTCGACCGTCCCGTCCATGAAGAACTTCACCCCGTCGACCGTCCAGTGCCGGCCGCCCCGCCCCTGGGCGGCGACCAGTTCCGCGAGCCCCGCCCCGTCGACCCCCGGCATGCACCAGGGCGCGAAGCGCAGCCGCAACGGCAGGACGGTCTCCTCGGCCACCGCCCCGACGAGTTCGGCGTCCCCCTCGTCCATGACGTGCGCCCCGGTCAGCCCGGTCGCGGCCATCGCCGCCAGCAGCTCCACGAGCCGCTTGCGGCGGGCCGCGTACGACGGGCGGGGCATGACGGACTCGACCAGTCCCATCGCCGCGTGCTCGACCAGATGCCCGGTCGGCCGGCCGTCGGCGTCGCACACCACCTCCGACCGCTGCTCGAAGACCCGCGCGCCCGTCACCCCGGCCGCGGCCAGCGCCGCCCCGGTGGCGAGGGCCGAGTGGCCGTCGTACAGGCGCAGAAAGGCCGGTGCGCCGCCGAGAACGTCCTCGACGAGCGCGCGGTCCACCGGTCGTCCCTCGAACGCGTTGTGGTCGAGGCCGTGGCCGATCACCCACCCGTCGACGCGGGCGGCCACGGCGAGCGCCGCCCGCAGGTCCGCCAGGCCGGTCACCCCCGACAGGTCGGCGCCGGTCGCCATGTCCAGGCCCCACACCGGGTGGCTGTGCGCGTCGACCAGGCCGGGCACCAGGTGGGCGCCGCGCAGGTCCACGACCTCGGTGCGGGGCCCCCGCCAGCCGGGTACGTCCCGCTCGTCGCCGACGGCGGCGATCAGCCCGTCGCGCACGGCGACGGCGGTGGCACGGGGGCGGGCCGGATCGAGGGTGCGGACCTCGGCACCGGTGAGGACCAGGTCGGGAGCGGCGGTCATCGCGGGGTGAACTCCTTTGTTCCGTACGGTTATTCGGTGACGCCGACAGAATCCGCGGGCTCGGTGGGCTCAGCGCGCTCCGTCGGCTCAGCGCGCTCGGTGGGCTCAGCGCGCTCCGTCGGCTCGGCGGCGAAGGTCGCGTACACGGCGGGACGTTCGCGGCGCAGCCACCACGCGAGGCCGAGACCCGTGACGAAGACGGCGGGCGCGATCAGGATCAGCAGGGTGTTGACCGTGGCCGACGCGCCGGTGAAGAGGTCGATGTGGGTGATGACGAGGCCTATGGCGGTGGCGAGCAGCACGGCCGCGAGGGTCGGGGCGACCACGGTCCGCACCGTGCCCTCCTCGTGCCGGACCCGGCGGAAGTAGCACGGCACCGCGATCGCGGCGAGCAGCTGGAGCGCGAACAGGCCGATCATTCCCGGGGTGTTGACCCACAGCAGCAGCTGGTCGTACGGGTCGGCTCCGGCCGCCCAGAAGCCGAGCACGACCACCAGGCCGACGACGGTCTGCGCGACCCCGGCGAGGTACGGGGAGCGGTGCCTGGGGTGGATCCGGCCCAGCCGCCTCGGCAGCACGCCCTCTTCGGCGAGCGCGAGGGCGTACCGGTTGATCGCGTTGTGGAAGGCGAGGAGGGAGGCGATGATGCTGGTCACGATGAAGACGTGCATCAGGTCGGCCGCCCAGCCGCCGACGTAGGTGGTGATGGCGGTGAAGAAGAGGCCCCCGGGGTCCTTGCCGGCGGCGGCGATGACGTCCCGGTCACCGAAGGCCTGGATGATGATCCACACCATGAAGGCGTAGAAGAGGCCGAGGAACGCGACGGCCACGTAGGTGGCGCGCGGGACCGTGCGCTCGGGGTCGCGGGCCTCGCGCCGGTAGATGACCGTCGACTCGAAGCCGGTGAAGGCGGCGAAGGCGAAGGCGAGGACGACGGCCGTACCGGAGACGAACACGTGGTCCGGGGCGAAGGAGGCGGCCGACAGTCCGTGCGCGCCGCCCTTGACCAGCACCCCGCCCGCGAGCAGGACCAGGATCCCGGTCTCGGCGACCAGCAGCACGCCGAGCAGCCTGGCGCCGAACTCGATGGAACGGTAGCCGCCGTAGCCGATGAGCAGCAGCCCGGCGAGGGCGATCGGCAGCCAAGGGACGTCGATGCCGAAAAGGGCCCTCGCGGTGTCCCGGCCGGCGCTGCCGAGCAGGCCGTAGACGCCGATCTCCATGCCGTTGTAGCCGATCAGCGCGAGCAGGGCGGCGCCGATGCCGACGGGGCGGCCGAGGCCGCGGGTGATGTACGCGTAGAACGCGCCGCCGCTCCTGACGTGCCGGCTCATGGTGGTGAAGCCGACGGCGAAGACGGCGAGGGTGATGCCCGCGATCAGGTAGCCGGCGGGGGCGCCGATGCCGCCGAGCAGCACGGCGAGCGGGGCGACCCCGGCCATCACGGTGAGCGGTGCGGCGGCGGAGATGACGAAGAAGGCGATGTCGGCGGTGCCGAGCGAGCCGGGGCGGAGGGTCGCCGCGGCGGGCGGCGCGTTCTCCTCGGGAGCGGTGACGGACATGGAGGGGGAGCCCTTCGAGCGCGACGGACGGGAGGGTTCCGGGCGTGCGGGGTGACCGGCGCTACCGGGGCAGGGACTGCCCCGGACCCGTAAATCTAAAGCCTTTCGGTTTTGGCAATGTAGCCTCCTCCTGGACATCCGGGAAGACCCGTTTCACACCTTCGGGGGAGAACACACTGATGGGACGGCCGCGCACCCCGCTCCTCGACCGGGAGCGGATCACCACGACCGCACTGCAACTCGTTGACGAGCAGGGCGACTTCAGCGTCCCGGGGATCGCGAAGCGGCTCGGCACGCAGGCCGGCTCGCTGTACCACCATGTGGACGGCCGGGACGGCATCGTCGAGCTGCTGCGCGAACGGGTCGCCTCGGTGATCGACCCGGCGACCCTCGACCTGACCCCGTGGGACACCGCGCTGGAGTCCTGGGCCCGCTCCTACCGGGCCGCGTTCGCCGCCCACCCGCGGGCGATCCCGCTCCTGATGACCTCGCCGGTGCGGGCCCCCCGGGTCCTCGAACAGTACGAGCGCGCGGTCACGGTGCTGCTGACGGCGGGTTTCGCCGCGGCGGACGTGATGCCGCTGCTGATCGCCCTGGAGAACCTGGTCCTGGGCTCGGCACTGGACCTGGCGGCCCCGGAGGCCATGTGGGAGCTGACGGCCCGGACCCCCACCCCGCACCTGGCCGAGGCTCTGGCGGCAGTGGGCGACGGCCGCGCGGACCAAGCTTTCGAGGTAGGCCTGACAGGCCTCATGAACCACGCAAGAACGCTGCTGGAAGCGCCCCAGGAGCGCGGGGAACTGCGCGAGCGATCCCCACGCAGCCGCGCCCGGGACACGTCGGCGACCGCCCCGGAGAAACCCACTCCCTAGGTCTTCAAGCGCCGTAGAAAAGCTCCTCCACGACCGCCCTGGCCCGGCGCGCGGTCCGCCGATACGCGTCCAGCATGTCCCCGGCGTGCCCGTCCCCGTACCCCAGGTACCGCCCGACCGCGGCCAGCTCCCGGCTCTCGGAGGGAAACGTGTCGCCGGCCCGCCCCCGTACCAGCATCACGGCGTTCCGCACCCGCGTCGCCAGCACCCACGCCTCGTCCAGTGTCCCGGCCTCCTCGTGGCCCAGCAGCCCCGCTGCGGCCGCCGCGGCCAGCGCCTCGCGGGTCCGGGTGGTGCGCAGCCCCGGCTCGGCCCACCCGTGCCGCAGTTGCAGCAGCTGCACGGTCCACTCGACGTCCGACAGCCCGCCCGGCCCGAGCTTGGTGTGCAGCTTGGGGTCGGCACCGCGCGGCAGCCGCTCGGACTCCATCCGGGCCTTCAGCCGCCGGATCTCGCGCACCGCGTCCTCGCCCAGCCCCTCCGCCGGGTACCGGAGCGGGTCGATCAGCTCGACGAACCGGCGTCCCAGCTCCGCGTCCCCGGCGACCGGTTCGGCGCGCAGCAGGGCCTGTGACTCCCACACCAGGGACCAGCGCCGGTAGTACGCCTCGTAGGACTTGAGCGTGCGCACCAGCGGCCCGGACCTGCCCTCGGGGCGCAGGTCGGCGTCGATGAGCAACGGCGGGTCGGCGCTGGGCACCTGGAGCAGCCGGCGCATCTCGGCGACGACCTTGTTGGCCGCGTCGGCGGCCTCCCGTTCGTCCACGCCGTCCTGCGGTTCGTGCACGAAGACGACGTCCGCGTCCGAGCCGTAGCCGAGTTCGTGGCCCCCGAACCGGCCCATGCCGATCATCGCGAACCGGGTGGGCAGGGTGTCACCCCAGCCGTCGCGGACGACCGCGCGCAGGGTGCCGGCCAGGGTCGCCGCGGTCAGGTCGGAGACAGCGGCGCCGACCCGGTCCACCAGGGCGCCCTGGTCGGCCTCGGCGGGATTGGCCTCGGTGCCGTAGGAGTCCACGATGTCGGCGGCGGCGGTGCGGAACAGCTCACGGCGGCGCACACCGCGCGCGGCCCGCACCCCGTCCTCTGCGGTGTCGGCGCGGCCGGCGGCGGCCAGGATCTCCTGCTCCAGCGGGCCGCGGCCGCGCGGCTCCAGGCCGCCCCCGTCGCCGTCGCCGAGCAGGGCCACCGCCTCGGGGGCGCGCATCAGCAGGTCGGGGGCGAGGCGGCCGGCGGACAGCACCCGGGCCAGGTTCTCGGCGGCGGCACCCTCGTCCCTCAACAGCCTCAGGTACCAAGGGGTCTTACCGAGGGCGTCGGACACCTTGCGGAAGTTCAGCAGGCCCGCGTCCGGGTCGGCGGAGTCGGCGAACCAGCCCAGCAGTACGGGCAGCAGGGTGCGCTGGATGGCGGCCTTGCGGGTGACACCGGAGGCGAGGGCCTCCAGGTGGCGCAGGGCGGCGGCCGGGTCGGTGTAGCCGAGGGCCTCAAGGCGTTCCCGGGCCGCCTCGGCACTCAACCGTGCTTCACCGGGGGCGAGTTGGGCGACGGCGTCGAGCAGCGGCCGGTAGAAGAGCTTCTCGTGCAGGCGTCGTACGACCCCCGCGTGCCGCTTCCACTCGCGGGTCAGCTCGGTCACCGGCTCGGTGCGCAGACCGAGCGAGCGGCCGAGTCGGCGCAGGTCGGCCTCGTCCTCGGGGACCAGGTGGGTGCGGCGCAGCCGGTAGAGCTGGATGCGGTGCTCCATGGAGCGCAGGAAGCGGTAGGCGTCGTCGAGCTGGACGGCGTCGGCGCGGCCCACGTAGCCGCCGGCGGCCAGCGCCTGGAGCGCGTCCAGGGTGGTCCCGGAGCGCAGCGAGGCGTCGGCCCGGCCGTGCACCAACTGGAGCAGCTGGACGGCGAACTCGACGTCGCGGAGGCCGCCGGGACCGAGCTTCAGCTCGCGGTCGATCTCGGCGGCGGGGATGTTCTCGACGACCCGGCGGCGCATCTTCTGCACGTCGGCGACGAAGTTGTCGCGCTCGGCCGCCTTCCAGACCAGGGGTTCCAGCGCGGCGACGTACTCGGCCCCCAGGTCGAGGTCGCCGGCGACCGGGCGCGCCTTGAGCAGGGCCTGGAACTCCCAGGTCTTGGCCCAGCGCTGGTAGTAGGCGAGGTGGCTGCTGAGGGTGCGTACGAGGGGTCCGTTGCGGCCCTCGGGGCGGAGGTTGGCGTCGACGGGCCAGATGGAGCCCTCCACCGTCGTCTCCGAGCAGATCCGCATCATGTGCGAGGCGAGTCTGGTGGCGGACCGCAGCGCCTTGGTCTCGTCGGTGCCCTCGGCGGCCTCGCCGACGAAGATGACGTCGACGTCGGAGACGTAGTTCAGCTCGTGGCCGCCGCACTTGCCCATGGCGATCACCGCGAGCCGGCAGGCGGCGGCGTCGCCGGGCTCGGCGGCCTCGGCGAGCGCGAGGGCGGCGCGCAGGGTGGCGGTGGCGAGGTCGGCGAGCTCGGCGGCGGTCTCGGCGACGTCGGTGGTGCCGCAGACGTCGCGGGCGGCGATGGACAGCAGGCAGCGCCGGTAGGCGACCCGGAGGGAGACCGGGTCGGTGGCCTCGGCGAGTCCGCGTTCGAACTCGGCGACGCCCGGGTGCAGGTCCCGGGGCTCGTAGGTGACCAGGGCCTCCCAGTCGCGTGGGTGCCGGGCGAGGTGGTCGGCGAGGGCGGCGGAGGCGCCGAGGACGCCCAGCAGCCGGTCCCGGAGCGGCTTGGCCGCTATCAGCGTGTCGAGCAGCTCGCGGCGGGCGGTGGGGCCCGGCTGCGCCTCCAGGAGCCGTACCAGGCCGTGCAGGGCGAGGTCGGGGTCGGCGGTGGCGCCCAGGGCTTCGAGGAGCACCGGGTCGTCGCGTACGGCGGCCAGCTCGGCGCTGTCCAGCAGCCGCTCGGCGGCCGAGGCATCGGTGAAGCCGTGCCGCAGCAGCCGCGTGAAGGTACTGCTCCTGCGCCCCGGCGTCATCTGCGGCCTCCCCTGGGATCCCGGTCCTGGCCAGACGAGCCTAACCGGAGCGGCCGGGACCGGCCTCGGCCGCGCGGCCGGCGGGACGCGGCGGCTGTCCGGCGGACGGGGCGCGCAGCTGGTGCGGCAGGTGGGACGCCAGCAGCTCCGACATGGTCCGTGCCGCCCGCACGGCGCTGTCCGCGCAGCAGTTGTTGAACAGGACATGGACCTCTTCGGCCTGTTCGGCCAGGGTGCGCACGCGCGGCAGCCACTCCGTGAGCTCGGCGGCGGTGTAGGCGTGGCGGAAGCGGTCCTCCTTGGTGCCGGTGCCCCAGAGGGGGCTGCGTCCGTGGAAGCGGACGACCGCCAGGCGGGAGGTGGTGACCTGGGCCGTCGGAGGGAGGGAGCCGGGCAGGCCCCGGGCCGTGTCCACGGCGACGGCGGTGGCGTCCAGGTCCCGGAGGAACGCCGTCGTACGCGCGCTCCGCCACCACGCGGGGTCGCGGAACTCCACGGCGAACGGCCAGTCGCGGGCACGTTCCCTGGCGGTCCTGACGAAGGCCTCCGCCTCGGGGCCGGGGGTCAGGGCGGGCGGGTACTGGAAGAGGAGGGTGCCGAGGCGGCCGGAGCCGCGCAGGGGGTCGACGGCCTCCGCGTAGCGGTCCCAGACCTCCTGGCGCAGGCCTTCGTCGCGGGGGTGGCCGCGCAGGTCGGCGGGGAGGGCGGCCGGGCGGGTGGGGTGGCCGGTGAGGAGGGAGAACGCCTTGACGTCGAAGCGGAAGCCGGCCGGGGTGCGGTCCGCCCAGAGCCGGGTGGTGCGGGCGGACGGGAGGGCGTAGTAGGGGGAGTCGGCCTCGACGACGGGGAATTGGCCGGCGTAGTGCCGCAGCCGGCCTTCCGGGTCGCGCCGGCCGGGCGGGTACCAGCCGCTCGCCACCAGGGCGCGGTCGGTCCAGCCACAGGTGCCCACCAGGATGCGTGCCATGGCGGCGCAAGTACCCGTCGTTCACCGGCTCTTCACCCACGGGGGCAGATTCCGTGAGGCGTGGGAGTCTTGGCGTGTGCATGCTCTGTCCGCACCGCCAGCCCTTCTTCTCCGTCCTCTCCCTCGGAGGTTGATGTGTCCGGCAGTTCCGCACGTCCTGGGATGCTGCGCCGAGCCCGTACGGCGGTGGCCTCGGCCACCGCCTTCACCGCGGCCGCCGTCGGCCTGTGGACCGGGCTCGGCGGCACCTCCGCGCACGCCGCGAGTGCCGTTCCGACCCCCGACCACGTGATCGTCGTGGTCTTCGAGAACCACGCCTACAGCCAGGTCATCGGCTCCTCCAGCGCCCCGTACATCAACTCGCTGGTCTCCGGCGGCGCCAACCTGACCCAGATGTACGCGGAGACCCACCCGAGCCAGCCCAACTACTTCGCCCTGTTCTCCGGCTCCACCCAGGGCATCACCGACGACAGCTGCTACACCCCGGGCTTCTCCTCGGCGGCGAACCTGGCCTCCGAGCAGCTCGCCGCCGGCCGCACCTGGGCCAGCTACAACGAGACCCTGCCCAGCCAGGGCTCGACCACGTGCAGCAGCGGCAACTACGCGCGCAAGCACAACCCGTGGTTCGGCTTCAGCAACGTACCGACGTCGACCGCGAAGACGTTCGCCCAGTTCCCGACCGACTACTCCACCCTCCCCCAGCTCTCCTTCGTCACCCCCAACCTGTGCAGCGACATGCACGACTGCTCGGTGTCGACCGGTGACACCTGGCTGAAGAACAACCTGGGCGCGTACGCCACCTGGGCCAAGACCCACAACAGCCTGCTCGTCGTCACCATGGACGAGGACAACCGTCTGGCCGGCAACCGCATCCCGACCGTCCTGTACGGCCAGCCGGTGACGGCGGGCTCGTCCTCCGCGACCACCTACGACCACTACGACCTGCTGCGCACCCTGGAGGACGGCCAGGGCCTGACCGCGCACGCGGGCAACGCGGCGTCCTCCTCCGACATCACCGGGATCTGGACGTCCTGACGTGTACGTAGCGGACAGCCGCGCGAACGACCCGACGGCGTCCGTGGAAGGTACCGCCCGGCCCGCGACGGCCGGGCGGTACCGCTCCACGATCGCGCCCACCGTCCTCGCCCTCGGCACGGTCAGCCTGATCACGGACGTGTCCTCCGAGATGGTCACGGCCGTCCTGCCGCTGTACCTGGTGACGGGCCTCGGCCTGTCCCCGCTGGGCTTCGGCCTCCTCGACGGCGTCTACAACGGCTTCTCGGCCGTCGTACGCCTGGTCGGGGGCCACCTCGCCGACCGCGGCGGCGGCCGGCACAAGTGGGTGGCGGGCGCGGGCTACGCGCTCTCCGCCCTCTGCAAACCGCTCCTGCTGGTCGCCCACACCCTCACCCCCATCGGCCTGGTCCTGGCGGCGGACCGCACCGGCAAGGGCCTGCGCACGGCGCCCCGGGACGCCCTGATCTCGCTCTCCAGCACCCCGCAGACCCGGGGCCGCGCCTTCGGCGTGCACCGTGCGATGGACACGGCGGGCGCCCTGCTCGGCCCGCTGGCCGCGTTCCTCATCCTGCGGGCGACGGTGGACGGCTACGACGCGGTCTTCACGGTCAGCTTCTGCGTGGCGGCCGTCGGCGTACTGGTCCTGGCACTGTTCGTACCGGGCGACGGAGGCGGGGTCGGCACGGCGGGGCCGGCGCCGGAGGGTGCGCGGGGGGCCGGTGCGGCGGAGGCGCGGGGGGCCGGTGCGGCGGGGGCGCGGCCCACCCTGCGGGCGGCGGTCGGGCTGCTGGGGCGGCGTGACCTGCGGCGGATCTGTGTCTGCGCCCTGCTCCTCGGCCTCGCCACGGTGAGCGACTCGTTCGTGTACCTGCTGCTGCAACGGCGGCTCGGCGTACCCGACCGCTGGTTCGCCCTGCTCCCGCTCGGCACGGCGGCCGCGTTCCTCCTCCTGGCCGTCCCCCTCGGCCGGCTGGCGGATCGCTGGGGCCGCTGGCGGGTGTTCCTCGCGGGCCACGCGGCCCTGCTGCTCGCCTACACCCTGCTGCTCACGTCCTGGCACGGCACCGCACTGCCCTACGCGGTGCTCGCCCTGCACGGCACGTTCTACGCGGCGACCGACGGCGTCCTGATGGCGGTCGCGTCGGACAGCGTTCCCCGGGAGCTGCGTTCCTCGGGCCTGGCGCTGGTCCAGACGGGCCAGGCGGGCGCGCGTTTCGCCTGCTCGCTGGCGTTCGGCGCGGCATGGACGCTGTGGGGCGACCGCACCGCGCTGCTGCTGTCGACGGCCGCGCTCGCCGTGTGCGCCGGGTACGCCCTCACCCTCCGCCCCTTCCGGGAGTCAGCCGTATGACCCTGAGGTCCCGCATCCTGATCCTCGCGTCCGCCCTGGCCGTGCTCGGGGCGGTGGCCCTGGCCTCCGTGCTGCACGCGTCGGCGCGGGCGGAACGCCGCGACCACACGCGGCCGGGGGCCGCGAAGGTCACCCCCGGCACGGTGACGCTCACCGCGCCCGGCCGCATGATCTTCCGCAACATGGCGTGGGGTCCGCACCGCGACGAACTGACCACCACCCCGTCCTCGGCCCCCGCCGGCCCCCGTACCGCCTCCGGCGTCAAGTGCCTGCGCTTCTACGCCGCGTCCGGCACCGGCGTGTGCCTGCAAGCCGTCCACGGCCCGGTCTCGGACACGTACCGGGCCCTGATCCTGGACGCGCACCTGCGCACCGAGGCCCGCTACGACGTCCCGGGGATCCCGTCCCGGGCCCGGGTCTCCCCGACGGGCCACTACGCGGCCTGGACGGCGTTCGTGGGCGGTGACTCCTACGCCGGGACCGACTTCTCCACCCGCACGGCGATCGTCGACACCCGCACGGGCGAGCTGATCCCGACCCTGGAGTCCTTCCGCATCCTGAAGGACGGCCGTTCCTACCACGCCGCGGACGTCAACTTCTGGGGCGTGACGTTCGCGTCGGACGACACCACCTTCTACGCGACGCTGGCCACGAAGGGCTCGACCTACCTGGTCCGCGGCAACCTGCGCACCCGCACGGTCACCACCCTCCACGCGAACGTCGAATGCCCGTCCCTCTCCCCCGACGGCACCCGCGTCGCCTACAAGAAACGGGTGAAGGGCCTGCCGAAGGACGCCCCCTGGCACCTGTACGTCCTGAACCTGGGCACGATGCGCGAGACCCCGCTCGCCGAGCCCCGCAGCGTCGACGACCAGGCGGTCTGGAAGGACGACGGCACACTCGTCTACGCCCTCCCGGGCGACTACGGCGCGGACCTGTACGAGATCCCGTCGAACGGCACGGGGAAACCACGACGCATCAGCGTCTCGGCGGTCTCCCCGGCGTACAGCGGGTGACGCGAAGGCCAGAGGCCGTCAAGCCGGAACCGGAACCCACCTGAAACCGGGCGCAGCCTTCCCACTCGCAAGATCGACTCCGCGGTGCGGCAAACCGCCATCGATGGAGTCGTGCAGTTCAGCCACCTTCAGGCCCCCTCCGGGGCCACACTGTTGCGACGGCATGCGACACAGGGGGGCATGTGCTGAAACGTCCACGTTCCGCGTCGGGGACTCTGCGCGATCCGAGAGTCCTTCTGTACGAGGCGTACCTCGTGGTGGGTCATCCGAGCCTCACTGAGATCGTCAAGGAGTGCGCAGAGGTGGACGACGAAGACCGCGCGGGCCCGTACGAAGCAGACCTGGCCGCGCGCACACGGGATCTCTGGGTAAAGGCATGACCGGCCGACCGATAACTGACTTCACCGACCCCTTCGCCCTGGAAGTGCACCAGGCCATCGATCCACCAGCGAAAGACGCGCGAAACCTGCCGCTGCTGCCCGCGTATGTGGAACGGGCCCACGACGGAGTACTGCGCGCGGCTGCACGGGAAGCCGCTGCCGGCAGCAGCAAGATGGTGGTGCTCGTCGGTGACTCGTCCACGGGCAAGACGAGGGCGTGCTGGGAAGTGCTTCGGTCTCTTCCCGCCACGTGGCGGCTTTGGCACCCCATCGACCCGACACGCCCTCAAGCCGTGCTTGCCGAACTCGAAAGGGTCGGACCGCGCACTGTGGTCTGGCTGAACGAGTCCCAGCACTACCTGCTCACGCCGAACAGCGACCTGGGGGAACGGATTTCAGCCGGCCTGAGGACCCTGCTGCGCGAGGCGCAGCGTGGGCCTGTGCTGGTCCTGGGCACCGTCTGGCCGGAGTACTGGGAGATTCTGGTCGCTGAACCGGCCGCCGGGACGGCGGACCCGCATGAGCAGGCCAGGAAACTGCTCACCGGACGGGATCTGCACATCCTGACAGAGTTCAACGAAGCAGAACTTCTGTCCGCGCGAACCAAGGCACGCGAGGATCCACGGTTGGGTTACGCCCTGGAACGTGCCGAGGACGGCCAGATCACTCAGTATCTGGCTGGAGCGCCGGCCCTTCTCGAACGCTACCGAACGGCGACACGGCCCACGCGAGCCGTCATCGAAGCAGCCATGGATGCCCGCCGCGTGGGCCATGGCGTCTCCCTTCCGCTCGCGCTCCTGGATGCGGCAGCCGAGGGATACATTCCCGGGGCCCAATGGGACCTGCTCCGGGATGACTGGCTGGAAAACGTACTCATCAACACCAATCGCCCGCTACGAGGCACACGTGGTCCACTGACACGCATACGCGACCACACGGGTGCCGTGACCCCAGCACAAGCCCGCTACCGCCTGGCCGACTACCTCGAGCAGCACGCCCGTACCCATCGGCGCACGGTTCGTCTGCCGGCTTCGCTGTGGAACGCCTTGCTCGACCACGGGTCCTCGGCAGACCGCATTCGCCTGGCCCAGGCCGCTCAGTCCCGGGGCCTCCTGCATGTCGCCGGACAGTTCTACGAGAAAGCCGCAGCCGACGGCAGTCCTCACGCGGCCCAGCACATGGGAGATCTGCTTGCCGGGGCCGAGCGCGACGAAGAAGCCAAGGACTGGTACCTGTACGCTGCCGGGCTCTGTGACGGACAAGCCGTGCCCCGGTGGAAGGGCGAGTTGCTGCTGCTCGCGGGCCGCTGGAAGGAAGCGGTCCAATGGTACGAGCGCGCGGTCAGGGAGGACCCTGACTGGGACGACGAGGAAGACCTCGCTCCTGTCGGACTCCGTCTCTGGCGCGCGGGATTTCCTGAGCCTGCCCTGTCATGGATCCAGCGCGGCGCCGAGGCGGGTGACCGTGAGGCATGGAGGTACGCGGCCGAACTGCTGCACGAGGAAGGTCGCTACGACGAGGAAATCAGCTGGTCGAAAAAAGCCGTGGAACGCGGGCATTTCCACTTCGTGGACCATGTGGTTCGCCTCCTCGAAGACGAGGGGCGCTCTGACGAGGCACTCACTTGGATTTCGAGCCAAGTAGTGGCTGGTGTGGACCACTCCTATCCGCACGCGGTCCGCCTGTCACACAGCGACCAGGCCAAGGAGCGAGCCTTGGCCCTCCTCCGAGAAAGAGCAACGGCAGGCGATGTACGGGCTTGGGGGCCAGTCGCCGAACTGCTTGGCGAAACCAGCCGACACTCCGAGTCACTGGAAGCCTACCAACGGGCCGCCGAATCCGGGGATCGTGAGGCACAAAGGACGGTCGTCGCAATTCTCACCAGGTCGGGCCGGGTGGCCGAGGCAGTGTCCTGGCTGCAAGGAAGGGCAGAGGCCGGCGATCGTGAAGCGCCCCAGTACGTGGGCGACCTGCTGATGAAACAAGGTCGCGAGCGCGAGGCTCTGGATGTGTGGTATCAGCGTGCGGCAGACGTCGAATACATCAGCCTCAGAAATTCATACCACGGAGCCGTGAACGCCTTGTTGCGGGCCGGGCGCCCAGATGACGCAGTGACCTGGTTACGGGTTCGCGCCGAGAAGGGTCACGAAAAGGCCTTTGCACAGCTGGTGAGGCTGTTGGAGCAGCTCGGCCGGGCAGACGAGGCGATCAGCCGTCTCCGGGTCAGAGCGGACGCGGGCGACAAGAGTTCCGCGTACGGACTCTCCGCACTACTGGGGAGACTGGGACGACTGGAGGAGCGAGTTGATGTGTGCCAGGAATTCGAGAACATCAGTACTTACGATCTGGCGGGCTCGCTGGCTGCGGCGGACAGGACTGAAGAGGCGCTCACCCTCTACGAAGCCATGCTTCCGCATTCTCTGGGCATAAGGGGGACGGCCGCAAGAATGCTCGCGGCAGCCCACGGTACTGACGCGGCAGTCGACTGGTTGCAACGATGTGGGTACGTCGAGAACGGGGTGCTCGAAGAAGCCGCGAGAATCCTGACCGCAGCAGATCGAGGGGCCGAAGGCGCAAGCGCGGTAAAAAACGGCTGGAGCCCGGATGGATCTCTGGCTGCCCCGTGGTCCATTCCCCCCCTCCTCACCAGCTCCATGAGGTTGAGCACGGGGCGAGACTGATTTCCCGGCACCACCTCGAACCCCGCGATCCCGAGTTCGCACCTGCCGCGGGGCCGACGGTCCATGACCGTCGGCCCCGTCCGCTGAATCAGCGGTAAAGCCACTCTCACCTGCGCCTACAACACCGGCAGGTTCTTCCGCAGCTCGAAGGCCGTGACCTCCGAGCGGTACTCCTCCCACTCCTGCCGCTTGTTGCGCAGGAAGAAGTCGAAGACGTGTTCGCCGAGGGTTTCGGCGACCAGGTCGCTGCCCTCCATGAGGGTCAGGGCCTCGCCGAGGTTCTGCGGGAGCGGTTCGATGCCCATCGCGCGGCGCTCGGCGTTGGAGAGCGCCCAGACGTCGTCCTCGGCGCCCGGCGGGAGCTCGTAGCCCTCCTCGATGCCCTTCAGGCCGGCGGCCAGGAGCAGGGCGTAGGCCAGGTAGGGGTTGGCGCCGGAGTCGATGGAGCGGACCTCCACGCGCGCGGAGCCGGTCTTGCCGGGCTTGTACATCGGGACGCGGACCAGCGCGCTGCGGTTGTTGTGGCCCCAGCAGATGTACGAGGGCGCCTCGCCGCCGGCGCCCGCCGTGCGCTCGGAGCCGCCCCAGATGCGCTTGTAGGAGTTCACCCACTGGTTGGTGACCGCGGAGATCTCGGCCGCGTGCTTCAGCAGGCCCGCGATGAAGGACCGGCCCACCTTGGAGAGCTGGAACTCGGCACCGGACTCGTAGAACGCGTTGCGGTCGCCCTCGAAGAGGGAGAGGTGGGTGTGCATGCCGGAGCCGGGGTGCTCGGAGAACGGCTTCGGCATGAACGTCGCCTGCACCCCCTGCTCCAGCGCCACCTGCTTCATGACCAGCCGGAACGTCATGATGTTGTCGGCCGTCGAGAGCGCGTCCGCGTACCGCAGGTCGATCTCCTGCTGGCCCGGCGCGCCCTCGTGGTGGGAGAACTCCACCGAGATGCCCATCGACTCCAGCATGGTGATCGCCTGGCGGCGGAAGTCCATGCCGACGTTGGTCGGGGTGTGGTCGAAGTAGCCCGAGTTGTCGGCCGGGGTGGGCCGGGTGCCGTCCAGCGGGCGGTCCTTGAGCAGGAAGAACTCGATCTCGGGGTGGGTGTAGAAGGTGAAGCCGAGGTCGGAGGTGCGGGCCAGGGCGCGCTTGAGCACGTACCGCGGGTCCGCGAAGGACGGCGAGCCGTCCGGCATCAGGATGTCGCAGAACATCCGGGCCGTGCCGGGGGTCTCCGCGCGCCACGGCAGCACCTGGAAGGTGGACGGGTCCGGCTTGGCGATCATGTCGGACTCGTAGACCCGGGCGAAGCCCTCGATCGCGGAGCCGTCGAAACCGATGCCCTCGTCGAAGGCCTGTTCAAGCTCGGCCGGGGCCACGGCGACGGACTTGAGGAAGCCCAGCACGTCCGTGAACCACAGGCGTACGAACCGGATGTCGCGCTCCTCCAAGGTCCGGAGCACGAACTCCTGCTGCTTGTCCATCTTCCGCTTCCCCATCCTTGCTGGTCAGGCCGCCTTGCTCCCGGTCCCACAGGAGGCGGTCGGGCACCTGGGCATCACACCACAACAGCATTTCATGCGCGTTGCGGACCTTGATCGCGTCGGCGTCCTCGGCCTGAACGGCTCCCATACCGCAGGTGTACTGCGCTCCCGCCCATCTTGCCTGCTCGCACCGCCATCCGTAATGGCCGGTCCGGATCCCGGGCGTCCGGATCCCGAGTGACCGAGACCACGGCCCTTAAATTTGAATCTGAGATGCAAGTTTTAATAGCGTCGAGTCGTCCAGCCGTTCGGCGAGCCACAAGGAGCCCCGATGCTGTCCGAGCCGTCCGCCGCCACCGTCCGCGCCACCCTCCCCGCCGTGGGTGCGGCCATCGGCGAGATCACCGAGCGTTTCTACGCCCGGCTCTTCGCCGCCCACCCGGAGCTGCTGCGCGACCTCTTCAACCGCGGCAACCAGGCCGCCGGCACCCAGCGGCAGGCCCTCGCCGGCTCCATCGCCGCGTTCGCCACGCACCTCCTGGACCACCCCGACCGGCGGCCCGACGCGATGCTGGGCCGTATCGCCCACAAGCACGCCTCCCTCGGGGTCGCCCCCGAGCAGTACGCCGTCGTCCACGAGCACCTGTTCGCCGCCATCGTGGAGGTGCTGGGCGAGGCCGTCACACCGGAGGTCGCGGCGGCCTGGGACGAGGTCTACTGGCTGATGGCGAACGCGCTGACCGCGATCGAGAAGCGGCTGTACGAGGAGAGCGGCGACACCGGGTTCCGGCTCTGGGAGGTCGTCGAACGGGTGCCGGAGACGGCCGACGTCGTGACCTTCCGGGTCCGGCCCGCCGACGGCGGCGCGGTGCGCGGCTTCCGCGCCGGACAGTACGTGTCCGTGGGCGTCACGCTCCCCGACGGCGCCCGCCAGATACGCCAGTACAGCCTCTCCGGCGCACCGGGCGAGTCGGTCCGCCAGTTCAGCGTCAAGCGGGTGGCCGGCGACGGCACGACGCCCGACGGCGAGGTCTCCGCGCACCTGCACGCGCGCGTGCGGGTGGGTGACGCCCTGGAGCTCTCGGAGCCGTACGGCGACCTCGTCCTCGACGGCACGGCCGGCCGGCCCCTGCTCCTCGCCTCCGCCGGCATCGGCGTCACCCCGATGGTGGCGATGCTCGCCGCGCTCGCGGCCGACGGCCACCGGGACCCGGTCACCGTGGTCCACGGCGACCGCTCCCCCGCCGACCACGCCCTGCGCGCCGACCACGTCGCGTACGCGGGGAAGCTGCCGGACACGGCCGTCCACTTCTTCTACGAGCGCGACGCCGAGCCGGGCGGACGGACCGGCCTGGCCGACCTCACGGACGTCGACGTGGCACCCGGCACGCGCACGTACCTGTGCGGCCCGCTGCCCTTCATGCGGGCGATCCGCGCCCAGCTGATCGAGAAGGGCGTGTCACCGGCCGACATCCACTACGAGGTCTTCGGCCCGGACCTGTGGCTGGCATCGGCCTGAGCGCCGGCGCCCCGAAGGGCCACGAGGACCTGCGTGACCGGCCACGGCGGCGCAGCAGCCGCCACACGGCGAACCGCGGCACCCCCGTAGGCCCTCAGACCGCCCCCGGCCTCCTGGAGATACCGAGCAGCAGCGGCCCCGTCGGCTCCACCACCATGTCCGCCACCGTCACCGGGTCCAGGGCCGCGTAGAACGCCTCCTGGGCCCGGCGCAGGGCGCCCCGGAGGCGGCAGGCGGAGCTCAGCGGGCAGGGGCGGTCACCGCCCTCGCAGTCCACCACGTCCCCCTCGCCCTCGAAGGTCCGCACCAGTGCCCCCACCGAGGCGGTACGCCCCCGCTCCGTCAGCGTGAGCCCGCCGCCCCGGCCGCGGCGGGCGTCGACCAGCCCCAGGTGCTGGAGCTCGGCGACCACCTTCGCGGCGTGCGTGTACGGCACGTCCATGTCCCCGGCGACCTCACGGGTCGTGGGCGTGGTTCCCTCCGCCACGGCGAGCCGCATCAGGAGCCGCAGGGCGAGGTCGGTGGAACGCAACAGCCGCATACCGGCCAGCGTAGGTAATACGCATCGGCCGTTCAAATTATCGGTTACCTGTCGGATCCCGGGACTTTCCGGCTCTTTCCTGTGCCCTACCTACGTCCGGCCCCATCTCCCCCATTACGATCAGCGAGCCCCAACCTCCTCGTCCCTTTCCCCCAGAAGGACACACCTCATGGGTTCCGCGAAGAACAAGGCCGGCAACGCCGAACGCAAGGCGCGCATAGAGCAGATGCGGCGCGCGGAGCAGGCGCGCGAGCGACGCAACCGGATCCTCACGATCGGCGCGAGTGTCGTGGTCGTGGCGGGCCTGATCGTCGGCGGTGTGGTGCTCGTCAACTCGCAGTCGGACAAGAGCGACAGCGCGAGCGACGCCAAGGGCGGTTCCTCCGGGGACTCCGGGCACTTCGTCACGGGCAGCGACGGGGTGCGGACCTGGACGGGCAAGCTGGCCCGCACGCACGTCGCCGGGACCGTGAAGTACCCGATGCACCCGCCGGTCGGCGGCAACCACAACCCGGTGTGGCTCAACTGCAACGGCAACGTCTACACCAAGGCCGTCAAGGACGAGAACGCCGTGCACGCCCTCGAACACGGCGCGGTCTGGGTGACGTACACCGACAAGGCGGGCAAGTCCGATGTCGACAAGCTGGCGGCGAAGGTGAAGCAGACGCCCTACTCGCTGATGAGCCCGTACGCGGACCAGACCTCGCCGATCGAACTGTCGGCGTGGGGCCACCAGTTGAGCGTGAAGAGCGCGGACGACCCGAAGGTCGGCAAGTTCTTCGAGACGTACGTGCAGGGCAAGCAGACGCCGGAGCCGGGTGCTTCGTGCACGGGCGGGACGATGTGACGTGAGGAAGCACATCGGCTGGATCGCCGGAACGACGGCGGCGGTGCTCGTCGCGGCCGGCGCGATCACGTACGCGGTCGCCGAGGACGACGGTGGCGGCTCCGGCCCCGGCGTCCCGAGCGCCGACGGGGCGGACGCGGGGTTCGCGCGGGACATGGCGGTCCATCACCAGCAGGCCGTGGAGATGTCGTACATCGTCCGCGACCGCACGAAGAACGCGGACGTACGGCGGCTCGCCTACGACATCGCGCAGACGCAGGCCAACCAGCGGGGCATGCTGCTGGGCTGGCTGGACCTGTGGGACCTGCCGAAGGTGTCGGCGAAGCCGCCGATGGCCTGGATGGGCATGGGTGACATGCCCGAGCGCGGGGACGGTTCGCTGATGCCCGGCATGGCGACCGACACGGAGCTGAAGAAGCTGGGGACCCTGAACGGGAAGCAGGCGGAGATCTTCTACCTCCAGCTGATGACGGACCATCACAAGGGCGGGATCCACATGGCCGAGGGCTGTGTGGCCAAGTGCACCGTCGAGGTGGAGAAGAACCTCGCCCAGGGCATGGTGGACGCGCAGCAGTCGGAACTGGCCACGATGAAGCAGATGCTGACGGAGCGGGGCGCGAAGCCGCGCGGCTGAACTGCCGTACAAGACGGGGGATTTGTCGACTTAACGGCACCGCAAGCATTCAACAACAATCGCAACCGATCTGTAATGTTCTGCGCGCGGTCGAAAGCCGACCAAAAGCCCCTAATCAAACCCCACTTGGCACTTCCTTGGGTTTCTCATTCCCCTGGCATGAACAGTTCACCGTAAGAGTGACGTTCACCGCGTGATCCATTCACGGGCCGTTCCGCCGCTGGCCTCCCGGTGATCACGCATGACCGACCACTCCATGCGACGAACCGCATAGCAGGGGGCAGTATGAGATCGAACCGTGCCAAGGTGCGGGCCGGCGTGAGCTTGGCAGCGACACTGCCGATGATCGCCGGTGCGCTCGCGCTCGGCATACCCGCGGCGCACGCCGCGGACAACCCGGCCCGTGACACCCTCAAGGGCACCAAGCCCCTCTGGGCCACGGCCAAGGCGGACAAGGGCGCCACCTCGAACAGCGCGCAGGTCAAGGCCCGGGTCTACCTGGCCGGCCAGGACGCCAAGGGCCTCGCGGCGTACGCGAAGGCGGTGTCCGACCCCAGCTCGCCGCTCTACGGCAAGTACCTCAGCGCCAAGCAGGTACAGGCCCGCTACGGTGCCACCACGGCCCAGGTGAAGGCCGTCAAGTCCTGGCTGACCGGCTCCGGCCTGAAGGTCACCGAGGTCACCGAGCACTACATCGGCATCTCCGGCGACGTGTCCGCCGTCGAGCGTGCCTTCGGTACCCAGCTGCACAACTACGCCAAGGGCTCGAAGACGTACCACGCCCCGGCGCAGACCGCGTCGGTGCCGGCCGCCGTCAGCTCCGCGGTCCTGACCGTCACCGGCCTGGACAACGCGCCGCACAAGGCGACCCACGACGACACGCTGCCGCCTCCCGGCGCCGTGTTCAAGAACTCCGGGCCGTTCTCGTCGTACTACGGCTCGAACACCGCGAGCACGCTGCCGAGCGCGTACGGCAGCAAGATCCCGTACGCCATCCAGGGCTACACGGGCAAGCAGCTGCGGGCCGCCTACGGCGCCGGCAAGTACACCGGCAAGCACGTGCGCGTCGCCATCACGGACGCGTACGCCTCGCCGACCATCGCCTTCGACGCGGGCACCTACGCCAAGGCGCACGGCGACGCCGCGTGGAAGACGAGCCAGCTGCACCAGGTGCTGCCCTCGAACTACACGAACACCGGCGCCGACGAGTGCGACGCCTCCGGCTGGTACGGCGAGGAGACCCTCGACGTCGAGGCCGTGCACGCGGTCGCGCCGGACGCCGACGTGACCTACGTGGGCGCCGCGTCCTGCATGGACAACGACCTGCTGGACTCGCTCAGCAAGATCGTCGACAACCACCTGGCCGACATCGTCTCCAACTCCTGGGGCGACATCGAGGCCAACCAGACCCCGGACCTCGCGGCCGCCTACGACCAGGTCTTCCAGCTGGGCGCGGTGCAGGGCATCGGCTTCTACTTCTCCTCCGGCGACAACGGCGACGAGGTCGCCAACACCGGTACGAAGCAGGTCGACACCCCGGCCAACTCGGCGTGGGTGACGGCGGTCGGCGGTACCTCCCTCGCCGTCGGCAAGGGCGACAAGTACCTGTGGGAGACCGGCTGGGGCACCGAGAAGGCCGCGCTGTCGGCCGACGGCAAGAGCTGGACCAACTTCCCGGGCGCGTTCACCTCGGGCGCGGGCGGCGGCACCAGCAAGACGGTCGCCGAGCCGTACTACCAGAAGGGCGTCGTCCCGGACTCGCTCGCCAAGGCCAACGGCGCCTCCGCCAACCGCGTGGTCCCGGACATCGCGGCGATCGCCGACCCCAACACGGGCTTCCTGGTCGGTCAGACCCAGACCCAGGCGGACGGCACCGAGGCGTACAGCGAGTACCGCATCGGCGGCACCTCGCTGGCCGCGCCGACCATCGCCGCGGTCCAGGCGCTGGCGCAGGAGGCGAACGGCGGCAAGGCGCTCGGTTTCGCCAACCCGGCGATCTACGCCAAGTACAACAAGAAGGGCGTCTTCCACGACGTCACGGACAACCCGACCGGCAACGGCCTCGCCGTCGCCCGCGTCGACTTCGCCAACGGCTACGACGCCACCGACGGCCTGCTGACCTCGGTCCGCAGCCTCGGCAAGGACAGCTCGCTGTCCGCGGTGAAGGGCTACGACGACGTGACGGGCGTGGGCTCCCCCGCGGCCGGCTACGTCCAGTCGTACCTGCCGCAGGCCCACCGCAAGCACTGACCCGCCGCGCGGCCCGGCCGACCGAGGGGCGTGAGGTCTTCCCGGACCTCACGCCCCTTCGCGCTGCGCCTGCCCGAGGATGCTCGGCCGGCGACGACGACAGACCGCGGGTCCTCACCACGCGCGTCCTGGCGAACCGGGCGCGAGATGTCGGTGTCGGGGGCGGAGCCGGTCCGCCTCTGCCGCCCGCCATGGCAATTCCACGAAACCATGCTTTAACTCTACCTAGGCTAGGTAGAGTTAAAGCATGCCGAAGGAGTCCCCTGCTCCGAGGATGACGCTGCCGACCCAGTTGGTACTGCGGGCATTCCTGGAGGAACCCACCGAAGAGCTGTACGGCCTCGAAGTCTGCGCGCGGGCTCAACTCGCGAGCGGCACGATCCACCCCATCCTGGCGCGCCTGGAATCCGTCGGATGGCTGGTCTCCCGGTGGGAGGAAGCGGACCCGCACGAGCAGGGCCGTCCGCGACGGCGCTACTACCGGCTCAGTCCGGACGGCACCGTATGCGCCAGGCAGGCGCTCGCCCGCGCCACCGCCGGGCGGAACACCTTGAACACGCTGCGTCCCGGTATGGCCGGAGGCGCGACTCTATGAGTACCGATTCCTTGGCAGGGACGGACGACTCCGGTGTCGCCGGAGTACTCGACCAGAGCCAGGCTCATGAACTCGCATGCGATCTCGTCGGTGAGATCGGCCGCATCGGCATGCGTGCGAAAAGCCTGGCCCGAGCTATCGACCTCGACCGCGCCGGTGCCGTGAGCAGTGATACCGACCTGGCCTTCGACGTGGTCGACGCCGTCGCGAACGCCCGCATCCGGGCGGCACAGCTCCGGTCCGTCGTCGGTGAACCCCGCCTCGCCGAGGCCCGGAGCGCGCTCCTGCTCCAGGGCCTTCAGTACACCGCCGAGTCGGCTCGTGAACTCGAACGCCAACTGTCGTACACACATCCCCGGCGAAGCCTCGCGGCAGGTTCCATCGCCGAATCCTGCGACCGCGCCGGCGCTGTGGTGCACCGGCTCGTCGTCCTCCGCAACCAGCCGGCCGGCAGCGCGGCCGCCGTCTCCGGCCAGAAGCGGGTAAGCCCGTCCGCGCAGTGGCTCGTCGGCTCCGCCGCGCGCCTGCTGCCCGCCACGGACCGGCCGCGTTACGGAGAGGAGTGGCGCGGCGAGTTGTGGGACCTCGCCGGTGAGCCGCGGCACCGGCAGCTCGCCCATGCGTTACGCGTCCTGCTACAGGCCTGGCCCACGCGACGGGCGATCCTCTGCACGCCAGGGGAGGACGGGGACCGATGGTGAGTACGACACGCGCCACGGGTCTGGCGGCCATGGCTTCGCCCTTCGCCACGGCGTTGCCGACCGGCACGATGCCGTGGCAGGCGGAACTTGCGCTGGCACTGTCGGGTCCGTTTGTGTGCGGGTTGCACCATTTCTGGAGCTACCGGCTCAGCAGCCGTGCTCTGGAGTACGCCGCCCGCAACGACGTCGTGCATGTCCTCGCCTACGGCACCGGTCAGCCTCCAGGCCAGAGTGGGCTGCGCATGCGCCGGGAGAGGCTTCCCGTGCGGACGGGGCTCACGCGACCGGAGCCCCGCGGAGGGCGCAATGGCTGATGAAGCCCTTCTGCCTCGTGGGCGGCTGGTCTCCCCGCGGCCTCGCCTTCCTTTCCACCACCGCATGCGCACCTATGTGTCGGGCCTGCCCGAGAGTCGCCACTGACGGGGTTGTGAGGGTTCCGGGAAGGAAGGCGGGGGCTTCTTGCCGCTTCTCGGGGGGCCGGGGAGCATCTGGCTCAATTGCCTTTGCTCTGGGGGGAGTTGCCGTGCCGATCCTGTTCGCTCTGTTGTTGGCCGCCGGGGTGGCCGTGCTGCTGATGCTCCTGGTGCAGCGTCGGGAGCAGCACCGGGAGACGTTGCGGGCCACCGTGTTGCGGACGCAGGTGGAGCTGCTGAAGGCCGCCGCTGCCGATCCGGAGCTGGGGCGGGCCGCGGCCGGGGCGGAGTTCGCCGGTTCGGCGCCCGGCGAAGTGCGTCGGCATTTGTTCTTCGAGGCCCAGGTGACCGCCTGGGAACTGCGGTGGCGCATCGGCGCCCTGTCCCAGCACCAGCTCCGCGCCCACGCCTCGGGGCTGCTGGCCGACGAGGAGGGCCGCCGGTACTGGCAGCGCACCCGCACCGACCGCGCCGCCCTGGCCGGCGACGACGAGAAACTGCGCGCCTTCACCCAGGTCTTCGACGACGCCGGCCAGACACGGCAACCCGCCGACGCGAGCTGATCAGTCGGACTTCTTCTGGGCGGCCTTGAGGACCTGGTCGACGTCGAGGGTGACCTGGGCGCCGATCGACCGGGGCAGTGCGGCGGTCTCGCCGGGCGAGTACGGGCGGTGGTGCTCGTACTGCTCCCCGGTGGGATCCGTGAGCACGTGGACGCGCTGGTGCTTGCGGTCGACGATGACGTAGACCGGGACCTTGGCCTGGGCGTAGGCGACGGCCTTGGTCTTCAGGTCGTCCTTCCAGTTGCTGGAGGTGACCTCCAGGACGAGACGGAAGCAGACGGGGTCGTAGGCGTTGTTCTCGACAAGGTGGTCGTCGATGTCGGCGTCCACGATCGCGAGGTCGGGGATGACGTAGTCCTCGGCTCCGGTGGGCAGCCAGAGGCCGACGTTCTGGAGGACCTCGGTCTCCTCTCCGTGCAGGCCTGCGGCGATGAAGGGGATCATCAGGCCGGTCAGGGCACGGGCGTGCGGGGCATCCGGTGACGGGGTCACGAGGAGGTGGCCTCCGATGATCTCGACTCGGTAGCCCGGATGCCGTTCCATGATCTCGTCGGCGATGGCCGTGAGCGAGAACGGCTCGTCGTCGAAGGGCTGCTCGATGCCTGCGGCGGACATCGCGTGCCTCCCAGGGGCTGGTGTCGAGAACATCATCGTAGGCAGATCCGATCGCCGACGCCGCGTCCGAAGCGCTTCACCCGAAGGTGAACATCGCGCCCGACCTCTGACGGCCGGATCCGGCAGCACGCGACGCGTCACGGTGTCCCGGCCGGGGGCACATCGGCGGCCCGGCCAGGACGTGGCCGTTCAGGAGGAGCGCACCGGCTCCGCGGTCTCCGGGACATGGGAGGCGACCACCCGTACGTGACCGGTCGCCGCCGGGACGGCCCTGCGGCGGTCCACCGCGTACGCCACGCTCGCCACGCCGAGGCCGAGGACCGCGAGGGCCGCGCCCGCCAGCGCGGGGGACGTCACCCCGAAGCCCGCCGCCAGCGCGACGCCGCCGATCCAGGCGCCGCCCGCGTTGGCGAGGTTGAAGGCCGCCTGGTTGGCGGAGGAGGCCAGGGAGGGGCCCGCGACGGCGCGTTCCATCACCATCAGCTGGAGCGGGGAGCCGGTGACGAAGGCCGCGACGCCCAGCAGGACGACGGCGAGCGCGGCGCTCCACTCCGTCCGCATCAGGAGGGGGAAGAGGAGCAGTACCGCCACCATCGACGCCAGGCCGCCGAAGAGCGTGCCGCGCATGGCGTGGTCGGCGAGGCGGCCCCCGACCAGGTTGCCGATCGTGGCGCCGACGCCGAACAGGGCGAGGAGCAGGGTCACGCTGCCCTGGGTGTAGCCCGCCGACTCCGTCAGCATCGGGGTGATGTAGCTGTACGCGGAGAACAGGGCACCGAAGCCGACGACCGTCGTGGCGAGGGCCAGCCAGACCGGGAGGGAACGCAGGGCGGTGAGTTCGCCGCGCAGGCCGGAGGTGGGGGCCGGGGTCCGCGTGGGGTGGATCAGGAGGAACACCGCCGCCATCGCCGCCACGCCGATCAGGCTCACGCCCAGGAAGGTGGCCCGCCAGCCGAGGTGCTGGCCCATGAGGGTGGCGACCGGGACGCCCGCGATGTTGGCGACGGTCAGGCCCATGAACATCAGGGAGACCGAGCGGGCCTTGCGTTCGGGGGCCACGAGGCCGGTGGCGACGACCGCGCCCACGCCGAAGAACGCGCCGTGCGGGAGGCCGCTCAGGAAGCGGGCGGCCAGCAGGGAGTCGTAGCCGGGGGCCAGCGCGGAGAGCGCGTTGCCCGCGACGAACAGGGCCATCAGGGAGATGAGGACCGTACGGCGGGGCAGGCGCGCGGTGAGTGCGGCCAGCAGCGGGGCGCCGATGACGACGCCCAGCGCGTACGCCGAGACCAGGTGGCCGGCGGTGGGGATCGAGATGTGCAGGTCGCCGGCGACGTCGGGCAGCAGGCCCATCATCACGAATTCGGTGGTGCCGAGACCAAAAGCGCCGACGGCCAGTGCGAGCAGGGCCAGGGGCATGAAGGACGTTGCCTTTCGGGAGAGCAGGGTTCCGTGCGTGCTGAGCACCGATAAGTTCATCTACGGAACAAAGTCTCCCAGGCCCAGTATTCCGCTAGGTTACGACCGGGCGTCCAATTGTCCTGACAAAAGCAACAACACGGCGCTGACCAGCGGATCTCAGGAACCCGATGTGGTCAGGTTCACACGTGCCGCGATCGGCAGGTGGTCGCTGCCGGTCCGCGGCAGGGTCCAGGAGCTCTCCGGCTCCACCCCCTTGACCATGATCTGGTCGATCCGGGCCATCGGGAACGCGGCCGGCCAGCTGAACCCGAAGCCGCTGCCCGCCGCGCCCTGCGTGGAGCGCATCTGCGAGGTGACGCCGTTGAGCGAACGGTCGTTCATCGTGCCGTTCAGGTCGCCGAGGAGGATCACCCGGGGCAGGGTCTCGTCGGCGATGGCCTCGCCGAGCGCGTCCGCGCTCTTGTCCCGCTGCCGGGCGGTGAACCCGGCGTTCATCTTCACGCGGACGGAGGGGAGATGGGCGACGTAGACGGCGAGCGGGCCGTGCGGCGTGGCGACCGTGGCGCGCATGGCCCGTACCCAGCCCAGTTTGATGTCGACGGCCTTCACCCCGGTGAGGCGGTACCTGCTCCACAGGCCGACCGTGCCCTCGACGGCGTGGTACTTGTACGTCGAGGCCAGCGCCTTCTCGTAGGTCGGTACGGCGGACGCGGTCAGTTCCTCCAGGGCGAGCACGTCGGCCCCGGAGGAGGCCAGCCGGGTCGCCGTACCGGTCGGGTCGGGGTTGTCGGCGTTGACGTTGTGCGTGGCCACCGTGAAGTCGCCGCCGGTGCCCGACTTGTCGGTGAGCAGCCCGCCGAACAGGTTGAGCCAGACGATCGCCGGGAGCAGTACGGCGATCAGCGCGGTCGCCGACTTCCGCACCAGACCGAGCAGCACCAGCACCGGGATCAGCAGGCCCAGCCAGGGCAGGAAGGTTTCGGTGAGACTGCCGAGGTTGCCGACCGCGTTCGGGATGCGGGAGTGCATCAGCATCACGCCGGCCAGCAGCAGCGCGACGGCGGCGAGGACCAGGCCCCGGCGCCAGATCCGCGGATCGTCGCGCCAGCCGGACAGCAAGCGGTTCACCAGGCGCCGGAACCGGTCTCTGCCGCGCTCGGGTCCCGAGCCGCCGTTGTCCGTTTCCGTCATGTACGCCTGCTGCGCCATACCGCCTGCCTCACAACCTGCCGTGCACACCGTCGTCCCCCGGATACGACCCTAGGGGATGATCGGCCTCGTTCCCGCCGTCACATGACGGCCGTACGGAAGACGAGGACGAACAAGCCGTCGGGAGGGGTTCCGGTTACCGCCGGGTCGGCGCGGGCTGTGACAGAACGCGCACACTCCCGCTACGGCTCCGGGGAGCTGACGGGCCGTAGCCCGGCCAGCACCTCGTCGACGATCTGTTCGGCGAGCCCCTCGGGGAGTTCCGAGTCCGGGCGCAGGACGGCCCGGAGCAGCATCGGGCCGGTGAACATGTCGTTGGCCAGTTCGAGGTCGACGTCGGCGCGGAGTTCGCCGTTGCGCTGGCCGCGGCGCAGCACTTCCATACCCAGTTCACGCCGGGGGTTCACCACGTTCGTGTGGTAGGCGTTCCAGATCCGGGGGCTGCTCTTCATCTGGGCGTGGACGTTGTGCATGATCGCCGACGAACGGTTCTTCAGGCCGCGCCGGCGCAGCGCTTCCAGCAGGACGATCAGGTCGTCGCGCATGGAGGTGCCGGGGAGTTCGGGGTCGGGGGGCTCGGCGGCGCGCATCACGTCGACGAAGAGCTCCTCCTTGCCGTTCCAGCGGCGGTAGATGGTGGCCTTGCCGACGCCGGCGGTCCGTGCGATCCGCTCGATGGACAGCTCGGCGAGCGGCACGCCGTCCTCCAGGAGCTTCATCACCCCTTCCAGGATGGCGATTTCCACCGCCTCGCTGCGGGGGCGCCCCCTGGCCGGGCCCGCGGACCGGGGACCGCTGTCGGCAAGTGTCACGTCGTACCGTCCTCTCACTGGCTGCGGGAATTCTCCCGCAGCCGACGCCTCCCGTGGTTCCCGCCCCGCCGCCCCCTCGGCCGTTCACTCCGCCGCGACGACCAACTCCTGCTCCCGGTCGCCCTGCTGACCGGCCGGCGGCCTGCCCGGCAGGAAGAGGACCGCGACCACGGCGCCGATCAGCGCGACGCCCGCGCCGCACAGGGCGGTGAGGTGCATGGCGTGCAGGAAGGCGTCGTCGGCGGGCGTGACCAGGGCCTTGCCCTGTGCCCCGAGCTTGCCGGCGACCCCGAGGGTGGCCTCGATGGACTCGCCGGCGGTGTCGCGCAGCCCGGGCGGCAGCGCGCCGAGCTTGCCCTCGATCCCGTTGCGGTACGACGTGGAGAGCACCGAGCCGAGCACGGCGATGCCGAGGGCGCCGCCGACCTGGCGGAAGGTGTTGCTGAGCGCGGAGGCGGAGCCGGCCTTCTCGCGGGGCAGCGCCTGCATGATGACGACCGAGGTCGGCGTCATGACGTGCGCCATGCCGAGACCCATCAGGAAGAAGACGACCTCCAGGAGCCAGATCGGGGTGTCGGCCTCGAAGGTGGCGAACGCGGCCAGGGTGCCCGCGAGCAGCACCAGACCGCCTCCGGTGGTGGCCTTGTTGCCGAACCGTTCGACGACCAGCCGGGCCCGCGGCGCGAAGATCATCTGCGCGGCGGCCAGCGGCAGCATCAGCAGACCGGACTGGAGCGGCGAGTAGCCGCGCACGCTCTGGGTGTAGAAGACGGAGAAGAAGGTCACGCCCATCAGCGCGAAGAAGACCAGCGCGATGGCGGCCATGGCGGCCGAGAAGACCTTGTTCTTGAAGTAGGTGACGTCCAGGGACGGGTGGTCGCTGCGCTTCTCGAAGAGCACGAAGCCGGCGAGGACCGCGACACCGGCGAAGATGGTCGCCAGCACCTTGGCGTCGGTGAAGTCGGCGAGCTCGCCGCCCTTGATGATGCCGTAGACCAGGAGCACCAGGCCGACCACGGAGAGCACCACGCCGACCGGGTCGATCCGGCCCGGACGCGGGTCGCGCGAGTCGGGCACCAGCCACACCATCAGGACGAGCGCGATGATCACGATCGGTACGTTGATGAGGAAGACCGAGCCCCACCAGAAGTGGTCCAGCAGCACACCGCCGGTGATCGGGCCGATGGCGATGGCGAGGCCGACGCCGCCCGCCCAGATGCCGATGGCCTTGGGCTGTTCCTGACGCTCGAAGACGTTCATCAGGACGGCGAGGGTGGCGGGCATCACGAAGGCGGCACCGAGCGCCATCAGCGCGCGGAAGGCGATCAGCGCACCCGGCGAGCCGGACTCGGCGGCCAGCGCGGACCCGACGCCGAACACGACGATGCCGCCGATCAGCACCTTCTTGCGGCCGACCCGGTCGCCGACGAGACCGGCGCTGAACAGCAGTCCGGCGAAGACCAGGGTGTAGGCGTTGATCGCCCACTCCAGCTGGCTCTGGGTGGCGCCGAGGCCGGTCGGGGCCGGGGTGGAGATGGTCTTGACGGCGACGTTCAGGATCGAGTTGTCGAGCACCACGATCAGCAGGCTGAGCATGAGGACGCCGAGGATGGCCCAGCGGCGGCGGTGCACCGCCTCGGGTATCCGGGGACCCGGAGGAGCGTGGTCGGCAGGAGTTGTCATGACGCCGAGCCTAGACCCATTTCAATACGGAACCGTCTCGTATCTTAATTCCTTTACCGAGGCCTTACGCACCGCGCCGGCCTGGGGCACGGCGATGACCGATGGATCACATGACGGTCCCCTGGCCCCGGGCGGCACGAAGTGCCACCATGGAAGCGGTCCGGGGACACCGTCAGGGTGCCTCGAGATGACTTGAAGGAGCCGTTGTCATGACGCAGCTTCCGGCTGCCCAGACTGTGCAGCACAGCCCCTCCGACGGCAGCAGGACGCTGTACGGGGGCAAGGGCACCCGCCGCATCACGGTCCGCGACATCGCCCTCGCCAAGGAACGCGGCGAGAAGTGGCCGATGCTCACCGCGTACGACGCGATGACCGCCTCCGTCTTCGACGAGGCCGGCATCCCGGTCCTCCTGGTCGGCGACTCGGCGGGCAACTGCCACCTCGGGTACGAGTCGACGGTACCCGTCACGCTCGACGAGATGACGATGCTGTCGGCGGCCGTGGTGCGCGGCACGCAGCGCGCCCTGATCGTCGGCGACCTCCCCTTCGGCTCCTACCAGGAGGGCCCGGTGCAGGCGCTGCGCTCGGCGACCCGGCTGGTCAAGGAGGCGGGCGTCGGGGCGGTCAAGCTGGAGGGCGGCGAGCGGTCCCACGAACAGATCCGGCTGCTCGTCGAGTCCGGCATCCCGGTGATGGCGCACATCGGCCTGACCCCGCAGTCCGTCAACGCGATGGGCTACCGGGTGCAGGGCCGCGGCGAGGAGGCGGCCCAGCAGCTGCTGCGGGACGCCAAGTCCGTCCAGGACGCGGGCGCGTTCGCGGTCGTCCTCGAACTGGTCCCGGCGGAGCTGGCGGCCGAGGTGACCCGGGTGCTGCACATCCCGACGGTCGGCATCGGCGCGGGCCCGGAGACCGACGCGCAGGTCCTGGTCTGGACGGACATGCTGGGCCTGACGCCGGGGCGGGTGCCGAAGTTCGTCAAGAAGTACGCGGACCTGCGCGCGGTCATGGGCGACGCGGCACGGGCGTACGCCGAGGACGTGGTGGGCGGAACGTTCCCGCTGGAGGAGCACTCGGTGCACTGAGCGCATCGCCGGGGGCCGCGCCGGGTCGTCGGTCGTCTGACGGCTCGTCGTGGCCGGTCGCGCAGTTCCTCCCCCGGTCTTCGGCCGGGGGTGCCCCCAGGGCCCCTTCGGGGCGCTGCCCAATGCAGTTCGAGAGCCACTGCGGAAACACCACAGCCGGTCCGCCGATCTTCCCCCGTCGGCGGGCCGGCTGCCGTTTGCGGCCAGGGCGCGCACGGCGTCGCGCGGCGGGCGGGAACGTGACGACAGGACCTAGACCGGCGCGGGGCGGGTCCAGCGGATCTCGCCGTCCTGGCGGGTGTCCGTGGGGTGGAGGCCGGCGGCCGTGGCCACCGCGGCGGAGGCGTGGTGGCCGGGGTGGATGTGGGCGACGAGCGTGTGGACCGGTGGCCGGGCCAGCCGGTCGGCCACGGCGCGGGCCGCCTCCGTGGCGATGCCCCGGCCCTGCCAGGGGGTGCCCACCACCCAGGCGATCTCGGCCACCGGGCCGGTGACGGTCGCCTGGACGTAGCCCGTCAGGCAGGACTCGGCGCGCAGCCGGATCACCCAGTTCAGCCAGGAGACGGCCGGGTCGGGAGAGCCCGCGGTGACGCGCCGGTAGCGCGCGCGGAGGTCCGCCGCGGTGTCCGGGGTGCCGCCGGTGAAGGTGTGCAGGGCCGGGTCGGACAGCACCGCCGCCATCTCCTCGGCGTGCTCGACGCGCAGCGGCAGCAGGTCCAGCCGGCCGGTGCGGACGGCTTGGGCGGGGAGGGTGGTCACGTCGTGCACGGTACCCGTGTACGCCGTGCACGGGTGCCCGTGTCGGCGGGCTGTCGGACCGTGTCGGCGGGCTGTCGGTGGTTTGTCGGTGGCGCCTGGCACGGTTCTTCCCATGACGCGAATCAACGACAACGCCGTGTCCGTACGGGGGCTGGTGAAGCACTACGGCGACACCAAGGCACTCGACGGAGTTGATCTGGACGTCCGTGAGGGCACCGTGATGGGTGTCCTCGGACCCAACGGGGCCGGCAAGACGACCCTCGTACGCATCCTGTCCACGCTGCTTCAGCCGGATGCCGGTGAGGCCACCGTCGCCGGGTACGACGTACTGCGCCAGCCCCGCCAGCTGCGCCGGGTGATCGGCCTGACGGGCCAGTACGCCTCGGTGGACGAGAAGCTGCCGGGCTGGGAGAACCTGTACCTGATCGGGCGGCTCCTGGACCTGTCGCGCAAGGACGCGCGGGCCCGGGCCGACGAGCTGCTGGAGCGGTTCTCGCTGACCGAGGCGGCGCGCCGGCCCGCCTCCACCTACTCCGGCGGTATGCGCCGCCGCCTCGACCTGGCCGCCTCGATGATCGGGCGCCCCCAGGTGCTCTACCTGGACGAGCCCACCACCGGACTCGACCCGCGCACCCGCAACGAGGTGTGGGCCGAGGTGAAGGCGATGGTCGGTGACGGCGTGACCGTGCTGCTGACCACCCAGTACATGGAGGAGGCCGAGCAGCTCGCCTCCGAGCTGACCGTCGTGGACCGCGGGCAGGTCATCGCGAACGGCCGGGTGGAGGAGCTGAAGGCGAAGGTCGGCGGACGGACGCTGCGGGTACGGCCGGTCGACCCGCTCCAGGTGCGGCCGCTCGCCCAGATGATCGACGAGCTGGGCATCACCGGGCTCGCCGGTACGACCGTGGACGCGGAGGCCGGGTCCCTGCTGGTGCCGATCCTCAGCGACGAGCAGCTGACCGCGGTGGTCGGCGCCGTCACCGCGCGCGGGATCACCATCAGCTCCATCACCACCGAACTGCCCAGCCTGGACGAGGTGTTCCTGTCCCTCACCGGCCACCGCGCCAGCGCGCCGCAGGACCCCCAGCCCGCCGACGACCGTCAGGAGGTCGCCGTATGAGCACCGCCACCGCCACCGCCACCGTCCCCGTGTCCGTGTCCGACACCCCCATCTCGCTGCGCGCCCATCTGCGGCACACCGGTGCGCTGGTCCGCCGCAACCTGCTGTGGATCCGGCAGGACCCGGAGTCGATGTTCGACGCCATCCTGTTCCCGGTGATCTTCACGCTGCTGTTCGTGTACGTCTTCGGCGGGTCCATCGGCCAGTCGCTGGGCGGCGGCCAGCAGGCGTACGTCCAGTACGTCGTCCCCGGCCTGATGGCCATGATGGGGATGAACATGGCCCAGGGCGTGGGCACCGGGTTCAACACGGACTTCAACTCCGGTGTGATGGACCGCTTCCGGTCCCTGCCGATCGGCCGCGGCTCGGTGCTGTTCGCCAAGATCGCGGTGGAGCTGATGCGGATGCTGTTCGCGACCGCGGTCCTGATGGTCGTCGCCGTGCTGGTGGGCTTCGACATCACCCACTGGTCGGGGCTGCTGGCCTCGGTGGGCCTGTCGGCGGTGTTCGGCTCGGCCCTGATGTGGGTGTTCCTCACCCTCGGCGTGATCATGAAGAGCGCGCAGTCGGTGCAGGCGATGGGCTTCCTGGTGCTGATGCCGCTTCAGTTCGGCTCGTCGATCTTCGCGCCGACCGACTCGATGCCGGGCTGGCTCCAGTCCTTCACCGACTACAACCCGCTGTCCGCGCTCGCCGACACCGCGCGCGGGCTGATGCTCGGCGGCCCGGTGGCGCACAGCCTGTGGGTGACGCTGGCCTGGTCGGTCGGGCTCACCGCGGTGATGGCGCCGGTCGCGATCCACAAGTTCCGCACCAAGAGCTGACACCCCGGGAGGGAAGCTCAGATCAGGGCGGTGGCCTCCGCGAGGGAGAGGCCACCGCCCTCGGCGTACGCCGGCGCCCAGAGCCGGTCGTCGGCGAGCGCGGCCCGGACCCGGGCCTCCGTGCGCTCACGGGCGGTGCGCTCGATACCGGCGGGGACGTGGCCGGGGGGCAGCAGGGCGTCGGCGGCGCCCAGGCAGCGGACCGCGTCCGGGGCGCGCACCCCGCCGTCGAGACCGGCCAGCGCGAGCGCGGCGACGGTCAGGCAGACGGACTGCAAATGCGGGGCGATGGCCTGGGTCAGCGGGTCCGCGATGTGCTGGAACGCCTGCCGGAGTCCGGCCAGGGCCTCGGCGTGGAGGCCGTCCAGGGCGTCCACCCAGGCCTCCTGGGTGAGGATCAGGGCGTCGAAGACGACGAAGTGCGCGATCTTGAACTCCTCGCGCAGCAGCTGGAGTTGCTCACGGGCCTCGGCGGTACGGCCGTCCAGCGTGAGCCAGCCGGACAGGAAGAGCCGGGCGGCGGGCATCGCCTCGTTGCGCAGTCCCTCCTCGCGGGAGATCACCTCCCGCAGCAGCCGCTCGCCCTGTCCGGTGTCGCCGGACTCCAGCAGCACACTGCCGAGGCGGGCCTCCAGCACGCTGACCTGGGCGCGGGCACCGAGGCGTGCGGCGTGCTCGACGGCGGCCCGGTAGTCGGCGGCGGCGGCCGTGAACTCCCCCTTGCGCTCCCGGGACTCGGCGCGGGCGGAGAGGGCCTCGGCGGTTCCCCAGTCGTCCCCGAGGCGCCGGAAGATCTCCAGGGACTCGTCGGCGTCGCGGGTGGCGTCACCGGCCCAGACGGCCCGGTTGGCGAGCACGTTGGCCCGCATCTGGAGGGCGGCGGCGAGCTCCCACTCGTAGCCGGGGGTGCGCCGGCAGACGTCGACGCCGGCGTCCACGATCTCGCGCAGCCGTTCCATGCCGCCGGTCAGCATCACGGCGTAGAACCAGAACATGCCGGGCGCGCGGGTGGTCTGCGGCAGACCGGGGGCGTAGACCTGCGTGACGGCCCGCAGTTTGGCCTGCGCCGCCGGGGTCTGCCAGACGTCCAGCTCGGTGTCCATGCAGGCCATCTGCGCCAGGTGGACACCGCGCCGGGCCTCGGCGAGGATCTCCCCGCGGTACGGCGGCGGGGCCGCGGTCAGCCGTTGCCACACCGGTTCGGCCCGCACGGCCGGCGCGGCGAAGGGGTCGGGGCCGAGGGCCATGATCTCGCCGCACCAGGTGCGGGTCTCGATGCGCTGGTCGCGCGTCTGCCAGTACCAGATCAGGGAGTGCGCGAGGCACAGCGCCTCCTGCTCGTCCCGGGTGGCGACGGCGTGGCGCAGCGCGGTGCGCAGGTTCTCGTACTCCAGCCCGAACCGGGCCAGCGCGGCCCGTTGGCCGGGGCCGCGCAGCAACGGGTCGGTGGTCCGGGCCAGTTCGCGGTAGTACGTCAGATGGGCGCGTTCGGCGGCGGCCCGGTCGCCGCTCTCGTCGAGGCGTTCGCCCGCGTACTCGGAGACGGTCTCCAGGAGCCGGTAGCGCATGGTGGCGTCGTCCGCCGAAGGGGCGGCCACCACCAGGGACTTGTCGACCAGGGAGCCGAGCGCGTCGAGGGCGGCGGGGCCGCAGACGGCCTCGGCGGCGGCCAGGTCGCAGCCGCCGGCGAAGACGGAGAGCCGGCCGAGGACGTCCCGTTCGGCAGCGTCGAGCAGGTCCCAGGACCAGTCGACGACCGCGCGCAGGGTCTGCTGGCGGGGCAGCACGGTACGGCTGCCGGAGGTGAGCAGGCGGAACCGGTCGTCGAGGCGGTCGGCGATCTGGCGCGGGGTGAGCAACCGCAGCCGGGCGGCGGCCAGTTCGATGGCGAGGGGCAGTCCGTCCAGGCGGCGGCAGATCTCGGCGCAGGCCGCCGCGGTCCGCTCGTCGGCGTCCACCGTGAAGCCGGGGCGGGCCGCGGCGCCCCGGTCGGCGAACAGTCGCAGCGCCACCGGATCGGGCAGCGGTTCCACCGGGCGCAGCAACTCCCCCGGGACGCCGAGGGGTTCGCGGCTGGTGGCCAGGACGGTCAGGTCCGGGCAGCGCTCCAGGAGGCGGGCCGTGAGGTCGGCCGCCGCGTCGACGACGTGCTCGCAGTTGTCGAGGATGATCAGCAGCCGGCGCCGGGCGCAGTGCTCGACGAGCCGCTCGACCGGGTCGTCGTGCCGGTCGGCGGCGGCCCGCATGCCCTCGGCGCCGGCGCCGTACAGCACGGTCTCGCGGGCGCCGAGCGCGCTGAGCACGGCCTCGGGTACGGCGGCGGGATCGTCGACGGGCGCCAGCTCGGCCAGCCAGACCCCGTCCCGGGCCGCGTACCGCACGGTCTCGGCGGCCTCCTGCGACAGCCGGGTCTTGCCGGCCCCGCCGGGTCCGAGCAGCGTGACCAGCCGGGCGGTGCCGAGGTCGGCGCGGATGGTCTCGATGTCCGCCTCGCGGCCGACGAACGAGGTGAGCCGGGCGCGCAGGTTGCCCGGGCGTGGTTCGGCCGGCTTCGGCGCCGGTGCCGGGTCCAGCAACTCGGCGTGCAGGGCGCGCAGTTCGGGCCCGGGGTCGGAGCCCAGGCGATCGGCGAGCAGGTGGCGTACGCCGTCGTAGGCGGCCAGTGCCTCTGCGGTGCGGCCGGTGGCGCCCAGGGCACGCAGGCGCAGGGCCTGGAGCGGTTCGTCGAGGGGGTGGGCGTCGCACAGGGCGGTGAGCTCGGGGAGGGACTGCTCGGCCTGGCCGAGGGCGAGGGCGGCGGTGTGGCGGGCGCGCAGGGCGTCCAGCCGGCGGACGTCGGCCCGGGCCGCTTCGGCGGTGCGGTCGGGCAGGTCGGCGAGGGCCGGGCCGTACCAGAGGGCGAGGGCGTCGTCGAGGACGGTCGCCGCCTTGGCGGGGTCGCCGTCGGCGAGGGCGCGCAGGCCGTCGCCGGTGAGCCGTTCGAAGCGGTGCAGGTCGACGTCGTCGGGGGTGGCGGCGAGGCGGTAGCCCGCGTCGGTGGAGTCGATCACGCCGGCGCCGAGGGCCCGCCGCAGCCGGCCGACCAGCGCCTGGAGGGCGCCACTCGCGTCGGCGGGCGGTTCGTCGCCCCAGACCTCGTCGACGAGGAGCCCGGCGGGGACCGGGCGGCCGGCCCGCAGCGCCAGCACGGTCAGCAGGGCACGCAGCCGCGCCCCGCCCACGGGGACGGCCGTACCGTCGGGGCGGAGTACCTGGGTGGTGCCGAGGATCCGATAGCGCACGGGCTCCATTGTCCCTGGGGACGCGCGGGCTCCGCCTGTGGGTTTCGGGACGCGCGGCGCACGGCGTGGCGGTCTTCAGGAACCAGGGGCCCTCCACATGACGTTCTCCTCACGTCACCTGTACGGTCGACCCCGCACGCCACCACCACCGACGCGCCCCCGGGAGCCCCGCGCCATGACCGCCACCACCACCCGCCCCAGCGACCGGCGGATCAGTCCCGTGTTCGTCGGGATCCTGGCCGTCACCGCGGTCACCGGGTGGGCCACCTGGTCCGGGTTCGCCCAGCAGCCCGGGGTCGCCGTGTTCCTGTTCGTGACGGCGGCGTGGATCGTCTCCCTCTGCCTGCACGAGTACGCGCACGCCCGGACCGCCCTGCACGGGGGTGACATCACGGTGGGGGCGAAGGGCTACCTGACCCTGAACCCGTTGAAGTACACGCACGCGCTGCTGAGCATCGTGCTGCCGGTGCTGTTCGTGATCATGGGCGGGATCGGCCTGCCCGGCGGCGCGGTCTTCATCGAGCGCCACCGGATCCGCGGCCGCTGGCGGCACAGCCTGATCTCGGCCGCCGGCCCGCTGGCCAACGTGCTGTTCGCCGCGGTCTGCACCGCCCCCTTCTGGCTGGACGCCCTGTCCGGCGTCCCGCGCGACTTCCGGTACGCCCTCGCCTTCCTCGCGCTGCTCCAGGTCACCGCGGCGATCCTGAACTTCCTGCCGGTGCCGGGCCTGGACGGCTACGGCGTGATCGAGCCCTGGCTGTCGTACAACGTCAAGCGGCAGGTGGAGCCGTTCGCCCCGTTCGGCCTGCTGTTCGTGTTCGCGCTGCTGTGGGTGCCGTCGATCAACAGCGCGTTCTTCGACGTGATCGACGCGCTGCTGCGCGGGCTGGGCGTCGACGACCTCGACCGGTACTGCGGACAGGAGCTGTACCGCTTCTGGCAGGGCTCGAACGAGTTCTGCTCGGTCGCCGGCTGACCGGTGCCCCGCCCCGGCAGGGGGCGGGGTGCCGGGGCGCTACGGCAGGGTGAGGATGTCCGCGCCGGTGTCGGTCACCACCAGCGTGTGCTCGAACTGCGCGGTGCGCCTGCGGTCCTTGGTCACGACGGTCCAGCCGTCGTCCCACATGTCGTACTCGTGGGTCCCGAGCGTCAGCATCGGCTCGATCGTGAAGGTCATGCCGGGGTGCATCACGGTCGTCGCGTGCGGGCTGTCGTAGTGCGGGATGATCAGCCCGGAGTGGAAGGACGAGCTGATGCCGTGCCCGGTGAAGTCCCGGACCACGCCGTAGCCGAAGCGCTTCGCGTACGACTCGATGACCCGGCCGATGATGTTGATCTGCCGGCCCGGCTTGACCGCCTTGATCGCCCGGTGCAGGGACTCCCGGGTCCGCTCCACGAGCAGCCGGCTCTCCTCGTCGACGTCCCCGACCAGGTAGGTCGCGTTGTTGTCGCCGTGCACCCCGCCGATGTACGCCGTCACGTCCAGGTTGACGATGTCGCCGTCCTGGAGCACGGTCGAGTCCGGGATGCCGTGGCAGATGACCTCGTTGACGCTGGTGCACAGCGACTTGGGGAAGCCCCGGTAGCCGAGCGTCGAGGGGTAGGCCCCGTGGTCGCACATGTACTCGTGCGCGACCCGGTCCAGCTCGTCCGTGGTCACCCCCGGGGCGATGATCTTCGCGGCCTCCTCCATCGCCCGCGCGGCGATGCGGCCGGCGGTCCGCATCGCCTCGACGGTCTCCGGGGTCTGCACCTCGGATCCGGTGTACGGGGTGGGCGCGGGTTTGCCGACGTACTCGGGTCGGCGGATGTTTCCGGGTACCGAACGGGTGGGAGAGAGCTCCCCTGGTACGAGCAGCGACTGGCCAGACATGCCAGCGAGTCTAACCAGCGGGCATGGGGGAACATGTGGTTGGCGAAAGGAGCGGGTCATGGCCTTGTTCAAGAAGCGGACCGTCGCGAAGGCGGGCGAGTGGTACTACTGCCTGCAACACAAGAAGGTCGAGGAGGGGCCCGAGTGCCCCGCCAAGGACCGGTTCGGCCCCTACGCCACCCGGGCGGAGGCGGAGCACGCCATGGAGATCGCACGCGAGCGCAACCTCCAGTGGGAGAACGACCCGCGGTGGCACGACGCGCCGGCCGGTGACTCCTCGGACGAGGGCTGACCGGGGCGCCAAGAGCTGATCAGAGCGGGGTCGGGGCGGCGTCCGTGCGCTGGGCGCGCAGCCGCAGGGCGTGTTCGTTCGTCCGCGCGTCGTACGACATGAGGGCGGGCAGGCCCAGGGCCAGCAGGCCGACCGCCCCCACGCACAGCAGGCCGCCGGCGCCGACGGACGTCCGCACCCCGAACCGGCCGGCCATGGCGCCGGACCGGACCTGGCCGAGGGTGGGACCCACGGAGTACGACAGCAGCTCGATCCCGGCGAGGCGGCCGCGCAGCTCGTCGGGGATCGTCTGGTTCCACATGGCCGCACGGAAGATCCCGCTGACCATGTCGCAGCCGCCGGCGACGACGAGGAAGAGCAGCACCAGCCACACGTTCGCCATGGCTCCGGCGGCGGCGACGGCCAGGCCCCACAGCGCGGCGGACAGCACCACCATCCTGCCGTGCCGGTGCACCCGTGCCGTCCAGCCGCTGACGAGACTGACGAGGAGGGCGCCGGCGGGGACGCTCGCGTACATCAGGCCGAGCGACCAGTCGGCGTCCAACTCGTCGGCCAGGAAGGGCAGTACGGCGAGCGGCATGGCAAGGAACATCGCCGCGAGGTCGATCGCGTAGGTGCCGAGGAGTTCCTTGCGGCCCCAGGCGTAGCGGGCGCCTTCGGCGATGGCGCGCAGGGAGGGTTTCGCGGCCTCGTGGGAGGCGGGGGACGCGGCGATGGGCACGGTCAGGGCGACGGAGACCAGGAACGTGACGAGATCGGCGCCGTAGGCCCAGCCGAGGCCCGCGTACGCCACGACCACGCCGGCGACGGCGGGGCCCGCGACGCCGCCGACGGTCCACCGGAACGAGTTCAGGGCGGCCGCGGCGGGGAGGTCGTCGTGGGCGACGATCCGCGGCAGCAGCGAGTCGAGGGCCGGGCGCTGGACCGACACCAGGGCGGAGGAGAGGGCCGCGACGGCGTACAGCGGCCACACCGCCGGGTGCGGCAGCAACGCGTTGACCAGCAGGGCCGCGCTGAGCAGACCCTGTCCGGCCTCGGTCCACAGGATGAGCCGGCGCTTGTCCAGGGCGTCGGCGAGGGCGCCGCCGTAGAGCCCGAACAGGATGAGCGGGAGCAGTTCGACGGCGCCGATGGCCCCTACGGCGGTCGCGGAACCCGTGAGGTCCTTGATCTGCACGGGGAGCGCGACGAACGTCAGGAAGCTGCCGAAGTTGCTGACGAGCCCGGAGACCCACAGCCTCCGGAAGTCGGCGGAGGCATGCCAGGGGGTCAGGTCAGGGAGGAGACGGCTCACGCTGGGCCATGCTGAACGCTGCGCTCGGCTCGGGCAAACAGTTTTCGTGCGGGGGCCGGCCCGGGTGCGGCCCGGTGAGGGCTGAGTGCGGCCCGGTGAGGGCTGAGTGCGGCCGGGTGGGGGCTGGATGCGGACCGGGTGCGGGCCGGTGGGGGCTGGTCGCGCAGTTCCCCGCGCCCCTTCAGGGGCGCGTCGGCGCAGCGCCCCTTCAGGGGCGCGGGGAACTGCGCGAGCAACCACCACGTGCCCGCGGCCGACGTGTCACCACGGGTTCGGTGGCGGGGCCAGCACCGTCTCCGCGAACTTCGTCAGGCGGTCCCGGAAGCGGCGGCGCCCCCGTGGAGACGGGCCGTTCTCCCCCGCCGCCGCGCTGACCAGGTGCTGGACGGTGTCCAGGTCCAGCTCCGCCGCCTCGGGGACGGTGAGCGTCTCGTGGGCCATCGCGGTCAGCGCGTCGTCGGTGGTGGTGGACAGGGCCAGGACCGTCACGCCGGCGCGGCGGGCCGTGTGGACCCGCTCCAGCAGGGTTCCGGTGTCCCCCGGCGCCACCACCAGCAGCGTCTCGCCCCGGCGGGCCGTCTCGATGCGGGCGGGGCCGACCGCGAGGTGCGCCGGGTCGGTGGGGCGGGCGCCGTGCCGTACGAGGGTGGGTGCCAGTTCCGGGGTGCCGGACCACGCGGCCTCGTCCACCAGGTGCGCGGCGAGATGCCACGGCTCGTACCGCGGGGTGCCGAGCAGGAGCAGTCCGCCGCCGTGGGTGACGACCGAGCCGCGCAGGGCGCCCGCGAATCTGCGCGTCGCGGTCAACCACTCGGTCCCGGCAAGCACTTCACGCAACAACGCGACCCGTACGGCGTCCATGTCTCCGCATACTGCCGTAATCGGACAGTCGTGACGCGGAGTTCACCGCGAATTCGCCCGACCCGGGGAGGAGGCGGCCCATGAACGACGCAGCAGCAAGCATTCCCTTCCGGGCGGGCACCGAGGGCTACGCCAGTTTCCGGATCCCGGCGGTGGTGGTCTCCCGGGCGGGCACCGTGCTCGCCTTCTGCGAGGGGAGAGTCGACTCCGCGGCCGACCACGGGCACATCGACATCGTGCTGAAGAGGTCCGCGGACGGCGGGCGCACCTGGGGGGCTCTCCAGGCCGCGGCGAGCAACGGCACCGATCTCGCCGGGAACCCCGCGCCCGTGGTGCTCGACAGCGGGCGGATCCTGCTGGTGCACGTCCGCAGTGCCGCATCCGCCACCGAGGACGCCATCCTGCGCGGGCAGGTGTCCGACGCGGACGGGCGGCGGGTGTGGGTGCAGCACAGCGACGACGACGGGCTGACGTGGTCCGCGCCGACGGAGATCACCCCGTCGGTGAAGAAGGCCGGCTGGCGGTGGTACGCCACGACACCGGGGCACGCCCTCCAGTTGCGTTCGGGGCGGGTCGTCGTGGCCGCCAACCACACCCTGCCGCCGGCCGGGACGGACAACGGCACCGAGGCCAGGTACAACAGCGGGCACTGCCTGCTCAGCGACGACGACGGGGAGACCTGGTACCTCGGCTACCTCGACGAGAACACCGACGGGTACGTCAACGTCAACGAGACCACCGCCGCCGAACTGCCGGACGGCCGCGTCTACTTCAACACCCGCAACGATTCACCGGCGCCGGGGAACCGGGCCGACGCGCACTCGGCGGACGGCGGGCGCACGCTCGTGAAGCCGTTCCGGCCGCAGGCCGGGATCGGCGCGCCCGTCTGCGAGGCCGCCGTGCTCCAACTCCGCGACCCGGACCTGCTGCTGTACTCCGGGCCCGCCGACCCCGCGGCCCGCGCCCTGATGACGATCCGCGTCTCCGCCGACGGCGGCACCACCTGGCGGTCCGCGTACCCGGTCGACGGACTGCCCGCGGCCTACTCGGACCTGACCCGCGTCGACGCGGAGACCGTGGGACTGCTGTACGAGACCGGTGACTTCAGCGCGTACTCGACGATCACGTTCCGCCGGGTGCCGGTCAACCGGCTCACCTGACCGGGTGGGGCCGTCGGCACGGACGTAGAGTCGGCCCCATGACCTCTTCCGACAGTGCACAGCAGCCGGCCGCCGAGCAGGCTCCCGCCCCCGCCAAGGACCCCTGGGACCTGCCCGACGTCTCCGGCCTGGTCGTGGGTGTGCTCGGCGGCACCGGCCCGCAGGGCAAGGGCCTGGCCTACCGGCTGGCCCGGGCCGGCCAGAAGGTGATCATCGGCTCCCGGGCCGCGGAGCGCGCGCAGGCCGCCGCCGCCGAGCTCGGGCACGGTGTCGAGGGCGCCGACAACGCCGAGTGCGCGCGCCGCAGCGACATCGTGATCGTCGCCGTGCCGTGGGACGGGCACGGCAAGACGCTGGAGTCGCTGCGCGCGGAGCTGGCCGGGAAGCTGGTCGTGGACTGCGTCAACCCGCTCGGCTTCGACAAGAAGGGCGCCTACGCGCTCAAGCCGGCGGAGGGCAGCGCGGCCGAGCAGGCGGCGGCGCTGCTGCCGGACTCGCGGGTCACGGCCGCGTTCCACCACCTGTCGGCCGTGCTGCTCCAGGACCCGGAGATCGAGGAGATCGACACCGATGTGATGGTGCTGGGCGAGGTGCGGGCCGACGTGGAGATCGTGCAGGCGCTGGCCGGGCGGATCGCCGGGATGCGGGGGGTCTTCGCGGGACGGCTGCGCAACGCCCACCAGGTGGAGTCGCTGGTCGCGAACCTGATCTCGGTGAACCGCCGCTACAAGGCGCACGCGGGGCTGCGCGTCACGGACGTCTGAGCGGATGGGGGACACTGGTGGACGCTGGCAGTGTCCCCCCCCCGTCACGAGAAAGCGGCCCCTATGCCCCGCCTCGCCCTCTACGCCCTGGCCGTCTGCGTCCTCGCGGTCGTCGCCGCCGTCGTCTCCTTCGTCCAGGGCAGCTGGCCGGTCGGCGTGGTCTGGGTGCTGCTGACAGGTCTGTCGTCCAACATGACCTGGTACTACGCGCGCCGCGCCCGCGCCGGCAAGCCGACCGCTAGCTGAGTCCCGGCTGCTTCTCCGGGCCCTCCAGGAAGACCCGCCCGCCGATCTCCACCCAGCCGTACGGCTGCGGTGCGGTGAGGATCTGCGAGCCCTCGCCCTGGGTGATGTTCAGGGCCCGGCCCAGTCGGTCGGTGAGCAGCAGCGCCGCCGCCCCGGTCGCCTCGTCCTCCTGGATCCCGTCGTCACGGCCGGGGAAACCGCGGGCGCGGACCCGGCCCGCCGACTCGTCCTCCCACGCCCATGCGTAGATCCACTCGCCGGGCGGCGGCACCGGCAGCGCGTCGACCTCGGCGGCCGTGGCGTACTGGCGCAGGGTGCGGGGCGGGGCCCACTCCGGGAGCGCCTCGATCCAGCTGAACTCGCCGTCGAGCCGGGCGCCCACCACTCCGGCGGGGGTGACCAGTTCCGGCACGTCCAGCAGCCAGGCCGTGCCGACGCAGGGGTGCCCGGCGAAGGGCAGGCGCAGGGTGGGGGTGTAGATGTCGACGACCCCGCGCTCGGGGTCGTCCACGAACACGGTCTCGCTGAAGCCGAGTTTCGCGGCCAGCGCCTGCCGGTCCTCTCGCCCGGGCAGCACCGAGCCGTCGCGGACGACGCCCAGTTCGTTGCCGTATCCGCCGTTCGCCGCGCAGAAGACCCGCAGCACGTCGTAATCAGTCACTCCGGCATTCAAGCACCCGACGCCACATGACCTTTCCTTTACCATCCCTTGGTGGCGACTTTGAGCCGTCGAGATCAAGCCGTGCCTGTGATTTTTCTGTGTCTGGTGAATCACACCCCGCATGGGTATGAGTGAGGTAAGCCTCAGGTAAGTTAGGGCAGCCTCACCACACCATCTCGCTTGGAGCCTGCATGCGTGCCGTCCGACTCACCGTCACCGCCGCCGTCACCGCGGCGGCTCTGACCGCCCTCTCGGCCTGCACGGCGAAGAGCGACGCCAAGGGCAGCGACGCGATCCGGGTGACCGCCGCCGACTCCACGTGCGAGACGTCGGCCAAGTCGGTGCCGGCCGGGCACGTCACGCTCGCCATCGAGAACAAGGGCGCCAAGGCCACCGAGGTCGAGATCCTCTTCCCGGACGACCGGATCGTCTCCGAGAAGGAGAACATCGGGCCCGGGACCAAGTACACGCTGACCGCCGAGGTGAAGGCGGGGTCGTACGAGATAGCCTGCCGGCCCGGAATGAAGGGGCACGGCGTACGGCAGAAGCTGACCGTCACCGGCTCCGGTGCCGTCGCCGAGCGGAACCCCGCGCTCGACAAGGCCGTCGCCGACTACCGCGAGTACGCCCAGGAGCAGGCCGACGCCACCGTGCCGCTCGCGCGCACCTTCGCCGACGCCGTCAAGGCCGGTGACCTGGAGGCCGCCAAGAAGGCGTACGCCCCCTCACGGCTGGGCTGGGAGCGCACCGAGCCGATCGCCGAGTCCTTCGGTGACATCGACCCGAAGACCGACACCCGCGCCGACGGCCTGGAAGAGGGCCAGAAGTGGACCGGCTGGCACCGCCTCGAGAAGTCCCTCTGGGCCGACAAGAAGATCGGTGCCACGGAGGCGACGCTCGCGGACCAGCTCGTCGCCGACCTGACGGACTGGCAGAAGCGGGTCGGCAAGGCCGAGATCACCCCGACCTCCATGGCCAACGGCGCCAAGGAGCTCCTCGACGAGGTCGCCACCGGCAAGGTCACCGGCGAGGAGGACCGCTACTCCCACACCGACCTGGTCGACTTCAAGGCCAACGTCGAGGGTGCCCAGAAGGCGTACGAACTGCTCAAGCCGGTCGCCTCGAAGAACGACCAGGCCCTGACCGCCGAACTCGACAAGCAGTTCGCCGCGCTGGACACGCTGCTCGACAAGTTCCGGTCCGGCGACAGGACGTCGTACGACTTCGTGTCCTACGACAAGGTCACCAAGGACCAGCGCAAGGAGCTCTCCGACGCGGTCAACGCCCTCGCGGAGCCGCTGTCCAAGCTCGCCGCGGCCGTCGTCAAGTAAGGGGCAGGACATGACGACCGAGAAGACCAGCCCCTCGCGGCGGGCGCTCATCGGCTGGGGCGGGGCCGGGCTCGCGCTCGGCGCCGCGGTCGCCGGGGGCGCGGTGGCGATGGCCGAGACCGGCCACGACGTGGACCCGGCCGCCGCCGAGACCGGCGGCGCGGTGCAGTTCCACGGCGCCAACCAGGCCGGTATCGCCACGCCCGTCCAGGACCGGCTGCACTTCGCCGCGTTCGACGTGAAGACCGACGACCGGGCCGAGTTCGTCCAGCTGCTCAAGGACTGGACCGCCGCCGCACGCCGGATGACCGCCGGGAAGGCGGTCGGCGAGGGCGCGTACGGCGGGCTCGCCGAGGCCCCGCCGGACGACACCGGTGAGGCGCTCGGGCTCCAGCCGTCCCGGCTGACGCTCACGATCGGCTTCGGGCCGTCCCTCTTCGAGAAGTTCGGGCTCGCCGGGCAGCGGCCGGCCGCGCTCGTCGACCTGCCGAAGTTCCCCGGCGACAACCTCGACCGGTCCCGGACCGGTGGCGACCTCTGCGTCCAGGCCTGCGCCGACGACCCGCAGGTCGCCGTGCACGCCATCCGCAACCTGGCCCGGATCGGCTTCGGCAAGGTCGCCGTCCGCTGGTCCCAGCTCGGGTTCGGGAAGACCTCGTCGACGACCCCGGACGCCCAGACCCCGCGCAACCTCATGGGGTTCAAGGACGGCACCCGCAACATCGCGGGCACCGAGACCGACCGGCTGAAGAAGTTCGTGTGGGCCGGGGAGGGGGACGGCCCCGCCTGGATGACCGGCGGGTCGTACCTCGTCGCCCGGCGGATCCGGATGAACATCGAGACCTGGGACCGGACCTCGCTCCAGGAGCAGGAGGACGTGTTCGGGCGCGACAAGGGCGAGGGCGCCCCGGTCGGCAAGGCCAAGGAGCACGACGAGCCGTTCCTGAAGGCGATGAAGCCCGACGCCCACGTGCGGCTCGCGCACCCCGACTCCAACGGCGGGATCACCATCCTGCGCCGGGGCTACTCGTTCACGGACGGCACCGACGGGCTCGGACGGCTCGACGCCGGGCTGTTCTTCCTGGCCTACATGCGTGACGTGCGCGAGGGGTTCATCCCGCTCCAGCGCAAGCTGTCCGCGTCCGACGCGCTCAACGAGTACATCCAGCACGTGGGTTCGGCGGTCTTCGCGGTTCCCCCCGGCGTCCGGGACAAGGACGACTGGTGGGGCCGCACGCTGTTCTCCGAAACCGCCGGGTCCGCCGGGTCCGCCGAGTCCGCCAAGGGGGCGTGATCCGTGTTCTCCAACTACCTGATCGGTCTGCGGGAGGGCCTGGAGGCCTCGCTCGTCGTCTGCATCCTCATCGCCTACCTGGTCAAGACCGGGCGGACGGAGGCCCTGAAGCCGATCTGGACCGGTATCGGCGTGGCCGTGCTCATCGCCATGGGCTTCGGGTGCGCGCTCGAATTCGGTTCCCAGGAGCTGACGTTCCAGGCGCAGGAGGCGCTCGGCGGGTCGCTGTCGATCGTCGCGGTGGGCCTGGTGACCTGGATGGTGTTCTGGATGCGGCGCACCGCCCGGCACCTGAAGTCGGAGCTGCACGGCAAGCTGGACGCGGCCCTCGCCATGGGCACCGGCGCGCTGGTCGCCACCGCGTTCCTCGCCGTCGGCCGGGAGGGACTGGAGACCGCGCTGTTCGTGTGGGCCTCCGTGCACGCGGCCAGCGACGGCACCCCGCGCCCGCTGATCGGCGTGGCGCTGGGCCTGGCCACCGCGGTCCTGCTCGGCTGGCTGTTCTACCGCGGCGCCCTGCGGATCAACCTCGCCAAGTTCTTCACCTGGACCGGCGGCATGCTGGTCGTGGTCGCGGCGGGCGTGCTGGCGTACGGCTTCCACGACCTCCAGGAGGCCGACTGGGTCCCGGGGCTGACGAACCAGGCCTTCGACATCAGCGGCACCATCCCGCCGGACAGCTGGTACGGGACGCTGCTCAAGGGCGTGTTCAACTTCCAGCCGGACCCCACCGTGCTCCAGGTCACGGTGTGGCTGCTGTACCTGGTCCCGACGCTCGTACTCTTCTTCGCCCCGGTAGGGTTCGCCTCCGGGAAGGGGAAGGTGAAGGCACCTCATGACGCACCTGACGACCAGGGATCGCGGCCCTCGACGGCTCCGCAGGCGTGACCGGAACGCGCTCCTGGCGGTCTCGCTGACCGCCCTGTCGCTGACGGCGAGCGGCTGCGTGGTGGTGCACGGGGAGCGCGAGGTGCTGCCCGCCACCACCCGCGCCGAGGCCGCGAAGGCGCTGGAGCAGTTCACGGACGCGTACAACAAGGCCGACAAGGCGTACGACAGTTCCCTGGACGCGGACCGCACGACCGGCGCCCTCGGCGACATCGACGCCGCGCGCCTGAAGGCGGGGCACGTCAACAGTCCCGGCGGCAACTCCGGTCATTCCGCGCTGGAGTTCGACGACGTCACGTACACCATCCCCAAGAAGGCGGGCTGGCCGCGCTGGTTCGTCGCCGACGCGCACGGCAACAAGGGCGGCGACGACCGCTGGCTGCTGGTCTTCACCCGCGACAGCCTCTCCGAACCGTTCCAGGTGGCGTACCTGACGCTGGTCGCCCCCGACGACGTGCCGAAGTTCAGGACCGACAAGGACGGCTGGGCCGAGGCCGTGCCGGCGAACAGCGCCGAACTGGCCGTCTCCCCCGGCGCCTTGAGCCAGGACTACGTCACCTACCTGAAGAGCGGCGGTCAGGTTTTCGCGGCCGGCGCGCACACCAGCGGCTGGCGCGCGGACCGGCGGAAGTCGACCAAGCCGGGCCTCGCCACCCAGTACATCGACGAGGCGCTGACCGGCGGCGACTACGCGCCGCTCGCGCTGCGCACCACCGACGGCGGGGCGCTGGTGTTCTTCACCACCCGCTACTACGCCAAGCAGACCGCCGCCGCGGGCACCTCCGTGCCGACCCCGAACCAGGACGTCAAGGCCCTCACCAAGGGTGAGATCAAGCAGTCGCTGACCATGGAGTTCGTCTCCAACCAGGTCGCCCTGGACCCGGCGGGCACCGGCAAGGTCTCGGTCCTCGGCCGCATCCAGGGCCTCACCTCCGCGGAGGGGTCCTGAGGGGCCGGGGCGCCGACGCCGGAGAGGACTGCCGGCCGGGGCGTGGCTAGCCGCGTGACGGCCAGGCGGGGGCCGTCCGGTCGGTCTCTTCGGCCGGGTGCCGGGCGCAGGCGTCGGTCAGGGCCTCCAGCAGGCTCAGCGGGTCCGGCAGCGCGTGCTCCGGGCCGCGTACCCAGTGCACCCGCCGGTCGCCGTCGCCGGGCAGCCGGGCGGGCGGCACCAGGACGTAAGACCCCCGGCAGTGCCAGCGCAGCCCCGGGTGCTCGTCCATGGTCTCGGGGCGGCAGTCCAGCTCGCAGGGCCACCACTCGTCCTCGTCGTCGGGGGTGCCGCGGGTCAGGGTGAAGAACAGCATGCGGCCGTCGTCGCTCTCGGCGACCGGACCGGTCTCGACGCCGTCCGCGAGCAGCCGCTCCAGCGCCTGCCGGCCGGCTTCCAGGGGGACGTCCAGGACGTCGTGGGTCATGCCGGTCGCGGTGATGAAGTTGGCCCGCGGCTGGTGCCGGGCCCAGCGCTCGATCTGGGCGCGGTCGGTGGTGGACTGCGTCTGCCATGCGAACGACACCGGGTGCCGGGCGGGAGTGGGACATCCGACGCGGTCGCAGGAGCAGCCGTAGCCGGGCGCGGGGTGTGCGGCGGGGGCCAGCGGGAGGCCGGCCGCGGCGGCGGCGAGCAGCAGGGTCTCACGGCCCTGTTCGTCGGCGGCGGCCGTCTCCTTCGAGCGCCGTCCGAGCAGCCACCGGGAGAGTTTGCCCTGTCGGCCGCTCCGGCCGCCGAACGTCGCGCTCATCTACCGCCTCGCCTCGCTGTGGTCCCGCCAGCATGCCTTATGGTCCCATCTGGGCGTGAAGGGGGGTACGGGGGACGGGAGCGTATTGCGGTGGTGAGGGGGGATTGCGGGGGTTCGAAGGTCTCGCGGCCGCGGCACCACCTCACGTCGGTTGCGGCCGCTCACGCCGGTTGCGGCCGCTCATGCCGGTTGCAACCGCTCGCGCCGGTTGCGGCCGCTCACGCCTGTCACCTCTCCTTGGCCGCCGGCGGCCACGGGTCCCCCCAGTCGGCGTCGCGCGCCGCCTTGTACAGGTGGCCGTGGCGTTTGGTGACCGTCGTCCGGCGCAGCTGTTCGTCGGCCTCGCACAGGTCGAGGAGCACCTGCCCCTTGCGGATCTGGGGGCGGCGGACCACCCGGGCCGGTGCGGGGGCGGCCGGGAGGCGGGTGGCGGCGACGTAGCTGAACTTCTCGTCCTCGTAGGGCAGGGACCCGCCCTTGACCTGGCGGTGCAGGGAGGAGCGGGTGACCCGGGCCGAGAAGTGGCACCAGTCCGTGCCGGGGACGATCGGGCAGGCGGCGCTGTGCGGGCAGGGTGCGGCGATCCGGAGGCCGGCCTCGATCAGGCGGTCCCGGGCCTCGATGATCCGGGCGTAGCCGGCCGGGGTGCCGGCCTCGACGATCACCACGGAGCGCGCGGCGGCCGCGGCGGCGGTGACGAGGGCGGCACGGGCGGCCTCGTCGAGTTCGTTGAGGACGTACGACACCGTGACCAGGTCGGTGCTCTCGACGGTGAGCCCCGCTCCGATCCGGGAGCGCTGCCACTTGGCCTCCCGCAGCGCCGGGTTGCCCGTGGCGATCTCCCGGCCGAGGGCCAGCGCCGGCTCGGCCCAGTCGAGGACCGTCACCGGCCGCACCCCGGCCCAGGTGTCGGTGACCGCCCAGGTCGCGGCGCCCGTACCGCCGCCGACGTCCACATGGCTCGCGGGCGCCCAGCCCTCCGGCAGCGTGTCGGCGAACTCGGCCAGCGCGGACCGTACCGCCTCGAAGGTCGCCGGCATCCGGTACGCCGCGTAGGCCACCACGTCGGCCCGGTCCCGCAGGATCGGGGCGTCGGTCGGGGTGGCCCCGCGGTAGTTGGCGATCAGCCGCTCGACCGCGCCCGACGCCTGCCGCGGCGGGAGTCCGTCGAGGAGACGGCCAAGGGTGGCACGGAGCCGGTCGGCCGGGGCGGCGGAGTCCGAGGTCCCGCCGCCCGACGCCTCGGCATGGGTCGTCTCCGGGTCCGGGGTCCTGGCGCCCGACGCCTCGGCATGGGTCGTCTCCGGGTCCGGGGTCCCGCCGCCCGACGCCTCGGCATGGGTCGTCTCGGGGTCCGGGGTCCCGGGGGTCGGCGCTGCGGGGCCCTGGGGTGTGGGGTGGTTCACCCGGCGATTGTATGGACCGCCCTGGCGAGGCGCGTCGCCGCGGCGGCCCGGGGTGCGCTGTCGCCGGGCCGGCGCCGCGGGTGCACGGTGTTGGCCAGCAGGACGAGGAAGCTGTCCGTCGCCCGGTCCAGCACCAGGCTGGTCCCGGTGAACCCGGTGTGCCCGGCCGCGCCCTGTCCGGCCAGGTCGCCCATGAACCACGGCTGGTCCACCAGGAACCCCAGTCCGGGCGGCCTCAGCAGCAGGTCCACGAAGTCGGGGCCGAGGACGCGGGCCGGGCCGTAGCCGCCGCCCGCGAGCAGCGCGCGGCAGAAGACCGCCAGGTCGCGGGCGGTGGCGAACAGGCCCGCGTGCCCGGCCACCCCGCCCAGCGCCCAGGCGTTCTCGTCGTGCACGACCCCGCGCAGCATCCCGCGGTCCGCCTTGGCCCACGGCCGCCGCTGGTCCTCGGTGGCGGCCGCGTCCGGGCAGGGGCCGAAGTCGGTGGCGGTCATGCCGAGCGGGCGGGTGATGCCGTCGCGGACGAGGACGTCGAGGGTGCGGCCGGTGATGCGCTCCAGGACGTGCTGGAGCAGCAGCATGTTCAGGTCGGAGTAGCGGTAGGTGCCGGGCGCGGAGCTGGGTGCCTCGGCGCGCAGCAGTTCGAGGCGGGCGGTGTCGTCGGGGCAGTCGTACAACGGGAGTTCGGGGCGCAGGCCGGAGGTGTGGGTGAGCAGCTGGCGGACGGTGGTGCCGTGGGCGGCGGCCGCGTGGAAGTCGGGGAGGTAGGCGCCGACGCGGGCGTCGATGCCGAGGGTGCCGCGTTCCAGTTGCTGTACGGCGGCGACGGCGGTGAACAGCTTGGTGAGGGAGGCCACGTCGAACGGGGTGTCGACGGTCATCGGGACCCGGGCGGCGGGCGGCAGTTCGACACCCGCGTCGGTCTCGGGGTCGTACTGGGCCCAGCGCACGGCCCAGCCCGCGGCCTGCTGGACGGCGATCACGGGTCCGCGTCCGGCGACCACGACGGCGCCGGCGGCCCAGGGCCGCTCCCCGGTGGTCAGGTCGCGCACCTCGCGGACGAGGTGTCTGAGTTCCGCTGGGTCGAGACCGGCCCGTTCCGGTGTCTCGACGCGCAGTCTCGGCACGCTCAGCGCTCTTCCCCCTCTCTCGGCTTCGCTCGAACGGGGGTGCCCCCATTCTCCGCTCCCGCACGGGTGTTCGCCCGAGCGTCCCAGGGACGGCACATTCCCACGAAGCAGGCGAGCGCCACCAGTGCCCCCGCCAGTTGGACGATCGCCATGGGCACGGCGGTTCTCTCCCCGGCGATCCCGACCAGCGGCGAGGCGACCGCGCCGACCAGGAACGAGGTGGTGCCGAGCAGCGCGGAGGCGGAACCGGCGGCGTGCCGGGTGCGCAGCAGGGCGAGGGACTGGGCGTTGGGCAGGGTGATGCCCATCGCGGACATCAGGACGAAGAGGGCGGCGGCGACGGGGGCGAGCCCGACCGGGCCGAGGACGCCGGTGGACATCAGCAGCAGGGCGGTGGCGGCGAGGGCGGTCGCCACCAGGCCCGCGCCGAGCACCTTGTCCAGGCTGACCCGGCCGACCAGCAGCTTGCCGTTGACCTGTCCGGCGATCACCAGCCCGACGGAGTTGACGCCGAAGAGCAGGCTGAAGGTCTGCGGGGAGGCGCCGTAGATCTCCTGGATCACGAACGGGGACGCGGCTATGTAGGCGAAGAGGGCGGCGAAGGCGAAGCCGCCGGTGAGCATGTAGCCGGTGAAGGGGAGGTCGGCGAGGAGGGCGCGCATGGCGCGTACGGCACCGGCCGCTCCCCCGGTGTGCCGGTCGGCGGGCGGCAGGGTCTCCGGGAGCCTCGTCCAGACCAGGACGGCGAGCGCCGTGCCGACGACGGTGAGGACCACGAAGACGCCCCGCCAGTCGGTCACCCGCAGGATCTGCCCGCCGATCAGCGGGGCCACGACCGGGGCGGCCCCGGAGACCAGCATCAGGGTGGAGAAGAAGCGGGCCATGGCGACCCCGTCGTAGAGGTCGCGTACGACGGCCCGGGCGATGACGATGCCGGCCGCGCCCGCGAGTCCCTGGGCGAGCCGGAAGGCGACCAGGGTCTCGACGTTCGGCGCGAGGGCGCACAGGGCGGTGGCGACGACGTAGACGGCGAGGCCGGCCAGGAGCGGGCGGCGGCGCCCCCAGCGGTCGCTCATCGGACCGACGGCCAGCTGGCCGAGGGCCATGCCGGCGAGGCAGGCGGTCAGGGTGAGCTGGACGGTGGCGGCGGGGGCGTGCAGGGAGCGGGTGACCTCGGGCAGCGCGGGGAGGTACATGTCCATCGCCAGCGGGGGTGTCGCGGTGAGCCCGCCGAGGACCAGGACGAGGAGGAGGCCGGTGCGGCGGGCCGCGGCCGGCCGGCCGGTGCGGCGGGCGGCGGGCGGCACGGCGGCGCCGTCGCGCGGTGCGGCGGTGTGCTGGGCGCCGGATGTCGGCGGCGCCGGCTGCTCGGGCATGTCTCCCCCACTGGACGGGTCTCGGGATACGGGTCCGCTCTTGCTGAACCCCGTCGGCCCCCGCATATGCTCTCAGCTCGTACAGACTGCCTGGAAACACATGAGCGAGGGTGGGGCTGCCGGGATGGCGGAGCAGAGCGTGCGGTGGGGGATCCTGGCGACCGGCGGCATCGCGGCCGCGTTCGCGGCGGACCTGGTGGATCTGCCGGACGCGGAGATCGTCGCGGTGGCCTCGCGGTCGGCCGGGGCGGCGGAGGGGTTCGCGGAGCGGTTCGGCATCGGGCGGGCGTACGGCGACTGGGAGTCGCTGGCCCGTGACGAGGACGTCGACGTCGTGTACGTCGCCACGCCGCACTCGGCGCATCGGGCGGCCGCCGGGCTGTGCCTGGAGGCGGGCCGGAACGTGCTGTGCGAGAAGGCGTTCACGGTCAACGGGCGGGAGGCCGAGGAACTCGTCGCGCTGGCGAAGGAGCACGACCGCTTCCTGATGGAGGCGATGTGGACGTACTGCAACCCGCTGGTGCGACGGCTGACGGCGCTGGTCGGGGACGGGGCGATCGGCGAGGTGCGGACCGTGCAGGCGGACTTCGGCCTGGAGGGCCCGTTCCCGCCGGCGCACCGGCTGCGGGACCCGGCGCTCGGCGGGGGCGCGCTGCTCGACCTGGGCGTGTACCCGGTGTCGTTCGCGCACCTGCTGCTCGGTGAGCCGGACGGGATGTCCGCCCGCGCGGTGCTCTCCGAGGAGGGCGTCGACCTCCAGACGGGGGCGCTGCTCTCCTGGGAGAGCGGTGCCCTCGCCATGCTGCACTGCTCCATAGCCGGCGGCACCGGCACCACCGCCTCGGTCACCGGCTCGCACGGCCGGATCGACATCCCGGACGGCTTCTTCAACCCGGAGCGGTTCGTGCTGCACCGCGACGGCCGCGACCCGGAGGAGTTCGCCATGGACCCGGCCGACGGTCCGCGCACCACCCTGCGCCACGAGGCCCGCGAGGTCATGCGCGCCCTCAGGGCCGGCGAGAAGGAGTCCCCGCTCGTCCCCCTCTCCGGCACCCTGGCGGTCATGCGCACCCTGGACGCCCTCCGCGAACAGATCGGAGTGCGCTACCCCGGCGAGGCATAGAAGCGCCCCGGAGCGAAAGCGCCCCGTCGGGGGCGCTGGGGGTACCCCCGGCCGAAGGCTGGGGAGAGGAACCGCGCGACAAACCGCGACGCCGCCGCACCGGCCCACCGGCCCACCGGCCCACCGGCCCACCGGCCCACCGACACGAGCAACGTCGGCTCTCCCCTGCGGAGCGCCTACGCTGCGACCCCATGGATGCCAACCAATCGAAGATCGCGGTCGTCACCGGTGCCGGTTCCGGGATCGGGCGGGCCGTCGCCGTGGAGCTGCTGCGGGCCGGCTGGTCGGTGGCGCTGGCCGGCCGCCGCCCCACCACGCTGGAGGCGACCGCCGCACTGGTCCCGGAGGGCGCCTCCGTCGCCGTACGCACGGATGTGGCGAGGCCGGAGGACGTCGACGAGTTGTTCGCGGCGGCCGTGGAGCGGTTCGGGCGGGTGGACCTGCTGTTCAACAACGCGGGGACGTTCGGGCCCGGCGGGGTGCCCGTCGAGGACCTCCCCTACGAGGCCTGGCGGCACGTCGTGGACACCAACCTCAACGGGGCTTTCCTCTGCGCCCAGGCGGCGTTCCGGCAGATGAAGGAGCAGGAGCCGCAGGGCGGCCGGATCATCAACAACGGGTCGATCTCGGCGCACACCCCCCGCCCGCGTTCCGTCGCCTACACCGCGACCAAGCACGCGCTGACCGGGCTCACCAGGTCGCTGTCCCTGGACGGGCGGCCGTACGGGATCGCGGTCGGGCAGATCGACATCGGCAACGCGGCCACCGACATGACGGCCCGGATGGAGACCGGCGCGCTCCAGGCGAACGGGGAGGTCGCCCCGGAACCGGTGATGGACGTGGCCGACGTGGCACGCACCGTGCGGCACATGGCCGAGCTGCCCCTGGCGGCGAACGTGCAGTTCGCGACGGTACTGGCGACGGCGATGCCGTACGTGGGGCGGGGCTGAACCGCCGTTCAGTCAGAGCCCGCGCAACCTACACAAACGGAATCCGAACCTCCGCGGTATCGCGGCCGGTAACAGGCCTATGCTCGACTCTCCTCCACCAGAACTTCACACTTGGAGCTCTGGTATTCCGCTGACCATACCGAGGGGGGAGGCGGCAGCCGTTCCACCGTACCGGGAGGGGGTGGACCCGCGTGGGAACGCGGGTACGCACCGGTGGGTGGGGCGGCTGCCGCGAGACGTCAGCTCCCCTGCGCGTCACCCGTTCCGGGCCCGGCGTCCGTGACGGACCCGGCGTCCGTGGCGGGCCCCGCGTCCGAGGCGGGCCCGGCGGCGGCCGTCGTGCGGCGGCGCCGGCGCAGCGCCCACGCCCCCGCGCCCAGCAGCGCGAGCGTCCCGGCCCCGCCCTCCGCGAGCCGCCACGGCGAGGGCCCGGACGCACCCGAACCGGCCGCCCCCGTCCCGGCCGCCCCCGCGGCCCCCTTGCCGTCCGGGGCGGACGGGCTCGCGCTCGCCCCGCCCTCGCTCAGCGGGTCGACCAGCGCCCCCACCGACCGCGCCGCGCTTCCCTTCCCGAAGCCCCAGTCGAGCAGGGCCGCGGTCTCCTCGTACACGGCGTTGGTGCCGGGGGCCGGATGCATGACGGTGACCAGCAGGGTGCGGCCGTTCCGGGTGGCACCGCCGGTGAAGGTGTTGCCGGCGTGACTGGTGTAGCCGTTCTTGACGCCGAACAGCCCCTTGTAGACGTCGAGACCCCAGGCGCCGGTGAGCAGGCGGTCGGTGTTCTGGATCTGGAAGGTCTTCTTGCCGCCCGCCGGGAAGTCCGCGGTCCGGGTTCCGCAGTAGCCGCGGAAGTCGTCGTCCTTCAGTCCGTGCCGGGCGAAGAGCGTCAGGTCGTACGCGGAGGAGAGCTGCCCCTTGTGGTCGAAGCCGTCGGGGCTGACCACATGGGTGTCGAGGGCCTGGAGGTCGACCGCCTTGGCCTGCATCTCGGCGACGGTCTTCACGAGTCCGCCGTTCATGTGGGAGAGGACGTGCACGGCGTCGTTGCCGGAGCGCAGGAAGACGCCCTGCCACAGCTGCTCGACGGTGTAGGTGATGCCGGGTTTGATGCCGACCAGGCTGGAGCCGGACGGGACGTCGGCGACGTCGGAGTCCTTGACCTTGTAGCGTCCGCTGCGCTCGAACTTCTTCAGCACGGTGTCCGCGAACAGCATCTTCAGGGTGGACGCGGGCGGCAGGCGCCGGTGCGCGTTGTACGAGGCGAGCACCTCTCCGCTGTCGCAGTCGGCCAGCAGCCAGGCCTGAGCGGTGATCTTCCTGGGGAGACCGGTGGCACCGCTCACCTGTATGCCGCCGCGGGCCAGCCGCGCGCCGCCTATCGCGGTGGTCGCGGCGGCGGGGCTCGCCGAGAGGACGGGCAGGGCGGCGGCCGTCAGCCCGAGGGCGGCACGCCGGGTCAGCCGAGAGGAATCGCGCATCCCGGGACCGTACACCGCATCGAACAGCGGCTTCCTGGGAGGACCCCTCGGCTGAGTTAGGAATTTGCTGTCTTATGAAAGTTTGATAAGACTGCCCGCTTTCTCAGCTCTGACACATCCTTTACTCAGTGCGACTCAAAGGTTTCTCCCTAGCTTGAGCCAGCGCCCACAGCGGGCGCCAAGAACCTGCGAGGAACGGGATGTTTGGCATCTATCTCAAGCGCGAGCTGGGCCGCAGAAAGAAGGCGGCCCTGGTCATCGCACTGGGTCTGGCGCTCGGAATCGCGCTGGTCATCACGGTCAGCTCGGTCTCGGCCGGTATGTCCAAGGCGCAGGACAAGGTCCTCCAGTCGCTGTACGGCCTCGGCACCGACATGACGGTGACCAAGGCGCAGTCGGCGCCCACCTCGGGCGGCTCCGGCGGCCCGAGCTTCAAGTTCGGCGCCAAGTCGAGCAGCAGCACCAAGCAGAGCTCGGACCGGGTGATGACTCAGGGCGGTCAGGCCCTGAAGTCCACCCTGGTCACCAAGGTCGCCGGCCAGAAGGGCGTGGAGAGCGCGGTCGGAGCGCTCTCCCTCAACGTCACCAAGGTCGACGGCTCCTTCACCCAGGGCAAGGCCAAGTCCACCACCGGCAGCAGCAACAACAGCGGTGGCCAGGGGCAGCCGGGCGGCGGCAGCGGCGGCTCGGGCGGCGGCCAGCCGCAGGTCCAGGGCGGCGGCGCCAACTTCAACGTCAACAGCTACTCGGTGGTCGGCGTCGACGTGGCCCACCAGGGTCTCGGCCCGCTGGCCTCGATGAAGATCACCTCGGGCAAGACCTTCACCTCCTCACAGACCGGCACCAAGGTCGCGGTGGTCAGCAAGTCGTACGCCAAGGAGAAGAAGTACAAGGTCGGCTCGACCTTCAAGATCTCCGGCACCAAGTTCACGGTCATCGGCATCGCCACCCCGGACAGCAGCGAGTCCTCCACCGACCTGTTCATCCCGCTGAAGCTGGCGCAGACGCTGGGCGACGCGAAGAACGAGGTCACCACGATCTACGTGAAGGCGACCGACTCCAAGCAGATCTCCACCGTGAAGAAGGAGATCCAGTCGAACATCTCCGGTACGACGGTCACCACCTCCGCCGACCTGGCGTCCACCGTCTCCGGTTCCCTCTCCACCGCCTCCAGCCTCGCGACCAGCGTCGGCAAGTGGCTCTCCATCGCGGTCCTCGCGGCGGCCTTCCTGGTCGCGGCCCTGCTGACCTCCTCCGCGGTCTCCCGCCGGGTGCGTGAGTTCGGCACCCTGAAGGCCCTCGGCTGGCCGAGCCGCAAGGTGACCCGCCAGGTGGTCGGCGAGTCCATGGTGAACGGCCTGATCGGCGGCGCCCTCGGCATCGCGATCGGCGTCGGCGCGGCCTACGCGGTCACCGCGATCAGCCCCAAGCTCACCGCCCAGATGGGCTCCACCGGCGGCGGTGGCGGCATGGGCGGCGGTCCGGGCGGCGGCGGCCCCGGCCAGCAGTCCACCCAGAACACCCTGGAGATCGCGCTGACCGCCCCCGTCTCCCTCACCACCATCGCCCTCGCCGTCGGCCTCGCGGTCACCGGCGGTCTGATCGCCGGCGCGATGGGCGGCTGGCGCGCCTCCCGGATGCGCCCGGCCGACGCCCTGCGCAGCGTCTCGTAGCACCGGAGCACCCCCGAGCCGGGGCGCCGCCTCCGTTCCCCCCGGGACGCGGCGCCCCACCCCCTTACCACCTGCGGCCTTACCACCCTGTGGAGAACCCATGTACAGACTCACCGGTGTCACCAAGCGCTACACGCGGGGCAAGGAGACGGTCGAGGCGCTGCGCGGCATCGACCTGACCATCGAGGACGGCGACCAGCTCGTCATCCAGGGCCCCACCGGCGGCGGCAAGTCGACGCTGCTCCAGATGATCGGCGGCCTCGACCGCCCGACCGAGGGCAGTGTCGAACTGGACGGCGAGGACCTCTCCCGGATCAGCGAGACCAAGCTGACCCGGCTGCGCGCCGAGAAGATCGGCATCATCTTCCAGTCGTTCAACCTCATCCCGACGCTGACGGCCCAGGAGAACGTGGAGACGGCCCTCGTACCGCTCGGCGTCAAGCCGGCCGAGCGCCGTGAGCGGGCCGCGGAGGCGCTGCGTTCGGTGGGCCTCGGCGAGCGGCTGGGGCACGCCCCCTCCGAGCTGTCCGGCGGCCAGCAGCAGCGGGTGGCGATCGCCCGCGCGCTGGTGAAGAAACCGAAGGTGCTGCTCGCCGACGAACCGACCGGCAACCTCGACGAGGGCACCCGCGACGACATCATGGCCCTCCTGGAAGGCCTGTGGCACGAGTACGGGCTGACCTTCATCATGGTCACCCACGACTCCTCCATCGCCCGTCGCGCCCCGCGCCTGGCCACCATCAAGGCCGGCCAGATCACCCTCACCGAGCAGGGCGGCGGACAGCGGTACGCGCAGCAGGCGGCCGGGAACGGTCAGCCGCAGCAGGCGGCGGCCCACGGCGGGCAGCCGTACGTACAGCAGCAGTACGGGGGCGGTCAGGGCTACTGACCGTCAGCCGTGAGCGGCCC
>NZ_LBMU02000083.1 GCF_001005085.2 Streptomyces humi
CCCACGGCACGGACCCAGGCCAGTCCCACGGATCGGACCCGGGCCGCGGCCCCCGGCACGGACCCCGGCCGGCCCCCGGCACGGACCCCGGCTGGGGCCTCCGGCGGGGATAAAGTGCGCACATGGGACAATGGCTGGAACGGAACATCGTCGAGCCCGGCAAGCTCCCGCTGCTGCTCGCCCTGGCCGCCTTCGTCCTGACCTTCGTGGTCACGCGGGTCATCACCCGGTTGATCCGGGCCGGGAAAGGCCCGTTCGGCAACGTGAAGGCCGGCGGGCTGCACATCCACCACGTGGTCCCCGGGGTGGTCCTCACCGTCGTCGGCGGCTTCGGCGCGGTCGCCGGCGGCCGGCAGGGTCCCGGCGCGGCCGTCGCCGCGATCGTCTTCGGCATCGGCGCGGGCCTCGTCCTCGACGAGTTCGCGCTGATCCTCCACCTCGACGACGTCTACTGGACCGAGGAGGGCCGCAAGAGCGTCGAGGTCGTCGTCATCACCGCCGCGATGGTCGGGCTGCTGCTCGCCGGGTTCTCCCCGTTCGGCGTCAACGACATCTCGGCCGACGAACTCCAGGACCGGGGCACGGTCATCGCGAACGTCGTGGCCAACTTCGCCTTCTCGCTCGTCGCGCTGAGCAAGGGCAAGGCCCGTACCGCGATCTTCGGGGTGATCGTCCCGCTGGTCGCCGTCGTCGGCGCGGTCCGCCTCGCCCGTCCCGGCTCGGCCTGGGCCCGCCGCTTCTACGGCGACCGGCCGCGCGCCCGGGCCCGGGCGGGCCTGCGCGCCTACCACCACGACCGGCGCTGGTCCCGGCTCAGCCGGACCCTTCAGGACTGGATCGGCGGCAAACCCGACCGCCCGGAGCCGGCCCGGCTGCCCGGCCGCCGCTGAGGCCGCGGGTGCCGCAGCCGCCGTGCCACCCGCACCGCCGCCCACAGGGCCGCCACGCCCGCGAGGGCCGCCAGGTGCTCCCGGCCGGCGAGGTTCTCCTTCAGCGCCACCTCGGCCACCATCGCGGCGGCCACCGCGCCGGCGGTGACGTGGGCGCCGTACCGCCAGGCCAGGAAGACCGCGAGGCCGACGACCGCGGCCGACGGCCCGGTGTCCACCACCCGCGCGTCCGAGACCGGCAGGCCCAGCGGGACGTGCGGGCCCAGCGCGATGCCGACGCGGGCGTACAGGGTGCCGGCGAGAGTCGCCACGTACGCGACGGCCAGGGTCCGCCACCAGCCCAGGCACACCTCGGCGATGCCGAACACGACCAGGATCTGCGCCAGCGCACCCCACACCGGCAGGTCCAGCGCCGGTACGCACAGGGAGAGCGGAGTGCGCAGCAGCGCCAGCCAGAACGGGTCCGCGGCCCGCACGGCCCCGGCGTGCTGCACGAGGCGGTATCCCCACGCCTGGTTCTGCGTGAACTGCAACAGCGCGGTCAGGCACACCGCGGCGACCGTCATCGGCACCGCCCGCAGCCGCAGCTTCGCCAGCGGCCCGCGCGCGGTGGCGTACAGCAGCCCCCATTCGACGCGGGCCCAGCGGGCGAGCGGTGTCATGCGATGGTCCTCATCCGTGCGTGTTCCCGGGCGATTCCAGGTGTCCGCGGTGCAGCCACCCGGGCAGTCCCGGCGCCTCCAGGAACCCTTCCGCGCGCGCCGACGCGAGACCGATGCGCGGCAGGTCCGCGCTCTTCTCGAAGAGCAGGAACCGGGGCTCCCAGATGGGCCGGTACTTGGCGTTCGCCCGGTACAGGGACTCGATCTGCCACCACCGGGAGAAGAAGCTCAGCAGAGACCTCCACAGCCGCAGCACCGGTCCCGCGCCGAGACGCGCACCACGTTCGAAGACCGACCGGAACATCGCGAAGTTGAGCGAGACCTGCGTGATCCCGATCTCCCCGGCACGCCGGAGCAGTTCGATGACCATGAACTCCATCAGCCCGTTGTCGGAGTCCCGGTCCCGCCGCATCAGATCGAGGGACAGCCCGCCCGGCCCCCACGGCACGAACGACAGCAGCGCCCGCAGCTCGCCCTCGCCGTCCCCGGCGCCGCCGTCCCTGCACTCCACCATCACGCACTGCCCGTCCCGGGGGTCCCCGAGCCGCCCCAGCGCCATGCTGAACCCGCGCTCGGTGGCCCCGTCCCGCCAGTCGTCGGCACGGCGGACGAGGTACGACATCTCGTCCGCCGGAATGTCCTCGTGCCGTCTGACGCGTACCGAGTACCCGGCCCGGCCGATCCGGTTGTGGGCCTGCCGCACGGTGCGCATGGCCCGTCCCTCCAGCGTGAAGTCGGCGACCTCCACGATCGCCTCGTCACCGAGTTCCAGGGCGTCGAGACCGTAGCGGGCGTACACGGTCCCGGCCTCCTCGCCCGCGCCCATCACCGCCGGGATCCAGCCGTGCGCCCGCGCCTCGGCCAGCCACGGCACGATCGCCCCGGGCCAGGCCTCCGGATCCCCGATCGGATCCCCCGAGGCGAGGCTCACCCCGCCGACCACCCGGTACGCGACCGCCGCCTTGCCGGTCGGCGACCACACCACGCTCTTCTCCCGGCGCAGCGCGAAGTACCCGAGGGAGTCCCGTTCGCCGTGCCGCTCCAGCAGCACGCGCAGCTGCTTCTCGTCGTCCTCGGTGATCGGGTCGACGGCCCGGCGGGAACGGAAGGCGGCGTAGAAGACGGTGAGGACGAGAAGCGTGCTGAGCACGTTGATGACGACGTTCACCCAGTTGGGCGGTGCGATGTGGGGGAACCGGGAGGGGTCGGCGGCGACCGAGACCAGGCGCAGGGTGCCGTAGTGCCAGCGCTCAGCGAACGTCGAACGCGCGGCCTGCGGCGCCTGGTCGGTGACGGTGACGAGGAGCGCGGCGAGCAGTGAGGCGGCGACACCGCCGCCGACCGCGACGGTGGCGGCGAGCCGGGGGTTGGACCGGTCGCCCTTCGCGTAGAACTCCCGCCGGCCGACGAGCAGGGCCGCCACGAAGGCGGCGGTCAGTACGAGCGAGATCCAGTTCTGGGCGTACCGGCGGATCTCCGGGAACGCCATGGCGAACGCGAAGAGCGCGAGGAAGAGCCCGCTCAGCACCAGGTTCAGGATCCACGCGGCCCGCTTGCGCCGGCGCATGGTGATCGCGAGGAACGCGGTGAACACACCGGAGGCGAAGCCGGCGGTCAGCAGGTACGGGGTGAAGAAGTTCTCCTGGTTGTGCCGCCGCACGTCCTGCCCCAGCGACACCCACACCGCGCTGAGGAAGTTGACGAAGGCGACGGCGCGCAGGTACCACACGGCAAAGGCGGCGGCCCGCTGGGAAATCCCGGCCCGCCGCCCTTTCTCACGTCCGTCACGCAGCTCGACGGCAATTCGGGCATCTCCCATGAACCAGGATCATATGGCCGCCACCACAACGAACCACGCCACACGCACCCACAGATCCCCCCCGCTGCTTCACCACCTACTTTTCTCCACCGCGACAGCACTCAGCCGCGACAACGCTCAGCCGCGACAACGCGATCCGGCGGTGCCGCTCCGGGCCGTGCCGTGTCGGTGGCCTGCTCCTCCACGGCGGCGAGCAGCCCGCCGCCCCGCCGCCCACTCTTTTCTCCGCCGCGACGGCGCTCAGCCGCGGCGGTGTGATCCGGCGGTGCCGCTCCGGGCCGTGCCGTGTCGGTGGCCTGCTCCTCCACGGCGGCGAGCAGCCCGCCGCCCCGCCGCCCGCTCTTTTTTCGCCAGCCCGCCGCCCCGCCGCCCACTCTTTTCTCCGCCGCGACGGCGCTCAGCCGCGGCGGTGTGATCCGGTGGTGCCGCTCCGGGCCGTGCCGTGTCGGTGGCCTGCTGCTCCGTGGCGGCGAGGAGTCCGCCGCCATGCCGCCCTCTTTTTTTCTCCGCCGCGACGGCGCTCAGCCGCGGCGGTGTGATCCGGCGGTGCCGGGTCGGGGCGGGCCGGGGCGGTGGGTTACTGCTCCGGCTTTTTCTCGGGGGCCGGGTTTTCGGGGAGTTCCGCGGCCAGGGCGGCGGCCGACTGGACCAGGGGCAGGGCCAGCAGCGCGCCCGCGCCCTCACCCACCGTCACGCCCTGCTCCAGCAGCGGTTCCAGGGCCATCCGGTCCAGCGCCTTCGCCTGCCCCGGCTCCCCGCTGCCGTGCCCCGCCAGCCACCAGTCCGGCGCCCGGAACGCGATCCGCTGCGCGACCAGCGCACACGCGGCCGTCACGACCCCGTCCAGCACCACCGGCAGCTTCCGCACCGCCGCCTGCAACAGGAACCCGGTCATCGCCGCCAGGTCCGCCCCGCCGACGGCCGCCAGCAACTGCAACTGGTCCCCGAGCACCGGCCGCGCCCGCCGCAACGCGTCCCGGATCGCCGCGCACTTGCGCATCCACGCCAGGTCGTCGATGGCGAGCCCGCCCCGCCCGGTGACCACGGACGCGTCGGTCCCGCACAGCGCCGCGACGAGGACGGCGGCCGCCGTCGTGCCGCCGACGCTCACGTCCCCGAGCACCACCAGATCGGTCCCCGAGTCGGCCTCCTCGTCGGCCACCGCGACACCCGCCAGGAAGGCCGCCTCGGCCTCCTCCGCCGTCAGCGCGTCCTCGATGTCGATACGGCCGCTGCCCCGCCGTACGCGATGCCGTACGACCTCCTCCGGCAGCACGTCCGGATCGCAGTCCAGTGCCATGTCGATGATCCGCACGGGCACCCCGAGCCGCCGGGCCAGCACCGACACCGGGCTTGCCCCCTCCAGGATCGCCCGGACCAGCACCTCCGCGCTGCCCGCCGGCCGTGCGGAGACCCCGAGTTCGGCGACGCCGTGGTCACCGGCGAAGAGCAGGACCCGCGGCCGTTCCACCGGCCGTACCGGTACGGAACCCTGCGCCGCGGCCAGCCACTCACCCAGGTCGTCGAGGCGGCCCAGCGCCCCGGGCGGCACGACCAGCCGCTCCCGGCGCGCCTCGGCGTCCCGGCGTACACCGCCGTCGGGGCGCTCGATCAGATCGGTGAAGTCGTCGAGATTAAGCGAGCTCATTCGCCGAACAGTACCGGCACGGAACCGACGGTCCGGCGCCAGATCGGCAGCACACCCGCACGGCGGCTTTGCAGGCAAGATCGGTATCCCATACGTTCCGTTTTGCAGTGGATTGCGTTCAGGGAGCCCAGGGAGCCGCCCATGCCGCCCACGCCCGAACTCGCCCCGGGCCCCGACCGGTTCCACGAACCGCGCCGCGAGGACTGCCCCTGGTGCGGTTCCAGACGCCTGCGCACCCGGCTGCGCGCACCCGACCTCCTCCACCACCGGCCCGGCACGTTCACCGTCGACGAGTGCCGTGACTGCGCGCACGCCTTCCAGAACCCCCGCCTGTCCGCGGCCGGGTTCGCCCTCTACCACCAGGACTACTACGCGGGCCGCCTGGAGGACTACACCGACCGCTTCCTGGCGACCCGCGCGGGCCGCCGCCGGCACCGCGCCGCGGTCCGCGCGCTGCCGGCGCCGCTGGAGCCGGAGAGCTGGCTGGACGTCGGCACGGGCCACGCCCACTTCCCGGACACCGCCCGGGAACTGCTGCCGTACACCTCCTTCGACGGGCTGGACCCGACCGTGCGGGTGCTGACCGCCCAGACCGAGGGACGCGTCGAGGAGGCCCACTGCGGCCACCTGACCGCGCCCGAACTGCTGGCCCGGCTGCGCGCCCGCTACGACGTCGTCAGCATGTTCCGGCACCTGGAACACGCGCCCGACCCGCGGGCCGAACTCCGCGCCGCCCTCACCGTGCTGCGTCCCGGCGGCCATCTGCTGATCGAGATCCCGAACCCGCGCAGCGCGCCCGCCAGACTCCTCGGCAAGTGGTGGATCCCGTACGGCCAGCCCCGCCATCTGCACCTGCTGCCGCCGGCCAACCTGCGCGCGGAACTGGAGGCGCAGGGGTGCGAGATCCTGCGGACCGACCGCCGGGCACCGCACCTGCCGTGCGACCTCTCCGCGGCGCTCGCGCTGGTCCTCGGCCGGGTGCTGCCGAAACGGTGGCTGCCGGCCACCGCCCCGCTGGTGGCGGTGGCGCGGGCCGCCGACCACGCGGTGGCTCCGCTGCTGCGCCGGACGCCGTTCTCCAACGGATACCGGATCATCGCCCGCAAAGGGCGGGGGAGGTGAGCGGGCCCCCGCTCACCTCAGCACCAGCGCCTGCCCCGCCACCACCAGCACCACCTGCTCGCACTCGTTCGCGAACGCGGCGTTCAGACGGCCCAGTTCGTCACGGTAGCGCCGGCCCGACGCCGTGGCCGGCACGATCCCCGACCCCACCTCGTTCGACACGGCCACCACCGTCCGCCGGGTCGCCCGTACCGCCCCCGTCAGCTCCCGTACCCGCTCCCGCAGGGACTTCTCGCCGCCCGACGCCCACTCCGTGTCGTCCCACGCCCCCACCGCGTCCATCGCGTCCGTCAGCCACAGCGACAGACAGTCGACCAGCAACGGCGGTCCGTCCTGCGCCAGCAACGGCACCAGGTCGCAGGTCTCCGTCGTCCGCCACGACCCCGGCCGCCGCTCCCGGTGCGCGGCCACCCGCGTCGCCCACTCGGTGTCCCCGCCGCGGGTACCGCCGGTGGCGACGTACAGCACGTCCGGGAAGGACTCCAGCCGCCGCTCGGCCTCCACCGACTTACCGGACCGCGCCCCGCCCAGCACCAGCGTCCGCCGGGGCACGTCGGGCACGTCCTCGTACACGCCGACCGTCAGCGTCGTCCCGTCGGACACGGCCCGCGCCCCGGCCGCCGCCAGCCGGCGCCGCAACTCCGCACCGGGCGGCACGTCGTGGTCGAGGTGGACGGCGACGACATCCGTGGTCGCCGCCACCGAACCGACCGCCCGCAGCCGCGCCAGCGCGTCCGGCCGCCCCACCACGTCGAGGAGCACCAGGTCGTACGACTCCGCGCTCCCGTTCTCCAGCCCGGCCGGCGCCCCGCCCGGCGGGAGGTAGAGCAGCCGCTGCCCGTCGGGCCCGGTCACCGCGTACCCGGTGCCGCCCGCGTCCATCGCCACCGCCCGCACCCGATGCCCCGTCAGCAGCGCCAGCTCACGGCCGTCCGGCACCCGGGCCGGCTGCGGCAGCCCGGCCGGCACCTCGACGGCGGGCCCGTCGTGCGGATGCGAGAGCAGCACCTGCCGGACGCCCCCGAGGGACCGGCCGGCCCGCGCCGCCGCGAACGCCGCGCCGGGCGTCAGATCGAGCAGCAGCGTCCCGTCCACCAGCGCGGCGGTGGCGGCCCGCGCGTCCGCCCCGACGGCACAGGCGCACACCGCACACGAACAACCGGGCCGAGGCAGCCCCGCGGGCCCACCGGTACCGAGCAAAGTCACTTCCACGGCCCGATTCTCACCCGTCCCAGCGGTTCTTGCTTGAGCGGGCGCCCCGTGAACCGTGCCCCGAAGGGGCGCGGGGAACTGCGCGAGCGGCCCCTACCGGGCTTGCACATGCCCCACAACCAGCGGAGTTTTTCCCGGCGCCCTTATACGATGCACCAGTTGGATCAAAGGAGGCCTACATGGCGGCATGGACGTGGCGGTTCGAGAAGGCCGACGGGACGGAGGTCCAGCCCGCGGTGGAGCCCGAGGAGTTCACCACCCAGGGCGACGCCGAGTCCTGGATCGGCGAACAGTGGAAGGAACTGCTGGCCGGCGGCGCCGACCAGGTGCGGCTCTACGAGGACGCCACCGAGATCTACGGCCCGATGAGCCTGCACGCGGACGAGGCCTAGGACACGTCCGCGAACGCCGTACGGGGCGGCCGCGGTCGGCCGCCCCGGCCGGCGCGGAGTCACTGCTCGCCCAGCGTCACGCCCACGGTCCGTTCGATGCCGTCCCTGCTGTACGTCACCGTCGTCTTCTGCCCCGGCCGGTCCGACGCGAGCGATTCGGCCAGTGAGGTGATGGTGGTGATGTCGTCGGCGCCCACCTTGGTGATGATGTCCCCGGGCCGGATCCCGGCCTTGTCGGCGGCGTCCCCCGGTTTCACGGTCACCACGGCCACGCCGGCCGGCTGGTAGTTCACGTCGACGACCGTGCGCCCGGTGATGCCGAGCGCGGCCCGCCCCGAGTCGGTGACCTTGCCCTGCCTGATGATCTGGTCGGCGACCGTCTTCACCATCGACCCCGGGATGGCGAACCCGATCCCCGGCGCCGTGCTGCCGCCCAGGTCGGGATCGGTGGCGGCGAGCGTCGGGATGCCGATGACCCGGCCGTCGAGGTCGACCAGGGCACCGCCGCTGTTGCCGGGGTTGATGGCGGCCGAGGTCTGCACCATGTTGGGGATCGTGGCGCCGGGGCCGCCCGAGGGGTTCTCGCTGACGGTCCGTCCGGTCGCCGAGACGATGCCCTCGGTCACGCTGGACGACAGTCCGAGCGGCGAGCCCATGGCGAGCGTGATCTGCCCGACCTGGACCTTCTCGGTGTCCCCGAAGACGGCCGCCCGCAGCCCGTCCGGGACCTTGTCGAGCCTGATGACCGCCAGATCCTGCTCGGGGTAGGAGTAGACCAGCGTCGCGGTGAGCGGTTCCTCGTTGTTGGCCGTCGTCACCTTGAACTTCTTCTCGTTCCCGACGACGTGCGCGTTGGTGACGATGTGTCCGTCGCCGTCGTAGACCACGCCCGAGCCCAGATCGCTGCTGGCCTGGATCTGCACGACCGAGGGCAGGACGTTCTTGATCACCTTCTGGTACTGGTTCTGTAGGTCGGTCGCCGCCAGCGGCACGCCCGTCACCCGGCCGGCCCGGGCGGCCGGTGCCTCCTCGGCCGGACCGCCCCCGAAGCCGGAGCACCCGGAGGCGAGGGCGAGACAACAGCTGCCGAGCACGGCGGCCGTACGGAGGGTGCGGCGGGCGGCGGGAACGTCCATGCCCCGAGTCTCCCGTCGGCGCGCGGTGCCCGGCTCGCGCTGCTCGCCCGAACGGGCGGGGTCAGCCGCGCACCCCGCACAGGTGCAGCAGCGCCGCGACCGACCGGTAGGGATCCGTCCGCCCGGCCCGCTCCTCCGCCGCCAGCAGGGTCTCCACGTCGGCGGGGAGTCCGGCGCCGTCGGCGGCCGTGTCCGTGAACACCCGCACCCCGTACCAGGAGTGCAGCGGAGCACCGATCCCGGCGAGGGCGGCCGTCAGCGTGGCCAGCCGGTCGGCCCGTACGTCCAGACCCAGCCGGTTGCGGTACGAGACGGAGTCGAACGCGTCCAGCGCGCCCGCCCAGTCACCGCTCAGACCGGGGCGCATGGCGAGCGCGTCGGCGTTGCGCACCAGCAGCGACAGCAGCCCGCCCGGCGCCAGCATCCGCGCCAGGCCGGCCAGCAGCGCGTCCGGTTCCTCGACGTACATCAGCACGCCGTGGCAGAGCACCACGTCGAAGCTGCCCGGCAGGAAGTGGACCCCGGTGTCCCGCCCGTCCCCGTGGACGATCCGCACCCGCTCGCGGATCCCCTCCGGCTCACCGGCCAGCGCCTCGCGCGCGGCCGTGATCATCGACGGTTCCTGCTCCACGCCCGTCACCTGGTGACCGGCCCGGGCCAGCCGCAGCGCCTGCGTGCCCTGGCCCATCCCGACGTCGAGGACGCGCAGCCGCTGCCCGACCGGGAACCGCCCGGCTATCTGCTCGTCGAGCTGCCGGGCCACCAATTCCTGTCGTACGACGTCACGCAGCCCGCCCAGCCTGTCCAGCCAGGCCCGCGCCGCGCCCCCGGAGAAAGGCTCTGCGCTCAGGGCCGCTCTCCGCGCTTGACCTGCGGCTTGGGCAGCCGGAGCCGACGCATCTGGAGGGAGCGCATCAGGGCGTAGGCGACGGCGCCCTTCCGGTTCTGGTCCGGGAACCGCTCGGCCAGCCGGCTCCGCAGCCGGAAGCCGCTGACGGCCGCGTCGAGCACGATCAGCACGATCACGATCAGCCACAGCAACAGCGCGATGTTCTTGATCGCCGTGTTGTTGATCACGCTCATGACCAGGATGACCACGGCCAGCGGCAGGAAGAACTCCGCCACGTTGAAGCGCGAGTCGACCCAGTCACGGGCGAACCTGCGGACCGGCCCCTTGTCACGGGCCGGCAGGTACCGCTCGTCGCCGGTGGCCAGCGCCTGGCGCTGCCGCTCCATGGCGGTGCGCCGCTCGTCGCGCTGACGCTTCGCGGCGTCCTTGCGCGTCGTCGGCGTGTTGGCCACGCTGCGGCGCTGGGTCTGGGCCTCACTGCGCTTGGGCGTGGGCCGGCCCTTGGGGGCCTGCGGGTCACGGGTCTGCTTGGAGTCGGTCAGCGCCTTGTCGGCGGGGGCCTTCTCGTCCTTGGCACGGCTACGGAACACAAAACCCAAGGGTACGGGGTTCCGGGGTGTGGGCCCTAGTGCGGTGGGGAACGATCCCGCAACGCCAGTCGTCTCCATGAGGGACAGATCGGGGACAGATCGGGGACAGACCGGGGGCAGAGGGGACGTTGCAGACGGTTCACTCCGGGGGGCACCTACTACCTGTGCCGGAGCGGATCCGACCGCAGTCGTCCTTGGGGATGAGCGCATCGGTCCCCGAACAGTGCGGTAATGGACGCAGGGCCCGTACTGTGGGTTCTGTCGCAGGATCGGTGAGCTGGAGTCCGTCAGAAGGGGGCGCGCGAAGCCCATGAGCGGTGTCATGAAGCGTATGGGGATGATCTTCCGCGCGAAGGCGAACAAGGCCCTGGACAGGGCCGAGGACCCGCGCGAGACCCTCGACTACTCGTACCAGAAGCAGCTCGAACTGCTTCAGAAGGTGCGCCGTGGCGTGGCCGACGTCGCCACCTCCCGCAAGCGCCTCGAACTCCAGCTGAACCAGCTCCAGCAGCAGTCCTCCAAGCTGGAGGACCAGGGCCGCAAGGCGCTCGCGCTCGGCCGTGAGGACCTCGCCCGCGAGGCGCTGTCCCGGCGCGCCGCCCTCCAGCAGCAGGTGACCGACCTGGAGACCCAGCACGCCACCCTCCAGGGCGAGGAGGAGAAGCTCACCCTCGCGGCGCAGCGCCTCCAGGCCAAGGTGGACGCCTTCCGCACGAAGAAGGAGACCATCAAGGCCACCTACACCGCCGCCCAGGCCCAGACCCGCATCGGCGAGGCCTTCTCCGGCATCTCCGAGGAGATGGGCGACGTCGGCCTGGCCATCCAGCGCGCCGAGGACAAGACGCAGCAGCTCCAGGCCCGCGCCGGCGCCATCGACGAACTGCTCGCCTCCGGGGCGCTCGACGACCCGACCGGCATGGCCAAGGACGACATCGCGGCCGAGCTGGACCGGCTCTCCGGTGGTACGGATGTGGAGCTGGAACTACAGCGCATGAAGGCCGAGCTCGCCGGCGGTTCGCCCCAGCAGGCGATCGAGGGCGGCACCGGCCAGGGGCAGCAGTCGCAGCAGCCGCAGGACACCCCGCGCTTCGACAAGCAGTAGCCGACGCCTGGAGGGCGACATGGCCGACATGGTCGTGAGGATCATGGGGGAGGGCCAGGTGAGGCTGGCCGACAGCCACCTCGCCGCACTGAACGAACTGGACGACGAACTCCTCGCGGAGACGGAGTCCGGTGACGAGGCAGCCTTCCGCCGCACCCTGGGAGCCCTCCTGGACCGGGTCCGAGAACTGGGCGAACCGCTCCCGGCCGATGCCCTGGAGCCCTCGGACCTGATCCTCCCGTCCCCGGACGCGACCCTGGAAGAGGTCCGCGCCCTGCTGAGGGACGACGGCCTGATCCCGGGCTGACGCCCGCCGGCCGGAGCGGTCGCCCCCGCGGCGGGCCGGGCAGGCGGTTCCGGCCCGGAGGAACCCGACGTACCGTTCAGACCGTGAGCACCTTCGACCGGGCCCGATGCAGTGCGGACGCCCACCCCCTCGCATGGGACGCCGCCATCGCCGCGGGTGTCCTCGTGTGCATGGTCGCCGGCTCCTTCGTCGTCCCGCACGGCGCGCACGGCGTGCGGTGGGGCGTGCGTACCCCCGACCCGCTCAGCCTGGTCCTGATGACGCTCGCCGCGGCGGCCCTGGTGTTCCGCCGGCACGCCCCCAAGACGGTCCTGGCCGTCACCGGAGCCGCCTCCGTCGTCGAGTGCGTCACCGGCGACCCCCGGGCGCCCGTCGCGATGGCGGCCGTGGTCGCCCTGTTCACCGTCGCCGCCACCACCGACCGCCGCACCACCCTGCGGGCCGGCCTGCTCACCATGATCGTGCTCACGACCGCCGCGATGGCCGCGGGCCCGCTGCCGTGGTACGCCCAGGAGAACCTCGCGATCTTCGCCTGGACCGGGATCGGCGCCACCGCGGGCGACGCCGTGCGCAGCAGACGCGCCGTCGTCCAGGCCATCCGCGAACGCGCCGAACGCGCCGAACGCACCCGCGAGGAGGAGGCCCGCCGCCGGGTCGCCGAGGAACGCCTGCGCATCGCCCGCGACCTGCACGACGTCGTCGCGCACCACATCGCCCTGGTCAACGTGCAGGCGGGGGTGGCCGCGCACGTCATGGACAAACGGCCCGACCAGGCCAAGGAGGCCCTCGCCCACGTCCGCGAGGCCAGCCGCTCCGCGCTCAACGAACTGCGCGCCACCGTCGGCCTGCTCCGCCAGTCCGGAGACCCCGAGGCGCCCACCGAACCCGCCCCCGGCCTGCACGCCCTCGAAGAACTCGCCGACACCTTCCGCAACGCGGGACTCCAGGTCGAGGTCGCCCGCGCCGACCAGGGCAGCACGGTGCCGGCCGCCGTCGACCTGGCCGCCTACCGGATCGTCCAGGAGGCCCTGACCAACGTGCAGAAGCACGCGGGCCCGGACGCCAGGGCCGAGGTCAGCGTCGTACGCGTCGGCCCGCACATCGAGGTCACCGTCCTCGACGACGGCTCCGGCGAGGACGGCGTCCCCGAGGCCGGCGGCGGGCACGGGCTGCTCGGCATGCGCGAGCGGGTCACCGCCCTGCGCGGCACCCTCACCACCGGTCCCCGCTACGGCGGCGGTTTCCGCGTCCATGCGATCCTGCCGGTCAAGGCCGACACAAACGCCCGGACGAACAGCCGTACGGGAGCTCTGGGGGATTCCGTATGACGATCCGTGTCCTGCTCGCCGACGACCAGGCACTGCTGCGCAGCGCGTTCCGCGTCCTCGTCGACTCCGAGCCCGACATGGAGGTGGTCGGCGAGGCCTCCGACGGCGCCGAGGCGGTCCGGCTGACCCGGGAGCGGCAGGCCGACGTGGTCCTGATGGACATCCGGATGCCGGGCACCGACGGCCTCGCCGCCACCCGGCTGATCAGCGCAGACCCCTCGCTCGCCCAGGTCCGGGTGGTCATCCTGACCACGTTCGAGGTGGACGACTACGTGGTCCAGGCGCTGCGCGCGGGCGCCTCCGGCTTCCTCGGCAAGGGCAGCGAACCCGAGGAACTGCTCAGCGCCATCCGGGTCGCCGCCGGCGGTGAGGCCCTGCTCTCCCCGACGGCCACCAAGGGTCTGATCGCCCGCTTCCTCGCCCAGGGCGACGCGGGTGACGACGGCCGTGACCCGGCTCGCGCCCGCCGCCTCGACGCCCTCACCGGGCGGGAGCGCGAGGTCCTCGTCCAGGTCGCCGGCGGGCACTCCAACGACGAGATCGCCGAGCGCCTGGAGGTCAGCCCGCTGACCGTGAAGACGCACGTCAACCGGGCCATGGCCAAGCTGGGCGCGCGGGACCGGGCGCAGCTCGTGGTGATCGCGTACGAGTCGGGGCTGGTCCGTCCGAGGATGGAGTGATCTCCACCCGCGTGTACTGCGGGCGGAGTAGGAGCCGGATAAACGAACGGCACCCAGGACCTACGGGACCGGGGCCGGACATGGGTGAGGGTGGTGGGGTGGGCGCTCACAGGCGCCCCCTGTGTCGCTCACAGCAGCTTGTCCGCCGCTCACAGCAGCTCACAGCAGCTCACCGGAAAGAGACCCTGACCCATGTCCTGGCTGTCCAGATTCAGCCTCGCGCAGCGGGCCCTGATAGGCCTCATGTCACTGATCGCGCTCGCCTTCGGGGCGATCGCCGTCCCCCAGATCAAGCAGCAGCTGCTGCCCACCATCTCCCTGCCCATGGTGTCGGTGATCGCCCCCTACCAGGGCGCGGCACCCGACGTCGTCGAGAAGCAGATCGTCGAGCCGATCGAGAACAACCTCGACGGCGTCGACGGCGTCACCGGCGTCACCTCCACCGCGAGCGAGGGCAACGCCGTGATCATGGCGTCCTTCGACTACGGCAGCGACACCAAGCAGCTGGTGGCCGACGTGCAGCTGGCCGTCAACCGCGCCCAGCTCCCGGACTCGGTCGACCCGCAGGTCATCTCCGGCTCCACCGACGACATGCCGACCGTGGTCCTCGCCGTCACCTCCGGCGAGGACCAGCAGGCCCTCGCCGACCGGCTGGACACCACGGTCGTCCCGGACCTGAAGAACATCGACGGCGTCGGCCGCGTCCAGGTCACGGGCGTCCGGGACGTCCAGGTCACCGTCACCCCCGACGACGCGAAGCTCGCGAAGGCCGGGCTCACCCCCGCCGCCCTCGCCCAGTCGCTCCAGGCGGCCGGGGCGACCGTCGCGGCCGGTTCCTTCGCCGAGGACGGCGCCAACCGCACCGTCCAGGTCGGCGGCGGCCTCACCTCGCTGGCGCAGATCAGGGACCTGATGGTCACCGGGCAGGGCGTCGAGAAGCCGGTGCGCCTCGGCGCCGTGGCCGCGGTGAAGGAGCAGGAGGCCCCGGCCGACTCCATCACCCGCACCGACGGCCGCCCCAGCCTCGCAGTGAACGTCACCATGGACCACGACGGCAGCGCGGTCTCCATCTCGAACGCGGTCAAGGACAGGCTGCCGAAGCTCCGCCAGGACCTCGGCTCCGGCGCCGCCGTCACCGTCGTCAGCGACCAGGGCCCGGCGGTCTCCAAGTCCATCAAGGGCCTGACCACCGAGGGCGCCCTCGGCCTGCTCTTCGCGGTCCTGGTCATCCTGGTCTTCCTGGCCTCGGTCCGCTCGACCCTCGTGACGGCGGTGTCCATCCCGCTGTCGGTGGTCCTCGCGCTGATCGTGCTGTGGACCCGGGGCCTGTCCCTGAACATGCTCACCCTCGGCGCGCTCACCATCGCCATCGGCCGGGTCGTCGACGACTCGATCGTGGTCCTGGAGAACATCAAGCGCCACCTCGGCTACGGCGAGGAGCGGCAGGCCGCCATCCTCGGCGCGGTCCGCGAGGTGGCCGGCGCGGTCACCTCCTCCACGCTCACCACGGTCGCCGTCTTCCTGCCGATCGGCCTGGTCGGCGGCATGGTGGGCGCCCTGTTCGGCTCGTTCAGCATCACGGTGACGGCGGCGCTGCTCGCCTCCCTGCTGGTCTCGCTGACGGTCGTCCCCGTCCTGTCGTACTGGTTCCTGCGCGCCCCCAAGGGCACCCCCGAGGACGCGGAGGAGGCCCGCCGCAGGGCCGAGGAGAAGGAGGCGAACAGCCGCCTCCAGCGGGCGTACGTGCCGGTGCTGCGGTTCGCGACCCGGCGCCGCCTCACCAGCGTGCTGATCGCGGTCGTCGTGCTGGTCCTCACGTTCGGCATGTCCGGGCTGCTGAAGACGAACTTCTTCGACCAGGGCGACCAGGAGGTCCTCACCGTCAAGCAGGAGCTGAAGCCCGGCACCGGCCTGGCCGCGACCGACGCGCAGGCGAGGAAGGTCGAGAAGCTGCTCGCCTCCGTCGACGGGGTGAAGGACTACCAGGTCACCGTGGGCTCCTCCGGCTTCATGGCGGCCTTCGGCGGTGGCACCGACACCAACCAGGCCTCCTACTCGGTGATGCTGGACGACGCGAAGTCGTACGACAGGGTGCAGAGCGCCATCGAGGACGGCCTGCACAAGCTCTCCGGGATCGGCACCACCACCGTCTCCGCCGGTGACGGCTTCGGCAGCCAGGACCTGAGCGTCGTGGTGAAGGCGGCCGACGGCGACGTGCTGCGCAAGGCCTCCGAGCAGGTCAGGGCCGCGGTCGCCAAGCTGGACGACGTCACCGACGTCACCAGCGACCTCTCCCAGAGCGTGCCGCGCATCTCGGTGAAGGCCAACTCCAAGGCGGCCGCGGCCGGTTTCGACGACCAGACGCTGGGCGCCGCCGTCAGCCAGGCGGTCAAGGGCACCACGGCAGGCAAGGCCACCCTCGACGACACCGAGCGGGACGTCGTCGTGAAGTCGGCGAAGCCTGCCGAGACCCTGGCCCAGCTGCGTGCGCTCCAGCTGGGTCCGGTGAGGCTGGGCGACATCGCCACCGTGAAGCTGGTGGCCGGGCCGGTGTCGCTGACCCGGATCGACGGCCGACGCGCCGCGACCGTCACGGCGAAGCCCACCGGTGACAACACGGGCGCGGTCAGCAGCCGGCTCCAGTCGAAGATCAAGGCGCTGAAGCTGCCGGCGGGCGCGACGGCCTCCATCGGCGGGGTCACCTCGGACCAGGACAGCGCGTTCAAGAACCTGGGCCTGGCGATGCTGGCGGCGATCGCGATCGTCTTCATGCTGCTGGTCGCGACGTTCCGCTCGCTGGTCCAGCCACTGATCCTGCTGGTCTCGATCCCGTTCGCGGCGACCGGCGCGCTCGGTCTGCTGGTCGTCACCGGCACCCCGATGGGTGTGCCCGCGATGATCGGCATGCTGATGCTGATCGGCATCGTGGTGACCAACGCGATCGTGCTGATCGACCTCATCAACCAGTACCGGAGTCAGGGGCACGGCGTCGTCGAGGCCGTGATCGAGGGCGGCCGCCACCGTCTGCGGCCCATCCTCATGACGGCCCTGGCGACCGTCTTCGCCCTGCTCCCGATGGCGCTCGGGGTCACCGGTGAGGGCGGCTTCATCGCCCAGCCGCTGGCCGTGGTGGTGATCGGCGGTCTGATCAGCTCGACCCTGCTGACCCTCCTTCTCGTGCCGACGCTGTACGCGATGCTCGAACTCCGCAAGGAGCGGCGCGCCGCCAAGCGCGCGGCGAAGAAGGGCCCGCCGCCCGCGGCTTCCGTCCCGTCGGCCGACCACCCGGAACCCGCGACCGTGTGACGCCACCGGCGATGACGGCCGGTTCCCGACCCACCTCCGGGAACCGGCCGTCCGGCTTCAGGCATCAACGGCCCGCGCGCGGCCGTCCGGCTTCGGGCACCGACGGCCCGCGCGCGGCCGTTCCGTATGCTGGCGCCGCGAACCGCCAATCGGGGAAGGGGAGTCGGCGTATGCCGCTGCACAAGGACGATCCACGGTCCCTGGGCGGCTACCGGCTGGTCGACCGGCTGGGGGCCGGCGGCATGGGCATCGTCTACCGGGGCCGGTCGCGGTCCGGGCGTGAGGTCGCTGTCAAGGTGGTGCACGCGCAGTACGCCGAGGACCCCGTCTTCCGCGCCCGGTTCCGGCAGGAGATCGAGGCCGCCCGCCGGGTCAGCGGCGCCTTCACCGCCCCCGTCCTGGACGCCGACCCGGACGCGGCGGCGCCCTGGATGGCCACCCAGTACGTACCCGGCCAGTCCCTCGCCGCCCGCATCCGCGCGCACGGCGCCCTCCGCGTCACCGAGTTGCGCCCGCTGGCCCTCGGCCTGGTGGAGGCGCTGCGGGAGATCCACCGGGCCGGGATGGTGCACCGCGACCTGAAGCCGGCCAACGTCCTGATGGCCGGGGACGGCCCGCGCGTCATCGACTTCGGCATCTCCCGCGCGGCCGAGAACCACAACACCCTCACCGAGACCGGCCAGATGGTCGGTACCCCGCCGTTCATGTCCCCGGAGCAGTTCACCGACGCGCGGACGGTCGGCCCCGCCTCCGACGTCTTCTCGCTCGGCGCGCTGCTGGTCTACTGCGTCACCGGACGCGGCCCCTTCGACGCCGACAGCCCCTACCTCACCGGCTACCGGGTGGTCCACAACGAACCCGTGCTGGACGGCGTGACCGGCCCGCTGCGCGCGGTCCTGGAGCGCTGTCTGGCCAAGGACCCCGCCGACCGGCCCCGACTCGACGACCTCGCCGGGGAGTTCGCGGCGGCCCTGCCGGAGCCGGACCCCGGCGAACCGGCGACGATGACCCTGCGGCTGCCGTCGGCCCGGCCGCTCGACGCCGGCACCGCGTCGGACGGCGCGACGCCCGGCCCGGGGGCCGGCCCCGGCCGGGCGACCGGCACCGGCTCGGCCCGCCGGACCCGGGGCAGGGGCCGCCGCATGCTCTGGGCGGCGGTCGGCACGGTGGGCGCGCTGGTCCTCGGACTGCTGTGGTACATCCGGTTCGGACCGGGTTTCCCGGACGGCTCCCGGGCGCCGAGCTCCTCCTCGGCCTCCCGCTGGGTCGCGCCGCCCGCCGGCTGGCGGCCCTGGCAGACGACGGTGTACAAGCCGGCGGACCAGGGCGAGGCCAAGGCGCTGGGCACCCCGGCGGAAGGGCAGTCGGACTGCCTGAGCCAGGGCGACAGCGTCTACTGCGGAGGCCACGGCGTCCTGCCGGTACGGCTGGACGGCCGGACCGGCAGGACGGTCTGGCGCGCCGCGCTCGCACCGCCGGGCGGCGACTCCAGCCGGTACGACTCCTCGGTCCTCGGTGTCCACGACGGCACGGTCCTCGTCCGGGAGACCATCACCGAGGAAGGCGCCGAGAACAACCCGACCTACGTCGTCGCCCTCGACGCGGCGAACAGCGCCCAACGGTGGATCCGCAAGGTCAACGACGAGAACGTCGAGCTGGTCATGGCCGGCGACCTGGTGCTCACCGCCGAGAGCGACGGCCGGACGGTGACGGCCCGCTCCCCGCGCACGGGCCGGGCGAGCTGGTCCATGACACTGCCGGCCCGCACCTACTGCACGTTCCTGCCGGCCGGGACCGACCTGTACGCGCAGTGCTTCCCCACCGAGCAGGACGCCGAGTACTCCTCGCTCCTCCAGGTGGACCTCGCCGACGGAAGGACGGCCGTGCGCCGGCAGATCCCCTTCGAGAGCGGCTTCCTCGGCGTCGTCGACGGCCATCCGGCCATGGTCCTGGCCGACGAGGAGAGCGGCTCGACGTCCTTGCAGGACTCCACGTTCACCAGGATCCTCCTGACGGACCCGACGACCGGAGGCCGGACGACGACGAAGCTCGCCAAGTCCTACCAGGGCTCGGTGACGCTCGCCTCGGACACCCTGTGGATCACGGGGGCGAACGGCGAGGTGGCGGCGGTGTCCCCGCTGACCGGCAGGGAACTCTGGCACACCCGTACCAGCGTGGAGAACTCCGGTTCCCCGACGTACGACTCCCGCACCCACACCCTGTACCTGGCCAGTCCCAGCGGACGGGTGGCAGCCGTGGACACCCGCAAGGGCACCCTGCTCTGGGAGACCGCCCCGCGCGTCGACACGGCCTCGACGGGCGACGCGTCCGATCCCGAGGCGCTCCTCCACGGAGGCACGGTGATCGTCATGACCCCCGACGGCACCCTCTTCAGCCTCGACCCGGCGCACCCCGAGCGGAAGTCCGGCTCGGGGTGACACCCGGGAAGGCGGCTACGGCAGCGCCAGCATCCGCTCCAACGCCAGCTTGGCGAACGCCTCCGTCTCCTTGTCGACCTCGATCCGGTTGACCAGGTTGCCCTCGGCCAGCGACTCAAGGGTCCACACGAGGTGGGGGAGGTCGATGCGGTTCATGGTCGAGCAGAAGCAGACCGTCTTGTCGAGGAAGACGATCTCCTTGCCCTCCGGCGCGAAACGGTTCGCGAGGCGGCGGACCAGGTTCAGCTCGGTGCCGATCGCCCACTTGGAGCCGGCCGGGGCCGCCTCCAGGGCCTTGATGATGTACTCGGTCGAGCCGACGTGGTCCGCCGCCGCCACGACCTCGTGCCTGCACTCGGGGTGGACGAGGACGTTGACGCCCGGGATGCGCTCGCGCACGTCGTTGACGGAGTCCAGGCTGAAACGGCCGTGCACCGAGCAGTGGCCGCGCCAGAGGATCATCTTGGCGGCCCGCAGCTCGTCGGCGGTCAGGCCGCCGTTCGGCTTGTGCGGGTTGTAGACGACACAGTCCTCCAGGGACATGCCCATGTCCCGGACGGCGGTGTTGCGGCCCAGGTGCTGGTCGGGCAGGAACAGCACCTTGACCGCCGAGGGCTCCCCCTGCGCGAAAGCCCACTCCAGGGCCCGCTGGGCGTTCGACGAGGTGCAGATCGTGCCGCCGTGCTTGCCCGTGAACGCCTTGATGTCCGCGGACGAGTTCATGTACGAGACGGGCACGACCTGCTCGGCTATGCCGGCCTCGGTCAGCACGTCCCAGCACTCGGCGACCTGCTCGGCGGTGGCCATGTCCGCCATCGAGCAGCCCGCCGCCAGGTCCGGCAGAACCACCTTCTGGTCGTCCGAGGTCAGGATGTCGGCGGACTCGGCCATGAAGTGCACACCGCAGAACACGATGTACTCCGCCTCCGGGCGGGCGGCCGCGTCCCGGGCCAGCTTGAAGGAGTCGCCCGTGACGTCGGCGAACTGGATGACCTCGTCGCGCTGGTAGTGGTGGCCGAGCACGAAGACCTTGTCGCCGAGCTTCTCCTTGGCCGCGCGGGCGCGCGCGACCAGGTCCGGGTCGGACGGCGAGGGCAGGTCGCCGGGACACTCGACACCCCGCTCGCTCCTCGGGTCGGCCTCCCGGCCGAGCAGCAGCAGGGCGAGCGGGCTCGGCTGTACGTCGAGCTCCGGGGTCTGGGCGGTGGTCACGACACGCACCCTTTCTACTTTTCGTCGTTCTGACGTTATCTATCATAACTGCTTCATGTCACTTTGACGATGGCCATAGCGTCGATGTGACATCAATCCCGGTGCCGGGTATGTGCGAGCATGAAGAGGTAGAGAAAACGCGAGAACGCGAACGCCGGCCCGGAATGAATCAGCGGACCCGCCGGTTGCACTCGTCGGCAAGCAGTCTCCGTACAACCCGGGAGAGATGTAGATGTCCGTATCGGACGAGACCAGCACCGCCACCGACGGCATCATCCTGAGCGACGCCGCCGCGGCCAAGGTCAAGGCCCTGCTCGACCAGGAAGGGCGCGACGACCTCGCCCTGCGTGTCGCCGTCCAGCCCGGTGGCTGCTCCGGCCTGCGCTACCAGCTCTTCTTCGACGAGCGTTCCCTCGACGGTGACGTCGTCAAGGACTTCGACGGCGTCAAGGTCGTCACCGACCGCATGAGCGCCCCGTACCTGGGCGGCGCGTCGATCGACTTCGTCGACACCATCGAGAAGCAGGGCTTCACGATCGACAACCCGAACGCGACGGGCTCCTGCGCCTGCGGCGACTCCTTCAGCTGAGGCTGGGCCGGCACACAGGCGGACGAAGGCGGCGGTCCCGGGTCACCCGGGGCCGCCGCCTTCGGGCGTCCTCAGCCCACCTGGGGGTTCAGGGCCGTCGCCCGCTCCTTCGGGACCGCCCTGCCGTCCGTGCCGACGACCTTGCGGCCGTCCAGCGGAGCGTCGAGACGCACCGCCTGGTGGTACTGCTTGGCGATCATCACGCAGACCTTGTCCGGCCAGGGGGTCGCCGTCACCTTCACCACGACCTGCTCCGAGCCCTCGTCCGCGGTGACCTTGTAGTCGGCGCACACCCCGCCCGTGAAGGCCACGACCAGTTCGCGGTCGTCGGCCGTGTAGCCGTCGACCTTCACGTCCCGCTGCGCGGCACCGGCACTCCCCGACGGCGCGGCCGGCGTCGACGCGGACGCCAGGTACTTCGGGTCCACCGCCGGATAGCTGACCGTGTAGGCGTCCGCCGATCCCGAGCCACGTACCTGGAACAGCCAGGACGGCACCAGCGCCTGCCGGCCGGCCACCGACTGCGCGGCCAGCCCGAACACCGCCTTCTCGACCACGGCCGGGGCCGCGGACCGCGCGGCGGACGGCGTCGACGCGCCGCACGGCTGCTCCAGCCGGTCCTTCTGCGGTACGGAACTGGTGCAGCCGCCGATGCCCATCCGGTGCCCGGTGCCCGGCGCCGCGTTCATCAGGGCCAGCGTCCGCGCGGCGCCCAGCACCGGATACGTGTCGCCCTTGACCGGCGTCGCCAGCATGCCGTTGCCGCCGACCAGCTCACCCCGCGCGCCCACGGTCAGCCCGGTCGTCCAGCCGTACGTGGGCAGCCCGCCGACCACCGGATCGGCGTTCACCACCCGCTGCGCGCCCATGACCTGGCTGGTGTCCAGCTTCGCGCCGTCCTCGCCGAGCGCCTTCAGCACCGGGGCGGCGGCCTTCCGCGCCGCGGCCTCGCCCACCGGCGCGTCGGCGGGCGCCGCCGGATCCTTCGCGCAGATCACGGTGGACGTGCAGTCGTCGGTGCCGGGGGCGTAGTGGCTGTACGTCCAGATGCCCGGGGCGGCCCTGTTCACCTGGAGGCTGCCGCCGGAGCCGTCGTGGTCGGTGCCGACCTTCCACACCTGGCCCTCGGCGACCGGGGCCCCGGTGATGCCGAGGGCCTTCGCCAGCGCGGCCACCCGGTCCTTGGAGACCTCGCCGGAGGGCTGGTACACGGCGGCCGAGCCGGGGCCGCCGGGCAGTGTGCCGCTCGCCCGGTAGGTGACGCCGTACGGGTCGGGCTCGCCGGGGGCGATGCCGTTGCCGCCGGAGGAGTGGCCGTCCAGGGCGAGCGGCGGGGGAGTGGCGCCACCGGAGGAGCCGGCACCGGCACCGGAGCCGCCCGACACGAGGTAGGCACCGCCCCCGCCGACCAGAAGCACGGCGGCGGCCACGGAGACGACGACAAGCCCGGACGACCGCCGCCGCCCGGCCCGCGCGCCCCCGGACTCGGACTCCCCGGCCGCCTCGGAGACGCCGACCACCTGGTCGGAAGCGCCTCCCTCGGACACGCCCGCTGCCTCAGACACGTCGGCTGCCACGACAGGCACGACAGGCACGACAGGCACGACTGGCACGGCAGGCTCCGCGGGCTCCGACGGCTCCGCTGGCTCGTCCGGCACCGGGGTCTGCGCATCGGCGTCCTTGACGGGCGCCACCTCGGAGTCCTTGACGGGCGCCACCTCAGCGTCCTCGGCGGGCTTCGCATCGGTGTCCCTGACGGGCTCCACCTCAGCGCCCTCGACGTCCACCTCAGCGTCGGAGGGCTCCACCTCGGCGTCGGAGGGCTCCACCTCGGCGTCGCCCGTGGGGTGTGCGGCGGCTCCAGCGGCCTCCGGTGACTCCGGGGTCTCCTGGGCGGCCTCGGGGGGCTGCTGTCCGGCGTCGCCCGCGCCCGCGTCCTCGTCGTTCTCGGGTCGCTCGCTCTTCACCGCATCGCTCCTCGCCGTGTCGTATCCCGCCTCCCCTTCACGGGGGACGGCGATGGGACGCGGGAGGGGAGCGCGCGGTTCCCTGTGAACGCGCCGGACGGAACCCGGCGGAGCGAGGCCCGGCGGAGCGAGGCCCGGCGGAGCGAGGCCGGGCGGAGCGAGGCTAGGCCGACAGGGCCTAGTCCCCGTACTCGGACATCGCGTCCAGCAGCCTGGCGGACTTCTTCGGCACGGTCACCCCGTGGATGAGTGACGGCGGCACCGGCCGGGCATCGCCGTGATCGGGAACCGCCCAGTGCGGGGCCATCCGGGCGCAGTCCCCGCGCAGCGACGCCAGGTCGCCTTCGAGGTCGGCCGGAGCGGGGGCGTGGACCTTGAGGTTCGTCATGACGGCACCGTATGCACGGCAGGGCATGCGAAGAAAGATCTACTATCGGGTAGTTTTGGCACCTTCAGGGCGCCCCGGCGGACCCGGTAGCGTTAACTGTCAAATACGCCTCCCCCTCAGGAGAGACTCAGCCGTGCGCATCGCAGTCACCGGCTCCATCGCCACCGACCACCTCATGACCTTCCCCGGCCGCTTCGCGGACCAGTTGGTCGCGGACCAGTTGCACACGGTCTCGCTGTCCTTCCTGGTCGACAACCTGGACGTGCGCCGGGGCGGTGTCGGCGCGAACATCGCGTTCGGCATGGGACAGCTCGGCACCCGGCCGGTCCTGGTCGGCGCCGCGGGCTTCGACTTCGACGACTACCGGTCCTGGCTCGACCGGCACGGCGTCGACACGGAGTCCGTCCGTATCTCCGAGACCCTGCACACCGCGCGTTTCGTGTGCACGACCGACGCCGACCACAACCAGATCGGCTCCTTCTACACGGGCGCCATGAGCGAGGCCCGGCTGATCGAGCTGAAGACCGTCGCCGACCGGGTGGGCGGCCTGGACCTGGTCCTCATCGGTGCGGACGACCCCGAGGGCATGCTCCGCCACACGGAGGAGTGCCGCACCCGCGCGATCCCGTTCGCCGCCGACTTCTCCCAGCAGATCGCCCGGATGGACGGCGACGAGATCCGGACCCTGCTGGACGGCGCGACGTACCTCTTCTCCAACGAGTACGAGAAGGGGCTGATCGAGACGAAGACCGGGTGGACCGACGAGGAGATCCTCGGGAAGGTCGGCCACCGGGTCACCACGCTCGGCGCGCGCGGGGTGCGGATCGAGCGGGCGGGCGAGGAGGCCATCGAGGTCGGCTGCCCCGACGAGGAGCGCAAGGCCGACCCGACGGGCGTCGGTGACGCGTTCCGTGCCGGGTTCCTGTCCGGGCTCGCGTGGGGGGTCACGCTGGAGCGGGCGGCCCAGGTGGGCTGCATGCTGGCGACGCTCGTCATCGAGACCGTGGGCACGCAGGAGTACCAGCTGCGGCGCGGGCACTTCATGGAGCGGTTCACGAAGGCGTACGGGGACGAGGCCGCGGAAGAGGTTCGCGGCTACCTGGTCTGAGTCCGGCCGCGGGTGCGTGGGGGCTGGCCGCGCGGGTCCCCGCGCCCCCGAGGGGGCGCTCAGGTGAGCCGGCGTACCAGGTAGGCCGTTCCTCTTTCCGCGGCTTGCTCACCCTCGTACCGCTGGCCCCGCATCTCGCACCACGCCGGGATGTCCAGCCGGGCCGCCTCGTCGTCGGACAGGACCCGCACCCTGCCGCCCACCGGCACGGTGCCGATGACCTTCGCCAGTTCGATGACGGGGATCGGGCACCGCTTGCCCAGGGCGTCCACGACGAGTACGTCCTCCTGTACGGCAGCCTGTACGGCAGCCACCGGCACCGGCGCCCCGAGCTTCTCCCGTACCCCCGCCACCGCCCCCGGCAGCACCTCCAGGAAGCGGTCCACATCGGCCTCGGCCGCGCCCGCCGGCAGGGACACCCGTACGTTCCCCTCGCTCAGCACGCCCATCGCCTTGAGCACATGGCTCGGCGTCAGCGTGCTGCTCGTGCAGGACGACCCCGAGGACACCGAGAAGCCCTCGCGGTCCAGCTCGTGCAGCAACGTCTCCCCGTCGACATAGAGACACGAGAAGGTGACGATCCCGGGCAGCCGCCGCTCCGCGTCACCCACCACCTCCACGTCCGGCACCGACTCCGCCACCCGCGCCCGGATCCGCGCCGTCAGCTCCCGCAGCCGGACGGACTCCCGCTCGGCCTCCGACCGCACGGCCCGCAGCGACGCGGCCGCCGCGACGATCGCCGGAAGGTTCTCGAACCCGGCCGCCCGCCCCGACTCCCGCTCGTCCGAGGCCCCTTGGGCGGCGAACCGCACGCCCTTGCGCACCACCAGCAGCCCGACCCCGGACGGGCCGCCCCACTTGTGCGCACTCGCCGTCAGCAACGACCAGTCGCCCGCCACCCGTTCCCACCCCAGCGACTGCGCCGCGTCCACCAGCAACGGCACCCCGGCCGCCCGGCACACCTCGGCGACCTCCGCGACCGGCTGCACGGTGCCCACCTCGTGGTTGGCCGACTGGAGGCACGCGAGCGCGGTGCCGGGGCGCAGCGCGGCCTCGTAGGACCCGGCGTCCACGGCTCCCGTCCGCAGCACCGGCACCCGGGTCACCGCCCCGCCCTCCGCCTCGAGCAGTTCGGCCGAATGGAGTACAGAGGAGTGTTCGACGGCTGACACGATCAGGTGACGTCCGGTCCGGCGCCGCCCGGCCAACGCCCCGGCGACGCCCGTGTGGACGGCGCGCGTACCGGAAGAGGTGAAAGTCAGCTCGTCCGCCCGACAGCCCACGGCCTCGGCGGCCGCCTCCCGCGCGGCGTCCAGCAGCATCCGCGCCTTCCGCCCCTCACGGTAGAGACGGGACGGATCGGCCCACCCGTCGTCCAGGGCGGCCAACAGCGCCTGACGGGCGACGGGATGGAGGGGGGCGGCGGACGCGGCGTCGAAGTAGGACACAGGACAACGTTAAAACGTCCGTCGAGAGCGACCCCCGAGGGGCGCGAGGAACTGCGCGACCAGCCTCGGAGCATCCGCACCTCGCCCACGAAACCGCATCAACCCGAGCTATTAGGCGCCCAATCCCACCCTTAAGGAGTGACCCGCGGCGCGTATGCCCCCCTCCCCGCGACCCCCCGAATCGCGTCGGCTAGGGTTTGGTCCGCATAAACATCCAAACCCCTGCCCGACGCAGGGCGGCGACCGACCAGCGAGAAGGCCGCAGCCGAACCGCCGGGCGAGACTCTCGGGAAGGCGCTACGTGAGTCCCAACGGCTCCGACCGCTCGCCGCGGCGCCCGATGCGGCGGAAGCTGCTGCAGGCAATGACCGCGGGCCTGGTCCTTGCGACCGCCACCGGTTGCACATACAAGGACTTCCCCCGCCTTGGTATGCCCACCCCGACCACGGAAGAGGCTCCGCGGATCCTCTCCCTGTGGCAGGGCTCCTGGGCCGCCGCGCTCGCCGTCGGCGTGCTGGTGTGGGGTCTGATCATCTGGAGCGCCATCTTCCACCGGCGCAGCCGCACCAAGATCGAGGTCCCGGCGCAGACCCGGTACAACATGCCGATCGAGGCGCTGTACACGGTGGTCCCGCTCATCATCGTCTCGGTGCTGTTCTACTTCACCGCGCGGGACGAGACGAAGCTCCTCAGCCTCACCGACAAGAAGCCCGACGTCACGGTCAACGTGGTCGGCTTCCAGTGGAGCTGGGGCTTCAACTACATCACGCCCGTCGACGGTGTCTCCGGCGACGCGAAGACCGACGCGAACCTGAGCGCGATCCCGAACCGGTTCAAGGACGCCTTCCCGGCCAACGCCGGCGGTGTCTACGACGTCGGTACGCCGGGCACGAAGAACCCGCAGACCGGCAACCCCGGCCCGACGCTCTGGCTCCCCAAGGGCGAGACCGTCCGCTTCGTCCTCACCTCGCGTGACGTCATCCACTCCTTCTGGGTGGTGCCGTTCCTGATGAAGATGGACGTCATCCCGGGGCACACCAACGCGTTCCAGGTGACCCCGAACCAGGAGGGCACCTTCCTCGGTAAGTGCGCCGAGCTCTGCGGCGTCGACCACTCCCGGATGCTGTTCAACGTGAAGGTCGTCTCTCCCGAGCGCTACCAGCAGCACCTCAAGGACCTCGCGAAGAAGGGGCAGACCGGTTACATTCCCGCCGGCATCGCGCAGACGAGCCACGAGAAGAACCGGGAGACGAACAACCTGTGAGCATCCTCAACGAACCCCAGGGTGCCGCGGCAGCTGAAGGCTCTTACGCAGATGAGCTGCCGGTCAGGCGCAAGCAGCCCGGCAACGTGGTCATCAAGTGGCTCACCACCACCGACCACAAGACCATCGGAACGCTGTATCTGGTCACGTCGTTCGCGTTCTTCCTGATCGGTGGAGTGATGGCGCTGCTCATGCGCGCCGAGCTCGCTCGCCCCGGTCTACAGATCATGTCGAACGAGCAGTTCAACCAGGCGTTCACGATGCACGGCACGATCATGCTGCTGATGTTCGCGACGCCGCTGTTCGCCGGCTTCACGAACTGGATCATGCCGCTCCAGATCGGCGCGCCGGACGTCGCCTTCCCGCGGCTGAACATGTTCGCCTACTGGCTCTACCTGTTCGGCTCGACCATCGCCGTCGGCGGCTTCCTCACCCCGCAGGGTGCGGCCGACTTCGGCTGGTTCGCCTACTCCCCGCTGTCGGACGCGGTCCGCTCGCCGGGTCTCGGCGCCGACATGTGGATCATGGGTCTGGCCTTCTCCGGCTTCGGCACCATCCTCGGCGCGGTCAACTTCATCACCACGATCATCTGCATGCGTGCGCCGGGCATGACCATGTTCCGCATGCCGATCTTCGTGTGGAACGTGCTGCTGACCGCCGTCCTGGTCCTGCTCGCCTTCCCCGTTCTCGCCGCCGCGCTGTTCGCGCTGGAGGCGGATCGGAAATTCGGGGCACACGTCTTCGACGCGGCGAACGGCGGAGCGCTGCTCTGGCAACACCTCTTCTGGTTCTTCGGCCACCCAGAGGTGTACATCATCGCGCTGCCGTTCTTCGGCATCATCTCCGAGGTCATCCCGGTCTTCTCCCGCAAGCCGATGTTCGGCTACATGGGTCTGGTCGCGGCCACCATCTCGATCGCCGGTCTGTCCGTGACGGTGTGGGCCCACCACATGTACGTCACCGGCGGTGTGCTGCTGCCGTTCTTCTCCTTCATGACCTTCCTGATCGCGGTACCGACCGGTGTGAAGTTCTTCAACTGGATCGGCACCATGTGGAAGGGCTCGCTGTCCTTCGAGACACCGATGCTCTGGGCCACCGGCTTCCTGATCACCTTCACCTTCGGTGGTCTGACCGGTGTCATCCTGGCCTCGCCCCCGATGGACTTCCACGTCTCCGACTCGTACTTCGTGGTGGCGCACTTCCACTACGTGGTCTTCGGTACGGTCGTCTTCGCGATGTTCTCCGGCTTCCACTTCTGGTGGCCGAAGATGACGGGCAAGATGCTCGACGAGCGGCTCGGCAAGATCACCTTCTGGACGCTGTTCGTCGGCTTCCACGGCACCTTCCTGGTGCAGCACTGGCTGGGCGCCGAGGGCATGCCGCGTCGTTATGCCGACTACCTGGCGGCCGACGGCTTCACCACGCTGAACACCATCTCGTCGATCAGCTCCTTCCTGCTCGGCCTGTCGATCCTGCCGTTCCTCTACAACGTGTGGAAGACGGCCAAGTACGGCAAGAAGGTCGAGGTCGACGACCCGTGGGGTTACGGCCGTTCGCTGGAGTGGGCGACCTCCTGCCCGCCCCCGCGGCACAACTTCCTCACCCTGCCGCGGATCCGCAGCGAATCCCCGGCGTTCGACCTGCACCACCCTGAGATCGCCGCCCTGGAGCAGCTGGAGCACGGCCACGCCGCCGCCGCTGTCACGGGCAGCAAGGAGGCCGGCAAGTGAAGATCCAGGGCCGCATGTTCGTGTGGCTGAGCGTCTTCGTCCTCGCCATGGCGATCGTCTATGGCGTGTGGTCGAAGGAGGCGGCCGGTACCACGGCGCTCTTCATGGCCTTCGGCCTGTGCATCATGATCGGCTTCTACCTCGGCTTCACGGCCTCGCGGGTGGACGCCGGTGCCCAGGACAACAAGGAGGCCGACGTCGCGGACGAGGCCGGCGAGGTGGGCTTCTTCAGCCCGCACAGCTGGCAGCCCCTCGCCCTCGGTGTCGGTGGCGCACTGGCCTTCCTCGGTGTCGCCGTCGGCTGGTGGCTGCTGTACTTCTCGGCGCCCATCATCATGATCGGTCTCTTCGGCTGGGTGTTCGAGTACTACCGCGGTGAGAACCGCACCCAGTAGGCACGCGCCCAGCGCACCGGGAGCCCGGATCCTCCGCCAGGAGGGTCCGGGCTCCCGCGCGTCACGGGCTCCCGCCTTCGGCGCAGCGCCCGTCCCCCGTCCGGACTACCTGCCGCGCCGGTCCCGAGAACATCTCATAGCGTGACAATATGAGTCACTCTCCGTGCGTCCGTACCGTCGTCAGCTGCACCCTGCTGGTGACCGCCCTCGGTGCGGGCGTCGCCGCCTGTAGCTCGGACGGCGACCCGCTGTCGTCCAAGCCGTACGACGCGGCGGACCAGATCTCCTTCAACGCCCCCACGGACAAGGGGAAGCGGGCCGACCCGGACAAGCCCCTGGAGGTCGTCGCCAAGAGCGACGACGACCGGATCACGGACGTCACCGCCGTGGACGCCACCGGTCGCCATGTGGCGGGCGAACTCGACGCCGACGGCAGTCGATGGCACAGCACCTCCCCGCTGGCCGCCAACGCCCACTACACGGTCCAGGTCAGCACCGAGGACGAGGACGGCGCACCCGGCCGCCAGGTCCTCACCTTCGACACCAGCCTGCCCACCACCAAGCAGCGACTGAAGGTCACCTTCGGCCCCAAGTCCGGCGAGTACGGCGTGGGACAGCCCGTCACCGCCCAACTCGACCACCCGGTCAAGGACAAGGCACAACGCGCCGTCGTCGAGAGGGCCCTGCGGGTCGACTCCGTGCCCGCCGTGCAGGGCTCCTGGTACTGGGTGAGCGACAAGGAACTCCACTACCGGCCCAAGGACTACTGGCCCACCCATGCCACCATCCAGGTGCACAGCAACCTGGACGGCGTCCGGATCAGCGACCGTCTCTGGGGCGGCGCGGCCGCACCCCTGAAACTCACCACCGGTGACAAGCTCCTCGCCCTCACGGACGCCGGCAGTCACGAGATGACGGTGTACAAGAACGACAAGGTGATCGACCGGATCCCCATCACCACCGGCAAGCCCGGCTACGAGACCCGCAACGGCGTCAAGGTCGTCCTGGAGAAGCAGTACTTCGTACGCATGCGCGGCACCACGGTCGGCATCGCCGAGGGCACCTCCGACTCGTACGACCTCCCGGTCTACTACGCCACCAGGGTCACCTGGTCGGGCGAGTACGTGCACGCGGCGCCCTGGTCGGTGGGCTCCCAGGGATACGCGAACGTCAGCCACGGCTGCACCGGCATGAACACCTCGAACGCGGAGTGGTTCTTCGACACCTTCCACCCGGGAGACCTGGTGAGGGTCGTCAACTCCAACGGCGAGGAGATGGAGCACTTCGGCAACGGCTTCGGCGACTGGAACATCGCCTGGAAGGACTGGCGCAAGGGCAGCGCCCTCGTCAACGGCACCCCGGACACCCCACCGGCCGACGCGGCGAGGGTCCAGCCAGCGGCACTGTGAACCACCCCCGGTGGCAAGCGCCTCGCACGGGGCGCGGGGAACCGCGCGACCGGCCGCACACGACCGGCACTCGCGCACTCAGCCCGCGCCCCACCCCACTAGGCGCTCAGCAGCCTCTTCTTCCGCAACAAGGAGGCCAGCGCACCCGCGAACTCCACCGGGTCCACCGGCAGCGTCACGGCCGCGTCCGCACGGCTCCACGTGGCGAGCCACGCGTCCTGCGGCCGCCCGATGAGCAGCAGCACCGGCGGGCAGTTGAAGATCTCGTCCTTGATCTGCCGGCACACCCCCATGCCCCCCATGGGCACGGCCTCGCCGTCCAGGACGCACACGTCGATCCCGCCCTTGTCCAGCTCGGCGATCACCGCCTGGGGTGTCGCGCACTCCAGGAACTCGACGAGGGGTACATCGGGAGCCGGGCGCCGGCCGGCGGCCAGCCGTACCTGCTCGCGGGTGTTGGAGTCGTCGCTGTAGACCAGCACCGTGGCGGTCGGCTGCATTGTTCCTCCGAGACGTCAGCGTCGTACGGACAGGACCGATGCGCCGGATGCTACTCCCATGAACACCTCGTCAACACCTGTTGGAACACCGCTTCGATGGGCCATCCGGGCAGTACACACCGGGCGGACACTCCGAACGGCACCCCCCGGAGTGAGCGCGAGATAAGCGACCGACATAATGTCGGTCGTGGCGACAGCAACGACAGTAGATACCGGGCACGCGCACCCGTCGGTCAACCGGCCGAACCTCACCAGCGTCGGAACCATCATTTGGCTGAGTTCCGAGCTGATGTTCTTCGCGGCCCTCTTCGCGATGTACTTCACCCTGCGATCGGTGACCGGCGAGGCGCACTGGAAGGAGATGGCGAGTCATCTCGACATCCCCTTCTCGGCGACCAACACCACGATCCTGGTGCTCTCCTCCCTCACCTGCCAGCTCGGCGTCTTCGCCGCCGAGCGCGGGGACGTGAAGAAGCTCCGGGGCTGGTTCATCCTCACCTTCGTCATGGGTGCGATCTTCATCGGCGGTCAGATCTACGAGTACACGAACCTGGTGAAGGAGGACGGCATCTCGCTCTCCTCCGACCCGTACGGTTCGGTGTTCTACCTGACCACCGGCTTCCACGGCATGCACGTGACGGGCGGCCTCATCGCCTTCCTGTTCGTCCTGGGGCGCACCTACGCGGCGAAGAGGTTCACGCACGAGCAGGCGACCGCGGCCATCGTCGTGTCCTACTACTGGCACTTCGTCGATGTCGTCTGGATCGGCCTCTTCGCCACGATCTACCTGATCAAGTAGCCGGGGCCGGCTCCACGCGCCGTAGAAGCGCACATTCCAGAAGCATCGACGCAGAAGATCCTGACACCGGGGTAATCCGTGAAAAAGCTCTCCGCACGACGACGCCATCCGCTGGCGGCGGTCGTCGTCCTACTCCTCGCGCTGGTGGGCACCGGGGGGGCCTACGCCTTTCTCGCACCCGCGGGCAAGGCTCAGGCCGATGAGACCTCCCAGTCCCTGACGATCGAGGAGGGCCAGAAGCTCTACTCGGTCGGCTGCGCCAGCTGCCACGGCACCAAGGGTCAGGGCTCGTCCGACGGCCCCAGCCTGGTGGGCGTGGGCGCCGCGGCCGTCGACTTCCAGGTCGGCACCGGCCGCATGCCGGCCGCCACCTCGCAGGGCCCGCAGGTCGTCAAGAAGAAGAACATCTACACCCAGGCGCAGATCGACCAGCTCGCGGCGTACATCGCCTCGCTCGGCGCCGGCCCCGAGGTCCCCACCTCGGAGCAGTACGGCGCGGACGGTGCCGACATCGCCAAGGGTGGTGAGCTCTTCCGCACGAACTGCGCGCAGTGCCACAACTTCGTGGGCGCCGGTGGCGCGCTGACGAAGGGCAAGTTCGCCCCGAACCTCGAGGGCGTAGCCCCGAAGCACATCTACGAGGCCATGCAGACGGGCCCGCAGAACATGCCGTCCTTCCCCGACACCACGCTGACGGAGAAGAACAAGAAGGACATCATCGCGTACATCGACGCGGTCAACAGCCCCAACACGGAGAACCCCGGCGGTCTCGACCTGGGCGGCCTCGGGCCGGTCAGTGAGGGCCTGTTCGCGTGGATCTTCGGTCTCGGTGCCCTGATCGCGGTCGCCGTCTGGGTCGCCGCTCGGACCGCAAAGGCCAAGAAGTCATGAGTAGCCAAGACATTCCAGAAGAGAACCTGCCCGCTGAGCAGGGCCACGCGCACGGCGCCGTGGACGTGGCGGACGAGAGGGACCCGTTCACGGACCCCGGTCTGCCGCCCCACGAGCACCGGATCCAGGACATCGACGAGCGGGCCGCCAAGCGGTCCGAGCGCGTCGTCGCCCTGCTGTTCACGATCTCGATGCTGGCCACTGTCGGCTTCATCGCGTCGTACGTGACGATCCCGCACGACAAGTCGATCTTCGTCTTCCCGCTCGGTCACATCAGCGCGCTGAACTTCGCGCTGGGCATGACCCTCGGTACGGCGCTGTTCTGCATCGGCGCGGGCGCGGTCCACTGGGCCCGCACCCTGATGTCCGACGTGGAGGTCGCCGACGAGCGACACGCCATCTCGGCCGAGCCCGAGGTCAAGGCCAAGGTCCTGGCCGACTTCAAGCAGGGCGCCAAGGAGTCGGCGATCGGCCGGCGCAAGCTGATCCGCAACACGATGTTCGGCGCGCTGACCCTGGTCCCGCTCTCCGGTGTCGTGCTGCTGCGCGACCTCGGACCGCTGCCGGGCACCTCGCTGCGCCACACGGCGTGGTCGAAGGGCAAGCTGCTCGTCAACATGAACACCAACGAGCCGCTGCGTCCCTCCGACGTCGCCGTCGGTTCGCTGACCTTCGCCAAGCCCGAGGGCGTCGAGGAAGACCAGGAGGACTTCCAGAACGTGATGGCGAAGGCGGCCCTGATGATCATCCGGCTCCAGCCGGACAACATCAAGGACAAGCGCGAGCTCGAGTGGTCGCACGAGGGCATCGTCGCCTACTCGAAGATCTGCACCCACGTCGGTTGCCCGATCTCGCTGTACGAGCAGCAGACCCACCACGTGCTCTGCCCGTGCCACCAGTCCACCTTCGACCTCTCCGACGGTGCCCGAGTGATCTTCGGCCCGGCCGGTCACGCCCTGCCGCAGCTGCGCATCGGTGTGAGCGAGGAGGGCTACCTCCAGGCGCTCGGCGACTTCGAGGAGCCCGTCGGTCCTGCATTCTGGGAGCGCGGATGAGCACTTCAGAAACCTCAGAGTCCCGCGCACGCGGGAAGGCACCGGCCGGCGAGCGTGTCGCCGACTGGGCCGACGGACGGCTCGGGATCTACTCCCTCGCCAAGTCCAACATGCGCAAGATCTTCCCCGACCACTGGTCGTTCATGTTGGGCGAAGTGTGCATGTACAGCTTCATCATCATCATCCTGACGGGTGTGTACCTGACGCTGTTCTTCCACCCGTCGATGAACGAGGTGGAGTACCACGGCAGCTACGTCCCGCTCCAGGGCCAGCTGATGTCCGAGGCGTTCAACTCGACCCTGCACATCTCCTTCGACGTGCGCGGTGGCCTGCTCATCCGGCAGATCCACCACTGGGCCGCGCTGATCTTCCTCGCCGGCATGTTCGTGCACATGATGCGCGTGTTCTTCACCGGCGCGTTCCGCAAGCCGCGTGAGATCAACTGGCTGTTCGGCTTCCTGCTGTTCGTCCTCGGCATGTTCACCGGCTTCACCGGTTACTCGCTCCCCGACGACCTGCTCTCCGGCACCGGTGTCCGCTTCACCGAGGGCGCGATCCTGTCGATGCCGATCGTCGGCTCGTACATCTCGTTCTTCCTCTTCGGCGGCGAGTTCCCCGGCCACGACTTCGTCGCCCGGTTCTACTCGATCCACATCCTGCTGCTGCCGGGCATCATGCTCGGGCTGATGGTGGGCCACCTGATCCTGGTCTTCTACCACAAGCACACGCAGTTCGCGGGTCCCGGAAAGACCAACAACAACGTCGTCGGCATGCCGCTGCTGCCGGTCTACATGGCCAAGGCCGGAGGCTTCTTCTTCCTGGTCTTCGGTGTCATCGCGGCCATCGCGGCGACCACTCAGATCAACCCGATCTGGGCCATGGGCCCCTACCGTCCGGACCAGGTGTCCACCGGCGCCCAGCCCGACTGGTACATGGGCTTCGCCGAGGGTCTGATCCGCTACATGCCGGGCTGGGAGATCAACTTCTGGGGCCACACCCTGGTCCTGGGCGTCTTCATCCCGCTGGTCCTGTTCGGTGTGGTCCTCGCGGCGATCGCGGTCTACCCGTTCATCGAGTCCTGGGTCACCGGCGACAAGAGCGAGCACCACATCCTGGACCGCCCGCGCAACGCCCCGACCCGCACCGGTTTCGGTGTCGCCTGGGTGACCGTCTACATGGTCGGCCTGATCGGTGGTGGCAACGACCTGATCGCCACCCACTTCCACCTGTCGATCAACGACGTCACCTGGTTCGTCCGGATCTTCTTCTTCGCCGGACCGGTGATCGCGTTCATCGTCACCAAGCGGATCTGCCTCGGCCTCCAGCGCCGGGACAAGGAGAAGGTGCTGCACGGCCGCGAGACCGGCATCATCAAGCGGCTCCCGCACGGTGAGTTCATCGAGGTCCACGAGCCGCTCTCGCAGGAGCAGCTGCACACCCTCACGGCCCACCACCAGTACGAGCCGGCCCAGGTCGGCCCGGCGGTCGACGAGAACGGCGTCGAGCGCAAGATCAAGGGGTCCGAGAAGCTCCGCGCCAAGCTGAGCAACGCCTACTACGGCGAGGACAACCAGATCCCGAAGCCGACCGTCGAGGAGTACAAGGAGATCACGAGCGGCCACGGCCACCACTGATCGACGGCGTCGCCACGCCACGGTCGAAGGGCCCCCGTCCGGTGTACGGACGGGGGCCCTTCGCCGTGCCGCGGGCTGGATAGGGTGAGCACTGAAACGGGTTTTTCCACCGGTACGACACTCAGGAGCGGCCTTATGAGCGCTGTGACCCCCGCTGGAGGCGACACCGCGGCGGGCCGTTCCTGGCCCGGGGTGCTGAACGCGCTGCTGTACGGACAGGACCAGAGCGCCGACGCCACGGCCTGGGCGATGGACCAGATCATGCGTGGCCAGGCCACCGACGCGCAGATCGCCGGCTTCGTGGTCGCCCTGCGGGCCAAGGGCGAGACGGTCGACGAGATCAACGGGCTCGTCCGCACGATGTACGAGCACGCCAACGTCATCGAGGTGCCGGGCCGCACGGTCGACATCGTCGGGACCGGCGGTGACGGCGCCAAGACGGTGAACATCTCCACGATGTCCGCCCTGGTGGTGGCGGGCACGGGCGCGAAGGTCGTCAAGCACGGCAACCGGGCGGCGTCCTCCGCCTCCGGGGCCTCGGACGTCCTGGAGAAGCTCGGCGTCAACCTCGACCTGACCCCGCAGCGGGTCGCCGAGGTCGCCGAGGAGGCGGGCATCACCTTCTGCTTCGCCGTCAAGTTCCACCCGGCGCTGCGGTACGCGGGCGCCGCCCGCGGTCAGCTGGGCATCCGCACGGTGTTCAACATCCTCGGCCCGCTGACCAACCCGGCCAGGGTCCGCGCCCAGGCCGTCGGCGTCGCGGACCCCCGCATGGCCCCCGTCGTCGCGGGCGTCTTCGCGGAGCGCGGGAACTCCTCCCTGGTCTTCCGCGGTGACGACGGCCTCGACGAACTGACGACGACGGCCACGTCCCGGGTCTGGACCGTCCGCGACGGCAAGGTCACGGAGGACACCTTCGACCCGCGGGACGTCGGCATCGACCTGGTCCCGGTGGAGGCCCTGCGGGGCGGCGACCCGTCGTACAACGCGGAGGTCGCCCGCCGGCTCCTGGACGGCGAGACGGGCCCGGTACGGGACGCGGTGCTGCTCAACTCGGCGGCGGCCCTGGTGGCCCTGGACCCGGGCGCCGGGACCCTGGCCGAACAACTGCGGGCCGGCATGGAGCGAGCGGCGGAGTCGATCGACTCCGGCGCCGCGAAGCGGGTGCTCGAGCGCTGGGCAGCCGCCACGAACAAGTAGGAGGCACGGCCGACGGGGCGGAGGCGCGGTCCGGCACCGCCGGGCCCCGCCGTCGTGGCTGAACGCCGTTACGGCGGCGAGAGGAGGACCGGCGACGATGCTCATGGCGTCAACGACCGGCCTGCGTCTCCTCCCGCCGCGACGCCGCGCAACCCGGCACTGCCTCTCGGCGGTGCCGTACCGGCCTCACACGTGTCCCGTCATACGGAGAGGAATCCCGAGCGTCAGCGCTCTTTCCTCCCGCCGCGACGGCGCGCAGGCAGACACTGCCTTTTCGGCGGTGCCGTACCGGCCTCGCACGCGTCCCGTCATCCGGACACGAGTTGCGCGGCGGCGATCATCTCACCTACGTTTCTTTCCAGGTCATGAGTGACAGTCATGAGGCCCCGGCCGACTGTCCGGCAACCCTCCGTCCGTGGCGGGGTGCCCCGGGTGAAGACCAGGCCGTAGGCAGCGAGGTCTGCGGCAAGCGCGGACCCCTCGTGATCCAGGGGGTCCTGGTCGTCGAGGAGTCTTCCGTGAGCAAGCGAATGCGATAGGGCCGCAGAGCCCCGCCTCCGCATCCCCTTTTCCCCTGCCGTTGCTCGAGCGCGTCCGCTCGCACGGCGGATTTCACCTGCGTTCACGGGAGTTCACCCATGTCTGTCTCCACCGCTGCCGCCGCCCAGTCGGTTTGTGCCCCCCTGCCCGTTCTGGGGCGGGATGTCACCGTCCCGCTCGTCACCGGCGGCGAGGTCACCTACGCGGCCCTCGACTACGCGGCCAGCGCCCCCGCGCTCCAGCGGGTCTGGGACGACGTGGCCGCGTACGCCCCGTACTACGGCAGCGTCCACCGCGGCGCCGGCTACCTCTCCCAGCTGTCCACGGACCTCTTCGAGAACGCCCGGAAGACCGTCGCCGAGTTCCTCGACTGCCGCCCCGACGACCAGCTGGTCTTCACCCGCTCGACCACGGACTCCCTGAACCTCCTGGCCCGCGCTCTCCCCGCCGACTGCCAGGTGTTCGTCTTCGAGACCGAGCACCACGCCTCCCTGCTGCCCTGGCAGGACGCCCGGGTCAGCTACCTCGACGCCCCCCGCACCCCGCAGCAGGCCGTGGCCACCCTGGAGCGGGCCCTCGCCGACCGCGACCCGTACGGCCCGGCCCTGGTCTGCGTCACCGGCGCCTCGAACGTCACCGGCGAGCTGTGGCCGGTGCGGGAGCTGGCCGCCGCCGCCCACGCGCACGGCGCCCGGATCGTCCTGGACGCCGCCCAGCTGGCCCCGCACCACCCGGTCTCGGTCCGCGACCTCGACGTCGACTGGGTCGCCTTCTCCGGCCACAAGCTGTACGCCCCCTTCGGCTCCGGCGTCCTCGCCGGCCGCGCCGACTGGCTCCGGGCCGCCGAGCCGTACCTCGCGGGCGGCGGCGCCAGCCGCAAGGTCACCCGGCGCGAGGACGGGGGAGTGGCCGTGGAGTGGCACGAGAGCGCCGCACGGCACGAGGCCGGGTCGCCCAACGTGATCGGCGCCTACTCCATCGCCTCCGCCTGCAAGGCGCTGACCGAGGCGGGCTGGGACACCCTGGTCGCCCGTGAGGAGCACCTGATCGCCGAGGTCCGCGCGGGTCTCGCCGAGGTCCCCGAGGTCAGGGTCCTCTCCCTGTTCGGCGACGACGCCCCGCGCGTCGGCGTGATCTCCTTCGTGGTCGAGGGCTGGAACAGCTCCCACTTCGCCGCGGCCCTCTCCGCCGAGTACGGCATCGGCGTCCGCGACGGCCTCTTCTGTGCCCACCCGCTGGTCAGGACCCTGCTCGGCTCCGACCCGCAGAGCCAGGGCGAGTGCGGCGCGCCGGAGGCCGCACCGGGCGAGAAGTCGCTGAACGCGATCCGGGTGAGCTTCGGCGCGGGCACCCCGGACGAGCACGTGACCCGGTTCGTGAGCGCCGTGCGGGAACTGGTCGGCAACGGGGCGAAGTGGAACTACCGTACGGAAGACGGCCGTTGCGTACCGGCCGTGTGACGCACTGACGTCCGGCCGCCCGTATACGCTCCTCTCGGCGTCCGTACGGAGGGCAGGGGGAGCGCGGGGTGCTGGAGCTGCGGGACACGGATCCCCGGACCGTCGGGCCCTACGAGGTCCGGGGCAGACTCGGATCCGGCGGGATGGGCGAGGTGTACCTCGCCGAGGCCCGCGGCGGTCTGCGGCTCGCGGTGAAGGTGGTGCGCGCCGAACACGCCGAGGACCGCACCTTCCGGGCCCGGTTCCGGCACGAGGTGCGGGCTGCGGGGACCGTCGGCGGTGCGGGCACGTACACCGCGCGGGTGGTGGACGCCGACACCGAGGCCGTACGGCCGTGGATGGCCACCGAGTACGTGGACGGGCCGAACCTGCGGGACGCGGTCCTCGACGGCGGCCCGCTGCCCGCGGACGCGGTACGGCTGCTCGCGGCGGCCCTCGCCGAGGCGCTGGCCGCGATCCACGCCAAGGGGCTGGTGCACCGGGACCTCAAGCCCTCCAACATCCTGCTGGCGCCGGACGGCCCGCGGGTCATCGACTTCGGGATCGTCCGGGCCCTGGAGGGGACGGCGCTGACCCGGACCGGGGTGATCGTGGGCTCGGTCGGCTATGTGTCGCCCGAGCAGATCCGCAACGGCGCCCACGTGGGCCCCGCCAGTGACGTCTTCTCGCTGGGCGCGGTCCTCGCGTACGCCGCCGGCGGCCGGGAGCCGTTCGGGGAGGGGCAGGACTCGGTCGTCCTGCTGCGGATCCTCACCGGGGACGTCGACCTGTCCGCCGTGCCCGAGGACCACCTGCCGCTCGTGGAGTCGTGCCTGCGCGACGACCCGGCGGCCCGTCCGGCCCCCGCCGACGTGGTCGCGGCCGCCGGGCACACGGCGGACAGCCTGCGCGAGGGGCTGCGGGCCGGGTGGTACGCGGGCGGGCCGCCGACGGAACCCGGCACCGCGGACAGCGGTGCGCGGTGGATGCCGGAGCACGGCTCGGGGGAGCGGGACAGCCGGGTCGAGTACATGGCGCCGGTGACCGTCTCGGACGCCCCCACGGTCCCGCCGGAGACCGCCGCGCCCTCCCGGCGGCGTCTGCTGGCGGGCGCCGCGGCCGGCGCCGCGGCCGTGGCGGCCGGGGGCGCCGGCGGCTGGCTGTGGCTGCGGCGCTCCTCGAAGAGCACCGGTCCGCAGACGGTCCGGGACGAGGAGGGCACGGTCCCGCCCGGGACGGCCGAGGTGGGCTGGCAGTGCCAGGTCCAGGGGCTCGGCGGGCAGCGCGGCCCGTGCGCGGCGCTGTCCCCCGACGGGCGGCTGGTGTACGTCGGCGGGGCGGACGGCTCGCTGCACGTGCTCGACCTGAACGGCCGCCCCGTGCGGACCACCCCGCTGGGCGGCCCGGTGATGTCCCCGCTGGCCACCGCCGACGGCGTGTACTGCCTGCTGTACGACGACCGGGAGGGCGCCACCCGGCTCTGCGCGCTCGACCGGGGCGGCCGGCCGCGCTGGACCAGGCCGGTCACCGGGACCAGCCAGGTCCCGGTCGCCGCGGGCGGCCTGGTGCTGGTCTCCTACGGCCCGACCGACGCGGGCGGGGTCCGCGCGTACGCCGCCGACGGAACGGTGGCCTGGTCCGTGTCCACCGGTGCCGCGCCCACCAGCGAGCCCATGGCGGCGGGCGGGGTCGTGTACACCGGGACGTTCGGGGACCGGCTGCTGGCCCTCGACGCGAAGACCGGCCGGCGGCTGTGGACGACCGCCGCCGGCAGCGACACCGGCCGGCCGACGCTGGTCGGGGACGTCCTGGTGGCCGGGTCGGGCGGCGAGCAGATGCTGCACGGCATCGACCGGACGGGAAAGGCGCTGTGGCACCGGTCGGGCCACGAGCTGCCGGGCGCGAGCCGCTATTTCACGAGCGTGGCCCTCGGCGGCCTGGCGGTCACCGCGAGCGCCTTCGAGCTGTTCGCCCTGCACCCCGCCGACGGATCGAAGGCGTGGGTCTTCCTGCTCACCGGCGAGGGCACCCAGTACAGCGATCCCACGGTCGCGGGCGGCACGCTCTACGTCCGCCAGGGCTCGACGCTCTTCGGCGTGGACCGCGCGGGCCGGCGGACCTGGCGCAGACGCGTCGAGGGCGGCGCGTCCGTCGGCACCCAGAGCCCGGTCGTCCGGGACGGCCGGATCTACGTCGCGACCGCCGACGGCGTCACCGTCCTCGCCCTGCGGGACTAGCCGGGGCCGCGGCGGGCGGCTGCCGGTGGCCCGCGCCGGCTAGCTGTCCAGGCCGATGGCGAAGGCCGCTTCCAGGTCGTGCTGCGAGTAGGTACGGAACGCGACGTGCGTGTCGGTGGCCTCCACGCCCCGGATCTTGCTGATCCGGCCGGGGATGACCTCGGCCAGGTCCTCGTGCTGCTGCACCCGGACCATGGCGATCAGGTCGTACGTGCCGGTGACGGAGAAGACCTCGCTGACGCTCTCCAGCGCGGCGATCTGTTCCGCGATCTCGGGGATCCGGTCCACGCTGGTCTTGATGAGGACGATCGCGGTGATCACGGCTGGTTCTCTCCCTCGGGTGCCGGAGCCGGTGCGGTCCTCACTCTAGTCGTACGGCCATATCTCACCCACGCGTAGCCGAATCCGAGTCCGAAGCCGACCAGGTGGGCGAGGTAGGCCACGCCAGGGCCCGAGGGCGCCTGGTCCAGGGCCACCCACTGCAACGCGGTCCAGAACGGCAGCACGACCCACGCCGGGAACCGCAGCGGCAGGAAGAAGAGGAAGGGCAGGAGACTGGTCACGCGGGCGCTGGGGAACAGGTACAGGAACGCTCCGAGGACCGCCGAGATCGCCCCGGACGCGCCGACCAGCGACTGCTGGGAGGTGGCGTTGGCGGCCGCGTAGCCGAGCAGGGCGAGATAGCCGCAGCCGAGGTAGAAGAGGGTGAACTCCACGCGGCCCATCCGTTCCTCGGTCATCGCCCCGAAGACGAAGAGGAAGAGCATGTTGCCGAGCAGGTGCACCCAGCTGCCGTGGATGAACAGCGCCGTGGCCGGGGTGAGCACCTCCCGCGCCGGACCGTCGAACAGATCGGCGGGAACCACCCCCCAGCGCCGGAAGTACGCCCGCTGCGCCGCCGCCAGGGCCTCCCCGGTGCCGTAGGACGGGTTGAAACCGGAGGCGGGCCCGACGACGAAGATCAGGCAGCACACGGCGATCAGGGCGTACGTCATGGGCGCGGACGTGCCCCGTGGGCTCCGCGGGGCACGGGGGACGGCCGTGGTGTTCCGGTTGCCGATCATGAACACAGAGCATGGCGTAAGCGGACGCACCGGTACAGATCGCCTCGCCGCCGTGGACAGGGCGGCGTCGAGTACCCGCCAGGCCGTAGGGTTACGAGCCACACGCGTCGGGACGGCGCGTCACGGACACTAGAAGGAAGCGAACAAGCCACGATGACGGTTCCCCTGCCGACCGCCACGACGCGGTGGCGCTGCACCCTCTGCGGCAACCTCACGCGCTTCGACGTGACCCGCTCGTCGAAGGTCGTCGAGTACGTCCACCTCGACCTGGCCGGTGAGCCCAAGGTCGAGGAGCGCGAGGTGGTCAGTGAGACCATCGAGTCGGTGCGCTGCCGCTGGTGCAACGCGGTGGACCAGGTGGAACTCGTGGACAGGCCGGGCGCCGACTCCTGAGACCGGGAGCGGCCCCCGTACAGGTGATGGGGTGTGACGGATGGTGGAGACCACAGGCGGGGGGCCGGGCGACGGCACCGCCGAGGTGCTTGACCGTCCGTTGCCCGACGGCGTGCGGCGACGGGTCGTGCAGATCGTCTCGGACGGGTTCGGCGGCCTGACCATGGCCGAACTGCCCGCACAGCTGCGCCAGTACGCCCGGTTCGCGGCCAATCGGCGGGCGAAGTTCGCCGGGAACGCCATGGCGGCCGCGCTGGAGACGGACACCCTCTTCCGGCAGCGGATCGGCGAGAAGCTGAGAGAGGCCCAGCCGGAACTGGCCGGCGCCCTGGACTCCGGCTCCCCGCCCCCGGCCGCGGACCCGCTCGATGTGGCGGCCGCGGCCTACGTACTGCGGCCCACGGGCTGGGTGAAGCTCGTGGCGGCCGCCGGTGAGGAGGCCCAGCGGGCCGACGCCGAGCGGGCCGACGAGGAGAGCCGGGCCGAGCTGGAGCGGCTGCGCGAGGAGCTGGACCGGGCCCGCGAGCTGACGCGTGCCGAGACGGACCGGCTGCGCGCCGAACTGGACGCGGCGAAGAAGGAAGCCGAATCGCTCCACCGCAAGCTGCGCGCCGCCGTCAGCGACGTCAGGCGCGGCGAGGCCGCCCTGCGCAAGCTCCAGGGCGAGATGGAGGCGGGGCGGGCCGAGGGGCAGGCGCAGGTGTCCGCCGCGGAGAGCGAGAGCCGGCGGCTCAAGGCCCGGCTCGGCGAGGTCGAGGCCGCGCTGGAGGCCAGCCGCCGGGCCGCCCGCGAGGGGCGCAGCGTCGAGGACATGCGGGTGCGGCTGCTGCTGGACACCGTGCTCGACGCGGCCCAGGGGCTCCGCCGCGAACTGGCGCTGCCGCCGGTGTCGGTCCGGCCGGCCGAGACCGTGGACGCGGTCGAACCGGGCCGGATGACCCCGAAGGACATCGCGGCGCGCGCCCTGTCCGAGAACGACCCGGCCATCCTCGACCAGCTGCTCGCCCTGCCGCAGGCGCACCTGGTGGTCGACGGCTACAACGTGACCAAGACCGGTTATCCGCAGATGCCGCTGGAGAAGCAGCGGCTGCGGCTGCTGGGCCAGCTCTCCCAGCTCGCCGCGCAGACCGGCGCCGAGGTCACCTGTGTCTTCGACGGCGCCGAGCTGGCCGCGCCGGTGCTGCTCGCCCCGCCGCGCGGGGTCCGGGTCCTCTTCTCCAAACCGGGTGTCACGGCGGACGAGTTGATCCGTCAGCTGGTGCGCGCCGAGCCCCCGGGCCGTCCGGTGATCGTCGCCTCGACCGACCGGGAGGTCGCCGACGGGGTCGCGAAGGCGGGTGCCCGGCCGGTGGCTTCTGCGATGCTTCTGAAGAGACTGTCCTGAACGTGCAAAGCGCATATGCAATGCCCGAATTGACCGAACCGTCACGCAACGTAGCGTCAATCGCGCATTACTGCTCGTAAGTTATGTGCAAAGAGTGCGTTGCGTGACGACTTTTTTGGCTGCTGGGTTTGAACTGATCACGATGAGGTCACTAGGGTCTGGCCTCGAACCTCCACACGGGTGATCACTCAAACGAAGGAGCCCGTCTCCGTGGCGTCCCATCGTCGACCCAAGCAGCCGAGCCGTGCGCGCGTGACCGTGCTCACCACCGCAGCCGCCGCAGCCGTAGTCCTCAGCGCCAACGCCGCCAACGCGGCGCCCAGCGAGAAGCTGAGCAAGGACGAGGTCAAGGCGAAGGTCGACAAGCTCTACGAGGAGGCCGAGCAGGCCACCGAGAAGCTCGACGGGGCCAAGGACAAGCAGCAGAAGCTCCAGAAGGAAATATCCACGATCCAGGACAACGTGGCCCGTGGTCAGGAAGACCTCAACAAGCTGCGGGACAGCCTCGGTTCGCTGGCCACCGCGCAGTACCGCTCCGGCGGCATCGATCCGTCCGTCCAGCTCTTCCTCTCGTCCGACCCGGACGACTACCTCGACAAGGCCTCCACGCTCGACCAGTTGAGCAGCCAGCAGGTCGAGGCTCTGAAGAAGATCCAGGACAAACAGCGCGAACTCGCCCAGGAGCGGGCAGAGGCCACCGACAAGCTCAAGGACCTCTCCGCCACCCGCACCGAGCTGGCCAAGCAGAAGAAGGCCGTCCAGTCCAAGCTGGCCGACGCGCAGAAGCTGCTCAACACCCTGACGGCCAAGGAGAAGGCCGCCCTCGACGCCGAGCAGGCCCAGGCCGCCAGCCGCGCCTCCTCCCGGGTGGACCTCGGCAACACCGGCTCCGCCTCCGGCCGGGCCGCCGCCGCCTTCGCCGCCGCCCAGTCCGTGATCGGCTCGCCGTACGTCTACGGCGCCTCCGGACCGTCGTCGTTCGACTGCTCGGGCCTGACCTCCTGGGCCTATGCCCAGGCCGGCGTCACCATCCCGCGCACCTCCGAGGCCCAGGCCAACGCCGGCACCCGCATCTACAACCAGAGCGACCTCAAGGTCGGCGACCTGATCATCTTCTACGGCGACTACCACCACGTCGGCCTGTACGCCGGCAACGGCCAGGTGCTGCACGCCCCGCACACCGGTGCCGTGGTCCGCTACGAGGCGATGAGTGACATGACGTTCGAGTTCGGCGTCCGGATCTGACCCCATCCGGCTACGGCGACACCCGTACGGCCGAAGATCAACTCGCTGTGGCGCCCGAACGGGCGAATCCTGGCGACCCGCACTGACTCCACGCCCCGCCGGTGACCTGCGTCAGCGGCGGGGCGTTCACGTTGCGTGGCCGCCGGGGTCTTTGGCCGGGGTGTGGTCGCGCGGCTACTGTCTGGCGCGTTTCCTCCGGCGCCGGGGCACCCCCGTCCCCGTCGCCGGGGGAAGCGGTACCTGTCCGCCAGCAGAAGGACCGCCGTGGGGTCTCATCGCCGTCTCGCACCGTCCGGTTTCAACCGGGGCGCCGGTGCCGCTCTCTGTGTGCTGTCCGCCGCGGCCGCCGCCCTCGGAGCCGTACCGGCGAGCGCCGCCCCGGGCACCGACACCCGGGCCGAGGTCGACCGGCTGTACCAGCAGGCCGAGAAGGCGACCGAGGCCTACGACAAGGCCGACGAACACGCCGGCGCGCTGCGCCGCGAGGTGCACGACTCCCAGGACCGGATCGCCCGCCAGCAGCAGCGCGTCAACACCATGCGGGAGGCGCTCGGTTCACTGGCCGGCGCCCAGTACCGGTCCGGCGGCATCGACCCCACCGTGGCCCTGCTCTTCTCCGACGACCCCGAGCAGTACCTCGACCGGGCCTCCCTCCTCGACCGCATCGACGTCCGCCGGGCCGGCCAGCTCGACGAACTCCAGGCGGCCCTGCGCGAACTCGCCCAGGAGCGCGCCGAGGCCGTCGGGAAACTCGCCGAACTGGAGCGCAGCCGCCGGGCGGTCGCCTCCCACAAGGCCGTCGTGGAGCGCAAGCTCGCCCAGGCCCGGCATCTGCTCAACACCATGCCCGCCGCCGACCGCGCCGCCTTCGAACACGCCTCCCGGGGCGACGCCCGCGCCTACCTGCCCGGCCTCGCCGGCGCCGTCCCCCCGGACGGCCGCGCCGCCGCCGCGATCGCCGCCGCCCGGTCCGCCCTCGGCAGGCCGTACGTCTGGGGTGCGAGCGGTCCCTCCGGCTTCGACTGCTCGGGTCTGATGCAGTGGTCGTACGCCCAGGCCGGGCTCCACCTCCCGCGCACCTCGCAGGAGCAGCGGTACGCCGGCCACCAGGTACCGCTCTCCCAGGCGCAACCCGGTGACCTGGTCGTCTACCGGTCCGACGCCAGCCATGTGGGGATGTACGTCGGCAACGGCCAGGTCATCCACGCCCCCTACCCGGGCGCCCCGGTCCGCTACGACCCGGTCGGGATGATGCCGGTCTCCTCCGTCACCCGGCCCTGAATTCCGCGTCCCGCCCCGTACCATCGGAAAGTGGCTGGTCGTGGACGGGCGTGGCGCTCAGGGGCGGTGGGACTGTGTCTGCTGCTCGTACCGCTGACCGGATGCGGCGGCGGACAGCCGTCGTCCGGGACGGCGACGACCGAGGTGCAGCAGGTCCTGGACCGGCGCGCGGCCGCCGTCCTCGGCCACGACGAGCAGGCGTACGGCGAGACGGGCGCCCGCGGTCCGTACGCGAACCTGCGGGCCGTGCCGTTCGCGCAGTGGAGCTACCGGGTGACCGCCGTGCACCGGGACGGCGCCGGGGCCACCGCCGACGCCCAGCTCCGCTACCGGATCCAGGGCTACGACAAGGCGCCGGTCACGACCGACCGGACGCTCTCCCTCGACCGCACCGCCGACGGCCGCTGGTACGTCACCCGGGACAGGCCCGCCGGGAAGACCGGCCAGCAACTCTGGGACCAGGGCACGGTACGGGCCGCACGGGGTGCCCACAGCCTGGTCCTCGGCGTGGGCCAGTCCGAGGCCGCGCTGCGCGGCTACGCCCGCCTCGCCGACACCGCCGTCCCGGAGGTCACCGGCGTCTGGGGCGCGGACTGGAGCCGGCGGGTGGTCCTGCTCGTCCCCGGCTCGCTGACCGGCATGGCGGGCCTGCTCGGCGCCCCGGCCTCCAACTACCGGGGCATCGCCGCCGTCACCACCGGTGAGGCGGGAGGCTCGGGGCAGGCCCCGGCGGACCGGGTGATCCTCAATCCGGAGGCCTACGCCGTCCTCGCCCCGGTCGGGAAGCAGGTGGTCCTCACCCACGAGACCACCCACGTGGCCACCCGCGCCCACACCACGTCCGCCACCCCGCTCTGGCTCTCCGAGGGCTACGCCGACTGGATCGGCTACCTCGGCACCGGCCGCACCCCCACCGAGGCCGCCCCGGAGCTGGCCCGTGCCGTCGGGTCGGGGAACGCCCCGGCGGACCTCCCGGCGGACCGGGACTTCGGCTTCACCGACGACCCCACCAAGCTGGCCGAGGCCTACGAGGGCGGCTGGCTGGCCTGCCGCATGGTCGCCGCCCACTGGGGCGAGGCGAAGCTCGGCGCCTTCTACCGGGCCGTCGGCGCGCACAAGGAGCGGAAGGGCGCGGTCGAGGACGCTCTGAAGACGGAACTCGGCACGACCCTGACCGACTTCACCGCCCGCTGGCACGACTACCTGACGGCTCAGCTCGGCGACTGAGTGAGCTTCTCGGGCACGGCGCCCGGCTGGGCGGGAAGCGGCGCGGACGGGGCCCCGGTCACCGTGGAGCGCCACAGCGCGCGGGCCGCCGTGACCGTCGCCGCGACCAGCAGGCCGTTGCGCAGGAGCAGCAGGGCGATGCCGTACCAGTCGCTCACCACGACGTGCGCGAAACCGACCGGGAACTCCAGGACCGTCACGAACGCCGCCAGCAGCACCAGCACCGCAGGCACGGTCATCCGGCCGGCCCGGAAGCACAGGCAGACGGCGGCCAGGCCGACCAGCCACACCAGGTACTGGGGGCTGATCACCCGGCTGGTCACCGTGAACATCAGGACGGCGGTGAACGCCGCGTCCGCGAGCGTGTGGGAGCGGAAGCGGGCCGCCGACAGCCGCCACAGCAGCAGCCAGCCGAAGGCGAGCGCGGTGAGCAGCAGGGCCGCCGTGCTCACCGCCTTCACGTGCGGGCCGAGGAACTCGATCGAGCCGTAGTTGAGCAGGACCTCGCCGTGCCAGCCGAAGTGCCGGGCGACGTGGAAAACCAGCGCGCCCAGGGACTCCACCTCGGTGCCCCGGTCCCGCTGGAAGGTCAGGAACGCGAACGCGCCTGGCATGGCCACGGCGAACAGGGCTCCGACCGCGCCCGCCGTGAGCGCCGCCCACGCCCAGGCCCGCCGCCGTACGGCGCCCACCAGCAGCAGCGCGGGCCACACCTTGACCATCGCGCCGAACCCGGCCAGCGCGCCCATGATCCGGGGATGCCGGGCCCCGGCGAGCAGCGCGGCCACCGCGACGGCGGTGACCATCAGGTCGTAGCGGGAGTACACGGTCGGGCCGAGGAGCGGCACGCCGAGCACCCAGACCCAGGCGCCGCGCAGCGTGCGGCCGGGGCGCGGGCCCGTGTGCAGGAGCAGGGACAGCACCACCAGGTCGGCGAGGCAGGCCAGCACGAAGAAGGCGGTCGGGTAGTCCAGGAAGGGGAGGAGGCCGGGCGCGAGGATCGCCAGGGCGGCGGCCGGCGGGTACTGCCAGGTGACATCGTCCAGCGGAAACGTTCCGTGCCGCAGGACCTCGTACCAGCCCTGGTAGATGACGGACACGTCGGTGGTGACGTCCGCGCCGGGGAAGAGGAACACCTTGAGCACGAAGAGCAGCAGCACCAGCCGGGTGACCCCCCAGACCCCGAGCAGCGGCGCCGGCCCACGCGTCACGCCCGTCCTGTCCACCTGAGCCCCTGTCCGTCGGCGTGCCGTGTCGAGTGGGCCACATGATCTCCCGCCGCCCTGTGCGGGGGCCATGAAGCACGGCCGAACACGCTGTGCGGGTAAGGTCTGCGGCGATGCACAAGACCCTCATCGTGACGAACGACTTCCCGCCCCGGCCGGGCGGGATCCAGGCCTTCCTGCACAACATGGCCCTGCGGCTGGACCCGGAGCGGCTCGTCGTCTACGCGTCCACGTGGAAGCGGAGCCGGGAGGGCGCCCTGGCCACCGCCGCGTTCGACGCGGAGCAGCCCTTCACCGTCGTACGCGATCGTACGACGATGCTGCTGCCCACGCCCGGGGCGACCCGGACGGCGGTCGGGCTGCTGCGGGAGCACGGGTGCACGTCCGTGTGGTTCGGGGCGGCGGCTCCGCTGGGGCTGATGGCGCCGGCGCTGCGCAAGGCGGGCGCCGAGCGGCTGGTCGCCACCACGCACGGGCACGAGGCGGGCTGGGCCCAGCTGCCCGCCGCGCGGCAGTTGCTCCGGCGGATCGGGGACGCCACCGACACGGTCACCTACCTCGGCGAGTACACCCGCTCCCGGATCGCCGGGGCGCTCAGTGCGCGGGCGGCGGGGCGGATGGTGCAGCTGCCGCCGGGAGTGGACGAGAAGACCTTCCACCCCGGGTCGGGGGGCGCCGAGGTGCGGGCGCGGCTGGGGCTGACCGACCGGCCGGTGGTGGTGTGCGTGTCGCGGCTGGTACCGCGCAAGGGACAGGACACGCTGATCCTCGCGATGCCGCTGATCCTGGCCGCAGAGCCGGACGCGGTGCTGCTGATCGTGGGCGGCGGGCCGTACGAGGACGATCTGCGGCGGCTGGCGAGGGAGACCGGGGTGGCCGCGTCGGTGCGGTTCACGGGGGCCGTGCCGTGGGCGGAGCTGCCCGCGCACTTCGGTGCGGGGGACGTGTTCGCGATGCCGTGCCGGACACGGCGGGGCGGGCTGGACGTGGAGGGGCTGGGGATCGTGTACCTGGAGGCCTCCGCGACCGGGTTGCCGGTGGTGGCGGGGGACTCCGGGGGTGCGCCCGACGCGGTGCTCGACGGGGAGACCGGGTGGGTCGTGCGGGGTGGGTCGGTGGAGGAGGCCGCCGAGCGGATCGTGGTGCTCCTGGGGGACGCGGAGCTGCGTCAGCGGATGGGGGAGCGGGGGCGGTCGTGGGTCGAGGAGCGGTGGCGGTGGGATCTCCTCGCGGAGAGGCTGAAGGAGTTGCTGTAGGGCGCTTTGAGGCCGTTGTTCGCCTGCGGGGCGGTGGGGGCCGGTCGCGCGGTTCCCGGCGCCCCTGACGGGGCGCTGTTGCTGCCGTAGCTCTAGGCGGAAGCCGAAAATCCGCACATGCTGCGCGCATGACAGCAAAACTGATGCAGCGTCAGCTGACGAGACGTCACATCCTGGGCATGATCGCCCTCCAGACCGCCGCCGCGGCCGGTCTCACCCGGGTCGGGCTCCAGTCGGCGCAGGCCGCCGAGGAGGCCGCCGCCGTCGACAACGCGCCTGCCATCGTGGTCGGTTCGGGCTACGGCGGGGCCGTGGCCGCGCTCCGGCTCGGACAGGCCGGGGTACGCACCCTCATGATCGAGATGGGGCAGCTGTGGAACACCGCCGGCTCCGACGGCAAGGTCTTCTGTTCCACCGCGGCCCCGGACAAGCGGTCCATGTGGTTCAAGACCCGCACCGAGGCCCCGCTCGCCACCTTCCTCTGGCTGGACGTCGTCAACAAGGACATCGCCGCCTATCCCGGCGTCCTCGACCGGGTGCACTACGACAACATGTCCGTGTACGTCGGGCGGGGTGTCGGAGGCGGCTCCCTGGTCAACGGGGGGATGGCGGTCACGCCCCTCCAGTCGTACTTCGCCGAGCAGTTCCCGACCGTGGACGCGAGCGCGATGTACAACACGTACTACCCGCGCGCCCGCACCATGCTCGGCGTCAACACCGTCGACCCCACCTGGTTCGAGTCGACGGAGTGGTACCAGTTCACCCGGACGTCCCGGAAGGCCGCCGCCAACACCGGTCTCAAGACCACCTTCGTACCGAACGTCTACGACTTCGGGTACATGCAGCAGGAGGCCGCCGGCACCGCCACGAAGTCAGCGCTCGCGCAGGAGGTCATCTACGGCAACAACTACGGCAAGAAGAGCCTCGACAAGACCTACCTCGCCGCCGCGCTCGGCACCGGCAACCTCACCATCCACACCCTGGAGAAGGTCAGGTCGGTCACGCGGGCGAGCGACGGGTCGTACCTGCTGAGCGTGGACCGGATCGACACCACCGGGGCCGTGGTCGAGAGCAAGCAGTACAGCTGCACCTACCTGTTCCTCGGCGGCGGCAGCCTCGGGACCACCGAACTGCTCGTGCGGGCCCGGGACACCGGCGCGCTGCCCGCCCTCAACTCCAGTGTGGGCGCCGGCTGGAGCACCAACGGCAACACCATGCTCGGCCGCGCCAACCACATCTGGGACACCACCGGCGCCAACCAGGCGACCATGCCGGTGATGGGCATCGACGACTGGGCCAACACCGACAACCCGGTCTTCGCGGAGATCGCCCCGCTGCCCATCGGGTTCGAGACCTGGGTGAGCCTGTACCTGGCGATCACCAAGAACCCCCAACGGGCGTCCTTCACCTACGACTCCGCGAGCGACGCGGTGAAGCTGGGCTGGACCGCGGCCCAGAGCGCGGTGTCGGTCGCCATGGCCAAGAAGCTCTTCGACCGGATCAACGCGGCCAACGCGACGATCTACCGGTACGACCTGTTCGGGTCGGGCAGCAAGGTGTTCGCGGACGACTTCTGCTACCACCCGCTGGGCGGCTGCGTGCTGGGAAAGGCGACCGACGACTACGGCCGGGTGAAGGGGTATTCGAAGCTGTACGTGACGGACGGTTCGCTGGTCCCCGGGAACATCGGCGTGAACCCGTTCGTGACCATCACCGCGCTCGCCGAGCGCACGATGGAACGGGTCCTCGCCGAGGACATGTGAACCAAGTGCCGTCCTACTTCGCGTAGATGGCCTCGATCTCGTCCGCGTAGTCCTTCGCCACCACATTGCGCTTGAGCTTCAGGGACGGCGTCAGGTGGCCCGACTCCTCCGAGAACTGGGAGGACAGAATGCGGAACTTCCGCACCGATTCCGCCTTCGACACCGCGGCGTTGCCGTCGTCGACAGCGGCCTGGATCGCAGCGTTCAGATCCGGGTCGTCACGCAGCGACGCCGCGGTGGCACCCGCCGGCTTGCCGTGGTCCTGCGCCCAGCGGCCCAGGAACTCCTCGTCGATGGTGACCAGCGCGCCCACGAACGGCCGCCCGTCACCCACCACCATGCACTCCGCGACCAGCGCGTGCGCGCGGATCCGGTCCTCGATCACGGCCGGGGCGACGTTCTTGCCGCCCGCGGTGACGATGATCTCCTTCTTGCGGCCGGTGATCCTGAGGTAGCCGTCCTCGTCCAGGGTGCCGATGTCCCCGGTGTGGAACCAGCCGTCGGCCAGCGCCTCGGCGGTCGCGGCCTCGTTGTTCCAGTAGCCCTTGAACAGGTGCTCGCCGTGCAGCAGCACCTCGCCGTCGTCGGCGATCCGCACCACCGAACCGGGCAGCGGCTGACCGACCGTGCCGATCTTCTGCCGGTCCCAGGGGTTGAACGCGGTCGCCGCGCAGGACTCGGTCAGGCCGTAGCCCTCCAGGACCGTGAAGCCGATGCCGCGGAAGAAGTGACCGAGGCGCTCGCCCAGCGGGGCACCGCCGGAGATGGCGTACTCGCCCTTGCCGCCGAGCACCGCCCGCAGCTTGCTGTAGACCAGCTTGTCGAAGGTTCTGTGCTTGATCTTCAGGCCGAGGGACGGGCCCGTCGGCGTGTCCAGCGCCTTGCTGTACGCGATCGCGGTGTCCGCGGCCTTGTCGAAGATCTTGCCCTTGCCGTCCGCCTGCGCCTTGGCGCGCGCCGAGTTGTAGACCTTCTCGAAGACCCGCGGGACGCCGAGGACCAGCGTCGGCCGGAAGGCGGCCAGTTCATCGGTGAGGTTCTTGATGTCCGGGACGCAGCCCAGTTTGATCGGCGCCATCATCGGGGCGATCTGGACCAGGCGGCCGAAGACATGCGCGAGCGGGAGGAAGAGCAGCACGGAACACTCGCCGGTGCGGAACAGCGGGCGCAGCCGTTCCACGATGTTGCCGCACTCGGCGAAGAAGCTGCGGTGGGTGAGGACACAGCCCTTCGGGCGCCCGGTGGTACCGCTCGTGTAGACGATGGTCGCCGGGTCGTCCGCCCGCGCCTGCGAGCTGCGCTCCTCGACGGTCGCGTCGGTGACGCCCTGGCCGAGCCTGCCCAGCTCCTCCAGGGCGCCGGCCTCGATCCCCCAGACGTGCTTGAGGGCGGGCAGCGTCTCGCGCACCGACTCGACGGCGGCCGTGTGGCCGTCGAGTTCCACGATGCAGGCGGTGGCGCCGGAGTCGCTGAGGATCCACTGCACCTGTTCCGGCGAACTGGTCTCGTACACCGGCACGGTGACCGCGCCGGCGCACCAGATCGCGAAGTCGAGGAGCGTCCACTCGTAGCGGGTGCGGGACATCAGGCCGACCCGGTCGCCGGGCTGGATCCCGGAGGCGATGAGGCCCTTCGCGGCCGCGTGCACCTCGGTGAGGAAGGCGGTGGCGGTCACGTCCTGCCAGACCCCGTCGACCTTGCGGGCCATGACGGCGACGTTCGGATGCTGCGCGGCGTTTCTGCGGACGATGTCGGTCAGATTGCCGTCCGCGGGGACCTCGTACAAAGCCGGAAGGCTGAACTCGCGCAAGACTGCTGCTCCTCATAGGGCGCCGGCGCCACGACGTTGTGCGATGCGACGGTGCGGTCCAAGGCTCGGGCAGGTACTCAGGCTTCGCCACGGGTCGGAAGATCCGTTGGTTGAATTCCTGAGCACGACTGGACTGCCCGGACGTTACCCGCCGGTATGGCTTCTTCGACAGGGGGTCCCGGCGAGATGTTCGCTGCGTCACACAGGTTGGTGTTCCTTCGCGTACGGTAGTCCACCGCTTTAGTGACTGACCAGTAACCGCAGGTGCGCCCATCGCCTGTTCACGTTTGCCGCACAGGCCTACCCTTGATCACCATGGCAGCCTCACCCTCCGGCCTCCGGAAGACCCGCGTCCACGTGGTCAGTGACGTGCACGGCAACGCCCGTGACCTGGCCAGAGCCGGCGACGGCGCCGACGCCCTGATCTGTCTCGGCGACCTCGTCCTCTTCCTCGACTACGCCGACCACTCGCGCGGCATCTTCCCCGACCTGTTCGGCGTCGAGAACGCCGACCGGCTCGTCGAACTGCGCACCGCCCGCCGTTTCGAGGAGGCCCGGGAGCTGGGGGCGCGGCTGTGGGGCGGGATCGCCATGGACCGCGCGACCGCGATCGAGAAGGCGGTGCGCAAGCAGTACGCCGAGATGTTCGCGGCGTTCCCGACGCCGACGTACGCGACGTACGGCAACGTCGACATGCCGCAGCTGTGGCCGGAGTACGCGGGGCCGGGCACGACGGTCCTGGACGGGCAGCGGGTGGAGATCGGCGGGTGGGTGTTCGGCTTCGTGGGCGGCGGGCTGCGCACCCCGATGCGCACCCCCTACGAGATCTCCGACGAGGAGTACGCGGCGAAGATCGAGGCGGTCGGCGAGGTCGACGTGCTGTGCACGCACATCCCGCCGGAGGTGCCGGAGCTGGTCTACGACACGGTGGCGCGCCGTTTCGAACGGGGCAGCCGGGCGCTGCTGGACGCCGTCCGGCGGACGAAGCCGCGTTACTCGCTCTTCGGGCATGTCCACCAGCCGCTGGTGAAGCGGATGCGGATCGGGGCCACCGAGTGCGTGAACGTCGGGCACTTCGCGGGTGCGGGGCGGCCCTGGGCGCTGGAATGGTGACCGCCCCGGACAGGGGGTGAAGTCGGCTGGTCGGGCGCGCGGTAGCCTTCACGCTGCACACGCGTGCGCACGCGTGCGGCGACCTTCTTTCAAATGGTCTCACCGGCCCGCATCTGGAGGAGCCACGGCGATGGCGGAACACACCAGCTCGAGCATCACGATCGAGGCGGCCCCGGCCGACGTCATGGCGGTGATCGCCGACTTCGCCCGGTACCCGGACTGGACGGGCGAGGTGAAGGAGGCGGAGGTGCTGAAGACCGACGCCAGGGGGCGGGCCGAGCAGGTCCGGCTGGTCATGGACGCGGGTGCGATCAAGGACGACCAGACGCTCGGGTACACGTGGACCGGCGACAACGAGGTCTCCTGGACCCTGGTGAAGTCGCAGATGCTGCGGTCGCTGGACGGGTCGTACCTGCTGCGGCCGGCGGGGGCCGGGGCGACGGAGGTCACGTACTCGCTGACGGTGGACGTCAAGATCCCGATGCTGGGGATGATCAAGAGGAAAGCCGAGAAGGTCATCATCGACCGGGCGCTGGCGGGGCTGAAGAAGCGGGTCGAGTCGGAAGAGCAGTCGTGAGGCTGCGGGTGCGCGGGGGCTTGGAGTCGGAAGAGCGGTCGTGAGGCTCCGGGTGCGCGGGGGCTTGGAGTCGGCAGAGCAGTCGTGAGGCTGCGGGTGCGCGGGGGCTTTTCGCGCAGTTCCCCGCGCCACTGACGGGGCGCTGCGGCCGCCCCGCGTTTTTCGCTCGCGCAGCTGCGGGCAGGCGTGCCGCAGGGCGGCACGGGTGGGCG
>NZ_LBMU02000084.1 GCF_001005085.2 Streptomyces humi
CGCCCCGCCCCAGGTCGTACCCCAGGTCATGCCTCAGGTCATGCCGCAGGTCGCGCCGCAGCTGGCCGTTCCCCAGGGCTACGCCCCGGAGGGCCCGACGCGCGTCACCCCGCAGGTGAACCCCCAGGTGAACCCGCAGGTGAACCCGCTCGTCAACCCGGTCCTCGGGGCGCCGGCCGTGCCCGGCCTCGCACCGGTCGGCCTCGGCCAGGTCGCGGCGCCTCCCGTCGGGCAGCTGGGTCTCCCGCGCCTCGGCTGAGCCCCCGTCACCGTCCGCACCACCATTCGATCCGTCGCGGATCCCGGTCCGCTCGACCCACGGAGTACCCCATGCGCACGTTCCACAAGGCAGCCCTGGTGGGCGCCGCCGTCCTCGGCAGCGTCTGCTCGTTCGGCGGCGGCACCGCCTTCGCACACGGTGAGCCGGGCCACGACATCGACGTCACCCAGGGCACCGAGTGCCGCTCGCACGACATGAACATCGAGGTGCTCGGCGGTGTCGGCGTCCTCACCGGGCTGGCCGGCAACCTGCTGAACGGCGAGGGCAACCCGGGCGCCCAGCAGAGCCACCTCGGCTCCGACATGGGCTGCAACAACCAGGCGTTCTGACCTGCCGCTCGAACCACGCGGCCCAGCAGAACCCCGCAGAAAAACCTCTCAGCAGATCTCCTCAGCGTTACACCGAGTCCGGGTGAGTGCCCGCGACGCGTCTGGAAGGGCAGGGACCCCATGAAACGGGCTACCCGAAACAGTGTGATCGCCATGGCCGTCGCCTCCGGCGCGATGGCAGTCGCGGGGACGGCACACGCCGACTCCGCCGCGGACGGTACGGCGAGCGGCTCGCCCGGTCTGGGGTCCGGCAACACCATCCAGGTGCCGGTGGACATCCCGGTGAACGTCTGCGGCAACACCGTGGACGTCATCGGGCTGCTCAACCCCGCGATGGGCAACAAGTGCACCAACAGCAGTCACAAGGCGCCGGGCAAGGCGACCTCGGCGGGCTCCCGCAACTCGGGGCAGGCCACGGCCGACAGCAGCACCCACGACTCGCCGGGCATCCTCTCCGGCAACGGTGTCGAGGTCCCGGTCCACGCGCCCGTGAATTTCAGCGGCAACAGCGTCAACGTGGTGGGTGTCGGCAACCCGGTCTTCGGCAACGAGTCCACCAACGGCCCGTCCGACGAGCCCGCCCCCAGCACCCCGTCGACGCCCCGCGTCCACCCCCAGCCGCACCACCCGGCCAAGGCCCACCCGAAGCCGACCACCGTCGTGCGGCAGCGGACCACCGACACGCTCGCCCACACCGGAGCGGCCAGCCCCTGGGCGCCGGCGATGGTGAGCCTGGCCTCGCTGGCGGCCGGCGCGGTGCTGTACCGCCGGTTCCGGCCCGGGGCGAGCAACGCGCCCTACGCCTGATCACGCTGACGGCCCCGGGTCCGCCGAGCACGGCGGACCCGGGGCCGTCGCCGTCCCCGCGTGGACGTCCGCCGCGCTCAGCCGTGCTGCCCCGGCGTGTAGTGCCCCGGGACCATACGGGTGGTCACGGCGAACCGGTTCCAGGAGTTGATCACGATGATCGACGCGATCAGCTGGGTCAGCTGCACCTCGTCGAAGTGCTTGGCGGCCCGCTCGTAGACCTCGTCCGGCACGAACCCTTCGGTCAGCACGGTGACGGCCTCGGTCAGCTCGATCGCGGCGATCTCCTGCTCGGTGTAGAAGTGCTTCGACTCCTCCCACGCGCTGAGCTGGACGATGCGCTGGATGCTCTCGCCGGCCGCGAGCGCGTCCTTGGTGTGCATGTCGAGGCAGTACGCGCAGTGGTTGAGCTGCGAGGCGCGGATCTTCACCAGCTCGAACAGCTTGGCGTCCAGCCCCTTACGGGCCGCTCCGTCCAGCCGGACCATCGCCTTGTAGACCTCGGGGACGTGCTGCGCCCAGGCGAGGCGCGGGGTGTGCTCGGGCGCGTACTGAACCGTCTCTTCTGTGCTCATGCCTCGAGCCTAGGAGCCAGGCAGCCCAGAGGTATGGTCCATTTCCATGCGGAAAACATGGGCCAATGAGCCGGCTCGGACGGCTCTGGGCATCGACCTGCACCTGGAACCGGCCGGGCCGGGCCTGCGCCGCGGCCTGACCGACGCCCTGCGCGAGGCCGTCCGCAGCGGCCGGCTGCTCCCCGGCACCCGGCTGCCCTCGTCCCGCTCCCTCGCCGCCGACCTGGCCATCGCCCGCAACACCGTCGCCGACGCCTACGCCGACCTGGTGGCCGAGGGCTGGCTCACCGCCCGGCAGGGCTCCGGCACCCGGGTCGCGACCGGCGTACCGGCCCTGCCCGCGGACCCCCGCGCCACGGCCACGGCCGCCGCGACCGCCCAGCGCCCCGCCTACGACCTGCGGGCCGGCTTCCCCGACGTCTCCGCCTTCCCGCGCACCGAGTGGCTCAAGGCCGCCCGCCGCGCCCTCACCGCCGCCCCCAACGACGCGTTCGGCTACGGCGATCCGCGCGGCCGCGTCGAACTGCGCACCGCGCTCGCCGCCTACCTCGCCCGCGCCCGGGGCGTGCGCGCCGACCCCGAACACATCGTGATCTGCGCCGGGTTCGCCCACGGCCTGACCCTGCTCGGCAAGGCCCTGCGGGCCGGCGGGGCCGACACGGTCGCCGTGGAGGCGTACGGCCTCGACGAACACTGGCAACTGCTGACCGCGGCCGGGCTGCGCCAGCTCGCCCTGCCCATGGACGAACTGGGCACGGACACCGGCGCGTTGGGGCCGGGACCGGGCGCGGTGCTGCTGACCCCCTCGCACCAGTTCCCGCTCGGGCTGCCGCTGCACCACGACCGGCGGGCGGCCGTCGTGGACTGGGCGCGGCGCACCGGCGGCCTGGTCTGGGAGGACGACTACGACGGCGAGTTCCGCTACGACCGCCGGCCCGTCGGCGCCCTCCAGGGCCTGCCCCCCGACGAGGTGGTCTACCTGGGCACCGCCAGCAAATCGCTGGCCCCCGGGCTGCGGCTGGCCTGGATGGTGCTGCCGCCGGCCGTGGCCCGCGAGGTGACCGCGGCCAAGGGCGGCGTGGACACCTGTGGCGCGCCGGACCAGCTGACCCTGGCCGAGTTCATCGACTCCGGCGGCTACGACCGTCACGTCCGCGCCGCCCGCACCCGTTACCGGCGGCGCCGTGACGCCCTGGTCGCCGCCCTCGCCGAACGGGCCCCGGCGATCCGGGTCACCGGCATCGCGGCGGGCCTGCACGTGGTGCTGCGACTCCCGCCCGGCAGCGTGGGCCGGGTGATCCGGGCCGCCGCCGCCCGCGGCCTCGCCGTCGAGGGCCTCACCCCGCGCCACCGGCACCCCGCGGCCGCCGTCGAGGCACCGGACGCCCTCGTCCTCGGCTACGGCACGCCGGCCGACCACGCCTGGTCCGGAGCGCTGGACGTGCTGTGCGCGGTGCTGTCCGACCCGGCTGTGATCAGCGTCGCCTGAATTCCCGGACAACCGGCCGCGCAATTGAATTCTGGAAGCTAGAGTCTCACCCATGAGCAATGGTGATCAGATTTCCCGTGTGGCCCTCAAGAAAATCACCCCGGACGTCTCCGCGGCGATGGGTTCCCTGCATGCCGCAGCCGTCGCCGCCGCCCAGGACGCCAAGGTCGAACCGGAACTCCTGGAACTGGTCAGAATTCGCGCCTCCCAGCTGAACGGCTGCGCGTTCTGCCTCGACATGCACACCAAGGACGCCCGTGCCCAGGGTGAGACCGAGCAGCGGATCTACGCGCTGAACGCCTGGCGGGAGACCCCGTTCTTCACCGAACGGGAGCGCGCCGCGCTGGAGTTGACCGAGGCGGTGACCCTGGTCGCCGACGGCCGTGTCCCGGACGCGGTCTACGCGCAGGCCGCAGCGGTGTTCGACGAGAACCAGGTCGCGGCCCTCATCTGGGCGGCCACCGTCATCAACGCCTACAACCGGATCGCCATCGCCACCCGCATGGTGCCGGGCGCCTATCAGCCCCGGCAGAAGTAATGCCGAAATAATTCAGGCAGCGGAAATGGCGCCGAGTCGGACGGAGCGGTATTCGACCCGGCGCTTTTCCCGTGTGCCGCCGGTGTGCCGTCCGCGGCGGCTCTGAGAATTCAGTGGGCCGGCAATGGCCGCAGGGCCGAGTCCAGCCACGTCCGCCATTCCCCGGCGCGCGCCGCCGGGCCCGCCCGCAGGGGTTCGCCGATCCACCCCGCGACCGGCCTGATCCCGTGCAGCGCGTTGACCAGCCACACCTCCCGGCCGTCCAGTTCGGCCAGGGTCCGGTCCCGGTGGGCGACCGGGACCCCGGTGCGCAGCGCCCGTTCCTGGAGGAGCGCGACGGTCACCCCGGGCAGCACGGGCAGCTGCGGAGACGGCAGGCACAGGGTGCCGTCCTCCCACCACAGCACGCTCGCGGTGGCCGCCTCCAGCACCACTCCCGTGGGCGTGACCAGCACCGCCTCCTGCGCGCCCGCCCCGGTGGCCCGGCCGCGCACCCGGGCCAGGGTGTCCAGGTCCGGCCCCTTGCGGCGCGGGACGGTCCGCGGATCCGCCTGGCCGGCCGCCCACACCCGGACCTCGGACCCGAGCGGCGGCGCGTGCCGCAGCCGCAGCCGCAACTCCAGCGAACCCGGCACGAGTTCGACCCGGGGGAACCACTCGCCGGTACGCGGCAGGGCGGCCGCCACCGCCTGCCAGAACTCCCGCAGCCGGGACACCGGCGGCCCGCCGCACTCGCCGCAGGACCGCAGGAAACGCTCCCGGTGCCGGTCGAGGGCACGCACCCGGCCGTCCCGGACCAGCCAGGAGTCGGCGACGAGCAGCCGCCCGCCCGGCGCCGCGTCACCGGCGGACCGCAGACCGCCGGCCGCCGACCACGTCAGCAGCCCTTCCCCGGACATCACCCGACCGCCCACACGCTCCTCCTCAGTACTTTCCGCCGGCCGGCACCGGTACCCCGGTCCGCGGCCCGTACGGGGCGTGCTCCAGCCAGGATCCGCAGGACGGCAGGACGGGCGCCAGGGCCGCCGCCGCGCGCTGCCGGAGCCGTACGATCCGCCGCCGGGGCCGCAGATGGTCCAGGGCGATCCCGGCCGCCTCGCTGTTGAACAGGGCCGCGGCCCGCCGCGCCGCCGCGAAGCCGGCCACCGCGCCGGTCGCCACCGCCTCCGCTGCCGCCGCCGCGTCGGCTATCCCGCTGTTCATGCCGCGCGCCCCGAACGGCGGGAACAGGTGCGCGGCCTCCCCGGCCAGCAGCACCCGCTCGTGCGGATCGGTGAAGGAGGCCGCGACCTTGCGCAGGAAGCGGTACGTCGACACCCACAGGATCCGGTCCGCGTGGTCTTCGTATCCTTCGCCGACCACCACGGGCAGCCAGCGGCGGACGGCCTCCTCGGTACCGAAGTCCTCCGCCCGGTCCCCGGCGTGGCACTGGAGGTCCACCTGGAAGCCCCCGGTGAACGGCACGCGCATCACGCTGCGGCCGCCGGCGCCCGGATGCTCGTAGTGGAAGACCCGCTCCAGCGGCAGTTCCGCGCCCGGCCTGTCGGCCACGTCGACGACCACGTGGAAGCCCTCGCCGTGCGTGCCCTCCATGGGGATGCCGAGCCCGGCCCGGACGGCGGACCGGGCGCCGTCCGCCGCGATGACGTGACCGCACGTCACCTCCCGCCCGTCCGCGCAGCTCAGCGAGACACCCGAGGCGGTGGAACGGACGCCGATCACCCGCGCGTTCCACCCGAAATCCACGCCCGCCCGCTCGCACGCGGCCCGCAGGAACCGCTCGGTGTCCACCTGGCGCAGGCTGGTGAAGGGCGGTCGGCCGGAAGAGGGCGGGAAGGTGCGGGAGTACACCTCCCGCCCCCGGTACAGGGTCCGCCGGGTGTGCCAGGTCCGGCCGTAGGAGGTGATCTCCCCGGCCAGCCCCGGCCGCATCGCGTCCAGCAGTGCCAGGGTCTCGCGGTGCACGAACAGGGCCCGGCTGCCCGGCCGTTCACGGTCCTCGGGGTCCGCCTCGAGCAGCAGCACCGGCAGGTCGCGCGCACGCAGCGCGAGCGCCGCCGACAGGCCCACGGGCCCGGCACCGACCACCACGACGGGCGTCACGCGCGCACACCCGCCGCCAGCATCCGGGTGATCTCCACCCGCTTCACCTTCCAGGTCGCCGTCATCGGCAGCTCCTCGAACCGCCACTGCCTGGGCTCCGCCATCGCGGGCAGGTCGGCGGTGGCCGCCCGCCAGCGCTCCAGGTCCAGCGGCCGTTCCCCGCGCACGCACACCACCGGGACCGGCTCCCGGTCCGCGCCCGGCACGATGACCACCTCACGCAGCTCCTCCAGCCGGTCCATCAGGGTGTCCTCGACCTCCAGGTTGCTGTGCACGGAGTCGATCCGGTCGATCTCCCGGTCGATCAGGTACAGCGCGCCCAGCCGGTCGCGGTACCCCATGTCGCCCATCTGCCACCACTCGCCGTCGAGTTGGCGTTCGTACTGCTCGCGGGCGCCGAGGTAGGTGAGGATCCGGCCCCGGGTGCGGGCCTCGATCCGCCCGGGCGTGCCGGGAGCCGCGGGCCGTCCGTCGGGGCCGGTGACCCGGACCCGGGTGAAGCCCGGTATCCCGATCCCGACCCGCCGCCCGTCCGCCCGGGACGCGCTCCTGCGGGTGAACCACTGGAAGGCGACCGGCCCGGTCTCGCTCTGCCCGTACAGCTGGATCAGCCACGGCGACCGGCGCCCGGAGGCGTCGAGCAGCCGCCGTACCGTGCGCGGGTGGATGGCGTCGAACGTCGAGCCGTACGACCTGACCCGGGACAGCGGGGCGCCCGGCGCGTCCGCCAGCTCCTCCCACAGCACGAAGGTGTTGGGGTGGGTCTCGACGATGCCGGGGCGGTGCCGGGCCAGCATCGGGCCGACCTTCGCCGGGTCCGGGTCGGTGATCAGCAGCAGCGGGCTGCCGAAGTGCAGCAGGACGCCGAGCAGATGGTAGAAGCGCGAGTGCACGAACGACATGTGCAGCGCCGCCACCTCGCCGCGGGTGGGCCAGCCCAGCGCCTGCTGCGGCACCAGGCGGTTCCACATGGTCTGCGGGCAGTGCACGGCGAGTTTCGGGAGGCCGGTGGTGCCGGAGCTGTGCGTGATCAGGGCCGGTTCGCGCGGATGCAGCCGTACCGGCGCCGGGATCTCGGCGCCCGCGTGCTCCGGCAGGGACACCACACCGGGCACGCTGTCCACGGTGAGGGTCTGCCGGACCAGGCCCCCGACCTCCAGGCCGGCGAGCTTCGCCGCGTCCGTGACCAGCCACGGCCGCCGGAGCCCGGCGAGCAGCTTGCCCACCACCTCACCGGCCAGGGTGGGCGAGAGCAGCACGGGCACCGCGCCGATCCGGGACACCGCGCAGGTCAGCAGGACGATGTCGACGTTGTCCGTCTTGTGGACGACCACCTGCTCGGCGGGCCGCACCCCGGCCGCCCACAGGCGCGCCGACAACTCCTCGACGGCGTCGGCCAGTTCCCCGTAACTGAGGCGGACGCCGAGATCCGGGTGGGTGTCCAGGGGCCGGTCCAGGGTGACGAACACCCCACCGTGCCGGTCGGCCGCCCGCCGGAACAGCGGGCCCAGGTAGAAGCCGCGCTCACCGATCAGGGATTCCTGCATGGAGACGGTCCTTTCAGTCATGGTCACCACGCGCCCCGGCGGACCAGATGGCGGCGGAGCTTCCCGGACGACGTGCGGGGCAGGGAGGGCAGCAGGCTGACGCTGCGCGGGACCTTGAACGCGGCCAGCCGCTGCCTGGCCAGCGCCAGCAGCTCCTCCTGGAGCCCGTCCGGCGCCGGAGTCGCGGCGGGTACGACGAAGGCGCGCAGCCGTCCGGCACCGGACCCGTCGGGCACCGCCGCCACCGCGACCTCGCGCACCCCGGGATGGGTGCGCAGCACGGCCTCCACCTCCAGCGGGGAGACGGTGATCCCGCCGACCATCTCCATGTCGTCGGTGCGGCCCAGGTGCCGGTAGGCGCCGTCGGGTTCGCGGACCGCCCGGTCGTGGGTGGCCAGCCAGCCGCCCACCAGGGTGCGGGCGGTGTCCTCGGGCCGGTTCAGATAGCCGGGCGTCACCGTCGGCCCGCGCACCCACAGTTCGCCCTCGTGGCCGTCCGGCACCGGACGGCCGTCGCGGTCGCGCAGCTCCACCTCGAAGCCGGGCACCGGACGGCCCACGGTCCCGGGATGGTTGTGGGCCAGGCTGTTGGCGCAGAAGGCGTGCCCGGCCTCGGTGGAGCCGATCTGTTCGAGCAGCGGCGCGCCGAGCAGCTCCGAGACCCGCTCGCCGAGTCCGGCCGGCAGCCCCTCGCCGGCCGACACGGCGGCCCGCACCGAGGCGAAGCAGGCCTGGTGCCCGCTGCCCCGGTCGGCGACCAGCGCCGCGTACGCGGACGGCACCGAGTACACCAGGGTCACCCGGTGCCGGGCGACCAGTTCGTCCACGGCGGCCGGCCCCGGCCGCCGGTCCGTCAGGACGGCACTGGAGCCGGAGAAGAGCGGGAAGGCGAAGGCGTTCCCGAAGCCGTACGCGAAGTACAGCCTGGACACCGACAGCGTCACGTCGTCCGCGGTGACGCCGAGCAGCCGCCGCCCGATCAGGTCGTGGTACGCGGTCGGGTCGGCGTGGGTGTGGACGACCCCCTTGGGCCTGCCCGTCGTCCCGGACGTGTACTGGACGTACAGCGGGGTGTCCGCGTCGACCGGGTGGGCCGGGGCCGGCCCGGCGGCGGAGGCGAGCGCGAGCAGCTGGTCGGCGCCGAGCCGGACCCGTCTCGCGAAACGGTCGTCCAGGCCGGGGCCGGTCAGGCACAGCACCGCCTCTGTGTCGGCGGCCATGAACGCGTGGTCGGCCGCCGGGAGTTCGGGGTTGACCGGGACGGCCACGGCGCCGAGCCGCGCGAGGGCCAGGAAGGCCACCACCCAGGCGATCGAGTCGGGCAGCGCGAGGACCACCCGGTCACCGGGACCGACCCCGTGTTCCGCGAGGACGGTCGCGGTCCGCGCCCCCAGCTCGTGCACCTCGCCGTGGGTGAAGACGCGGTGGCCCTGGTGGAAGGCGGGCCGGCCGTCCCAGCCGTACCGTTCGGCGCGGTCGGTGAGCCGGGCGGCGAGGTTGGCGGTCGCCGTGACGGCGGGGGCCCGGGTCACCGGGCGGCCTCCCGCACGGCGTCCGTCGCGGCCGCGGTGTGCGCCCGCAGGGCCCGCATCTGCGCGGCCGTCTTCAGCAGCATCTCGTCGTACTCGGCGGCCGGGTCGGAGTCCAGGACGATCGCGCCGCCCGCGCCCAGCTGCATCCGGCCGCCCGCCATCACCGCCGTACGGATGACGATGCTGAGGTCCGCGCCGCCGCTGCACCCGAGGTAGCCGAGCGCACCCGAGTACACGCCCCGGGCCTCGGTCTCCAGCGAGTCGATGATCTCCATCGTGCGCAGCTTCGGCGCCCCGGTCATCGACCCGCCCGGGAAGCAGGCCCGTACACAGTCCACGGCGTCCGTCCCGGCCCGCAGCCGGCCGGTCACCGTCGACACCAGCTGGTGCACGGTCGCGTACGACTCAGTGGCCATCAGCCGGGGCACCTTGACGGTTCCGGTACGGCAGACCCGGCCCAGGTCGTTGCGGAGCAGGTCGACGATCATCAGGTTCTCGGCGCGGGTCTTGGCGTCCGCCGCCAGCGCGTCCCGCAGCCGGCCGTCCTCGAACGGGGTCGCACCGCGCGGCGCGGTCCCCTTGATGGGCCTGGCCTCCGCCACCCCGTCCCGGGTGATCCGCAGGAACCGCTCCGGTGAGGAGCCGGCCACGTCCAGGTCGCCGAACCGCAGTAAGGCCGCGTACGGCGCCGGGTTGACGCGGCGCAGCTCCCGGTAGAAGGCGTACGGGTCCGGCGGGGCGGGCAGCCGGGCCGCGTCGGTGAGGCAGACCTCGTAGCTGGTGCCGGCCCGCAGTTCCCGTTGGCAGGCCTCGATGTCCGCGAGGTAGGTGGCCCGGTCGCGCACCAGCCAGGGCTCGGCGGCCTCCGGATCGGGCGCGCCGGCGGCGGGCGGGGCCGGCCTGCGGTCGCCCGGTGCCAGGAAGCTGAGCTGGGCCAGCGTGTCCGCCAGCCACTCCTCGGCCTCTGCCGTGGCCTGCGGGGTGTCCTCGGCGAGACAGACCGCGTAGGTGACGTCCTCCTCGTGGTCCACGGCGAGCAGCCGGTCCGCGAACAGCCAGCAGGCGTCCGGGGTCTCGGCGCGGTGCCGGTTGGGAGAGCCGCAGTCGGCCTTGGTCTCGTAGCCGAAGTAACCGACGTAACCGCCGGTGAAGTCGAACGGCAGCCCGTCGGCGTCCACCCGGCGGCTGGTCAGCTGCCGCTTCAGGTAGTCGAAGACGCTCGCCGACACCTTGCGCGGCGGCCGTCCGGCCCGTGTCACCTCGCACCGCCCGGCCGTCACGTCGTACCGCACGAACTCGGCGAGCGGACCGGTGTCGTCACCGAGGAACGAGAACCGTGAGCGGCTGCGCTCGACGAGCGAGCTGTCCAGCCAGAAGGAGCGGGCCGAGGCGGCGAACAGGCGGCCGAAGGCGGCCTCCGTGTCCACGGCGCCGGCGAGCCGGCGGGTGTGCAGCCGGTACGCGGGCACCTCGCCCTGCCGGGGCCGGGGGACGGCCGCGCCGGGGCGGGGACCGGCGGTCCTGGCCGTGCGCCCCGCACGGGGGAGGACGGCCGGGAACCCGGCCGCGTCGGCACCGCCCGTGGCGCCCGCCGGATCGACCGCACCCGCGGTGCTCCGCGCATCCGGCACGTCCGCGGCGCTCCGCGCACCCGGCACGCCCGTCGTGCTCCGCGCACCGGACGCCGACCTCGGCTGGGGGACGGCCGCCTCGGCCGGAGGGACGGCGGTGTTCTTGGTGCGTGCCCTTCGGGCCCTGCGGGCGGTGAGGTTGCGGAAGTTCACCAGCATGCGGTGGCCGTACTCGGTGAGGACCGACTCCGGGTGGAACTGCACGCCCCACAGCGGCCGTTCACGGTGGCGCAGGCCCATCAGGACGCCGTCCTCGGCCCAGGCGGTGGCCTCCAGGGCGGCGGGCAGCGGCTCGTGCACCGCGAGGGAGTGGTAGCGCACGGCCGTGAAGTCCTGGGTCAGCCCCTCGAACAGGTCCCGCCCGTCGTGCCGCACTCTGCTCAGGTGCCCGTGCCGCGGCTGCGGGGCGGGTGCCACCCGGGCCCGCTCGCCGAGCGCGATGCCCTGGTGGCCCAGGCACACCCCGAGCACGGGCAGGGTGGCCTCGGCGATCACCCGGGCACTGACGCCGAAGTCACGGCCGTTCCCCGGATGTCCGGGCCCCGGGGACACCACCACGTTGTCGAACTCCGCGAGCCGGGGGAGTGCGCCGCCCCCGTCGTCGTTGCGGACCACCACCGGTTCCTCGCCGTTGACCTCGGAGATCAACTGGAACAGGTTGTAGGTGTACGAGTCGTAATTGTCGATGAGCAGGGTCTTCACCCGCCCACCTCCCTCGGATCGTTCCCGGGCCTATGCGGCCCGTCGTTTGTGCCGCCCGCGCAGCGCCTGGAGCGGCGGATACAGCCATTTCTTGAAGAAACGCTGAAGCCGCGGCATGAGAATCCAGGTGACAAGCGCGGTCACGCAGAGGCAGAGCACCAGCGTGCGAATGAGCGGATTGACGCCGCTGAGATAGGGCAGCACGACGATATTGAAGAGCAGGACCGGTGGGAACACCGCGCTCATGTTGATGAACCACAGTTTCCATTTGGCCGGCGGAGCGGGTGGCGGCGCGGCGGGCGGCGGCCCGTTCAGCGCGTCGAACCACTCCTTCGACCCCCGTACGCTACGGCGCCCGGTGGGGCGGGCGATGCCGTCCGTGCGGGTCTCCCACTGCCCGCGGTCCAGGGAGTTCTCCCAGGCCAGCGCCGAGTCCTCGGTGGCGAAGCGATACACGACATGCCATTCCGCCTCCTGGTCGACTAGGACGCCGCCGCCGAGGAACCCCGGCTGTCGGGCGCTCGCGCCCAGCATGGCCCACCCCCACGAGTGGAAGTCGCCCTCACGACCCGGCATCACGTGATAGGCCACGGTGACGGTGACGGGATTACTGGTCACGCTGTCCTTTACGCAATCGACACAACGCGCGTTCACAGGTTCAACGAGATTTTTTTGTGTCCGGAACGTAACTTTTTATAGCGCTTTCTATGGGGTTGGCGCCTTCCGTGGACTACTACTTCGGGTAACTTTCGCGGAATTCCGGAAAGTGCTTGCCCGGCGGTCCCTGGAGTTGCACGATCGCGGTCCGGAACGAAGGAGAGACGCCATGTCGAGGTATGTCTGGGAGCTCACCCGGGAAAGCCGCGAGGCAATCGATCAGGCGCGCGCGGTGATCGAATCCGCGCGTAAAGAGGTGACCGCGCACCCGCTTTACCGGCGGATATCCGACCGGGACCGGCTGGCGACGTTCATGACCCACCACGTCTTCGCCGTCTGGGACTTCATGTCCCTGCTCAAGTCGCTCCAGCGGGAACTGACCTGCGTCGACGTGCCCTGGGTGCCCCGCGGCTCGGCGGTGGCCCGCCGGCTCGTCAACGACATCGTGCTCGTGGAGGAGAGCGACGCCCTCGACGGCGGCTTCACCAGCCACTACGAGCTGTACCGCGCGGCCATGGCCGAGGCCTCCGCCGACACCGTCCCGATCGACACCTTCGTCGCGCTCGTCGCCGAGGGCCACGACGTCTCCGCGGCCCTGCGGGTGGCCCAGGTCCCCGCCCCCGCCGCGGAGTTCGTCCGCACCACGTTCGAGATCATCGCCGACCGCCCGCTGCACTGCCGGGCCGCCGTGTTCGCCTTCTCCAGGGAGGACCTGATCCCGGACATGTTCGACCAGGTCGTCAGGGAGGAGGGCACCGACCGCTTCCCGCTCTTCCGGGACTACCTGGCCCGCCACATCGAGGTCGACGGCGAGGAGCACACTCCCATGGCCCTTCAGATGGTCGCCGACCTGTGCGGCACCGACGAACAGCGCTGGGCGGAGGCCGTCGGGACCGTTCTCGTCGCCCTGGAGGCCAGGTCCCGCCTGTGGGACGGGATCACGGACGCGATGGGCTGATCGGGATCACGGACGCGATGGGCTGACCGGCTCGGACGCGCCGGGCCCGGCGTCCGCCGTGTCCGGTGCCTCCCCGAACCGGCCCAGCGCCAGGGCACCCGCCACGGCCACCGCGAACCCGAGCACCGCCAGCCAGGCCAGGCCCTCCCTGGTGCGGTCCCCGAGCCACACCACCCCCACCGCCGCCGGACCGATCGTCTCGCCGATGACCATGCCGGCCGTCGCGGTGGTCACCGAGCCGCGCTGGAGCGCCGAGGTCAGCAGCATGAAGGCGGCGCCGCCGCCGACGAGCAGGGCGTACGTCGCCGGGTTGGTGAGCAGGGCGGGCAGCCGGAGCGTGTCGATCAGCCGTACCGACACCTCCACCACCCCGAACCCGAACCCGGCGCCGAGGCCGAGGACCAGTGCCCGCCCCCGCCCCGACAGCCGCCCGCCGGCCAGGCCGAGCAGCAGCACCGCCACGGCGGTCCCCAGCATCACCCACTTCAGCGTCGTGGTCCCGGCCCGGTCCCCCTCGGGGCCGGAGGCCAGCCCCAGCATCGCCAGACCCGCGCACACCACTCCCACGGCCGCCCACTCCACCCCGCTGAGCCGCACCCGCAGCAGTCGCGCCGCGACCACCGCCGTCACCGCCAGCGAGGACGCCAGGGCCGCGCTCACCGCGTAGATGGGCAGCGAGCGCAGCGCCAGGACCTGGAAGACGAACCCCAGTCCGTCCAGCCCGAGCCCGACGACGTACCGCCACTGCCGGACCGCCCGCAGCAGCAGCGCCGCCTCCCCGCCGGTCCCGTCACCGGCCGCCCGCGCGGCCATCGCCTGGAGGACCGTCGCCGTACCGAAGCAGACCGCGGCCGCGAGGGCGCACACCATTCCGAAGAGCACAGAGGGACTGTAGGGGAGACGGGCAAGCGGCGACCGGAGGGAAGGTAAGAAGCGGACCTGGGAGTCCCGGACCCGCTTCCCCCCGCCCCGCCGCGGGTCAGCTCGCGCCGGAGGGGCGGAGGGGCGGAGGGGCGGAGGGGCGGCCGGGCGGGCGGGCGGCCGGGCGGGCGGCGGCGTCGAGGGCGGGGACCGCGTCGACCGGGTGGCCGAAACCGCTCGTCTAAACTGTCGCCGGACATCACACGGGCAGCACGGGGGAGCACGGACATGGCAGGCGTACGCCGTCAACTACGCTCGGGAACGGTCGTCCTCGGCGGTATGGGCCTGCTGGCCGCCGCCCTGACCGCCTGCTCCTCCGACCCCGACAAGCGCTGCGTCGACCGCGACAGCTACCGCGCCGGCAAGGGCTACCAGGTCGTCTCCGACAAGAACTGCACGTCCGCCAAGTCCACCGTCGACGCCGGCTACTACTACGGCGGCAAGAAGCGGAGCGGCTGGGTCAAGGGCGGCTCGTTCACCAAGTCCGGCGGGGGCGGCGGCTCGTCGAGCGGCGGTCACAGCGTCCACCGCGGCGGCTTCGGCGGCGGCCACGGCAGCTCCGGCGGCTGACCGGGCCATGGAGCGCCGTACCACCGACCCCCGCGCCGGCTGGCAGCGGACCGTCGAGGAACAGGGTGTGATCTACCCCCTCACCCGCCATGCCGACGGCGCACTGCGCCCGTACTGGGACGAGAGCGCCTACTACGCCTTCACCCTCGACGAGGTGGAGGCGCTGGAGGAGACGGTCGGGGAACTGCACGCCATGTGTCTGGCGGCGGCGGACCACATGGTCGCGAAGAACCGTTTCGCCGACCTCGGCATCACCGATCCCCGGGTGGTCGCCGCCGTCACCGAGTCCTGGCACCGCCGTGCCGAACTCCCTTCCCTCTACGGCCGCTTCGACCTCCGCTACGACGGCACCGGCCCGGCGAAGCTCCTGGAGTACAACGCCGACACGCCGACCTCCCTGGTGGAGGCGGCCTCGGCCCAGTGGTTCTGGATGACGGACCGCTTCCCGGGCGCCGACCAGTGGAACAGCCTCCACGAACGCCTGGTCGCCGCCTGGCGCGAGCAGGCCCGCCTGCTGCCCCCGGGCACGCCCCTGCACTTCGCCCACTCCTCCGCCGACGAACTGGGCGAGGACCTGATGACGGTCGCCTACCTCAAGGAGACGGCCGAACAGGCGGGCCTCGCCACCGACTGGATCTCCATGGAGGAGATCGGCTGGGACACGCTCTCCGGCCGCTTCGTCGACAACCGGCTCGGTTTCATCCGCGCCTGCTTCAAGCTCTACCCCTGGGAATGGCTCACCACCGACGAGTTCGCCGGTCACGTCCTCGACACCCTGGACAACGGCGGCGGCACGGGCACGACGATGTGGATCGAGCCCGCCTGGAAGATGCTGCTCAGCAACAAGGCGCTGCTGGCGGTCCTCTGGGAGCTGTACCCGGGCCACCCGAACCTCCTGGCGGCCTACGTGGACGGTCCGAGAGAGCTCGCGGACGCCGGCGGCTACGTCAGCAAGCCGCTGCTGGGCCGGGAGGGCGCGGGGGTGGTCGTGCACGAGCCGGGCCACGCCCCGGTCGTGCGCGAGGAGCCGTGCTGCTACCAGGAGCTGGCCCCGCTGCCGACGTTCGACCGCAACCACGTCGTGCTGGGCGCTTGGGTGGTGGGGGCTGAGGCGGCGGGCCTGGGGATCCGCGAGTCGGCGGGCCTGGTCACGGACGACTACGCCCGCTTCCTGCCCCACGTGATCCTCTAGTGGTGTGACCGTGTGCGCCTGATCGGCCGTGTGCCGGCGTCCAGATCGTCCTCGAGAAGTCAGGAGCGTTGCCTTCCTGCCCGGGACGGTGCGCGCTGTGCCCCGCTTCGATAGTCTGAACAGTTCTGTCGAGCAAGGCCGTTGGGAGTGTGGATGGGTAAGGGCGGGCAGGACATGCCCCTTGAGGTTCAGCACATCAAGAGGGCGCTGCTGCGGGAGTTCCAGGACCGGATCTCCATGGACGACTTCGAGAAGAAGGATCCCAAGGAGCGCGAGACGGCCTTGCTGTCGAGAGCCGTGTCCGCGAAGGCCGCCCGTATCCTCGCGGACTGCACCTCGGACGAGGCGGCGGCGTGGGTGATCGACGGCCGGGACGACTTCGGCATCGACTGCGTCGCGTTCTCCGCCTCAGGATCCGAACTCTGGCTGATCCAGGCAAAGTGGAAGGACAAGGGGACGGCCGGCTTCGACACGGAGGCGGCGCTCAAGCTCGTGCACGGACTGAAGAAGCTCGACAACCGCGATCTCGACCACTTCAACGAGCGGTTGCAGCTGCTCGCGGACCGTGTGCACGGAATCCTTCGACTTCCCACCTGCAAGGTGAACCTGGTCGTCGCTCTCATGGGAGACGGCCGTCTCTCCCCCGAAACCCGCAACATCCTGGACGAAGCCGCCAACGAGTTCGGCGGACACGGACGGACCGTGGAGTACCGGATCCTGGGCCAGGAGGACTTTCACCGGGCGATCCGGGAGGACCTGGAGCCGCAGCCGATCACCCTCAAAGCGACTATGGACCGGGAGTGGTACAGCCGCGAGACACCGTACAAGGCGGTGATCGGTGAGATCAGCGCTGACCAACTGGCGCGCTGGTACGGAGGCAAGGGCGACGACGAGGGCCATGACAAGGGGCACGGCGAGCGCCTCTACGACCGCAACGTTCGCAAGACGCTGGGGCTGACCGGGGTCAACCAGACCATGGTGGAGTCGATGCTGGAGGACCCCGAAGGGTTCCTCTACCGCCACAACGGCATCACCGTGCAGTGCGACAGGATCGTGCAGGACTGGCACGCCAAGAGAGCGGTCGGCCAGCCCACCACCCTCACCCTGCACAATGCCAGCGTGGTCAACGGCGCCCAGACGGTGTCCTCCGCTTTCCGGGCGTACGAGAGGGACCCCGAGGCCGTCGCGGACGCGTACGTCCTGGTACGGATCATCTCCCTGGAGGGCGCGCCGGAAGGCTTCGGGCGTTCCATCACCAAGGCCACCAACACACAGAACCACATGGAGCGCCGGGACTTCATCGCCATCGACACCGTCCAGAGCGAGATCCAGAAAGACTTTCGCCTCTCCCTCGACAAGGAGTACGTCTTCCGGCGGGGTGAACTGGATCCGGCCCCCGAGTCGGGCTGCTCGGTCACGGAAGCGGCTACGGCCCTGGCCTGCATGCACCGGGACTCGTCGCTCGCCGTGCGAGTCAAGGGCTCCACGAACGCGCTGTGGGAGGAGGGCAAGGGAGGCGCCTACACCATGCTGTTCGGTCAGCAGCCGACCGCCCAGCAGATCTGGCGCGCGGTGCAGGTGTTCCGGCTGGTCCGGGACCAACTGACGGAATTGAGGGCGAAGTTCACTGGCCGCCCTGCCGCCGTCGTGGACAGTGGTGGTCTGCTGGTGGCTCACCTGGTGTTCCAGCGCATCGGGAGGGACCGGTTCGACGAGCCGGACGACGAGTGGGCCGCCGAACTCGCCGACGTGCCCGGCCAGGTCAGCGCCGTGCTTCTCTGCCTTATCACCATGGTCGACACCCTCTTCACGAAGAAGAGTTACGTCACCAGCACGTTCGCCAACGAGGGGCGCTGCGCGCAACTGGTCTCCGCGGTCCTGGGGGTACTCGAACGAGGCACTGGTCCGGATTCCCCCATGAACCTTAAGGCCCTCATGTCGGGCACCGGGCCGAAGCGGCAGCGGCGGCCTCAGACGGTCCGCCTGCTCGTCGACCACGATGCCATCAGCGAGGGCACCCCGCTCGTCTACGCCCCCAGCACCGTGGAGGAACTGGCCATCGGCGCCTGGCTCGACGAGGACCCCCGGCGCCGCAGGGCGAGTTGGGTGAACGACCGGAAGACCCCCATCCTCTGGGAGGCAGACGGCAAGCGCTACTCCCCGACCGGACTGGTCTCCCAGATGTGGAACGCGGCCGACTGGAAGGAGCAGTGGAGCGCGGTCCAGGGACCCAAGCAGTGGAAGGTTCCGGGGGAGGGGACGCTGGTGGAGATCGCCGAGCGGCTCTGGCAGGAGATCGCGGACGCGGGAGCGGGAGAGTCGGAGGAGGAGAGTCCGGCGTAGTCCACGGCTCCGGCCCCGCCGGCCGCTGTCGAGCCGTGGTCAGGCAAGGCTCTCTGCTTCGCTCAGCGCAGGTGGTGGACGAAAGCGGTCCATGCGCTGGGGGAGAAGGCGAGTGCTGAGCCGGTGGGGCGCTTGCTGTCGCGGACGGGGATGAGGGTGGGGAGGTTGTCGGCGACTTCGACGCAGTTGCCCTGCCCGCCGCTGTAGCTGCTGGCACGCCACGTTGCTCCCGGGTGTACGGGATGTATGTCGTGATCCTGGCTCATGCGAGGTGCTCCTTGGCGGTGCGGCGGATCAGCCTGAGGGATTCCGTCGGAGGCAGCGCGGTAGTGCGGGCATCGTCGAACAGGGCGCGGTAGTAAGCGACCTCCGGTTCACGCTCCATCCAGATGTTGCCGGTCGGGGTCTCCGTCAGTACGAGGTCGAGCGATGTCACCTGGGGAAAGCTCAACAGCAGGTACGGGCCGAACATACCCGAGTGGGCACCGCGTGAGAACGGCAGCACCTGGACGGTGATGTTGGGGAGTTCCGCCATAGTGGCGAGATGCTCCAGTTGCGCCTGCATCACTGCGGGCCCGCCTACGTGCTGTCGGAGGACTCCTTCCGCCAGTACTGCCCAGAGCGACATGGGGCCCTCGGATGTGAGCCGCTGCTGTCGGGCGAGCCGCACCTGGACGAACTGATCGATCTCTTCCGGCGTCTTCCAGGCCCTCGACGCGACCGTCACCGCGCGGCCGTACTCGGCGGTCTGGAGGAGTCCCGGGACCAGCTGTACCTCGTACGTTCGAACACTGTCGCAGATGGCCTCAAGCTCGATCTGATCGCGGTACGAATCACCCAGAACAGAGCCGTACTGATGCCACCACCCCTCGCGGCGGCGGCGGTTGGCTCGCTGTGCAATGGCGGCAAGGCGGTTGCGCGTCTCCGGGGCCTCGACCCGATAGGCGTGCATAAGTGTGTTCAGATCCGGGATGCGGACGGGTACGTGCCCGTTCTCCATCCGGCTGATCTTTCCCTTGGTGCAGTCGAGCAACTCGGCTGCTTCCGCCATGGAGACACCTGCGGTCTCACGGAACTTGCGTAGTTCGTCACCGAGTTGGCGCCCGAGCACGGTGGAGGGTTTAACAGTAGGCATATGCGACTCCTACCAGAGGCCGGAGGTGCGGAGCGTGGCTCTTACTCGAAAGAGTGAAACAGGGCTGACAAGCTCTGTGCAACGTTGCGCCGATACATATGCTGCGGAATGCGCGCGAGTGGCCGCCCGGCACCTCGCAGCGGCGACCCGGCAACTTGATCAGCGGCTATCGACCCTCAGGGGGCGTCATGGCAGAGAGCCTCAGCTCGGACGAAGTCACCTTCCGGCTGTCCCGGTCCCCTCAAAGCGTGCCGCGGTCCCGGGCCGCGTTACACGCTGCATTGGGTGGCTGGCATGCCGATCAAGACCTTCTGGAAGCAGCAGAGTTGGTGCTCTCCGAGCTGGTGACCAACGCGCTGCGCGTGCCCGTGCCGAGGGACCGCCAGGTGGGTGTCCGGATCGCGCGCTCGCCGTCGGAAGGCCTGCTGCGGCTGGAGGTCAGCGACGCGGGTTCCGGCACTCCGGAGGTACGTGCGCCCGGCGATGAGGAGACGGGCGGGCGTGGGCTGCTGCTCGTGGAGGCGATGGCTCACCGGTGGGGCGTCGAGGAGCGCGCGGAGGGGATCGGAAAGACGGTGTGGGCCGAGTTGAAAGCGCCGGACATGGTGGCTGTGCCCGGCGGGAGGGAGGTCGCGGCGGCCGTCGTGCGGCCTGGACAGCACGTGCGGGTGTGGGGTGAGTGGCACGTCGTCCTTACGGTGCGCACCGAGCCGTACGCGGCGGGTGGTCTCGCCGTCGTACTCGGACTGGACGAGGGCCCGGCGCTACGGGTGCCTGCGGCGGAGCCACTAGCGGTACGGGATGGTGGGCCGCTGTGATCACCGTGTACCCCAGCCCGACTCGTGAGACGCGACATCAGCGGAGGCGCAGTACTCCCGTGAGTGATTCGTTGATCGCTGAAGCCCTGTCCCCGATCTCTGTCGTACAGTGAAAACCATGTCGCGTGAGCATTGAGACGCTTCCCGCTGGAGCTTCAGCCAGGCAACGAGAGAGGTGGCACCTTGGGCACCCCGGCTCACCACCCCATTCCCGTCCGTCGTGGGCACCTGCGCGAGGCCGCAGAGAGCATCGAGCAAGCCACGGGCATGAGTGTTGAGATCATCGGAGGAACACTCGTGATGTCCCCCAGCCCGAGCGGCAGGCACGCCGGGATCATCATCGACCTGCGCGATGCCATCCGCCCCGGGCTCTCGGCCGCGTACGAGGCGTTCGAGAACGTGTCCGTCCCGATGCCCGGTGATCCGGACGACTACGCGACCCCGGATCTGACCATCGGCCCACGTGCGTTCAAGGACGACGACGGCTGGCTTCTGGACGCCGACGCCGTTGAGTTGGCCGTGGAGGTCATCTCTCCGACCGAGCGGCTCAAGGGCATCAACGAGAAGACGGCGTGGTACGCGGCGGCGGGCGTCGCTCTCCTCTTGCAGGTCGACCCGCGGACAGGTACGTGGTCGCTGTTCGGCCGCCCGGGGGAAGGCGAGTACAGGAGCGTCGTCCACGGCAAGTACGGCGAAGATGTGCCGTTGCCTGCCGAGCTCGGTGGCGACCTGTCCACGGTCGGCCTGGGCCTGTACGGGACGCGACCGGGTCACTGACCGCAGCGTGCCCTCCCCGCGAGAAATCGGGGCGGGCACGCCAGGGTGATCAGTCCTTGGCCGGGCCGCTGGGTGCGTGGCTCGTTGTCGACCGGACCGAGTCCTACCGGCGACGCCTCTCTTCTCTTCGGATCACTGTCCCGGCAACGCCTCAGCTACCTGGCGGAAATGGGCGGCTGCCTCGTCGAGGAGGTCCGCCACCTCGAAGGCGATCTCCTTGGGGGAGCCGAAGTCGCCCAGTTCCGGGGTCAGATGGGCCTTGAGGTCGAGGCTCGTCTTCGGGCGGGCGAGGAGGTCCTCCACCGGGTAACGGCGAAAACGTTTCGACTCGGTCCGTGCGGCGAAGCCCTCCTCGGGGAGGCAGGAGGCGACGAAGTCCTCGAAATCGGCCTCGGTGACCGGGTTTCCGGTGTCGGTGTGGTGGTTGCCCGTCCGGGCGTCGTACACCCAGAGGTCCTTCGTAGCGGGCTCGCCGCTCGGCCTGGGGGCGGACTTCGTGAAGAAGAGGATGTTGGACTTCACGCCCTTGCGGTGGAACAGCCCGGTCGGGAGCCGCAGAAGCGTGTGCACATCGCAGTTCCTCAGCAGGTTCTGACGTACGGTGGCCGCCGCGCCGCCGCCGAAGAGGACTCCGTCCGGGACGAACACGGCCGCCCGCGCGCCCTGGGGCAGGGTGATCGCCAGGTGTTGGAGGAAGTTGGTGGGAAAGTCCCCGTAGGCCCAGAAGTCGTCGCGCATGGTGGCGTCGGGCTGGACACCGTTGCTCTTGAACGGCGGGTTGCAGATGGCCACGGTGGGCACGACACCGGACACGGAACGGACCACCGGGGACTTGCGCTTGAGCGTATCCGCGAGCCGGATGGGAGCGGGGTCGGCGAACGGACGGCCGGTGTGCAGAAGGATGTTGAGCATGGCCAGTCGGCACATCTGCGCGTCGAGGTCGGCGCCGGCGAGAGCGGTCGGCGCCAGCTGACGGTTCGCCGCGAGCATGGCGTTGTACGCGGCAATGAGCGTCGTGCCCGTACCACACGCCGGATCGATGACGATGTCCTCGGGGCCCACGCCGAGCACCTTCGTGATGGCGTTCAGGATGGGGAGAGGCGTGAGGGTCTGGCCAGTGTCGATCTTGAGGTCGATGTCGTCGCGGCAGTCACGCAGCATCCGGGAGAAGGCACGGCCCAACTCGGCCTGGGGGACCGACAACCACCGGTAGGGGTCGATCTGCTCGACGATCAGCTTGTTGAGCTCGGCCATCCGGTCGAGGTCCCACGGCTGGGCGTCGCGGAAGACGACGCTCGCGGTCTGCCGGTCGGGACGGTCGGAGAGCTCCTGGTCGCCGAGGTCGTCCATGAGCGCGGACAGTCCGGTGTGCAGGGCGTCTCCGCTGAGCAGGGCCAGGTTCGGCCAGGCGTCGACGGGGGCGACGGGGGGGTGCGCGAACCGAGCCGAGCGCTGGGCGCGCTCGTGGTCCAGCTTGAGGAACAGCAGGTAGCCGACGTGCTCCAGGAACTGGAGGCGCGTGATGGCGCGGGTACTGGTCTCCTCCCGGTAGAACTTCCAGAAGCGGTCCGCTATCGCGTCGCCCTTCCAGAGCCTCTCCGGCTGTACGCCTGCCGCCGCCGCGCCGTTGCCTCGGCCGAGCCCGTTGGCCATGTGTCACCCAGTCCCTGTGTGAAGTCCCTGGCGGGCCATCGGTGTCCGTACCGTCCGCACGGATACAGAGGCCACGCCTCCCGTTGCCAGGAGCGGGCTCCGGCAGGCCCTCGGGGCACCGGAGCCCGTGGGGGCTTGGCGGGAGGGGGACCGGGTTACCGCTCCTGGGTCGTGCCGTCGTCCGTGGTGCCGTCTTCGGAAGCGTTGGTGGTGGTGCCGGTGGAGCCGTCGGTCGCCCTGGTGTTCGCGGCCTTCTTCAACGCCTGTGCTACGGCGGTAAATTCGGCCAGCGCGGTCTCCAGGTCCTCCACGATCTCCTGCGCGATCACGTCCGGGGGCGCGAGCGTCGCGGCGGAAGCGGAGGCTGACTGAAGCACCGTCAGGTCGAGGTTGACCTTGTCACGGGCGATCAGTTCATCGTACTCGTATGACTGGAAGCGCTCACTTGGCTTTCGGGCCGAGTAGTCCGTGCCGCCGGAGTGGAAGGCGGCCACGAAATCGTCGAGGTGCTCGCGGCGCAGGGCGCGCTGCTTGAGCGTGAAGCGCTGGTCGGTGCGGAAGTCGTAGACCCAGAGCCGCTTCGTCGCGGGCTTGCCGCCGGGGCGGGGCGGGCGCTTGTCGAAGAACAGGACGTTCGCCTTGACGCCGTTGGCGTAGAAGATGCCGGTGGGCAGGCGCAGCAGGGTGTGGACGTCGGTGAGGTCCAGCAGGCGGCGGCGGATCTCCGCGCCTGCCCCGCCCTCGAACAGCACGTTGTCCGGGAGTACCAAGGCGGCCCGGCCGTTCGTCTTCAGCAGGGTGTAGATGTGCTGGACGAAGTTGAGCTGCTTGTTCGTGGTCTGCGTCCAGAAGTCCTTGCGGGAGGTGTACGCCTCGCCGGTGACCGAGCCCACTCCGAAGGGCGGGTTGGCGAGCACGATGTCGTAGAACTTGTGCGGCGACTTCGCCAGGGAGTCCTGGATGGTGATCAGCGGGCGGGCCTCGGACGTGCCGATGCCGTGCAGCAGCATGTTCATCAGGGCCAGCCGGGCCGTCTCCCGGACCAGTTCGTAGCCGGTGATAGCGCCCGTCTGGAGCTTGCGCGCCTCGTCGCCGTACAGCTGCTCCTCGTAGCGCTCGACGATGTGGGCGTGCGCGGCGATGAGGAAGCCGCCGGTGCCGCAAGCGGGGTCCGTGATCGACTCACCGGGGCGCGGCTGCACGCAGTCGACCATGGCGTCGATCAGCGGGCGGGGCGTGAAGTACTGGCCGGCGCCCGTCTTGCGGTCCTCGGCGCCGCGCTGGAGCAGGCCTTCGTACGCGTCGCCCTTGAGGTCCAGGTTCGCTCGGGTCCAGGTGTAGGGGTCGATCAGGTCCTTGATGAGGCGTTCCAGGACGGCGGGCTCGTGGATCTTGTTCTGTGCCTTGGTGAACACCTCGCCGAGCATCGTGCCGCCCTTGCGGCCCAGCTCCCGCAGGATGTGCTCGTAGTGGTCCACCAGATCCTCGGCGGACCGGCTCATGAGACTCGACCAGTCCAGGCCCGACGGGACGAGCGGCTCCTCCGGCAGGTTGTTGCGGAACCGGGCGGGCCGGTTCGCGCGCTCGTCCGCCATCTTCAGGAAGAGGAGGTACGTCAGCTGCTCGACGTAGTCGAGGGTGGAGACGCCGGAGTGGCGCAGCAGTTCGCAGTACGACCAGAGCCGGTTGACGAGCGTGGACGTCGTGTCGCCGGCGGAGCGGCGGGGGGCCGGGGTGGTGGCGTTGTCCATGAGGGTGGTGGTGCTCATTGGGGCAGTTCTTCCTGACCGGGTGGGGCGGATCGCGGCTTTCGTGGGGCGCGCTTGCGGGGTGCCTTCTTGGCGGTCACGCGCTCGGCGCGGATCCGGTCGAGCAGGACGGAGGCGGGCTCGTCGGCGGGGTCCTGGGGGACGAGGGCGCCGGTGAAGGCGGCGTTGAGGAGAGCGGCGCGAAGGTCAGCTGATCCTTTGGTCACGCCACGGAGCTCAGCTTCCATTCTGTCCGCCTCTTCCAGTTGTCGCCGTACCTGCTTGACGATCGACTCTTGCGTCCCCTCAGGGGGAAACGGGAACTCGACGGTCTTCAGGCGGGCAGCTGAGAGGTGCGCGATGTTGGTCGTAATACGTGACTCTTTCATGAAACGCCCAGTGTGCATGTGTCGGCGGAAGACAAGCAGTGCCCACTCTGAAGTTATCCGAAGACTTGGACGGAATCGGATAAGTGTGTTCTGGAAGGCGGCACCTTCGGGCTCGCCATGGTAGATCGCTGGACGCCCCAGGAGGTGCGGGCTCTGTCCTTCGTTGAGAAGCACGTCACCTTCCTTCAGGGTGTACTTGTCCTCAGTATTGGAGAAATCCATCTCCTTGACGTCGGAAGTGTCGATGCGATCTTCGAATACGTTGGCGACACGCAGGTACGGCTTCATTTCTGGCCCAGAGTGCCAGGATGGGTGTCGTTGCCGACCCAGGTCCACCTTCCCGGCTTCTCCGACGGTGACTTCTTCCCAGTCGTCGGGAAGGGGGTCTGGAATTGCTGAGCAGATGACGGACTTGCGGAACTCGTCGATTTTCTGAAAACTGACCTTTAGGGCCTCTTCGCCCGCCTCGATGTGGTTGATCTGCTGCTCGATCTCAGCAACGATGCGGCGCTGTTCCGCAAGTGGTGGAACCGGAACCTCAAGGGACTCCAGATAAGGCCGCGGTACGCGACGTTGACCAACTGCGCCGGACATGTTCTGCTCGGCATTGACGCGTACGTCGCGCTGCAACAAATAGTGCATCAGGTATTCAGAAAGAACTGCCCCATGACTGCGCAGCACATGGAATTCTGTGCTGCCGAGAGCGCGACCGTCCAACAGGCCTCGGGCTACCGCGATCTTGCCGTTTTCCATGCAGGGCGTGATCTTGGCGAAGAGAACATCGTCCTCCTGGAAGCGAGTGAGAGACTTGTTCTTCAAGTCGCCATATCGCACATGGGTGGACGCGTTAATGCGTCCCGTTTCTGCCTCAACAGCCGCCATGGGCACCTGCGAAATGAGGTCATCATCCCCAGGCTCATCCTCGAAGGAGCGGGGGTTGACCTCACACAGTTCCCCCAACGTCGCCCAAGCCCACCCCTCAGGCAGCCCCCCACCGGACCCGCCCGGAAGCTCCCCCCGGCCGTCGCCGGAATGCGCACCCAGTCCCAGATCCAGCGTCACGCGCTCAGCTCCCTGTCCAGTTCGTCGAGGATCTCTTCCGCCCTTTCCTCGCCGAATTCGGCGAGGAATCCATCCGTGCCGTTCATCTTCGTGAACGGGGCGTAGTCAAGGTCGGCGGTGTCGAAGCGTACACGCTGGATTGTGGCCTCGGCGATGCGGTCGAGCCACCAGCGTTCGGTGTCGGTGAAGGTCACACCTACCTGCTCCTGCCGGGCCAGCCAGGCCGCGTACCGCTCGCGTACCGCTTCCTCGTGCGGGCGTGGCGGAGCCGCACCCGCTTCCGCGCCGCCCGCCAACTCGTAGCGCATCAGGGCCAGCAGATCGGCCGCGGTACGGGCGGCGGCTCGGTTCGTTGTCACGGCCTCGCCGACCTGCTCGTAAGAGCGCCACAACTTCTCCGGCGTCCAGGCACGCGGTGGTCGGGCCACGGCCCGCGCGAGGTCCTTCAGCTGCCGTAGGGCGTCGCGGGGCGACACCCGCGAGTCGGCCGAGAACGAGAGGGCGAGCGCCGCCATCTCGTCGCGGTGCTCCTTGATGTACTTCTGCCACTCGCGAACGGTCTCGCGTGCACTGGACTCGTCCTCCGGGACAGCGCCGGCCGACACGAGGGCGTCGCGGCTCGTCTCGTCGTAGAGGATGTCCTTCGCGCGGCGCATCTCCAGCAGCCTGGTGCGCAGCTCGGGGTTGGAGGCCAGCGGACGAAGCGCGCGTTCGGTCACGTCCCGTACGGCCTGGTCGGGGTCGAGGCCGAGGCGTTCGGCGGCCTCGCGGGTCTTGCCCTGTTCGTCGATCGAGACGGCGTCCACCATCCGGTGCACGATGTGCTTCAGCGGTACGCCCCCGGTGAGCCCCTCGATCTCGGCGCGCTCGTCGTCGGTCATCTGGAGGTCGAGCTTGGCCAGACGCGAGGCCAGCGTCGAGACGTGGGTGTCCTCCGCGACTCCCCGGGCGGTCAGGCGGAGGAGCTTCTCAAGGTTGAGGTCCTTCTCCGTGTGCTGCTCCAGCGGACCGGCGTCCACCTTCGGCTTCCGGGTCACGCCCACCGCGTCGACGATCACGAAGTGAGTTTTCGGGCCGACACCCGGCGTGACCCGCTCGAACTCGGTCAGCGAGAGGGTGCGGGCGCCGCGGCCCTTCATCTGCTCGAAGTAGGCCCAGCTCTTGACGTCCCGAAGGAAGAGGAGGCATTCGAGTGGTTTGACGTCGGTGCCGGTGGCGATCATGTCCACGGTGACGGCGATACGCAGCTGCGGCAGGTTACGGAAGTCGGAGAGCCGCTCCGCAGGCTTCTTGGCCGCATGGGTGATCTTCGCGCAGAAGTCGTTGCCCTTGCCGAAGACGTCACGGATGACCTCGACGATCTCCTCGGCGTGGTTGTCGTTCTTGGCGAAGACGAGGGTCTTAGGGACGTACATCTCGTCCCACAGCAGCTCGCCGGTCTCCTTGTCGCGCTTCGCGCGCTCCGGGAAGATCTCCGTGAACAGGCGCTCGCGGAAGGTGCGGACGACCGTGCGGAGTTGGTCCTTGCTGATCACCCCGACGCCGACTTCCGTGGCGCCGTAGGAGACGTCCTCGTCGAAGTCCTCGTAGCGCTGGCGGCGGGTGCGGCGGTCGCGGACGGGAATTGTGCCCCGCGCGATGACGCCGCCCTCACCCGTTATGCGCGTCAGGATCTCGTATACCTGGAAGTCGACGTTGACGCCGTCGGCGACCGCCTCCGGGTAGGTGTACTCGCTGACTAGGTTGCCGTTGAAGTACCCGAAGGTCTGGGCGACGGGCGTCGCGGTGAGGCCGACGACCGGCGCGTCGAAGTACTCCAGCACGGAACGCCACTTGCCGTAGATGGAGCGGTGGCACTCGTCGACGATGATCAGGTCGAAGGACTCGGGCGGGATGCCGGGGTTGTAGCCGACGTGGATGTCCCCGGCCACGTCGTACGAGTACTCTTCCTCGCCGTCCTCTCCCCGCGTGGCGGGGACGGTGGCGCCCGTCAGTTCCATGTAGAGGCGTTGCACCGTGGAGACGACGACCTTCGCGGAGGCGTTCATACCCTCGGCGCCCAGGCGCTGCACGTTGAACAGGTCTGCGAAGGTGCGGTTGGTGTCGGGCGTTGTGAAGTTCTCGAACTCGTTCTGCGCCTGGGCGCCCAGGTTGTTCCGGTCAACCAGGAACAGGACCCGCTCGGCCTGAGCGTACTTGAGCATCCGGTACGCGAACGTGACCGCTGTGTACGTTTTGCCGGCTCCGGTCGCCATCTGCACGAGGGAACGGGACTGGCCGGTGCCCTGCTGGCCCTTGCCCAGTGCGACGGACTCCTCTACCTCGCGCACCGCCTTGATCTGAGCAGGGCGCAGCGGGCGCTCGTCCAGTTCGGGCATACGCAGGCGCAGCCGAGCGCGGTAGGAGGGCGCCTGGGGGTCCTGTTCGGCCTGCCGGATCCAGCGGGCCAGTGTGCGGGGCTGGTGGAAGGAGAAGACCCGCCTGCTACGCGATTCGGGGTCGAGGGTGTTGCGGAACCGGGTCTCGCCGCCGTCTGACACATAGCGGAACGGCAGCGGGGTGCGCCAGGCGATTAGACGCTGCTGTGCCTCGGTGGGGTGGTCGGCGTACCGGTCGGCCTGTGTCTCGGCGGCCGTCAGGTCCGCGCCCTCCCGTTTGGCCTCGATCACGCCGACGAGCTTGCGCTCCACGTACAGGGCGTAGTCGGCGCGGCCGGTGGCCGTGGTCGTCTCGCGTACGGCGACGCCGCTACCGCGCCGGTCACCCTGCACGTACAGGTTGAGGTTGCCACCCGCGTCCTGGACGCTCCAGCCTGCTTCGGTGAGCATCTCGTCGAGGCGGGTGCGTACCTGCGCCTCGGTGAGGGGCTCGCGGGCTGCCTGCTCGGCGTTCTCCAGGAGACGCGCGCGCTCGGCCACGGCCTCGGAGGCGGCAGCGGGGCTTGTGACCTGATAGCGCAGCAGTTGGGCATCGGCCGCGGACTGGGCCTGTTGCAGTGCCGCGAGTTGATCCTGCATGGCGGCAACCTGGCGGGCAAGGTCCGCACGCTCTGCTGCCGCGTCGGCGAGCTCCTGTTCCGCCGCGAGGCGGGCTGCATGCTCTGCCTGCGCCTGGGACGCCTGGCCCTCGTAGGTGAGACGGGCCTCCTCCAGAGCCCGCCGGGTCTCCTCCACCTGCGCGCGCAGGGCCGTGTTCTGGGCGGCCGGGGTGCGGGCCGGATCCGGCGGAACGAAGGTTCGCTGTTCGCGAGATCCGGTGATGAGGCGGTGGTACCAGACGCCGAGCCGATGGCAGGTCCGCAGGGCCCGGAAGGCGTCGTCGGGGTCGTCGTAGTCGTCGTGGTTGGCCTTGTTGCCGAGAACTCGGACCTCGCGGAAGGCGGGCCCCACGTTGCCGTGCAGATAGCCCTCCCTGTCGAGGGCGGCGAGGCGCTCGACCTGCTTGCTCCCCGTGAACTGAACGCGACCTCGGCGCACCAGGTCGGAAGCGAGGGCCTCACCAAACTGCCGTGACTTGATCAGCGAGGTGTTCGGGTCGGTGAAGACATTGGCCTCGGCGCCCGAGCCGTAGGCGACGAGCAGCGGCAGATGGTCGTACAGAAAGCCGAAGTTGCGCGATGTGCGGGCGAGCTCGGCGAGTCTGGAGTCCGGTGTCTGTGCCGCGCCACCTGCGCTCATCAGAGAGGTACCGCTCTTCCTGGGCTGCTGTACAAAGTGCACTGAAGGGATCATCGAGCCTAGCGGTGAGGATGTAGTGGCGCCAGGAGTTTCGTCATCGCCGGTAGTCGAAACAGGCTGTGGCACATCTGCCACAGGTGGGTCCTTCAGGCGCTCAGAACCCCCCACAGCTGCTCGATCCCCCACTCCAGATCCTCCTCCTCGACCACCAGCGGCGGAGCCACCCGCACCGTCGACCCGTGCGTGTCCTTCACCAGCACCCCCCGCTCCAGCAGCCGCTCCGAGACCGCCCGCCCCGACCCCACCGCCGGAGCCACGTCCACCCCCGCCCACAGACCCCGCCCCCGTACGGCCGTCACCCGGCCGCTGCCCGCGATCTCCGCCAGCCGCCGGTGCAGCAACTCCCCCAGCACCGCCGCCCGCTCCTGGAACTCCCCGGTCCGCAGCATCGCGATCACCTCCAGGCCCACCGCGCAGGCCAGCGGGTTCCCGCCGAACGTGGAACCGTGCTCCCCGGGCCGGAACACGCCCAGCACGTCGGCACCGGACACGACCGCCGACACCGGCAGCACCCCGCCCCCGAGCGCCTTCCCGAGGACGTACACATCGGGCACCACCCCCTCGTGCTCGCAGGCGAACGTGCGCCCGGTGCGGCCCAGCCCCGACTGGATCTCGTCCGCGACGAACAGCACGTCCCGCTCGCGGGTCAGCTCCCGCACCCCCGCCAGATAACCCGCCGGCGGCACGATCACCCCGGACTCGCCCTGGATCGGCTCCAGCAGCACGGCCACCGTGTTCTCGGTCAGCGCCGCCCGCATCGCCGTGAGGTCCCCGTACGGGACGATCTCGAAGCCGGGCGTGTACGGCCCGAAGTCCGCCCGTGCCTCCGGGTCGGTCGAGAAGGAGATCACCGTCGTCGTACGGCCGTGGAAGTTCCCGCCCGCGACCACCACCTTCGCCATCTCCGCGGGTACGCCCTTGACCCGGTAGCCCCACTTCCGGGCGGTCTTCACCGCCGTCTCCACCGCCTCCGCCCCGGTGTTCACGGGCAGCACCATCTCCATCCCGCACAGCTCGGCCAGCTCCGTGCAGAACGCGGCGAACCGGTCGTGGTGGAAGGCCCGGGACGTCAGCGTCACCCGTTCGAGCTGCGCCCGCGCGGCCGCGACCAGGCGCGGATGGCCGTGCCCGAAGTTGACCGCCGAGTACCCGGCCAGGAAGTCCAGATAGCGGCGCCCCTCGACGTCCGTCAGCCATGCTCCCTCGCCCGTGGCGATCACCACCGGCAGGGGATGGTAGTTGTGCGCGCTGTGCAGGTCGGCGGCGGCGATGAGGGCTTCCGTAGTGGTCACGGCGACTCCAGGGAGGGCGGCGAGATGATCCCTTTCCTACCCTCTGTCCGTGCCCGACTGGTGGACGCCACGGCCCCCGGACCGGGCGTGCCCGGTAGTGTGACCGCAGGGCCGTGACTGGCGCGCTGGGATGGGACCGACCATCGGGGAGCGGCCCGCGTCGTGATCGAGTGCCGTGCGCCTGGGCCGAACCGTGAGTGCCGAACGACATGTCCGGAGGTCCCGAATGACTGACAAGTCCGCGCCCCTGTCCACCGAGTCCACCGCCTACCGTGCCGCCCTCGACGTGATCCGCGCGGTCGAGCCGCGCGTCGCGGACGCCATCGGCCAGGAGGTCGCCGACCAGCGCGAGATGCTCAAGCTGATCGCGTCCGAGAACTACGCCTCCCCGGCGACCCTGCTTGCGATGGGCAACTGGTTCAGCGACAAGTACGCCGAGGGCACCATCGGCCGCCGCTTCTACGCCGGCTGCCGCAACGTCGACACCGTCGAGGGTCTCGCCGCCGAGCACGCCCGCGAGCTGTTCGGCGCCCGGCACGCCTACGTCCAGCCGCACTCCGGCATCGACGCCAACCTGGTCGCCTTCTGGGCCGTCCTCGCCGACCGCGTCGAGGTCCCCTTCCTGGAGAAGACCGGCGCCCGCCAGGTCAACGACCTCACCGAGGCCGACTGGGCCGAGCTGCGGCAGGCCTTCGGCAACCAGCGGATGCTCGGCATGTCCCTGGACGCGGGCGGCCACCTCACGCACGGCTTCCGCCCGAACATCTCCGGCAAGATGTTCGACCAGCGCTCCTACGGCACCGACCCGGCCACCGGCCTCATCGACTACGACGCGCTGCGCGAGCAGGCCCGCGAGTTCAAGCCCCTGATCATCGTCGCCGGCTACTCCGCCTACCCCCGCCTGGTGAACTTCCGGATCATGCGCGAGATCGCCGACGAGGTCGGCGCGACCCTCATGGTCGATATGGCGCACTTCGCGGGCCTGGTCGCCGGCAAGGTCCTGACCGGCGACTTCGACCCGGTCCCGCACGCCCAGATCGTGACCACCACCACCCACAAGTCGCTGCGCGGCCCGCGCGGCGGCATGGTCCTGTGCGACGACTCCCTGAAGGACCAGGTCGACCGCGGCTGCCCGATGGTCCTCGGCGGTCCGCTCCCGCACGTCATGGCCGCGAAGGCCGTCGCCCTGGCCGAGGCCCGGCAGCCCGCCTTCCAGGACTACGCCCAGCGGATCGTCGACAACGCGCGCGCGCTCGCCGAGGGCCTGATGCGCCGGGGCGCAACCCTGGTCACGGGGGGTACCGACAACCACCTCAACCTGATCGACGTGGCAGGCTCCTACGGCCTCACCGGCCGCCAGGCGGAGTCCGCGCTCCTCGACTCCGGCATCGTCACCAACCGCAACGCGATCCCGGCCGACCCGAACGGCGCCTGGTACACCTCCGGCATCCGCATCGGCACCCCGGCGCTGACCACGCGCGGCCTGGGCACGGCCGAGATGGACGAGGTCGCGGGCCTGATCGACCGCGTCCTCACCACCGCCGAGCCGGGCACCACGAAGTCCGGCGCGCCGAGCAAGGCGTCGCACGTCCTGGACGAGAAGGTCTCGGCGGAGATCGCCCAGCGCGCGACGGACCTGGTGGCGGGCTTCCCGCTCTACCCGGAGATCGACCTCGGCTGAGGCGCCCCGCAGGGGCGCGGGGAACTGCGCGAACGGCCCCCACCGGCCCGCAGTCCCCCGCGCTCCGAAACCACCCCCCCCACCGCCGGGCCATTCCCACCCTCACCCTCTGAGAGAATGGTGAACATGGCCTCAGATCGACCTCGCGTGCTGTCCGGCATCCAGCCCACCGCCGGTTCGTTCCACCTGGGCAACTACCTCGGCGCCGTCCGCCAGTGGGTGGCCCTCCAGGAGTCCCACGACGCCTTCTACATGGTCGTCGACCTGCACGCGATCACGGTCCCGCAGGACCCCGCCGAACTGCGCGCCAACACCAGGCTCGCCGCGGCGCAGTTGCTCGCCGCCGGCCTGGACCCGGACCGCTGCACCCTCTTCGTGCAGAGCCACGTCCCGGAGCACGCCCAGCTCGCCTGGGTCATGAACTGCCTCACCGGCTTCGGCGAGGCCAGCCGGATGACCCAGTTCAAGGACAAGGCGGCCCGGCAGGGCGCGGACCGCGCGTCCGTCGGCCTGTTCACGTACCCCGTCCTCCAGGTCGCCGACATCCTGCTCTACCAGGCCCACGAGGTCCCGGTCGGCGAGGACCAGCGCCAGCACGTCGAGCTCACCCGTGACCTCGCCGAGCGCTTCAACGGCCGGTTCGGCGAGACCTTCACCGTCCCGAAGCCGTACATCCTCAAGGAGACGGCGAAGATCTACGACCTTCAGGACCCGTCGATCAAGATGAGCAAGTCGGCGTCCACGCCGAAGGGCCTCATCAACCTGCTCGACGACCCGAAGGCGACGGCGAAGAAGGTCAAGAGCGCCGTCACCGACACGGACACGGTGATCCGCTACGACGCCGTGGCGAAGCCGGGCGTCTCGAACCTCCTCACTATCTACTCCACCCTCACCGGCAGGTCGATCGCCGAGCTGGAGCAGGAGTACGAGGGCAAGATGTACGGCGCGCTCAAGACGGACCTCGCCGACGTCATGGTCGAGTTCGTGACCCCGTTCCGGGAGCGCACCCAGCAGTACCTGGACGACTCGGAGACGCTCGACTCGATCCTGGCCAAGGGCGCGGAGAAGGCGCGTGCCGTCGCCGCCGAGACCCTGGCCCAGGCCTACGACCGGGTCGGCTTCCTGCCCGCCAAGCACTGAGCCGGCAGCGATTCGCGCGGCGAAGCGCTGCACATCACTTCGGCCACGGCTGCCCGGGAGGGGGCCGTGGCCGTACAGTCGATAGCCGGACGGCCGGGTACGAACCCGACACCCGTCCGGCCATCACGACCGACGGGAGATGACGTGGGGACCGTAACGATCGGCGTGTCGATCGCGGTCCCGGAGCCTCACGGCAGCCTGCTCCAGGAGCGGCGCGCGGGCTTCGGCGACGCCGCGGCCCATGGCATCCCCACGCACGTGACCCTGCTGCCGCCGACGGAGATCGACGCGGGGGCGCTGGGCGCGGTGCGGGCCCACCTGAGCGAGGTCGCGGCGGTGGGCAGGCCGTTCCCGATGCGGCTGTGCGGTACCGGTACGTTCCGGCCGCTGTCACCGGTGGTGTACGTCCGGGTGGTGGAGGGGGCGGACGACTGCGCCTGGCTCCAGCAGCGGGTGCGGGACGCGTCGGGGCCGCTGGAGCGGGAGCTTCAGTTCCCGTACCACCCGCATGTGACCGTGGCCCACGGGATCGACGAGGCGGCGATGGACCGGGCGTTCGCCGAACTGGCGGATTTCGAGGCCGAGTGGTCGTGCATGGGGTTCGCGTTGTACGAGCAGGGGGCGGACGGGGTGTGGCGGAAGCTGCACGAGTACGCGTTCGGGGGCTCTGTCGTGCCGCCTCAGGTGGGTCACGCGGAGCGGGGCAGTATCGCCAGTCGGTAGCCTGCGGGCCGGTGGGGGCTGGTCGCGCGGTTCCTCCCCCGGCCTTCGTCCGGGGGCACCCCCAGCGCCCCTGAAGGGGCACCCCCAGCCGGGCGGAACTAGATCGGCAGTCGTCGGAACACCGACCGCGGTGCGTGCCGCAGGGCCGACATCACCACCCGCAGCGCGCCCGGCACCCACACCATCTCCGAGCGCCTGCGCAGGCCCGTCTCGATCGCCGTCGCCACCGCCTCCGGGGTCGTCGCCAGCGGGGCCTCCTCCAGGCCCTCGGTCATCCTCGACCGCACGAAACCCGGCCGTACGACCATCACGTGCACGCCCGTCCCGTGCAGCGCGTCGCCGAGGCCCTGTGCGAAGGCGTCCAGGCCTGCCTTGCTGGAGCCGTAGATGAAGTTGGAGCGGCGGGCCCGCTCTCCGGCCACGGACGACAGGACCACCAGCGAGCCGTGGCCCTGGGCCTGCAACGCCCGCGCGCTGACCAGGCCCGCCGAGACGGCGCCGGTGTAGTTGGTCTGGGCGACGCGCACGGCGTTCACCGGCTCCCGCTCGTCCGTCGCCTGGTCGCCGAGGACGCCGAAGGCCAGCAGGACCACGTCGACGTCGCCCTCCGCGAAGACCTTGCCGAGGACCGCCTCGTGGGACTCGGGGTCGAGGGCGTCGAAGGGGAGGGTGTGGACGTCCGGCCCGAGCGTGCGCAGGTGCGCGGCGGCCTGTTCGAGCGCGGGGGAGGGACGGCCGGCCAGCCACACGGTACGGGTGCGGCGGGCGATCAGCCGGCGCGCGGTGGCCAGCGCGATCTCGGACGTACCGCCGAGGACGAGCAGGGACTGGGGCATTCCGAAGGCGTCCTTCACGACAGCTCCTGGAGACTGGGGGCTAGAGACCGAGACGGCGGGACAGGTCGGAGACGAACACCCCGTGCGGGTCCAACTCCGCCCGCAGGGCGCGGAATTCGGCGAGCCTCGGGTACATCGCGGTGAGCAGTTCGGGGCGCAGCCGGGAGTCCTTGGCGAGGTAGACGCGGCCGCCGGCGGCGGCCACCTCCTCGTCGAGTTCGTCGAGGAGGGCGGCGAGGCCGGGCAGCGCGGCCGGGATGTCCAGGGCGAGGGTCCAGCCGGGCACCGGGAAGGAGAGCCAGCCGGGGTCGGCGTCGCCGAAGCGTTTGAGGACGGCCAGGAAGGACGGGCAGCGGCGTTCGGAGATCCGGGCCACGATCCGGCGCAGCGTGTCCTCCTGGCCGTGTCCGACGGCGAACTGGTACTGGACGAAGCCGGCCCGGCCGTAGACGCGGTTCCAGTGCGGGACGCCGTCCAGGGGGTGGAAGAACGCGGAGACGCGCTGGAGCCGGCCGGTGCTGGCGCGGGGCGCCTTGCGGTACCAGAGCTCGTTGAAGAGGCCGACGGTGGTGCGGCCCAGGAGGCCGCCGGGGACGAGGTCGGGGGCGGGCGGAAGGCTGCGGGGGCGGAAGGCGAGGGGCGCGCGTCCGGCGCGGGTGCGTGGGCCGAGCGCCTCCAGGGGGGCGTGGTCGCCGCGGGTGAGGACCGCGCGCCCGGTCGCCGGGCCGCGCGCGAGCAGGTCGATCCAGGCGACCGAGTAGCGGTACCGGTGGTCGGTCTCGGTGAGCCGGGTCAGCAGGTCGTCGAGGTCGGCGGCGCGTTCGGTGTCGACGGACATGTACGACGTCTCGACGGGGAGGAGGCGGACGGTCGCCGTGAGGATCACTCCGGTCAGACCCATGCCGCCGACCGTCGCGTCGAACAGCGGGGTGCCGCGGCTCACCGTGCGGACATGGCCGTCCGCCGTGAGGAGTTCGAAGGACAGCACGTGACGGGAGAACGATCCCGAGACATGGTGGTTCTTGCCGTGGATGTCGGCGCCGATCGCGCCGCCCACCGTCACCTGGCGGGTGCCCGGGGTCACCGGGACGAACCAGCCGAGCGGCAGCAGCACCTCCATCAGGCGGTGCAACGAGACCCCTGCGTCGCACAGCACGGTGCCGCCGTCCGCGTCGATGGCATGGATGCGGTCGAGAGCCGTCATGTCGAGCACGGCACCGCCGGCGTTCTGCGCCGCGTCCCCGTACGCCCGCCCGAGGCCCCGTGCGATACCGCCGCGCGCCCCGCAGTTGCGGACTGCGTCGGCGGCCTCCTGGTACGTGCGGGGCCGGATCAGCCGGGCGGCGGTGGGGGCGGTGCGGCCCCAGCCGGTGACGGGGACGGTGGTGTCAGGCGCGACGGGCCCTCCAGGCTTTCCAGGCATGAGAACGACCGTATCGCTGCCGTATGGGTGTTATGGGTGGAATAGGGGATTGAGTTACGGAAGATCACCTGACTCCCCGAAACGGGTGATTATCCGAATGTCGCTCCATATGGTCGTAGCTTTGGCGGGGTGAAGGTGAAGAGTGAGTCCAATGGACGACATGGACCACCGGATCCTCTCCGCGCTGCACGCCTGCGGCGCCGATCCACGCGTCGCGTCGGCCGCGCGCGGACTCTCCCTCGCCGGGGAGCACGGCGCGCTCTGGCTCGCGGCGGGCCTCGCCGGGGCCGCCGTGGACGGCGCGCGACGCGGCGCCTGGTTGCGCGGCACGGCGCTGGTCGCGGGCGCGCACCTCGGCAGCATGGGCGTCAAACGGGTCGTACGGCGGGCGCGTCCCGCGCATGTGCGGCCCCGGGTGCGTACCGCGGGCCGGCACTCCTTCCCCAGCTCGCACGCCACCTCCGCCACGGCCGCCGCCGTCGCCTTCGGAGCGCTCGGCGCCTCCGCCCTCGCGCCCCTCGCGGTCGCCGTGTGCCTCTCCCGGCTGGTCGTCGGGGTGCACTACCCGACGGACGTGGCGGCGGGCGCGGCCCTGGGGGCGCTCACGGCGCGCGCGGGAGCGCGTTGGATGCGCGACGGAGTGCCCGGCGCCTCGTACCCGGGGAGGCGGGCGTGACCGAGACCGCCCACGCGGCCGGTGAGGCGCGGGCTGGTGAGGCGCGTGCCGGTGAGGTGCGTGCTGGTGAGGCGCGGGCTGAAACGACTCTGCATGAGCAGCGCGGCCACCCCGTCCGGCCGTCCGGACCCGTACGGGCCCCGGTCACCCCCGGCGGTCTCCTCACGGGCCTGCTGAAGACCACCCGCCCCAAACAGTGGGTCAAGAACGCCCTGGTCATCGCCGCCCCGGCGGCCGCCGGACGGCTGTTCTCGGTGCCCGCCCTGCTGCGTGAGGCCCTGGTCTTCGCCCTCTTCACGGCCTGCGCCGCCGCCGTCTACCTGATCAACGACGCCCGGGACGCCGAAGCCGACCGCGCCCACCCCACGAAGTGCCGCCGCCCGGTCGCCGCCGGCCGGGTCCCGGTCCCCGTCGCCTACGCCGTGGGAGGCGTCCTCGCGGTCCTCGCGCCGCTGCTCGCGGCCCGGCTGACCCCGCCTCTCGTCCCGGTCCTGCTGGTCGCCTACCTGGCCGTGCAACTGGCGTACTGCGTCGCCCTGAAGCACGTCCTGGTCGTCGACCTCGTCGTCGTCACCACCGGCTTCCTGATGCGGGCGATGATCGGCGGGGTCGCGCTCGGCATCCCGCTGTCCCGCTGGTTCCTGATCACCACCGGCTTCGGCGCGCTCTTCATGGTGTCGGCCAAGCGCTACTCCGAGGCCGTGCAGATGGCCGGGAAAGCGGGCGCCACGCGCGCGCTGCTCACCGAGTACACCACCGGATACCTCCGTTTCGTCTGGCAGCTCGCCGCCGGGGTCGCCGTCCTCGCCTACTGCCTGTGGGCGCTGGAGGGCCACGGCGGACCGGGCCCGGGACTGCTGCCCTGGCGCCAGCTGTCCATGGTCGCCTTCATCCTGGCGATCCTGCGCTACGCCGTCTTCGCCGACCGGGGCACCGCCGGCGAACCCGAGGACGTCGTCCTGCGCGACCGCGCCCTCGCTCTGATCGGCCTGGCCTGGCTGACGATGTACGCCCTCGCCGTGGCCCACTGGTGATCGCGGACCGCCGTGAGCTGGTGGGGTTCGCCGCCGTCGGGCTGCTCGCCTACGCCGCCGACCTGGCCCTGTTCAGCTGGCTGCGCGGTCCGGCCGGGCTCGGTCCGCTCACCGCCAAGTCCCTGTCCTTCGTGGCGGGTTGCACGGTCGCCTACCTCGGCAACGCGCTCGGCACCTACCGGCACGCGCGCGCCACCGGCATACGCGCCTACGCCGTCTTCGTCGCCGTGAACGTCGCCGGCGCCCTGGTCCAGCTGCTCTGCCTCACCGTGAGCCACTACGGACTCGGCCTCACCTCGCGGCGCGCCGACACCGTATCCGGTGCGGTCGTCGGCATGGCACTGGCCACACTCGTGCGCTTCTGGGGTACCCGCACATTGGTATTCCGCGCAGGGGGCAGAGTCGGATCATGGACTGGCTGAGAAAACTTCCCGTCGTCGGCCCGCTCGTCGGCCGGCTGATGGCCACGCACACGTGGCGGTCGTACGAGCGGCTCGACCGGGTGAAGTGGTCCCGGCTGGCCGCCGCCATGACGTTCATCAGCTTCGTCTCGCTCTTCCCGCTGCTGACCGTCGGCGCCGCGATCGGGGCCGCCACACTGAGCGAGTCGCAGCAGAAGGACCTCCAGAACAAGATCGCCGACCAGGTGCCCGGCATCTCCGACCAGCTGGACATCAACGCGCTGGTCCAGAACGCCGGTGCCGTCGGCCTCATCGCCGGTGCGGTGCTGCTGTTCACCGGCATCAACTGGGTCGGCCAGATGCGGGACTGTCTGCGCGCGGTGTGGGAGCTGGCCGACAAGGACGAGAACCCGGTCCTCGCCAAGCTGAAGGACGGCGGCATCCTGCTCGGCTTCGGCGGCGCGGTGCTCGCCACCCTCGCCGTGTCCACGCTCGCCTCGGCGGCCGTCGGCTGGACGTCCCGGCAGCTGGGCCTCGCCGAACACGGCTGGGGCAGCGTGCTGCTGCGGATCGCCGCGTTCACCGTCGCCGTGGCCGCCGACTTCCTGCTGCTGCTCTACGTCCTCACCCTGCTGCCCGGAGTCGAACCGACCCGCCGGCGCCTGCTGGTCGCGGCACTGATCGGCGCGGTCGGCTTCGAACTCCTCAAGCTGCTGCTCAGCGGCTACATCCAGGGGATCGCCGCGAAGAGCATGTACGGCGCGTTCGGGGTGCCGGTGGCCCTGCTGCTGTGGATCAACTTCACGTCCAAACTCGTCCTGTTCTGCGCCGCCTGGACGGCGACGGAGAGCGGCAGGGCGGTCAGGGCCGAGTCCGCCGGCGCACCAGATCCGGCAGTGGCCAACGGCGGTTGACCAGGAACGCCGCGACCGCGAGCAGCACCAGCGCCCCGCCCGTGATCGCCAGCGCCACCCCCATCCCGCGGGAACCCCCGGCGGAGGCGGCGGCCACCGGCTTGGACCCGGTGCCCTTGCCGCTGCCCTTCCCGGAGCCGTCCGCGGTCGCCGAGGCGGTCGCCCCCGGCTGGGCACTGGAGCCCACCGCCCCCCTGGGCGGGACCAGTTCACCCACCGGAGTCGCCTTGCCTGCCGCCTGGAACCCCCAGTCGAACAGCTTGGCGGTCTCCTTGTAGACCTCGTTGTGCTCCTTCTTCTCGGGGTTCATCACGGTGACCAGCAGCACCTTGCCGCCCCGCTCGGCGACGCCGGTGAAGGTGGCGCCCGCGTTGGTGGTGTTGCCGTTCTTCACCCCCGCGATACCCGGGTAGACCGACACGTCGGCGTCCCCGCTGAGCAGCCGGTTGGTGTTCTGGATCTCGAAGGAGCCGCGGACCGACCTGCCCTTGGCGTTCTTCGTCGTGTCGCCCGGGAAGCTCGCCCGCACGGTCGAGCAGTACTCCCGGAAGTCCTTCTTCTGGAGCCCCGACCGCGCGAACAGCGACAGGTCGTACGCCGACGACACCTGCTCCGGCTGGTCGTACCCGTCCGGGCTCACCACGTGCGTGTCCAGCGCCTGCAACTCGTCGGCGTGGTCCTGCATGTCGGCGACCGTCCGCTCCACCCCGCCGTTCATCGCGGACAGCACGTGCACGGCGTCGTTCCCGGAACGCAGGAAGACGCCCAGCCACAGGTCGTGCACCGTGTACGTCTGGCCCTCCTTTATCCCGACCAGGCTGGACCCGGCGCCCATGCCCGCCAGGTCGCTCGGCACCACCTTGTGCGTGGTCGCCTTCGGGAACCGGGGCAGCACGGTGTCCGCGAACAGCATCTTCAGGGTGCTCGCCGGGGGCAGCCGCCAGTGCGCGTTGTGCGCGGCGAGCACCTCGCCCGACTCGGCGTCGGAGACGATCCAGGAACGCGCGGTGATGTCCTTCGGCAGCACCGGCACCCCGGCGCCCAGGTTCACCTGGGTGCCGGGCCGGCCCAGGCGGGCGCCCCCGACCGTCGACATCCGTGCCGGGGGAGTGGCGGACGGACTCGTCGAGGGCGTCGGCGCGGCGAGCGCGGCCGGCGCGGTGAGCGACAGGGACAGCAGGGTGGCGGAGGTGACCAGCAGGGATCGGCCGGTCTTCGGTTTCGGTGCGGACACGGACGAGAACGTACCCGGCACGGAGGGCGAAGTCCCGCCACCCGCCCCACCCCGGAATCGGAACCGGACAGCGGGCGGCGATACTGAACCCATGAAGCTCAGCCGTCCGGTCTCCTGGTTCCTGCTCGCCTTCGGGGTGTGGAGCTGGTTCATCTGGATCACTTTCGTCAAGAACCTCGTCAAGGACGGCAGCGGACTCGCCTTCGACGACGGCCGCCCCACGGCGTACTTCTGGGTCCACCTGACACTGGCCGTCGTGTCCTTCGTATTGGGGACGGTCATCGGGGTCATCGGGTTGCGCGGAGTGCGCGCACTGCGCCGCACGTCATAGGAAGAGGCACACCGGGGTGATCATCGTCTTCGGGCTCGTCGCCCTGGCCGTGGTGGCCGTCCTGTACTGGTACCTGTGGCGCCGCCTGGTACGGGACACGACGGCGGGGCCGGGGTGGGCGCGCCGCGCGGGCACGGCGCTGTTCGTCGTCGGCCCGGTGGTGATGTTCGCCGCCCTCTTCGCCGAGGTCGGCCACGCCCCGTTCACGCTCCAGCGGGTGCTCGCCTGGCCGGGCTTCCTGTGGATGGTCCTGTCCCTGTACCTGCTGCTGGCGGTGGTGGCGGGCGAAGCCGTACGTCCCCTGCTGACCCGCGCCTTGAAGCAGCGCTCCCTGAAGCGCCCCGAAGGGGGCGCGGGACTGTGTTCGATGGGCGGCTACCGCCGCGCGGGCGCGCCCGGCCCCCACACAGCGCAACCGTCCGCACAACCCGAAGTCCCCCTGAGACAACTCAGCCGCACCGAAACGGAAACCGAGAACCCCACCCCCACCCCCACCCCCACCCCGGCCCCCACACCCGCCCCCAGCC
>NZ_LBMU02000085.1 GCF_001005085.2 Streptomyces humi
GACCCTGTGGGAGAGTAGGACGCCGCCGAACTCCTTTTAGAGCTCTGGCTCTTGGGCATCTGGCCCAAGAGCCAGAGCTTTTTTGCGTTGAGGTAAGGTCAGGGGGCAAAGTTGGCTCGTTTCCCACCACAGGAGGCCCCCGGGTGGAGGTCCAGGAGACCCGCGTCCAGACGGATCGGGTACTCACCATCCCGAACATCCTCAGCATGGCGCGCCTCGTCGGCGTACCCGTCTTCCTGTGGCTGATCCTGTGGCCCGAGTTCGGCGGGCCCAAGAGCGACGGCTGGGCCCTGCTGGTGCTCCTCTTCAGCGGCGTCAGTGACTACCTGGACGGCAAGCTGGCCCGGCGCTGGAACCAGATCAGCAGCCTCGGCCGGCTCCTCGACCCGGCCGCGGACCGGCTCTACGTCCTGTCGACCCTGGTCGGACTCACCTGGCGCGAGATCCTGCCGCTCTGGCTGACAGGCGCGCTGCTGCTGCGTGAACTGATGCTGCTGGTGATGGTGTGGATCCTCCGGCGGCACGGCTATCCGCCCCCGCAGGTGAACTTCCTGGGGAAGGCCGCCACCTTCAATCTGATGTACGCGTTCCCCTTGCTGCTCCTCAGTGACGGAAGCGGCTGGATCTCGTCACTCGCTGCTATTTTCGGATGGGCGTTCGCCGGATGGGGTACAACCCTCTACTGGTGGGCAGGAGTGCTCTACGTGGTGCAGGTCCGCCGCCTGGTCCGTGCGGACGCCACAGCCGATTGAGCTCGGCGATTGTCCGGACGTAGTGGCTCTCGATTCCTCTCGATGGCTCGCAGCGCAAAAGTGCGGGACAATCTTGACGGGTGAAGTCGGCTAGACAGTCATCTCTTAGAGGAGGACGCTTCCGACATGAAGGCCGTCGTGATGGCCGGTGGTGAAGGCACACGCCTTCGCCCCATGACCTCCAGCATGCCCAAGCCACTCCTTCCGGTCGTGAACCGACCGATCATGGAGCATGTGCTTCGGCTGCTCAAAAGGCATGGGCTCACCGAGACCGTTGTCACCGTGCAGTTCCTGGCATCGCTGGTCAAGAACTACTTCGGTGACGGCGAAGAGCTCGGCATGGAGCTCACCTATGCCAACGAGGAGAAGCCACTCGGTACCGCCGGAAGCGTCAAGAACGCCGAAGAGGCGTTGAAGGACGATGCTTTCCTCGTCATCTCCGGCGATGCGCTGACCGACTTCGACCTCACCGAACTGATCAACTTCCACAAGGCAAAAGGCGCGCTTGTCACGGTGTGCCTCACGCGTGTGCCCAATCCGCTGGAATTCGGCATCACCATCGTCGACGAGGAAGGCAAAGTCGAGCGCTTCCTGGAGAAGCCGACCTGGGGTCAGGTGTTCTCCGACACGGTGAACACGGGCATCTACGTGATGGAGCCCGAGGTATTCGACTATGTCGAGGCCGACGTTCCCGTCGACTGGTCCGGCGACGTCTTCCCGCAGCTGATGAAGGAAGGCAAGCCCGTCTACGGCTATGTGGCCGAGGGTTACTGGGAGGACGTCGGCACGCACGAGTCGTACGTGAAGGCGCAGGCCGACGTGCTGGAGGGCAAGGTCGACGTCGACATCGACGGCTTCGAGATATCTCCCGGCGTCTGGGTCGCGGAGGGCGCCGAGGTGCACGCCGACGCCGAACTCCGCGGGCCGCTCTACATCGGTGACTACGCGAAGGTCGAGGCCGGCGCGGAACTCCGGGAACACACCGTCGTGGGTTCCAACGTCGTCGTGAAGAGCGGAGCCTTCCTGCACCGGGCCGTCGTGCACGACAACGTGTACGTCGGACAGCACAGCAACCTGCGGGGCTGTGTCGTCGGGAAGAACACGGACATCATGCGGGCCGCGCGGATCGAGGACGGGGCGGTCATCGGTGACGAGTGCCTGATCGGTGAAGAATCGATCGTTCAGGGCAACGTCCGGGTCTATCCGTTCAAGACCATCGAGGCCGGCGCGTTCGTCAACACGTCGGTGATCTGGGAGTCCCGGGGACAGGCGCACCTGTTCGGTGCCCGTGGTGTGTCCGGGATCCTGAACGTCGAGATCACGCCCGAACTGGCCGTCCGGCTGGCCGGCGCGTACGCGACGACGCTGAAGAAGGGCTCCACCGTCACGACGGCCCGCGACCACTCCCGCGGCGCCCGTGCGCTGAAGCGTGCGGTCATCTCGGCGCTCCAGGCCAGCGCCATCGACGTACGGGACCTGGAGAACGTACCGCTGCCGGTGGCGCGGCAGCAGACCGCGCGGGGCAGTGCCGGCGGCATCATGATCCGGACCTCGCCGGGGGTGCCGGACTCCGTCGACATCATGTTCTTCGACGGGGCCGGCGCGGACCTCTCGCAGGCCAGCCAGCGCAAACTGGACCGGATCTTCGCGCGGCAGGAGTACCGGCGCGCGTTTCCCGGTGAGATCGGCGACCTGTACTTCCCGGCCAGCGTCTTCGACTCGTACACGGGCTCGCTGCTGCGCAACGTCGACACGACCGGGATTCTCGAGTCCGGCCTCAAGGTCGTCGTGGACGCGTCCAACGGCAGCGCCGGGCTGGTGCTGCCCAGCCTCCTCGGCAAGCTGGGTGTGGACTCGCTGACCATCAACCCCGGCCTCAACGAGGCGCGGCCCACCGAGACGGCCGACCAGCGGCGGTCCGGAATGGTGCGCCTCGGCGAGATCGTGGCGTCCTCGGGAGCCGCGTTCGGCGTGCGGTTCGACCCGGTCGGCGAGCGGCTGTCCCTGGTGGACGAGAAGGGCCGCATCATCGAGGACGACCGGGCGCTGCTGGTCATGCTGGATCTGGTCGCGGCGGAGCGGCGCAGCGGCCGGGTGGCGCTCCCGGTCACCACGACCCGGATCGCCGAGCAGGTGGCCGCCTACCACGGCACCCAGGTCGAGTGGACCACGACCTCGCCCGACGACCTCACGCGCGTGGGCGGTGAGGAAGGCACCATCTTCGGCGGTGACGGCAAGGGCGGGTTCATCGTCCCCGAGTTCAGCAGTGTCTACGACGGCACCGCGGCCTTCGTACGGCTGATCGGTCTGGTGGCGCGGACGCAGCTCACGCTCAGCCAGATCGACGCTCGGATTCCGCGGGCGCATGTCCTCAAGCGCGACCTGGCGACCCCGTGGGCTGTCAAGGGTCTGGTCATGCGGCGTGTCGTCGAGGCGGCCGGTGATCGCTTCGTGGACACGACCGACGGTGTGCGGGTCGTCGAGACCGACGGACGCTGGGTGATGGTGCTGCCCGACCCGGCCGAGGCGGTCACCCACCTGTGGGCGGAAGGGCCCGACGACGCCTCCGCGCAGGCCCTGTTGGACGAGTGGGCGGCGATCGTGGACAGCGCCGGACGGTAACCGCGCCGCACGCGCGCGTGCCGGACAAGTGTCCCCAAGGGGGCCTGTCCGGCACGCCGGAGGGGCCGTTCGGAGGTACTGGTCGCGACGTGCGACGATGTGCGGCATGCCGCAGCAACCCCCCGTTCGGAGCAGCGTCCCCCGGCCGCAGCGCCCGGACGCCTCCATGTCGTTGATCACCAACGTCATGGATCACAGCCTCGACGACGGGTACGCCGAGGCAGCGGCCCGGAAGCGGGCCCTGGGGGAGGGCGGTGGCATGCCGAAGACCCTCCGGGCCAGGCTGGGTCTCGCCGGCGGTCTGGTGCTCGCGGCGCTCGTGGTGACCGTGGGAGCCGCGCAGGCGCGTGTGACGGCGCCCGTGGTGGCCAAGGAGCGCCAGGAGCTCATCGACCGCATCGACCGTGAGACGACGTCCGCCGACAAGCTGGAGACCGACGTCGACAAGCTGCGGGACGACGTCAGCGACCGGCAGCGGGCGGCGCTGAGGGAGAGCGGTGGCAGCGGGCAGGCCGACCTGGTGGGCGTTCTGTCGGGTGCCACGGCGGTGCACGGCCCCGGTGTGAAGCTGGTGGTGGACGACGCCAAGGAGGCCTCCGCCGGCGGTGACGCCGACAATCCGCGGGAGACCTCCGGGTTCTCGGACACCGGCCGGGTCCGTGACCACGACATGCAGCGCGTCGTGAACGGGCTGTGGGCCTCCGGCGCCGAGGCGGTCTCCATCAACGGCCAGCGGCTGACCGCCCTGTCCGCGATCAGGGCCGCCGGAGAGGCGATACTGGTCGACAACAGGCCGCTGGTGCCGCCGTACACGGTGCTGGCGGTGGGGGACGGGAAAAGCCTCGCCTCCAGGTTCCAGGACAGTCCCGACGGGCTGTATCTGCACGCCCTGGAGGACAACTTCGACATCCGGGCGACCATCGCCACGGAGAGTGACGTCCGGCTGCCGGCCGCGCCGAGCGTGATCGTACGTACTGCGCAGCCGTACACCGAGAAGACTGAGAAGGGCACATCGTGATCGCCGTACTTGGCCTCGTCGTGGGCGTCGTGGCCGGACTGTTGGTCCGTCCTGAGGTTCCGGCGGTCGTCGAGCCGTATCTGCCGATCGCCGTCGTCGCGGCGCTCGACGCCGTCTTCGGCGGTCTTCGGGCCATGCTCGACGGGATCTTCGACGACAAGGTCTTCGTGGTGTCGTTCCTGTCGAACGTGGTGGTGGCCGCGTTGATCGTCTTCCTGGGCGACAAGCTCGGCGTCGGCTCGCAGCTGTCCACCGGGGTCGTGGTGGTGCTCGGTATCCGTATCTTCTCCAACGCCGCGGCGATCCGGCGGCACGTCTTCCGGGCGTGAGTGGCATGAGCGAACACGACAAGCGGCCGGAGCACCGGCTGCGCAGAGAACTGCCCGCCGAGGTGCCCCCGGCGGTGCCGGCGGCCGGCGTGGCCGACGAGCCGACGGCGGAGCCCGGGCTGACCGGTCGGCAGCGGCTGGTCCAGGGCCTGTGGCCGCCGAGGGCCAGCCGGGCCCAACTGATCGTCGCCGTGCTGCTGTTCGGGCTCGGGTTCGGGCTCGCCGTGCAGGTGGCGTCGAACAGCGACAACGACAGCGCGCTCCGCGGGGCCCGGCAGGAAGATCTTGTTCGCATCCTCGATGAACTGGACGACCGTACTCAGCGTCTTGAGGACGAGAAGACAGGACTCGAGAAGCAGCGGCAGGAGTTGCAGAGCAGTTCCGACCAGGCCGCGGAGGCCCGAAAGCAGACGGCCGAGAAGGAGAGGCAACTCGGCATTCTCGCGGGCACCGTGGCGGCGCAGGGTCCTGGTATCACGATGACGGTCGACGACCCGAAGGGGACGGTGCAGGCGGACATGCTGCTCGACGCGATCCAGGAGTTGCGTGCGGCCGGGGCGGAGGCGATCCAGGTCAACGGCGTCCGGGTGATCGCCGGCACCTATCTCACCGATTCCGGCAAGAGTGTCAGCGTCGACGGGAACAAGATCACCCAGCCCTTCGTTTTCAAGGTGATCGGCAAGCCGCAGGACCTGGAGCCGGCCCTCAACATTCCCGGAGGCGTGGTGCAGACCCTCGAGAAGGAGCAGGCGACCGTGAGTGTCGAGCGGTCGGCCGGGATCGTCGTGGATGCCTTGCGACCGGCGAAGGAGCCTGACTACGCTCGGTCGTCCTCACAGTGAACCGGTGGTGCATGGGGGACGTCCGGCGAGGGCATGAGGATGCGGGGGGTCGGCGCACCGGGGACCCGGTGCGTGGTGGAAACTGTTTGGTGGATACGGACGTTGTGAGGTTGTCCGGGTCGGCCGGTTTATTCAGTCAGGGTTCGTCCTGCCCCACGGGCGGGTCTGTTTCGGTCAAGGGGAATCGCCCGTGAAGTTGTTTGCGAAGTTGTTCGGCAAGAGCGCGCGAGAGGGCAGCGACAACGCGACCGCTCGCCATCGCGCACAGCCCGACGCAGAGGGCCAGCGCCCCCTGTTCCGGGATCAGGTGGCTGGTCCGGGGGGTGACATTTCGGGAGGTCAGGGCGCGCCGTCAGTTGACCCGTCCCAGTCCGGCGGCATAGGTTTCGGGCAACCGTCAACCTCAGGTGCGGGTGGAGGGTTCACCTCCGGCCCGTACGCGTCCAACGCCCCGGCGGGGCAGCCGCGGCAGGAGGATCCGTCCATGTCGGCCCTGGTTTGTACGAGGTGCGGTAACCGCAACGCGGAGAACGCCCGCTTCTGTTCCAACTGCGGTGCCCCGCTGCGCGCGGGCGCCGTTCCCGAGCGGGCGTCGGAGACGACGTCCACGATCTCGATCTCCGGGCTGGAGGCGTACGACGCCGAGGTCACCGGTCAGACCCAGGTGCCGGCGCTCTCGCCCGAGGCGCAGGCGGCCGTCGACGCGCTGCCGCTCGGCTCCGCGCTGCTGGTGGTGCGCCGTGGGCCGAACTCCGGCAGCCGTTTCCTCCTGGACAGCGACCTGACCACGGCAGGCCGGCACCCGCAGAGCGACATCTTCCTGGACGACGTGACGGTCTCGCGCCGCCATGTGGAGTTCCGCCGCCAGCCGGACGGCTCCTTCACGGTGGCCGACGTGGGCAGCCTCAACGGCACGTACGTCAACCGGGAGCGCATCGACCAGGTCGCCCTGTCGAACGGTGACGAGGTCCAGATCGGCAAGTACCGGCTGGTCTTCTACGCGAGCCGGCAGGGCATCTGACCCGCCGGACCTCGTCTGGGGGACCCCAGGGAAGAAGGTCCATGCCGCACACACCGAGCGGCGGTGCCGGTCATGGCACCGCCGCCACGGAAACCGGGCTGATGAGCATCGGCACGGTGCTGAACGTGCTGCGCGACGAGTTCCCCGAAGTCACCATCTCCAAGATCCGCTTCCTGGAGTCGGAGGGGCTCATCGAGCCGCGCCGGACCCCTTCCGGGTACCGCAAGTTCAGCGCCGGGGACGTGCAGCGTCTCGGACACGTCCTGCGGATGCAGCGGGACCACTATCTGCCGCTCAAGGTCATCCGGGAGCACCTGGACGCCATGGAGCGCGGTGAGGCCGTGCAACTTCCCGTGCTGGGGCGCCAGCGCGACGGGGAGGCGGTGCCGATGGTGCCGGAGGCGCCCACGGTGGCGCGGATCGGGCGCCAGGAGCTGCTGGCGGCCGCCGAGATCGACGAGGGCTGCCTCGCGGAGTGGGAGTCGTACGGGCTGATCGCCCCGCTGGAGGACGGCGTGTACGACGCCGAGTCGGTCACGGTGGCGTCGCTCGTGGCCGAGCTGGGGCGGTTCGGGATCGAGCCGCGCCATCTGCGGGTGATGAAGGCCGCCGCCGACCGTGAGGCCGGCCTGGTGGACCAGGTGGTGGCTCCGCTGAAGCGGCACCGCAACCCGCAGACCAGGGCCCATGCCGAGGCCCGTACGAAGGAGCTGGCGGCGCTCGCGGTGAAGCTGCACGCCGCGCTGGTGCAGATCGCACTCGGGGTGCGGCTGCCGTGACCGAAGTGACAGGACCCGGGCTGAGGCCGGATCGGGCGCGCGTTGTCGGCCCGACTACCCAAACGTCCCGGGCACGGCCTAGGGTTGCTGTGTGAACGAGCTCGATGTCGTAGGTGTCCGGGTGGAAATGCCCTCCAACCAACCGATCGTGCTCCTGCGCGAAGTGGGAGGCGACCGTTACCTCCCCATCTGGATCGGGCCGGGGGAAGCGACGGCGATCGCCTTCGCCCAGCAGGGCATGGCCCCCGCGCGACCGCTGACCCACGACCTGTTCAAGGACGTGCTGGAGGCCGTCGGTCAGGAGCTCACCGAAGTACGCATCACGGACCTGCGTGAGGGCGTCTTCTACGCGGAGCTGGTGTTCGCCAGCGGCGTCGAGGTGAGCGCCCGTCCGTCCGACGCGATAGCGCTTGCGCTGCGCACCGGTACGCCGATCTACGGCAGCGACACGGTGCTGGACGACGCGGGGATCGCCATTCCGGACGAGCAGGAGGACGAGGTGGAGAAGTTCCGGGAGTTCCTGGACCAGATCTCGCCCGAGGACTTCGGCACCAGCAGCCAGTGAGAGAACCGAGCGGCCCGTTACCCACCGGAAGGTCGGTGACGGGCCGGTTCGTGGCCGGGGCGGCCGAAACTCATGGGCAATTGCCAGCGGCCACTGAGAGCGTCCTACGGCCTCCCGCCAGAGCATTCGGCTAGCCTTTCCCCGCGGTGGGGCACGGGAAACCACTCCTAGGGTGATTATCACTCGGCGTGCCGAGTGTGGCGATCGTTGACGCGCCCCTGGTGACTGCCTACCGTCGAGAAGGCAGGTCAAGGACGGAGGTCGGCGTGAGAAGCAGCGGCGACGGTACGGCTGGGGGTGCCCCCGGACACGGTTTCGGGGAGAGCGGTCCATACCCGCTTCACAGCAGCACAGCCGGTCACGCCCCGCAGCGGCCGACGGCAGTGCCGAGCGGCGGAGGGGCGGCGTCCATGGCCACCGAGGAGATCGGCTACCGCGGGCCCACGGCCTGCGCGGCGGCCGGCATCACCTACCGGCAACTCGACTACTGGGCCCGCACCGGCCTGGTCGAGCCCAGCGTGCGGCCCGCCTACGGGTCGGGCACGCAGCGTCTGTACAGCTTCCGGGACGTCGTCGTCCTGAAGATCGTCAAGCGGTTCCTGGACACCGGGGTCTCCCTCCAGAACATCCGCAGCGCGGTCCAGCACCTCAGAGAACGCGGTTTCCGCGACCTGGAGCGCATGACCCTCATGAGCGACGGCGCCACCGTCTACGAGTGCACCTCGCCGGACGAGGTGCACGCCCTGCTCCAGGGCGGTCAGGGCATCTTCGGGATCGCGGTCGGCGTGGTCTGGCGGGACGTGGAGAACGCGCTCTCCCAGCTGCACGGCGAACGCGTCGACACCGGCGAGACCCTGGTCGGGCACAACCCTGCCGACGAACTGGCCCGGCGGCGCAACAAGGCGGTCTGACCTCCCGGCGCGTCCGGTGCGTCCGGCGCGTTGTCAGTGGCGTGGTGCAGCATCGGAGACGTGAGAAACGCGCCCACGGTCCTGCATCTCGACATGGATGCCTTCTACGCCTCGGTGGAGCAGGCGTCCAAGCCGAGCCTGCGCGGGAAGGCCGTGGTCGTGGGCGGGCTCGGACCGCGTGGCGTGGTGGCCACCGCGTCGTACGAGGCCCGGGTGTTCGGGGTGCACTCCGCGATGCCGATGGCGCAGGCGCGCAGGCTGGCGCCGAACGCGGCCTACCTGGTGCCGCGCTTCGCGCTGTACCGCTCGATCAGCGAGCAGGTGATGGCCCTGTTGCACGAGCTGTCGCCGCTGGTGGAGCCGTTGAGCCTGGATGAGGCGTTCGTGGACCTGGAGGCCGGTGAGAGGGCCTCGGACGAGGCCTCGGCCCGATCGGTCGGGGAGCGGCTGCGCGCGGACATACGGGCCGTCACGGGGCTCTCCGGGTCCGTCGGGCTCGCCGCCTCCAAGATGCTCGCGAAGATCGCCTCCGAGCAGGCAAAGCCGGACGGGCTGGTGCTGATCGAGCCGGGCACCGAGCGGGCGCTGCTCGGGCCGATGCCGGTGCGGACCCTGCCGGGGGTGGGGCCGGCGACGGGGGACCACCTGCGACGGGCCGGGATCACCACGGTCGCTGAGATCGCCGAGGCCGGTGAGGACGAACTGGTGCGGCTGCTGGGCAAGGCCCACGGGCACGCGCTGTACGCGATGGCGCTCGCGCACGACGAGCGGCCCGTGGTGGCCGAGCGGGAGGCCAAGTCGGTGTCCGTGGAGGACACCTACGACGTGGACATCCACGACCGGCTGCGAGTGGGCATGGAGGTGCGGCGGCTGGCGGACCGGTGCGTGCGGCGGCTGCGGGGAGCCGGGCTGTCGGGCCGGACGATCGTGCTGAAGGTGCGGCGGTACGACTTCTCGACGCTGACCCGCTCGGAGACGCTCCGGGGGCCGACCGACGATCCGGCGGTGGTGCGGGAGGCGGCCGCGCGGCTGCTGGACTCGGTGGACACGACGGGCGGCGTGCGGCTGCTGGGGGTGGGGGTGACGGGCCTGGCCGACTACACCCAGGAGGACCTGTTCGCGCAGGCCGCGGGGGAGGTGACGGAGGTCACGGCGGAGGAGGAGACCGCGGAGCCGGTCGCCGCGGCCGAGCAGGACGCGGCGGCCGGACGGCGCTGGCCCGCGGGGCACGACGTGCGGCACGCGCAGTACGGACCCGGATGGGTGCAGGGCAGCGGGCTGGGGCGGGTGACGGTGCGCTTCGAGACGCCGGCGTCCCTGGTGCCGGGTCGGGTGCGGACGTTCCGGGTCGACGATCCGGAGCTGGAGCCCGCGGATCCGTTGCCGTTGGTGGAGGACATGGCGGGGGCCGCGCCTGACGGCCCGCACCGGGACGCCGGCGGCCCTCAGGCCCCCGTGTCCTCCGTGCCCGCCAGCTTGCCGAACTCGTGGTCCGGGCGGGGCGGGGGCGGGACCGCCGTGTCCAGACCGTAGTGGTGGTAGAGCTGGAGCTCCTGCTCCGGGGAGAGGTGACGGCCCACTCCGAAGTCGGGGGCGTCCTTGATCAGGGCGCGGTCGAAGGGGATGCGCAGGGTGCCCTCGACCAGCTCGCTGGGTTCCAGGGGCACGAACGCGTCCCGGGAGAACAGGCCGGTGCGTATGGCCGCCCACTCCGGCACGCCCGTCGCGTCGTCGAGGTACACCTCGTCGATCGTGCCGATCTTCGTGCCGTTGCGGTCGAACGCCTTGCGGCCGATCAGGTTGCGCGGATCGATGTCGGTCTGCACGGGCCCTCCACTTGGTCGCAACTCATCCGTAAGCACTACAAAAGAGCACATTCAAGGAGGCGGCCACTCGAAGGTCCGTGCGTTGCCCCCGCTGGTACGCTGACAGCGGCTGCTGACCCCGTGCGGGAGAGTCCTCCGGGCAATCCGGAGGCGCCGAAGGAGCAAATCCTCCCCGGAATCTCTCAGGCCCACGTACCGCACGGACGAGGTCACTCTGGAAAGCAGGGCGGACGTCGACGGTGTCCGCCCTCACCGACGGTGAAAGCCGGAGCCCGCGGGCGTCCGGCGAAACTCTCAGGTTGAGATGACAGAGGGGGAGGCCGTCGGGGTACCCGTGCCGGGGTGCCCCTCGAAGGTCGCGTCAGACCAGGAGGCCTCCGCAATGACCGCCCACCGCCCTTCGCTCTCCGAGCTCGAACAGGGAATCCCCTTCGAGCAGCGCCACATCGGGCCCGACCACGAGGCGCGGGCCAAGATGCTCGCGCAGGTCGGCTACGGCTCGCTGGACGAGCTGACGGCCGCGGCCGTGCCGGACGTGATCAAGAACGCCGACAGCCTGGAGCTGCCGGGTGCCCGGACCGAGGCCGAGGTCCTCGCCGAACTGCGCTCGCTCGCCGACCGCAACCAGGTGCTCGGCTCGATGATCGGCCTCGGCTACTACGGGACCTTCACCCCGCCCGTCATCCTGCGCAACGTGATGGAGAACCCCGCCTGGTACACGGCTTACACGCCGTACCAGCCGGAGATCTCCCAGGGCCGGCTGGAAGCGCTGCTGAACTTCCAGACCGTGGTCGCCGACCTCACCGGGCTGCCCACCTCCGGCGCCTCGCTGCTCGACGAGGGCACGGCCGCCGCCGAGGCGGTGGCCCTGTCACTGCGCATGGGGAAGAACAAGAAGGGCGTCTACGTCGTCGACGCGGACGCGCTGCCGCAGACCATCGCGGTGATCCGGACGCGCACCGAGCCGACGGGTGTGGAGGTCGTGGTCGCCGACCTCTCCGCGGGCATCCCGGCGGACCTCGCCGCACGTGAGATCAACGGGGTGCTCGTCCAGTACCCCGGTGCCTCCGGAGCCGTACGCGACATCAGGCCCGTCATCGAGCAGGCGCACGAGCTCGGCGCGCTCGTCACCGTGGCCGCCGATCTGCTCGCCCTGACCCTGCTGACCTCGCCGGGCGAGCTGGGGGCCGACATCGCGGTCGGCACCACCCAGCGGTTCGGCGTGCCGATGGGCTTCGGCGGGCCGCACGCCGGCTACATGGCCGTCCGCGAGAAGTTCGCGCGCAGCCTGCCCGGACGGCTCGTGGGCGTGTCCGTGGACGCCGACGGGAACAAGGCCTACCGGCTCGCGTTGCAGACCCGCGAGCAGCACATCCGCCGGGAGAAGGCCACCAGCAACATCTGCACCGCGCAGGTGCTGCTCGCCGTGATGGCCGGCATGTACGCCGTCTACCACGGCCCCGAGGGGCTCCAGGCCATCGCCCGGCGCACCCACCGGTACGCCACGGTCCTCGCCGCGGGTCTCCGGGCCGGCGGCGTCGAGCTCGTGCACGGCGCCTACTTCGACACCCTCACCGCGCGGGTGCCCGGCAAGGCCGCCGAGGTCGTCTCCGCCGCCCGGCAGAGCGGTGTCAACCTGCGGCTCGTCGACACCGACCACGTCTCCATGGCGTGCGACGAGACCACCACGCGCGCCCAGCTGAGCGCCGTGTGGGGCGCCTTCGGGGTCGACGGCGACGTCGAGGCGCTGGACGCCGTCACCGAGGACACGCTGCCCGAGGCGCTGCTGCGCACCGACGGCTACCTCACCCACCCCGTCTTCCAGCAGCACCGCTCCGAGACCGCGATGCTGCGCTACCTGCGCAAGCTCGCCGACCGTGACTACGCGCTGGACCGGGGCATGATCCCGCTGGGCTCGTGCACCATGAAGCTCAACGCCACCACCGAGATGGAGCCGGTCACCTGGCCCGAGTTCGGTCAGCTGCACCCCTTCGCGCCCGCCGAGCAGGCACAGGGCTACCTGACGCTCATCCGGGAACTGGAGGAGCGGCTCGCCGAGGTCACCGGCTACGACAAGGTGTCGTTGCAGCCCAACGCCGGATCCCAGGGCGAGCTGGCCGGGCTGCTCGCCGTACGCGCCTATCACCGGGCCAACGGCGACGCGCAGCGGACCGTGTGCCTGATTCCCTCGTCGGCCCACGGGACCAACGCCGCCAGCGCGGTGATGGCGGGCATGAAGGTAGTCGTCGTGAAGACCGCCGAGGACGGCGAGATCGACGTCGAGGACCTGCGGGCCAAGATCGAGCAGCACCGCGACGAGCTCGCGGTGCTGATGATCACCTACCCGTCCACCCACGGTGTGTTCGAGGAGCACGTCGCCGACATCTGCGCTCAGGTCCACGAGGCCGGCGGCCAGGTCTACGTCGACGGCGCCAACCTCAACGCCCTGGTGGGGCTCGCCAAGCCGGGGCACTTCGGCGGTGACGTGTCCCACCTCAACCTGCACAAGACCTTCTGCATCCCGCACGGCGGCGGCGGGCCGGGCGTCGGTCCGGTGGCCGTACGCGCCCACCTGGCGCCGTTCCTGCCGAACCATCCGCTCCAGCCGGCCGCCGGGCCCGAGACCGGGGTCGGGCCGATCTCGGCGGCGCCCTGGGGGTCGGCCGGGATCCTGCCGATCTCGTGGGCGTACGTCCGGCTCATGGGCGGCGAGGGGCTGAAGCGGGCCACCCAGGTGGCCGTGCTCAGCGCCAACTACGTCGCCAAGCGGCTCGAGCCGCACTTCCCGGTGCTCTACACCGGGCCCGGCGGGCTGGTCGCGCACGAGTGCATCATCGACCTGCGGCCGCTCACCAAGGCGACCGGGGTCAGCGTCGACGACGTCGCCAAGCGGCTCATCGACTACGGCTTCCACGCGCCGACGATGTCCTTCCCGGTCGCCGGCACGCTGATGATCGAGCCGACCGAGTCCGAGGACCTGGGTGAGCTGGACCGGTTCTGCGACGCGATGATCGCCATCCGTGCGGAGATCGACAAGGTCGGGGCCGGACAGTGGCCCGCCGACGACAACCCGCTGCGCGGCGCTCCGCACACCGCTGCCGCGCTCGGCGGGGAGTGGGAGCACGCGTACAGCCGCGCGGAGGCCGTCTTCCCGGCCGGGGTGTCCGCCGCCGACAAGTACTGGCCGCCGGTGCGCCGGATCGACCAGGCCTTCGGCGACCGGAACCTGGTGTGCTCGTGCCCGCCGCTGGACGCGTACGAGGACTGAGCCGTAGTACCCGCACAGAGGACTGAGCCGTAGTACCCGCACACACGAGCAGGAGGCCCCGCTTCGGCGGGGCCTTCCGCGTTCACGCCGGGTACGCGTGGGTCTGGGTCGCCTTCACCGTCGCCCAGACCGTGACGCCCGGACGCAGGTCCAGTTCGGCCGCCCCGACCGTGGTCAGGTCGGCGGCCAGGGAGAGTTCGCCGGTCAGGTCGGCGCGGATCCGGTCGCCGTGGGTCTCCAGGCCGGCGACCTCGCAGCGCCAGAGGTTGCGCGCGCTGACGCCCGTGGGGCGGTCCCGGAACAGGGTGACCGCGCTCGGCGGGAACGCGACGAAGACGTCACCGGTCAGCTCTTCGGTGACGGTGATCGCGGGGCCCGTCTCCAGTTTGACCGTGTGGCCCTCGGCCCGGCCCCGGTAGAGGTTGAGGCCGACCAGGTGGGCGATGTAGTCGGTGCGCGGGTGGCGGGCGATGTCGGCGGGGGTGCCCTGCTGGACGATCCTGCCGTGTTCGATCACTATCAGGCGGTCGGCCAGCACCATGGCGTCCAGCGGGTCGTGTGTCACCAGGACGGCCACGGCCTCGAACTCGGCCAGGTGGCGGCGGAGCTGGGAGCGTACGTCCAGGCGGGTGCGGGCGTCGAGGGCGGCGAGGGGTTCGTCGAGGAGGAGGAGCCGGGGGCGGGTGGCCAGGGCGCGGGCCAGGGCGACGCGCTGGGCCTGGCCGCCGGACAGCCGGCGGGGTTTGTCGCCGGCGTGCGCGGTGAGACCCATGCGGTCCAGCCAGCCGGCCGCGACGGCACGGGACTCGGCCTTCGTCGCGCCCTGGCAGCGGGGGCCGAAGGCGACGTTGTCCAGGGCCGTGAGGTGGGGGAAGAGGAGGTAGTCCTGGAAGACGACGCCGACCGGGCGGGACTCGGGCGGTGTGCCGTCCAGCTGTTCGCCGTCCAGGCGGAGCCGGCCTGCGGAGAGCGGGGTGAGGCCGGCCAGGGCGCGCAGGGCGGTGGTCTTGCCCGCGCCGTTGGGGCCAAGGAGGGCGACCACCTCGCCGGGGGCGGCGGTGAGGGTGATGTCCAGGTGGAAGGCGGCGCGGGTGACCACCAGGTGGGCGTCGAGGCCGGTCGGGCCGTGGCTGTCGGGCGGGGGCACAGTGGTCATGGCGCTGTCATCCAACGGTCCCGCAGCCCCGCCAGTACCGCGATCGACACCGCGAGCAGCACCAGGCTGAGCGCGATCGCCGCCTCGGGGTCGTTCTGGAGGGCCAGGTACACGGCGAGGGGCATGGTCTGGGTACGGCCGGGGAAGTTGCCGGCGAAGGTGATCGTCGCTCCGAACTCGCCCAGCGCACGGGCCCACGCGAGGACCGCGCCGGCCGCGATGCCGGGGGCGATGAGCGGGAGGGTGACGCGGCGGAACGCGGTGAAGCGGGAGGCGCCCAGGGTCGTCGCCGCCTCCTCGTAGCGCGGGTCGGCGGCGCGCAGCGTGCCCTCCACGCTGATCACCAGGAACGGCATGGCCACGAAGGACTCGGCGATCACCACCGCCGTCGTCGTGAACGGGAGCGTGATGCCGAACCAGGCGTCCAGCCACTGGCCGACGACGCCGTTGCGGCCGAGCGCGAGGAGGAGGGCCACACCGCCGACGACCGGCGGGAGGACCAGGGGCAGGGTGACCAGCGCTCGTACGAGACCCCGGCCGGGGAACTCCGTACGGGCCAGCAGCCAGGCCAGCGGCACCCCGAGGACCAGGCTCACCGCCGTCGCGGCCGTCGCGCTGAACAGCGAGAGCTGTAGGGCCTGCCATACGTCGGGGCTGGTCAGGAGGGACGGCAGGCTGCTCCAGGGGGCGCGCAGGAGGAGCGCGACCAGGGGCAGCAGGAGGAACGCCAGAGCCACCGCTCCGGGGAGGAGGAGGGGCAGCGGTACGGCGAACCGGACGCGCCGGCGGCGCGGGCGGCCCGTGCGGGCGCCGGCTGCGGCACCGGACTCGTCGGTCTTCGTCACGGCTTGAGGAACCCGGCCTGGTTCAGGACCTGCTGACCCTCCGCGGACTGCACCAGCGCGATGAACGCCTTGGCCACCGTCGGGTTCGGGGCGTTCTTGAGCAGGGCGATCGGGTAGTCGTTGACGGCGTTCGCGGACTCGGGGAACTCCACGCCCTCCACCTTGCTGCCCGCGGCCTTCACGTCGGTCTTGTAGACGACGGCCGCGTCCGCCTCCTTGAGGACCACCTTGTTGAGGGCGGACTTCACGTCCTCCTCGTAGGAGACCGGGGTGAGCTTGAGCTTGGCGGCGTCCAGTGCCTTCTGGGCGGCGGCGCCGCACGGCACCGTCTTGTCGCACAGCACGACCTTCAGCGAGGACTTGGTGAGGTCCTTCAGGGAGGAGACCTTGTCGGGGTTGCCCGGCAGGGTGGCGATCTCCAGCTGGTTGCGGACGAAGGTGGCCGGGGTGGTGGCGGTGTCCTTCTTGTCCGTCACGATCGCCATGGTCTTGGCGCTCGCGGCGGCGAAGACGTCGGCCGGCGCACCGCTGGTGATCTGCGCGGCGAGCGTGTCACTGCCACCGAAGCTGAAGTTGACCGTGGTGCCGGGGTGGGCCTTCTCGAAGTCGGTCTTCAGCGTCGTGAAGCTCTCCTTGAGCGAGGCCGCGGCGAACACGGTGATCGACCCGGACAGCTTGGGCGACGCCGACGACGAGGTGTCCGACTTGGTCTTCGCCGACGAGTCGCTGTCGGACGAGCCGGAGGACGAGCAGGCGCTCAGGGCCAGCAGGGCCGCGACCGAGACACCGGCCACCTGCATCGTCCGCCGGGTCCGGCGCGCGGAACGGGTCATCACGGGTGAACTCCTCTGAGTCTTGGGAAAAAACTGTCGCGCCCTGCCGCGACCGGCAACGGCCGCGAGGTGATGATACTGCCGCATTTGCGAGACGTAAGTCTCCTGTCGCATCGCATGAGCTGCAAGCTTTGGATGGGAACCTGGCATGTGCGTTTGTACGGCAGGGCGTCGCGGGTACCGTCATCCGGGAGGTGGCCGCACATGACGCTCGCCGAACTCGACCTCACCGGAGATCTGGCCCGTCCCGCCCGGCTGACCGTGCCGGACCTCCTGCGCTGGCCCCAGCACCAGGTCCGGGTGAGCTTCGAGTGCGCCACCAGCGGTGTCCAGCACCACGGCTTCACGGGCCCCCGGCTGTACGACGTCCTGGCCGGCGCCGGTCCCGGCTTCGATCCCGCCCGCCGCAAGGACCGGCTGCGTTTCCTCATCGCGGTCAGCGGCGCCGACGGGCACCGAGTGCTGCTCTCCTGGGCCGAGATCGACCCCGACTTCGCCCACGCTCCCGTTCTGCTCGGTGTCAGCATCGACGACACCCCGCTTGACCGGGCGGGCCCGCAACTGGTCCTGCCGCAGGACCGCTGCGGGGCCCGGCACATCAGCGGCATCAGGGAGATCCGCCTGGACGGGGATTATGAGGTCCGGCGCCCGCGGGCTGCCGCACCCGGCGACACGTCCGCCGCGGCCGGGTGACGGGTCGGACGCGACGGTGAGGCGGCCGGGTGAGGCCGGGGACGCGGCCGGCTGAGGCGGCCGGGTGACGGGTCAGACGCGGTCGATGTGCACGTTCGTGGACTTCACCCGGGCGGTGGCCTCCATGCCTACCTCCAGGCCGAGTTCCTCCACGGCCTCCCGGGTCAGCAGGGAGACCAGGCGGTGCGGGCCGGCCTGGATCTCGACCTGGGCGGCGACGTCGCCGAGCTTGATCGCGGTGACGATGCCGGGGAACGCGTTGCGGACCGACGTGTAGGAGGCGTCCTCCTCGCCGGCGCCCGCCTTCGCCAGCTCCACGGAGAACGCGGCGAGATCGGCGCCGTCGATGAGCCTTCGGCCGCCCTCGTCGCGGTGGGTGGCCATCCGGCCCGCGTCGGCCCAGCGGCGGGCGGTGTCCGGGCTGACGCCGAGCAGCCGTGCCGCCCGGCCGATCGTGTAGGAAGGCATGCGCTCACCCTAGGGGCAGGCGGCCGGGCTCATGGACACGGGCCGCCGGTCAGCTGAGCCCGGACACCTCCAGGACCGCGCGGGCGTTCGTGTCATCGATCTCGTGACCGAGCCGGGCGAGCACCTCGGAGCCGCGGCGCAGGGTGCCGCGTTCCAGGGAGCGGCGGACGCCGGTGTCCAGCTCGTGCCAGAGCAGGGGGTTGGCGTGCAGGACGCCGGGGTCGAGTTCCAGCCGGTTGCCGAGGGTGTCGCGCAGGACCAGATGCGCGGCGACATCGCCGTACCGGCCGACGTGGACGAGGGAGTCGGTACGGACCGTACGGCGGCGGAGCGGGCCGCGCACCGCGAGCCACCCGGGGCCCGCCGTGACGCGGGCCGGCAGCAGCAGGCCTAGGACGGTGGCCGAGAGGGCGATCCAGAGCAGGGCCCGGGCCGGGGTGAGGCTGCCGGCGTCCCAGTCCACCGCGAGGGTGAGGGCGCCGAATCCGAGGGCGCAGCCGACGGCGAGGAGGGCGCCGCCGCGCCAGGTGCGGTCGCCGGTCGCCCGGCCCGGGGGTCTGCTGTCCGCCATGAGGCCGACGGTAGGGGCCGGTGGGCGCGGGCGAGCGGCCGCTGACGGGGTTCTTATGCGGACTGAGCGGTTATTGACGGGATTCTTACGACACGCGGATCCCGGTGGTCGGCGGGCAGCAGGCGGGGGGGGCTCAGCCCGTGTGGACACGCGGTCGTCGGGTGCGGTTCGGTTCGGCCTCGCGCAGCACCTCGCGGGTGACCGGGGCGACCTCGCCCTGGCCGAAGAGGAAGAAGCGCAGGAAGTTGGCGAACGGGCCGCCCTCGGTCCACTCGAAGTAGATGTGCGGGATGCAGCCGGTCTCGTCGCGGACGTGGAGCAGGAGGGCGGCCAGGGCGTTGGGGATGGACGCGGACTCCAGGGTCAGCACGCGGTAGCGGCCGTGCAGGACCTCGCCGCGGACGGTCAGGCCGGCCTCGAACTCGGAGGGGTCGGTCACGGTGACCTCGACGAAGACGAAGTCCTCCTGCTCGGGCATGTCGTTGTCGGCGCGGATCTGGTCGACCTTGTCGCGGTACTCGGCCTTGTCGCGGGCGTCGGGCTCGTTGGCGATGAACCGGATCCTGCGGCTGGCCATGTCCCTGATGAAGCGTTCGGCCATGTCGTCGAGGGTCACGCTCGTCACGCGCAGCTCGAAGGCGCGGGCCAGCCGGGACAGCAGCGACACCAGGATGATGCCGACGATGAAGCAGGCGCCGATCTTCACACCGTCGGGGCGCTCGATGACGTTCACAACGGTCGTGTAGAGGAACACCGCCGAGATCACCGCGAAGGCGACGGTCCACTTGCGCTGTCCGGCCTTGCGGGCGGCGATGGTCACCGCGATGGCCGCGGAGCTGATCAGGACCAGTACGCCGGTGGCGTAGGCGCCGCCCTGGGCGTCCACGCTGGCGTCGAAGATCCAGGTGACCAGGAAGGCGATCAGGGTGAAGACGATGACCATGGGACGGACGGCGCGGGCCCAGTGCGGGGCCATGCCGTAGCGGGGCAGGTAGCGGGGCATCAGGTTGAGCAGACCGGCCATCGCGGAGGCGCCGGCGAACCACAGGATGCAGATGGTCGAGACGTCGTAGACCGTGCCGAAGGCGCCGCCGAGGTACTGGTGGGCCAGGTAGGCGAGGGCGCGGCCGTTGGCGGCGCCGCCGGGCTTGAACTCGTTCTCCGGGATCAGCAGCGTGGTGATGAAGCTGGTCGCGATGAGGAAGCAGCTCATGATCAGGGCGGCGGTGGTGAGCAGCTTCCTGGTGTCCCGGATCCGGCCGGTGGGCCGCTGCTCGGTGTCGCCCGGGTCGCCCTTGACGTGCGGCATGACGGCGACGCCGGTCTCGAAGCCGGACAGGCCGAGAGCGAGTTTGGGGAAGACGATCAGGGCGACGCCGATCATGACGAAGACGTTGCCGTGTTCCGCGGTGAGGGCGCTGCTCCAGTCGGTGATGACGTGTTCGGCGGTGATGACGTGCCAGAAGCCGACGATCACGACGACGACGTTGAGGGCGAGGTAGATGCCGACCAGGGCGACCGCGACACCGATCGCCTCCAGGAAGCCCTTGAGGAAGACCGCACCGAGCAGGGCCACCAGGAACAGCGTGATGACCATCTGATGGCCGTGCAGGGTGCTGGTCAGATGCGGGTTCTCGACCAGGTGGGTGGAGGCGTCGGCGGCCGACAGCGTGATCGTGATCAGGAAGTCGGTGGCGGCGAAGCCGAGCAGGGTGAGCACGAACAGCTTGCCCTGCCAGAAGGAGAGCAGCCGCTCCAGCATGGCGATGGAGCCCTCGCCGTGCGGGCTCTCCGCGGCGACGCGGCGGTACACCGGCAGGGCGCCCGCCAGGGTGACGATCACGAGCACGATGGTCGCGATCGGGGAGAGCAGGCCGGCCGCGAGGGCGGCGATGCCCGGCTGGTAGCCGAGGGTCGAGAAGTAGTCCACACCGGTCAGGCACATCACCCGCCACCAGCGCTGGCCCTGGTGCGCGGGCGCGGGCTGCGCGTGAGGGCCCGTGTGGCCGCCGCCCTTGCCCATGTCGGACAGCCCCTCCAGCATCCAGGCGCGCAGGCGACTGGGAGGGGGGTGCTCGGTCGTGGCCATGGAAAGGGCTCCTGGTGTCCGGCGCGGTGAGGTGCGGCGCAGTTCGAATCCGGCCATCACGCGGACGGCGGCACCAGCGTATGCAGAGAGTGACGCGTGGGCCCATGGATCGGCAGGCCCGAGGCGTCAAGCTTGCGTTAAGAATGACCTGGCGGGCGGGGTTCGCGCAGCACGAAAGCGTCCGGCGGAGACCGGACCGGGGCGTTCGGCTGTCCGGGGGACGGCGGGCCGGAACCCCGCATCGGACACCGAGCGTTATCCCGTACGACACCCCGGATCCCGGCCGTTCGACTACGGCCCGGCCGGCCCGGAAGCACACCACCGGTCCGACGGCCGTCAAGACGGTGTCAACATCGCCGTCGGCGGCGCCAGAGACGCGTCAAGAAGGTCGTGTCCGGGTCCGGTCGCGGGTTCTTCTTCGAGGTGATGAACGATGCACCACGCGGACGGCTGAAGGTCTACCTCGGGGCGGCCCCAGGGGTCGGCAAGACCTACCGCATGCTCGACGAGGCCCGGCGCCGCGCGTCCCGGGGCGCGGACGTGGTCGTGGGGTTCGTGGAGTGCCACGGGCGCCCCCGGACCGAGGCCATGACCGAGGGCCTGGACGTCACGCCGCGACTGCGCCGCGGCTACCGGGGCGGCGAGTTCGAGGAGATGGACCTCGCGGCGGTGCTGGCGCGCCACCCGGAGGTGGCGGTCGTCGACGAGCTCGCGCACACGAACATCCCCGGTGACGGCCGGCACCCCAAGCGCCGGCAGGACGTCGAGGATCTGCTCGCGGCCGGCATCGATGTGATCACCGCCGTCAACATCCAGCACCTGGAGTCCCTCAAGGACGTCGTGGAGAAGATCACCGGGGTACCGCAGCACGAGACGGTGCCCGACGAGGTCGTCCGGCGCGCCGAGCAGATCGAGCTGGTGGACATCCCGCCGGAGGCCCTGCGCCGCCGGATGGCGCACGGCGACATCTACGCCCCCGAGAAGATCGACGCGGCCCTCGCCAACTACTTCCGCCCCGGCAACCTGACCGCCTTGCGCCAGCTGGCCCTGCTCTGGGTCGCCGACCGGGTCGACGAGGCACTGCGGTCCTACCGCGCCGAGCACGCGATCGGCGGGGTCTGGGAGACCCGGGAGCGGGTGGTGGTCGCGCTGACCGGCGGCCCGGAGGGTGACACGCTGGTCCGACGGGCCGCCCGGATCGCCGACCGGTCCGCGGGCGGCGACCTGCTCGCCGTGCACGTGGCCCGCAGCGACGGACTCGCGGCGGGTGTCTCGCACGCCTCGCTGGCCCGGCAGCGCCGGCTGGTCGAGGACCTCGGCGGCAGCTACCACTCCGTGGTCGGCGACGACGTGGCCACCGCGCTGGTCGAGTTCGCGCGCGCCGGGAACGCCACCCAGCTCGTCCTCGGCACCAGCCGCCGCGGCCGCCTCGAACGCTTCCTGACCGGGCCGGGCACGGGGGAGACCGTGACCGCGCTCTCCGGCGACATCGACGTCCACCGGGTCACCCACGAGCGCGAGGGGCGCGGCGCCCTGCTGCCCTCCCGTCGCCGTACCCTCTCCACCCGGCGGCTCGTCGCCGGACCGGTCGCGGGGCTGGTGCTGCCGCTCCTGCTCACCGCGGCCCTCGCCCAGGTCCGCGGCACCGTCAACCTCACCAGTGAGGCCCTGCTGTTCCTGCTCGCCGTGGTGGGCGTGGCCTGCATAGGCGGGGTGACCTCCGCCGTGATCGCCTCCGTCACCGCGTCCCTGCTGCTCAACTACTGGTTCATCCCGCCCGTCGGCCGGTTCACCCTGGACGACCCCAACGCCCTGCTCGCGCTGGGGGTGTTCGCGGTCGTCGCCGCCACCGTCGCCGGGGTCGTGGACCGCTCCCTGCGGCTGTCGAGACGCGCGGCCCGGGCCACCGCCGAGGCGGAGACCATGTCGTCGCTGGCCGGCAGCATCGTGCGCGGCGGCCAGACCATCCCCGCCCTGTTGGAACGCACCCGGGAGACCTTCGGCGTGGACTCCGCCGAACTGGTCGACGCCCCGCCCGACGGCGCCGACGCCACCGTCGTGCCGGCCGGCCCGGGCCACCACCTGGTGCTGCGCGGCCGTACCCCCTCCGCCTCCGAACGGCGGGTCCTCGCAGCGTTCGCCGCGCACGTCGGCTCGGCCGTGGAGCGCGCCCGGCTGGCCCAGGCCGCGGCCGAGGTCGAACCGGTCCGCGCCGCCGACCGGATGCGCACGGCACTGCTCCGGGCCGTCGGCCACGACCTGCGCACCCCGCTCGCGGCCGGCTGGGCGGCGGTCACCTCGCTGCGCAGCCACGAGGTGGAGTTCACCGCCGAGGACCGCGACGAACTCCTCGCCACCGCGGACGAGTCCATGGCCCGGCTGAGCCGACTGGTCGACAACCTCCTCGACCTCAGCCGTCTGGAAGCCGGTGTCCTCACCCTCAACCTGCGGGCGACGGCGCTGGAGGAGGTGCTGCCGGCGGCCCTGGCGGACACCCCGGCGGTGGACGTGCACGGTGCCGTGGAAGACCTGCCCCCGCTGCTGGCCGACCCGCCGCTGCTGGAGCGCGTGATCGCCAACCTGGTCGGCAACGCGGCCCGGCACAGCCCGCCCGGCACCCGGGTGTCGGTGACGGCGAGCGCGCTGGCCGGCCGCGCGGAGCTCAGGGTCATCGACCGCGGTCCTGGGCTGCCGGCGGACGGCCGCGACCGCCTCTTCGAACCCTTCCAGCGGCTCGGCGACACGGACAACAGCACCGGTCTCGGCCTCGGGCTCGCGCTCGCCCGCGGCCTCACCGAGGCGATGGACGGCACCCTGACCCCCGAGGACACCCCGGGCGGCGGCCTGACCATGGTCGTCTCGCTGCCCCTGGCCGACCTGCCCCCTGCCCTGCGGGCGCCGGAGCGCGTGGGCGGAGCGTCATGAACCCGGGGCCCCTGTTGACATGTTCTTGACGCACATTTGAACGCCCGGGAGGGGCCCGGCAGGAACCGGTGTCCCGACCGGTGCCGTTCTGGCTGATGTGACGTCAACCCTCCCCGTACCAGCGGCCTCCGGAGAGCGCACCGGGCACATGGTGATCTGCGGCGACGACGGGCTCGCCCACCGGCTGGCCGTCGAACTCGACGCCGTGTGCGGGGAGGTCGTCACCGTCGTCATGCCGTCCGCCGCCGACGTGCACGGAGCCCAGGTCGCCGTCCTGCACCGCGACCCGGACTCGGCCGTCCGGCTGCACGTCGCCGCCCGCCCCGACGAGGCCACCCTCCGCGCGGCCGGTGTCGAACGGGCCGCCGCGCTCGCCCTCACCTACCGCGACGACCAGGTCAACGTGACCGCCGCCCTGCTCGCCCGCGCCGTCAACCCCTCCGTACGGCTGGTCGTGCGGATGTTCAACCGCGAGCGCGGCAGCCATCTGGAACGGCTCCTGGACCGGGCGGCGGGCCTGTGCGACACCGCAGCCGCGGACACCTCCACCACCGTGCTCTCCGACGCCGACACCGCGGTACCGGAGCTCGTCGCGGCCGCCGCCGTCGGCCACGGCCACACCCTCCAGGTCGACGGCAGGGTGTTCCGCGGGGTGGTACGTCCGGCGGGCACCCCGCAGCAGGCCACCGACCTCGCCACCCTCGCCGTGCTCTCCGGCGCCCACGAGGACGACCCGGCCAGCCAGGACAGCCCCGAGACGGCCGGCGAGGACGGCACCCAGCTGCTGCCGGACGACCGGACGGCGTACCACCGGCAGTTCACCCACGGCCGGCTGATGCTGGAGGAGGTCGTCCACCACCACACGGCCGAACCGGCCCGCCGCACCCGGCACTTCAGGCCGGTGCGCTGGGTACGGGCGCGCCTGGCCCACCTGCCGTGGCGGGTCTTCCTCTCCCGCCAGCTCGCCGCCGTCTACGGCTCGCTGGCGGCCGTGGTGGGCGCGCTGGCCACCGCCACCGCGCTCTTCGCCGACGAGCACCCCTGGTGGAAGAACTTCTACCTGCCCCTCCTGGACATCTTCACCATGGGCGACCCGGCCACCGAGGAGTCACCCGCCCGCCGCATACTCCAGCTCGTCGCCGGCTTCGTCGGACTCGCCGTGCTGCCCCTCGTCGTCGCCGCGACCATGAACGCCACCGACGCGTTCCGCACGGCCTCCGCGAACCACCCGCCCGGGGAGGACGTCAGCGGCCACATCGTCCTGGTGGGCCTGGGCATGGTCGGCACCCGCGCACTGGACCGGCTGCGCACCACCGGGCACCGGGTCGTGGCCATCGAGCGCGATCCCCGCGCCCGGGGCGTCGCCCTCGCCCGCGCACTCGGCGTCCCGCTGATCCTGGAGGACGCGACCGCCCCCGGCGTACTCGAACTCGCCCGGGTACGGCAGTGCCGCTCCCTGCTCGTCCTCACCCGCGACGACGGCCAGAACCTCGACATCCTCATGGCCGTCCGGGAGTACCACCCCGGCGTACGCGTGGTGGCCCGGCTCTACGACGACGACTTCGCCGCGACCGTCCAGCGCACCCTGCGGGCCTCGTACCCGGACGCGCTGACCCGCAGCAGGAGCGTCTCCGCCCTAGCCGCGCCCTCCTTCGCCGCCGCCATGATGGGACGCCACGTGCTGGGCGTGATGCCGGTGGAGCGCGGGTCGCTGCTCTTCACGTGCGTGGACGTGGCCGGCCATCCGGAGCTGGAGGGACGGTCCGTGCACCAGGCGTTCCGGCGGCGCGAGTGGCGGGTGCTCGCCGTGGGACCGGCCGGAGGGGGCACCGGGGACTCCGGGACGCCGCGTGTACCGGACGCGGACGCCTTCGACTGGCGACCGGCGCAGGGGCGGGTGCTGGCGGCCGGGGACCGCGTGGTGATGGCGACCACCCGGCGGGGGCTGGACGTACTGATGACAGGAGTCGCGGGGAGGGGCTGACCAGGGACTCGTCCCACCGTAAGAGTCCCGTCAAAGGGGTGTCCGCGCCCGTAAGGGAGACGTCAACGCCGGTCGGATCCGGCCACGGAGGCGGTTTGCTCTAACCGTCCACGTCCCTTTCGCACCTCACTCCAGGAGCTCACGATGGCCGATCTGGCCTTCGTCGTCACCGTCCTCGCGGCTTTCGCGCTGGTGGCCCTCGTCGCCAAGGGGGTGACGAAGCTGTGACCGCCGAGAACATCGTCGGCCTCGTCGTGGCCGTCGCCCTGCTGGGCTACCTCGTCCTCGCCCTGATCTTCCCGGAGAGGTTCTGAGACAGCCATGGGTCCCGTACTCGCAGGCGTGCTCCAGCTGCTCGCGCTCATCGGCGCGCTGGCCCTCGCCTACATACCCCTCGGCAACCACATGGCCAGGGTCTACTCCGCCGACCGGCACTGGCGGGTCGAGAGGTGGATCTACCGGGGCGTCGGCGCCGACCCCGACACCGAGATGCGCTGGCCCGCCTATCTCCGCGCGGTCCTCGCCTTCTCGCTCGTCGGTGTGCTCTTCCTCTACCTGCTCCAGCGGCTCCAGGGCGTGCTGCCCGGCTCGCTCGGCTTCTCCTCGGTGAACCCGGCGCAGTCGTTCAACACGGCGGTCTCGTTCGTGACCAACACGAACTGGCAGTCGTACTACGGCGAGCAGACCATGGGGCACGTCGTGCAGACCGCCGGTCTGGCCGTGCAGAACTTCGTGTCCGCGGCCGTCGGCATGGCGGTGGCGGTGGCCCTGGTGCGCGGGTTCGCGCGCTCGCGCACCGGTGAGATCGGCAACTTCTGGGCCGACCTGGTGCGGGGGACCGTACGGATCCTGGTGCCGGTCGCCGCCGTGGCCGCGGTCGTTCTCGTGGCCTGTGGCGCGATCCAGAACTTCTCCGGCATCCATGAGGTCGGTCAGTTCATGGGCGGTTCGCAGCAGTGGAACGGCGGCGCGGTCGCCTCCCAGGAGGCCATCAAGGAACTGGGCACCAACGGCGGCGGGTACTTCAACGCCAACTCCGCCCACCCCTTCGAGAACCCGACGCCCTTCACCAACCTCTTCGAGATCTTCCTGATCCTGCTCATCCCGTTCGCGCTGACCCGCACCTTCGGTGTCATGGTCGGCTCGGTGAGGCAGGGCTACGCGATCCTCGCGACGATGTTCACCATCTGGGTGGGCTTCGTCGCCCTGATGATGTGGACCGAGTTCACCCACCACGGACCGGCGCTCCAGCTCGCGGGCGGGGCGATGGAGGGCAAGGAGGTCCGCTTCGGCGTCGGCGGTTCGTCGATCTTCGCGGTGTCGACCACCCTCACCTCCACGGGCGCGGTGGACTCCTTCCACTCGTCCTTCACCGGACTGGGCGGCGGGATCACCCTGCTGAGCATGATGCTGGGCGAGATCGCGCCCGGCGGCACCGGCTCCGGCCTCTACGGCATCCTCATCATGGCGGTCATCGCGGTGTTCATCGCCGGTCTGATGGTCGGCCGTACGCCCGAGTACCTGGGCAAGAAGATCGGCCCGCGTGAGATCAAGCTGTCGGCGGTCTACATCCTGATCACCCCGGCGCTCGCGCTCGTCCTCACCGCCCTCTCCATGGCCCTGCCGACCCCGCCGCACTCCATGCTCAACTCCGGCGCCCACGGCTTCTCCGAGGTGCTGTACGCGTTCACCTCGGCGGCCAACAACAACGGTTCGGCCTTCGCGGGTCTGAACGCGAACACCGACTGGTTCAACACCATGACGGGGATCGCGATGCTGCTGGGCCGTTTCCTGCCGATGGTGTTCGTGCTGGCGCTGGCCGGCTCGCTCGCCGGGCAGCGGCCCGTCCCGGCCACGGCGGGCACCCTGCGCACCGAGAAACCGCTGTTCACCGGCCTGCTCGTCGGCGCGATCCTGATCATCACCGGTCTGACCTACTTCCCGGCCCTGGCGCTGGGGCCGCTGGCCGAGGGGCTGGCGTCATGACCACCCGAACGGAAGCCCACGAGGACACGATGTCCACTCCCACCCTTGCGCCCCACCAGGACGCGCCGACCGGACACACGCCGGCCGACAGCCGCGTCGGCGCGGGCCTCTTCGACCCCAAGCAGCTCATCAGGTCGCTCCCCGAGGCCTGCCGCAAGCTCGACCCGCGGGTGATGGTCAAGTCGCCCGTGATGTTCGTGGTGTGGACCGGCTCGGTCCTGACCACGGTCTTCTCCTTCAAGGACCCGGGCGACTGGTTCGGCTGGACCATCAGCGCCTGGCTGTGGCTGACCGTGCTCTTCGCCAACCTCGCGGAGGCGGTCGCCGAAGGCCGCGGCAAGGCCCAGGCGGACACCCTGCGCAAGGCCAAGACCGACACCGTGGCCCGCAAGGCCGACGGGACCGTGGTCGCGGGCACCGAGCTGAGGATCGGAGACCTGGTCGTCTGCGAGGCCGGCGACGTCATCCCCGGTGACGGTGACGTCGTCGAGGGCGTCGCCTCGGTCGACGAGTCGGCGATCACCGGCGAGTCGGCCCCGGTCATCCGGGAGTCCGGCGGCGACCGCAGCGCCGTCACCGGCGGTACGAAGGTGCTGTCCGACCGGATCGTCATCAAGATCACGACGAAGCCGGGCGAGACCTTCATCGACCGGATGATCGGCCTGGTCGAGGGCGCGGCCCGGCAGAAGACGCCGAACGAGATCGCGCTGAACATCCTGCTCGCCTCGCTGACCATCGTCTTCCTGCTGGCCTGCGTCACCCTCCCGCCGTTCGCGGACTACGCCGGCACGCACCTGACGATGGTCGTACTGGTCGCCCTGCTGGTGTGTCTGATCCCGACGACGATCGGCGCGCTGCTCTCCGCGATCGGGATCGCGGGCATGGACCGGCTGGTGCAGCGCAACGTCCTCGCCATGTCGGGGCGCGCGGTCGAGGCCGCCGGTGACGTCTCCACGCTGCTGCTGGACAAGACCGGCACCATCACCCTCGGCAACCGCCAGGCCGCCGAGTTCGTGCCGGTGCGCGGGGTCACCGAGGCCGAGGTGGCCGACGCGGCCCAGCTGTCGTCGCTGGCCGACGAGACCCCCGAGGGCCGCTCGGTCGTCGTCCTGGCGAAGGAGAGGTACGGGCTGCGGGAGCGGCACCAGGGGGAGCTGGCGCACGCGGAGTGGATCGCCTTCACCGCCCAGACCCGGATGTCGGGCGTGGACGTCGACGGCCGCAGGATCCGCAAGGGCGCGGCCGGTTCGGTCATCGCCTGGGTCCAGGAACAGGGCGGTACCGTCGCGGAGGACGCGGACACCCTCGCGGCGGCCGTCTCGCAGGCCGGCGGGACCCCGCTGCTGGTCGCGGTCGAGGACGCCGGGGGCGCCCGGATCCTGGGCCTCGTCCACCTCAAGGACGTCGTCAAGGAAGGCATGCGGGAGCGGTTCGAGGAACTGCGCCGGATGGGCATCAGGACGGTCATGATCACGGGTGACAACCCGCTGACCGCCAAGGCGATCGCCGACGAGGCGGGTGTGGACGACTTCCTCGCCGAGGCCACCCCCGAGGACAAGATGGCCCTCATCAAGCGGGAACAGGCGGGCGGCAAGCTGGTCGCGATGACCGGCGACGGCACCAACGACGCACCGGCCCTCGCCCAGGCGGACGTCGGCGTCGCGATGAACACGGGTACGTCGGCCGCCAAGGAGGCCGGCAACATGGTCGACCTCGACTCCAACCCGACCAAGCTCATCGAGATCGTCGAGATCGGCAAGCAACTCCTCATCACCCGGGGCGCGTTGACGACGTTCTCCATCGCCAACGACGTGGCGAAGTACTTCGCGATCATCCCGGCGCTGTTCGCGGCCGTCTACCCGGGCCTGGACAGGCTCAACATCATGGGCCTGTCCTCGCCGGACTCCGCGATCCTGTCGGCCGTCATCTTCAACGCGCTGATCATCGTCGCGCTGGTGCCGCTGTCCCTGAAGGGGGTGCGGTACCGGCCGGTGAGCGCCGACCGGATGCTGCGCCGGAACCTGACGGTCTACGGCATCGGCGGCCTGATCGCCCCGTTCATCGGGATCAAGATCATCGACCTGCTCATCTCCCTCATCCCCGGAATCGGTTGACGGCCATGAACAACTCCGTTACGAACAGCGCCCGGTTGCTGGGCGCGGCGCTGCGGGCGCTGCTCGCGCTGACCCTGGTGACGGGCGTCGGCTACCCGCTGCTCGTCACCGGTGTCGCCCAGGCCGCGTTCCACGACAAGGCGAACGGCTCCGAGACCAGGGCGGACGGCAGGGTCGTCGGCTCCTCGCTCATCGGCCAACAGGGCTACAGTCTCGCCTACTTCCAGTCACGGCCGGCGAACGGCCTCGGCACCAACTCGGTCAACACCCAGTACAAGTTGATCCTTTCAGGCGCGACCAACCTCTCCGCCGACAGCAAGAAGCTCATCGCGTCGATCGAGGAGGCCAAGGCCAAGGTCGTCAAGGACAACTCCACGGCCGACTACAGGGTGCTGCCCTCACAGGTGCCCGCCGACGCCGTCACCTCCTCGGGCTCCGGCCTGGACCCGGACATCTCCCCGGCGTACGCGGAACTCCAGGTGCACCGGGTGGCCGAGCGCAACCACCTGCCGGTCGGCACGGTCGACAAGCTGGTCCAGGACCACACCGAAGGCCGCACCCTCGGCTTCATCGGCGAGCCCAGGGTGAACGTCCTCGAACTCAACATCGCCCTCAGGGAACTGGTCGAGGGCCGCTGACGGAGCGACTGCGAGGGCGGCCGGCCGGCCGCCCTCGCAGTCGCGCAGGACAAGGCCGCCTACGACAACTGCTTCGAGTCCAGCGGCAGATGCCAGCTGTTGCGACGGTGGGCGGCCGCCAGCACACCCTCCAGCGGGGAGGGCGGCACGGCCAGCACGCAGCAGCGCGCGTGACCGAGGCAGTAGCCGGCCACCCGGCCCGAGAAGGCACGGTGCCAGCCGCGCCGGCCGGTGCCGACGACCAGTACGTCGTCGTCCCGGTCCGCGAGTTCGACCAGCGCCCGGCCCGGATCGCCGCGTACGACGAGGCCGTGCACCGGGACGCCGGGCCCGGCGTCGCCGAAGACCTCCGCCAGCACCTCGCGCAGCCGTTGCCGGGCCAGCCGCTCCCACTCGTCCACGAGCAGGATCGAGGCCGCCGAGCGCCGCGCCGCGAGTTCACCGCCCGGCGGCTCCCAGGCCAGCACCGGCCACAGCGCGGCACCGCGCCGCCGGGCCTCCGCCGCCGCCCGGCACAGGGCCGTGACGCTGCCCAGCGAACCGCTCACGCCCACCATCACCCGACCGGGCCCGCAGGCGTCGTCACCCGACATCGACTCCACCGTTCATCCGTAGCTGACCCCGGGGTCTGCCCCAGAGGGGGCCGAGTACCCCGACCGGTGTCCATCACACGCCCCGGGACGCACCGTGACCAGGGCATGGAGGGGGTTTCCTGGCACGCCCTGACGGTCATCGTGCCCGCCGCCGCAGCGGGTTGGGGCCCCACGTCAGCGTCCCGTCAACACGGTCGACCCCAGTGGTCGGCGCCGGTCCCCGCCCCCGGTACGGCCGCTCGCCGCAGCCGCAGCCGCAGCCGCAGCCGCAGGCGCACCCGCCGTCGCAGCCGCACCCGCCGCCGTGGCCCTGCGGATCGCCTGAACCGCCGGAACCGGCGCTGTCGCCCTGACCGCCCGAGCCGGGCGGCGGTCACCACCGGGTTCCCGTCGAGGGGATCCACGTCGTGGCGTGCTGCCGCCGTCCCGCCCGAAGCACTGACCGCACTTCTTGTCGGGCCCGGAGCACCCTTCTACAGTGCGCCTCGTAAAGTTCGCCAATCTCGCCGAAACTTTCGGCGGTCCGGGAAGGGCGCAGGCGCATGCGGACGTACGACAACCCGGTCATCCCCGGCTTCCACCCCGACCCGAGCGTGTGCCGGGTCGGGGAGGACTTCTACCTCGTCTGTTCCAGCTTCGAGTACTTCCCCGGCGTGCCGCTCTTCCACAGCCGGGACCTGGTGCACTGGCGGCAGCTCGGCAACGTCCTGGACCGGCCGCTGCCCGACGACACGCCGGCCTCCGCCGGGGTGTACGCGCCGACGATCCGGCACCACGACGGGCTCTTCCACGTCATCACCACCGACGTCGGCGGCCGCGGCACCTTCCTCGTCACCGCCGAGCGCCCCGAAGGGCCCTGGTCCGACCCGGTGTGGGTGGACGTCCCCGGTATCGACCCCGACCTCGCCTGGGACGAGAACGGCGACTGCTGGTGCGCGGTGGCCGGGGTGGCCGTGGCCCGGATCGACACCCGTACCGGGAAGGTGCTCGAAGGTCCGCTGCCGACGTGGTCAGGGACCGGGCTGCGCGACCCGGAGGCACCGCACCTCCACCGGATCGGCGCGTGGTGGTACCTGCTGGTCGCCGAGGGCGGCACGGCGCTCGGGCACGGGGTCTCCGTGGCCCGCGCCCGCTCGCCGCGCGGGCCCTGGGAACCGGCGCCCGGGAATCCCCTCGTCTCCCACCGGGGCACCTCGGAACCGGTCCAGTGCACCGGCCACGCCGACCTCGTCCAGGCCGTCGACGGCAGCTGGTGGGCGGTGCTGCTCGGCACCCGGCCGCGCGGCTGGTTCCCCGAGTTCCACGTGCTCGGCCGGGAGACCTTCCTGGCCCCGGTCGAGTGGGCCGACGGCTGGCCGCGGATGGGACGGGTGCGCGAGCGCGAGACGGCTCCGGCCGCCTGGCACCCGGTCGAACAGCCGCCGGCCCGCGACGACTTCACCGCTCCCGGGCTCGCGCCGCACTGGATCTCCCCACGCGCCCGGCCCGCCGGTTCCTGGTCGCTGACCGAACGGCCGGGGTGGCTGACCCTCACCGCCACCGGGGACAGCCTGGACCGCCCCGGACACACCTTCGTCGGCCGCCGTCAGCAGCACTTCGACTGCCGTGCGGCCGCGCTGCTCGACCCGGGCCCGGGCGCGGGACGCGCCGGCCTCTCGCTGCGCGTCGACGAGGCCCACCACTACGACCTGGAGGTGAGCGGGGGAGTGGTGAGCGTCGTCGCGCGGATCGGGCCGCTGCGGCAGCGGCTCGCCGAACACCCCGTACCGCCCGGGCCGTTGACGCTCGTCGTGGAGACGCGCACGGACCGGGTGCCGCCGCCCACCGGCGTCGCGCCCGGTGAGCAGCCGCCGCCCGGTGCCCGCGGCGCCGGACCCGACGCCGTGCTCCTCGCCGTCGAGACCCCCGAAGGCCCGGTCCGGCTGGCCGAACTGGACGGGCGGTATCTGTCCACACAGGTGGCGGGCGGCTTCACCGGCCGGGTCGTCGGCATGTACGTCACCGAGGGCCGGGCGGCCTTCGACTGGTTCGAGTACTTGCCATCAGCTGCTGCGCGACACCTTGACGCTCCTGATCCGCCTTTCTAGAGTCGCCGTTCGGAACGTTCGGTGAAAACATCGAATGTTTCGAAGCCCCGCAGGGCGGAGACGGACCCGAAAGTTTCGAAGTTCCGAGAACCATCGAACCAGGACGGCGTCGGTCGTCCCGTACCCCGAGGAGCGCATCATGGGCGACCCGGCACTGTCCCGTCGCGGTTTCCTGGCGGCCACCGCGGCCGCCGGTCTGGGCATGACCGCCCTCAGCGGCTGCGGTTCGGGCTCGGACGGCGGCTCGTCGTCGGGGATCACCACCGTCGAGTGGTGGAACATCTCCACGACCAGCCCGACGAAAGGCGTCTGGGCGGCCCTCGCCAAGAAGTTCGAGGCGCAGAACCCCAAGGTCAAGGTGAAGATCACCCAGCTCGAGAACGACGCCTACAAGACGAAGATGACCGCGCTGACCGCCTCCGGGAAGCTCCCCGACATCTTCCACACCTGGGGCGGCGGCGTCCTCCAGCAGCAGGTCCACGCGGGACTCGTCAAGGACCTCACCGACACCACCAAGCCCTGGTCCGACGGGCTCCTCCCGGTCGCCAAGGAGCCGTACATCCTGGACAAGAAGACGTACGGCATCCCGTTCGACATCGGCATGATCGGCTTCTGGTACAACAAGGCTCTCTTCAAGAGGGCCGGGATCAGTGCGCCCCCCACCACCTGGAGCGCCTTCCTGGACGCCGTGAAGGCGCTGAAGGCCGCCGGTGTCACCCCGCTCGCCCTGGCCGGCAAGGAGAGCTGGACCGGCATGTACTACTGGGCGTACCTCGCCATGCGCACCGCCGGGATCGACGCCCTCAAGAAGGCGGACGACGACAAGGACTTCACCGGCGCCGGCTTCGTCGAGGCCGGACAGCACCTGAAGGACCTCGTGCAACTCCAGCCGTTCCAGAAGGGGTTCCTGGGCGCCGCCTACTCCAGCCCGACCGGCCAGGCCGCCACCGTCGGCAACGGCAAGGCCGCGATGGAGCTGATGGGCCAGTGGGCGCCGGTCGTCGAGGCGGACGCGGGCAAGGGGGTCGGCGCGAACCTCGGGTTCTTCCCGTTCCCGGCAGTCGAGGGCGGCAAGGGCACCATCACCGAGATCTTCGGAGGCGGCGGCGGACACGCGCTGCGCGCCGACGCCCCGCAGGCCGCCGTCGACTTCCTGAAGTTCTTCGCCTCCGAGACCACGGATGTGGAACTGGTCAAGAAGACCGGCGTGATACCCGTCGTACCCGCCGCCGAGAGCGCGCTGACCGACACCAACCTGAAGCTCGTACAGACCCAGTTGAAGGCCGCCACCGGCTTCCAGCTCTACCTCGACCAGGCCTACGCGCCGGCCGTAGGCCAGCAGGTCAACGACAGCGTGGCCGGACTGATCGCCGGCTCCAAGTCGCCCGAGGACGTCACCCAGGCGATCACCAAGACCGCGAAGGAAGAGCAGTAGGCCGCCCGATGACCTCGACCTACCTGTCCGACACCAGGTCCGGGCCGGACGCCCAGGTCCGGCCGCCGACGCGGCCGGACCGGGCGCGCACCCGGCGCCGGGTGCTGCACTGGCTCACCGCGGTGGGCTTCCAGCTGCCCGCCCTGGCCCTGTTCGGCGTCCTCGTCCTGCTGCCGATCCTGTTCGCGCTGTACGCCTCGTTCTTCCGCTGGGGCGGCTTCGGCATGCCCTCCGACTACACCGGCACCGACAACTTCACCCGCCTCTTCCAGGACGACGTCTTCCTCGGCGACCTCTGGCGCTGCCTGCTGCTGGTCGGGCTCTCGCTGGCCCTGCAACTGCCGTTCGCGCTCGCCATGGCGGTCCTGCTCAACCAGCGGATCCGCGGCCGGGCCGTCTACCGGATGCTGTTCTTCGCGCCCTACGTGCTCTCCGAGGCCATCACCGGTGTGCTGTTCGGCATGATCTTCGCCCCCGACCAGGGGCTCGCCGACCACGTGCTGGGCGCGATCGGACTCGACGGGCTCGGCGGGGAGTGGTTCTCCGACCCCTCGACCGTCATGGCCACCCTCTTCCTCGTCATGACCTGGAAGTACTTCGGCTTCCACATGATGCTCTACCTGGCCGGACTCCAGTCCATCCCGGCCGAGTTGACCGAGGCCGCGATCGTCGACGGCGCGGGCTCCTGGCAGCGCTTCCGCCACATCACGCTGCCGCTGCTCGCCCCCACCCTGCGGATCAGCGTCTTCCTCTCGGTCATCGGGTCCATCCAGCTCTTCGACCTGGTGTGGGTGGTCACCGCGGGCGGCCCCGACCACCACTCGGAGACCATGGCCGTGACCATGTTCCAGTACGGCTTCAAGCGCTACCAGGTCGGCTACGCCAGCGCGATCAGCGTGGTCATGTTCGCCATCAGCCTTGTCTTCGCCCTCGCCTACCAGCGGTTCGTGCTCCGCCGCGACCTGGCGGGCGCCACCACGAACATGAGAGGGGACGGCGCATGAACGGCCGCAGGACGTCCGGCACTTCCGTACGCAGCCTGCCGCTGCACCTGGTCCTCGTCGTGGTCGGCGCGCTGATGGCCGTACCCGTGCTGTACGCGGCACTGTCCGGGTTCAAGTCCACCGACGAACTGTCCGCCAACCCGGTCGGCCTGCCCCGTTCCTGGGTCACCTCCAACTACACCGACATCCTCCGCTCCGGCTCCTTCTGGCGGCTGGTCGGCAACAGCACCCTGATCGCCGTGGCCACCACCGTGCTGGTGGTCGCGGTGTCGGCGCTGGCGGCCTTCTCCTTCGCCCGGTTCGCCTTCCGCGGCCGGGAGGTCCTGTTCACCGTGTTCACGATGGGGCTGATGTTCCCGTTCGCGGTGGCCGCCCTGCCGCTCTTCTTGCTGCTGCGCTCGATGAACCTGCTGGACAACCCGCTGGGGGTGATCCTGCCGCAGGCCGCGTTCGGACTGCCGATGACCATCATCATCCTGCGCGGCTTCTTCCGGGAGATCCCCGGGGAGCTGGAGGAGGCGGCCACCCTCGACGGCTGCGGGCCGTTCGCCTTCTTCTGGCGGATCCTGCTGCCGATGGCCCGGCCGGCGCTCGGCACGGTCTCCGTGCTCGCGGTCGTCACCAGCTGGAACAACTTCTTCCTGCCACTGCTGGTCTTCAACGACTCCACGTGGTGGACCATCCCGGTCGGCGTGCAGCAGTTCCAAGGCCAGTACGCCACCGACTACGCCCGGGTCTTCGCCTACCTGGTCCTCGCCATGGTGCCCGCCCTGGCCTTCTACTCGGTCGCCGAACGCCAGCTGGTCGGCGGCCTCACCGCAGGTGCCACCAAGGGCTGAACATCCCTTCCGCGAACAGGAGTCGTACGATGGCACGCACCCGTCTCAGACTCGCCGGTGCCCTCGCGGCCGTGCTCGTGGCGGCCGGAATCGCCACCGGCCCCGCCGCCCGGGCCCACGACCGGCAACCCACCCTCGCCGAACTGGCCGAGCGGCACGGCCGCTACTTCGGCAGCGCCACCGACAACCCCGAACTCACCGACACCGCCTACACGCGGCCGCTCGGCACCGAGTTCGACATGATCACGCCCGGCAACGGCATGAAGTGGTACGCCACCGAGCCCCAGCAGGGCGTCTTCGACTGGACCGACGGCGACCAGATCGTGAACCTCGCCCGGAAGAACCACCAGCAGGTCCGCGCCCACACCCTGGTCTGGCACAGCCAGCTCCCCGACTGGCTCACCTCCCGCACCTGGACGGCCGACGAGCTGCGCGCGGTTCTCAAGAACCACATCCAGACCGAGGTCCGGCACTACCGGGGCAGCGTCTACTCCTGGGACGTCGTCAACGAGGCGTTCAACGAGGACGGCAGCTACCGCGAGACCATCTGGTACAAGACGCTCGGCCCCGGCTACATCGCCGACGCGCTGCGCTGGGCGCACCAGGCCGACCCGCGCGCCAAGCTGTACCTCAACGACTACAACATCGAGGCCACCGGAGCGAAGAGCGACGCCTACTACGCGCTCGCCCGGCAGCTGAAGGCCGAGCACGTGCCGCTGGACGGCATCGGCCTCCAGGCCCATCTCGCCCTCCAGTACGGCTATCCCGCCACCCTGGAGGAGAACCTCCGCCGCTTCTCCCGCCTCGGCCTGGACACCGCGCTCACCGAGGTGGACATCCGGATGCAGCTGCCCGCGACGGACGGGAAACTGGCCGAGCAGGCTACCTGGTACGCGGATCTCACCAGGGCGTGCCTCGCGGTACGGCGGTGCGTGGGCATCACGGTCTGGGACTGGACGGACAAGTACTCGTGGATCCCGGCCTTCTTCCCGGGCGAGGGCGCGGCCCTGCCCTGGGACGAGCAACTCGCCCCCAAGCCGGCCTACTTCGCGCTGCGCACAGCCCTCGGCTACAGGGGGTGACGAACCCCGGACGCACGTCGGGGCCGGTGCGCACCAGGTGTGCGTCCGGCCCCTTGATTGTCACCGGGCGGAGCGGCGGGGCCGCCCGGGGGTGGTGCGGTGTCCGCTCAGGCGGCGGTCATCACGCTGCCGGCACCGAGCGGGCGGTGCGGGGCGATGATCTGACCGTCGGGCAGGAGCTCGCCGGTGTCCTCGAAGAGCAGCACGCCGTTGCACAGCAGGCTCCAGCCCTGCTCCGGGTGGTGCGCCGTGAGACGGGCGGACTCCCGGTCGGCGGATTCGGCGGTCGGACACGGCGGTTGGTGCTGGCACATGGGTAGGGTCTCTCGCTCTGTCGTGGTCATGTCGGTCCCCCGTGGTGATGAGTCGTTCGGAAACCAGTGTTGCCCTCCGGGCGTTGTTCCGCAGGGATTTCGCGGCACCGCTTCTCACAGGTTGGAGACGCGTCACCCGCCCGGACGGTTCATCCCGGCCGGGTTGTCAATTCGGATGGTTTCTCATGGCCGGATAGGGCTAGTTCCTCTCTGGGGAGCGGTGAATTGCTCGCATGAGCAATTCACCGCTCCCCAGAGAGGCGAGGCCTCAGGCGGGCGTTCGGGCGGGTGTGATGAGCAGGGGTGCCGGAGTGACCCGGTGGGTGAGGACCGGGAGCAGTTCGGCGACCAGGTGCGGCCGGTGCGCCGCGATGCCGGGCGGAGCGGGCGCCAGCGGGACGAGCAGGTCGGTGGCGGCCGGGTGCCCCTCGGCACCGTCCGCCGTGCGGTCCCCGTGCAGCCACAGGGTGAGCATGTAGAGGCCCGGCACGGACAGCAGGCGCGGCTGGTACGTCTGCGGCAGGGCCTCGGCCTGGTGCAGGGCCCGCTCGGTGGACGTGATGTAGGGCCCCTCGAAGAAGTGCGAGAAGGCCCAGCCGTCCGGGGTGAGCATCGTGTCGGCCGCGGCCACCGCCCGGTCGCCGCAGCGGATCAGGAAGCGCCAGCCGGCCAGCCGGGTGGCGGACACGCCCTCCGGGGTGATCCGGTCCAGGACGTGCACGGGCAGCGGGAGTTCGGGGACCGCGGGGCCCTGCGCGGTGCGCAGGGAAGGGGTACGGGCCTCGCTGACCGCGGTCGGGGAACCGAGGGCCGTGAGGACGGAACGCAGTGCGGGCGCGGGGGCAGGAGGGACTTGCAGCGGCATGGTGGGTCGCCTCTCATTCGACAGGCGCGGTGGCGCGAGGGCGGGGGCGGACGGCGCTGTCAGCTCACAGGGGGTCAGAGAGGCGGCGGCCCGGTTCGGTGAAGAGAGGTGCGGACGGTGTCCGCACGCACCGGACGGCAGGAACCAGGACCGTGGGCGCCGGCCTTCTGCCTTGTTCCGCGGAGTTTATACGACACGTGTTCAGGTGGTGTTTCACCGAGCCGTTTCACAGAGCAGAACAAGGCGCAATTCGGCCGCTGATTCGTGGGGAATCCTCCCGGTTTCCCGCCCGGCGGTACCCTGCTGACCTCGAAATACGAGGCTCTCGCGGTCGGCCGAATGTCGTCGGCGTTTTTCACGAGGAGTACGGGGAACCCGCAGTTGCACAGTGCTTCATGCCCCGTGAATGTGCCGCAGGACACATTCCAACAGAGTAGCGGGTGTCCGTCCTGCGCGCGACGTTATCGATCGTCCCGGCTGGGCATCATCCCACCTGGACCCGGGACACCGGCGGCCGGAACCTCGGTCCGCCCATTCGAGGAGGGACACTTCGATGGGGGAGAAGGTCGTGGCGGGCCGGTTCGACCTGTCCGATCGCCAGCGCTACCGCGAAAAGCTCCGCGACTGTCTGTCGGGGCTGGAGCGGCTGCTGGTGGAGAAGCGGTTCGACCGCCCCAAGAACCTCATGGGTGTCGAGATCGAATTGAATCTCGCCGGCGCGGACGGTATGCCGAGAATGCTGAACGGGCAGGTGCTCGAACGTATCGCGAGCCGTGATTTCCAAACAGAACTCGCCATGTTCAACCTGGAAGTCAACATAGCTCCACACCGGCTCGGCGGCCGGGTATTCGACCGGCTCGCGGAGGAACTGAGGACTTCGCTGGCGTACGCCGACCGCAAGGCCGGCGAGGTGGACGCCGGCATCGTGATGATCGGCATCCTGCCGACGCTGGAGCGGGACGACCTGGTCTCCGCGAACCTCTCCGAGGTCGACCGCTACACCCTGCTCAACGACCAGATCGTGGCCGCCCGCGGCGAGGACTTCCGGCTCGACATCGAGGGCGTCGAGCATCTCGTCTGCACGTCCAAGTCGATCGTCCCGGAGGCCGCCTGCACCTCCGTCCAACTGCACCTCCAGGTCACCCCGGGCCGCTTCGCGGACGTGTGGAACGCCGCGCAGGCGGCCGTCGCCCCGCAGATCGCCGTGGGCGCCAACTCCCCCTTCCTCTTCGGCCGTGAACTGTGGCGGGAGTCCCGGCCCCCGCTGTTCCTCCAGGCCACCGACACCCGCCCGCCCGAGCTCCAGGCCCAGGGCGTGCGGCCGCGCACCTGGTTCGGCGAACGCTGGATCAGCTCCGCGTACGAACTGTTCGAGGAGAACCTGCGCTTCTTCCCGGCGCTCCTGCCGATCTGCGACGAGGAGGACCCGCTGGCCGTGCTCGACGCGGGCGGCGTGCCGAAGCTGGCCGAACTCGTCCTGCACAACGGCACGGTGTACCGCTGGAACCGGCCCGTCTACGGCATCGCCGACGGCGTCCCGCACCTGCGTGTGGAGAACCGGGTGCTGCCGGCCGGGCCCACCATCACCGACGTCATCGCCAACGCGGCCTTCTACTACGGCCTGGTCCGGGCCCTCGCCGAGGAGTCCCGGCCGGTGTGGACACGGATGCCGTTCGCCGTGGCCGAGGCGAACTTCGACGCGGCCTGCCGGGACGGGATCGACGCGCGGCTCGTCTGGCCGAGGCGGGCGCGGTACGGCGGCGGCACGGCCGAGGTGGACGCGGTCACCCTGGTCCGCGAGGAACTGCTGCCGCTGGCGGAGGCGGGGCTGGACGCGTGGGGCGTGGAACCCGCCGACCGGGACTTCTACCTGGGTGTGATCGACGAGCGGTGCCGGCGGCGGGTGAACGGGGCGTCCTGGCAGGCGGCCACCTTCCACCGGGCGCTGGAGCAGGGGCTGCCGAGGGACGTGGCGCTGGCCGGGATGACACGGCGCTACGCGGAACTGATGAACGCGGGAGAGCCCGTGCACACCTGGCCGGTGGGGTTATTGGAGCCGGTGCTGCTGGGGTGAGCGGTGTGGGTGTGAGGGCGTGAGCGCCGTGGGCGGTGCGGCGGACGGCGGGGCGCGGCCCGGTGGAGGCCTGTCGCGCAGCTCGCCGCGCTCCTGACGGGACGCCGTGGTCGGCCCTCCTTCACCAGGGGGCCGCCCGTGCCTCCCCGGTCCCGATCGGGCAAGCTGTGACGACCCACGGCGTGGGGTTTGCCCGACCGGAGTCAGGAGCGCAGGTGGAGTACCCGCTGGAACAGCCCTCGCAGCGGATGTTCAGGGACGAGACGCTACTGGTTCTGGGACTGTCGCTCGGGGCGAGCGGAGTGTCGGCGCTGATCAGCTTCGTCGGGTCGGTCACCAGACCGGGCGGCCTCAAGGACCAGGCGGCGACCCTCAACGCGTCCGCCGCGCCGGGCCGGCCCTGGCTGGACCTCGCCTGGCAGCTGTTCGGCATCGCCAGCGCGCTGGTTCCCGTCCTGCTGGTGGCCCACCTGCTGCTCCGTGAGGGCGCGAGCCTGCGCACGCTCGGCTTCGACCGCACCCGCCCCTGGCCCGACCTCGGACGCGGAGCAGGGATCGCGGCGGTGATCGGCAGCACCGGGATCGCCTTCTACCTGGCCGCGCGCGGACTCGGCTTCAACCTCACGGTGGTGCCGGAGGCGCTGCCCGACGTGTGGTGGAAGTACCCCGTGCTGATCCTCTCCGCGATGCAGAACGCGATCCTGGAAGAGGTCATCGTCGTCGGCTATCTGCTGCGCCGCCTGGACCAGCTGGGGTGGAGCGCGGGCACGGCGCTGGTGGCCAGCGCCGTGCTGCGTGGCTCGTACCACCTCTACCAGGGGATCGGCGGCTTCGTCGGCAACATGGTGATGGGCGTCGTCTTCGTCTACCTGTACCGGCGGTGGGGCCGGGTCGGTCCCCTGGTGGTGGCGCACTCGCTGCTCGACATCGGCGCGTTCGTCGGTTACGCGCTGCTCGCCGGCAAGGTGGGCTGGCTGCCTACGGCGTGAACAGCTCGCCGTCGACGACGGTGACCGCGTGCCCGGTCAGCAGCACGCGGTCACCGCGCAGGCCGGTGCGGACCAGCCCGGTACGGCGGGAGGCCTGCAACCCTGTCAGGTCGTCGGCGCCGAGCCGGCCGGACCAGTGCGGTGCCAGCGCCGTGTGCGCGCTTCCCGTCACCGGGTCCTCGTCGATGCCGACGTTCGGGAAGAAGCAGCGGGAAACGTAGTCGTAGCCCCTGGCCGGGTCCTCGGCCCGCGCGGTGGCGATGATCCCGCGCTCGGAGTAGGCGCCGAGGGCGCGGTGATCGGGGGAGAGGCCCAGCACCGTCTTCTCGTCGGCGAGTTCCACGAGGAGGTCGCCGACGTTCGGGCCGGTGTCGAACACGGCGACGGGCTCGGCGCCGAGCGCCTCGGCGACCCCGTCGGGCGCGTCGAGGCGGGTGAGCGGGGCGGTCGGGAAGTCGAGAGTGATCGTCCCGTCGGTGCCGGGCGTCGCGATCAGCACGCCGCTGCGGGTGGCGAACCGTAGGGGGCCCGGGTGCGCCCCGGTCGTCCCCAGCACATGGGCGGTGGCGAGCGTGGCGTGCCCGCACATCGCGACCTCCGTGACCGGGGTGAACCAGCGCAGCGCCCAGTCCGCGTCCCCGCCTTCGGGCAGCGGGTGCGCGAAGGCGGTCTCGGCGTGGTTCACCTCCATGGCGACGTTCTGCATCCAGTCGTCCTCGGGAAAGGCGTCGAGCAACACGACACCGGCCGGGTTCCCGGCGAAGGCCCGCTCGGCGAAGGCGTCCACGATTCGAATCCGCATACCCCGGACGCTAGGCCCCCCGCCCCCCGCCCACTAAGGCCAATCCAGGACCCCTGGCCCGATTTCCACCAGAGAGACGCCCGAAACACCCCCAAGGCGCCCGACAGGGGCGCGGGGAACTGCGCGAGAACACACGACGGCGCCGCACCGCCCCCCGACCGCCGCGCACGACGGCGCCCGACAGGGGCGCGGGGAACTGCGCGAAAACCACGACGGCGCCGCACCCGGCCCGCCACCCGTCGCCCCCGCCCGCCGGCCCAGGCTCCCGCTCCGGCTCCCGCTCCGGCAGTCAACCCGATGGCGACGAAAAGGGGCCGACCCTTGGCGAGTCGGCCCCTCTGAGCGTGTCGCTCAGTCCGTGCCCAGTTCCATCGCGGCCCGGTCCAGCAGTTCGTCGGCGTCCGGCGCGGCCTCGCCGCGGGACGCGATCGCCTCGGCGCCCCCCTCCGGCATGCTGCCGATGAGCCCGGTCGCCGCCGCCTGCGCCGCCCCGATCGCCGGGTTCGCGGAGCCGATCAGACCCAGCCCCGCGTACTGCTCCAGCTTCGCGCGGGAGTCGGCGATGTCGAGGTTGCGCATCGTCAGCTGGCCGATCCGGTCCACCGGACCGAACGCGGCGTCCTCGGTGCGCTCCATCGACAGCTTGTCGGGGTGGTAACTGAAGGCGGGCCCGGTCGTGTCGAGGATCGAGTAGTCCTCGCCGCGCCGCAGCCGCAGCGTCACCTCACCGGTGACCGCCGCGCCGACCCACCGCTGAAGCGACTCCCGGATCATCAGCGCCTGCGGGTCCAGCCACCGGCCCTCGTACATGAGGCGGCCGAGCCGCCGGCCCTCGTTGTGGTACTGCGCGACCGTGTCCTCGTTGTGGATCGCGTTGACCAGCCGCTCGTAGGCCGCGTGCAGCAGCGCCATGCCCGGCGCCTCGTAGATCCCGCGGCTCTTCGCCTCGATGATCCGGTTCTCGATCTGGTCCGACATGCCGAGCCCGTGCCGGCCGCCGATCGCGTTGGCCTCCATGACCAGCTCGACGGCGGTCCCGAACTCCTTGCCGTTGACCGTCACCGGCCGGCCCTGGTCGAAGCCGATGGTCACGTCCTCGGGCAGGATCTCGACCTCGGGGTCCCAGAACCGCACGCCCATGATCGGGTCGACGGTCTCGATGCCGTTGTCCAGGTGCTCGAGCGTCTTCGCCTCGTGCGTGGCGCCCCAGATGTTGGCGTCCGTGGAGTACGCCTTCTCCGTGCTGTCCCGGTACGGCAGCCCGTGCGCGACCAGCCACTCGGACATCTCCTTGCGGCCGCCGAGCTCGGTCACGAAGTCCGCGTCCAGCCACGGCTTGTAGATCCGCAGGTGCGGGTTGGCGAGCAGCCCGTAGCGGTAGAACCGCTCGATGTCGTTGCCCTTGAAGGTCGAGCCGTCGCCCCAGATCTGGACGTCGTCCTCCAGCATCGCCCGCACCAGCAGCGTGCCGGTGACCGCCCGGCCCAGCGGGGTGGTGTTGAAGTACGACCGCCCGCCCGAGCGGATGTGGAACGCGCCGCAGGTCAGCGCGGCCAGGCCCTCCTCGACCAGCGCGGCTCGGCAGTCGACCAGACGCGCGATCTCGGCGCCGTAGGTGTGCGCACGCCCCGGCACCGACGCGATGTCGGGCTCGTCGTACTGGCCGATGTCGGCGGTGTAGGTGCACGGGACGGCGCCCTTGTCGCGCATCCACGCGACCGCGACCGAGGTGTCGAGCCCGCCGGAGAAGGCGATGCCGACGCGCTCGCCGGCGGGAAGGGAGGTGAGGACCTTGGACATAGGAAGATTATGCATCAGACCGCATGGTCATGCAACGTCCCTGCTGAATCCGCCCCCGGCGGTCGGAAGGGGGTTGTCAGGCGAACAGTTCCGATATATCGTTGAGGTATCGCGAACGATACGCGACAGATCAACGATGGATGGAGTGATTGCCATGCGTTCCCACGGATTCGAGCGTGGACATGGACAGGACGGCCCCCGCCCGAAGGGTGGCCGTGGTGGTTTCGGCGGACGTGACGGTCGCCGTGCGGCGTTCGGGCCCTTCGGTCCGGGTGGCCCTGGCTTCGGTCCCGGTGGGCCCGGTTTCGGACCGGGGCACTGGGGGCCGCGAGGACGTGGCGGCCCCAGGGGGAGGGCGCGGCGCGGTGACGTACGGGCCTCGATCCTGGCCCTGCTGAAGGACCGCCCGATGCACGGATACGAGATGATCCAGGAGATCGCCGAGCGCAGCGGCGGCGCGTGGAAGCCCAGCCCCGGCTCGGTCTACCCCACCCTGCAACTGCTGGAGGACGAGGGTCTGATCGCCAGTGAGAGCGAGGGCGGCAAGAAGCTGTTCTCCCTCACCGACAGCGGCCGCACCGCCGCCGACGAGGGTCCGGACGCCCCCTGGGAGGAGGCTTCCCGCGGAGTCGACTTCGAGGCGCTCGGCGAGATCCGCCAGGCCGGCTTCGGCCTGATGGAGGCCTTCGGGCAGGTCTGGAAGACCGGCACCAAGGAACAGCGCGAGAAGGCGCTGGCCGTCATCAACGAGACCCGCAAGAAGCTGTACCTCATCCTCGCCGACGAGGACTGACCGACGAGGACCGGTCGGGGAGGGCCGGTCGGCGACGACTGGCCGACAAGGGCTGGCCGACGGCGACTCGTCGGCGACGACCGATCGACGGCGTACCGGGCGCCCCGCGGACCGTTCCGCGGGGCGCCCTCGCGGGTGCGGCAGGGGCGTGCGGCCGGGCTCAGGCCACCAGGCCGCCCAGCTTGCGCAGCGACTCGTTCAGCGCCGCCGTCGCCGAGTCCTTGAGCTTGCCCGCCATCAGCGACACGGCGGCGCCCGTGAACTCGCCGTCGATCCGCACCCCCGTGGCGTCCCCGTCCGGCGTCAGCGTGTACCGCGTCGCGACGGTCACCGCCATCGGCCCCTTGCCGCGGATCGCCAGCACCCGGGCCGGCTCCAGCTCCTCGATGGTCCACTCGACCTCCGCCGGGAAGCCCATCAGCTTCATGTTCTCCTGGAAGGTCCCGCCCACCGCCAGGGTCTCCGGACCGCCCTTCGGGAAGTTGGTGTGGGTCGCGTTCCACTCCCCGTACGCCGGCCAGTCGGTGAGCTGCGCCCACACCTTCTCGGCCGGTGCCTGGATGCGTGCCTCCGCGCTGACTTCGGCCATCGGGCCACCCCTTCGTGTCGGGCTACGGTGTCGCGGAACGTAGCCGCAGGGCCTCGAACATTCAATACTGATGAACCGTCAGGAAATGTGCGGACCCGCCCGCCGTATCTCCGCCGCGTCGAACAGGTCCCACGCGCGCGGGTGCGGGCCCTCGTCGTGACAGTGCCAGGCGTCCCAGAACAGGTCCGCGAGCAGGGCGTCCGCCGGGGCGTGCACCCGGTACACGTACTGCCTCCCGTCGACCGCCGGCAGGACGACCAGCCAGCAACAGCACCCGCTTTCCACAACGGAGGAGGACGTACGGCGGGTGCGTGACGGTTGCGTACGGGGCGCACGGCAAGGAGGCGCGCGCCTTTCCGCCGGAACCGGCCTGATCTCATCCGTAAGGAGGAGATCGGCGGCACCGGGGTCCACTCTGTGTGGGACGCGGAAATGCTCCCCCTCGCGGATGACTCGGCCGCCCTGGGTTGATGGGGTGGGGGTGTGCAACCCCGTATTCCCCGCCAGCCCGCCCAGGACCAGGGTGGTATCCACGCGGACGACGATGCCGGGCTCGGTGCCGAGCTGGCAGCGGTGGTCGCCGGTGCCCGCCGCCGGGCCGTGCGGGACGGGGACCGCCAGGTCGACACCGCCCATCTGCTGCACTCCCTGATCGAGTACGACCCCGAGGTCCGCGACGTCGTCGGCGACGCCCCGCAACTCGCCCGGCTGCTCGGCTACCTCGTGCAGCGCAGCATCGGCTACGGCCTGCGCTGGCAGAGCGGGGTCGAGGACTCCGGCGCGCTGCCGTCCGTCGGGCCCGGCGAGGTGAGGCGCGACGGGAGGACCGGCGGTGCCTGGTCTCCGGTGGCGGCGGCCGCGGTGGAGTACGCCCGCAGCCGCGCCCGGCGTCGCGGCGGCACCCGCGCCCAGGGCGTCGACCTCCTCGCGGGGCTGGTCGTCGACCCGGAGTCGCGGGCCGTGCAGGTGCTGGAACGGGCGGGTGTGGCCGCCCGTGGCCTGGCCGCGCGGATCGACACGGACGACGGGCTGTGGGACCCCGGCATGGAGAGCCGCACGTCCAGCCGTTGAGACAGGAGTCATGGGGGATGACGGTCATGTCGCCCCCTGTCATCATGTGCCGGTGCACACCACTGACAGCAGCCATGAAAAGAGCCTCGGGCTCCTGCTCGCCCTCGGCTCGGCGCTCGCCTTCGGCGGCTCCGGCGTCGCGGCCAAGCCCCTGATCGAGGCGGGGCTCGCGCCGCTGCACGTGGTGTGGTTGCGGGTGGCCGGTGCCGCCCTGGTGATGCTTCCGCTCGCCGTCCGTCACCGTGACCTGCCGCGCCGCCGGCCCGCGCTGCTCGCCGGGTTCGGCCTGCTCGCCGTCGCGGGTGTCCAGGCCTGCTACTTCGCCGCGATATCCCGGATACCCGTCGGGGTGGCGCTGCTCGTGGAGTACCTCGCTCCCGCGCTGGTGCTCGGCTGGGTCCGCTTCGTGCAGCGACGGCCGGTGAGCCGGGCCGCCGCGCTCGGAGTGGTCCTCGCGGCGGGCGGCCTCGCCTGCGTCGTGGAGGTGTGGTCGGGGCTGCGCTTCGACGCCCTGGGGCTGGCGCTCGCGCTGGCCGCGGCCTGCTGCCAGGTGGGGTACTTCGTGCTGGCCGACCACGGCGGCGGCGAGGGCGTGGACCCGCTGGGCGTGATCGCGTACGGCCTGCTGGTGGGTGCCGGGCTGCTCACCGTGGTGGCCCGGCCGTGGGAGATGGACTGGTCGGTGCTGGGCGGCTCCGCGCGGATGCACGGGGTGGCCGTGCCGGCGGTGGCCCTGCTGGTGTGGATCGTGCTGGTCGCGACGGTCGTCGCGTACGTCACGGGGGTGCTGTCGGTGCGGCGGCTGTCGCCGCAGGTGGCGGGGGTGGTGGCCTGCCTGGAGGCGGTGGTGGCGACCGTGCTGGCGTGGGTGCTGCTGGGGGAGCGGCTGGGCGCGCCGCAGGTGCTGGGCGGGGTCGTGGTGCTGGCCGGGGCGTTCATCGCGCAGTCCGCCACGCCCGCGAAGGGCTCCGCCGAGCCCCGGGCGCGTGGTGAGGCCGTCGTGCGGGAGCCGGCCGTCTGAGCGTCGCCGGCTGCCGGTGGGTGGCGGCCGGTCAAGCGGTTCCTCCCTCGGCCTTCGGTCAGGGGTCCCCCGTCGTCCCGGGGGGCGCCGCGACCTCAGCGGGCCGTCAGGTATCCCGGGACCGCGATGTCCCCGGCCAGGTCGTCGTTCGGGACCGGGGCTTCGTAGCCCTTGCGCAGTGGCAGCACACCCGCCCAGTACGGGAGGTCCATGTCCTCCGGCTCGTCGAGCGCGCCGCCCGTGCGGGTCTTCGCGGAGACCTCGTCCAGGTCGAGGCGGATCACCGCGGTCGCGGCCAGTTCCTTCTTGTCGGCCGGACGGGAGTCCGCGGAGCGCCCCGTCACCACATGGTCGACCAGCGCGTCCAGGGCGAGGCGCTTCTCCTCGGGGTCGGTGACCTGGTGGGCGACGCCGTGCACCACGACCGAGCGGTAGTTGACCGAGTGGTGGAAGGCCGAGCGGGCCAGCACCAGGCCGTCGACATGGGTGACCGTCACGCACACCGGGAGCCCGGGGTCGGTCCGCCCGGTCATCCGCAGCGGGCGTGAGCCCGTCGAACCGTGCAGGTACAGCACCTCGCCGACCCGGCCGTACAGCGTCGGCAGGACCACCGGCGCGCCGTCGCGCACGAAGCCGAGATGGCAGACATAGCCCTCGTCGAGGATCGCGTGCACCACCTCCTTGTCGTACGACGCCTTGTGCGCGGCGCGCGTGGGGACGGTGCGGTCGGTCGGCTCGTAGGCGGCGGGCTGGGCCGGTACGGTCGCCGGCTGGGCTGTCTCCATTGCGGAACTCCATTGCACTAGTGCATAATCTGCTTTGTGCTAGGAGAATATCGGATCGAAGGGCGTGGCGCAGCAGAGATTGCCGCCAGCGTCGAGCGCGCGGTGGGTTCCGGAGAGCTGGAACCCGGGCAACTACTGCCTCCGATGCGGGAGTTGGCGGCCCAGCTCGGGGTGAATCCCAATACGGTCGCGGCCGCGTACCGCACCCTGCGCGACCGCGGGGTCATCGAGACCGCCGGCCGCCGGGGCAGCCGGGTCCGGTCCAAGCCGGCCACCACCGGACGGGACGGCATCCGGGTGGACGTACCGGCCGGGGTGCGCGACCTGTCCTCCGGCAACCCCGACCCCGCGCTGCTGCCCGCCCTCGCGCCGGTGCTGGCGGCCGTGGCGGCGGAGGGTGACCGCGCCCCGGTCCTCTACGGCGCCGACCCGGTCGAGCCGGAACTGGAGCGCGTCTCACACGCCGGGTTCGCCGCCGACGGCGTGCCCGCCGGTCCGGTCACCGTCACCTCGGGCTCCCTCGACGCCGTCGAACGCGTCCTGCTGGCCCACCTCCGCCCCGGGGACCCGGTCGCCGTCGAGGACCCCGGCTGGGGCCGCACCCTGGATCTCGTCCCCGCGCTCGGCCTGCGTACCGTGCCGGTGCCGGTGGACGACGAGGGACCGCGCCCCGACGGACTGCGCCGCGCGCTCGAATCGGGGGCGCGTGCGCTGATCGTCACGGCGCGGGCGCACAACCCCACCGGCGCCGCGGTGAGTGCCCCGCGCGCCCGAGCCCTGCGGGCCGTCCTGCGCGCCCACCCGGGCACCGTGCTGATCGAGGACGACCACGGGCACGGCATCGTCGACCTCCCCCTGCACCCCCTGGTGGGCGTCACCCGCCACTGGGCCTTCCTCCGCTCGGTCGCCAAGGCCTACGGCCCCGACCTGCGCCTGGCCGTCATGACCGGCGACGAGGTCACCGTGGACCGGGTACGGGGGCGTCAGCGCCTGGGGCCGGGGTGGGTGAGCCGGCTGCTCCAGCGCACGGTGGTCCGGATGTGGGCGGACGGCGCGGTCGACGGGCAGGCGGTCGCCGCGGCCTACCGGGCCCGTCGCGACCTGCTCATCGACGCGCTGGCCGACCAGGGCGTCCAGGCCCACGGCCGCAGCGGCATGAACGTGTGGGTCCCGGTCCCGGACGAGACGGGGGCGGTGTCCCGGCTGCTGCACGCCGGCTGGGGCGTGTCCCCCGGGGCGCGCTACCGCCTGGCGACCCCACCGGGCATCCGGATCACCGTCTCGACGCTGACCCCCGAGGAGACCGGCCGCCTGGCGGCGGCGGTGGCGGCGGCGGTGGGACCGGGGAGGGGCCGGGTACTCGCCTAGCCCGGTGGCCAGGTTTTCGCATGTGTCCCCCGGAGGCAGGCTCGTGGCATGTGTCCCCCGGAGGCAGGCTCGTGGCGTGTGTCCCCGGGGACGGGCTCGTCACGTTTGTCCCCGGGGGCAGGCTCGTCACGGGTGTCCCCGGGGAAGCAGGCTCGTCGCGTGTGGCCCGGGGAGCCGGGATCCTCAGGTGGTGACCGTCCTGGGCCGCATCTGGGTGAGCGCCGCCCCCGCCAGCACCACCACCGCCCCTACCGGCGTGCTCCAGTGCAGCGACTCGCCCAGCACCGCGACGCCCGCCGCCGTGGCGATGACCGGGATGAAGTACGTGACCATCTGGGCGGTGGTCGGGCCGACCTCGGCGACCAGCCCGTACTGGATCAGCACCGCGAGCCCGGTGCCCAGCGCGCCCAGCGCGGCGATCGCCAGCAGGGGCAGCCAGGAGACATGCCCTGGGAAGGACGTGAACAGGGGTGTCACGACCGCCAGTTGCGCTGTCGCGAGAAGCAGTTGCGCCCCGGTCATGGACAGATGCGAGTTCCCCGTACCCGCCAGGGTCCGCCGGACGTAGATCCAGCCGATCGGATAGCTCAGCGACGCCAGCAGCGCCATCGCGGTGCCCGTGACGTCCAGCCCGTGGAAGCCCTGCCAGGCCCCCAGCACCGTCAGCACCCCGAGGAAGCCCAGGCCGAGCCCGGCGAAGCGGATCCGGGTCGGCCGGTCCTCCGACAGGGCCACCAGGGACAGCGCCATCCCCCACAGTGGCGAGGTCGCGTTGCAGATGCCGGCCAGGGTGGAGGGGATCGTCAGCTCGGAGTAGGCGAACAGGGAGAACGGCAGCGCGTTCAGCAGGAACGCGGCGACCGCCAGCCGGCCCCAGGTGCGGGCCCCGCGCGGCAGCCGCTCCCGCTTCCAGGCCATCGCCGCCGCCAGCACCGCCGTGCCGAACACCAGCCTGCCGAGGGTGACCTGGAACGGGGCGTACCCCTGCGTCCCCACCTTGATCAGGAGGAAGCTGAAGCCCCAGATCAGCGACAGGACGCCGAAGCGCAGACGCCAGTCGAGGCGGGGGCGGGGCGGATCGCCGGCAAGCGTCGGCTCGCCGGTCGCGGCGGTGGTGGTCACGGTGCTCATACCGTCCACCTTGCTGGAGCCGACGTCGTAGCACAATCGAGATTTCCCGTGCAGTACCTCGTAGGATCGCTTACATGTTGAACTTGGAGCGCCTGCGTACCCTCGACGCCCTCGCCCGGCACGGCTCGGTCAGCGGGGCCGCCGACGCCCTGCACGTCACGACGTCGGCCGTCTCGCAGCAGATGGGCAAACTGGAGCGCGAGGTGGACCAGCAGCTGCTCGCCAGGAACGGACGGGGCGTCCGGCTCACCGACGCCGGGCGGCTGCTCGCCGAGCACGCGGCCCGCATCCTCTCCCAGGTGGAGCTGGCCCAGTCCGACCTGGAGGCGCACCGGGGCCAGGTCGTCGGCGAACTCCGGCTGTCGGCGTTCCCGACGGCCGCCCGCGGCCTCTTCCCGGCCGCGCTGGCCGCGCTGCGCACCCGGCACCCGGCCCTGCGCGTCCGCTCCAGCGAACTGGAACCGGAGAGCGGCATCGCCGGGGTGGTCCGCGGCGACCTCGACCTCGCCGTCGTCCTGGACTGGTACAACAAGCCGATGCCGCTGCCCGACGGGCTGGTCAAGGCGCCCCTGCTCGACGACCCCGCCGACGTGGCCCTCCCGGTCGGCCACCGGCTCGCCGGCCGGGACGAAGTGGACCTGGGGGAGTTCGCCGAGGACGAGTGGATCACCTGGGGCGAGGGCGAGTTCTGCCACGAGTGGCTGATGTTCACGCTGCGCTCGCGCGGGGTCGAACCGATCGTCGGGCACCGAGCCGCCGAGACGCACACCCAACTCAACCTGGTGGCGGCCGGGCTGGGCGTCTGCATCGCCCCGCTGCTCGGTCGTCACCCGGTGCCCGAGGGCATCGTGACGGTGCCGCTCAGGCAGCGGGTGCGCCGCCACGTGTACGTCGTCTGGCGGGCGGACGCCGACCGCCGCCCGTCGATCCGGGCGGCGGTGCAGGCCCTGCGCGGCGCGGCCGAGGCGATCTCCTGACCGCCCCGCTCCTTTGACAGCCCTACGCCGAGCCGAGCTTGCGGAAGTCCCAGGAGGCGGTCTTCGTCGGCGTCAGCCGGGCCCAGGCGTGCCTGCCGTCGTGCGGCATCTCGTCCAGGCCGAAGTTCTTGCGGGCGAACAGCGTCTCCACGTAGTCGAGTTCGGCGACGAGTTCGCCGGTGCGCGGGACCTCGCCCACGAACTCGACGGACCCTCTGAGCTCGACACCCCGCAGACTGTCGTACTCCTCACCGGAGTCGACGACCACCGCCACCCGCGGATCACGCGTCAGGTCCTTCCAGCGCTGGCTGCGCACCACCGAGTACAGCCACAGTGACGTGCCGTCCCACGCGAACCACAGGGCGCTCACGTGCGGCGCGCCGGACGCCGAGACGGTCGCCACCCGGCAGGTGCGCTGGCTGGTGAGGAACTCGTCCAGCTCACCGGGCGTCATCATGATCTTCCGGCCCCGGCGCTGCGTGACGGTCATGCGGCCCCCCTTCTCTTCTCTTCTTCCGTTCCCGCGCGATGGCGGTTAGTGTCGCCCGCCCCGCACCAAGGCGGAAGGGGGCGTCATGCCGTCGTCGTACGAACGGCTCGCGGAGATCCTCGATCCCGTGAGCACGGTCCTGCTCACCGTCGAATGCCAGCAGGGCGTGGTGGGCCCGGACAGCGCGCTGCCCGAACTCGCCCGCGAGGCCCACGCGTCGGGCGCGCTCGCCAACATCGCCCGGCTGGTCGCCGCCGCGCACGAGACGGGCGTCCAGGTGATCCACGCGATCGCCGAACGCCGTCCCGACGGCCGGGGCGCGAACCGCAACGCCCGGCTCTTCCGCGCCGCCGAACGGCTGCCGGTCCAGCAGCTCTCCGGTACGGCGGCGGTGCGCGTGGCGCCCCCCGTCGAGGTCGCGGAGCAGGACCTGGTCGTACGACGGCTGCACGGCCTGTCGCCGATCCAGGGCACCGATGTCGACCCGCTGCTGCGCAACCTCGGCTGCCGCACCCTGGTCGTCACCGGTGTCTCGGCCAACGTGGCCGTGCCCAATGCGGTGTTCGACGCGGTCAACCTGGGCTACACGGCGGTCGTACCGGCCGACGCCATCGCGGGAGTTCCCTCCGAGTACACCCCCGCGATGGTCCGCAACACCCTCGCTCTGGTCGCCACGGTCGCGACCACGGACGAGGTGCTCGGCTGCCTCAGGCGCCCGCGCCGGCGGGCCTGAGCGTCAGGCCAGCGAGATCTGGTCGCCGGCGACCGTGATGTTCGCGGCGGTCAGGCCGGTCGTCGCCGGGCCCTGCTTCACGCTGCCGTCCGCGATGGCGAACTTGCTGCCGTGACACGGGCAGACGATCTCGCCGTCGGCCACGCTGGACACCGCGCAGCCCGCGTGCGGGCACTTCGTCGAGAACGCCTTGTAGGTGCCCGACGTCGGCTGGGTGACGACCACGGACTGGTCCTTGTAGATCGTGCCGCCGCCCTCGGGGATGTCCGAGGTCTTGGCGAGCGCGGTGCCGCCGCCCGCCGCGGTGGAGGTGTCGGTCGAGCCCCCGCCCGTGCCGTTGCTGTCCTGGGTGGTGGAGCCGGCGCCCGAGCCCGAGTTGTCGTCGGACGACCCGCAGGCGGTCAGCGCGGCGGCGAGCCCCGCCGCTCCGGCCGCCGCCATGACGGTGCGGCGGCCCGGTGCGGCTGAGGGGTTGAGCGGTGCGCTGGTCATGTGAGGGGTTCCCTTCCGCGGAGCTTCTCGTTGATCCGTCCAGGGGTACGGCCTTCGGGCACCACCTGTTCAGACGGCATCCAGATAGTGACCACCCTGGACATGAGCTTCCGGTGAAAGGGCGCTGTCGGTTCGCTGTCAGCCTGTGCGCCGCCGGGATCATTCCGCGGCGAAGGCGGCGAACATCTCGATCAGGGTCGCCGGGGCCCGGTCGTGGAAGAGGACGTCGAGGCCCCGTGCCGAGTCGCGGGCGGTGCTCTCGGCGCGCGGGAAGAGGATTGCCTCGTACGCGGTGAGCGCCGCCTCGGTGTCCCCGGGGTGTGCGACGAGGGCCCGGCCGAGGTCCGCGGCGTCGATCATCGCGAGGTTGGCGCCCTCCCCGGCGAACGGTGACATCAGGTGGGCCGCGTCGCCGAGGAGCGTGACACCGGGAGTGCGCCGCCAGCGGTGCCCGACGGGCAGTGCCTGGATCGGCCGGGGGACCGCGGGACCGTCGGCCTCGGTGATCAGGGCACGCAGCGCGGGTGCCCAGCCGGCGAACTCCGCCAGCAGGGTCGCCTTGACGGAGTCGGGGTCGGTGACGTCGAGGGCGGCCGGCCACTCCTCCGCCACCCGCAGCGCGGTGTAGACGTGCAGGCTCCCGTCGGTCTCGCGGTGGGCGAGGAAGCCCTTGTGGCCGCCGAGTGCGAAGAACATCCCGCCGCCGATCAGCGCGGCCGCCTCCGGGTGGCGCGCGTCCGCGTCGAGGAGATCGAGTTCGACGAAGGAGATGCCGGTGTAGGAGGGCCGGGCGGCGGAGAGCAGCGGGCGGACCCGGGACCAGGCGCCGTCCGCGCCCACCAGCAGGTCGGTGGTGAGGGCGGTGCCGTCGTCGAGCGTCACGCGGTGCCGGCCGGAGTCCAGCGGACGGGCGTCGGTGACCTTGCTGTGCCAGCGGACGGTGCCCTCGGGCAGGGACCGGAGCAGGATGTCGCGGAGGTCGCCGCGGTCGATCTCCGGCCGCTCGTACGTACCGGGATCCTCCTGGTCGAGCAGGACGGTGGCGGCCCTGTCGAGGACCCGCACGGCCTCGCCGCCCGGGTGCACCTTGGCGCGGAACTGCTCGTGGAGGCCGGCCGCGTGCAGCGCCTCCTGGCCGCTCTCCCGGTGCAGGTCGAGCATGCCGCCCTGGGAGCGCACGTGCGGGCCCGCCTCCAGGTCGAGGACGACGCTCTCGACGCCGGCCACGTGCAGGACGCGCGCCAGTGTCAGCCCGCCGAGGCCGCCGCCGACGATCACGATGGGGTGGTGGGTGGAGTTCATGGTGCGCCTGCTTCCCGGGGTGGCTGGGGTCTTCCGAGGACAGGCACCACTGTAACGAACGTGTTCGTCGCGAACAAGGTCGTGACGAACATGTTCGTCCATGCTCGTCGACGCCCGCCGTGCGGCGATCGTCCCGATGCCCCCGGCCCCCTAGCGGGCCGGTTCCGCCTCGCGGCCCGCGGTCATGCCGTCGCCAGGGACACCTCGGTCGACTTGATCAGCGCCACCACCGGGTCGCCGGCGGTCAGGCCGAGATCGGCGACCGCTTCCCGGGTGATCGCGGCGGTGACGTCCTGGCCGCCGTCGACACCGACGCGGACCGTGGCCATCGCCCCGCCCGAGGCGACCTCGCGGACCGTGCCCGGCAGCCGGTTCCGGATGGACACGCCCCCGACGGGACCGGTGGCGAGCGCGACCTCGGTGGACTTCACCAAGGCGTGCACCGCCGAGCCCTCGGTGAGCCCCAGGTCCTCGACCGCCTCCAGGGTGATCGCGGCGGTGAGGTCCTGGCCGCCGTCGAGGCGCACCTTCACGGTCGCCATCACCTCGCCCGGGGTGACGGCCAGGACGGTGCCGGGGAGCTGATTGCGGATGCTCAGGCTCATGACGGACTGCCTCACAGACACGGAGAGGAGAGATTCATGTGGTTTTGTCGTTTTCGTGACTCCTTAAGTTAGCCGGTTCCCCGGCAGCTGTTCGGGAGCCCCGGCACGGCTTCCGCTAGGTTCGGTCCATGGCTTCCACGGCTGACGACGAACCCACGCGCGCGGCGCGCCTGCTCGACGCCCAGGCCAAGGCCGCACGGCTGTTCGCGGAGATCGAGGCGCGCGGCCTCGTCGCGGCCGGAGAGCGGGAGCGGGCGGTCAGCGACCGGGTCCGCGACCTGGCGAACGAGATGTTCGGCACGACCCGGCACTGGCACAAGCGGATCGTGCGCTCGGGCCCGAACACCCTGCTGCCGTACAAGGAGAACCCGCCGGACCGGGTGATCGGCGCCGACGACATCGTCTTCGCCGACTTCGGGCCGATCTTCGAGGAGTACGAGGCCGACTTCGGCCGCACCTTCGTCCTCGGCGACGACCCGGTCAAGCAGCGGCTGCGCGCCGACCTGCCCGAGGTGTTCGCCGCCGGCCGGCGCTCCTTCGAGGCCGACCCCGGCATCACCGGTGCCGCGCTGTACGCCGAGGTCGCCCGGCTCGCCACCGAGGCCGGCTGGGAGCTGGGCGGCTGGCACGCCGGACACCTGGTCGGGGAGTTCCCGCACGAGAAGATCGACGGCGCGGACGTCGAGTCGTACATCGCCCCCGCCAACGACACCCCCCTGCGCCGCACCGACAAGGCGGGCCGCGCCTGTCACTGGATCCTGGAGATCCATCTGGTCGACCGGGAACGGGGCTTCGGCGGCTTCCACGAGGAACTGCTCACCCTCTGAGGGGTGGTCAGTCGCCCGGGGGGAAGCGGTCGATGTTCTGCTCCACCCAGGTGCGCAGGTGGGCCAGGGGGCGGCAGGCGTCCTCGCCGAGGGGCGTCAGGCTGTACTCGACGCGCGGCGGAACCTCCGGGTAGATCTCGCGGTGGACCAGGCCGTGGTCCTCCAGGCGACGCAGCGTCTGGGTGAGAACCTTCGGGCTGACGCCCTGGAGACGCGCACGCAGCGCGCCGAAGCGCTCCGGTCCGTCCTCCAGGGCGCCCAGGGCGAGCGCGCTCCACTTGTTGGCGAGCAGGTCGAGCATGTCCCGGCACGGGCAGGCCGCCAGGTAGACGCTCTTCGGGTCGTCGCAGGTATCGGCAGTCGTCGGCATACTCCAATAGTACCCATGGGGAACTAATGTCCCTTGCGGGTAACCACTACCCGTTGCGTACTGTCCCTGACGTGGCCGAAGCCATTCAGGCGGGCCACCAGGGCGCGTCGGCCCCGTGACACGGCCGGCTGCCGCGACCCTTGGTCCGACGCGCGCCCTCAACCGCCCACCGCCGTCGCGCGCCCTGATCACCCACCTCCGTCGAAAGGCCGTACCGCCATGACCGCCACGTACGACATCCCCGGGACGATGCCGGCAGTCGCCTACCGCAAGTCGCTGCCCGTCGACCACGCCGGCAGCCTGGAGGACGTCACCCTGCCCACCCCCGAGCCGGGCCCCCGCGACCTGCTGGTCCGCGTCGAGGCGATCGCGCTCAACCCGGTGGACTACAAGATCCGGCAGAACGTCGACCCGGGCGGCGAGGCGAAGGTGCTCGGCTGGGACGCCGCCGGGACCGTCGTCGCCGTCGGCGACGAGGTGGAGCTGTTCCAGGTGGGCGACGAGGTGTACTACGCCGGTGCGCTCGACCGCCCCGGCGCCAACTCCCGCTTCCACGCGGTCGACGAGCGGATCGTGGGCCGCAAGCCGGCCACGCTCTCCTTCACCGAGGCCGCCGCGCTGCCGCTGACCGCCCTCACCGCCTGGGAGGGGCTGTTCGAACGGCTCGGCCTGCGCACGGGGGCGCTGGAGCAGACCGGCGCCCTGCTGATCACCGCGGCCGCGGGCGGGGTGGGCGCCATCGCCGCGCAGCTGGCCCGCACCCTGACCAGCCTCACCGTCATCGGTACCGCGTCGCGGCCCGAGACCACCGCGTACGCGCGCCGGATGGGCGTGCACCACGTGATCGACCATCGCAGCCCGCTGGGCCCGCAGTTGGCGGAGGTGGCGCCGAACGGCGTCGACTTCGTCCTCAGCACCACGGGCACCGACCGGAACCTGGCCGCGTACGCCGAGGCCCTCAACCCGTTCGGCCACATCGTCGCCATCGACGACTTGGAGGCCCTGCCCATCGGGGTGCTCAAGGCCAAGAGCATCTCCTTCCACTGGGAGTTCATGTACACGCGGTCGATGTTCCGCACCGCCGACCAGGCCATGCAGCACCACATCCTCACGCAGGTCGCCCGCCTCGTCGACGCCGGTGTCCTCACCACCACGGCCACCCGGGACCTCGGCCGGATCGACGCGGCCAACCTCCGCGAGGCCCACCGGCTCCAGGAGAGCGGATCCTCGATCGGCAAGACCACCCTCACCGGGTTCTGAGCGTGCAGGAGGGCCCTCGCCCCCCGCACTCGGGCGCTCCCCGGCCGCGATCACCCTCGGTTACTATGCACACTTCGAGCCGGAGGCGCGCCCTTCGAGGGCCGGCCACGGACTGCACGCTTGAAGAGACGGGTGGCCTGGGAAAATGCTGAAAGCGGTCACCGCGACCCGCTACATCACGCCCCTGCGCGAGGGCGGCTCGCTGCCGGGACTCGTGGAGGCCGACGACTTCGGGACGTACGTCATGAAGTTCACCGGTGCCGGGCAGGGGCGCAAGACGCTGGTCGCCGAGGTCGTCTGCGGGGAGCTCGCCCGCCGGCTCGGGTTCCGGATGCCCCGGCTCGTCACCGTCGAACTCGACCCCGTGCTGGGGCTCGGCGAACCCGAGCAGCAGGTACAGGACCTGCTGCGGGGCAGCGGCGGCAGCAACCTCGGCATGGACTTCCTCTCCGGCGCCCTCGGTTTCGACCCGCTCGCCTTCGCGGTGAGCCCCGAGGAAGCCGGCCGGATCGTCTGGTTCGACGCGCTGGTCAACAACGTCGACCGCTCCTGGCGCAACCCCAACCTCCTGGTGCACCACGGCGACCTGTGGCTCATCGACCACGGCGCCACCATGATCTGGCACCACAACTGGCCGTCGGCCGAGACCTCCGCGGCCCGCCCGTACGACGCCTCGGACCACGCCCTGGGCGGCTTCGCCCCCGATGTCCGCGCCGCCGCCGCGGAGTTGGCGCCGCTCGTCACCGAGGAACTGCTCGCCGAGGTCACCGCCGAGGTCCCGGACGTCTGGCTGACCGCCGAACCCGGCTTCGACACGCCCGACGACCTGCGGCGCACCTACGCCCGGCCGCTGCTCGCCCGGGCCGCCGGCATCCACGAACGCATCACCGGCATCGAGGGGGCCAAGTGAGCGAGACCCACATCCACATGGCCGGACATGTGGCCGAGCGTCACATCACCCGGGCCGGCCAGGGTGGCGGCCGGGATGTCTTCGAGTACGCGCTGCTGCGGGTCGTCCCCCGCGTGGAGCGCGGCGAGTGCATCAACGCGGGGGTGATCGTGTACTGCCGGGCCAAGGCCTACGTCGGTGCCCGTACCCACCTCGACGAGGCCCGGCTGCTGGCCCTCGACCCGGCCGCGGACGTGGCCGGGGTGCGGGCCGCGCTCGGGGCGGTGGAGGGTGTGTGCGCGGGCGGCGACGCGGCGGGACACGCGGCCGGTGACGACCCCGGGCGCCGGTTCCGCTGGCTCGTCGCGCCCCGGTCGACGATCGTCCAGCCCGGCCCGGTGCACACCGGGCTGACCCTGGACGCCGCCGCCGAGCCGGCCCGGTTGCTGGACCTCCTGGTGAGGTAATGGATCACACCGCGCGGTGTGACGTTGACACCGCGTGCCAGGGCTTCTAGCGTCACGTCTGTCGAAGGTACTAAGCGGTCGCTCACCGCGGCGGGGTGCCACCAGCGGGCTCCGCGACCAGGTTCTCTCAAGGGCGAGGAGAAACAGCAATGTCCAGCACTGAGCAGCGGGTGGCCGTCGTCACCGGTGCCGCACGCGGGATCGGCGCCGCCACCGCCGTACGACTGGCCGCCGAGGGCCGCGCGGTCGCCGTGATCGACCTCGACGAGGCCGCCTGCAAGGACACCGTCGAGAAGATCACCGCCGTCGGCGGCAGGGCGATCGCGGTCGGCGCCGACGTCTCCGACGAGGCCCAGGTCGCCGCGGCGATCGCCCGCGTCGTCGAGGAGCTCGGCGCCCCGACCATCCTGGTCAACAACGCTGGCGTGCTCCGCGACAACCTGCTGTTCAAGATGTCCGCGTCCGACTGGGACACCGTCCTGAACGTGCACCTGCGCGGCTCCTTCCTGATGGCCAAGGCCGTCCAGCAGCACATGGTCGAGGCCGGCTGGGGCCGGATCGTCAACCTGTCCTCCTCCTCGGCGCTCGGCAACCGCGGCCAGGCCAACTACTCCGCCGCCAAGGCCGGTCTCCAGGGCTTCACCAAGACCCTCGCCATCGAGCTCGGCAAGTTCGGCATCACCGCGAACGCCGTCGCCCCCGGGTTCATCGCCACCGAGATGACCAAGGCCACCGCCGACCGCGTGAAGATGGGTTTCGAGGAGTTCAAGGCGGCCGCCGCCACCCAGATCCCGGTGCAGCGCGTCGGCGAGCCCGAGGACATCGCCAACGCCATCGCCTTCTTCACGAACGAGGCGGCCGGTTTCGTCTCCGGCCAGGTGCTGTACGTGGCCGGCGGACCGCTCGACTAGAAGCACACCGGGGAACCTGGGGAACACTGACATGACTGAACTGCCCGAGCTGTCCGGCAAGGTCGCGATCGTCACCGGCGCGAGCCGTGGCATCGGCTACGGCGTCGCCGAGGCGCTGCTCGCCCGCGGCGACCGCGTCGCCATCACCGGCCGCAACGAGGACGCCCTCAAGGAGGCCGTCGAGACCCTCGGCTCCGAGCGGGTCATCGGCATCGCCGGCAAGGCGCACGACCTGGCCCACCAGAGCGAGGTCGTCGACCGCACCATGGAGGCCTTCGGCCGCGTCGACCACCTGGTCAACAACGCCGGTACCAACCCGGTCTTCGGCCCGATCGCCGACGTCGACCTGGACGTGGCCCGCAAGGTGTTCGAGACCAACGTGGTCTCGGCCCTCGGCTTCGCCCAGAAGACCTGGCACGCCTGGCAGAAGGACAACGGCGGCGCCATCGTCAACATCGCGTCCGTCGCCGGGCTCTCGGCCTCGCCGTTCATCGGGGCGTACGGCATCAGCAAGGCCGCGATGATCAACCTGACCCAGCAGCTGGCGCACGAGTTCGCGCCGGGCGTCCGGGTCAACGCGATCGCCCCCGCGGTCGTCAAGACCAAGTTCGCGCAGGCCCTGTACGAGGGCCGGGAGGCCGAGGCCGCCGCGGGCTACCCGCTCAAGCGGCTCGGCGTGCCCTCCGACATCGGCGGCGCCGCCGCGTTCCTCACCTCGGAGCAGTCGGACTGGATCACCGGCCAGACGCTCGTCGTCGACGGCGGCATCTTCCTCAACGCCGGCATGGCCTGACACCTGACACCGTCTCAGCCCGGCGGTTCGGGCGGACCCTCCAGTCCGCCCGAACCGCCGGGCGTCGTCTTCGTCACAGACATTTCGTCACGTGAACGACGGAAGTGACGCCCGGACGGCCGTACGGGATCCGTACGTCGGAATGACAACGTCGTCATAGCACACTCGATCAACGCCCGTGTTTCCGGGGTGGTTCAGGGCGCGCAACGCTGCGGTATGGTCTGCCGCCGACCCCTGGTACGGCGGATCGAGGAGCGAGCGCGTGTTCAACCGGAACCGAGGGCTGCGAAGAGTCGCCGCGGCCGCGTCCCTGTCCCTGGTCGCCGGGTGCGGTGTGCTCTCCGGCAGCGGCGCGGGCGGCGGCGGACCGATCGTCGTCGGTACGACCAGCGCTCCCAGCACGCTCGACCCGGCCGGATCGTGGGACGGTTCCTGGGAGCTCTTCCGGAACATCTACCAGACGCTGCTCGCCTACCCCGACGGCGCCACCACCCCTCAGCCCGACGCCGCCCGGAGCTGCGGCTTCACGGACTCCGGCAGCCGTACCTACCGCTGTGAGCTGCGCTCGGGCATGAAGTTCGCGGACGGCGACGCCCTCGACGCCGACGCCGTCAAGTACTCCATCGACCGGATCCGGACCATCAACGCGCCCAGCGGTCCGGCCGGACTGCTCGGCAGCCTCGACCGGGTGCAGGCGGTCGGCGACCGCGAGGTGGTCTTCCACCTCAACAAGCCCGACGCGACCTTCCCGTTCGTGCTCGCCACCCCCGCCATGTCCATCGTCGACCCCGACGACTACCCCGCGCACTCGCTGCGCAAGGAGAAGTCGGTGCACGGCTCCGGGCCGTACGCCCTCAAGTCGTACGAGGACGGGAAGCGGGCCGAGCTGGTCCGCAACGACAACTACCAGGGGTTCGCCGACCGCCAGAACGACGCGGTGACCATCCGCTACTTCCAGGACTCGGCCACCATGGTCAAGGCCCTGCGGGCCGGGGACATCGACGTCACCTACCGCGGTCTCGCCGCCTCCGACATCGTCGCCCTCCAGGCGCACCGCTCCACCGACCTGCAACTCGTCGACGGCACCGGCATGGACATCAGCTACCTGGTCTTCAACCCCAAGGACCCGTGGGCGAAGATACCGGCCGTGCGCAAGGCCGTCGCCCAGGTCGTGGACCGCGCCGCGATCGCCCACGCCGTCTACAAGGACACCGTCGACCCCCTGTACTCCATGGTCCCGGCCGGGCTGACCGGCCACACCACCGGCTTCTTCGACGATTTCGGCGACCCCAGCACCTCCAAGGCGCACAAGATCCTCGCGGACGCCGGGGTCACCCAGAAGGTCCCGCTCACCCTCTGGTACACCACCGACCGCTACGGCTCCGAGACCGCCAGCATGTTCCAGGAGCTCAAGCAGCAGCTGGACGACTCCGGCCTGTTCACCATCACGCTCAGGAGCCGCCCCTGGAAGACCTATGTCGTCGGCTACCAGAAGGGCGAGTACCCGGTGTTCGGGCGCGGCTGGTTCCCGGACTTCCCGGACGCCGACAACTTCATCGCCCCGTTCGTCGGGCAGCAGAACGCCCTCGGCACGCCGTACCCGTCCCCGGTGATCACCGGCAGGCTGCTGCCCCGGACGCGTGGTGAGAGCGACCGGGCCGAGGGGGTCAAGGACTTCGAGGAGGCCCAGCAGATCCTCGTCAACGACGCCCGGCTGATCCCGCTGTGGCAGGGCCGGCAGTACGTCGCGGCGAGCGACGACATCTCCGGCGGCGAACGCGCGCTCGACCCGTCGACGATCATGATGATGTGGGAGCTGCACCGCAAGACCAGCTGGTGAATCCCCCGGGCGGCACCGGTTGTCAGTGGTCGCCTGTAGGTTCTTGGGCATCGGCAGGAACCGCAAGTGACCGCAATTCGTGAGGACGTTGACGTGACCGACATCGCCATGCTGCCCCAGTCCTGGCACGGGGTTCTGGGTGACGAGCTTCAGCAGCCCTACTTCAAGGAGCTGACCGAGTTCGTCGAGGAGGAGCGGGCGAAGGGCCCCGTCTACCCGCCGCGCGAGGAGGTCTTCGCCGCGCTGGACGCGACGCCGTACGACCAGGTCAAGGTGCTGATCCTCGGCCAGGACCCGTACCACGGCGAGGGCCAGGGCCATGGCCTGTGCTTCTCCGTCCGCCCCGGCGTGAGGACCCCGCCGTCGCTGCGGAACATCTACAAGGAGATGAAGGAGGAGCTGGGCTGGGAGGCGACACCGGACAACGGCTATCTGATGCCGTGGGCCCGGCAGGGCGTCCTGCTGCTCAACGCGGTGCTCACCGTCCGTGCCGGTGAGGCCAACTCGCACAAGAACAAGGGCTGGGAGAAGTTCACGGACGCGGTGATCCGCGCGGTCGCCGACCGGCCCGACCCGGCGGTCTTCGTCCTCTGGGGCGGCTACGCCCAGAAGAAGCTCCGGCTGATCGACGAGAGCCGCCACGTCGTGATCCAGGGCGCGCACCCGTCCCCGCTGTCCGCGAAGAAGTTCTTCGGCTCCCGCCCGTTCACCCAGATCAACGAGGCGGTCGCGGCCCAGGGCCACGAGGCGATCGACTGGCACATCCCGAACCTGGGCTGACGGCGCCGGCGGGGGACACGGCGGGCCGCGTGCCGATGAGCCGGGGGAAGCCGCCGGGGGCGGTTAGCGTCGACGCAGACGATCGAGACGTGCGGAGGCCGCGGTGACGGACCGACAGGAGCAGACGGCACCGGACGCCGTGCTCACGCGGATCGGGCAGGTCGTGATGCTGCACCACGCCGGTGACCGTGAGGAGGCCCGCGGGCGCCTGCTCGACCTGTGGGCGGAGATCGGCGAACACGGCGACCCGCTGCACCGCTGCACCCTGGCCCATTACCTGGCCGACACCCAGGACGATCCGGCTGACGAACTCGCCTGGGACCTGAGGGCGTTGTCCGCGGCGGACGAGGCCAGGGACGCGAGCGAGGACCGGGAGGCCGGGGGGCCGGGCGAGTCAGGGGCGGCGCAGGAGGCGGGGGAGGCGCAGGAGGGGGGCGGCGCCGAGGACGGGGACCGGCCCGCGGGGGTCCGCGGTTTCTACCCGTCCCTGCACCTCAACCTCGCCGCCGACTACGTCAAGCTCGGCCGTACCGAGGCCGCCCGCACCCATCTGCGCCGGGCCCGCGGCGCCGCCACCGCCCTCGGTGACGACGGCTACGGCAACGGGGTCCGGGCCGCGATCAGCCGGCTGGCCCTGCGGCTCGGCGAAGAGGGGGACGACGGCCCGGACGGCGAACGCTGGGGACCGCCGAGACAACGGCCCAGCTGACGGCCCGGCCGGAAGCCCGTCGCCTCAGTGGCCGTACGTCTGCTCGCAGATCCGCGCCTGCGGGCTGTCCGCGCGCCAGCCGCCGTACTGCTTGCCGAGGGCGCACACGTCCGGGGCCCTCGGTACGGGACGGACGTCGGGTACGTCGGCCTGTGAACTCCGCGTCCGGTGCGGGAGCGGATGGGCACGGGGATGCGGATGCGCGGGGCCGGCGGTGCGCGGTGGCGGCTGCGGAGGCGGCGCGGGCGGGGTGTGCGGGGCGTCCGACGTGCGGCGGTCCGGAGGCCGGGGCGGGCCGACCATCTCCAGCGCCTCCTTGGCCGGTGCCTGCACCACCTTGGGGTCGGCGCTGCCGTCCGGGCGGGGCGCCGACGGCAGCGAGGGCGCCGTACCAGGCGGCGGGCCGGGCGCCGCCGGACGCTGGACCGTCACACAGCCGGACAGCGCCGAGACGGTCACGGTGACCAGGAGCGCTGCGGTCGTCGTCGTTCGATGCACCCGCGCAACTCTGCTGGCTCGGCGCGGGCGTTGACACCGCCGACGGGAGTTCGGTGCCCCGCACGGGTGATCTCGTGCCCCGTACGGGCGACGGGTGGCCGTGGGGCTGACGTCAGTCGCCGGTCGCGCCGTCGATCCGCTCCCGGATCAGGTCGGCGTGACCGTTGTGCCGGGCGTACTCCTCGATCATGTGGGTGTGGATCCAGCGCAGGCTGATCCGCTTCCCGGTGCGGCGGTGCACACCCTTGGAGAGGTCGTCCAGGGCGAAGTCGGCGGCGGTGGCACGGGCGGCCTCGATCTCGGCCTGCCAGACCGCGTACGTCTCCTGCCAGGTGTCCGCCTCGGTGACACGGAACTCGCCGTCCGGGTCCTCGTCGCTCCAGTACAGCGGCGGCGCCTCCGCCCCGGCGAGCACCCGGCTGTACCAGGACCGCTCCACATCGGCCATGTGCCGCACCAGCCCCAGCAGGGACAGCGGGGACGGCTCCACGGAGGCGGTCCTGAGCTGGGCGTCGGTCAGTCCCTCGCACTTCACCGCGAGGGTCTCCCGGTGGAACTCCAGCCAGCCCTCCAGCATGGTGCGTTCGTCGGCGTCGGTCTCGGGCAAACGGCGGTCGGTCGTCATACCCGGCATCCTCGCCGAGGACCGCCCTGTCCCACCACGGATTATCGGCCCGTATGCTTCCGCACAGGCATCCGGACGGACATGGGTGCGGACACGCGTAGGCAACCGCCAGGGGAGCGTCAGTGAAGGTCGGCTGCATCGGACTGGGCGACATCGCGCAGAAGGCGTACCTGCCGGTGCTGGGCACGCGGCCGGGGCTCGAACTCCACCTCCAGACCCGCACCCCCGCGACCCTCGACCGGGTCGCCGACACCCTCCGCCTGCCCGCCGGCCACCGGCACGCGACCCTCGACGACCTCCTCGCCCAGGATCTCGACGCCGCCTTCGTGCACGCGCCGACGGGCGCCCACCCCGAGATCGTCGCCCGGCTCCTGGAGGCGGGCGTACCGACGTACGTCGACAAGCCGCTGGCGTACCGGCTCGCCGACTCCGAGCGGCTCGTGACGCTCGCCGAGGAACGGGACGTGTCGCTGTTCGTCGGCTTCAACCGGCGGTACGCGCCGGGCTACGTCCAGTGCTCCGACCACCCACGCGAGCTGATCCTGATGCAGAAGAACCGCATCGGGCTGCCCGAGGAACCCCGCACGATGATCCTCGACGACTTCATCCACGTCGTGGACACCCTGCGCTTCCTCGCCCCCGGACCCGTCGACGACGTCACCGTACGCGCCCGGGTCGTCGACGGACTGCTGCACCACGTCGTCCTCCAGCTCGCCGGGGACGGCTTCACCGCGCTCGGGGTGATGAACCGGCTCAGCGGATCGGCGGAGGAGATCCTGGAGGTCTCAGGGCAGGACACCAAGCGCCAGGTCGTCAACCTCGCCGAGGTGATCGACCACAAGGGACAGCCGACGGTCCGGCGGCGCGGCGACTGGGTGCCGGTCGCCCGGCAGCGCGGTATCGAGCAGGCCGTGTTCGCCTTCCTCGACGCCGTCCGCGCCGGGAAGGTGCTCAGCGCCCGGGACGCACTGGCGACTCACGAACTCTGCGAGCAGGTGGTACGAGAGGTTCGGCGGCGCCCCGGCGCAGCCTGACCGTCCGCGCCCCCTCGCCCAGGCAGAACCCGGCCAGTACCAGCAGCGCGCCGTCCACGACCCAGTCACCGAACCGTACGAACGGCGTGACACCGCGGGCGACCGGCACCTCGTACACCCGGGCCTCGCTCGCGTCCGTGCCCAGCCAGGGGCCCAGCCGCGCGCCGTCCGGGCCGTACACGGCGGACACGCCGGTCAGCGTGGCGTGGATCATCGAGCGGCCGGTCTCGGCGGCGCGCAGGGCACCCAGTGAGGCGTGCTGCTCGGGCGCCCAGCTGTGCTGGAACGAGGAGGTCGAGGACTGGCCGATCAGCACCTCGGCGCCGTCCTGCGCGAGATGCCGGCTCATGTCGGGGAACGCCGTCTCGAAGCAGACCATCGGGCCGACCCGCAGTCCGTGGCCGACGTTCATCACCACCTGCTCGGTGCCGCGCCGCCGGTCCTCGCCCGCGGCCTTGCCCACCGACGTGGCCCAGCCGAGCAGCGAACGGGCCGGTATGTACTCGCCGAAGGGAACCAGCCGCATCTTGTCGTACCGCTCGCCCGTCGGGCCGTCGGCGCCCACCAGGATGGAGCTCTTGTAGATGCCGGGCCGGTCGGAGCGCCGGGCGTCCACGTTCACCAGGATGTCCGCGCCGGTCTGCCGGGAGAGGACGGCGATCCGGCGCGCGAGGTCGGGCCGGTCGCCCAGGTCGAAGCCGACGCTGCTCTCGCCCCACACGATCAGGTCGGGGTGCTGCCCGACCAGCTGCCTGGTGAGCTGCTCCTCGCGGTCGAAGCGCCGGTCGCCGCTGGCGGAGCCGTCGACGACGCCCGGTTGTACGACGGCGATCCGGACGTGCCCGTCGGCGTCCGGGCGCGGTGACCACACCCAGGCGGCGGAGGTCGCGGCGGCCGTGGCCACCAGCGAGGCGACCGCGGGCATCCGGGCCTCGCGCACCGAGACGAGCACCGCGACGGCCACGTTCACGGCCACCACCAGGAAGCTCAGCAGCCACACCCCGCCCACGGAGGCCAGCCGCAGCGCGGGTGTCACCTGCCACTGGGTCGCGCCGAGCATGCCCCACGGCCCGCCCAGCCCCTGCCAGGACCGCACCAGCTCCACCATCAGCCAGCCCGACGGCAGGACCAGCACCGCGGCCGCGGCCCGCCCCGGTGACGGCACCCCGCCCAGCAGCCGGCGCGTCACCCAGCCCCAGGGCGCCCAGAACACGCTCAGCAGGCCCGCTATCAGGAAGATGAAGACGTGCAGACTCGGCAGCAGCCAGTGGTGCACGGCCACCATGAACCCGAAGCCGCCGCACCAGCCGTCGTACGCCGCCCGCCGTGCGGTCGGCGCCGAGCGGGCCAGCAGCAGCCACGGGACCAGCGCGACATACGCGAACCACCACAGCGACGGCGCCGGGAAGGCCAGCACGGGCAGGGCGCCCGCGAGCGCTCCGACGCAGGAACGCCGCCACGGGGAGGTGAGCCAGCGTTCTACGGTCCTCATGCGTCGCCTCCTGCCTGCGGGTCCTTCCAGTGTGCGGGACCCGCCGGGATCTCCGACAGGGGGCAGGGGCGCGGGCTCAGCCGGGCACGGCCGCCGCGCGCGGGTCGGGGAGCCTGCGCCAGCGCTCCTCGACGACCACCGTCCGCAGCCGCCAGCCCTCCTCGGTGCGCAGCGACGCGAACGAGTACCGGCCGCCGCACACGAAGTCCGGGGCGGTGGAGGCACCGGCACCGTCACCGTCGGCGCCGGCGCCGACGAACCGCATCGGGTTGACGTAGTCGGCCTGGACGTGGGCGGTGTCGCCGGTGTCGTGCTCCAGCAGGCCGAAGCGGATCCGACGGTTGACGATCAGATGCTGGCGCATCGAGAAGAGGGCCAGGTTCTCCGCGAGCCATCCGGCCACCTGTCCCGCGCCCCCCTCGATGCCCCCGGCGGAACGGTAGTCGGCCCGCCCGTCCGTGGTGAACAGTCCCCGGTACGCGGCCCAGTCCCCGTCGTCGACGGCCACCGCGTACTCGGTGACCAACTCGTCGAGGGCAAGCCGGTCCATCACGGTCGCGAGCTCCACACGCTGCGTCATCGGCTCAGTGTTGGGCACCCGACCGGCACAGCCAAGGGGTACGCGGATTTTCGGCGATGTTCGTACCGGTCACCCGGAGTCCGTCACCTTGTCCAGCTTGGCCAGCTGGGCCCTGATGACCGCCTCCGGCACGGCGGCCGGCTCCGCGGCCCCCTTCCCCTGGGGACGGTTGAAGGTGGTGAACATGGCGACCGTCGCTCCCTGACGGACCGCCACCACCGCGTACGGCACCCGCACGGGCTCCTCGTCGGCGCCGCCCGCCAGCTGGGTGAGGCGCAGGGACACGGACTCGTCGCCGTAGCCGGGGTCGGACCTGACCTCGACCCCGTCGTAGTCGAAGTCCACCAGGACGTCCTTGAAGGTCCTGCACCGTTCGGCGGCCGTCCGCAACGCGTCGATCACCCGCTCGGCGTCCCCGGAGCCGTGCGACGAGAGGGTCAGGTGCGCGCTGGGTCCGTGGTCCTTCGAGGAGATGATCCGGGCGGTGCGCGCGGTCGCCGCGAAACCACTGCTGCCCCCGACCGCCTGCACGGCGGGCGCGCACGAGGAGGGGTCCGCCGTCTTGCGGGACGCGGAGGTGGACGCCAGGTCCCGCTGCACCTCGTAGCCGTCGAGATCGGTGCCCGTGACCGTGGCCCGCACCAGGTCCGCCTCGCTCAGCGGCTTGGCGTCCGCACCGGACGTCCCGGCCGCCCCGGTCTTCCCGGGTGCCCCGGCTCCGCAGGCCGCGAGCGTCAACGAGGTCATGAGCATGGCAATCGTGCTGACGGTACGTGATCGGCGATCCACTGTTTCCCCACCCGTGTGTCCTGGAACCCGGGGCCCCCGCCCCGGCTCGAAGCCTCTGGCAGCAGCGTAGTTCGCGCGCCCGGTGAGCGGACCTGGTTCTGGATCACCGTAGGATCACCGTCCGGTCGTTCTCAGGAGGTCCGGTCGTTCTCAGGAGGCTTGTATGGCACGTCCCGTCACGGTGGTCACCGGTGGCAGTCGGGGAATCGGGGCCGCGACCTGTCTGCGGCTCGCGGCGGACGGGCACGACGTCGTGATCGGCTACGTCCGCGACGCGGACGCCGCCGCCGCGGTCGCGCGCGGGGTGGCGGAGGCCGGCGCGCGGGCCGCCGTCGTGCAGGTGGACACGGCGGTGGAAGCGGACGTGGAGCGGCTGTTCGACACGGCGGAACGGGAGCTGGGAGCCGTCACCGGTCTGGTCAACAATGCCGCCGTGACCGGGCCGTTGGGGCGGCTCGCGGACACCGGCACCGCCGATCTGCGCAGGGTCGTCGAGGTCAACCTGCTGGGAACGCTGCTCTGTTCGCGGCGCGCCGCGCGGCTGCTGGCCGGGCGGGGCGGCGGAGCCATCGTGAACGTGTCCTCGGGGGCCGCGACCCTCGGCAGCCCGGGTGAGTTCGTCCACTACGCGGCGACGAAGGCGGCCGTCGACGCCCTGACCGTGGGCCTCGCCAAGGAACTCGGCCCGGACGGGGTGCGGGTCAACGCGGTCGCGCCCGGCGCCGTGGACACCGAGATGCACGCGGCGATGGGCGACCCCGGCCGGGCCCTGCGGATCGGTGCCGGCGTCCCGTTGGGACGGGTGGGCCGGCCCGAGGAGATCGCCGCCGCGATCGCCTGGCTGCTGTCGCCGGAGGCCTCCTACACCACCGGGACCGTCCTGCGGGTGGCCGGCGGTCGCTGAGCCCCGGCGGTCAGGCCGCCTCGATGATCCGCCCACGGATCGCCTCGGCCCACTCGACCACCAACAGCTCGTACTCCGACCGCTCCTGAGCCGAGAGCGTTCCGCCCGCACGCAGCCACAGCGCCCGGATGTGCTCGTTGACCTCGGCAGCAGACCGCGCGGAACCAGGAGTTCGGGAATCGGGGGACATGCAAAACAGCGTAGGGGCAAGAACTGACCCTGCGCTACCGGGCCACTACGCAGACCGTATGGGGTTGGTCACGGGCGAAACGGTCAACAGATGGGCAAGCCTTGGCATTTGCCGGACGGGTGGGCGCGGGACACGACCGTCCCTGATCACCGCTCGCGGCCTTCGCCCTCGCCGGAGCCGGTGTGCCGGTCCCGAAGCGCGGCGCGGCGGGCGGCTGTCGGCAGTTGGCCGAGATGAGCCGCCCGGCGGGGCGCACGGCGCCGTCCGCGCTCCCGGCCTCACGGCGTGGGCAGCGCGACGGCGAGGAGCGCGAGCTTCTCGGCGCTGTCACTGCCCGGTTCCGGGTGGAACACGACGAGCGTCTGGCCCGTCGTGCCACTGATGTCCAGCCGCTCCCGGTGCAGCCGGAGACGCCCCACCCGGGGGTGGTCGAGGTCCTTGGCCGCGCCCGTGCAGCCGGCCACGTCGTGGCGGGCCCAGAGCCTGCTGAAGTGCGGGCTGGCAAGGGAGAGTTCGCCGACGAGTTCGATCACGCCGGGGTCGTCCGTGTCGGTTCCGACGGACCGGCGGAAGCCGGCGACCATGCCGGCCCCGGCGTTCTCCCAGTCGGGGTGGAGGGCCTGTTCGGCCGGATCGAGGAAGGTGTCCCGGAGCCGGTTGGCGCCGACCGTGAAACGCGGGGACAGCGCGGTGGCGAGGGGGTTGACGGCGAGCACGTCGAAGCGGCGGCCCTCGACGAGCGCGGGCAGCGGAAGGGCGGCGACGAGCTGGACGATGCCGGGCGGGACGGTCTCCTTCCGGGCCCGGCGCCGACGCCGGCGGGGCGCCGCCGAGCCGAGGCCCAGCAGGTACGCCGTCGCCTCCTCGTCGAGCCTGAGCACCCGGGCGATGGACTCCAGGACCTGCGCGGAGGGGTTGCGGTCACGGCCCTGTTCGAGGCGCAGGTAGTAGTCGGCGCTGATCCCGGCCAGCATCGCGACCTCCTCCCGGCGCAGCCCCGGCACCCGCCGTACCCCGAGCACCGGGATGCCGACCTGCTCGGGTGTGACGAGCTCACGTCGGGCCCGCACGTACGCGCCCAGCAGGTTCGGTTCGTCGGTCATCCCGCCACCGTAGTGCGGGCCGCCCTGCCCGTGCCTGGCCCTGTCACCCCCAGGACCGGCGGGGCTCTGCCGCGGCCGGCGCCCCGGCGCCAACGTGCTCGGTGACAGCGCGGAGCGAGCCGAGGAGGACGACATGTCGACGTATCTGCTGGTGCACGGTGCCTGGCACAGCGGGGAGTGCTGGGAGCGGGTGGTGCCGTTGCTGACGGCGGCCGGGCACCGGGTGTACGCGCCCTCCCTGACGGGCTTCGGGGACAAGGCGCGGCTGCTGGGCCCGGAGGTCGGCCTCGACACCCACGTCGACGACGTCGTCCGGCTGATCGAGGACGAGGACCTGACCGAGGTCGTACTGGTGGGGCACAGTTACGGGGGGCTGGTCGTCTCGTCCGCCGCCGACCGGGTCCCGGAGCGGATCGGGCACCTGGTCCACCTCGACGCGATGGACCCGGAGGACGGCGAGACCGCGGCCGACGTGCAGCCCGCGACGCAGGCCATGATCGACCGCGCGCTGGCCTCCGACAGCGGCTGGCGTGTCCCGCCGCTGCCCGAACTGCCGCCGCCGTACGGGCTGTTCGGGGTCACCGAGGCGGCGGACCTGGCCTGGTTGCGTTCGATGCTGTCCGACATGCCGGTGCGCTGCCTCCAGCAGCCGGTGCGGCTGGACAACCCGGCGCTGCACGGCGTCCCCCGCACCCACGTCCACTGCGTCGGCGCCGTACCGCCGGGCATCGTGCGCCGTCCGGTCCCGGCCGGCCGGCGGGTGTGGGAACTCCCCACCGGCCACGACTGCATGATCACCATGCCGGCCGAGCTCACCGGGCTGCTGCTCCGGCTCGCCTGACCCCGACGGCAATCCGCTGGGTCGGGACAGCGGCAGCCCGTAGGCTCCGGGTGTGACGGACGAGGACGAGGACGAGCGGGCGGTGCGGGCGGCGATCGACGGGGAGCTACGACTGCTCGACCCGGCGGTGCGGGCCGAGCCCGCCCTCGTCCTGGAGCTGCTCGACCCGGAGTTCACCGAGGTCGGGGCGTCCGGGCGGCTCTGGGACGCGGCCTCCGTCCTGACCGTGACCAGCGGCGGCTCGGTGTCCCCGGGCTCGCCGGTGGAGGTCACCGGGATGTCGGGGACGGTCCTGGCCCCCGGTGTCGTGCTGCTGAAGTACTTCGGCGACAACCGGGGGCGGCGCGTCTGGCGCAGCTCCGTGTGGCGGCTGACGGCGACGGGCTGGCGGCTGTTCTACCACCAGGGCACCCCGGCCGCCCCCGAGGCGCCGGGCCGCTGAGGCGCCTGCCTCAGCTCGACGACTCCGCCGCGTGCGGGCTGAGGACGTCCGCCGAGACCAGCGCGATGATGACGACGCCGAGGGCGACGCGGTACCAGACGAACGGCATGAAGCTCTTGTTGGAGATCCACTTCATGAACCACGCGATCACCGCGTATCCGGACGCGAACGCGATCACCGTCGCGAAGAGGGTCGGGCCCCAGGCCACATGGCCCTCGCTCACCGAGTCCTTGACCTCGAAAGCGCCGGAGGCCAGCACCGCCGGGATGGCGAGCAGGAAGGAGTAGCGGGCCGCCGCCTCCCGCCGGTAGCCCATGAACAGGCCGCCGCTGATGGTCGCGCCGGAGCGGGAGACGCCAGGGATCAGGGCGCACGCCTGGCACAGGCCGAAGATCAGGCCGTCCTTGATCCCGAGGTTCTCCAGCGTCTTGCGCTGCTTCGGCGCGCGGTGCTTGCCGCCGGTCTCGTCGCGGGCCGCCAGCCGGTCGGCGATGCCGATCACGACGCCCACGACGATCAGCATCGTCGCGGTGATGCGCAGATCGCGGAACGGGCCCTCGATCTGGTCCTTGAGCGTCACGCCCAGCAGCCCGATGGGTATCGAGCCGACGATCACCAGCCAGCCCATCTGGGCGTCGTGGTCGCGCCGCGTCGCCTTGTCGAACAGCGACCGGAACCAGGCGGAGACGATCCGCCCGATGTCCTTGCGGAAGTAGATCAGCACCGCGGTCTCGGTGCCGATCTGGGTGATGGCGGTGAAGGCCGCGCCCGGGTCCTCCCAGCCGGAGAAGGCCGCGGTCAGCCGCAGATGCGCGCTGGACGAGACGGGCAGGAACTCGGTCAGCCCCTGGACGAGTCCGAGGATCAGCGATTCAAACCAAGACATGAAGGTACGGCGTCCCAGGGGTGAGGGGGCGGCTGGAGGTCGCGGCGGCGCGCGTGATCATGCGTGTGCAACGGCAGCGTAGCGGGCCCGGACGACAGCCCTGACACAGGGGTTCGGCGGGCGGACCGGGGCCCGGCGGCGGTGAGGGGGTGTTGACCGGTCATGGCACCGCCGCTTACGTTTCCCCAGGAGAAAGCGCTTGCTCCCGCACATCGGGGTGCGTGTGCGGCGCATTCGGGCGGAGCTTCGCGCCCGTCGTCGGCAGACACCCCGAGGAGTGCTGATCACGCCCATGCCCCGCTCGCCCCGCCCCACAGCCCCCTTCACCGGCCGGCGCATCCGGGCCGCCGTCGTCGGCGCCGGTGCCATCGGGCGCGGCTCCCATCTGCCCGCGCTCGCGCACTTGGCCGCGGAGGGCGAGACCGAGGTCGTCGCCGCCGTCGACATCGATGCCACCGCCGTCGAGGCGATGTGCGCGGAGGCCGGCATCCCGCACGCCTACACCGACCTGGACCGGATGCTCGCCGAGCAGCGGCCCGACCTGGTCACGATCGGCACTCCGCCGACCCTGCACAGGGCGCAGACGGTGGCCGCGCTGCGGGCCGGGGCCTGGGTGTGGTGCGAGAAGCCCCCCGTGCCGAGCCTCGCGGACTTCGACGCGGTCGAGGCGGAGGAGGGCGCCGACGGCGGACCGTACGCCTCGATCGTCTTCCAGCACCGTTTCGGCTCCGGCGCCGGCCAGGTGCGCCGGCTGCTGGCCGAGGGGGCGCTGGGCCGCCCGCTGGTGGCCCACTGCCAGACCACCTGGTACCGGGACACCGCTTACTACGCCGTGCCCTGGCGGGGCCGCTGGGCCACCGAGGGCGGTGGCCCGGCGATGGGCCACGGCATCCACCAGATGGACCTGCTGCTCGACCTGCTGGGGCCGTGGCAGGAGGTGCGCGGGATGGCCGCGCGGCTGGTGCACGACGTGGAGACCGAGGACGTCTCCACCGCACTGGTCCGGTTCGGGAACGGCGCCCTGGCCACCGTGGTGAACAGCGTGCTCAGCCCCGACGAGACGAGTCGCATCCGTATCGACTGCGAACGCGCCACCGTCGAGCTGACCCATCTGTACGGCCACCGCAACGCGAACTGGCGCATCACCCCGGCCCCGGACGTCCCCGCCGACGAGGCGGCGGCCTGGCAGGACTTCGGCCCCGACGTGCCCAGCTCGCACCTGGCCCAGCTGCGCGAACTGGTCGCGAGCATGCGCGCCGGGGAGCGGCCGCGCAGCAGCGGCGCCGACGGGCGCACCAGCCTGGAGCTGATCACCGCGCTGTACAAGTCGGCGTTCACCGACACGACCGTACGTGCGGGCGAGATCGGTCCCGGAGATCCTTATTACACGGCCCTGCACGGGGGCGCACCGGGCTGGGCGCCGGTCGAGCGCGAGGAGGTGTCCGCGTGAGCGGGGAGCTGCGGATCACGCACACCCACGGCGACCGGGTCACCGTGACCGAGCCGGTCACCGGGGTGCAGCTGTTCGCGTACGTCTACCGGCCGGAGGCCGCCTGGGAGGCGCCGCGGCCCTATCTGCACCCGCTGCGCACCCTCGCCGGGGACGTCGTGACCGACTACCGGCCCAACGACCACCGCTGGCACAAGGGCCTCTCCCTGACCTCCTCGCACCTGTCCGGCGCGAATCTGTGGGGCGGCAACTCCTATGTCCACGGACAGGGTTACCTCGCCCTTCCGGAGCGGGTCGGCTCGATGGAGCACGTCGGCTTCGACGAACTGTCGTCCGGGGACGGCCGGCTCGTCATCGCCGAACGGCTCACCTGGCATCCGTACGACGGCTCGCTGTGGGCGGACGAGCGGCGGCGGATCGAGGTCCATGACGTCGACCCCGGCTCCGGTTCCTGGGCGCTCACCTGGAGCAGCGACATCACCAACCGGCGCCCGGAACCCCTGCTGTTCGGCAGCCCGACCACGGCGGGGCGCGAACAGGCGGGCTACACCGGCCTGTTCTGGCGCGGTCCGCGCGCCTTCCGGGACGGCCGGATCATCGGGCCCGACGGCGAGGGCCCCGGCCTGATGGGCTCCCAGTCCCCCTGGCTGGCCCTCTCCGGGGAGCACGACGGCGTCGACGGCCACGCCACCGTGGTCTTCGAACACGCGCCGGAGAACGACCAGTCGGGTGCGGACGGCGCCCACCCCGCGCACTGGTTCGTACGCAACGACCCGTTCGCCGGCATCGCCCCCTCCTGGGCCTTCCACGACGAACTCGAACTCGCCCCCGGCGACACCCTGCGGCGCCGCTACCGGGTCGTCGTCGCGGACGGCGCCTGGGAGCGGGCGGACATCGCCAAGTACCTGGCGGCGCATCCGTGGTGAGCGACCGGGAGACCACGTTCACCGGGCTGCCGGGCGGCGTCGCGGTCTCCCGGCTGTGCGTGTACGACTGGCCGGCCGCCGACGGTGTGCGTGGTGGAACACCCCATCTGCACCTCGCCTGTTCGGAGGCGTACGTCGTCACCGGCGGCCGCGGCGCGGTACAGACGCTCACCACCTCCGGGTACCGGGTCACGCCCCTCGTGCCCGGCACGGTCGCCTGGTTCACGCCCGGCACCATCCATCGCCTGGTCAACGAGGACGAGCTGCGCATCACCGTCCTGATGCAGAACAGCGGCCTCCCGGAGGCCGGGGACGCGGTGCTGACGCTGCCGCCGGAGTACCTGACGGACCCGGAGACCTACGCGGCGGTGACCGCCGTCCCGGCCGACGCGCCCGAGGCCGAGCGGGAGCGGATCGCGCGCGCCCGCCGTGACCTGGCACTGGAGGGCTACCGCGAGCTGCGCGCGGCCACCGGCCCGGAGCCGCTGGCCGCCTTCCACCGGGCCGCCGCCGCGCTGGTGCGGCCCCGGCTCGCCGAGTGGCGCGAGCGCTGGCGGCGCGGGGCACGGGCCGCCGCCGCGGCCACCGGGGGCCAGCTCGACCGGCTGGACCGGGGCGATGCCACGTACCTGGCCGGTGCCGTCGTACAGGCTGAACAGCCCTTTGAACAGGGCAGGTTCGGGATGTGCGGGCGGCTCGACGTGTACCGGCAGGGGCAGTAGCGCGGGCTCAGCCGGCCGCCGGTCCGGCGATCGTCCAGCCCGGGGCCTGCGGGTGCGCCGTGAGGTGTTCCTGGCGCACCGGGTCGCCGCAGGCCGCGCAGGTGACGACCGGGGTCAGGGCCTTGCCGCAGCTGTGCTCCAGCACCATGGGGCGGTCGCCGTCGGCGTGCAGATGGCGGTCGCCCCAGGCCATCAGGGTCATCAGCACCGGGTGCAGCTCCCGGCCGGCCGGGGTGGCCCGGTACTCGAAGCGCTGCGGGCGCTCGCTGTAGACGTGTTTGCCGAGGATCCCGGCGTCGACGAGACGGCGCAGCCGGGTGGCCAGGATGTCGCGTGGGGCGCCGATGTTGCGCACCAGCTGGTCGAAACGGCCGTTGCCCAGCATGACCTCGCGCAGGACCAGCAGGGAGTACTTCTCGCCGACGAGCGCCAGGGTGTCGGCGATGGAGCAGGGGCGGGGGTCCTTGGGGGCGGCCATGCGGGCCAGTGTAGAGGCATTCCGTGAGAGGGTTTGATTTTCCAACCCTGCGCGTTATGGTGAGTCCGGATTTCCTACTCACCGGTAATCGAGACTGGCAATCGAGGTCCCCGAGATGCGCGACGCAGTCATCGTCGAAGCCGTACGCACCCCCGTCGGGAAGGGCAAGCCGAACGGCTCCCTGGCCCACGTCCACCCCGTGGAACTCCTCGCGCACACCCTGCGCACCCTCGTCGAGCGCTCCGGGGTCGACCCCGCCCTCATCGACGACGTGATCGGCGGCACCGTCGACCAGGTCGGCGAGCAGGCCATGAACACCACCCGGTACGCCGTGCTCTCGGCGGGCCTGCCGGAGACCGTCCCCGCGACCACCGTCGACCGGCAGTGCGGCTCCTCCCAGCAGGCCGTGCACTTCGCCGCGCAGGGCGTCATGTCCGGCGCCTACGACATCGTGGTGGCCTGCGGTGTGGAGTCGATGAGCCGGGTGCCGATGTGGTCCAACGTGCCGCCCGGCAAGGACCCCTTCGGGCCCGGGGTCGCCGCGCGCTACCCGGAGGGGCTGGTCCCGCAGGGCATCAGCGCCGAACTCATCGCCGCGAAGTGGTCGATCGGGCGGGCGGAGATGGACGACTTCGCGGTCTCCTCGCACGCGAAGGCGGCGGCGGCCTGGGCCGCGGGGCGGTTCGACGCCGAGGTGGCCCCGCTGGAGGGGGTGAACCGTGACGAGTCCGTACGGCCCGGCACCACCGCGGAGGTCCTCGCAGGGCTCAAGCCCGCCTACTTCGACCCCGGCTTCGCCGAGCGCTTCCCGGGGATCGAGTGGAACGTCACCGCGGGCAACGCGAGTCCGGTCAACGACGGGGCGTCGGCGGTGCTGATCATGGCAGGGGAGACCGCGGAACGGCTCGGGCTGCGGCCGCTGGCCCGGTTGCACGCGTTCGCCGTGACCGGCTCCGACCCCGTGCTGATGCTGACCGGTGTCATCCCGGCGACCGAGAAGGTGCTGCGCAGGGCCGGGCTGCGGCTCGGGGACATCGACCTGTTCGAGGTGAACGAGGCGTTCGCCAGCGTGGTGCTGGCCTGGCGGCAGGAGACCGGGGCGGACCTGGGGAAGGTGAACGTGCACGGCGGGGCGATCGCGCTGGGGCATCCGCTGGGGGCGAGCGGGACCCGGCTGACCACGACGCTGGTGCATGCCATGCGGGAACGCGGCGCCCGCTTCGGCCTTCAGACGATGTGTGAGGCGGGTGGGCTGGCCAACGCGATGATTCTGGAGGCCGTTCGGTAGAACGACGTGCGCCCAGGGGCGTGGGGGTGGAGTTCGTGGGCGGGTGCGGCTGTGTGGGGGCTGGTCGCGCAGTTCCCCGCGCCCCTACGGGGCGCCGGAGTTGCCGGGGGCGCGCAGGTGGTGGCGTTTCTTCCAGGCCACCGCCGCTCCTGCCAGGGCCGGGAGGACGATGGCCGCCACCGAGATCAGGAACACCGGGGAGGTGGGGGTGGAGGCCCGGGCGCCCGCCACCACGTACGCGGCCACGTTCGGGATCGAGCCCAGGGCCGTTGCCAGCAGGAACGGGGTGCAGCGCATGCGGGAGACGGCCGCCGCGTAGTTCGCGGCCCAGAACGGGACGCCGGGGAACAGGCGCACCGCCAGCATCGAGCGGAAGCCGTGCCTGCTGAACTGGTTGTCGGCCGCCCTCATCCAACGGCCCCGCAGCAGCGGCCGCAACGCCTCCTGGCCGAGCATCCGGCCGAGCACGAAGGAGATCCACGCCCCGAGCACCGTGCCGGCCATCGCCGCGCCCACGCCCAGTGTCGAGCCGAACAGCGCGCCGGCCGCGAGGTTCAGGATCGGCCGCGGTACGAACGCCACCGTGATCAGCCCGTAGGCGGCGGCGAAGACCACCACCGCGGTGGCGCCCGCGACCTGCGGCGGCCAGCCCTGCGTCAGCAGTCTCTGGGGTTCGAAGAGCAGCACCGAGGACGCGGCCGCCGCGAGCAGGGCGACCAGCAGGGACAGCCGCGACCACGGTGACAGCAGCACTCTCGTGCAGCGCGTGGTGAAGCCGGCCGGGGCGGGTACGGCGACGGTGAACTCCGTGGCGGCGGCCCGGGGAGGGGCCGTGGCGGTGCCAGAGCGGTTGGCATCGAGCATTCGGTGACACTAACCGAAGCCGAGGTGTGATCGCCGTACGGTTGCCGTCCGTCGGGCGGAATCACGGCGCGGAAAACCGTTCGACGTGGGGCGACGCATCGGCAATGATCTGCGTCATGTTCCGGTACGCCTTCCTCCTCGCAGCATCCGCGGTCGCGGACGCGCCGAAGGCTGCCGTCCCCTTCCCGCTCTCGCCGGCCGCTGCCGACGGCGCCCGAAGCTGACCCTCCCCGGAACGTCCGGCGGACCCCGCAGGGGGAGGGTCGGCCGGCTCCCCGGGGTCCTCACGTCTCGCGTCCGACGAGGCGTCTCTCCGTACCGAAGAGGTTTTGAGGCACAGCCATGCCCAAGACGGCGTACGTCCGCACCAAACCGCACCTGAACATCGGCACGATGGGTCACGTCGACCACGGCAAGACCACCCTGACCGCCGCCATCACCAAGGTCCTCGCCGAGCGCGGCACCGGCACGTTCGTGCCGTTCGACCGCATCGACCGGGCCCCCGAGGAGGCCGCCCGCGGCATCACCATCAACATCGCGCACGTCGAGTACGAGACGGACACCCGGCACTACGCCCACGTGGACATGCCGGGTCATGCCGACTACGTCAAGAACATGGTCACCGGAGCCGCGCAGCTCGACGGGGCGATCCTCGTCGTCTCCGCGCTCGACGGGGTCATGCCGCAGACCGCCGAACACGTGCTGCTCGCCCGGCAGGTGGGCGTCGACCACGTGGTGGTGGCGCTGAACAAGGCGGACTCGGCCGACGAGGAACTGGTCGAGCTCGTCGAGCTGGAGGTCCGCGAACTGCTCAGCGCGCACGGCTACGGCGGCGACTCGGTGCCCGTCGTCCGGGTCTCGGGGCTCAAGGCGCTGGAGGGGGACCCGCGTTGGACGGCGTCGATCGAGGCGCTGCTCGACGCGGTGGACACGTACGTGCCGATGCCGGAACGGTATCTGGACGCGCCGTTCCTGCTGCCGGTGGAGAACGTGCTGACCATCACCGGCCGGGGCACGGTCGTGACCGGTGCCGTCGAGCGGGGGACCGTGCGGGTCGGCGACCGGGTCGAGGTGCTCGGCGCGGACGTCGAGACCGTCGTCACCGGTCTGGAGACCTTCGGGAAGCCGATGGACGAGGCACAGGCAGGGGACAACGTGGCACTGCTGCTGCGCGGGGTGCCGCGGGACGCGGTCCGGCGCGGGCACGTGGTCGCGGCGCCGGGGAGCGTGGTGCCGGCGCGGCGGTTCTCGGCGCGGGTGTACGTGCTGTCGGGGCGCGAAGGAGGTCGTACGACTCCGGTCGCGACGGGGTACCGGCCGCAGTTCTACATCCGCACCGCGGACGTGGTGGGGGACGTCGACCTCGGTGAGGTGGCGGTCGCCCGGCCCGGGGACACGGTGGAGATGACCGTGGAGCTGGGCCGGGACGTGCCGCTGGAGGCGGGGCTGGGGTTCGCCATCCGCGAGGGCGGCCGGACCGTGGGCGCGGGGACCGTGACGGCCGTCCAGGGTTCGTAGCGGGTCGCGGTGCGCGGGGGACCGCGGGGGCCGATGTGGCTCGTCGCGCGGTTCCCCGCGTCCCTTTCGGGACGCTGTCGCGGTCGTCGGCCGAGCGCGCGCGGCGGGGCCGCATGCCGACGCGGTCCCGCGTCCCTCTCGGGGCGTTCGCGCGGGCCTCGTACCAGTGCGCCGCGGTCCGTTCACGGGGCGACAATGGGGGCGTGAACGAATCCATACCCGTCGTCCGTGCCACCGAGTACGGCACGGCCAGGCTGATGCCCGACGTCGATCGGGAGCGGGCCTGGTTGCTGACCGTCGACGGGGCGCCGCAGTCGTACGTCGACCTCGACGAACCGACGTACCTGGAGTTCGAGTACACGCGGCGGCTCGGGTACGTGCTGGACGCCGTGGCCGAGGCCGGGGCCGCTCTCGACGTGCTGCATCTCGGCGGGGGCGCGCTCACCCTGCCGCGGTACGTGGCGGCCACCCGCGCCGGGTCCCGGCAGGACGTCGTGGACGCCGACCGGGGGCTGCTGGACCTGGTCACCGAGCATCTGCCGCTGGCGGACGGCGCCGGGATCGCGCTGCACGCGGCCGACGCCCGGAGCTGGCTGGAGGGGGCACCCGGGGACTCCGCCGACGTGATCATCGGCGATGTCTTCGGCGGCTCCCGGATCCCCGCGCACCTGACCTCGCTGGGCTACGCCCGGGAGGCCGAACGGGTGCTGCGCGGCGACGGGATGTACCTGGCGAACCTCGCGGACTCCGCACCCTTCGCCTTCCTGCGCTCGCAACTCGCCACGTTCGGAGCCGTGTTCGAGGAGCTGGCGGTCATCGCCGAGCCGGGGGTGCTGCGCGGCCGACGGTTCGGCAACGCGGTGCTGATCGCCTCGCACCGGCCGATCGACGCCGGTGCGCTGGCCCGTCGAACGGCCGCCGACGCCTTTCCGGCGCGAGTCGAACACGGCACCGCGCTGCGGGAGTTCGTCGGCGGCACCCGGCCGGTCGGGGACGCGGACGCGGTGCCGTCACCCGAGCCCCCCGGCGGAGCGTTCGGCATCGGGTGACGCGGACGCGGGCCGTTCGGTGACCGGGACCGTGCGGCGGGTGAGGTTGCGCACGTCCGGCACGAGGAGCACCGCGGCCGTGACGACCACGATCACACAGGCGCAGCCCCACAGCGCGGCGCCGAGGCCGAAGGCCTGCTCCGCGGGGCCCGCGAGCGCCATCGCCAGCGGCAGCAGGGAGACCGAGCCGAACCAGTCGTACGCCGAGACCCGGGAGAGCTTCTCCTCGGGTATCTCCTGGTGCAGCGCGGTCATCCAGGAGACACCGAAGACCTCCACCGTCACCCCGGTCACGAACATCACCACGTAGAGGACGCCCACCGGCACCGGTACCGCCAGGGCCGCGGAGGGCAGGGCCAGCGGGAAGATGCAGAGAGTGCCGACGAACAGCAGCCGGCGGGGCTTCCAACGGGTCATCAGGAGGGCGCCGGCCGCCGTGCCCGCGCCGAACGCGGCCAGGGCGAGGCCCCAGGGGCCAGGACCGCCGAGGCTGTTGCGTGCCACCAGCGGGCCGTAGACCGCGTCGGCGGCGCCCAGCACGGCGTTGGCGATCGAGAACTGGACGACGATGCCCCACAGCCAGGGGCGGCCCGTGAACTCCCGCCAGCCGTCCCGCAGGTCCGCCAGCATCCCGCCACCCGGAGCGCGCGGCGGAACATGGCTGACGTCGAGGAACGAACGCAGCGTCCCGGCGACCGCGAACGCCGCCGCGTCCACCGCCAGCACCCAGCCCGGGCCCACCGCCGCCACCAGAGCGCCGCCGAGCGCCGCACCGCCCAGGGCCGCGCCCTGCATGGCCATCCGGAACACGGCGAACGCGCGGCCCGCCTGTTCCCCGCTCACCGAGGACAGCAGCATGCCCTCCGCCGCCGGGCTGAAGAACGCCTGGCCGGTGCCGCCGAGCGCGGTGAGCAGCATCATCTGCCACAACCGGGGCTGGCCGGCGAGCACGAGAGCGGCGAAGGCGCCCTGGGAGAGGAAGTTCAGGGTGTTGGCCGCGACCATCACGCGGTGGCGGGGGAAACGGTCCGCCACCGCGCCGCCGACGAGCAGGAACAACACCAGCGGGAGGGTGCGGGCGGCGGCCACCAGGCCGACGTCCCCGGCGTCACCGCCCGCGTCCAGCACCGCGAACGCGGCGGCGATCAGCGAGCCGTTGGCACCCAGGCTCGTCACGATCGCCGCCGCGGTCAGCAGACTGTAGTTGCGGCCCGCCCAGGCGGGTCTGCGCAGGCGGGCGGGGCTGCCGGGGGAGTCGGAGGTGGAGGTCACCGCCTGACTATCCCCGGCCGGGACCGGGCTTGCCAAACCGTGTGCCGGCCGTCAAGCCCCTGATCCGGTCAGCCCCCCGTCGGGGTGCCGTGCAGCCGGACCGTGCTGAGGATCTTCATGATCGTCGCGGTCGGGACCTCGCCGTTCACGCCCTTGGCGCCGTAGAAGTCCCAGGACACCAGGTCCCCGGCCGAGTTCTCGAAGCCGAACGTGATCGCCTTGCCGTCGCTCGCGCACTTGCCCTTGTCCGGGGTGTTGGTCGAACGGGCCCACGCGTAGGCGCCCTTGAGGCCCGAGGCGGTGGTGTAGGCGGTGGCCTTCTTGTCGTAGCCGATGCTCTTCTTGTCCGGATACGTGTAGCCGCCGTACACCCACCAGGGAACCTCGCGGACGGCCGCGTCGCCCGGGGTCTTCGCGCCGCTCTCGCCCTTGGTGCCGACCGCCGCGAGCGCGGTGTCCTCGGACCTGCCGTCCTTGTCGTCGTCGCTCGTGCACCACTTGGACTTGTACTGGGCGGGCGCCGACATCGTGATGATCGGCTTGCCCGCCTTGTCCTCGAAGCCGACGGACGTGCCAGAGGTGAGCACCTCCCAGTCGGCCGGCACGTCGAAGGCCGTGCCCCACTTGGGGTTCACGACGGTCTTCCAGCCCGCGACCGTCGGCTTCTCGCCGCTGTCGTCACCGCGCGGGTTGTCGTCGGCCGAGGCCGAGGACGAGGCGGACGCGGCATGCGAAGGCGTCGGCGACTGGCTGGTCCCCTGGTTCTTCCCGTCGTCCGCCCTGTCGTCCTTCTTGCCGCCGAGCACCAGGAAACCGGTCACGCCGGCCGCCACCACGACGGCCGCGGCCGCCACGATCGCGACCACCTTCGTGCGGTTGCCGCCGCCCCCGCCCTGCGGTGCCTGCGGCGTGCCGGCGGGCCCCGGGGGACCCCACTGCGGCTGCTGCCCGTACCCGCCCGGCTGCGGGTACTGCTGGTAGCCGGGCTGCTGGTACGGATTCGGCTGCTGGTAACCCGGTTGCTGGTACGGGTTCTGCTGCGGGTTCTGCTCGCCCCCTGGCGGCTGCTGTTCTGGCCACATGGCTCGTAACCCTAGTCCCGCCCAGGACACGATTCGGTCACCGGACCTCGGCGGGGGCGTACCGAAACACCGGCCCGGCGGGTGGGGTACGGGTTCGCCGGACCGGTGTCGGGCTTCCGCGGGGCACCGGCTCTGGTCAGGCTCGGCTACCCGTGAGTAACATGGCCGTCATGAGCGCAGACCAGATGTCGATCGGCGAGATGCTCGCCGCCACGGTCCCGATGGTGCGGACCCTCAACCTGGAGTACCTGGAGACGACTCCGGAGCGGGCCGTGCTGGCGCTCCCGGACCAGGGCGACTTCCACAACCACATCGGCGGCCCGCACGCGGGGGCGATGTTCACCCTCGCCGAGTCCGCGAGCGGGGCGATCGTCCTCGCCGCCTTCGGCGACCAGCTCTCCCGTGCCGTGCCGCTCGCGGTCAGCGCCGAGATCGCCTACAAGAAGGTCGCCCTCGGTCCGGTCACGGCCACCGCGACCCTGGGCCGCCCGGTCGCCGACGTCGTCGCCGAACTCGACGCGGGCAAGCGGCCCGAGTTCCCGGTCGCCGTGGCCATCACGCGCGAGGACGGCGCGGTGACGGGCGAGATGACGGTCGTCTGGACGCTGCGCCCGAACAACTGAGGCGATCCGCGGGACGCCGGACGGGGTGAGGGGCGGCGGATCCTCGCCCGGCCCCTTGCGTGGGCCGCTCAGGCGGCGCGGCTCTCTTCCCGCCCGGCCCCTTCCTCCTCCGGCAGGGCCGCCACGAACTCCCGCAGCCAGGCCGTGAACTCGGGCCCCAGGTCCGGCCGTTCACACGCCAGCCGGACCACCGTGCGCAGGTAGTCCCCCTTGTCGCCGGTGTCGTAGCGCAGTCCGTCGAAGACCACCCCGTGCACGGTGCCGCCCGCGGCCAGCTCCTGGAGCGCGTCGGTCAGCTGGATCTCGCCGCCCCGGCCGGGCGCGGTCCGCTCCAGGACGTCGAAGACCCGCGGGTCGAGGACGTAGCGGCCGATGACCGCGTAGTTGCTCGGCGCGTGCTCCTGGGCCGGCTTCTCCACCAGCCCGGTCACCCTGACCACCCCGTCCTCGCCGGTGGCCTCGACGGCGGCGCAGCCGTAGAGGTGGACCTGTGACGGGTCGACCTCCATCAATGCCACGACACTGCCCTGGTAGCGGTCGCGGACGTCCAGCATCCTGCTGAGCAGGGTCTCGCGGGCGTCGATCAGGTCGTCGCCGAGGAGCACCGCGAAGGGCTGGTCGCCCACGTGGTGCCTGGCGCACAGCACCGCGTGGCCGAGGCCCAGCGGGTCGCCCTGCCGGATGTGGTGGATGTCGGCGAGCCGGGCCGGGTCGCGCACGGCGTCCAGGCGCACGGTGTCGCCCTTGGCGGCCAGCGCCTGCTCCAGCTCGAAGGCATGGTCGAAGTGGTCCTCGATGGCCCGCTTGTGCCGCCCGGTCACCATCAGGATGTCGTCGAGCCCGGCCTTGGCCGCCTCCTCGACGACGTACTGGATGGCCGGCTTGTCGACGACCGGCAGCATCTCCTTCGGTGTCGCCTTGGTGGCGGGCAGGAACCGGGTGCCGAGCCCGGCGGCCGGCACGACGGCCTTGCGCACCGGCCGGGCGGACGCGGGGACGGGGGAAGGTGACGGGGAGTGGGGGGCGATCATGCGGCACATGGTGGTGCACCGGGATGAGAGCGGGCCGAGAGAAACATGGGAGACGGCTGTGGAACGCGGGCGTCCGTCGGCTTCGAGTACGCGTGCCGAGAGTTGAAGATTTCGTGTCTCATCGGGTTCTTGACGCACACAAGTTGAACCTGCGCGGCCGCTGAATGACCTTAGGGCGCGGATACCGCCGGTAACTTATCTGAATTCCCTCGACTTTGAACTTCGGTCATCCTGACTTCTTGTTTCCTGTGAGGGGCGTGTGCGAAGGTGAGCCTCCGCGCGGGAGGGTCCAGAGGCCGGTACGGGTCGAACGGCCGGTCCTTATGGGCTCCAAAAGGTACGCACCAATCAGGCACTGCATTCCGTCAGGGCGCCATTTCGCATGCCGTCCTGCGGCTCGGAAGGAAATGGTTCAGTGCAATCCCCCTACCCCCCACGGCCGCCTTACCCGCCTCGCCCCGGTTCGACTCCGGGGGAGTCCGACCGCGATCTCGTCGCCGAACTCGCCGCGGAGCCCGCCGCCCGGCATCATGCCGTCGCCCTGCTGCTGGCCCGGCACTGGCGCGCCACCTGCGAGTACGCCATCGTCTGTCTCGCCTCCGCCACGCCCGCCGCGCAACTGGTCGCCAGTGCCGCGTTCGAACGGGTCCTCGGCCGGCTCGCCGGCGGCGCGGTCGGCGGCGCCCTGCGCCCGCAGCTGCTCGTGGCCGTACGGGAGACGGTCCGCGCTTGGGCCGCAGACGAAGCCATTTCCGTGGTCGTGCCGGAACTGCGCAAAACGACCGGCGGCCGTGGACTCGGCGCCGCGAGACCCGGGACCCCGGAAAGGCGGCAACTCGCGGAGCGTGCTTTCCAGGCACTTCCGGGAGCCTCGCAATGCCTTCTGTGGCACACCGAGGTCGAAGCAGAACCCATAAACATACCCGCTGGTCTGCTGGGTGTCGACACCGGTACCGCGACAGCCGCTCTGGACCAGGCCCGCGAGCAATTCAGGACGGGCCTGGTGCGCGCCCACCGGGAACTCGCGCCCTCGAAGGAATGCCGCTTCTACAACCGTCTCCTCGACGTCCCCATGCGCCGGGGCGGCTCGCTGCTCCCCGATGTGCAGCGGCATCTCACGGAGTGCCGGTACTGCCGGTACGCCGCCGAACAGCTCAGCCATTTCGACGGCGGTCTTGAACACCTGCTCGCCGAGACCGTGCTCGGCTGGGGCGCGCGCCGCTACCTCGACACGCGGCCCGGCCGCGGTGCCGCCGTCGAGGCGTGGCCGACCGGTGCCGGAGCCGGTGCCGGCGCCGGACCGGGGCAGCCGGCCGCGTCCGGCGGACGGCACCGCACCGTGTCCGAGGGCGGCCGGCGCAAGGCGCTGGCCCTCGGCGTCGGCCTGGTCTCCCTCGTGCTGCTCGCCACCGTGCTGGCGGCCAGGAGCTGGTCCGACGACAACGGTGTCCCGCACCCCGGTGCCACCACCTGGGGCGCCCCCGGCTTCGGCACCACCCGCTCCGGCCCCGCCGCCGATCCGTCCGCCGGGGCCTCCCCGTCGCCGGCCTCCGTGGGGGAGCCGGTGGAGGTGGCGCACGGCAGACTGCGCAGCCTGGACAGCGGGCTCTGCGTCGACGTGCGCGGCGGACGGGTGCGGGCGGGCGCCGAACCGCGGCTCGGCACATGTTCCGACGCCGGCTCCCAGCAGTGGTCGTACCAGGACGACGGCATGCTGCGCAGCGCGGTCGACCCGACCCTCTGCCTGGTCGCCGACCCGGCCGCGCGCGGTGTCGTGGTCGCCGGCTGTCTGGTGCACGCGGGAGAGGTGTCGTACGACCTGACGGTGCGCGGGGAGCTCCTGCTCCGCTGGCGCAGGGACCTCGCGCTGGCCGTGGACGCCGCCCGGGTGGTGGTGGCCCGGCGCGACGGCTCGTTCGCGCAGCGCTGGGACCTCCAGTCGGCGAGCGGCGACCCGGCGGGGGCGCCCCGGGCCACGCCCTCCGCGACGCCCCCGGCGGAACCGGACCAGCCGTCCGGGACGCCCGCGCGCCCGGCTCCGGGACGGGAGGCGTCCGGCGGGTCGGAGCAGCCGTACAGCACGCGGGTCGCGCAGGCCGGGGCCCCCGACCGCCCCGTCACCGTCGTCCCGCCCACACCCGTCGGCATCACGGAACACACCGCCCCGGCGACCCCGCTCGCGACGACGGCCGACGACGTCCTTCGCTCCGTACCGCAGGCCGTCACGGCCACCCTGACCGGAGCGACAAGCCTGCTCGGCTGACGTGCCCACCCACCTGGGCCGACGAGTCCACCTGCCTGGTCGATGAGTTGGCCCACAGCATCGGTGCGCAGGGTTTCTCTGGTGGGTGAGTTGGTCCCTCTGGTCGGTGGGTCGGGCTCGTCCGGTGGGTGAGTGGGTTCGGCGGTGCTGTCAACTGGTGCACCGCGTTCGGGTCTTGGCGGCTTCGGGGCGGTTCTTGTTCAGATCGTTGACACGAGTCACCTCCGGATCTACGTTTCCGACGCGCCGGTGGTGCGGTCGGCGGGTCGTCAAGGTCGTGCGGCGGGTGCCGCGTTCACAGGCCGAACGCGGTCCGGGCGGCGCCCGGGCGCGGCTCGCGGTCCACATCGTCGTGCCCGCACACCGAAGGAGTGACGGATCATGTCCGAAACCGTCTCCCGACGATCCACCCTGCGCCTCATAACGTCCGCCGTCGCGGTCGCAGCGGCGGCCACCGGAGGACTCGCTCCCCTCACGTCCGCCGTCGCGGCCGGCAGACCCGGCACCGGCGCCGGCCGCCGTGTCGAGGGCCTGCTCACCAGGCTCACCCTCGACGAGAAGATCTCCCTGCTGCACGGCGGGACCGACCCGGCCTCGCTCGGCCAGGCCGGCTACCTGCCCGGCGTCTCGCGGCTCGGCATCCCGCCGCTCAGGCTCGCCGACGGCCCGGCCGGCGTCCGGGTCACCCGGCACGCCACCGCCCTGCCCGCCCCCGTCCTGCTCGCCTCCGCCTTCGACCCCGAACTCGCCCGCCGTTACGGCCGGGTGATAGGCCGTGAGGGGCGCGCCCTCGGCCAGGACGTGCTGCTCTCCCCGATGGTCAACGTCATCCGCACCCCGTACGCGGGCCGCAACTTCGAGACGTTCAGCGAGGATCCGCTGCTCGCCTCCGACGTGGTCGCCGCCGAGATCGGGGGCATCCAGGACGAGGGCCTGATCGCGACCGTCAAGCACTTCGCCCTCAACAACCAGGAGCAGGACCGCAACTCGATCGACGTGCGGGCCGGCGAGCAGACCATGCACGAGATCGAACTGCGGGGATTCGAGGCGGCGGTGACCGCCGGTACCGGCGCCGTCATGGGCGCCTACAACAAGGTCAACGGCACCTTCGCCTGCGAGAACAGGACCCTCCTCACCGATGTCCTGCGCGACCGGTGGGGTTTCGAGGGCTGGGTGATGACCGACTGGTTCGCCGCGCACAGCACCGTCGCGGCGATCACCGCCGGTCTGGACATGGAGATGCCCGACGGCACCTACTTCGGTACCGCCCTCAAGTCGGCCGTGCGGAACGGGAGCGTGGGGGAGGAGTACGTCGACCGGGCGGTGCGGCGGATCCTCTCCGTGATGGACCGCTTCGGCCTCCTCGACGGCAGCGCCCCGCCCCGGCCCGACCGTGACGCGGCGGCGGGCGCGGCGGTGGCCCTGGAGGTCGCCAAGGCCGGTGCGACCCTGCTGCGGAACGCGCACGGCGCCCTCCCGCTGGACGGCGGCGGTGTCGCGGTGGTCGGGCCGACCGGCAGCCTCCCCTTCGTCAGCGGCGGCGGCAGCGCCCACGTCGTCCCCGACCACGCCGAGAGCCCCCTCGACGCCATCCGGGCCAGGGCCCGCGGCACCGTCACCCATGCCCTCGGCGAGGACCTGTTCGGCAAGGCGATCCCGGGCTCCGCGCTCACCCCGGCCTTCGAGAGCGAGGGCCTGCGGGTGGCCGCCGGGCAGACCTGGCAGTACGACGGCACCCTCACCGTCGCCGAGGACGACGAGTGGACCTTCGTCCTGCACTTCTCGTCCGCGCCCACCGCCCGACCCACGGTCCTGCTGGACGGCGTGGAACTCTTCCCGCTCGCGGCCGGGTACGGCGAGTACTTCTCCGGTGGACTGATCGCCACAGCCCCCGACGGCCTGGGCGTCCGCCGCCGGACGCTGCAACTCGGGGCGGGTGCCCATACGTTGAGGATCTCGGCGAGCGGCGGCGACGCCGGCCTGCTGTTCCGGCTGCGCCGGATCACCGGTGCCACCCGCGCCCAGGACGTCACCGAGGCCGTGCGCGCGGCCCGTGCCGCCCGCCATGTCGTGCTGTTCGCCTACGAGGACGCCACCGAGGGCCTGGACCGCACCACCCTCGCCCTGCCCGGCCACCAGGAACAGCTGATCCGCGCGGTGGCCGCGGCCAACCCGCGCACCACGGTCGTCCTCAACACCTCGTCGTCCACGTCGATGCCGTGGCTCGCGGACACCGGCGCGGTGCTCCAGATGTACTACCCCGGCCAGGAGGGCGCCGCCGCCACCGCCGCCGTCCTGTTCGGCGACAGCGATCCCGGCGGACGCCTCACCCAGTCCTTCCCGGTCGACGACGACCACCACCCGGTCGCCGGCGACCCGCGCCGCTACCCCGGTGTCGACGGCACCGAGGAGTACTCGGAGGGCATCCACGTCGGCTATCGCTGGTACGACGCCCAGGGCGAGCGGCCCCTGTTCCCCTTCGGGCACGGCCTGTCGTACACCTCCTTCGCCTATTCCGATCCGAGGGCGCGCTGGACACGCGAGGGCCTGGAGGTGACGTTCACCGTGCGCAACACCGGCCGCCGGACCGGGGTCGACGTCCCGCAGGTCTACGTCGGACGCTCACCCGACCTCCGAGTCGACCAGGCGGTGCGGGTGTTGGGCGGTTACCGGCGGCTGGTGCTGCCGGCGGGGGAGCGGCGCCGGGTGACCGTGCGGGTCGCTCCGCGCACCCTGTCGTCGTGGGACGCGCGGCGGAACCGCTGGACCCTCGGCACCGGACGGCGCACCGTCTGGATCGGTGCCTCCTCGGGCGACCTGCGGCTGCGCACCAGTGCCCGCGTGGAGGCCGCCCACCACTGAATCCCCGTCAACAGGCGGCCGGTGAGCGCTCGCTCGCCGGCCGCTTGATTCAAGGGTTTACGAGAATTTTTCCCAACGCGCGTTTCATTTCAAGTAATACAGTTGGCGACAGGTTTTTGTCAGGCTTGGTGCAAGGTTCGTGCAGGGCTGTTCGGTGCGCGTTTCCGGTGTGCCACGATCGAGCCAGCGGACCGAAGTCATCCCGAATTTACAGAGCTCGGCGCCATCGCACGGCGTGTTGCGCCAGGGTGAGTGCGGGGTGAATGGCCGGGGTGCTTTGACGGGCTTGTGGCGGTGTGGCGCCGGTGCTTCCAGGGGCGGACGGGCCCTGATCCGAATCGGATTGCTCGGATTTTCGGCTCTTGCGGTGAATTTCCCCGGCTGGCCGAATCAATGCTACCCGACGTGATAAGGCCGCCCTGTTATTGACCCGCGAGTAATGAACTCGCTAGTTTCCGGTGGCCTCACCCGGACCTCTCCGCCGCACAAGTCCCCCACCGTGCTGTCCTCCCGATTATTCGGAGCATCATGACGTCCCCTGTGCGTGCCGTCGACCTGATCATCTGTGTCACCCCTTTCGGAGAACCCGACGCCCGGCTCGCCACCGCGGTCTGCGCCGCCGGCGCACTCGGCGTCCTCGACCTGGGGCGCGGTGACCGAAGAACCCGGGAGGCGCTGGCCCGGCTGACCCGGGCCGCGCCGGGACCGTACGGCGTGCGGGTGCCCGCGGGCTGCGCGCTCACCCCGGACGATCTGGACCCCGCCCCCGACACGGTGGTCCTGGCCGGCGACGCTCCCTGGCGCGTCGCCGAACTCGCCCCGCGCAGCCGGGTGCTGGCCGAGGTCACCGACCTGGCCGCGGCACGCGCTGCGGTCGAGGCCGGCGCCCGTGGACTGATCGCCCGGGGCAGCGAGAGCGGCGGCCGGGTCGGCACGCTGAGCACGTTCGTCCTCCTCCAACAACTGCTCGGGCAATCGGACCTGGACGTGCCGGTATGGGCCTGCGGGGGCATCGGACCGCGCACCGCGGCGGCCGCGGTGGCCGGCGGCGCGGCCGGGGTCGTCCTGGACAGCCAACTCGCCCTGCTGGCCGAGTCCCGGCTGCCCGAGGCGACCGCGGCCGCGCTGCGCTCCCTGGACGGCTCCGAGACGGTGCTCGTGGCCGGGCATCGCGTCCTGCACCGGCGCGGTCCGGACGTCGTACGCCCGCCCGCCGACGACCCGGCCGCGGTCGCGGCGCTGCTCGGGGCCGACGACCCGCGCGGGCGGCTGCTGCCGGTGGGCCAGGACGGCTTCCTCGCCGCGCGCTTCGCCGAGTGCTGGGGTGATGTACCGCGCACGATCAGGGAGTTGCGGGCGGCGATCCGGAGTGACGGCGCCGCCGCGGCGGCGGCCCTGCGACCCGGGACCTCCGCGATGAGCCGCGCCCTCGGCACCCGGCTGCCCGTCGCCCAGGGCCCGATGACCAGGGTGAGCGACCGGGCCGACTTCGCCGCGGCCGTCGCCGCCGACGGGGCGCTGCCCTTCCTGGCGCTGGCCCTCGCGGACGGCGCCCGCACCCGGGAGCTGCTGACCGAGGCCAAGGCGGCACTGGACGGCAGACCCTGGGGCGTCGGCGTGCTCGGGTTCGCGCCCGAGGAACTCAGGAACGCCCAGCTCGAAGCCGTACGGGAGCTGCGGCCCAGCCACGCGATCGTCGCGGGCGGCCGGCCCGCCCAGGCGCAGGCGCTGGAACGGGCCGGGATCAGCACCTTCCTGCACGTGCCCTCGCCGGGGCTGCTGCGGCAGTTCCTGGAGGCCGGGGCCCGGAAGTTCGTGTTCGAGGGCTCCGAGTGCGGCGGCCACGTCGGCCCACGGGCGAGCTTCCCGCTCTGGGAGGCGCAGCTCGCCGTACTGGAGGACTTCCCGGACGCCGAGGGACTGGAGGTGTTCTTCGCGGGCGGTGTCCACGACGAACGCTCCGCCGCGATGGTCGCCGCCCTTGCCGCGCCGCTGACCGCCAGGGGCGCCGCCGTCGGCCTGCTCATGGGCACCGCCTACCTCTTCACCGAGGAGGCGGTGCACCGGGGCGCGATCCGGCCCCTCTTCCAGCGCCAGGTCATGGCAGCCGCCTCGACCGCGCTCCTGGAGACCGCGCCCGGCCATGCCACCCGCTGTGTGCCCAGCCCCTTCACCCTCAACTACCACAAGAGAGAGGCCGAGTTGAGGGCCGATGGGGCACCGGACCGGCAGGTGTGGGAAGAGCTGGAGCGGCTGAACGTCGGCCGGCTGCGCATCGCCAGCAAAGGCGTCGACCGCGCCGAGAGCGGCGAGTTGACACCCGTCGACGAGCGACGTCAGCTCAACGACGGGATGTTCATGGCCGGAGCGGTCGCCGTGCTGCGTTCGGAGACGACCACGCTCGCGGCCCTGCACCACGCGGTGACCGACGGCGCGGCCGGCCTCCTGGCCCGACGGCCGGCGCCCGAACGGGAACCCGAACCTCCCGCGCCCGCCCCGCTGGACGTCGCCGTCGTCGGCATGGCCTGCATGTTCCCGCAGGCTCCCGACCTCGCCGCCTTCTGGGCGAACGTGGTCGCCGGACACGACGCGGTCACCGAGGTTCCCCCGGAGCGCTGGGACCCGGCCGTCCACCACGCCGACGGCAGCACCACCTCGAAATGGGGCGGCTTCCTGCCGCCCATCCCGTTCGACCCACTGGGCTACGGCATCCCGCCCGCCTCCCTCGGCCACATAGAGCCCGTGCAGTTGCTCGCCCTGGAGGCAGCCGCACGGGCCCTGGAGGACGCCGGATACGGCGAGCGGGGGCGGCGGTTCGACCGCTCCCGGACCTCTGTCGTGTTCGGCGCCGAGGCGGGCAGCGACCTCTCCAACGCGGCCACCCTGCGCGCCGTCCTGCCCTCGTACTACGGCAGGGTGCCCGAGGGGCTGGCGGACCAGCTGCCCGGACTCACCGAGGACTCCTTCCCCGGCATGCTCGCCAACGTCATCTCGGGACGGATCGCCAACCGGCTCGACCTCGGCGGCGCCAACTACACCGTCGACGCCGCCTGCGCCTCCTCGCTGGCCGCCGTCGACGTCGCTTGCAAGGAACTCACCGCCGGTACCAGCGACGTCGTGCTGTGCGGCGGCGCGGACCTGCACAACGGCATCAACGACTACGTGCTGTTCTCCTCGGTCCACGCCCTGTCCCCGACCGGCCGCTCCCGCGCCTTCGACGGCTCCGCCGACGGCATCGCCCTCGGCGAGGGCGTGGCATGCGTCGTCCTCAAGCGGCTGGCCGACGCCGAACGCGACGGCGACCGGATCTACGGCGTGATCAAGGGACTCGGCTCGTCCAGCGACGGCCGTTCCCTCGGCCTGACCGCGCCCCGTCCCGAGGGCCAGCGGGCCGCCCTGCTGCGCGCGTACCGCAACGCCGGGATATCCCCGGCGCGGGTCGGTCTGGTCGAGGCGCACGGCACCGGGACCGTGGTCGGCGACCGCACCGAACTGACCATCCTCAGCGAGGTGTTCGCGGAGGCGGGCGCGGAGACGGGTGGCTGTGCGCTGGGGTCGGTCAAGTCGCAGATCGGGCACACCAAGTGCGCCGCCGGACTCGCGGGCCTGATCAAGACCACCCTGGCTCTGCACACCGGTGTCAAACCGCCCACCCTGCACCTGGAGCGGCCCAACGCGGCCTGGCAGGAGGACGCCAGCCCGTTCGCCTTCCACACCGAGGCCCGGCCCTGGGCGGCCCCGGCCGCCGAACGGGTCGCCGGTGTCAGCGCCTTCGGCTTCGGCGGCACCAACTTCCACGTGGTGATCGGCGCGTACGACAGCCCCGTACCGCCCGAGCAGGGCCTGGACGCCTGGCCCGCCGAGCTGTTCCTGTTCCGGGGGCGGGACGAGCGGGCCGCCCGGCGGGGCGTCGAGGAGATCCTGAAGGCCGCCGAGACCGGGGGCCGGCGGTTGCGGGACCTGGCGTTGGCGGCCGCCCGCCGCTCGGACACCGCGCACGAACCGGTGAGGGCGGCGGTGGTCGCCACCGACGTGCCGGGACTCGCCCGGCAACTGCGGAAGGTGCTGGCAGGGGAGCAAGACCCGCGTGCCGGGGTCCACCTGGCCGACGGACCCGACGACGACCGCGGGAAGGTCGCCTTCCTCTTCCCCGGCCAGGGCAGCCAGCGCCCCGGGATGCTCGCCGACGTCCTCGTCGCCTTCCCCGAACTCCAGCACTACCTCCGGCTGGGCCGCGCCCACGCCGACGCCCTGTACCCGCCCGCCGCCTTCGGCGACGAAGCCCGTGAGCGCCACCGGGCCGCCCTCACCGACACCCGCGCCGCCCAGCCCGCCCTCGGCATCACCGGCCTGGTCGCGCACGCCCTGCTCACGGCGGCAGGGGTCCGCCCCGACATGGCCGCCGGACACAGCTACGGCGAACTCGTCGCCCTCGCCGCGGCCGGTGCCCTCACCCCCGAGACCCTCCTGGAACTCAGCGCCGAACGCGCGGCGGCGATCCTGGCCGCCGCGGGTGACGAACCGGGCACCATGGCAGCCGTCGCCGCCGGAGCGCGGGACGTCGAGCGGGCGCTGCGGACCACCGGGGCGCCGGACCCGGTCGTCCTCGCCAACCACAACTCGCCTCAGCAGACAGTCATTTCGGGTCCCACTCCGGATGTGACCGAAGCCGTGAGGCTGTTGCGCGAGCACGGCCTCGGGGCCAAGCGCATCCCCGTCGCCTGCGCCTTCCACAGCCCCGTGGTGGCCACGGCCGGGGACCGGTTCGCCGAGGCCCTCGCCGAACACGCCGTACGACCGCCCGAGTTCCCCGTCTGGTCCAATCGCACGGCGGCCCCCTACCCGCCGGACGCCGACGCCGTACGGGCCGGACTCGCCGCCCAGATCGGCTCACCCGTCGCCTTCGCCGGCCAGATCGAGGCGATGTACGAGGCCGGCGCCCGCGTCTTCGTCGAGGCCGGCCCCGGGACCGTGCTGACCCGGCTGGTGGGACAGATCCTCGGCGACCGGCCGCACACCACCGTGGCCTGCGAGCCCCGCGCCGACAGCGGACTGCCCGGCTGGCTCGACGCGTTCGCCCGGCTGGCGGTGGCCGGGGTACCGGTGCGCACCGCATGGCTGCTGCGCGGCCGCGACGCCGTGGACGCGCTGCGGACCCCGGCGCCCCGGCGGCCCGGCTGGACGGTCGACGGGCAGCTGGTGCGCACCGCCGACGGAGACCTGCTGCCCGGTGCCCTGGCGCCGGCCCGACGAGTCGTGGAGACGACGACTGTGACGACGAACCAGCCGCACGGCACCCCGGTCGACCGGGACGCGCTGATCTCCGAATACCTGCGCACCAGCCGGGAGATGATCGCCGCCCAGCGCGATGTGCTGCTCACCTACTTCGGGGCGGCACAGGCGCCCGCGGCCCCCGGGCCGGTGCTGCCGCCGCCCGCCGAGGTGGTCGCCCCCGAACCGCGGACGGCGCCCGCCCCCGCCGAGCTCGAAGCCGCGCCCGGGGAGCCGGCCGGGGAACCGGCCGAGGTCGAGCGGGTGGTGCTGGAGATCATCAGCGAGCGCACCGGCTACCCCGTCGACATGATCGAGCCCGATCTCGACCTGGAGGCGGATCTGAGCATCGACTCGATCAAACGGGCCGAGATCGCCGGGGAGCTGGCGAAGCGGCTCGGGATCGCGGGCGCGGCCCGGGCCCTGGAGGACAGCGAGTTGGAGGAGCTGGCCAAGGCCCGCACCGCGGCGGCGGTGACAGGATGGCTGAAGGCCAGGGTCGGCACGGCGAGGAACAACCCCGGTGTCGGCGGGGCGGGCGGTGTCGGTGTCGGTGCGACGGACAGTGCGGGTGCGGGTGCGCTTGGCGGCGCCGGTGCCGGTGTGGGTGCTGGTGCCGGTACGGCGACGGCCGTGGTCGCCCCTGGCGTCGGCGCGGCGGCGGTCGTGGCTCTCGGGACGGACCCCTCGGGCCGGTCGGCGGAACGTGCCGGGCCCTCCGGCGGCGCCGCGGTCTTCGACGACATCCCGGCCGGCGAGGCGCCGAAGCGGTTCGTGGTGCGGCCGGTCGCGCTCGCGGAACCGGACGACGCTGTCGATCCCGCCGCCGTCCTGGGCGGCCGCCGGTTCGCCGTGCTCGGTGACGGCGGACAGGTGGCCCAACGGCTCGCCGAGTACGGCGCCGAGACCATCTCCCTCGCCGCCGGTCACCTGCTCGACGACGCCGACGGACCCCTGGACGGCGTGCTGTACCTGGCCGCGCTGCCCGGCGGCGACACCCCCGTCCTGCCGGACGCCTTCCCCGTGCTGCGCGCGGCCCTCGCCCGCGGCCCGCGCTGGCTGCTCGCCGCCCGGCCCGCCGACGGCGACGACGCGGCTCGCTCGGCCGGACTGCACGGGCTGTTCCGCACCGTCGCCCGGGAGTACCCGGACACCGTCGCCCGGGTCGTGACCCTGGAGGACACCGCGCCCGCCGCGGTCGCCGACGCGCTGCTCGCCGAACTGCTCGCCCCCGGCCCGGCCCCCGTCGTACTGTGCACGGCCGCCGGCCGGTACGGACTCGAACCGGTCGAGGTGCCGCTGGGCGCGCTCGGCACCACCGGGGCCGGACCGGCCGCGGAGGGGGCCGCGGAGGCCGCCGCGCTCGGCCTCGACCGGGACTCCGTGGTGCTGCTGGTCGGCGGGGCCCGGGGCATCACCGCGAAGTTCGCGGCCGCTCTCGCCACCGCCTGCCGCTGCCGCCTCGAACTGCTCGGCCGGACACCCGCGCCGACCGGCCCCGAGGCCCCGGACACCGCCGCCGCCCGCACCCCCGCCGAACTCCGCGCGGCCCTCGCCGCGCGGGGCGGTGTGACACCCGCCGACGTCAACCGGGAGGCCGAACTGCTGCTCGCCCAGCGGGAGATCACCGCAACCCTCGACGAACTCGCCGCGCTCGGCAGCGAGGTCCGCTACCACGCCGTCGACTTCCGGGACCGGGACGCCGCCCTCCAGGCAGTCAAGGAGATCCACGCCGACCACGGCCGACTCGACGGGGTCGTCTTCGCGGCCGGGGTGATCGAGGACCGGTTGATCGCGGAGAAGACCCCGGAGTCCTTCCAGCGGGTGTACGGCACGAAGACCACGGGCGCCGCCACGCTCCTCGCCGCCCTGGCGGAACTCCCCGCAGGGCCCGGGTTCGCGGTCCTGTTCGGCAGTGTCTCCGCCGTCCTCGGCAACCGCGGCCAGGCCGACTACGCCGCCGCCAACGACGCGCTGGAGAGCCTTGGCGCCGGCTGGGCGGAGCGCACCGGCAACCGGGCGCTGACCGTGCACTGGGGTCCGTGGGCGCCCGTCGGCGGCCACACCGGCATGGTCAGCCCCGAACTGGGCCGGGAGTACGCGCGGCGCGGGGTGCGGCTGATCGACCCCGAGGAGGGCACCGCCGCGCTGCTGCGCGAGCTCGCGTGGGGCGAGCCTTCCACACGGGCCGTCGTCTACACCGTGTCGGGCTGGTGAGATGACCGACGACAGCGGGAAGCCGGACGACGGCCGTCGCGGGCCGGTGGGGACGGGTGCGGGCGGGCGGACACCGGTCGCGATCGTGGGGATGGCGGTGCTGCTGCCGGGCGCCGCGGGCCTCGACGCGTACTGGCGGAACCTGGTGAACGGCACGGACGCCATCACGGAGGTGCCGGCCGGGCGCTGGGACGCGGACTACTACCGGCCCGGCTCGGCGGCCGGGCCGGCCGTGCCCGACGAGGTGTACTGCCGGAGGGGCGGCTTCGTCGACGGCCTGGCCGAGGTGGAGGTCACCCGGTACGGGATCATGCCGAACTCCGTCGCCGGAGCCGAACCCGACCAGCTGATCGCCCTGGACGTGGCCGCCGCCGCGATCGCCGACGCGGGCGGCGCGGACCGGCTGCCCGAGCGGCACCGGATCGGTGTGGTGCTGGGCCGGGGCGGCTATCTCACGCCCGGCCTGGTCCGGCTCGACCAGCGAGTCCGGACGGCGGGCCAACTCGTGCGCACGCTCGGGGAGTTGGTGCCGGACCTCACCCCCGGTCAACTCGCCCGGGTCCGGGAGGCGTTCACCGAGCGGCTGGGCCCCGCGAGCCCCGAGTCCGCGATCGGCCTGGTGCCCAACCTCGCCGCCTCCCGGATCGCCAACCGCCTCGACCTGCGCGGCCCCGCGTACACCGTGGACGCGGCCTGCGCCTCCTCGCTGGTCGCCGTCGACCAGGCGGTCACCGAACTGACCGCCGGACGCTGCGACATGATGCTCGCCGGGGGAGTGCACCACTGCCACGACATCACCCTGTGGAGCGTGTTCTCGCAGCTGCGCGCGCTCTCCCCGAGCCAGCGCATCCGCCCCTTCCACCGGGAGGCCGACGGCATCCTGATCGGCGAGGGCACCGGCGTCGTCGTGCTCAAACGCCTCGCCGACGCCGAGCGGGACGGCGACCGGGTCTACGCCGTGATCCGCGGTACCGGCGTGGCCAGTGACGGCCGGACCGCGGGACTCGTCAACCCCGACCCCGCCGGCCAGGCCCACGCGGTGCGCCAGGCCTGGCACACCGCCGGACTCGACCCGTCCGCCCCGCACTCCATCGGGCTCCTGGAGGCGCACGGCACCGCGACCCCGGCCGGCGACACCGCCGAACTCGCTACCCTCGCCGAGGTGTTCGGGCCCGCCGACGAACCCGCGGTGCTCGGCTCCGTGAAGTCGATGATCGGCCACACCATGCCGGCCGCCGGAGTGGCGGGGCTGGTGAAGGCGGCCCTCGCCCTGCACCACGCCACCCTGCTGCCGACCCTGCACTGCGACGACCCGCACCCGGCCCTCGCGGCCACCCGGTTCCGCACCCTGGACCGGGCCCGCCCCTGGGAGACCACCGCGGAGCAGCCGGTGCGCAGGGCCGGGGTGAACGCCTTCGGGTTCGGCGGCATCAACGCGCACGTGGTGCTCGAAGAGGCACCGGGCGGACGTCCCGCCCCGGCCACCGACCCGCTCGGAGCACCCGGCAGGGTCGCCGCCGCCCGGGTCAGCGAGCCCGAGCGCGTCCTCCTCCTGGCCGAAGGCACTCCCGAGCGGCTGGCCGCCGCACTCGCCGCCGACGACTCCGCCGTGCTGGCCGCCGGTCTCGCCTCCGACCGCCCGCACGCCCAGGCCGGACCGGCGCGGCTGGGCGTCGTCGACCCGACCGCCAAGCGGCTCGCCCTGGCCCGCCGCGCGGTCGCCAGGGGCCGCGCCTGGCAGGGCCGCAACGACGTGTGGTTCCGGCCCGCCCCCCTGCTCGGCGACACCGCCCACGGCAAGCTGGCCTTCGTCTTCCCCGGCCTGGAAGGCGAGTTCACTCCCCGCGTCGACGACATCGCCACGCATTTCGGCCTCCCCACCGTCACCGCGCCCGCCACCGGGGAGCTGCGGGTCGGCGACGTCGGCCGTCATGGGTTCGGTGTCGTCGGCGTGGGGCGGCTCCTCGACTCGGCGTTGCGCCGGATGGGCGTGGTCCCGGACGCGGTCGCCGGGCACAGCGTCGGCGAGTGGACCGCGATGGCGGTCGCCGGGCTCTACTCGGGGGCCCAGGTGGACGCGTTCATGGCGGACTTCGACCCGGACGCGGTCACCGTCCCCGGTCTCGCGTTCGCCGCGGTGGGCGCCCCCGCCGACCGTGTCGTCACAGCCCTCCGCGAGGACTGGGCGGACGCCGGGATCGTCCTCTCCCACGACAACGCGCCGGGCCAGTCCATGGTCTGCGGACCGGACCTGGCGGTGGCGGAGTTCGTCCGCGCCTTCCGCGCCGACGGGGTGCTGTGCCAGGTGCTGCCGTTCCGGTCCGGCTTCCACACGCCGATGCTGGAGCCGTACCTGACCCCGATCAGGGAGGCCGCCGAGGGCTTCCGGCTGCACCGGCCGGCCGTGCCGGTCTGGTCCGGCACCACCGCGGCACCCTTCCCGGCCGCCGAGTCGGAGGTACGGGAGCTGTTCGTCCGGCACCTGCTGCAACCCGTCCGCTTCCGGCAGCTCGTCGAGGGCCTGTACGCCGCCGGGCACCGCGCCTTCGTCCAGGCCGGGCCCGGCCAACTGGCCTCCCTGATCGGTGACGTCCTCGGCGACCGCGACCACCTCGCGGTCGCCGCCAACTCCCCGCACCGCTCGGGGATGGCCCAACTCCGCCGGGTGGCAACCGCGTTGTGGACGGCGGGAGCACCGGTGGCGGCCGCGGCCCCCGCCCGGGAGGAGACGGCCGCGACGACGGCGTCCGTACGGCACCGCCCCCCGGTGCGGCTGGACCTGGACGGCGCGCTGGTGTCCCTGGACGGCCCGGCTCTCACCGCACTCCGCACCGAGCTGCGCGGCGCCACACCCGCCCTGGCCACCACACCCGTCCCGGCCACCATGCCGGTCCCGGCCACCACGCCGGTCCTGGCCACCACGCCCGTCCCGGCCACCACGCCCCCGCCCGCCGTCACCGGCCCGGCGCCGCTGGACGACCTCGCCGCACGCATCCCGGCCGCCGCCGAACTCAGCGCGCTCCTGCGCGACACCGCCGCCTCGGCGGTGGCCGTGCTCACAGCCCTGCGCCCCCCGACCGCGACCCCACGCCCCACACCTCCCCCCACCGGCCC
>NZ_LBMU02000086.1 GCF_001005085.2 Streptomyces humi
CCTCCCTTCCGCTCCCACCCACTCCCCTTCCGCCCCCTCCGCCGGCCCCATCGGCCCCATCGGCCCCATCGGCCCTATAGGCGGTCGGCCCCATCGGCCCCATCGGCTCCGTCGGCCCCATCGGCTCGGTCGGCCCCATCGGTCTCATCGGCCTTATCAACTCGGTCGGCCCCATTCGGCTCCGTCGCCGTGGCCGGAAGTCGTCGTTGTGACGGGCGGGTCGGACGGTGCCACCCGAGGTACGGCCGGCGTCCTGGCGAACCTCCCGGCGCACGCCCCCGGCGCGTAGTACCTTGCCCCACAATGGCCGTGACTCTGGGGGGAGTTGCACATATGCACGGCACCATCGACGGGTTCCACTACGGCGCGGTCACTCCGGTGGCAGCCTATCTGATGGCCTGCCTGGGCGGAGCCCTGGGGCTGCGCTGCATCGTCAGGTCGCTCTACCACCAAGGGCAGTCATGGCGGCCCGGCTGGCTCGCGCTCGGGGCCGCCTCCATCGGCTGCGGCATCTGGACGATGCACTTCATCGCGATGATCGGCTTCCACGTACGGGAGACCACGATCCACTACGACGCCGGCCTCACCCTGCTCAGCCTCGCGGTGGCGATCGTGGTGGTCGGCATCGGCGTCTTCGCGGTCGGCTACCGCGGCGCGACCGCCGGGACCCTCGGGGCCGCGGGCGTCGTCACCGGGCTCGGCGTGGCCGCCATGCACTACCTGGGCATGTCCGCGCTCCGCCTCGACGGAGCGGTTCACTACGACGGGGTCACGGTCGCCCTCTCGGTGCTGATCGCGATCGCGGCGGCCACCGCCGCGCTCTGGGCGGCCGTGTCCGTCCGCGGCTTCACGGCGAGCCTGGGCGCCAGCCTGGTGATGGGCCTCGCGGTGTCCGGCATGCACTTCACCGCGATGGCCGCGGTACGCGTCGAGGTGCATCCGGCCTCCGTCACCGCCTGGCCGAGCACGTCGTCGACCTCGCTGCTGCTGCCCATGCTGCTGGGCCCGGCGGTGTTCCTGCTGCTGGCCGGGGTGGTGGTGATGTTCGACCCGCTGCTGGTGCTCGGCGAGGGCGACTGGAGCCGGGAGCCCGCGAAGCAGGACGCCGCACCGCCGGTCCGGGCGGCCCGCTCCCGGCCGCCGGGCCCGCGCGGCGGCCGCACTCCCAGGAGCCGGGACGGCCGCCCGACCCGCCCCGCGCCGGGCACCCCGGCGCCCCACGGCACCCCTTCGCACCCCGAGCGGTGGTGACCCGGCCCGCGCCGCGCCAACCCCCGCACCCCGGCACTTCGTTGATCGTTGCTACGGTTCCGGAGTGTCTGACTCCTCACGCGATACCGCAGAAGGCGCCGGCTGGGGCGAGGCCGAGCGGGGTGCCTACCGCCGGCTGATGCCGGACCATGTCGAGAAGCTGTTCTGGTTCGACCCCGGCACCATGTGGGCCGCCCGCAACGGCGTACTGGCGTCCTGGTTCGGCGACCCGACCGGCCGTACCCGCGGCCGCTGGGTGGCCGGGCGGGAGGCCGCCGGGGCACCCGCCGACAAGGTGATCAGGCGGCACGAGGGGGAACGCTTCTCGTTCATGGTGATCGGCGACCCGGGCGAGGGCGACGACTCCCAGTACGCCGTGGTGCCGGGCTTTCTGAAGGTGAGTCAGGGCACCGACTTCGCGGTGATCACGAGCGACGTCATCTACCCGGTCGGCACCACCGACGACTACGGCCCGAAGTTCTTCCGGCCATACCAGGACTACCCGGCGCCGATCTACGCGATCCCGGGCAACCACGACTGGTACGAGGACCTCGGCGCGTTCATGCGCGTCTTCTGCGACGACGCCCCGCCCCTCACCCCCGAACCGAAGCCCCGTCCGCTCACCCGGGCCTGGTGGCGCACCCTGCTGTGGCACCGGCCACGCCCGGCGGACGAGGAACTGCTCGCGCAGGCAAGGAAGTTGCGGGCGACGCCGGAACAGACGGCCGTACAGCCGGGCCCCTACTGGGCGATCGACGCCGGACCGGTCCGGATCGTCGGCATCGACACCGGCCTGCTGGGCACCATCGACGCCGAACAGGGCGCCTGGCTGCGCGAGGTGTCGCGGGGACCGCGCCCGAAGATCCTGGTCACCGGCTCCCCGTTGTACGTGGACGGCGCACACCACCCGTGCCCGATCGAGGGCGGCGGCACCGTGGACGACATCGTCCGCGACCCGGCGCACCACTACGTCGCGGCGATCGGCGGCGACATCCACAACTACCAGCGCTACCCCGTCGACGTGGACGGCCGCACCATCCAGTACGTGGTCGCGGGCGGCGGCGGTGCCTTCATGCACGCCACCCACACCATCCCCCGGGTCTCGGTCGCGAACGTCACCGAGGACGACTTCCGCTGCTACCCGCTGCGCGGTGACTCGCTCGCCTTCTACAGCCGGCTCTACGGCCGCCGGCTGCGGCTCCCCCGCCTCCTCACCCTCACCGCGGCGGAGGCCACGGCCGTGATCACCGAGCGGCTGGGCATCCGGCCCGGCCGCACCCCCACCGCGGACACTCCGGTCACCCGCCGCGCCCGGCTGGTCGCGACCCTGCTCGGCACCGGCAGCCGGCCGGACCGCGGCTCCCGGTTCCGGCTCCCGGTGAAGAAGATCTACACCCAGCTGTTCTCGCCTGGCTCGGTCAGCTACAGCCCGCCGTTCTTCAAGTGCTTCCTGCGTCTGGACGTCACCCCGGAGGCGGTGCGGCTGCGCTGCTTCGCCGCCACCGGCAACCGCCCGCAGGAACTGGACCCGCCGGTCGAGGACGAGATCGTCATCCCGCTCGCCTGATCACACTCCCGCAATGTTCGGGTGCCAGAATCGGGGCAGAACTGACGTACGACCGTTGGAGGACCCGTGCCGTCCACCCCCCGCCCGCTGCGCAGACTGGGCTTCCTCACCATCGGCCTGTTCGACGGCGCGGATCCGGGCAAGGGGCACGAGTCCACACTGGAGATCATCGAGCTGGGCGAGCGGCTGGGCTTCGACAGCGCGTGGGTGCGCCACCGCCACCTCCAGTACGGCATCTCGTCGCCCGTCGCCGTCCTCGCGGCGGCCTCGCAGCGCACCAGCCGTATCGAGCTCGGCACCGCGGTGATCCCGCTGGGCTGGGAGAACCCGCTGCGGCTCGCCGAGGACCTGGCGACCGTCGACCTGCTGTCCGGCGGCCGGCTCAACCCGGGTGTGAGCGTGGGTCCGCCCATGCACTACGAGCAGGTCAGGGAGGCTCTCTACCCGGACACGGCGGACCGCGAGGACTTCGGCTACGAGCGGGTGCGGCGGCTGCTGGACTTCGTGCGCGGCGAACGGGCCACCGACTTCAGCGGGGTGGAGGGCTTCGAGGTCTTCTCCGACGTGGTCCAGCCGCACTCCGCCGGTCTCGGACGCCGCCTCTGGTACGGCGGCGGCAGCCTCGGCTCGGCGCGCTGGGCGGGCGAGCACGGGATGAACTTCCTGACCAGCAGTGTGGTCAAGGCCGAGGGACCGGACGGCGCGGACGGCCCGTACGACTTCGCGGAGATCCAGCGCTCGCAGATCGCCGCGTTCCGGGGCCACCACCCCGACGGCGCGGCGGCCCGGGTCTCCCAGGGGCTGGTGGTGATCCCCACCGACTCCGCCACGCCCGAGCAGCGCGCCCGGTACGAGGCGTACGCGGCCAAGCGGCTGCCCCGCACCACGGCCCCGCAGGGTCCGGCGCGGCTGCTGTTCGCGCCGGACCTGGTCGGGACGTCGGCCGAGATCGCCGCGCGACTGCACGCGCACGCCGGTTTCCGCGAGGTGGACGAGGTGGCCTTCGCGCTGCCGTTCACCTTCGAGCACGAGGACTACGTCCAGATCCTCACCGACATCGCGACCCACCTGGGCCCGGCGCTGGGCTGGCGTCCCGCGGCGGCCGGCTGACTCACCAGCGGCGCGGCCGCGTGCCGGTGACGGGCTGCGACGGTTCGCCGTCCACGCCGACCGGTACCTCGCCGTGCAGCATCACCCGGTGCATGACGCGGGGGAATCCGAGATGGGCGCTGTCGCTGGGCGCGAGGTGGATGGTGGCGCGGTTGTCCCAGAAGGCGACGCTGCCCGGCTCCCAGCGGAAGCGGACGGTGTACTCCGGTCGTACGGCCTGTTCGAGAAGCATCCCGAGGAGCGCGGCGCTCTCCGGACGGGAGACGCCGACGATCTGCTCGATGTAGTAGCCGTTGACGTAGAGCACCCGCTCGCCGGTCTCCGGGTGGACGCGCACCAACGGGTGCACCGAGGCCACCTGGTGGTCCAGCAGGTGCCGGAGGTACGCGTCGTCGCCGGGGCGGGGCTGGTAGCCGACGCCGAGGCGGTGTTCGGCGCGCAGCCCGTCGGCGAACGCGCGCACGGGTGCGGAGAGGCCGGCGTAGGCGGCGGCGAGGTTGGACCAGGTGGTGTCGCCGCCGTACGGCGGGACGGTCTCGGCGCGCAGGACGGTCGCCGCCGGCGGGTCGATGCGGGCGCCGTGGTCGCAGTGCCAGCCGCGCAGCAGGGTGTGCCGACGCCGCTGGAGCCACTCCTCGTGCTCCATCCCGAAGCGGCCGCCCAGCTCCAGCCGGTCGGCGGTGGTCTCCACCTCCGGGAAGTCCGGGGGTGAGGCACCGCCGCGCCGTCCCAGGACCACGGGTTCACCGAAGCGCCGTGCGAAGGCGACATGGCCCGCGTGGTCCAGCCGCTGGTCCCGGAAGAAGACGACCTTCCACCGGAGCACGGCCTCCCGGATCACCCCGACCACCGCGTCGTCGAGGTCCTCGGTGAGGTCGACCCCGGTGATCTCGGCGCCGATGTGCCCGGCGACCGGGTGCACCCCGACCCCCGCGGTGCGCTCGGCCGTGCCCTGGTCCGTCGTCATGCGTGCTCCGATGGTCGTAGGTACCGCTTCCCCGAAGATCGTGACAGTCCGGCGCACTCCGCAAAAGACGTTGCGGAACGCGTCGGACGCGTGATGATCGCAGTGCAGCGGATCTTCACCGAAGGAGTGACCCATGCATGACACGGCCGACCTCATCGCCGAGCGCTACGGGCTCGGACCGGGCCCCTGGACCCTCACCCCCGTCACCCGGGGCGCGCTGGGCCGGATCTGGAAGCTCACGAACGCGGCCGGCACCGCCTGGGCCGCGAAGCAGCTGCTCTTCGGCTGCGACGAGGACGGCGTGGCGCGGGAGGCCGGGTTACGGCTCGCCGCCGAACGCCTGGGCATCGACTCGCCGCGCCTGTTCGCCGACCGCGGCGGCGCCCACGTCACCCGGGTCCCGGTCGCCGACGGCGTGACCCACGTGAAGCTGTACGACTGGATCGAGGGCACCCGGGCGGACCCCACGGACCCGGCGGTCCTGGACTGGTTCGGCCGGACGATGGGCCTGCTGCACCGGGCGGGCGCGGGCGCGACGGAGGCACCCGACGAGTGGTACGAGCGGTGCCCCGCGGAAGCCGACTGGCGGGACCTGCACGCGAAGGTGACCGAGGCCGGGCTGCCCTGGGCGGACGCGCTGGGCACGTTCATCGGCACGTCGGCGCGGGACCTGGCCCGGTGGGTGAGCCCGTCCGGCGCGGACGACCGGGTGATCTCGCACCTCGATCTGCAACCCCAGAACGTCCTGGCCGGCCCCGCCGGACCCGTGCTGCTCGACTGGGACAACGCCGGACCCGTCTCCGCGGAACGGGAGTTCGCGCAGGCCCTCTACGTGTGGTCGGGCGGCAACCGGGCGGACCCGGCCGCCGCCCGGCGCCTGACCCGGGCCTACCGGCGGGCGGGCGGCACCGCCACCGTCCGCGGCCCGGAGTCCTTCGCCATGCTCTTCGCCACCTCGCTGAACTACGTCCACGTCCAGGCCGAGGCCGCCGTGGACCCCCGGCTGACTCCCGATCAGCGCGAGTTCGGGAGCGGTGAGGTCGCCGCCCGGCTGGCCGACGTGCCGGACCTCGCGGCGGTGTCCCGGCTGGTCGCGGCCGTCACACCGTGAACTCCCTGACGACGGTGTTACGGAACACCGCAGGACCGCCGATGGTGAACAGCGCCAGCCGGTCGTCGACGAGATACGGGAACACCTCGCTGGAGTGTGTGTGCCGGCCGTCACCGACGAACATCTCCACGGAGGTGCGGTCGACGAGGATGCGCAGCTTCACCGAACCCGTGGAGAGGTCGAACGGGGTGTGGCTCTCCTGCCGGTCGCCACTGGTGTCGGGGTTCACGGTGTTCCGCCGGTTGAGGAACGCGTAGTCGCCGTAGACCCCGGCGTCGATGTGCCGACCGCCGTCCGGCGACCGGCGCAACTGCGCTCCCGCGCCGGTGACTTCGGACCAGGTGATCTCGGTGGTCAGCTCGTACGACGTGCCCCTGTAGTCGAGGAGGAGGGTGCCGTCGACGGTCAGGTCACCGAGATCGACCGTGCGGGAGACGTACGCGTCGAGCGCGGCGACGGGCTGGGAGGCGAGGTAGTAGCCGCCGTCGGAGGCATGCTTCAGGGTGACTTCGCGGACGATGGAGTCGGTGCCGTTGAAGCCGTCGCAGTCGATGGTGGGGGTGGTGTTCGGGTAGGCCCAGTCGTTGAGCCAGCCCAACGCGTAGCGTGCGGAGTCGTCGAGGACGCCGGCGCGGTCCCGCTTCTCGAAGGTGACGGCCGCGTACCAGTCCCAGCCGTGATCGAGCCACTGCGGGTCGGCGGCGTCGGCGGTGAACGCGCTGCCGTCGAAGGAACCGGTCCAGTAGGCGTAGGTGTTGGGCAGTCCGGAGCCGGTGCCGTCCGCGCTCACCCCCAGCACCCACTTGACGGTGCCGTCGTCGGCGGTGATCTCGAACAGGTCGGGGCACTCCAGGGTGCCGATGCCGTCCTTGACGAAACCGCCCGCGTAGGTCCAGGACCTGAGGTCCGCCGAGTGGTAGAAGCCGACCTTGTTCCGCTCGGCGAGGGCCATCACCCAGCGGTCGTCGACCTCGTCCCGGATCACCTTGGGGTCGCGGAAGTCGGCGACACCCGGGTTGGGCAGGACGGGGTCGGTGCCGTGGTCGGTGAAGGTACGGCCGCCGTCCGTGGAGTAGTAGAGGAACTGCTCCTGGTGGTCGGTGCCGCCGCCCGGTGACATGGTGACGATCACGATGACCGCGCCCGCCCCGAAGCCCGCCGTGTCACCGGTGTCGACGACGGCGGAGCCCGACCAGACGTCGCCGTTGACGGTGGTGTCCTTGGGTACGGCGATCCCCCGGTCGGTGAAGGAGACCAGGTCGGTGCTGGTGGCGAGGCGCCAGGCGGTGCCCACGACGCCGTCCAGGTAGTCGGCGTTGTAGAGGTAGTAGTAGTGGTACTCACCGTCGATCCAGACCGGGCGCTGGGGGTCGTTCTTCCACTGGTCGGGGACCGTGAAGTGGTAGGCGGCACGGTAACTCGCGCAGCCGCGCACGGCTTTGGTCCTGGGCTTGGCGGCGGCCGGTGTGGTGGGCAGCACTGCGGCGGTGGCCCCCGCGGCCGATCCGGCGAACAGTGCTCTTCTGGACAGCCCTGGCATCACGCATCGTCCCTCTCGTGTCAACCGGCCGTCCCTGCGGCTCAGAAGCCGGCCGGTTGAATCCAGGACTGTAGACCTAACTCGTTAAAGGTCAAGCTTTCGCGACCCTTGACAGGCCCCTGACGCCTTCACATCATCTGGGCATCGAACATTTCCTAAAACGAGTTAGGCATGTGGATGACCGACTCGCACCTCTCCCGCCGCGCCCTGCTGCGGTACGGCGCCTACGGGGCGGGGGCCGCCGCGCTGGCCGGCACCGCCGCGAGCTGGGACCGGCTCACCGGGGCCGACATACCCGGCCGGGACGACGGTTCACTCGTCGTGGCCACCCTCGGTTCCGCCTTCGACCCGGCCGCCGTGCAGGCGCTGAGCGCCGGCTTCCGGAAGCTCCATCCCGACGTCCCGCTGCGGGTGAACGCCGTGCAGGCCGTGGACTGGTCGGACTTCTTCGCGAAGATCCTCACCCAGATCGCGGCGGGCACCGCGCCCGACCTGGTCTACGTCGCCACCGAGGGCGTGCAGCTGTTCGCGCAACGGCTCGGGGTGCCGCTGGACCGCTGGGTGAGGCGCGACGCGGCCGAGCTGCGCGAGTACTTCGCCGACGTCCATCCCTCGCTGGTGGAGTCGATGATGTACGAGGGGAGCCTGCACCAGCTGCCGGTCGAGTTCAACGCGGCCGACATGTATCTCAACAGGCAGGTGCTGAACCGGGCCGGCGCGGGCTTCCCGCCGGCCGACTGGACCCGCGACGACTTCACCGCGCTGCTGCGCGAGATGAAGCGGTCCAGCGACTCCCATTTCACCCCGTACTTCTGGACCAACCGGCTGTGGGGCGGGGTGGTGCCGTGGCTGTTCGACAACGGCACCAACCTCCTCGCCGAGTCCAGGGCGCCCGGCGGGAGCTGGCTGTGGGACACCTTCTACCCGGCGGCCGACCGCGCGGGCCGGGGCGGTGGTTTCCGCTGGACCACCCCGCAGGCCACCTCCGCCCGGGTCGAGGAGACGTACGACTACCTCGCCTCGCTCATCCAGGAGGACCTGTGCACCCGGCCCGAGGGCGGCAACGGCACCAACCTGGTCGGGGTCTTCTCCACCGGCCGGGTCGGGGTGACACCGGCGGGCGGCTTCTGGGCGGGCGGTCTGCATCTGGCCGGGATGAAGGCAAACGCCTACGACGTCCAGTACTTCCCGCGCTGGCGTACCCAGCGCATGCAGTTCGGCGCGGCGGGCTACGCGATGCTGCGGACCTCGAAGAAACAGGACGCGGCCTGGGAGTTCATCAAGTACGCGGCCCGCAAGGACGTGATGACCGAGCTGTTCACGGCCAACCAGACCACTCCCGCCCGGCGTTCGATGCTGACCGCCGGCCGCTACCGGGAGACCGGCCCGACGCGCTGGCAGGTCTTCTACGACACCCTCGACAAGTTCCCCGACACCGGCCCGATCCCGGCTCCGCCGCAGGTCGCCGAGGTGACCGACGTGCTGCTCAAGTACACCGGGACGGCGCTGGCGAGCCCGCGCTCGGTGGCGCCGGCGCTGCGCCGGATGCAGGGCGATCTGGAGCAGGCCATGGAGCGTGCCCTATGACGAACACTCAGATCAGCGCCGGGCGGGCCCGTTCCGCGTCCGCTCCGCCCGCGGTGTCCGTGCGGCCGCCGGCCCGGGAGCGCGGCACGCGGTTGCTGACCGCGCTCTTCCTGACGCCCACGATCGTCGGGATTGTCGTCTTCACGGTCGTACCGATCGTCGGGTCGATCGTGCTGAGCTTCTTCGACTGGAACGTGATCGATCCGCCGAGTTTCGCCGGTGGCGCCAACTACCGTGAGATCGCCAGTGATTCGACCGTCCTGGTCTCGTTCCGTAACACCCTCGTCTTCATGGTGCTCGCGGTCGCCCTGCAACTGGTGATCGCGCTGTCGCTGGCCCTCACGCTGAACGGCCGGATGCCCGGCTGGCTGCGCTCGGTCTTCCGGTCGGCGTTCTTCTTCCCGCTGGTGCTGTCCGCCGCGTCGATCTCGGTGGTGATGAAGTACCTCTTCAACCAGGACTTCGGCGTGGTCAACTGGCTGATCGGGCTGTTCGGCATCGCGCCGGTGCCCTGGCTGACCTCGGAGCACGGGGCGATGGCCACGGTGATCATCGTCTATGTGTGGCAGCAGTTCGGCTTCTCGTTCCTGCTGTTCGTCGGGGGTCTGAACAACATCCCGAAGGAGATCCACGAAGCCGCCGCCCTCGACGGGGCGACCGGCCCGCGCAAGCACCTCGCGATCACGCTGCCGCTGCTGTCGCCGACCCTGCTGGTCGCCTCGGTGGTCGGCATCATCAACGCGCTCCAGGTCTTCGAGCAGCCCTACGTCCTGACCGACGGCGGCCCCGGCGACTCTACCCGCACCGTCGTGATGGTGATCTACGAACGGGCCTTCGAGCAGCTCCGCTTCGGCGAGGCGTCCGCGGTGGGCGTGCTGCTGTTCGTGCTGATCATGGCGGTGACCGCCGTCCAGTTCCGGCTCAGCCGGCGTTTCGTCCACTACCAGTGAGCCGGTGAGACCCTTGAGTCAAGCGACCATGAGCCAAGCGACCCCGACCCTCGGCAGCGTCCGGTACCGGCTGGCGCCCTGGGCGCGGATCGCCGGACTGACGGTGTGCGCGCTGCTGACGCTCGGTCCGGTCATCTGGACCGTCTCGACCTCCCTGCGCACCCCGGCCGAGTCCTTCGACCTGCCACCGCGGATCATCCCGGCCCACCCGAGCACGGCCGCCTACCGGGGCGTCTTCGACCAGATCGACGTCTGGCTGCTCGCTCTCAACTCCACCCTGGTGACCGCCCTGGTCGCGGCCGGCCAGATGGTCACGGCCGGCCTCGCGGGATACGCGTTCGCCCGCCTCGATTTCCGTTTCAAGCGACCGCTGTTCGGGCTGGTGCTGGCGACCATGATGGTTCCGCTCCAGGTCACGATCGTGCCGGTTTTCCTGGTGCTGAAGTCGATGGGCCTGACCGACACCCTCCTCGGCCTGATCGTCCCGGCGTTCCCGACCGCGTTCGGCACCTTCCTGATGCGGCAGTACTTCCTCGGCATGCCGAAGGACCTCGGCGAGGCGGCCATGCTGGACGGCGCGGGCCCCTGGCGGATCTTCCGGTCCGTGTACGCCCCGCTGGCCACACCGGGGCTGGCGATCGTCGGCGTGCTGGCCTTCAACTACCACTGGAACGAGTTCTTCCGCCCGCTCATCCTCGAGACCTCCGGCCAGAACTACACGCTGCCGCTGGGCCTGGTCTCCCTCCAGGGCAACCTGGGCACCGGCTCCGTCTCGGTCGTCCTCGCCGGTGTCGTGCTGTCGATGCTCCCCGCCGTCGCCGTGTTCCTCGTCGGCCAGCGCCCTCTCCGCGAGGGCATCACCTCCGCAGGAGTCAACCGTTGAGCCCCGCCGCTCCCCAGGACCCGAACGCCCCGCGGTTCCGGGTCCGCCCGCCCGCCAACTGGATCAACGACCCCAACGGCCCGTTCCGTTGGCAGGGCCGCTACCACCTCTTCTACCAGTACAACCCCGCCGCGCCCGTGCACGCGAACATCCACTGGGGCCATGCCTCCAGCCCCGACCTGGCCCGCTGGGAGCACCACCCGGTCGCACTGACCCCGACCCCGGGGGGCCCGGACGAGGCCGGCTGCTGGTCGGGGTGCGTGGTGGACGACGACGGCACCCCCACCGCCGTCTACACCGGGGTCGGCCACGACCACACCGGCCTCGGCACGATCTGCCTGGCGCGGGCCGCCGACCCGCTCCTCGTCCGGTGGCGCCCGGAGCCGGCCCCGGTCGTCGCCGCGCCGCCCGCGGGCCTCGACGTGGTGATGTTCCGCGACCCCTTCGTCTTCCGGCACGCCGGCCGCCGCCACGCCCTCGTCGGCGCCGGTCTCGCCGACGGCACCGCGTCCGTCCTGGTGTACGACTGCGACGACCTGACCGACTGGCGGTTCACCGGGGTCCTGCTCGACGGGGGCGACCCGGTCGCGGCGGACGCCTTCGGCGACAAGGCGGTGGGCTGGGAGTGCCCGCAGCTGTTCCGGACCGGCGACGGTGATCACGTCCTGGTGGTCTCCCTGTGGGACGGCGACCCGTGCTCGACCGGCTACCTGACGGGGCGTCTGGTCCCGGACGCCGGGGCGGGGCTGCGCTTCGAGCCCCGTGCCGGCGGGCGGCTCGACCACGGCCGGGACTTCTACGCACCCGCCGTGCTTCAGGAGGACGGGCGTGCCCTGCTGTGGGGCTGGTCGTGGGAGGCCCGGGACGCCCCCGGGGACTGGGCGGGTGTGCTCACCGCGCCCCGGGTCGTCGGCACGCGACCCGACGGCGGCCTGCGCGTCTCCCCCGCCCCTGAACTGGCACTCCTGCGGGCACCGGCCCCGTTCGGCGTGGGGCCGCTCCCGGTCTCGTACGACCTGGAGGTCACCGCGCACGACCGTACGACGGTGACCCTGCTCCGGTCGGCGGGCAGCCGGCTGACGATCCGGCTGGATCCCCGGCACGGGACCGTCACCCTGGACCGCACCGGCTGGCCGCGCGCCGGCCGGGAGGGCGCCGCGCCCGTCACTGTCGGCACCGCCCCGGACGCACGGCTCACCGTCCGGGTCCTCGTCGACGGCTCACTGCTCGAACTGTTCGTGGCGGACCGGGCGGCGGTCACCGAGAGGGTGTATCAACGACCGCGTGATGTGCGGGAGTTGACGGTCGAAGGGGATGCCGGGGTCATCGGGTGGGAGCTTGTCCCACCGACGACCGGCTGACCACCGGGCAGGCGATGCGCCGGACGGTGGCGGGCGGGGTGCGGCCGGTGTCGATGGTGTCGAGCAGCAGCCGGGTCGCCGCCTCGCCCATCGCCCGGTGCGGCAGGGCGACCGAGGTGAGCGGCGGGGTGAGGAACGCGGCCATGTGTTCCTGGTCGTCGTAGCCGATCACCGACAGGTCCTCGGGTACGGCGATGCCGAGCCGGGCCGCCGCGTGCAGGACCCCCGCCGCCACCCGGTCGTTGTAGCAGAAGAGGCCGGTCGGGCGGTGGTGCGGGGCGGCACCGTCGAGAAGCCGGGCGGCGCCCTCGTAACCGGCCGCGATCTCGCCTCCGGTGCGCACGACCCACTCCTTCGGGAGCGGCACGTCCTCGGCCCGCAGGGCGTCCCGGAAGCCGCGCAGCCGTTCGACGGAGGCGATGTCGCCCTGGCCGCCGACCATCGCGACCCTGCGGTGCCCGGCCGCCAGGAGCAGCCGGGCCGCCGTCCGGCCGCCGGCCCGCTCGGCCGGGACGACGGCGGGCAGCGAGTCGTCCTCGGGCAGGCAGTTGGCGAGCACGGAATGGGTCCGGTGCAGGCCCTCGGGGACGCGCACCCGGCGCAGCGACATCGCCGCGTAGATGATGCCGTCGACGCGCCGGTCGAGGAGTTCGGCGACGGCCGCGTCCTCCTTGGCCGGGTCGCCGCCGGTGTCGATGGTGAGGACGAGGTGGTCGTGGTTCCAGGCGGTGTCCATGGCGCCGCGCAGCAGCCGTCCGGCGAAGGGTGAGGACGCGATCTCGTCGGTGACCAGTCCGATCACGGCCGTGCGGCGACGGCGCAGGCCACGGGCGACGGGGTCGGGCCGGTAGCCGAGTTCGACGGCGGCCGCCCGGATGCGTTCCTGGGTGGCGGGTGACAGGTTGCCCTCGGCGCGGCCGTTGAAGACGAAGGAGACGGCCGTGTGCGAGACGCCGGCGCGCCGGGCCACGTCCTTCGACGTGGGCCGTCCACCGCCGCCGCCGTTCCTGCCCTCGCCGCCGCCCATGCCGCCCGCTGTCCGCTCGTCGTGCCCGCTCCGCTTGATCACCGCTCACCCTATCCGTGAGGGTGGGAACTGGACACAGTCGAGAGAAGGGCCCATCGCGATGAGTATTCCGGTGTACACGCTCAACGACGGCACCACGATCCCCGCCATCGGCCTGGGCACCTGGCCGATGGACGACGCGCAGGCGGAGCGGGCCGTCCGGGACGCGCTGGAGACGGGTTACCGGCTCGTGGACACGGCGGTGAACTACCGCAACGAGACCGGCGTCGGCCGGGGTGTCGCGAGCAGCGGTGTGCCCCGCGAGGAGGTGCTGGTCACGACGAAGCTGCCGGGGCGCCACCACGGGTACGAGGAGACCCTCGCCTCGTTCGAGGAGTCGCGGCGGCGGCTGGGTCTGGAGTACGTGGACCTGTACCTCATCCACTGGCCCAACCCCCGGGTGGGCAAGTACGTCGACTCGTGGCGGGCGATGGTCAGGCTGCGCGAGGAGGGTCTGGTGCGCTCCATCGGCGTCTCCAACTTCACCGAGGAGCATCTCGGCCGGCTGGAGAAGGAGACCGGGGTGCTGCCGTCGGTGAACCAGGTGGAGCTGCATCCGCTGTTCCCGCAGGAGGAACTGCGGGCGTTCCACGCGGAGAAGGGCATCGTCACCGAGAGCTGGAGCCCGCTCGGTCAGGACGGGCGGCTGCTGAGCGACCCCGCGATCGTCGGCGTGGCGCAGGCGCTCGGGGTGACGCCGGCGCAGGTGATCCTGCGCTGGCATGTCCAGCTCGGGGCCGTCGCCATCCCGAAGTCGGCGGACGCCGGCCGGCAGCGGACGAACCTGGACGTGTCCGGTTTCCAGCTGCGGGACACCCAGATGACGGCCGTGTCCGAACGCGTCCACCAGCGGCTGGGCGGTGACCCGGACGGACACGAGGAGTTCTGATCCGCTACTCCTCCATGCGCTCCCGGGAGGCCTCCCGGCCGGTCCCGGTCGCGGTGAGGCTCCCGAGGATGTCGATGAGTTCGGCGTCGCGGCTGCCGGGTTCGGCGTGGAAGACGACGAGGGCGAGCCCGTCGGTGCCGTCCATGACGAGTTTGTCCGAGTGCAGTTCCAGGTCGCCGACGAGCGGGTGGGTCAGCCGGCTGACCCGGCCGCGCAGCGGCCGCACCTCGTGCCGGGCCCACAGGGTGCGGAAGCGCTCGCTGCGCAGCGAGAGGTCGCCGACCAGGTCGCGCAGGCGGGGGTCGTCGGCGTCGCCTCCGGCGTAGGCGCGCAGGGTGGCCACGCCCTCCCGGGTGAGGTCGTCCCAGTCCCGGCGCAGTTCCCGTTCCGCGGGGTCGAGGAAGACGGCCCGCAGCAGGTTGACACCGGGCCGGTAGTTCGGGGACAGCGCCGTGCACAGCGTGTTGGCGGCGAGGCAGTCCCGGTAGCGGTTCTGCACGTAGGCGGGGTTGCGGGTCCAGCCGTCGATGAGCTGAAGGATGCTGGCGGGCACCTGTTCGGTCCGGTGCGGGGCTCGGGTCCGCGGATCCCGTACGCCGGCGGGCCGGTCCTGGGCCAGGGACACCAGGTGGGCGGTGGCGTCGGGGTCGAGGCCCAGCACCCCGGCGAGCGCTTCGAGCACCTGCACGGAGGGGTTGCGGTCGCGGCCCTGCTCCAGCCGCAGGTAGTAGTCGGAGCTGATGCCGGCGAGCATCGCGACCTCCTCGCGGCGCAGCCCCGGTACGCGGCGCAGGCCGCCGCCGGGCAGCCCCACGTCCTCGGGCCGCACCAGGGCGCGGCGGGCCCGCAGGAACTCACCGAGCGCGTTCGAACCGTCCACGCCCCCACCCTACGGTCCGGCCCGCCGCGGTGCCTGGCCCTGGCACTCCCAGGAACACCGGGGCTTAGCCACGACGGAGGCGGTCGCCGCAGGGTGGTCGGTGAGGAGAGGGAACACCGGTCCCGCCGGTGCTCCCCGGCACTTCCGAGAGGCACGACACCATGACCGCACAGCTCGCCGGAACCCTGACCCCGGCGGACGGCCTGACCCTCACCCGCGTCGGCTACGGCGCCATGCAGCTCGCCGGGCCGCACGTCTTCGGCCCGCCGAAGGACCGTTCGCGGGCCGTCGCGGTGCTGCGCGCCGCGGTCGCCGCGGGCATCACGCACATCGACACCGCCGACTTCTACGGCCCGGTGGTCGTCAACGAGATCATCAAGGAGGCCCTGCACCCCTACCCGGCGGAGCTGCGGATCGTCACCAAGGTCGGCGCCCGGCGGGCCGCCGACGGCAGCTGGGTGGTGATGCGGCACCCCGAGGACCTGAAGGCGCAGGTGTACGACAACCTGCGCAGCCTCGGAGTGGAGGCCCTGGACGTGGTCAACCTGCGTCTGGGGGACATGGACACCCCGAACGAGGACCCGGTGGCCGAGCAGTTCGGCGCGCTGGCGGAACTGCGCGAGGCGGGTCTGGTCCGGCACCTGGGGCTGAGCACGGTCTCCGCCGGGCAGCTGGCCGAGGCCCGGGCGATCGCGCCCGTGGTCACCGTGCAGAACCTGTACAACCTGGCCAACCGGCAGGACGACGCGCTGGTCGCGCGGACCGCGGCCGAGAACATCGCCTTCGTGCCGTACTTCCCGCTGGGCGGTTTCAGCCCGCTCCAGTCCGAGACGCTCAGCAAGGTCGCGGACCGGCTCGGTGCCTCGGCGCAGCAGGTGGCACTGGCCTGGCTGCTGCAACGCTCCCCGAACATCGCGCTGATCCCGGGCACCTCCTCCCCCGGGCACCTGCGGGAGAACATCGCCGCCGCCTCCCTGGTGCTGCCGGGGGACGCGGTCGTCGAACTGGACGGGATCGGCCGGCGGGCCGCGGGCTGACGACCGGGCTCACTCCCCCGCGTGGGCGCGGAGCGCGGCGAGGGCCCGGTCGGCGTGCGTGTTCATGCGCAGTTCGCTGCGGACAACCTCCAGGACGGTACGGTCCGGGGCGATGACGAAGGTGGCCCGCCGGGTCGGGGCGAGCGAGAAACCGCGCTTGACGCCGAACAGCTCCCGGACCGTGCCGTCGGCGTCGGAGAGCAGCGGCATGCCGAGGGTGTGCTTGCCGGAGAACTCCTGCTGCCGCTCCACGGTGTCCCCGCTGATCCCGACGGGCCGGGCGCCGGCGGCCGCGAACTCGCCCGCCAGGTCCCGGAAGTGGCAGGCCTCCGCGGTGCAGCCCGCCGACAGGGCCGCCGGGTAGAAGAAGAGCACGACCGGCCCGTCGGCCAGCAGTTCCGTGAGCGTCCGGACCGTACCGGTCTCGTCCGGCAGCGCGAAGTCCTCGACCGTGGTTCCGACCTCGATGGTTCCGGCCATCTAGCGGCCCTCCTCGTCACGTGCGACACCGCGCGCCCACAGCACCAGGGGGACCTGGAGCGGCAGCCGGGCGAGGGCCGCGGTCCGGTACGGTTGCGGCCGCTTCTGCCAGTCGACGGCCATCTGCACGTTGGCGGGGAACACGCCGACGAAGAAGGCGGCGGCCGCCCGGGCCGCCGCCGCGCGGGTGCGCGGCAGCGCGATCCCCGCGGCCAGCGCCAGCTCCACGGCCCCGCTCCCGTACGTCCAGGTCCGCGGCGACCCCGGCAGGGCCTTGGGGATGGTGGCGTCGAACTGCTTCGGCACGGCGAAATGGGCGACACCGGCGGCGGCCAGCAGCCCCGCCAGCAACAGGGGTGAACGTTCGGACCGGGACACGCAGCCTCCTCTGACGACCTGCGCCGGATATTACCCGGCGGTACGGTCCCGGTCCGCGCCGGGCCCTACTCCTGGTAGTAGGTGGCGTCCTGCTTGTCCAGCGTGGTGCTGACCGTCCGGACGTAGAGCAGGTTGTCGTAGTGCCGTACGTACCGGCCCGGGTAGTTGTACGACTCCAGGGAGAGGCCGGCCGGGTCGGCGAGGCCGGCCCGCTGGTGGAACGAGGCGTCGCCGTCGAAGGTGGCGGTGCCGTCGTCCTTCTCCAGCCACACCTCGAAGTTCCTGTGCCGCAGGTAGTAGCCGGGGTAGTTGGCCGACTCCAGCGAGACGGTGCCGGTGCCGGCGAGTCCGCTGACGATCCGGAACTGGGAGTCGGCGAGGTCGGTCACGTTCGCCTCGGTCCGCGCGCGGAAGTCGTAGTGGCGGATGTAGCGGTCCGGGTAGTTGTACGAGGAGAGGCGGACCGGGGTGACGCCGTCGGCGACCGGGACGCCGAAGTCCGGGGTGCCGTCGGCGTTCCAGTAGATCTTCTGCATGCGGGTACGGCGGTTGGGGTCGTTCAGCGGATCGCCGGTGATGTCCTTGTAGTTGCGGTCGTGGTAGACGAGGACGTCCGACTTCCCGTCCTCGGAGACGGTGAACGAGTTGTGCCCGGGCCCGTACTGCGAGGTCGCGGCGTCGGTCTTGAGGACGGGCGTCGGGCTCTTGGTCCAGGAGGCGGCGTCGAGCAGGTCCGAGGACGCGGACGCGGTGAGCATGCCGAGGCAGTAGTTGGCGTCGGTGGCGCTGGCGGAATAGGTCATGAAGACCTTGCCGCCGTGCTGGACGACGGCCGGGCCCTCGTTGACCTTGTAGCCGACCGTCTCCCAGGAGAGCGTGGGCCGGGAGATCTCCACCGGAGTGCCGCTGATGGTCCAGGGGTTGGCCAACTCGGCGATGAAGAGGCTGGTGTTGTTGTCCTCGGAGGGGTTGTGCTGCGCCCACGCCAGATAGCGCACGCCGTTCACGACGAAGGTGGTGGCGTCGAGCGAGAAGCTCTCCCAGGCGGTGGTGATCTGGCCCTTCTCGGTCCAGGTGCCGGTGAGCGGGTCGGCGGCGTCGGTCTCCAGGACGTACATGCGGATCGCCCAGACGTCACTGGTGGAGCCGGCGGCGAAGTACACGTACCACTTGCCGTCGATGTGGTGGATCTCGGGCGCCCAGATGTGTGCGCCCATGACACCGCCGGCGTGCTTGGTCCAGATGGTGGTCTCGGGGGCGGTGGCCAGGCCCTGGAGGGTGGCGGCCCGGCGCAGCACGATCCGGTCGTACTCGGGGACGGTCGCGGTGAAGTAGTAGTAGCCGTCGGTGTGTTTGTAGATGTGCGGGTCGGCCCGCTGTTCGGCGAGGGGGTTGGTGAAGGTCACGGCGGGAGAGGAGGGGACGGCCGCGTGAGCGGGGGTGGCGGTCAGGATCAGGGCGAGTGCGGCCAGGACGGCGGTCAGCGCCCGGCCGATGAGACGTCTCACGGTGTGGAGGGTTCCTTCCGGCGGCCAGCATGTTCGTAATATCGAACGACGTACGGAACTTCGACCGAAAGGTAAGGGGGTGGCAATGACACGTCAATGGGTCGGACGTGCCGGGTTGAGATCCAAGGGCCTTGCGGGGCCGGGGTGTCACCCCTCGGCGGGCTCGTCCTCGACCGCGTACGACAGGAAGTCGTCCACCATGCGGTGGAAGAGCACGGCCAGCTGACGCAGCTCCTCGGGCCGCCATTCCCCGAGGGCCAGCTGCATGCCGCGGGCGCCGGCGTCCCGGACCCGGTCGACGGCCTCCCGGCCGGCGTCGGTGAGCTCGATCCGCTGGGCCCGGCGGTCGTCGGGGTCCGGGACGCGGGTGACATGGCCCGACCGCTGGAGCTGCTGCACCGTGCGGGTCACGTGCGACGCCTCGACTCCGAGCCGCTGCGCCAGCTCCCCCGGGCGCAGCGGCTCGGAGTCGGCGACCTGGCGCAGCAGTGCCACCGCGGCCCGGTCCAGCGGGACGCCCGCCAGGGTCATCAGCCGCTCGTGCTGACGGGCGCGGGTGCTCAGATAGGTGATGCGCGTCAGAGCGCGCTCGATCTCCACGACCTCCGGGGTCGCGGCGGGGACGCTGGACAGCGGTTCCGTGGACATACCGGCCAGTTTACCATGTCGTTGCGTAACTCAAGTAAGTAGCCACTCGTCTCACCGCCCGTGCCCCACGCCCCCCGTCCCCGGGAACGTCCCACGCGTCCCCGGGCACGCGGGGACGACATGGCGCCCGCCGGTCACGGCAATCCTCCCCATCGTGATCACGCTTCGTGGTCACGAGCACGACAGCACGGAGGTTTCCATGTCCCGTCGGATCCTGAAGAACGGCCTGCTGGCCACCGTCGCGGTGTTCGCGTTCCTGCCCACGGCCGGAGCCGCCACCGCGAGCGCCGCCACCCCGATCCCCGCGCCCCAGGGAATCGTGCAGTACTACAACTACACCACCCTGCCCGCCCAGGTGGCCCGCCCTCACCACCGGCACTACGGGTACCGCGGCGTCGGCCGGGTCACCACGCACCACGTCCGCCTCAACGTCCGTTCCGGCCCGAGCACCCGCTACCGCGTCGTCGGCCACCGACACAGCAACCGGCTCGTCCCGGTGACCTGCAAGGCGTACGGCGGCTCGGTGCGCGGCAACCACACCTGGTACCGGCTCCCGCACCGCGAGGGGTACGTCGCCGCCCGCTACGTCCGGGTCGGGCACGCCGTTCCCTGGTGCTGACACCCCCGCGGCACTGACGCCCCGCTCCCGCCGTACTCCCTGACCGTCGAGGCCTGTTCGGGAACCCCCGGGTTTCACGAACGGGCCTTCGACGCGCCCCCCGTTTCACCGTCTTCACACCTGTCCGCCGATTGCGGGCCCGGTTCCCATGGGAAGCCATCCCGACAACAGGGGCGAAACGCCCATAGCGTAATGAAGTCGAGGCACGCACCATGCGGCACCCCGAAGGAGCGCCCACCACCCCACCGGACGATTCGCCCGCGGCGCGGCTGCGCGAGCTCAAGGAGCGCACGGGGCTGAGCCTGGCGGCGCTGGCCGCCCGCACCCCGTACAGCAAGTCGGCCTGGCACCGCTACCTCTCCGGCGCGAAACGGCCGCCGCGCCCGGCCGTCGAGGCGCTGGCCCGGCTCGCAGGCGCCGATCCGGCCACCGTACTGGCGCTGTACGAGGCCGCCGAGGCGGAGCCGGCGGTCGAGCCGGCCGCGCGGCAGCCGCGGGCCGGGCGGTGGTGGCGGCTGCCGCTGACCGTGCTCGCACTGCTCACCGTGGCCGGGGTCACGGCCACCGCCGTGACCGTGTCGTACCGGCGCGGCACGCCGGACGCGCAGCCCGTGTCCGCGGCGCCGAGGTGCCACGGCCGGTCCTGTCAGGGCGAGTTGCCGAACGCTTCGGCGTGCGCCCGGGACGCGCAGACCAAGAGCGCCGTCGCCGACGCCGCCTACGACGTCCGGCTGCGCTGGTCCCCCACCTGCGGCACGGCCTGGTCCGAGGTACGGCTGCACACCCCGCACGCCCGGGAGGTGTCGGTCAGGGCCGGGCAGGACGTGCTCTCCGCGAGTTATCCCGCCGAGGACTCCGCCGGCTACACCAGTCCGATGCTCGCGGTGCCGACGCCCCGCGGCGTGGAGGCCTGCGCCGACGTCGAGGGGAAACTGGCGTGCACCGGGCTGGAGGCCCAGCCCGATCTGGAGGAGTGAGGGAAAAGCGGCGCCGCGCCCGTGGAAGGAGCGCGGCGCCGGACCGCTGGGACGTGCCGTCAGTGGGCGGCGGCCAGTTCCTCCCGGTCCTCGCGGGCCCGCGGCTGTCGCGCCGAGCGCAGGGCGGCGATGCCGATGAACACCATCGAGGAGACACCGGCCAGCGCGAACGCGGTGAAGCCCCAGTCGCCGTTGCCCGCCGCGAGCAACTGGCCGCCCAGCCACGGGCCGAAGACGGCGCCGAAGCGGCCCATGCCGGAGGTCCAGCCGACGGCGGTGGCGCGGTTGTCCGGGGTGGAGCGGATGGAGACGGTCGCGTAGATCATCGTCTGGGCGCTGTTGAGGAAGACGCCGGTGAGGAAGACGACCAGGGTGGTCACACCCATCGGCAGGTGGACGCTGAGCAGATAGACGCCGACGGCGGTGAGGGCGAACCAGACAGCGGCGATGCGCGGGGCGCCGAAGCGGTCGGCGGCGCGGCCGGCCAGCAGCATGCCCACGATCCCGCCGAGGTTGAACACGACCACGAAGGTGAGGGCGTTGGCGAGTGCGTAGCCCTCGGTGCGCATCAGGGTGGGCAGCCAGGTGGCGACACCGTAGACCAGCAGCAGACCGCCGAAGGAGGCCAGCCAGTAGAGCAGGGTCTGGAGCCACTCGCCGCCGCGGAACAGGCCGAGCAGCGCGTCCCAGCGGTCGGCGGCGGTCTTCCTGGCCGCGGCGGTGGGCAGTTCGACCTGGTAGCGGTCGGCCAGGTCGGCGGCCTCCGCGGTGCGGCCCTTGGCGACCAGGAAGCTCAGCGACTCCGGCAGGAACCGGATCAGGACGGGGACGAAGAGCAGCGGGAGCACGCACACCCAGAACGCGGACCGCCAGCCGAACGGGTCGATCAGCCACTTGGCCACGTACGCGGAGAGGATGCCCCCGGCGTGGTGGGCCGTCATGAGCAGGCCGATGGTGATCGCCACCCGGCCACCCCTGGCGTAGTCGGAGACCATGCTGATCGCGGTCGGCAGCAGCCCGCCGAGGCCGACCCCGGCCAGGGTGCGGCCGAGGCCGAAGACCGCGACGCTGCCCGAGACCGCGCAGATGCCGGAGGCCAGCGAGAACAGCGTGACGCAGCCGGTCATCAGCTGCTTGCGGCCGATCCGGTCCGCGACCGTGCCCGCGGTCAGGGCGCCCACCAGCATGCCGAACGTGGCGTAGGAGCCGAGGTCGCCCGCCTGGTCCGCGGTGAGGCCGAAGGTCTTCGTCTCCAGCAGGTGGGGCAGCACCGAGCCGTAGATGAACATGTCGAGGCCGTCGAAGAGCACGGCCAGCCAGCACAGGCCGACCACCAGAAGAGCCAGTCTGCCGCCGCGGGCGGAGGGGGCGGGTGAGGAGGACATCGTTGTTTTCCTCTCGTCCAGGAGGCGTTCCCTGGAGGGGATCAGTGAGCGGGCCGCGCGGCTCGTGCGGCTGGCCCGTGGTGCGCTAGACGTTAAGGACCCCGATCCCGAGTGTCAACGTTTTTGTTAACAATCTCAGGAAAGCGAAAGAGGGCGCCCCGCGCACAGCCGTGCGCCGGGCACCCCCCTTGCGGACCGGTGGCGGATCAGGCGACCGGCGGTGTCCCGTGCGTGTGGAAGGACTCGATCGTCTTCAGGCCCCAGGCCTGCCCCTTGGCCCGCTCGGCCTCGGTCCAGGTGATCAGCGGCCAGTCGGGGGCCAGCACCAGCCGGGTCAGCGGGTTGCACAGCTCGATGCGGTTGCCGCCGGGCTCGTAGACGTACAGGAAGAACGTCTGCTGGATGGCGTGCTTGTGCGGGCCGGTCTCGATGAACACCCCGCTGTCGATGGCGAGATCGGCCGCGCGCAGCACGTCCTCACGGGTGTCGGTGGCGAACGCGATGTGGTGCAGGCGTCCGGCCGAGCCGGTCCAGTCGGACGTGTAGACGACGTCGTACGACTTGTTGGTGAAGGTCAGCCAGCGGGCGGCGATCCGCCCCGTGTCGAGGCGGATCTGCTCGGTCGGCCGGGCGCCCAGCACCCGTTCCTGGAAATCGGCGTTGGCGAGCACGTCGGCGGCCAGGAAGTTCACGTGGTCGAGGCGGCGGACGCCGACCCCCCGGTTGGGCTTGGCCTGCGGCTGGTTCTTCAGCGCCGGCCTGAGCCCGTCGGGGGCCTGGTAGTGCTCGCTCTCCCAGTAGAGGGCGTGCTCGTGGCCGTCCGGGTCGGTGGTCACGTAGAGCTTGCCGAGTCCGGGTTCGTCCTCGGTCCAGTGGCCGGTGCCGCCCGCCTCCTCGACCGCCCTGACCCGCCGGTTCAGCGCCTCCTCGCTGGAGGTGCGCAGGGCGAGCCGGCCGAGGCCGGGCTGCTCGCGGGCGGTGAGCACCAGGCTGTGGTGCTCGTAGTCGTCGAAGGTGCGCAGGTAGACGGTGTCGCCGTGGCGGCCGTTGACGGTCAGTCCGAGGTAGTCCGTGAAGAAGGCGACGCTGGCGTCCAGGTCCGGGGTGAAGAGCTGGGCATGGCCGACATGGGCGATGTCACCGAGGGGCGGGGCCATCGTTGCCTCCTTGGGGTTGTGCGGGGACGGCGGCGGCACGGGGGAAGACGGTGCCGTCGAAGATCTTGCGGGCGGTGCGGACGACCGCGGTGCGGCGGACGGCCGGCGGGTTGCCGTCGGCTCCTGGGTCGACGCCGGCGTCGATCTCCAGGAAACCGGTGGGGTGTTCGATGCGGAGACGGTCCCCGTGGTCCGGGAGCCGGGCGATCCCCTCCCCCACCCCGCCGGGCAGCCGCAGGCCCGCGGCCACGCCGGCGGCGCCGAGGACGCCGATCGAGGTGTGGCAGCGCACCGGGATGAAGGTCCGGGTGGCGACCGCGCCCCCGGCGCGGGGCGGGGCGAGCAGGCTGAGCTTGGGCACGGTCGCGGTCTCGACGTCGCCGAGGCCCATCAGTCCGCCCGCCGCCAGCCGGATCTCGTGGAGCCGGTCGGCCAGGGCGAGGTTCTCCTCCAGGTCCTTGGGCGTCTCGTACCCGGTGACACCGAGGGCGCTCGCCGCGACGAGCACGGTCGGCATGCCGTTGTCGACGCAGGTCACCGTGGTACCGGCGACGGTGTCACGGACGTTGCCGGTGGGCAGCAGCGGTTTCCGTCCGGGCGGGAACTCGATCACCACCGGGGCGGCCGTGCCCGGGACTCCGGAGATCTCGGCATGCCCGGTGTAGTCGACGCGCCCGCCCGGGGTCGCGAAGGTGGCGACCGCCGACTCCCCCGTGTTGAGCATGCGGATGCGCACGGACGTCTCGCCGTCACCGGCGGCCACGAGCCCCCGCTCCACGGCGAACGGGCCGACGCCGGCGAGGATGTTGCCGCAGTTCTGGCGGTCGGTCACGACCGGCCGGTCGACCGCCACTTGCAGGAAGAGGTAGTCGACGTCCGCCTCGGGATCCTCCGACGCCGAGACGACCGCCACCTTGCTGGTGAGGGGGTGCGCCCCGCCCAGGCCGTCGATCTGGCGCGGGTCGGGGCTGCCCATGACCCGCAGCAGCAGGTCGTCCCGGGCGGCGGGGCCGGCGGGCAGGTCCCCGGCCAGGAAGTACGCGCCCTTGGAGGTGCCGCCGCGCATCAGCATGCAGCGCACCTCTTCGGACCCGGTCACTTCGCCTGCTCCTCGTACTCCTCGTACTCCTCGTACGTCCGGTACTCCACGCCGAGCCGCCGGAGCGTCTCCCGCAGTCCGTAGCGGTCCAGGCCGAGCTGGCCGTCGAGGAAGGCGGCGCGGGTCGCGGCCTCCTTGGCCTCACGGGCCGCGGACTTCTCGGCGGTCTCGCGGGCGCGTTCCCTGGGTACGACCACCACCCCGTCGTCGTCCGCGAGGATCACGTCGCCGGGGCGGACCACCTGGCCGTCGATGGCTACCGGCACGTTGACCGAGCCACCGGTGGCCTTGACCGTGCCCTGCGCGGAGACCGCCCGGGACCAGGCGGCGAAGCCCATCTCGCGCAGCTCCTGGGTGTCGCGGATGCCGGTGTTGAGGACCACCCCGCGCACCCCGCGCTGCTTCAGCGCGGTCGCGAAGAGCTCGCCGAACAGGCCGTCCGTACAGGGCGAGGTGGTGGTGACGACCAGGATGTCGCCCTCGCCGCACTGCTCGACGGCCGCGTGGATCATGAGGTTGTCGCCGGGCCAGCCGAGCACGGTGACGGCCGTACCGGCGACCCGTACGCCCTGCTGGACGGGCCGGATCTCCGGACCGAGGAGCCCGGTCCGCCCCATCGCCTCGCTCACGGTGGCCACCCCGAAGCCGGCCAGCGCGTCGACGTCCTTCAGCTCCGCCTTCGGCGGGTCGGTGACGATCACGCCGCTCATGCCAGCTCCTTCGCGATCTGCGGGAACGGGCGCATGAACGCCTCGGCCATGGTGTCGTGGGCCAGGCCCAGGTTGGGTCCCGCGTTCCGCTTCAGCTGGACGCCCCGGCGGACCGCGAGGTCGGTGTAGTAGGCCCACAGGTGCTGCTGGGCGCCGAGGCACTCCATCGCCTTGCGCTTGGTGTCCCAGACCTCGGTGATGTCCAGCAGGACCTCGGGCCGGAAGCCGCTCATCTCCGGCTGGTGCGGCTCGAAGTAGAACACCGGCGGGGCGCCGATGATGTCGCCCTCGCCCGGGTAGCCGATCGCCTGGGCGAGGATCCGGGCCTCCAGGGCCATGCGGTTGGCGGCCGGGTGGTCGCCGTTGTAGGGGTCGTCGACGGGGTGCGTGAGCACGACGTCGGGCTGGGTCTCGCGGTAGACGGCGACCAGCCGGTCCGTCAGCTCGGCGGAGGCCACCAGCGGGTAGTCGCCGGCGTCGAAGAAGCGGACCTCGGCGCCGAGCGCGGCGGCGGCCCGCTCGGCCTCCTCCCGGCGTATCGCCTTGATCTCCTCGAGGTTCCTGCCCTCGCGCCACGCCTTGGCGGACTCACCTCGCTCGCCGAAGGTCAGACAAGCGATGGTGACCTTCTCGCCCCGGGACGCGGCCAGGGCGATGGCTCCGCCCGCCCGCCACACGAAGTCCCCCGCGTGTGCGGTGACGACCAGGGTGGACCGCGGTGGGTTGGTGGCGGGCGCGTCGGCATGCGTCATTGCAGAAATCTCCTTGGTGGACAGGTGTGCGCCCACCCCGCCCCGGGCGTGCTCAGTCGCGCAGTGCTTCGATCACGCTCGTGAGGTGGGCGCGGACGGCCGCCTCGGCCGCCTGCGGGTCCCTGGCCCTGATCGCCTCGATCATCGCCAGGTGCTCGTTCAGGGAGTGCTGTGGACGCCCCGGGCGCAGCGCCAGCTGGAAGCGGTGCCGCACCAGTTGGGCGTTGAGCCGCTCCAGCAGTTCCACGGCGGTCTGCTGGCCGGAGATCACCCGGATCCGGGCGTGCAGTTCCTGGTTGAGTTCGGAGTAGGTGACCGGTTCGCCGTCGGCGACGGCCTTGGTCATGGCCGCCCCGAGGTCGGCGAGCTCGGTGAGCTGCTCGTCGCTGGCCGCGACGGCCGCCTTCGCCGCGCACAGTCCTTCCAGGACCATGCGGCACTCCGTGATCGCGACCGCCTCCTGCACGGTCACCACCCGCACCCGCGAACCGCGGTTGCGGATGCGCTCCACCAGTCCCTGGGCCTCCAGATCGATCAGAGCCGCACGGATGCTGGCCCGTGTCACACCGAACTCCTCGGCGAGCTCGTTCTCCACCAGCCGCTGGGCCGGGGCCATCTCGCCGTGCAGGATCGCCTGCCGCAGCAGCGTGAGCGCATGCTGCTTGGCCTGCTCTCCGCTGGTCGGACGGGCTTCTTTCGGCATCGTGCCCTCCCTGAGTGAGTGCCTGTCGAACGTAAATCTAGCCAAACAAGATTGTCAACAATTTTGTCTGCCGTATTGCCGGGACTGCTCGGCGGGGCGTGGCCGGACCGCACGCTCAGCCGGTGCGGTACAGCTCGCTGAGCAGTTCGAGCACGGCCTGCTGGGCGGGGTGCGGATCGTCCCGCCACCAGGCCAGCCGGACGGCGACCGGTTCGGCGTCCCGCACCGGCCGGTAGACGATGCCGGGCCGCGGGTACTGGTGGGCGGTGGACTCCGCGGTCACCCCGATGCCACGGCCGGCGGCGATCTCGGTCAGCCAGTCGTCGACGGAGTGGGTCTCCTCGACGGCCGGGCGGAGCTCCGGCGGCCACAGTTCGGGCGTGGTGGTGCCGGTGCGCCGGTCGGTCAGGACGGTCCGCCCGGTGAGATCCGCGAGCCGTACGGACCGGCGCCGGGCCAGCGGATCGTCGGCGGCCGTCGCGCACAGCCGCCGTTCCAGGCCCACGATGGCCGTGTCGAAGCGCCGGTCCACCAACGGCCGCCGTACCACGGCCAGATCGCAGGCCCCTTCGCCGAGTCCCGCGGACGGCGAGTTCACCCGGATCAGATGCAGGTCGGTCGCGGGGTGCGCCGCGTGCCATCCCCGCTGGAAGGCGACGGTGTGCCGCCCCACCGCCGACCAGGCGTACCCGATCCGCAGCCGGGCCGGCCCCGCGGCGGCCTCCTCGACCAGCCCGGCGACGTCCGCCAGCACCCGCCGGGCCCGCTCCACCACCCGCAGCCCGGTCGCCGTCGGCGTGACCTCCCGCGAGGTGCGCCGCAGCAGCCTCACCCCGAGGGTCCGTTCGAGCCCGGCCAGGGTGCGGGAGACGGCCGCCTGGGACACCCCGAGGACGATCGCCGCGTCGGTGAAGGTGCCCTCGTCGACGATCGCGACGAGACAGCGCAGCTGGCGAAGCTCCACTCCATCCATACGCTCATCGTATAGATGGCGGCCCGCATGCATTGTGCGCATACGAGAGCCGGGACCACCCTCTCCCCATGAGACGAGCTCTCGAACACCCGGCGATCGCGCCCTCCCCGATACCGGCCGAGCCCGCCCCCGCCCGGCTCAAGGGGGTGGCGACCATGTTCGGCAGCGGCCTGTCCAACCAGACCGGCGCGGCCATCGGCTCCCTCGCGTTCCCCGTCCTCGGCCCGCTCGGTGTGGTGGCGGTACGGCAGTACGTCGCCGCCCTCGTGCTGGTCGCCGTCGGCCGCCCCCGCCTGCGCGCCCTCACCTGGCGGCAGTGGTGGCCGGTGCTGCTGCTCGCGGTGGTCTTCGGCACCATGAACCTGACCCTGTACACCGCGATCGACCGGATCGGCCTGGGCCTCGCGGTCACGCTGGAGTTCCTGGGCCCGCTCACCGTCGCGCTGGCCGCCTCCCGCCGCCGGCTGGACGCGGGGTGCGCGGTGCTGGCCGCGGCCGGAGTGGTGGTGCTGATGCGTCCGCGGCCGTCGACGGAGTACGCGGGGCTGGCGCTGGGCCTGGTGGCCGCGTGCTGCTGGGCGTCGTACATCCTGCTGAACCGGCTGGTCGGGCAGCGGGTGCCCGGCGCCCAGGGCGCGGCCGCGGCGGCGTGCGTGTCCGCGCTGACGTTCCTGCCGATCGGGGTCGTGGTGGGCCTGCGACACCCGCCGACGGCCGGGGCGGTCCTGTGCGCGGTGGCCGCGGGCGTCCTCTCGTCGGCGGTCCCGTACCTGGCCGACCTGTTCACCCTGCGGAGCGTCCCGCCCCAGACCTTCGGCCTGTTCATGAGCGTCAACCCGGTCCTGGCGGCGCTGGTGGGCCGGTTGGTCCTGGGCCAGACCCTGGGCGCCCCGGAGTGGGCGGCGATCGGGGCGGTGGTCGCGGCCAACGCGGTGAGTCTGGCGTCCCGTTAGGAGGCAGGGGAACCGCGCGACCGGCGACCACCGGCCTGCGGCTCCCCTGCCTCGTCCAGCCCGCCCCGGTTCAGCCGACGGCCTCCCGCCAACTCGTCGCCACCGCGATCCGCTGCCGCCACCCCCGCAACGCCTTCGGCGTCACGCCCACCGCCAGCACCCCACCCAGCCGTTCCCCCCTCCGATAGGCGGCGACGAACCGGCCCTCCGTCAGATCCCCCTGCACCACACGCACTTCCTCGGCGCCCCGGAGGTACCCGTAGGCCTGGATCCGCATCCCGTACTGGTCCGACCAGAAGTACGGCACCGGCGCGAACGCCTTGCGCGTGCGGGGGCCGAGCAGATTGCGGGCCGCCGCCGTCCCCTGCTCCGCCGCGTTCGTCCGGTGCTCGATCCGCATCCCGACGCCGAACAGCGGGTTGTGCCAGCGGGCCACGTCCCCCGCCGCGTACACACCGGGCGCCGCCTCGCAGTACTCGTCGCACACCACCCCGTCGCCCACGGTCAGCCCGCTGCCGGCCAGCCACTCGACGTTCGGCCGTGAACCGACCGCGACCAGCACCTCGTCGGCCTCGACGACCTCCCCGTCGGCGAGCCGTACCCCGTCCCGCGACACCTCGGTCACGGTGACCCCGGTCCGCAGGTCGACCCCACGTTCCAGATGGGCCCGGGACAGCACCCGCCCCACCTCCTCGCCGACGGCGTGCGCGAGCGGCACCGGGGCGGGTTCCAGCACGGTCACCTGTGCGCCCAGCTTCCGGGCGACGGCCGCCGCCTCGGCGCCGAGGAACCCGGCGCCGACCACCACCAGCCGCCGTCCAGGCCCGATCCGCTCCCGGAGGGTGAGCGCGTCGTCGAGGGTCCGCAGCACATGCGCGCCCTCCCCGGGCAGCCGGCGCGCCCGTGCCCCCGTGGCCACGATCAGCCCGTCGTACGTCAGCACTCGGCCGTCGGCCAGACGCACCGAACGGTCCGCCGTGTCCAGCCCGGCGGCCGCCACCCCGAGCCGCAACTCCAGCTTCAGGGAGTCGAGTTCGTCGGGTGCGCGGAGTGCCACCCGGTCCGGGGCCCACTCGGCCGACAGCACCTGCTTGGACAGCGGCGGCCGGTCGTAGGGCGCGTGGGGTTCGTCGCCGACGACGGTGAGGGTGCCCGCGTAGCCGTCGCGGCGGAGCGTCTCGGCCGCCGCGAGCCCGGCGGCCGAGGCGCCGACGATGACGATCCGGTTCACCGCTCGGTCAGCCGGATCGCCGCGGCCGGGCAGATGGCCACGGCCTCGCGTACGGCGTCGAGGCTGTCCGGCGCGGGTTCCTCGTCGGTCACGAAGGCGATGCCGTCCTCGTCCCGCTGGTCGAAGACCTCGGGAGCGGTGAGCACGCACTGCCCGGAGGCGACGCACTTCGGTTCGTCCAGTTCGACACGCATGGTGTGCTCCTTGCTGTTCGTGGGGGGAGTGGGTGGGGTCACCAGGTGACGGGGAGTTCGTAGACCCCGTACACCGAACCGTCGTGCTTGAACGGCAGTTCGGCGATGTCGGCGGCGAGCCGCAGGCCCGGTACGCGGCGGTAGAGGGTGCCGCAGACGACCTGGAGTTCCATCCGGGCCAACGGCTGGCCGAGGCACTGGTGGACGCCGAAGCCGAACGCGACGTGCCGGCGGGCGTCACGGGTGAGGTCGAGGCGGTCGGGGTCGGGGAAGGCCTCGGGATCGCGGTTGGCGAGGTCGTTGGGCAGGATCACGCCCTCGCCGGCCCGGATCAGCTGCCCGGCGACCTCGATGTCCGCGAGGACGGCGCGACGCCGGCCGCCGTGCACGATGCTCAGGTAGCGCAGCAGTTCCTCCACCGCGGAGGCGATCAGCTTCGGATCGTCGGTGTCCCGCAACAGGGCCAGCTGCGCCGGGTGTTCGAGCAGCGCGAGGGTACCGAGAGCGATCATGTTGGCGGTGGTCTCGTGGCCGGCGAGCAGCAGCAGGACGCCCATCTGCGCGGCGTCGAGTCGGGACAGCTCCCCCGACTCGACCCGGGCCACGAGCCCGGACAGCAGGTCGTCGCCGGGGTGCGTCATCTTCTCGCCCATCAGCTCGTCGAGATAGCCGATCAGCTCGCCGTGCGCGGCCGTCCGCTCCTCCACCGCCGCGTCCCGTTTGATGAGGATCCTGCTGTTCTCCTGGAAGAAGTCGTGGTCGTCGTACGGCACGCCGAGCAGGGCGCAGATGACCAGCGAGGGCAGCGGAAGCGCCAGGGCCTGGACCAGGTCGACGGGTTTCGGTCCGGCGAGCATCGCGTCGACGAGGTCGTCGGCGATGGTCTGCACGGCCGGGCGCAGCGCCTCGACACGCTTGATCGCGAACGGGGCGGTCACCATGCGGCGCAGCCGGGCGTGCTCGGGGTCGTCCATCAGGATGAAGCCGATGTCGTTCTTGCCGCTGCCGGGCGCCTGGAGCGGATATCCGGGGCTGGTGAGGTCGGCGCTGACCCGGGGGTCGAGCAGTACGGCACGCTGGTCGGCGTACCGGGTGAGCAGCCAGTAGTCCTTGCCGTCCCAGAGCCGGACCCTGGCGAGCGGGCCCTCCTGCTGGGCGGCGGTCAGGGCCGGCGGCGGGTCGAAGGGGCAGCCCGCGGCCCGCGGCATCGGGAACCCGGGTACGCGCGCCGCCGGGTCGTGTTCGGCGCCGGTCAGGGTGTCGGCCATCTCTGTCTCCTCGGTGTGGGGGGGGGCTCCGCTCGGTGCGGAGCGCCGGGACGATGGGTGCGAGGCCTTGATGAACACACGCAAACGAGTGATGCCGACTGCTCCCGGCCAGTTCCGTGACCGGTGGCTGACGTGCTCCAGGTCACCCGGAGACGCCGTCCGCACTCCGGCCACGTCAGCTGCGGCGACCGTCACCTCCCTCGCGGCGCAGACATGCAATGACCCGTCGTTCGGGGCGGTCAATTCGCTTGCTTGACTCAAGTAAGCCACATGTGCTTGCCTAACTCAAGTAATCGGGGTCGCGCCGAGCGGGGCCGCCCCGACGGGCCCGCCCGGCGGACGGGCCCGGCGCCGGACCCGTGGGGACGGGGACCGGCGCGGCCCTCGGGCCGGCCGTCGGCCCATTCCCCCCGGCCCGGCCGGCCCGAGGGCGCCTCCTCGGGCGGACCTTCCGACGCCTTCCAGACACCCCAGAAAGCGAGAGTCACCCCATGGCCACGATGAAATCCGTACAGACCGGTGGCGTCGGCAGGATCGAGGTCGTGGACGTCGAGCGTCCCGTGCCCGGTCCGAAGGACGTGCTGGTGCGGATCCGCGCGGGCGGTGTCTGCGGCACCGACGTCACCTTCCTGAACCTGGGCGGCATGCCCGCCCGCGCGCATCTGGGCGGCGACCTGGTACCGGTCGCGCTGGGCCACGAGCCGGCCGGCGAGATCGTCGAGGCCGGCGCCGACGTCACGGGGCTGAAGGTGGGCGACCGGGTGGTGGTGAACCCGCAGGACGCGCCCACCGGGATCATCGGCTGCGGCGGGAGGTACGGCGCGCTCAGCGAGTACCTGCTGATCGAGAACGCCGAGGCCGGCCGGAGCGTCGCGGTCTTCCCGGACTCCGTGCCCTTCGAGGTCGCCGCCCTCAACGAGCCGATGGCGGTCTCCCGGCACGCGGTCAACCGCTCCGGGGCGGGGCCCGACGACCAGGTGGTGGTCTTCGGCGCGGGCCCGATCGGCCTGGGCGCCGTGATCTGGCTGAAGCTGCGGGGGGTGCGGCACGTGGTCGTCGCCGACGTCATCCCCTCCCGGCTGGAGAAGGCGCTGGCCGTGGGCGCGGACGCGGTGGTCGACTCCGCCCGGGAGGACGTCACCGCCCGCCTCACCGAACTGCACGGGCAGAGCGCCAACGCGCTGGGCCAGCCCCGGCCGGGCACCGGCATCTACCTCGACGCGGCCGGCGCTCCCGCCGTCTTCGACACGGTGGTGGCCAACGCCAGGTGGCACGCCAGGCTGGTGATGGTCGCCGTGCAGAAGAGGGGCGAGGTCGACCTCGGCGGCATGCTGCGCAGCGAGCTGACGCTGATCGCCTCGCAGGGCTACCCCACCGAGATCTTCGAGGTCACCCCCGAACTGGTCGAGCACCACGAGCGGTTCGCGCGGCTGATCAGCCACCGGGTCCCGTTCACCGAGGTGGCGCACGCCTTCGAGCTGGCCCGCACCCCGGGCGCGGCCGAGAAGGTCGTCGTCACCTTCGATGCGTAGCGGGCGGCCGCGGCGCCGTGACGGGCGCCCGCCACAGTCCGAGCAGCGCGTCGGTGAGTCCGGTGGCCGCGTCGCTCCAGGTGGCGCGCGGGGTGGCGGTCCCCTCGGCGAGGGCGCGTTCCCGTTCGGCGCAGGTGTGCAGGATCAGTGTCCGCGCCATCTGGCCGCGTTCGGCGCGGACCTCGGCGGGCAGCTCCGGAAGACGCCGGTTCAGTCCGGCCACGGCCTCGCGCAGCGAGGGCGAGGCCAGGGACTCCTCGATCATGATGTCGTACAGGGCCGGGTCGGTCGCCACCTGGGCGCAGAAGCGGGCGTACCAGGTGGGGCTGCCCAGGCTCGCGAGGTGTTCGGTGATCGGGCGGACCAGGCAGTCCACCCAGTCACGGACGTCGTCGGAGTCGCCGACCGCGGCCAGCAGCCGGACCCGGATCTCCTCGATCCGGTCGAAGTGCCGGGCGGCGATCGCGCGGACCAGGTCGGCCTTGGTGCCGAAGTGGTAGCCGACGGCGGCGTTGTTGCCCTGCCCGGCGGCCTCGCTGACCTGCCGGTTGGACACGGCGTACACGCCCCGCTCGGCGAACAGGCGCTCCGCCGTGCCGAGGATGGCCTCGCGCGTGGCGCCCGCCTGCTCGGCCCGCGCCGTCCTGCCCGCCATGTCCACCACCGCTCCGGGACCGCGCACCACCCGGTCCGGCCGGTCCCGCGCGCCGCACCGGGGCCCCGCCCGGGGCGGCGGGGTCCAGCCGAAAAAGCCTACGCGGCGACGCCGCCGGATGCGGCCGAGCCCTGCCAGTAAAGTAAGTCAAGCGACTGACTTAAATTGAGTCCCGGTCGCTTCCCGTCCTGCATGCCTACGGAGGCCTTCTCCCATGTCCGATGCCCCTGTCCGGTCAGCCGGGTCCACGAGACCGGCGCGACCGAACCCGAACGCGGTGGTGGCGGTGCTGGCCCTGGCCGGCATCACCGTCTCGCTGATGCAGACCCTGGTCATCCCGATCGTCCCCGAGCTGCCGAACTACCTGAACGCCTCCGCGTCCAACGCCGCCTGGGCGGTGACGGCGACCCTGCTGGCCGCCGCCGTGGCGACCCCGGTGGCCGGCCGGATCGGCGACATGTTCGGCAAGCGGCTGATGCTGCTGATCAGCCTGGTGCTGCTGGTGGCCGGCTCGGTGGTGTGCGCGCTGAGCGACACGCTGGTCCCGATGATCGTCGGCCGTACCCTCCAGGGCCTCGCGGCCGCCGTGGTGCCCCTCGGCATCAGCATCATGCGCGACGAACTGCCGCCGGAGCGCCTCGCCGGTTCGACGGCGCTGATGAGCGCCTCCCTGGGTGTCGGCGGTGCGCTGGGTTTGCCGACCGCGGCCTTCATCGCGGACCACTACGACTGGCACGTCCTGTTCTGGACCTCGGCCGCCCTCGGCGTCGTCGCCTTCGCCCTGGTCATGCTGCTGGTGCCGGAGTCCAGGGTGCGCTCGGGCGGCCGCTTCGACGCGGTCGGCGCCGTCGGCCTCGCGGTCGGACTGGTCTCGCTGCTGCTCGCGGTGTCCAAGGGCGCAGACTGGGGCTGGGCGAGCGGCACCACGCTCGGCCTGTTCGCCCTCGCGGTGGTCGTGCTCGTCGCCTGGGGCTTCTTCGAACTGCGCGCCGCCCAGCCGCTGGTGGACCTGCGCACCACCGTCCGCCGCCAGGTGCTGTTCACCAACCTCGCGTCGATCGCGTTCGGCTTCTCGATGTTCGCGATGTCCCTGGTGCTGCCGCAGCTGCTCCAGCTGCCCACCCAGACGGGCTACGGCCTCGGCAGATCCATGATGACGGTCGGTCTGGTGATGGCCCCGCAGGGCCTGGTCATGATGGCCTTCGCCCCGGTCTCGGCCGCCATCACCAAGGCGCGGGGACCGAAGATCACCCTCATGACCGGCGCGGTGATCGTCGCCGCCGGTTACGGCCTGAACATCGTCCTGATGTCCGAGGTCTGGCACCTGATCCTGGTCTCCTGCGTCATCGGCGCCGGTGTCGGCTTCGCCTACGGCGCGATGCCCGCGCTGATCATGGGGGCGGTGCCGGCGTCGGAGACGGCCGCCGCGAACAGCCTCAACACGCTGATGCGGTCCATCGGCACCTCGGTGGCCAGCGCGGTGGCCGGGGTGATCCTGGCCCAGCTGACCATCAGCCTGGGCGGCCACACCCTCCCGTCCGAGAACGGCTTCAAGGTGGTCATGGCGATCGGCGCGGGCGCGGCCGTCCTCGCCTTCGTCCTCGCCGCCTTCCTGCCCGGCCGCCGTCCGGCGGACGCCGAGCCCGACCCGGCGGCCGCCGAGCTCTCGGCCGAGCCGGTGGGCTGAGCGGCCTCGTGCGGCGTTCCCCGGACTTCCCGGTGCGGCGGCCCGTACCCCCGGCGGGCGGCCCGCCCGCCGGGTTCGTCCCGGTCGTACGGCAGGCGGGACGAGCCACCGGCCGGCTCGTCCTGGCCGCCGCGACGGCCTTCGGGTCGTACCTCTTCATCACCGTGCTGCTGCTCACCGCGGTCGGCACGGTCGCGGTGGTGGGTGCCTTCCTGCTGCCGGAGACCGTGCTGCTGGTCCGGCGGATCGCCGGGGCCAAGCGGCGGCAGACGGCCGTGTGGACCGGCCGGGAGATCCCGGAGGTCTACCTGCCGCTCACCGGAACCGTCCGGGAACGGGTGCGGACGGCCCTGCGGGACCCGGGGACCCGCACCGACTTCCGCTGGATGGCGGCCTGTTACCTGTACGGCTGGCTGCCCGTGCTGATGGTTCCGCTGTGGCCGGCCGGGCTGGTCGTGGACGGGGTGTGGTGCGGCCTGCTGCGGCGTCGCGCGGTCGTGCTGCCGCTGATCGGCCGGCTGGCCGACCTGGACGCGGCCTGGTCCACCGCTCTGCTCAGGCCGTCCCCGAAGGCCCGCCTCACCGAGCGGGTCGAGGAACTGACCCAGACCCGGGCCGGCGCGATCGCCGCGCACGCCGCCGAACTGCGCCGCATCGAACGCGACCTGCACGACGGCACCCAGGCCCGGCTGGTCTCCCTGTCGATGCGGATCGGCCTGGCGAAACGGGCCTGCGACCGTGATCCCGGGTCCGTGCGCCGGCTGCTGTCCGAGGCGCAGGACCTGGCCGAGGAGGCACTGACCGAGCTGCGGCACGTGGTGCGCGGGGTCCATCCGCCGATCCTGACCGACCGGGGGCTGGTGGGCGCCGTGCGGGCGCTGGCCGCCAGCAGCGCGCTGGAGGTGGCCGTGCGGGTGGACGGTCTCGCCGACGCCGCGCGGGCGCCGGCCGCCGTGGAGGCCGCGGCCTACTTCGTGGTGGCCGAGTCGCTGACCAACTCGGCCAAGCACAGCGGGGCACCCACGGCCGAGGTACGGCTGACCCGGGTACCGCGCGGGCTGCGGGTACGGGTGCGCGACGAGGGACGGGGCGGCGCCGACGAGCGGGGCACGGGCGGGACCGAACCGGGGGCACCCCTGGTCTCCGGGGACCCGGGCGGGGTCTGCGCGGGCGCGCGCCGGGGCTCCGTGGGGGTGGGTACCGGGCTGCCCGGGATGCGCAGGCGGGTCGCGGCGCTGGACGGGACGACCACGGTGAGCAGCCCCGTCGGGGGCCCGACCGTGATCGAGGTGGAGCTGCCGTGCGTGTGGTGATCGCCGAGGACAACGCCCTGCTCCGGGAGGGCCTGGTGCTGCTGCTGACTTCGGCGGGTCACGAGGTCGCCGCGGTCGCGGGCAGCGGTCCCGAGGTCCTGCCGGCCCTGCTCGGGCACCGGCCCGACGTCGCCGTACTGGATGTGCGGATGCCTCCGGGCTTCCGCGACGAGGGCCTGCGGGCCGCCCTGGAGGCGCGTCGGCGGCTGCCCGGACTGCCGGTGCTGGTGCTCTCGCAGTACGTCGAGGAGTCGTACGCCGCCGAGTTGCTGGGCGGCGGGGCGAGCGGGGTGGGCTACCTGCTGAAGGACCGGGTGGGCCGGGTGGACGAGTTCCTCGACGCGCTGGAGCGGGTCGCGGCCGGCGGTACCGCACTGGACCCGGAGGTGGTGACGGAACTGATGACACACCGCAGGGACTCCCCGCTGGACTCGCTGACCCCGCGCGAACGCGAGGTGCTGAAGCTGATGGCCGAGGGGCACGACAACACCACCATCGGCCGCACGCTCGTCATCACCGAACGCTCGGTCAGCAAGCACATCGGCAACGTCTTCCTGAAGCTGGGCCTGCCGCCGAGCGACAGCGGGCACCGCCGTGTACTGGCGGTGCTGGCCTACCTGCGCCACCGCTGACCGCGCGCCGGAACCGGGCAGGCGAGGCCTGTTCGGGGGGACCGGGCGGCCGAGGCCTGTTCGGGGGAAAGGGTGCGGCGCGGCGCGTGCGGCGGGCGTGGCCGGTCCACACCTTCTGCGTGACCGCACTGCCGCTGATCCCGCCGATGCTCGCCACTCCCGGCAGGCTGCCGCCCGCCGCGCAGGACGCCCGGTGGGCGTACGAGACCAAGCAGGACGGCCAGCGCACGGTCGTCTACCTCCCAGGCGACGGCACCCTGCGGCTGCGGGCCCGCTCCGGCGAGGACATCACCGCCGCCTACCCCGAACTCCAGCCCCTCGGCGGGGAGCTGGGCCGGCTCCCGGCGGTCCTGGACGGTGAGGTGCTGGCCCTGGACGACCACGGGCGCGCGGACTTCCAGCTGCTCCAGAGCCGCATGGGCCTCGCCCACGCCCCGGCCCGGGCGGCCCGGATGGCGGCCCGGGTCCCGGTCCACCTGGTCCTGTTCGACGTACTCCACCTGGAGCAGCCGCTGCTCACCGTGCGGTACGCGGACCGGCGGGCCCGGCTGGAGGCCCTGGCCCTGGACGGGCCGTACTGGTCGACGCCGGGCGCCGTGGTCGGGCACGGCGCCGAGGCGTTGCGGGCCACCCGGGAGCACGGACTCGAGGGCGTGGTGTGCAAGCGGCTGGACTCGGTGTACGAGCCGGGGGTGCGGTCCCGGGCCTGGATCAAGATCCGGAACATGCGCGCCGAGGACGTACTGGTCGGCGGCTGGCTGCCGGGCAAGGGGCGGTTGACCGGCCTGCCGGGCGCGGTGCTGGTGGGCCAGCGGTCCGCCGACGGACGGCTGCGGTACGTCGGCGGGGTGGGCACCGGCTGGAGCGGCCCGGAACGCGCCGAACTGGCCGCGCTGCTGCGGGCCGCCGCGACGGACACCTGCCCCTTCGACCCGGTGCCCCCGGTCCGTGACGCCCACTGGGTGCTGCCCCGCCTGGTCGGCGAGGTCAGCTACAGCACCCGTACCCGGGCCGGGCTGCTGCGCCAGCCGTCCTGGCTGCGGCTGCGTCCGGACCTCGCCCCGGAGGAATCGGCGGCGGACCTGCCGGAGAACCTGCCCTGACCGTGCCGGGACCGGCCGGAGAACCTGCCCTGACCCTACGCGGCGACGGCCGGAGGACCTGGCCCCGAGCGGCGACGACCGGAGAACCCGGCCTGAACCCGCGCGGCGACGACCGGAGAACCCGGCCTGAACCCGCGCGGCGGCGACCGGAGAACCCGGCCTGGCCCCGCGCGGCGACGGCCTCGGAGGCAGTTGCGCCGGCCCGGCGGCCGACAGGATGTCGGAATCCGCGGAGGGCTCCTGGGTCTATCGTGTCCCCATGGCCGTGCCCGAGTTGATCCGCATCGTCTCCCGCGACTCGCCGATGGCGCTCGCTCAGGTCGCTCGCGTGCGGGCCGAGTTGGCCGTCCTGCATCCGGGGGTGCGCACCGAGGTCGTACCGGTGAGAACGACCGGTGACAAGTGGCTCGGCGACCTCTCCCAGGTGGAGGGGAAGGGCGCGTTCACCAAGGAGGTGGACGCCGCGCTGCTGGCCGGCACGGCCGACCTCGCCGTGCACTGTGTGAAGGACGTGCCCGCGGACCGCCCGCTGCCCGCCGGGACGGTGTTCGCCGCGTTCCTGAAGCGGGACGACATCCGCGACGCCCTGGTCCACCCGGGCGGGCTGACGCTGGACCAGCTGCCGCCGGGCACCCGGATCGGCACCTCCTCGGTCCGCCGGGTGGCCCAACTGGCGGCAACCCACCCGCATCTGGAGTGCGTGCCGTTCCGGGGCAACGCCAACCGGCGGCTGGAGAAGCTCGCCGCCGGCGAGGCGGACGCGCTGCTGCTCGCGGCGGCGGGCCTGGAGCGGATCGGCCGTACCGACGTGGTGACCGAGGTGCTGGACCTGGAGACGATGATGCCGCCCATCGGCGCGGGCATCCTCGCCCTCCAGTGCCGTGAGGGCGACAGCGACCTGATCGACGTGGTGAGCGACCTCGGTGATCCGGCCACCCACCGGGAGGCCACCGCCGAGCGGATGTTCCTGCATGTGCTCCAGGGCCACTGCAACAGCCCGATCGCCGGCTGTGCCCGCGTCGACCACGCCGGTGAACTGTCGCTGCGCGCCTGTGTGTTCACCCCTGACGGCAAGACCCGGCTGAACGCCCACGAATGGGCGGGCCGCCTCGACCCGGCGACCCTCGGCACCTCGGTCGCCGTCGCCCTCCTGCGCCAGGGCGCCCGCGAACTCATCGACGGCATCCCGCACTGACGCGGGGAGGGCGGGCCTGACGCGGGTCAGGCGGAGGGGCCGGGTTCCGTCTGGTCCTTGAGGAAGGTGCTGACCTGGTGGGCCAGGCTGCCGGGGCCGGCGGCCTGGCAGGGCGTGGCGGCGGTCGACTCCAGCACGCCGATGCCGCCCGCCCACAGCCGGCGTTCGGTCCACTCCTCGTCGACGCGCAGCTGGATCTGGATGTCCACCTGGGCCAGCGCGCTCTCGGGCGCGGCCGCGTAGAGGACGGCGGTGGCGCGGCGCAGCGGGTACACGTCGAAGCCCTCGATGAACTGGGAGTTGCGCCAGTCGATGAACGCGCCCTCCCCGTCGGACCCCACCCGGACATCGATCTGACCGTCCTCCAGCTGGACGCTGAAGTGGCCGGAGCCGCGGTTCTCGATGGTGACGCGGGCACTGAAGTACGTCAGCCCGGCCGCGGCGTCGTCCCGGCCGCGCGGCGGCTCGGCCGCCTCCAGGCGGTGGACGCGGACCCGCAGACCGGCATGCTCGTCGTACTCGTGCCAGTCCCCGACCACGTTCGGCTCGTACACAGTGCCCCTCTCGACCCACGCTGTCTATCTGTGCGCTCAGCGCACTGTCAAATGAGCAGAATGCGCTGTGGCCAGGGGGTTCGCCCGCTTTGATCGCTGATCAAGCGTTGCGCAGCGGATATCCCGCCCCGGGTGTCCGGGCGGGAGCCGGGCGCGTGCCGCACATCACGTCGGCGTCCCGCCCGCCCCAAGATCAGCGGGCCAGGCGGCCGAGCAGCGAGGAGGCCGCGGCGACACCGAGGGCGGCGGCCACCGCGAGCACCCCGAAGTCGAGGCCGAGATGCGCGGGTGTGCCGAGCAGCAGCCCCCGGAGGGCGTCGACCTGGTAGCTGAGCGGATTGATCTTGCTGACCACCTGGAGCCAGCCCGGCATGATCGCCACCGGGTAGAGGGCGTTGGACCCGAAGAACAGGGGCATGGTGATGGCCTGCCCGATGCCCATCAGACGGTCGCGGCTGAGGACGATGCCCGCGATGCTCATCGACAGGCAGGAGAAGAACGCGGAGGCGAGGACGACGGCCAGCCCGACCCCGAGCAGCTTCAGCGGGTTCCAGGTGAGCGAGACTCCGAGGATCGCGGCGATGACGATCACCACGACGGCCTGGATCAGGGACTTCACCCCGGCCGCGAAGGCCTTGCCGGTGATCAGCGCCGAGCGTGGGGTCGGGGTGACGAGCAGCTTGTTGAGGATGCCCGCGTCGCGTTCCCAGATGATCTGGATGCCGTAGAAGATGGCGATGAACATCGCGGACTGGGCGATGATGCCGGGTGCCAGGTAGTCGATGTAGGGGATGCCGCCGGTGGGTATCGCCCGGATCCGGGTGAAGGTCTGGCCGAAGATCAGCAGCCAGAGGGCCGGCTGGATCGCCCGGGTGTAGAGCTCGGTGCGGTCGTGGCGCAGCTTCTGGAGTTCGACGGCGCACATGGCGACGATCCGGGCGGGCAGCAGCCGCCAGCCGGAGCGCGGCTGGGGCGGGGTGAGCAGCAGGGACGCCGCTGCCGTGCGCTCAGCCGACGCGCTTCGCGGTGCGGCGGGTGCTTCGGACATCGCGGAAACCTCCTGACTGGTCGTCGAGGCCGCTGCCGGCCACGTCGCGGAAGACGTCTTCGAGCGTGGGCAGGGTGTCGGTGCCCCGGCGTTCGGCGAGGCCCTGCCGCAGTTCGGCGGGGGTGCCGAGGGCGCGGATCCGGCCGCGGTGCATCAGGCCGACGCGGCCGCAGTGCTGGTCGGCCTCGTCCATGTAGTGGGTGGTGACCAGGACGGTCATGCCGGTGGCGGCGCGTACGGCGTTGATCTGGTCCCAGACGCCGGTGCGGGCGATCGGGTCGAGTCCGATGGTCGGCTCGTCGAGGATCAGCAGCCTCGGCGCGCTCACCAGGGCCTGGGCCAGTTCGAGGCGGCGGACCATACCGCCCGAGTAGGTGCCGGCGAGCCGGTCGGCGGCGTCGGCGAGGTCGACGGCGGCCAGCGCCTCGGCGACCCGTTCGGCCCGTTCGCGCCGGGGGACGTCGAAGACGCGGGCGAACAGGGCGACGTTCTCGCGTCCGGTGAGTCCGCTGTCGGCGGACAGCTGCTGCGGGACGTAGCCGAGCAGTCGGCGTACGGCCATCCGCTCCCGGCCGGTGTCGTGGCCGAAGACGCTGACCATCCCGGCGGGGACGGGGAGCAGAGTGGTGATGCAGCGGATGGCGGTGGTCTTGCCGGCGCCGTTGGGGCCCAGCAGTCCGAAGACCTCGCCCTCGCCGACGGTCAGGTCGAGCCCGTCCACGGCCCTGGTGTCCCCGAACGAGTAGGCCAGCCTGGTGCAGGCGACCGCGGGGGTGTCCGGCGTCATGATTCCTCGGCCTCCTCGTGCAGGGTGACGGCGAGTCTGCGCAGTGCGGGAAGCGCGGCTTCCAGCAGGTGCTGGTCGGTCGTGTCGAGCCGGGAGACGTGACCGGCGACGAGTTCCGCCCGGCGCCGCCGCCAGTCCGTGAGGCGCTGCGCGGCGGCCTCGGTCAGCCGCAGCCGGGCGGCCCGCCGGTCGGCCGGGTCGGTCTCCCGTACCAGGTAGCCGTCCTTGACGAGCTGGTTGACCAGCGTCGACACCGAGTTGCTCGCCAGGTAGAGCTCCTTGGCCGCGTCCGAGATGCCGATGCCCGGCCGGGACTCGACGAGCCGCAGCAGTTCCACCTCGGCGCCGCGCAGCCGGGGCAGCGCGAGCCCGCGGCGCAGTCGGCGGCGGATCAGCCGCTGGATGCCGACGAGCGCGTCGGCCAGCTCTTCCGGAAGGGATTCGGATTCCAGGGATTCCACGTTCGAAGATTACCTCTGCTACAGAGGTATCTCCTCCCAAGGAACGGTCAAGCCCGGCGCGCGACGCGGGTTGCGGCACGAACCTCTCCCGGTGAGACCAATCTCACCTTTTCTGGGCATCTGTTTTGCTTTACCCCATTCGGGGCATTCGCAGCTATGTGCTTCGGATCGGAGGCACGTGCGTGGGAGCCGGTGTTCCGCCGGCCGCCCCCTGGCCTCCCAGGGTCCGAGCGCGTTCCTCCCACGGTCCACATTGGCACCTCGCTGAGGGAGGTGCGCGCGATGCGTACCACCAGCCTCGCCAAGCCTCATCCGCATGACGACTCACCCGACACCGCCGCCGACTTCGCGCGGCTCGCCGAACTGCCCGAGGGACCGCAGCGCCGGGTGCTGCGGGACGAACTGGTCGAGCTCTGGCTGCCCATGGCCGAGCGGATCGCGGTGCGGTTCCGTGGCCGCGGGGAGGCCCTGGAGGACCTCTACCAGGTCGCCGCGCTGGGACTGGTGAAGGCCGTCGACCACTACGACCCGGAGCGCGGCCGGGCCTTCGAGGCGTACGCGGTGCCGACGATCACCGGGGAGATCAAGCGGCACTTCCGCGACCACATGTGGAGCCTGCACGTGCCCCGCCGGGTCCAGGAGCTGCGCAACCGGGTCCGGGTCGCCCTCAAGGAACTGGGGCAGACCACCGCGGGCCGCACGCCCACCGTCGCCGAGATCGCCGAGCGGGCCCAGCTCACCGAGAGCGAGGTGCGGGCCGGCATGGAGGCGCTGGAGTGCTTCTCCGCGCTGTCGCTGGACGCCGAGGTGCCCGGCGGCGACGGCTACGTCCTGGGCGACACCCTGGGCTGCCCGGATCCCGGCTACGACCTGGTCGACGAGCGCACCGCGGCGGAACCCTGCCTCCAGGGCCTGCCCGAGCGCGACCGGCTCATCCTCTACCTGCGGTACTTCCGCGGGATGACGCAGAGCAGGATCGCCGAGCAGCTGGGCATCTCGCAGATGCACGTCTCCCGCCTGCTCACGGCCTGCTTCGACCGGCTGCGCGAGGAACTGCTGGCCGAGGGCGCCTGAGCCGGCTCACCCGGCGGGCGGTGCGCCGGGGATCTGGGTCGGGCCGTACCGTTCCAGGGCGTCGGCCAGCTCTGCGCGGATCTCGGGAGGCATGTCACCCGAGCGGCCCCAGACGAGGATCAGGTCCGCGACGTTGCGCAGCTTGATGTTGGTGTGCTGGGAGACCTCCTTGAGCACCGCCCAGCCCTCGTCGGGCGAGACCCGGCCGAGCGCGACCACCATCCCGATGGCCTGGTCCACCACGGCGTGGGAGGCGATCGCCTCCTTCAGCTGGTCGACCTCCTCCTGGAGGTGCAGGATCCGCTCCGGCTCGCTCTCGCTCACCCACCCATCGTCGTCATCCGACTGGCCGAGCGCCAGTGGGGTACTCGGCAGGCGTTCCTCCCGCTTCCGGTTGGAGACTGGTGTTCAGACCGGTTTCCCCCGGCCGGTCCCGACCACCAGGACGCGAGTGCCATGAACCACGACATGTCTGCCCCCGGCCCGGCGCACAGGAAGCGGGACGTCCTCTCCACGCACTCGGTGTTCGGCGCTCCCTGCTGGGTGAGCCTGACCAGCCGCGACCTCCAGACCACGGAGGACTTCTACGGCGCCGTGCTCGGCTGGCGATGGCGCAGCGTCCGGCTCGGCGACCACTTCCGGATCGCCCTGGCGGACGGGGTGCCGGTGGCGGGCATCGCCGCGGTCGCCGCGATGTGGCAGATGGCGGTGGCCTGGACGCCGTACTTCGCCGTGCCCGACGCGGACGAGGCGGTGGCCCGGGCCCGGGAGCGCGGCGGCACGCCGGCGGTCGGTCCGCTGTCCTTCCCGCCGGGCCGGGCCGCGCTGATCGCCGACCGGGACGGCGCCGTCTTCGGCATCTGGGAGGGGGAGCTGGTCTCCAACTGGGAGACCTGGCGGCGGGCCGCCCCCACCTTCATCCGCCTGCACACCCGTAACGCGTTCGACTCGGCGATCTTCTACGGCGAGGTCCTCGGCTGGGCCTCCGACCGGCCGGGCTGCTGCGAGGTGGAGTACGAGGCCGGCGAGGTGGTGCTGCGCAGCCGGGGCGACGCGGTGGCCCGTATCGACTCGGGGGCGGTGGAGGCGGCGCCTGATCCGTCGGTGCGGCCGCACTGGCAGGTGCACTTCGCGGTCGCGGACGTCGGCGAGTGCGCGCGGGCGGCCGAGAAGCACGGCGGCAGCGTCCTGCGGGAGCTGGACACGGAGGCGGTCCTGCGTGACCCGGACGGGGCGCAGTTCACCGTGACGGTCCGCCCGCTGCTCCCCTGACGCCCCTCAGCCCCCGCGGTTCCGCGCGCCCCGGCCGCCCCGCACGTCCGCGCCGCCTGTGCCTTTCCTGCTGGTCCTGCTGCTCCTGCCGTTCCTGCTGCCGTTGCCGTCCCTGCCGTCCCAGCCGTCCTTGCCGTCCTTGGCGTCCTTGGCGTCCTTTGCGCGGGAGGGCCGGGACAGCAGGACCAGACTGCGGGCCTCGACGCGCAGCCTGGTACCGGCCTTGCGTTCGCGTTCGTCGGGGATGCCCTCGGGGTCGGCGGTGTCGATGAGGGTCGTCCAGCGCTCGCCGTAGGACTCGTCGGGCAGCCGGAAGTCGGCCGGTTCCCAGTGGCCGTTGAGGAGCAGCAGGAACGAGTCGTCGACCAGGCGCCGCCCGTAGGGGTCGCGTTCGGCGATGGCGTCGCCGTTGAGGAAGACCCCGAGCGTGTGCGCGTCGGGGCGCTGCCAGTCCCGGTCGGTCATCTCGCGGGCGTCGGGCAGCAGCCACACCAGGTCCGGCAGCGGCTGCCCGGGGTGCACGGCGGTCTCGCCCCGGAAGAAGCGGCGGCGCCGCAGTACCGGGTGGGCGGCGCGCAGGGCGATGACGTACCGGGTGAAGTCGGTGAGGGTGCGCTGTTCCCCGGTCAGGTCCCAGTCGGTCCAGGAGACCTCGTTGTCCTGGCAGTAGGCGTTGTTGTTGCCGCGCTGGGTACGGCCGAGTTCGTCGCCGTGACTGAGCATCGGGATGCCCTGCGAGAGCAGCAGGGTGGCGAGGAGGTTGCGCTGCTGGCGGCCCCGCAGTTCGAGGACGGCGGGGTCGGTGGTCTCGCCCTCGGCACCGCAGTTCCAGGACCGGTTGTGGCTCTCGCCGTCCCGGTTGCCCTCGCCGTTGGCCTGGTTGTGCTTGTCGTTGTACGACACCAGGTCGCGCAGGGTGAAACCGTCGTGCGCGGTGACGAAGTTGACGCTCGCCCGCGGCCTGCGCCTGCTGTGCTGGTAGAGGTCGGAGGAGCCGGTGAGCCGGGAGGCGAACTCGCCGAGCGAACCGGGTTCCGCCCGCCAGAAGTCCCGTACGGCGTCCCGGTAGCGGCCGTTCCACTCGGACCACAGCGGCGGGAAGTTGCCGACCTGGTAGCCGCCCTCCCCCACGTCCCAGGGTTCGGCGATGAGCTTGACCCGGCTGATCACCGGGTCCTGCTGGATCAGGTCGAAGAACGCCGAGAGCCGGTCCACCTCGTGGAACTGCCGTGCCAGGGTGGCCGCCAGATCGAACCGGAAGCCGTCCACGTGCATCTCGGTCACCCAGTACCGCAGCGAGTCCATGATCAGCTGGAGTACGTAGGGATGCCGCATCAGCAGGCTGTTCCCGGTGCCGGTGGTGTCGTAGTAGTGCGCCCAGTCGCCGTCGACCAGCCGGTAGTAGGAGGCGTTGTCGATGCCCCGGAAGGACAGCGTGGGGCCCATCTCGTTGCCCTCGGCGGTGTGGTTGTAGACCACGTCGAGGATCACTTCGAGGCCGGCCGCGTGCAGCGCCTTCACCATCGCCTTGAACTCGTTGACCTGCTGGCCCCGGCTGCCGAACGCGGCGTAGGCGTTGTGCGGGGCGAAGAAGCCGATGGTGTTGTAGCCCCAGTAGTTGGACAGGCCCCGGTCCTGGAGGACGCCGTCCTGCACGAACTGGTGGACCGGCATCAGCTCGACCGCGGTGACGCCGAGCGAGGTCAGGTGCTCGATGACCGCCGGGTGGGCGAGACCGGCGTAGGTGCCCCTGAGGCGTTCGGGCACCTCCGGATGGGTGGCGGTGAGGCCGCGGACATGAGCCTCGTAGATCACCGAGTCGGAGTACGTCCGCCGGGGCGGACGGTCGTCGCCCCAGTCGAAGTAGGGATCGGTGACCACCCCGAGCATGGAGTGCCCGGCACTGTCGGCCGGGGACGGCCCGCCGGGCGTGCGCTCGTACAGGGAGGCGTGGTTGTCGATCTGGCCGTCGACCGCCCTGGCGTACGGGTCCAGGAGCAGCTTCGCCGGATTGCAGCGGTGGCCGACGCCCGGGTCCCAGGGCCCGGTCACCCGGTAGCCGTAGCGCTGGCCGGGGCCGACCCCGGGCAGAAAGGCGTGCCAGACGAAGCCGTCGACCTCGGTCATCGGGACCGGGGTACGGGTGCCGGCGTCGTTCACGAGGACCAGCTCGACCCGCTCGGCGACCTCGCTGAACAGGGCGAAGTTGGTCCCCTGGCCGTCGAAGGAGGCGCCCAACGGGTAGGGGTGCCCGCTCCACACGGGCACCCCTTTCCGGGACTTGCTCGCCGTCACCGGGCGCCCTCCAGGACGCCGCCGGCGGGTTCGGCCAACTGGGCGACCGGCTGGCGGCGGGGGACATGGAGGGTCCGGCGCAGACTGGGCGCCGGCGCGGTCGGGACCAGCGGCACCCGCTCGCCGGACCGGGCGCGCTGCGAGAACCAGATGATCTTGCTGCCGGTCTCCGAGGCGCAGCAGCCCCAGCCGTCGCTGGTGGCGGCGATGTGCGCCAGACACGACCGCAGGTCCTGGTCGGGGCGCAGGTCACGGTCGTCGTCACCGATGGCGGTGATCAGGTGCTGCCCGTTCCACCACATCTCGATGGACGTGTGCTTGTCCGTCGCGTGCTGGTCGATGGCGGTCAGCAGCAGTTCGGCACCGCGGCGGACGGGCTCCACGAGGTTGTCGAGGTCCCAGTAGCGGAGATGGGCGGCCAGGATGCGGCCGACCTGTCCCACCCGTTCCTGGCTGACCTCGACGTCGAGGTGGTAGTAGCAGGGCACTGCGGTCTTCATTGTCGCTTCGCTCCTCACCGGCGCGGCTCGCGTCCCCCTCACCGTCCGGAAATCCGTTCCGGACGCACAGCGTGAGCACTGATCGCTTCTGAGTCACCATCCACATTGCGGCCGCTACGCCATTCGTGCAACACGAGAAGCGCAGGGGACGGATGAGGAGTGGTTGAAGATCCAACAAGACGATGCGTCATCATGCGTGCACCATGAGTGAAAGCCTCGATTCGCCGTAACGGCTCCGTGCCTCTCCGTGCCCGGACGCTCCCCCGAACGTCGGGGACACGTGCCCACTCGAGAGCGTCGGAAGGAAAGACACGGCCATGCTGCTACCCGCGAAGGCCGAGGTGGCCCGGCAGCTGCGACGATACCGGGCGTGGGAGCGAGTGATGCTCGCCTCGCCGCAGGACCGCGAGGTGCGGTCCACCTTCGAGGACTCGGGCTACACGCTGTGCGTGCTGATGGGCAAGCGCTGCGCCCGGGAGGCGGTGGACGCGGCCGAGCGCTATCTGCGCACCAGCCTCGTCACCTATGTGCGGGAACAGGGCGGGCGGACCCAGCTGACCGGGCGGGTCCGGCGCGGGCCGCCGTCGGACCGGCGTTCCGCGAGGCAGTGACCGCACGGACGGACCCCGCGGGAGGACACCTGTCCTCCGGCGCACTACGGATCGCGGAGCCGGGCCCCGGGCCCGGCTCCGCGCACGGCGGAGGTGAGACCCATGAAGGCCAACGAGACCATCGGCCGTGTTCCGGTGCGTGACGTCCGGCCGGCCCTGGAGTGCGGCGGGCGTCCGGCGAAGGCGGTTCCCGGCGAGACCTTCCCGGTCACCGCCACGGTGTTCCGCGAGGGCCATGACGCGGTCGGCGCCAATGTGGTGCTGTGCGATCCCGAGGGCCGCCGCGGCCCCTGGACGCCGATGCGCGAACTGGTTCCCGGCACCGACCGCTGGGGCGCCGAGGTCACCCCGGACGCGACGGGCCGCTGGACGTATCACGTGGAGGCCTGGAGCGCCCCGCTCGGCACCTGGCGGCAGCACGCCCGGGTGAAGATCCCGGCGGGCATCGACACCGGTCTGGTCCTGGAGGAGGGCGCGGAGCTCTACGAGCGCGCGGCCGCCCAGGTCCCCGAGGGGCCGGAGCGCGAGCGGGTCCTGGCGGCGGCCCGGGCCCTGGGCGACGACTCGCTCCCGCTGCACAACCGGCTGGCGAACGCGCTGGCGCCCGAGGTGGACGAGATCCTCGCGCGGTTCCCGCTGCGGGAGCTGGTGACGGCCTCGGAGCCGCTGCCGCTGCTGGTCGAGCGCGAACGCGCCCTGTTCGGCTCCTGGTACGAGTTCTTCC
>NZ_LBMU02000087.1 GCF_001005085.2 Streptomyces humi
CCCCGGAGCCCACCCCACCCCGACGCCCGACGCCCCCGCCGACCGGGCCACGCCCGACGCTCCCCGCCCCCGGGCCACGCCCGGCGCCTTCGTCCGCTGGGTCGCACCCTCCGCCCATCGGTCCACAGGCGACGGCCCCGGCCTCCGCCACGGAGCCCGTCTTTCGGGCCTCCGCCACGGAGCCCGTCCTTCCGGCCTCCGCTACCGGACCCGTCCTTCCGGCCGTCGGCCCCCGAGCTGTTCCTCAGGGCAGCGACTCGCGGCCGGGCCCCCGGTCCGCCGGGCCGCACCCCGTCTCCGCCGCCGCTCAACCCCGGCCGGTGTCGGCCGGGGCCGGGACGGGGGTGCTTCGGGAGCCGTGGGGTGTGGGGGACCGGCGGGGTGGGGAGGTGCCGGCGCAGTTGCCGGTGGGGGTGCGGGGGTTCATCGGGCGTGACGCGGAGCTGGCCCGGCTGCTGGCGATCCTCGACGAAGCCCACGGGGAGTCGCCCGCGGTGGTGATATCGGCCGTGTCCGGCATGGCGGGGGTCGGGAAGACCGCTCTCGCCGTGCACTGGGCGCGCCGGATCGAGGGCGAGTTCCCCGACGGACGGCTCTACGTGAACCTGCGCGGGTTCGATCCCCGCGGTTCGACGGTCACCCCGACGGAGGCGGTACGCGGGTTCCTGGCCGCGTTCGGCGTCCGCCCGGAACACATCCCGCCCGGTCTCGACGCCCAGGTCGCCCTGTACCAGGACCTGCTGGCGGGGCGGCGGGTCCTGGTCGTACTGGACAACGCCTGGGACGAGCGGCAGGTACGGCCGCTGCTGCCGGCGGCACCGGGCTGCATGGCGCTGGTGACCAGCCGGAACCGGCTGGCCGGACTCGCCGCCACGGACGGCGCCCACCTGCTGTCCGTGGACGTGCTCGGCCCCGACGCGGCCATGGGCGTGCTGGCGGAGCGGATCGGGGCGGACCGGCTGACGGCCGAGCCCGACGCGGCGCGCGAGATCGTCGCCCACTGCGCCGGGCTGCCGCTGGCGCTCGCCGTGGTGGCGGCCCGTGCGGCGGGCTCACCGCACCGGCCGCTGAGCACGCTGGCCCGGGAACTGCGGGAGGAACGCAACCGGCTCGACGCGCTGGACGCGGGCGAGGTGGCGGCCCAGGTACGGGCCGTCCTCTCCTGGTCGTACCGCGCTCTCAGCCCCGGCGCGGCCCGGCTGTTCCGGCTGCTCGGCCTGCACCCGGGGCCGGACACGGGACTGGCCGCGGTCGCCGCGCTGGCGGGGCTCCCGCCGTCGGACACCCGGGAGCTGCTGTCCGAACTGACCCGGGGGCACCTGCTGTCCGAGCACTCGGCGGCCCGGTACACGTTCCACGACCTGCTGCGCGTGTACGCGGGAGAACTCGTCGCCGAGCGCGACGCCGAGCCGGTGCGGCGGGCGGCGCTGCACCGCATGCTGGACCACTACCTGCACACCGCGCGGGCGGCCGACGTGCTGGTGACCCCGCAGCCCAACCCGATCGACCTGCCGGCGGCCCGGCCGGGGGCGGGCGCCGAGGACCCAGCGGACTACGACCGGGCGCTGGCCTGGTCCGCCGCCGAGCGCGCGGTGCTCGTGGAGAACGTGCGCCAGGCACCGAAGGGCTTCGAGGCCCACGTCTGGCGGCTGACCACGGTCGTCACCACGTACCTGGACCGGAACGGGTACTGGCAGGCACTGGAGGAGCTCGGCCGCAGGGCGATGGCGGCGGCGCGGCTGGAGCACGACCGGGCCGGGCAGGCCGGCGCCCACCGCACCCTGGGACTGGCCCTCGACCGGCTGCGGCAGCCGGAGGCGGCCCACGAACACTACGCACGGGCACTGGAGTTGTACGCCGCGCTGGGCGACGAGGCCGGCCAGGCCCGGACCTGCCAGCACCTCGCCCGGCTGTCGGGGACGCGGGGCGACCGCCGGCAGGCCCTCGAACACGCCCGCCGGAGCCTGCGGCACTACCGCGCGGCGGGCGACCGGGCGGGCCAGTCGGCGGCGCTGAACCACATGGGCTGGCAGCTGGCCCACCTGGGCGAGCACCACCGGGCCCTGACCCACTGCGAACAGGCGCTGGCCCTGGCGGCGGCGTCCGAGGACTTCAACGGGCTGGCCCACACCTGGGACAGCCTCGGCTACATCCACCGTCTGCTCGGCCACGACCGGGAGGCGGTGGACTGCTACCGGCAGGCGGCGGAACTGTTCCACGCGACCGGCGAACGCAACCACGAGGCCAGGTGCCTGACCCGCCTCGGCGACTGCTACGACAGCACCCACCAGCCCGTCCGCGCCCGGGACACCTGGACCCGGGCCCTGCTCATCACGGACGAACTGGGCCTGCCGGAGCACCGGTCGCTGCGGCGGGAGATCCGTCAGCGGCTGCTGCGGTGAGACAGCGGCGCCGACGGGGCGGCGGGTCCCGTCCGCCGGGGCAGCAGGGCCGCCGCGGCGAGACCGCCGAGGCCGGCGACGGCCAGCACGGTCATCGCGACGGCGTAGGCGCCCCGGTCGAGACCGGCGACGAGAATGGTGCCGGCGACGGCCGTGCCGAACGACGAGCCCAGGTTCGACACGCTCCGGGACAGACCCGAGATCTCTCCCTGCTGGTCCTCGGGGAAACTCGACTGCACGATGTTGACCGACGGGGTCAGCATGACGCCGAGACCGAGCCCGATGAGGAGCAGGCCCGGGACGAACGCCCAGGCGGTGGCGTAGTTTCCGGCCAGCACGATCAGCACGACCACCCCGGTCACGGAGACGGCGAAGCCCGCCATGACGAGCGTTCGCTGGGAGTGTCGGCGGGCCAGGCGTTCCGCCGACAGGGACGTGGCGAGCAGACCGAGCGTGGCCGCGGTGAAGACGACACCGGTCTGGATGGCGTCGTAGCCGCGGACGACCTGGAGATAGGCCGCCACCGTGAACGACGTGCCCATGAGCAGCAGCCATTGCAGGTTCTGGGTGACGAGCCCCAGGTTGGAGGTGTGGTTCCGGAAGAGGCGCGGGGACAGCAGCGGCTCCCGGCCGGCGGCCTCCTCGGCACGGGCGGAACGGAAGAACCACCCGAGCACGAGTGCGCCGGCCACCAGCAGGGCGGCCATGAGCCAGACGTTGTTGTCCGCGGCCAGGATGCCCATGACCACGAGGACCAGTCCGACGGCGGAGAGGACCGCCCCCTTGGTGTCGAAGTGACGGCCGGGGTCCGGGGGCAGCGGGTCCTCGATACGGCGGCCGAGCAGCACGATCACCACGATCACCAGGGCCTGGAAGACGAAGGCGGCCCGCCAGCTGACGAAGGTGGTGATGAGGCCGCCGATCAGCGGCCCCGCGGCCGCGCCGATCCCGCCCAGCGCCATGACCACCCCGAACGCGCGGGCCCGGGAGGTGACGTCGGGATGGAGGAGGGTGGTGAGGATGTACACGGGCGGGATGAGCAGCGCGGTGCCGACGCCCTCCAGGATCGAGTTGCCGAGGATCAGCACCCCGAGTCCGGGGGCGGCCGCGCTCAGCAGGGCGCCGACCGCGTAGACGAGGAGGCCGGCCAGGAAGCAGCGTTTCCGGCCGTACCGGTCGGTGAGCTTGCCGCCGGGGATCATCAGGGCCGCCATCACCAGCAGGAAGACCGTGATCGCCACCTGGACGCCCTGGACGGTGGTGTCCAGGTCCCGGCTGATGTCGTTGATCATCACGTTCATGTTGGAGCCGGCGAAGCTGCAAATGAACTGGGCGAGGGCGAGCGCGGCCAGCACGCGCCCCGGTCCGGCCGGCTGCGATCGGCCGGTGTCCTCAGCCATGCGGGGCGTTCCCTCCCGCGTCCTCCGCGGGCGCTCTGAGGCCGTAGGCCAGCGGACGGCGTCGCCGGTGCGGTGCGGTCTGCTCCTTCGCCAGTTCCTCGTCGAGCGCCATGGCGGCGGTGATCAGCGAGAGATGGGTGAACGCCTGCGGGAAGTTGCCCAGTTGCTCGCCCGAGGGTCCGATCTCCTCGGCGAACAGGCCGACGTGGTTGGCGTAGGTGAGCATCTTGTCGAAGGCGTGGCGGGCCTGGTCGAGCCGGCCGCTGCGGGCGAGCGCCTCGACGTAGAAGAAGCTGCACAGGTTGAACGTGCCTTCGGAGCCGCGCAGGCCGTCGGGGGACGCCTGCGGGTCGTAGCGGTAGACGAGGCTGTCGCTGACCAGTTCCTCGTTCATGGCGTCCAGGGTGCTCAGCCAGTCCGGGTCGGACGGCGAGACGAACCCCACCCTCGGCATGAGCAGGAGGGAGGCGTCGAGGACGTCGGTGTCGTAGTGCTGCACGAAGGCCTGCCGTTTGTCGTGCCAGCCGCGTTCGACGATCTGCCGGAAGACCGCGTCCCGGGCACCGGTCCAGCGGGCGAGGTCGGCGGGACGGGAGAAGCCGGTGGCCGCGCGTACACCGCGGTCGAACGCCACCCATGTCATCAGCCGGCTGTAGGTGAAGTCCTGGCGTCCGCCCCGGGTCTCCCAGATGCCCTCGTCGGACTGGTCCCAGTGGTCGGCGAGCCAGTCCAGGACGCCGCCCAGGGCGGTCCAGCCGCGGATGGCTCCGATGTCACCGCCGACGATCAGGGCGTCCGAGGCCTCGCCGTAGATGTCGAGCTGGAGCTGGTCGGCGGCCGCGTTGCCCGCCCGTACCGGACGGGAGCCCCGGTAGCCCTCCAGGTGGTCGAGGGTCTCCTCGGTCAGGTGGGGGTCACCGTCGACCCGGTACATGATCTGTAGCGGGTCCCCCGAGGCGGCGCCGTTGGCCTCGATACGGTCGCGGAGCCAGCGGCGGAAGGCGTGGGCCTCGTCCTGGAAGCCGAGGTCGATCAGGGCCCGGACGGACAGCGACGCGTCCCGTATCCAGGTGTAGCGGTAGTCCCAGTTGCGCTCCCCGCCGACCTGCTCGGGCAGTCCCATGGTGGCGGCGGCGACCGGGGCCCCGGTGGGGGCGTAGGTGAGCAGCTTGAGGGTGATCGCGGAGCGGTTCACGATGTCCTGCCAGCGCCCCTTGTAGGTGCACGAGCGCAGCCACGACAACCAGAAGGCACGGCAGGTGTCCAGGTCGTCGGCGACCTCTTCCAGGGACGGGCGCGGCGGCGCGGAGGTTCCGGCGGGCCCGCTGGTGAGCACGACGGCGGCGGCCTCGCCGGCGGAGAGGGTGAAGCGGGCGCCGATGTCGTCGCCGTCCGCGTGCAGGCGGACGCCGGTCGTCGACTGGAGATGCAGGTCCGTGCCCGTGCTGCGGAAGACCGCGGAGTGCGGGTCGGCCAAGGAGAGGGTGTGCGTGGCGCGGCCGTAGTCGAAACGCGGCCGGCAGCTCAGGGCGAACGGCAGGCGGCCCCGGACGACGCGTACGACCCGCACCAGCCGGTGGACGCCGACCGGGACGCCGGACTCGTCCGGCACCATGAAGTCGGCGACCTCACCGACCCCGCCGGCGCCCATGAACCGGGTGATCAGGATCGCCGTGTCGGACAGGTACAGCTGCCGGACGGTCATGCCGTCGCCGTCCGGGAACTCCGCGGCCAGCCGGCAGTGACCGCCGCGGTCGGCGTCCAGCAGCGAGGCGAAGACGCTGGGCGAGTCGAAGCGGGGGGTGCACCACCAGTCGACGGTGCCTTCGGACGACACCAGGGCGGCGGTCTGGAGATCGCCGACCAGGCCGTGCTCGGCGATGGGCGGGTACCGTTTCACAGTCTCTCCCAGCTCGGTCCGGCGCGCTGCGGCAGCTCGGCCAGGACAAGCACCGACCTGTCCACACCGACGGTCCACCGCCCCGGCCCCGCCCGCCTCACCCACGACGGGTGAGACGACGCCGGGAACCGACGACGACCGGTGGGGCCGTGACGGGTGGGAGCGAGGCCGGGGGCCGTGACGGGTGGGACGGTGGGACCGAGGCCGGGGCCGTGACGGGTGGGCCGCGGGCCGTGGGACCGCGCCGGGTTGGATCGCGAGGGGTGGGACCGCGCCGGGTTGGATCGCGAGGGGTGGGACCGCGGCCGGCGGGAGCGTGAGGGGTGGGACCGCGGCGGGTGCGAGCACGGCCGGTGGGAGCGTGGCGGGTGCGACCGACACCGGTCGGGCAGCGACCGGTGCGGCCGGTGACCGTCGAGACCACGGCCGGTGGAACACGGCGGGTGGGACCGGGACCGTGACCGGTGGAACACGACCGGTGGGACGGTGGCGGTTGAAACCCGGACAGGCCTTCGCGAGGGGTGCGGGCGGTGGCGGTGACGCCTTCGTCGCTCCGGGGGGCAACCACGACCCGTCCTCAAGGGTCTAGGCAGCGTGACACGCCATCAGGTCCCGCCGTGGGAGACGGCTGGGCCGACCGTCCCGTCAGGGGGAGTCCATGCGCATCCGCCCGGTCGTCACCGTCCTGTCCCTCGCCTTCGCCCTAGCCCTCCCGGTGTCTCCGGCAGCCGCCCGCGCGGCGAGCGGGGCCGCCCCCAGTGACACGACGTTCTCGCACGTCGTCGTCAACGGCGGCAAGGACATCGTCCTCGGCCTGACCACCAGGAAGACCATCACCATCACCTGGACGGCGACCGACCCGGACGGCGTCGTCGCGTCCTGGGCCTACCTGTGGCACGGGCCCAACACCGACGACGCCGACGGCATCCTGCCGGCCTACCCGCCGACGGGGACGTGCACGGTGTCGCCCACCGACCCCACCACCTCCACCTGCCGCGTGAGCTTCGGCGTGGACGCGGCCCGGGACCTCCACCACAACGCGCTGGCCGGGCGCTGGAACGTGCTCGCCGGGGCGCAGGACACCACCGACGACTGGACGGAGATCGACGCCGCCGCCACCGCGCCGGTCAAGCGGTCGGCCGCCGTGACGGTGAACGCCTCGCCCGAGCCGGTGAAGAAGGGCAGGACCGTCACGGTCACCGGCAGACTGACCCGCGCCAACTGGGAGAGCGGCACCTACACCGGCTACGAGGGCCGGCCGGTCCGGCTCCAGTTCCGCAAGAAGGGCAGTTCCGTCTACACCACCCTGAAGACCGTCACCAGCGGCAGCCACGGAACGCTGAGGACCACGACCAAGGCCAGGACGGACGGCTACTACCGTTTCCTCTTCCCCGGTACCGCCACCACCGGCCCGGCCACCGCGGCCGGCGATTTCGTCGACGTCAGGTGACGGCGCCACCCCGGACAGTAAGTTGACACTGTGTCAAATGGTGTCACGGAGCCGTCAGTTGCTGGCCCGTTTACGGCAGCGAAAGGGCCTACGCGGTCCTTTTCCGCCGTGTAGCTTCTACGCGTCAGTAGGGCTTGAGCAAGGGTGGTCGCGTGGTTGCCTCTCCGCATGCCGAGAAGTTCGCGGCCTGCCTTCGGATGCTGAAGGACCGCAGTGGCCGGGGTTACGACCGTCTTGGAAAAGAGGCCGGGGTCAGTGGTTCCAGCCTGCATCGGTACTGTTCCGGCCTGAGCGTCCCGACGGACTACCGGGTGGTGCACGCCTTCGCCAAGGTGTGCGGTGCCAGTGCGGAGGAGCTTCGCGAACTCCACCGGCTGTGGGCGCTGGCGGACACCGAACGGGACGTACCGGCCGCGACCGTCAAGGAGAGCCCGGAGCCGGCGGCGGAGACGAAGGCGGAACCGGCGCCGGGACCGGCGACGCGGCCGACAGCGCAACCAGGACCGGAACCGAAGACGGAGGCGGGTGCCGGTCCCGGTCCCGGCGCGGGGGCGGTCGACGACATCACCCCCGGCCGGAACGTCGGCACCGGCCCGGACGGTGAACCCGGCGGGAACGGCGAGCCCGGTACGGCGGGGACGCCCCGGCGGTCCCGGCTGCCCGAGAAGCTGTCGCCGCGGGTCGCGGTGCTGGCGGCGGTCGCCGCGGTGGTGCTGGTGGCCGGACTGGTCTGGCTGCCCGGCATGAACTCCGACGACGGTTCGCCGTCGGACAGCGGCAAGCTGCTGTACTCCCCGGCGTGCAGGACCGTGAGCATGGGACAGCACGACGAGTGCGTACGTGAGGTCCAGACCCTGTTGGCGCGGGCGAAGGGCAGGCTCGCCATCGACGGGGACTTCGGTCCCGAGACCCTGCGCCGGCTGACCGCGTTCCAGGTGCTGGCGGGGCTGCCGGCCACCAGCATGGCCGACGAGGCCACCAAGGAGGCGCTCTACGCGCAGAAGGTGACCATGACGACCTGGTCGGCGGCCAGGGTGGCGAAGCGGATCCGCGAGGTGTTCGTCGAGGATCCGGACACCGCCGTGGCCATCGCCCGCTGCACGTCGTTCCTGGACCCGCTGTACGTGCTTCCGAACACCAACGGCAGCCGCAACTGGGGGGTGTTCCAGATCTCCGACGCCCGCCTGCGGGACCTCGGCGGCACTCCGCGGCGGGCCTTCGACCCGGACTGGAACATCAGGGCGGCCCACCGGCTGTGGAGCGTCCGGCACGACTTCCACGACTGGCCCTCCTGCGAGGCGGCGCTGAAGGCCAGCCCGACGGCGACCCCGACGGCGACCCCGAAGGCCACCGCGACGGCCGGCACGAAGAGTTGAGCCGTTGAGCCCGGAACCCTCGGATACTTCCCCGCGGTACCCGAGGGTCCCGGAATCCCGGGGTGGTCTCAGCGGTTCGCCAGCCGGTCCAGGTCGGCCTGGGTGCCGTTGAAGACGTCCGCGGTCGCCGGTGCCTGGACGCCCGGGAAGAGCGCGGCGTCGGTGTACTGCCACATCGTCCAGGTCGTGGAGCCGCTGGGCAGTGGTGGCTGGGTGACCGACTGCCGGTAGTCGGCGAGTTGCAGCGGATAGCCGGCGAAGGCGGTGGTCGAACCCAGGCAGTCGTCCAGGAAGGACTTCTGGGTGTAGATGATCGGGGTACGGCCGAAGGCCGCCTCCACCCGGTCCAGCCAGGCCTTCGCGTCGTCCACCGTGCCGTAGGTGGGGCAGCGGCCGGTGCCGTCGTCCATGCGTTCCAGGTCGAACACCGGCGGCAGGTCGCCCGCGCGCTGCCCGGTGTAGCCGGTCGCCCGTACCGCGGCGATGAACAGGTCGGCCTGCGCGGCACCCGTGTCGGGCGAGGAGCCCGTGTAGAAGTGGTACGGGGCGACGGCCAGCCCGGCCGCCCGCGCCCCCTCCAGGTCGGTCGCGAGGTACTCGTCGGTGACGTTCAGGCCGCGGGTGGCCTTGACCGTCGCGAACTCGACGCCCGAGGCCCGTACCGCTTCCCAGTCGATCGGCGCGCCGTCCGGGTGCTGGTACTTGGCGGTGTCCAGGCCGTCGACCGGGTAGCCGGCGGGACGCGGTGGCGTGCAGTACGTGTCACGGCTCGACCAGTCCACCAGTTTCGCCCAGGTGTTGGGGCCCACGACACCGTCGGTACCGAGGCCCGCGCAGCTCTGGAACTCGATGACCCGCCCCTGGGTGCCGCCCCCGAAGTCGCCGTCGATCGCCAGCGGCGGATAGTGGAACGGCTCCATGGCGAGGTTCAGCCGGCACTGCACCTCCTTGACCTCGACGCCCTTCGACCCCTTCTGGAGGGTCGGCCGGGTGTCGGTGTGGCCGCAGACGGCCGCCTGTGCCGTGGCCGGCGTGCCCTGCGTCGCGCAGGTCCGCGGCTGGGCGGCCCAGGTGTTCAGCGCCGCCCAGGTCCCCGGGCCGATCACCCCGTCCACGTCCAGCCCGGCACACGCCTGGAACACCTCGACCCGGGCCTGCGTCGACGGCCCGAACGAGCCGTCCGCCGCGACCGGCGGGTACCGGCTCGGCTTCGTCGCCAGGCTCAGCTCGCACTGCGCCTCGACCGTCGGGTCGCCCGTCGATCCCTGGCTCAGGGTGGGCTGGTCGGCGGTGTGCCCGCAGACCGCGACGCCGGTGGCCGCGGACTGGGCCGCCTGCACGGCGGTGGGCCCGTACAAGGGCAGGAAAGCGGCCACGGCGAGGGTCAGGCCCCGCAGCAGCGTTCTCCGTCGCATCCGGTGTTCCCTTTCGGCTGGTCGGCCGGGGCGCCCCCGGCACGCAGCATGCTGGCAGCGGCCGTCCCGAAGTCCCCTGCCCGGCGCCCGGATTGGGACGCCGGGACACTCCCACACCGGTGACCTGCGAGGACGGGGCGCCGCTGGGATGCGGCTGGGACAGGGGTGGCGGAAGGACGGCGGTGGGGCGACGGAAGGACGGCGGTGGGGCGACGGAGGGACGGCGGAGGGACGGGAGAGGGGTGGCGGAGGGGCGGTTCAGCCGAGGGCGGCAAATGATCCACAAAGGTTTGTTGAGCAAGGCTTGTCCGCCGCGCGGGCAGGCGCCGGTGGCGCGCCGCCTAGCATTTCCGAGGCACATCAGGGCAGGTGGGGGGACGGATGGGAACGAGTCGGCGGATGGTGCTGGCGGCTTTGGCCGGCGGAGCCCTGGCGGGCTGCGGGGCACCGGGCAGGACGACGGGGGCGCCCCGGCAGTCCACCACCCCCACCACACCCGTCACGCCCACCACACCCGTCACGCCCGCCGCACGAAAGCAGGCCCCCCTGCCCTCCGGCGCTTACTCCACGGAACCTTCCCGCTCCTCCTCGCCCCCGCCCGCCGTCACCCGCGCCGAGATCGTCACCGAATACGGTCACGCCGTGCCCCGCACCTGGGGCTTCGACGCCCCCGGCGTGCTGCACAGGCTGCCCACCGGGCACCGGGGGATCGCGCTGACCTTCGACGCCTGCGGTGGCCGCGGTGGCAGCGGCTACGACCGTGCCCTGATCGACTTCCTGCGCAAGCGCGAGATACCGGCGACCCTGTTCCTCAACTCCCGCTGGATCGACGCCAATCCGGCCGTCTTCCGCAACCTGGCCGGCGAGCCGCTCTTCGAGATCGCCAACCACGGCACCCGCCACCTCCCCCTCTCCGTGACCGGCCGCTCCGCCTACGGCATCCCCGGCACCCGTAGTGCCGCCGAGGTCTACGACGAGATCGCCGGCAACCGGGCGAAGCTCACCCGCCTGCTGGGCACCCCACCGCGCTTCTTCCGTTCCGGCACCGCCTACTGCGACGACGTCGCGGCCCGGATCGTCACCGCGCTGGGCGAACGGTTCGCCGGCTTCTCGGTCAACGGCGACGCGGGCGCCACCTTCAGCCCCGAACAGGTCCGGGCGACCGTGGGCTCCGCACCCGCCGGCTCGGTCGTCATCTGCCACATGAACCACCCCGAGGGCGGCACGGCCCAGGGCATCACCGCCGCCGTCCCCCGCCTGCTGGCAGCGGGCCACACCTTCACCCGCCTCTCGGACGCCGTGCACTGAAGCCGGTGTCCCGGTTCACCCGGGCCCGCGGAGCACGTGCCCGGCCACGGCACGCCGGAAACGCCCCGCTGCGGGCCGGAGTTCATCCGGTGCGCGGCGGGGCGGCGGGGTCCCGGCGGGGTCAGCCGAGGAGCTTGGTGGCCAGGGTGGTGGCGTTGTACGAGCCCCAGCCGGTGGTGAAGTCCCAGCCGGAGGCGGCGGAGTAGGCGCCGTTGCTGCCACTGGTGATGTCGTGGAAACCGGTGCCGCTCGCCGCGTACAGGGCGGGGTTGGCGAAGCCGAGGCCGGCCTTGCCCTTCGCCGCGGCCTGCTGGTTGTAGAGGGCCGCGAACGCCGCCCACTCGGGGGCCGCCGCGCTGGTGCCGCCGACCGAGGACCACGAGCCCTGCGAGTAGATGGAGACACCGGGGCTCGGGTTGGCGTGCGCCGAGACGTCCGGGACCTGGCGGTAGCCGCCGCCGGCGCTCTTCTGGACCGCGGTCTGCCAGCTGGGGATCTTGAAGACGGAGGACTTGCCGCCACCGCCGCCGGACCAGGCCACCTCCTTGCTCCAGGCGTTCGCGGAGGTCACGGTCAGCTTGGTGCCGCCGACACCCGTGACGTACGGGTCGCTGGCCGGGTAGTCGACGGAGGTGCCGCCGTCGCCCGCGTCGTCCGAGCCGTCGTCGCCGGAGGCCGCGTAGAAGCCGAGGCCCTCCGCGGCGCCCGCCTTGAAGACCGCGTCCACCGCGTTGATGTTGGAGGTGGTGCGGGCGGACTCGGCGGCGCCCCAGCTGATCGAGGTGGTCGGGATGCCGCTGTCGACGATGGCCTGGTACGTGTCGACCTCGCCGGCGTCCGAGTTGGGGCCCTCGAAGACCGTCACGTCCGCCTTCGGGGCGATCGCGTGCAGCACCTCGATGTCCAGCTCGACCTCGACCTGGCCGTCGCCGAGCGCGCCGGAACCGCCGTCCACCTTGGACACGGTCGGAGTGGGCGAGCCCAGGCCGTAGTTGGTGTCGTACTTGGTGATGTTGGACTGCTGGAAGCCGTCGAACTCGAGCAGCGCGATCTTCTGGCCGCTGCCGGTGTACGTGCCGGAGACGTTGTAGCCGCCCTTGAGCTGGGCCGGGGTGTAGCCGCCGCCGGGGCCGTTGTGCGGGGAGACGGTGTGCCCGGTCGCCTGGTGGTGCAGCTGGACCCGGTTGTCGAGGCCCGCCACGTCGGTGACGATGGCGGCCAGCGCGGACGGCAGGGTCGGCGCGCTGTCGTTGGCGTAGAAGGAACGGCCCGACGCGCTGTCCTTCCACGTCGACAGCTCGGTGCCGAAGGCCTTCTGGAGCTGGGCGGCGGTACCGCTGGCGTCGACCAGCAGGTTGCCCGAGTGCACCTTGCCGACGGTCACACCCTGCGAACGCAGGTAGTCCTTGAGCTTCTTCACCTCGGCGTCGGTCCGGCCGAAGCGGGCCGCGAACTGACCCCTCGTCAGGTAGTGCCCGTAGGAGGCGGAGTGCGGGTCGCTGACCTTCGCGATGAAGGTGTCCAGGGCGGTGCCGCCTCTGGGAGCCAGGCTGATCGCCACGGATATGCGCTTGTCCGCCGCGACCTTGCCGGTGCGGGCGGCGTCCTGCTTCAGACCGGGCAGGACGTCCCCGGCGACGGCGGCACGCGCGGTGTGCGGGGCGTCGGCCGCGTACGCGGCGGGCACGACCGCCGAGACGAGGGCCGGCGCGGCCACCAGGCCGAGCAGTTTCAGGCGAGACTTCACCGAAGTCCTCCGGTGGGGTGGGGGGTTGGGGAGTGTCCCGGAAACGGAACGGCTTCACCGTAGGAACTCCGGCCCCGCCCCCATAAGCGGGGGAACCCTTGCGTTGCGTGTTAACCGCGGGTGTCGAGGGCGCGGGGAGGGCGGGGGCGCGCCTGCTGACTGATCGTCATGACCGGTGCGGTGGACTGCCCCTGGTCGTCGTCGCCGGTGTCGACGGCCGCCGCCCCGGACGCGATCACCGCGACCGCCATCGCGTGGGCGAGCGCCGTGCGGGAGCGCACCCCGAACTTGCGGTAGACCCGGGACAGCGCCCCCTCCACCGTCTTCACGCTGATGAACAGCTCCGCGGCGACCTCCCTGTTGGTCGCGCCGCCGCCGACCAGTTCGGCGATCCGGGCCTCCGCGGGCGTGAGTTCCGGCCCGCCGGCCTCGCCGCCCCGCTCACCCGCGTCCAGCCGGGCCAGTTCGTCCCCGGCGCGGGCGGCGAGCGGGGCCGCGCCGATCCGGCCGGCCGTCTCCAGCGCCTCCGCCAGCGCCGCGCGTGCCGCGTTCCGGCGGCGGGCCCGGCGCTCCACCGCGCCGAGCGCGATCAGGGCGCGTACCAACTCGACCGGCAGCGGCAGCCGGCGCAGCCGGTCGACCGCGGTGCGCAGCCGTACCGCCCCTTCCTTCGCCCGGCCGAGGCCCGCCTCGCGCAGGCCCTCGGCCCGCTCCAGTGCCGCCAGTACGCTGCCCGGCGCGCCCTCCGCCAGCCGCGCCCGGGCGTCGCGGAGCACCTCCCCGGCCGCGTCGGTCTCGCCCAGGACGACCAGCGCCTCCGCCAGATCGGCGTACCAGTGCAGCAGCGGCGGGTCGGCGGCGCACATGGCCTCGCCGAGTTCCCTGACGCGTTGCAGCGCCTCGACCGCGGCCGCGGCCCCCCGGGGATCGCCGCCGAGGAGTTCGGCCTGCCCCAGCACCGCCAGCGCGCGCAGCAGGAACAGCCGGTCGCCGTCCGCCTCCGAGGCGCGGACCGCCCGCGCGGCCAGCCGCCGGGCCTCGTCGGCGGTGCCGCCCGCGGTCGCGGCGAGCGCCGCCGCGTACAGCGCCGGAGCCGCCTCGGCCATGGTGCGCGAGCACTGCGCCGCGGTGTGCAGCGCCTCCTGGCAGTGCCCGGCGCGGACCTGGATCCGGGTCAGCGCCACCCGGGTCGCCAGCGCCTCCTCGGCCCCCGCCGCGTCGCCGGTCGCCGCCAGCAGCCGGACGACCTGGTCGCGGGCCTCGGTCACCCGGTCGGAGTCCAGGGCGAGGATCGCCCGCATCCGGACCAGCCGCCGGCTCTCCGGCCCGGCTTCGGCGCCGCCGGCCAGCGCGAGCGCCTCGGCCAGCGCGGCGTCGGCGGCGTCCGGCCGGCCGGCCAGCGACCGGATCCGGGCGAGGGTGGCGAGCGCCCCGACCCCGGTGTCCGTGTCACCGGCCGCCGCCGCCTGCCGGGCGGCCCGCCGGGCATGCCGGGCCGCCCGCGCCAACTCCCCGCACAGCAACCCCCGTACGGCCGCCCAGTGATGCAGGACCGCTTCCGCGCCGGGATCACCGGCCGCGTCCAGCAGGCCCTCCTCGATCAGGTCCCCGGCGCCCTCCAGCGCCTGCCCGGCGCCGCGCAGCAGGACCAGCCGGGCCCGCACCCGCCGTGCCGCGGACTCCGACCGGGCCAGCACCGCGCCGGCGGCCTCCGCCGCCTCCTCGGGCCGTCCGGCGTCGCACGCGTACTCGGCGGCGGCCAGCAGCCGTTCGGCGCGTTCCGCCGGGAGGCCGGCGGGGGTGCGGCGGACGGCGAGCGCGGCCAGGTCGAAGGCGGTACCGGGAGAGCCGTCCCGGCGGGCGACGGCCGCGGCCGACATCAGGGTGCGGGCGGTGTCGTCGTCCTCGTAGGGGCGGGCGAGCGCGAGGTGCCGCGCCCGCTCCACCGGCGCGGTCGCCGCCCGGGCCAGCAGCGCGTGCGCGTTCCGGCGGCCGTGCTCGGGGGCGTCCGCCTGTACGGCCGCCCGCAGCGCGGGGTGCTGGAACCGTACGATCCCGTCGGCGTCGGCCGCCGCGATGCCGAGCCGTTCCGCCTGCGCGAGGTCCGCGGCGGGGTCGGGGAGCCCGGCGGCGCGCAGCAGGGTGAGGCTGGGCCGGGCGGCGGCGCTCGCCACCAGCAGGGTGTGCCGTACCGCCGTGGGCAGTGAACGGGCCGTCCCCAGCAGGAGATCGCGCAGCCTCGGGGGTACGGGCGGCGCCTCCGGGAATCCGGCCGGCGTCCGGGCGTTGACCGCGGCCCGCGCCAACTCCACCGCGTAATGAGGGTTTCCGGCGGCCGTGTGCTGGACCGCGCGCAGCAGCGCCGGGGGCAGGTCGGCGTCGAGGGCGGTCCGCACCAGCTGGGCCGTCTCGTCGTCCGTCAGGGGCGGCACCGGGAGTTCGACGGTGCCCGGCGGGCAGCAGCGCAGCCGCTCGGCCTGCCCGCCGTCCGCCACCCGCTCGGCGGCGAGCATCCGTACGCCGTGGCCGTCGAGGCGGCGCAGGGCGAAGGCGAGGGCCTCGGCGGTCGGTTCGTCGAGCCACTGCAATCCGTCGACGACCAGCAGGACGGGGCCGGCCGCGGCCAGCGCGCGCAGCGTGTCGAGGACGGCGACGCGCACGGCGAGCAGGCCCCGGCCGTCCGCCGGTTCGCGACCGCGCAGCAGGGCCGCCCGCAGCGCCGCCCCGGGCTCCGGCTCCAGGGCCGCCAGGCAGCTCTCCGGGACCGGTGCGAACAGGTCGACGAGCGCCGCGAAGGGGAGTCGGGCGTCCGCCTCGGCGGGGGAGCAGCGCAGTACGGTGCCGTCGGACGGGGCGTCGGCGGCCAGGGCCGTCAAAAGGGCGGACTTGCCGATGCCGGCGGGGCCGTGCAGGAGCACTCCGGGGCGTGTCGCGGCCTGGGTCCGGGCGGCGTCGAGCAGCGCACGGCGCCCGGTCATGAACATGTGTTCATGACAAACCTTCGATGATCGCTCTGTCAATGACACCGGTCACCCGGCTAGACCGGTCACCCGGCGACACCGGTCACCCGGCACATGACCCCCGTCACACGACGGGCGCCACCGTCGACGGGCCGGCCTGGTAAGACCCCAGGTGTGACACGGGTAAGGCCATAGGTGTGACATAAAGGAACAGGCAATGACTTTCTCCTGAATCCGTCGTTACGGAACGAGGAAGGCTCTCCGGCCCTCCTCCTGTGCGTAAGCAATGTGCACAGGCAGGGAAGTCAGGACTGACGACATGGGTTTGACCAGTCGAACGACCGTATACGCGATGGTGGCGCTCGCCGCCCTGTGTGTGGCGCTGCTGGTCTGGCTGTGGCCACGGTTCGCCAGACCGGGACTGTGGCAGGTGCTGGGCCGGCTCGGGGCGATCGGCGTCACCCAGGTGACGATCGTCGCGGCGTTCGCGTGCGCGGTGAACTCGTCGTACCAGTTCTTCGGTTCGTGGAACGAGCTGTTCGGCAACGTCGACACCGCACCCGTCGGCGTGACCCAGGCGGCCGGCGGAAACGGCAACGGCTCGGTGAACGGCATCAGCAGCGTCCATGGCGCGGCGCTCGTACAGCCCGCCGGCGACGAGCAGTTGCGCCGGGTCAGCGGACTGCCGAACGGCCCGGCCGCGGCCGTCGGACGGGTGGAGTCCGTCAAGGTCATCGGCCGGCGCACCGGCGTGGTCGACCCGGCCTTCGTCTACCTGCCGCCGCAGTACTTCCAGAAGGCCTACCACCGGATGCGCTTCCCGGTGATCGTCGCGCTCAGCGGCTACCCGGGCAGCATCTTCAACCTCGCCCAGTACCTGCGGGTCTCGCAGACCGCGGGCGAACTCCAGAGCAAGAGCCAGATGCAGCCGACGATCATGGTGATGATCCGGCCCACCATCGCCCCGCCGCGCGACACCGAGTGCGTGGACGTCCCCGGCGGACCGCAGACCGAGACGTTCCTCGCCAAGGACCTGCCGGAGGCGATCAGGTCCGTCTACCGGGCCGGTCACGACGCCAGCGCCTGGGGCGTCATGGGCTACTCCTCGGGCGGCAGTTGCGCCCTCCAGCTCACCATGCGCAACCCCGGCGTCTACACCACGGCCGCCGCGCTGTCGCCCGACTACCGGGTCAAGGACGACCCCACCACCGGCAACCTGTTCGGCAGCGGCCCCGGCCGCCAGGCCCGCGTCGACGGCCACGACCTGATGTGGCGCCTGAAGCACCTCCCCGTCCCGCAGGTCTCCGTCCTGGTCGCCAACAGCAAGCACGGCGAGAAGGGCTACCCGGAGACCCAGGCCTTCATCAAGGCCGTCAGGGCGCCCATGCGGGTCGTGTCGATACTGCCCGAGTCCGGCAGCCACAACTTCCCCACCTGGGTCCGCGAAATGCCCGCCGCCCTGAAGTGGATGAGCGGCCAGCTGACCTTCCCGCAGGACGTCGTCCCCCGCCACCACGCCAAGAAACACCCCACCCCCACAGGCACCCCCACCCCCACCCCCACCC
>NZ_LBMU02000088.1 GCF_001005085.2 Streptomyces humi
GGAGCCGGGGGAGCCGGGGGAGCCGGGGGAGCCGGGGGTGCCGGGAGTGCCGGGGGAGCCGGGGGAGCCGGGGGAGTTGAGAGAGCTGAGGGAGTCGAAGGAGTCGGGTCCGGAGCCGAGGAGGCCGGCCGTGGCTGAGCCGAATCCGGATCCGCGCCCCGTCTACCCCACCGCGCTGGGCGCCTCCGACCTGAAGACCATCACCCTGCTGGGGCACGACCTCGCCGAGGACATCATGGGCTCGGTCGGCTTCGGCGAGCTCGCGTTCTGGCTCGCCACCCAGCGCCGGCCCGCCCCCGGCGAGACCCGCGTCTTCGAGGCCGTGCTCGCCGCACTCGCCGACCACGGCTTCACCCCCACCGCCATCGTCACCCGCCTGACCTACCTCTCCGCGCCGGACTCGGTGCAGGGCGCCCTCGCCGCCGGCCTGCTCGGCGGCGGCTCCCGTTTCCTGGGCGTCACCGAGGACACCGGCCGCTTCCTGCACGACGTACTGGAGACCCTGGACGGGGCCCTGCCCACCGACGAGGCGGCCTGGGACGAGCTCGCCCTTCGCACCGTCCGGGAGCACCGCGCAGCCGGGAGGTTCGTCCCCGGTCTCGGGCACCACGTGCACAAGGAGGGCGACCCCCGTACGCCACGGCTGATGCACATCGCCCGGGAAGAAGGCGTCTTCGGGCCGCACCTGCACCTGTTCGCCGCCATCGGCCGGGTCCACCCGGTCGTGCTGAACAGGACGCTTCCCCTCAACGGAGCGGGTGTCTGCGGCGCCGCCCTCGCGGACCTCGGCCTCCCGCTGCCGCTGCTGCGCGGCTTCGCGCTGCTGGCCCGTACCGCCGGACTCATCGGCCAGCTCGCCGAAGAACTGCGCCGTCCGGTCGCGCAGGACGTCTTCCTGTCCGTCGACCTCAACCACACCCCCGTCGCACCCGAGCCCTACGCCCCGGAACCCCTCGCGAAAGAACACCACGAGGACTGACCGCGCGACCGACGCACCGCCTTCCACCACAACCGCCCGCAGACCAGGGGAGCCGCCACCGTGTCCGTCGACGAGGAGAACATCACCGAACTGGCCGTCCGGCGCTGGGCCACCGCGCACTCCCCGCGACTGGGCGAGCTCATGACCGCGCTGGTCCGTCACCTGCACGACTTCTCGCGGGAGGTGCGGCTCACGGAGGACGAGTGGACGGCCGCGATCGAGTGGCTGACCGCGGCCGGCCAGACCAGCGACGACAAGCGCCAGGAGCTGATCCTCACCTCCGACGTGCTCGGACTGAGCACCCTCGTCGTGCAGTTGAACAACAGGTTCGGGCCCCGGGCGACCCCCGCCACGGTGCTCGGACCGTTCCACATCGACGGTTCACCGACCGCGCCCTACGGCTTCGACATGGCGGACGGCATCGAGGGCACGCCGATGTTCTTCACCGGCAGGGTGACGGACATCGAGGGCAAACCCCTGCCGGGCGTGGTGCTCGACGTCTGGCAGGCCGACGCCGACGGCGCCTACGAAGCCCAGCTCCCCGAGGTCGACGAGGCACGCCTGCGCGCCAAGTACCGCACCCGTGAGGACGGCACGTACTGCATCCGCACCATCGCGCCGCGCGGTTACGCCATCCCCATGGACGGCCCCGTCGGTGACCTCATGCGCCGGACGGACATCAGCCACTTCCGGCCCGCCCACGTCCACTTCCTCATCGACGAACCGGGCTACCGGAAACTGACCACCCACCTGTTCCAGGAGGGCGGCCAATACCTCGATTCCGACGTCGTCTTCGGCACCAGGGACGCGCTGTTCACGCCGTTCACCGAACGGCCGGCGGGCCGGGCCCCCGACGGAAGCACACTCGAAAGCGCCTACCTCCAGGCCGAGTACGACTTCGTTCTTCAGCCCGGCTGACCTGAGCGGAGCAACCACCGGCCGCCGGTGGCGGCCGCGTCCCGTAGCGCGTCCAGGAAGCTGCGCAGGGCCGGTTGTCCCAGGGCGGTCGTCCGGGCGGCGGCCGAGATCACCCGGAGCGGCTCGGGGTTGCGTACCGGGCGTACGACGACACCGGGGTGCTGGTTGCGCAGCCCGAGGCGCGGCATCAGACCGACGCCGAGGCCGGCTGCGACGAAGCCCTGTGCGGTGGCGTAGTCCTCGCTCTGGATGACGAAGTCGGGGCTGAAGCCGGCCGCGGCGCAGGAGTCGATGACGGGTTCGAGGCAGGGGCCGGGCGGCTCGCTGCCGACCCACTGCTCACCGGACAGTGCGTGCAGGTCGATCACCTCCTTGCCGGCGAGCGGATGACCGAGGGGCAGTACGGCCGCGTACGGGTCGTCGAGGAGGTGGACGAGCCGGCAGCCGTCCCCTGCGTGGCCTCGCGCCTGGACGACCACGGCCAGGTCGGCCCGGCCGTCCGCCACCTCCTGGAACGGGTCCTGCGGGTCGCTGAGTTCGAGTTCCACGCGGACGCCGGGGTGCTCGGCGCGGAGCCCGGCCAGGGCCGGCGCCACCAGGGTGGAGCCGGCGGTGGCGAAGTAGCGGACCGACAGCCGGCCGGTGCGCCCGGCCCGGAGGTCGGCGAGCGCCGACTCCGCCTGGGCGACCGCCGCACTGATCAGCGCCGCGTGCTCGGTGAGCAGCAGCCCGGCCGCCGTCGGGCGCACCCCGCGACCGACCCGCTCCAGCAGCGCCGTTCCGGCCTGTCTCTCCAGCGCGGCCACCTGCTGACTGACGGCTGACGGGGTGTAGCCGAGGTGGGCCGCGGCCGCCGTGACCGTGCCGCTGGTGACCACCGCGCGCAGGACTTGCAGTCGCCTCACATCAAGCATGTAGGACAGCTTAACGGTATTGGTAGAAGCGTTTGCTTGTTCTCAAAGCTCGGCTGGGGCACCGTCGTGGGAGCCGCAGGGCACCGACGAGCCGGCCACCGGACGAGAAGACGAGAACGGGGAAACGCCATGACTGACAACAGCGGCACGAGGGCCTTGCGGGGCGGCGTGCGGGTGGCCGTGCTCGCCCTGCTGTGGGGCTCGACCTTCCTCTGGACGGAGCTGGCGCTGCGTGGACTCTCCCCGCTCCAGGTCACGTTCGCGCGCTGTGCCTTCGGCGCGCTCGTCCTCGTCGTCGCCTGCTACGCGTCGGGGCACCGGTTGCCGAAGGGCGGCACCGTCTGGCGGCACATCGTCGTCGCGGCCTTCTTCTGCAACGCCCTGCCGTTCGCGTTGTTCAGCGTGGGCCAGCAGACCGTCGACTCCGGGCTGGCGGGCGTCCTGAACGCCACGACCCCGCTCTGGTCGATCATCCTCGGGCTCACCCTCGGCTCGGAGCGCGGGCTGCGGCCCGTACGGCTGGCGGGGCTGCTGCTCGGCTTCACCGGCACGATCGTCATCTTCGCCCCCTGGCGGACGACCGGGGCCACCGGGTGGGGTGCACTCGCGATCCTGGGCGCCGCCGTCAGCTACGCCATCGCGTTCACGTACATGGGCCGCACCCTGGTCCGCCGGGGCACACCCACGATCTCGCTCTCCGCCGCCCAACTCGTCGCTGCGAGCGGGCTCACCGCGCTGGCGGTACCGATCGGCGGTCTGGACGCGATCGACCCCGGACCGACGGTCCTCGTCGCGGCCGTCGTCCTCAGTGTGTGCTGCACCGCCGTCACGTTCCACCTCACCTACCGGATCATCAACGACGAGGGCGCTACCGACGCCGCCGTGGTCGGCTACCTGCTGCCGGTGGTGTCCGTGCTGCTGGGTGCCGTCGTCCTGGGCGAGGACCTCAACATCCGGGTGGTCCTGGGCATGGCGGTGGTACTGCTGGGCGTGGCGATGACCCGAAGGCGGGAGACGCCCACGAACTCCGCGGCGCCCACGAAGTCCGCGGCGCCCGCGCAAACCGTGGCGCCCGCGCAAACCGTGGCGCTCGCCGAGGAAGCGGTCGGCCCCGGAACGCGCCCGTGACCCCAACTGGTAGGAGACTGCCGGTCGTTCAGCGGGTGCGTTTCCACAGGCGGATCGTCTGATCGGCGCTGCCACTGGCCAGCAGGTTTCCGTCCGGGCTGAAGGCCACGGCGTAGACGGCGCCGCTGTGACCGGTGAGGGGGCGCCCGATGGGGGCCGGCCCGGCGGAGTCGGTCACGCGCCACAGGCGGATCGTGTGGTCGCTGCCACCGCTGGCCAGAAGACCTCCGTCGGGGCTGAAGGCGACGGTGTTGACGGCGTCCCCGTGTCCGGTGGCACGGCCGAGGAGCACCGGGTGCGCGGGGTCGGTGACCTTCCACAGGAGGATCGTGCGGTCGCCGCTGCCGCTGGCCAGCAGATGCCCGTTCGGGCTGAACGCCACACTGTAGACGCGGTCGGTGTGGCCGGGCAGGGGCTGGCCGATGCGAGCCGGACGGCCGGCCACGTTCCACAGCCCGACCGCGTGATCGGAGCCGCCACTGCCCATGACTCTTCTGCCGTGGCTGAACGCGACGGACAGGACGGCATCGGTATGTCCGAGGACGGGTTCGCCGACGAGTGCGGGATGCGCGGGGTCGGTCACCTTCCACAGGCGGATCGTCTTGTCGCCGCTGCCACCGGCCAGCAAGTCCCCGCCGGGGCTGAAGGCCACCGAGAAGACGGCGTCGGTGCGGCCGGTGACCGGGTGGCCGGCGGGTACCGGCCTGGCCGGGTCGGCCACGTTCAGCAGCCGGACCTTCTGATCGGCGCTCGCGTCAGCCACCAGGTTCCCCTTGGGGTGGAACACCACCGAATAGACCGTGTCGGTATGGCCGTTGACGGGGGAGCCGACCGGCTCGGGGCGCAGCGGATCCGTCAGGTCCCAGAACCTGAGCGTCTGATCGGCACTGCCACTGGCCAGGACCCCTCCGTCCGGCCGGAAGGCCACCGAGTAGACCCGGTCGGTGTGGCCGATGACCGGGTGTCCCAGCGGAACCATCACCACGGTCGCCGCCGTGCCGGCCCCCTTGCCAAAGGTACCGGGGTCCGAAGCCGCCGCCGGGTCGGCACGACGGCCGGGAAACGTCAGGATGGTGTCGGCGACGGTCAGCCCCAGGGCACCGATGGCGTTCAGCAGCATGCGCCGGTCCGGCAGGGGCCACCGCCCAGTGACGGACCGCGCCGGGACATCGGCGGCGTCGGCCGGTACCAGACTGCGGAGAACGGCGATGGCGGCCGCGGCTGCGCTCTCGGCGGCCTGACGCTGGGAGCCTTCCGCGTCCCGCTTGCTCTTGTCCAGGTCGGCCTTGTCGCTGATGCCCCGGATGATCAGCGTGTTCAAGGTGCCGGTGAGGTGGGCGGCCTGGGCGACGCCGGCGCCTTCCATTTCGATGGCGGCGGCGTCGTTGTAGTGCTCGTGGATGTGGCGGGCGATCGCGGACCCGGCGTCGGCGAGGACGACATCCCCGACCGCGATCGGCTTGAAGTGGGCGTGGTAATCGGCGCCGCGCAGGGCGTGACGGGCGGCCTGTTCCAGGAAGTGGGAGGCGTGCCAGGCCGCAGGGCGTTCGCGGAAGCCCTCCGGGGTCTGCTTGCCCCCTTGAATGCCGTACACCTTCGTCGCCACCACGACGTCCCCGATGTCGATGTCGTCCTTGAGGCTGCCCGCGACACCCACGAAGAAGAGGAGGTGCGGAGCGAGCCAGGAGTTGACGCGTTCGGTGAGGGTGGCCGCGGTGAGGGTGCCCTCACCGATCTCGGCGAGGGCGACATACCAGGGGGTCCCGGGGAGTCGGCCATGTTCGACGCGGGTGCCGGAGGGATGTACGAGCGTCCTGGTGTCGGTGAGGTGAGCCCGTACGGCCTCGTACTCCACGGACAAGGCGGTGAGGACGACCGCGGTGGGGGGAGCGGTTTCTGCCACGTGACCAGCCTCAACCGTTCTTCTCTCGCATGGGTGCGAAGTTCACGTTAAGGCACATCCCATGGTGGAATATGGAGTTCCGTGGAGAATACGGCCCTTGTCGGAACCACTCGCCGTGTCCGAGCCTCGCTGGGCAGGGACGTGAACTCGACGAACGGTCGGACGACCCAGGTCCGAGGACGTCTTGATGTGGTGACGGCCGTCAGGGTCGGGGGCCGGCGGTCGGCCGTCGGCCCGCCTGTGTCGGTGGGCGGTGCGCAGGGCCGGTGAGGGGGTGCCACCACCAGGCGAGGCACGGGATGCCCGCGGGTGCGCCGGTGGCGCTGGGGGCGTCGGTGACCGTGCCGGTCGTCGTTACGGCGCCTGGGTGGCGGCCGTCGGGGTTGGTGTAGCGGCCGGCCCGGATGCCCCATTCGTAGTTGCCGCGGATCAGGCAGGTCAGGTCGGACAGGTACCGGTGCAGCGGTTCTCCCGCGCCGGGCAGGACCGCGTCCCGTACTTCCGTGAAGCGGGCCACGATCCGGTCCCGCAGCGCGACGACCTGCCGCAGGGCCTCGTCGCGGCCGCAGCGGCCGTGACGCTGGTAGAGGTCGACCGGGTTGAGGACGGGTCCGGTCGCGTCGGGGCCGCGCGCTGCCCACCAGAGCTCCTTGCCGTGGGAGTACAGGTCGTCGTCGACGGCTGCCACCGTGATCGCCATCTCGGTCAGCGCGTGTACGGCAGGGGAGTCGACGTCCGTGTCGGGGATGTCGTCCACCTGGCTCATCTGGGCCCAGGCCAGCGTCGGGAAGCCGGCCGCGTACAGCAGCCGGGCGGCGAAGTAGTCGTTCAGGGCAGGTGCCGACCGGCGTAGGCGGGCGGCACGTTCCCAGGCCACGCCGAGGTACCAGCCCCGGTGGGCGTCGAGGAGGCGCCGGCGCTGGGTCGGCGAGGCCAGGCGGTGCAGCCGCTCGGCCAGGTCGGTGACCGCGCCGGTGAACAGGTGGCCGGGCGGCAGCAGGCCGGCGGTCGGGGATTCGAGGGTACGGGCGACACGTACGGCGAGGTCCAGGAAGGAGAAGGAGTCCTCCGGGGCTTCCTCGTCACAGGCGAGGTCGTCGAACACGAACATGGTGTAAGCCCAGTCCACGGCTGTCTGTAGCCGGTCCACGTCGGCGTCGGGGCAGAAGCCGGCGAAGAACAGCGCGGACCGCGTTTCCACGACACGCTCGCGCCGGTCCGCCCCCCGGCACAGGCCGTGCCGCTCCATGAACGCGAGGCCCCGCTTCTCCAGCAGGTCCGCCTCCGCGTGGACGCGCCAGGGCATGGGGAAGTACATGCCCGGGAGCGGCATCACGATCTCAGGGTCCGTCATGGTGCTCCTGTCCGTTCGGTGCGGGTTCACGACGCCCTCCGGGTGGCGGCCGCCGCCAGCCGCCGCAGGGTCGGGATCACCTGCGCGGCGATGGCGGTGCTCGTGTCCAGCAGGTGCCCGGCGGCCGCGTGACGCTGCCGGATCATGTCTTCGACCCGGGCGCGCGCGGGGGTGAGGAGAACACGGATCTGCGCGGCTTCGGCCTCGCCGAGTTCGGCCCTGCCGAGCAGACCGTGCAGCAGTTCGGCGTGGCGGAGGTCCGCGTGGCGGAAGGCGAGGGCGACGAGCGCGGTGTGCTTGCCCTCGCGCAGGTCGTCCAAGCGGGACTTGCCTGTGACGGCCGGGTCACCGAAGACACCGAGCAGGTCGTCGCGGAGCTGGAACGCCTCGCCTATGGGCAGGGCGTAGCGGGACAGGTCCTCCAGCAACCGCGGCGGGCCGCCGGCGAGGGCCGCGCCGATGTGCAGCGGGCGTTCCACGGTGTACTTGGCGGTCTTGTAGCGGACGATCTTCAGGGCGTGGTCGACGTCGTCGGTGGGCTGCCCGGTGACGGCGAGGTCGAGGTACTGGCCGTACATGACCTCCGCCCGCATGGCGTCGAGCAGTGGCAGGAGCGCGGCGAACTGGGCGGCGGTGAGGCCTGCCGTGTGGATGAGTTCGTCGGAGAAGGACAGGGCGAGATCGCCGACGAGGATGGCCGCGCAGGTCCCGAACCTCCTCGCGGTCTCGGTGCCGCCGGGGGTGGAGTGCCGGCCCCTCAGGGACTGATGGACGGTCAGCCGGCCACGGCGGGTGGGACTGTCGTCCATGACGTCGTCGTGGATGAGGGCGGAGGCGTGGAACATCTCCAGCGCGGCCGCGACCTGGATCACGGAAGCGGGCGGTGGGTCCGCGCCGGCCGCATGCCAGCCGGCGAGGCAGAGCATCGGGCGCAGACGCTTGCCGCCGGAGGCCGTGAACTGGGCGAGGGACTCGACGGCGTCCACGGGCAACTGCTGGTCCCGGGCAGTGGCGGCCTTCCGGTCCAGGAACCCCGCCAGGACGCTGTCGACCCGCCGGCGCGCACTGCTCGGATCAGGCAGCGGCGGGTCCGGAGCCGGGACCGGACTCATCGGATCACCGGGCCCCGCGGCGGTGCGGGCCGGCCGCTCCGGTTCGGTGGCGCCCGCTCGCCCACAGCCGGTACAGGAACCCGACGGCTGCCCGCTCGGACCGCTCGGACCGCTCGGACCGGTACTCAAGGCCGGATCGCGCCGTTGTGAGGTTCGGGCCGGCGCCTGACGACACGAAGCCGCATCCCGGTGGTGGGATGCAGCGTCATGCCGGCAACGGGCCGGACGTCCTGGCCGGGGACCAGGCTGACCTGCCAACGGGCGGCGATGGTGCTCAGGATGATCGCGGCTTCGGTCAGGGCGAAGGCATCCCCGATGCACTTTCGGGCGCCGGCCGCGAAGGGGATGAAGGAGTGGGGCGGGGGCGTCGGGGCCTGCGGTGCCCAGCGGTCGGGGTCGAAGCGGTCGGGATGCGGGTACTGCTCGCTCGCGCGCTGGACGAGGTAGGGGCTGTACACCAGGTTCGTGCCGGCGGGAAGCGTGTGCCCACCGAGGGTGGTCTCCGTGCTCACGGCCCGGGTGATCATCCATCCACTCGGGTGGAGCCGAAGGGTCTCCTTGAAGATCTGGCCGGTCAGCCGCAGGTTCGGCACGTCGTCGAAGGTGGCCGGCCGGCCGGCGAGGACCGAATCGGCTTCGGCGTGCAGGCGTTGCTGGACGGCCGGATGGATCGCCAGCAGGTACAGGGCCCAGGTCAGGGCGGCCGAGATGGTCTCGGTGCCGCCGATCATGAAGTCGACGAGCTGGTCGATGATCTCCGTGTCCGTCAGGCGCCGCCTGCTGCCGGATTCATCACCGTCCTGGGCGGTGATCAGGGTCGTGAGGAGGTCATGGTGATCGGCGGTGCCGGCCTGACGGTCGGCGGCGAGGGCCGCGCACGTGTCCCGCAGGCGCCGGACGGCGCGCTGGAAACGGCGGCGGCCGGGAGTGGGAAGGTCCAGTGCCCAGCGCGGTACGAACATCCTCCGGTACCACCCTGCCAGGAGGGCGGTCAGGTCCTCGTCGAGCTGGGCCGTCACGGCCGTCGGCAGGGAGGTGGAGAACATCGTCTCCAGCAGGATCGTGCGGGTCAGCCCACGCAGGTGCGCGCCGATGTCGAGAGCCTGTCCGTCCTGCCACGTGGTGGTTGCCGCAGTGACCTGGGCCGTCATGACGCGGGCGTGGTCGGGTAACCGGGCCCGGTGGAAGGCGGGCTGGGACATCCGGCGCTTACGCCGGTGCTGACTGTGCGGACAGGTGCCCAGCCCGCTCCCGCTGAAGCCGCGGGCTCGTTCGAAGGTGGGACCACCTTTGTCGAACGTGCGGTCGTCCAGCAGGACCTGGTGGGTGAGCTCCGGGTCGCACACCACCACCGTCTCGAACGGGCCCAGTCGGACCCGCACCAGATCGCCGTGTGCCGGGAGGCTGCTGAGGAAACGCAGCGGATCCCGCAGAAACGCCACGGAATGGCCGAGCAGGGGCAGGTGTCCTGGTGCGCGTGGCACCACGTGGGTGGAGGACATGAACTTCCTTTACGGGACGGCTGCTCGCTCAGCTGCGGGACGGCTGCTCGCTCAGCGCGGGCTCGTCGACGTCGTCAACGGGTTCGCGAAGGAGTCACTACCCCGAGGTCGTCGAACCCACGGGCGGCGGAACCCCGGCGCTCGGCACGAACGATGCACCGGGCCCCGCCGCGCGTGCGCCTCCGAGCCCTCTCGCCGCGCCGCCCCCGGGGACGGATGGTCGGTGTGGTGGCGGTGGGGGTGTCTCCGCACATGCCGCTGTGGTCTCAGCCAGGGTGGCCGGGCGGGGTGGGGCGGAGGGCGAGGAGGGCGATGTCGTCGGTGTTGTCGGTGCCGTACTCGATGATGAGGTCGTCGCAGAAGGTGTGGAGGGGGTCTCGGGCGTGTCGGGCGGTGTGCTGCCGTAGCCGGGTCATGCCGTGGTCGAGGGGTTCCGTGCGGCGTTCGATGAGGCCGTCGGTGTAGAGGAGGAGGGTGGAGTGGGGCGGCAGCGGGGTGCGGGCGGTGTGCCGGGGGAGGTCGGGGTCGAGGCCGATGAGGAGCCCGCCCGCGGTGTCGAGGTAGCGGGTGTGGCCGTCGGGGCCGGTGAGCAGGGGTGGGGGGTGGCCCGCTGAGGAGTGGTGGAGGCTGTGTTCCGGGCCGCTGCCGTGGTTCTTGAGGAGGGTGTAGATGCAGGTGGCGGTGGTGTGGAGGGTGAGGGTGTGGTGTGCGAGGTCGAGCCGGTGCAGGACGTCCGAAGGTGGTTCGGGGTGGTTGACGGCGATGCCGCGGAGCATGTTGCGCAGAGTGCTCATCGAGACGGCGGCCTGTAGGTCGTGACCGGTGACGTCGCCGATGACGAGTGCGGTGTCGCCGTTGGGAAGGGTGAACGCGTCGTACCAGTCTCCGCCGACCTCGGCGGTGGTGCTGGACGGCAGGTAGCGGGCCGCCAGCTCCAGGTGCTCCACCCTGGGCAGTTGGGGCAGGAGGGCGCGCTGGAGCTGTTCGGCGTTGGTGTGGGTGTGCTGGTGGAGACGGGCGTTGTCGACGCCGAGGGCGACGGAGCGGGCGAGTTCGGCGATCAGGGGGATGTCTTCCTTGGTGAAGGGGCGTTCGTCGCCGGTGCGGACGAGGGTCAGGGCGCCGATCACGTCCCGCTGCACACGTAGGGGAGCGACGACGGCGCTGTCACCGCCGAGTTGCCCGAGGAGTTCGAGTTGCCGGGCGTCCAGGGGGCTGCGGGCCCGACCGGCCGGGGGGATGACATCGATCAGCAGGGGGCCGGCGCCGCGCAGGACCCGGGGCAGGGTGCCGGAGGCGGTCCCGGACAGTGGAGCGAGTGTGCCGAAGTGCCCAGGAGTGATCGGTGCCCGGGGGTCGCGGTGCACGATGCAGACCCGCTCGACCAGCTGGTGCTCGTCGATCAGGTCGACGGCACACCAGTCGGTGAGCTGCTGCGTCAGTACCCGGCACACTCGCCGCAGCCGCTCGTTCAGGTCGAGGGTGCTGGCGAGGGCCCGGCCGGCCTCGGCGAACAGGGACAGCTCAGGCGCCGCCCGGTCGATCCGCGCTCTCCGCGCCTTCTTGGTGGTGACCGGCAGGTGGACGGGGCCCGGCGCCGGCCGCGTCGCGTATCCGCCGCCGTGCGCGGCGCCCGACGAGGCGTCCTGCGCGCCGAAGGACGCGCTGCCGGGCGCGGTGGGGGGAGTGGTGGTCGTGGAGAGCTGGGCCACGAACACGGTGCGCCCGTCGACCGCTTCCTGCGTCTGGACGGACAGCCGCACGGGGACCAGCCTGCCGTCGCGGTGCAGTGCGCGGACGGGCACGGAACGGCCCAGGATGCGGGGTTCGCCGGTGAGCAGCAGCGAGGTGAAGGCGCTCAGGTGGCGGCTGCGCAGATGCTCGGGGATCAGCACGGTCAGCCGTTGTTCGAGGAGGTCGTGGGCCTGCCAGCCCAGCAGGCCGGCCGCGGCGGTGTTGACCGCGATGATGCGGTTGCGGTCGTCGGCGGCGACGGTGGGCACGTTGGCGGCCTCGACCTCGCTCGCGTCCCAGGGAGCCAGGTCGGTGGGGGTGGCGCCCGGTGTGCCGGGGGTCATCGTCCACGCGGTGGGGTGCCCGCCGGACAGCTGGCCGGTGATCTCCTCGAACAACCAGTGCCGGAAGGCCCGCAGCTGGGGAAGGGCCGGGAGGGTGAGCAGGCTTGCCTGCTGTGCGGCCCCGTCGCCCTGGTCGAGGACCCTACTCAGCGTTGCCACGTCGGGGGCGGTGTCGGCGGGGAACGCCACGAGCAGGGAGAGCGTCGAGCTGTCGGGGGTCTCCTGCCGCACCGCCGTCGTCATGCATGCGCAGATCATGTTGCTGGTGTCCTGGGCGGTGGCGAGGTCGGCCGGCGGCACCTGGGCGAAACCGGCCGCGGCCGGCGCGAGGAACAGTTCGCGCAGCAGACCCTCCCAGTGCTGCTGGGCCGCCCAGTACAGGGAGTAGGGAACGTCGTTCAGCGTCACCGTCGCCATCCGGCCGGACGGCGCCAGCGTCTCCCACGCGGACGTGGGCGGCCCAGGCGTCCTGGGCCGGACCTCGAACCAGACCGTCTTGCGGTCCTCCGTGCTGTGGACGCCGTGGCCGGTGGCCAGTTCCTCCACCAGCGCCAGGCCCCGGCCGGTGCAGGCGTACGCATGGCGGTCGTGCGGTACGAGCCCGCACTCGGGCCGGTGATCGGTCACCCGAACCTGCGCCCGCCCGTCGACGGCCCACACCCGTACCTCGGCCTCGGTACGCGCGTGGATCACCACGTTGGTCATCAGCTCGCCGGCCAGCAGCTCGGCGGTGTCGGCCACCTCCGGCGCGGCACCGTCCAGCACCGACCGTACGAAGCGCCGGGCCACCGACACGTTCCTGGCCACCGGAGCCAGCCTCCGCGACGGCACCCCGGGAGGGAAGGGGCTGCCCATAGGAACTGGGTGCCCCGAAACCCAGGCCTGAAAAGAGCACCACATGCGCGACACGAGCCACCGCGGTCCCGCAGCCCCGCAGCCCCGCGGTCCCGCAGCCCCGCCGTGCCGCGGTCCCGCCGTCCCGCCGTGCCGCGGTCCCGCCGTCCCGCCGTGACTCCCGCCGGCTGAAGACCTCCGCTCAGCCGGTCGCGGGGCCCGTGGGGGCGGCTGCGACTGCTGCCGCGGTCATGCTGCGCGCGGTGGTCACCAGGCAGACCACCGCGTCGTCGGGAGTCAGTCCACAGAGGTCGATGAGCGTGAACAGTGACTCGGCGCTGATCACGAGGGAGAGGCCGCGTGCCAGCTGTTCCACGTCGGCGCGTCCCGCGGGGCCGCGCCTGTCGGCCCACGGCCCGAGGGCGTGGTCGATGAGCGCGAAGCGGCGGGCGGGACGCTCCTGCACCGTCGAGGGTTTCGCGATGGTCGAGGCGACGACCGCCCGCACCGCGCCCTGCCGGCGCAGCACCGCCCCGGCCAGGATCTCCGCGGCCTGGCCGACCCGATCGACCGGGTCGTCGCCGCGCGTCGCCGAGCGCAGTACGGCGACCAGGTCCTCCGTCATCAAGGCGGCACGCAGGAGCGCGAGGAGGTCGGGGAAGTAGCGGTAGGCGGTCGCTTCGGAGACCCGCGCCTCGGCCGCGACCTTCGGCATCGTGATCTCTGCCCCGGTGTCGGCGAGGTCCCGGGCCGCCGCCACGATCGCCGACCTGGTGCGTTCCATCTGACCTCCCTCGCGGCGGTCTGGACGAGGTACGGCACCGAACCCTCCACCGACTACGCCTCGTGAACGCCCTGTTGGCGGCCAACGCCGTCGCCGCTGTCGCCTCCGTCGCCTTCGCGCTGGTGGGAGGTGTCCGCCCGGCGGCGCTGAGCGAGAGCGGCACACCGAGTGCCGGGGAACGTTTCTACGGCTGGATGTACGCGAATAGGGCAGTGCCGCTGGGAGTGGCGGCCCTCGTCGCACCTGTCGTCTGGCCGGGGCCGGCCGGTTCGCTCCTCCTGTCCGCGGCCGCCGCGGCCCAGGCGGGGGACGCGGTCATCGGGATCGCCACGCGGAAATGGACGATGATCGCGGGTGCCTCGCTCCTGACGGTCATACACGCCGCGACGGCCGCCGCCACCGCGTGACAGGGCCCCCTCGCGAAGGAAGTGGAGGGTCGGACCCCGGCCACGGGCGGGAGGGTCGAGGGGCCACGGGCGGGAGGGTCGAGGGGTGCTGGTGCGTCTCGCCGTCCCGCCTGGCGGAACGGGACGATGCCGACGGAACCGGCGCCATAGACTCGGCCTCCGCCTGCGGCCTGGAGGTCGAGAAGGCGTCGTTTTCGGGAAGGGACCCCTACGGTGAGTGCAGCGGCGCATAGCGATGCCCCGATCTACGAACGGCTCATACGCGAACGGGGCGATGTGGCCGCCGATGCGCGCAGGACCGCGGAGGCGACCTGGCGAGAGGTCGGACGGGCCATGGACTTTCGCCTCCCGCACGCGATCACCACGCACGGCATCAGCCCCCGTTGACTCCCGTGAGACCCCGGGGATCACGGACCTGCCTCAGCGGGCGGCCTGTTTGCGGCCCCGCCGGCCCGGGGGTCGGGTGATGAAGTGGGTGGCGGCGGTGACGGGGTCGAGCCGGGTGTCGCGTCCGGCGCAGATCAAGTGACCCCTGCTGCACATTGGTCGGGAGCCGCGCCTACCCAGCGGCGATAGGCGTTCACGTCGACGTTGCTGCCGCACACGATGGAGGCCACATGCCGGCCGGCGAAGCGGCCGCGGTCTTCGAGGATCGCCGCGATGCCGAGCGCGGCCGACGGCTCGACGACGAGGCCGGCGTGGTCGAGGAGCATCCGCATACCGGCGATGATCGACGCCTCCTGGACCAGGACGGCGTCGTCGGCGACCAGGAGGAGGTCGTCAAGGACCGCCGGGATGGGACACCGGCCGGCGACGCCGTCAGCGATCGTGTTCGTCGAGTCGGTGGTGACGACACGCCGCCCGCGCCAAGAGTGTGTCATCGCCGGTGCGCCCAGCGGCTGGACACAGATCACCTCGACCCCGGGCGCCATCGCCTTCAGCACATGCCCCACACCGGTGGCCAGCGCACCGCCGCCGAGAGCGATCAGGACGGCGTCGAACGACGGCACGGCGTCGGCCAGTTCCAGGCCGATGGTCGCCGCGCCCTCGCAGGTCTCGATGTCCAGGCTGTCCTCGACCAGCCGGATGCCGTCGCGGCGCGCGATGGCCGCCGCCCGCTCGCGAGCCGTCTCGTGGTCGCCGTCCACCAGCTCCAGCCTGGCGCCCAACGCGCGGATGCGGTCGAGCTTGGCCACGGTCGCGAAACGGGACGCCACGACCGTCACCTCGAGCCCCCGGCCGCGACCGGACCACGCGAGGGCCTGGCCGAGATTGCCCGCGCTGGCGCACACCACGGCTCGCGAGCCGTTCGCGGCGAGCAGACTCGCGACCACCTCGGTGCCGCGGCCCTTGAAGCTGCGGACGGGGTTCGCTGTTTCGAGCTTGATGCTCACCGTGCACCCGAGGCCGGGCTCCAGCGCCTCGCAGCGGTACAGCGGAGTGTCGAGGAAAACCGGGTCGATCACCCGCCGGGCCGCCCGGATCCGATCAGTGTCGAGGCGTGTCTTCCGCACGACGCAGCAGCGTAGCGCGAGCGACGGACAGGGCGATGCACCCGACCCGGCGGTCGGGTGCTGTCCGCCGCCCCGGTCGTCAGCGCCAGCCGAGTTCCGGCGCGACGTGCGTCAGGATGCCGTCGAGGACGTGTGCGTTGTAGTCGACGCCGAGTTGGTTGGGCACCGTGAGCAGTACGGTGTCGGCGGCGGCGATGGCTTCGTCCTCGGCGAGCTGTTTGACGAGCGCGTCGGGTTCGGCGGCGTAGGAGCGGCCGAAGATGCTGCGGGTGTTGGCGTCGATGTAACCGATCTGGTCCGTCGAGTCGCGGTCGCGGCCGAAGTACGCGCGGTCCCGGTCGTCGACGAGCGGGAAGATGCTCCGGCTGACCGACACCCTGGGGGTACGGGTGTGGCCCGCGGCACGCCAGGCCTCGTGGTACGCCTCGATCTGCTTGCGCTGCTGTACATGGAGCGGCTCGCCGCTCTCGTCGTCCTTGAGGGTCGAGCTCTGCATGTTCATCCCGAGCCCGGCGGCCCAGACCGCCGTGGCGTTCGAGCCCGAACCCCACCAGATACGCTCGCGCAGGCCCTCGGAGTACGGTTCGATACGCAGCAGGCCCGGCGGGTTGGCGAACATCGGCCGAGGGTCGGGCTCGGCGAATCCCTCCCCCTTCAGCGCCTGGAGCAGTTCCTCGGTGTGGGCGCGCGCCAGATCGGCGTCGGTTCCGCCCTCCGGCGGGCGGTGACCGAAGTGCCGCCAGCCGTCGATCACCTGCTCCGGTGAGCCCCGGCTGAGGCCGAGCTGGAGTCGGCCGCCCGAGATCAGGTCGGCCGCGCCCGCGTCCTCCGCCATGTAGAGCGGGTTCTCGTAGCGCATGTCGATCACACCGGTGCCGATCTCGATCCGGCTGGTCCGCGCACCGATGGCGGCGAGGAGCGGGAACGGAGAGGCGTGCTGCCGTGCGAAGTGGTGGACCCGGAAGTAGGCGCCGTCCACCCCCAGCTCCTCCGCGGCGACGGCGAGGTCGATCGCCTGCAACAGCGAGTCCGACGCGGAACGCGTCTGCGAGTGCGGCGATGGCGTCCAGTGCCCGAAGGACAGGAACCCGATCTTTTTCATACCGCTTTCAACAATCCACGGACGCATTCATTCCGCAGCAGAGGAACGCCGCACGACGACCCGACCGGACTGACGAGGACAGGATGCGCCGGCGAGCCGGCCCCTGCGCACGGACCCCGGCCGGCCGGGACCTGGCCGGCCGGGGAACCACCTGCTCCGGCGACGGACCTCCACCGGACACTCCTGTCGCGCCTGCCGGCGAGTCGCCGACGACCGCTTCGGCTCATTCCCGGTGCGCCGGGCGGCGGTCGGGGCGGAAGACGCCGGCGAGTCGTGCCATGCCTCTTCGGATCTCCTCCGGTTCGTGGGTGGCGAAGGACAACCGCAACGTGGCCGGGTCGGCCGGTCCGGAGAAGAACGGGGCACCGGGAACGTAGGCGACGCCGTGGTCGACGGCGTCGCGCAGCAGGGCAGCCGTGTCGTGACCGTCGGGCAGCCGCGCCCAGATGAACATGCCCCCCTCAGGGCGGCTCCAGGTGCTGCCGGGAGGCAGGACGTGCGGAAGGGTGGCGAGCAGTGTCGCGCAGCGTTCCCGGTAGACGGCCCTGACGGGCAGCAGCCGCGTGTCGAGATCGTGTTCGAGCAAGTACTGCGCGGCGGCCGCTTGATCGACGGTCGAGGAGTGCAGATCGAGCGCCTGCTTGGCCAGCACGCTGGAGCGGCACACCTCTGCCGGAGCCCGCAGCCATCCCAGTCTCATCCCCGGGGCGAGGACCTTGGACAGACTCCCCAGCAGTACGGTCCGGTCCGAAGCCTCCTCGTATGTCGCGATCCACGGCATCGGTTCGCCGTGGAACCGCAGTTCGCCGTAGGGATCGTCCTCGGCGATCCAGAACCCGTGTTCCGCGGCGAGGCGCGCCACGGCGTGCCGGCGCTCCGCGGGGAGGGTGTGCCCTGTGGGGTTCTGGAACGTGGGCACCAGATAGAGCAACCGAGGCCGTTCCCTGACGACTATGTCCGCGAGGGCGTCGATCACGATCCCCTGGTCGTCGGTCGGTACGGGGACGACCCGTGCGCCGGCGTAGTGGAAGCACTGAAGCGCCGCGAGATAGGTGGGGTCCTCGACGGCCACCACGTCACCGGGATCGAGGAGTGTGGTCGTCAGCAGTGCGAGGGCCTGCTGCGCTCCGGTGGTGATCACCAGGTCCTCCGGACGGCTGTGCAGCCCCCGGCGGGTCAGCCGGGCCCCGATCGCCTCGCGCAGAGCCGGGTCGCCTTCCGTGGTCGAGTACTGGAGCACCCGATACGGGGAGGTGCCGAGCACCCGGTCGTAGGCGGCCCGGATGCCGTCGACGTCGAGGAGTTCCGACGCGGGAAGTCCGCCGGCGAACGAGATGATCTCGGGCCGGGCCGTGAGCGCCAGCGCTTCACGGATCACCGATCCGCTCGCGGCGACGGCCCGTGCCGCCGGCCCCGGGGGAGGAACACGTGTGTCCATGGACATCACCGTTCTCCGGCGGTCAGCGGACCACGTGCGACGGCGGTGCCGGCACGTGCCGAGAGCTCGTGCCCGAGCAGGGTCATCACGTTGTCCATGAAGCCCCGGGTGCTGCCCGCTCCGCCGAGGTCGGGGGTCGCAGCCTCGCTGCCGGCCGTCTTCCGCACGCAGGCGCGGAGCAGGTCCGCCGCAGCCCCGTGGCCGAAGTGGTCGAACATCATCACGAGCGACATCGCGGCGGCGTAGGGATTGGCGGTCCCCTTCCCCGCGATGTCGGGGGCGCTGCCGTGCACGGGTTCGAACAGAGCGAAGCGGGTCTCCGGGCAGATGCTCGCGCTCGACGCCAGGCCGAGGCCCCCCATCAGGGCGGCGCCGATGTCGCTGATGATGTCCCCGAACAGATTGGAAGCGAGGACACCCTCATAGGGCGTCGGGTCACGGACCAGGTTGTAGCAGAACGAGTCGACGTACTCCTCGGAACCGACCAGTTCGGGGAACGCCTCCAGTTCCCTGCGGAACACGTCCTGCCAGAGCCGACCTGTGTTGGGCACGGCGTTGGACTTGTGCACCAGGGTCACCTTGCGACGGCCGGCCTCGCGGAGCCGGCCGAGGCAGTACCGGACGAAGCCCTCGACGGTCTCCCGGGTGTACAGGCACTCGTCGATCGCCACCGTGACCGCTCCTGACCGGCTGATCGAACCGCCGACGCCGGAGTAGAGTCCCTGCGTGTTCTCGCGGTAGAGATCGATGACACCGTGCTCCAGCACCACGGGACGGTGGTTGACGTAGAGGTCGAGCCCCCTGCGCAGACCGAGCAGGATGTCACGGCCGTGCGCCATGTCCGGGATACGCGGGTCGCCGAGCGCTCCCAGGTAGACGGCCCCGTAGTCGCGGGAGAGGCGGTCGGTCGCACCGGGGGGAAGCCCGGTGCCCGTGGCGAGCCACTGGTCGGCTCCCCAGTCGAACACGTCGTAGGTGATGTCCAGGCCGAATGCCTCGCTGAGCATCGTCAGCGCGGGAAGGGTCGCCGGGACGACCTCCTGGCCGATCCCGTCTCCGGGAACCACCGCGATCTTCACGGCCGGGCCTCCGTTCCCAGCATCGTCTCCACGGAGCTGAGGCGTCCGGAGATCGCCGTGGCGGCCACCACGTAGGGCGAGGCCAGATACACCTGGCCAGGCCCGGAACGTCCCGGGAAGTTGCGGTTCTGCGCGCTCACGGTGACCTCGGCGGGGCTCTCGGAAACACCCGGGCCGGCGTTGATGCACGCTCCGCAGGAGGGCGGCAGCACCTGCACCCCGACGTCCTCGAACAGCGTGATGTACCCCCGCTCGACGGCGTACTTCATGACCGCCTCGCTGCCGACCTGGATGTAGGCCTGCACGCCCGCGGGTACCGCCATGCCCCGTGACCGGGCCAGTTCGAAGACACTCGCGTACATGTCCATGTCGTACGCCTTGCCGCCGGTGCAGGATCCTCCGTAGACCTTGTCGACCTTGACGTCGCCGTGGACGACGGCCAGGGGGACGGCGTTCCTCGGATCCCCGGGGAGTGCCACCATGGGCTCCACCTCCGCCAGCGCGATGTCCACCACGGAGCTGTACGTGGCCTCCCTGTCCGAGGCCAGGGCGAGCGCACCTGTGTCGCGCGCCGGCCCGGGGCGCTCGGACAGATGACCGCGCGTCACGTCGTCCGGTTCGAAGAGGGCGGTCATGCCGCCGGCCTCGACAGCCATGTTGCACAAGGTGGCGCGCTCGTCCATGTTCGTCGCGGAGCAGCCGGGACCCGAGAAGAGCAGGACCTTGCCCAGAGTCTGGCTCCCCTCGATCATCGGGTGCGCCAGCAGGGTCAGCATGAGGTCCTTCGCGCACACGCCCTGCCGCAGCCGCCCCACCAGGTTGATCCTGATGACCTCGGGGACCTTCACCAGGATCTCGCGGTTGTACCAGGCGTTCGCGATGTCGGTCGCACCCACACCGAACGCCAGGGCGCCGACGGCACCGGCCGTGCACGTGTGACTGTCCGTGCCGATGATGACGTCTCCCGGCCAGGCGACGTTCTCCACGATGTAGTTGTGGCAGATGGCACGACTGCCCCCGTTGTCGGACGGGCCGATGAAGCGGCCGCCGCCGAGCGTGGCGAACTCCTCCTGCCGCCGGCCGAGGTTGTGGACCCGCTCGATGAGTTCCAGGCCCCGTGGGCGCCGCGTCAGCACCTGGTCCGCCAGCGAGAGGTGGTCCTGGAAGAAGTAGCAGGACTCCGGGTCGCTCAACGTGGCCTCGGCGCCGAACTGCTGGGTGAACATGCCCGCGGCCATGGGCGTGACGTACTCGTGCGAGAACCTTACGTCGGCCTCCACGAAGTAGGATTCACCGACCCGTACGCTCGAGCCCCCGGGAAGCCCGTTCCGGGGCGAGAGCCGGCTCTGCACGATCTTCTCCACGATGTTCAGCGGCCTCTCCCCGTCGAACACGGGCCGGATCGAGGGCCGTTTCCCGTCGCGATGTCCCCGGTTGAAGCCGAACAGGCCACCGAGATCGATGATGGCGCGTTCCATGTCGTTGGCGCTGCGCGTGAACGCCTCGAGCGGAAGCTCCTCACCGTTCAGGAGAGCGCCGAGGACGTCGAAGTCATCGCATGTGACGATGCCGACGTTGCGGCAGTTCTGCTGGTAGATCCGCTCGAAGGACCGGGCGAAGACGAGTTGGACCCCGCAGTACTTCTCCGCGTACACGGCGTGCTCCCGCGAGGAGCCGCTTCCCTTCGCCTCACCGCTGACGACGACCTGCGGGGCGAACGCCCGCACCGCGCCCTCGCCGAATCGCCGTTCGCGCAGCCCCAGGTAGGCGTAGTCGCCCAGCTTCTCGTCGTACCAGTAGCAGCACCATCCGGGGATCATCTCGTCCGTCGAGATGTTGTTCCTGAGCGGGCGGCGCAACAGCTCCGCCGGGGTGAGGACGTTGCTGCCGTCCAGTTGTGCGGCAAGCAGCTCGGGGTCCTCGGTGAGGACGAGCACGTTGCCGCGGAGCGCGATCGTGCGGTCGGGACCGCTCGTCGTCGGTTCATCCGGACGTCGCAATGATCTGCCCTATCTCTTCGTCGGTCAGGGGCACCCGGCTCGTCTTCGCCCGCTCCAGCACCGCCTTGATCAGGGTGGTGTCGTGGGGTGGGTAACCGCGCAGGGTCAGCCAGTACTTGACGTTGTTCGCGCCTGAGGCCGCGTCTATGAGGACTTCCTGCTCACGGCCGAGCAGGCCGGCCGGAACGCCGGCGTAGACGCTGTCCTTGAGCGCCACGCTGCCCTTCTCATGGGCCTTGAGGATCGCTGACGCGTGGACGCCGGCACTGGTCTTGAAGACGTCGCGGCCCATCGCCGGGTAGTTCTGCGGGATGCCGACGCCGAGCACCGGTGCCGCGTACTCGCAGTACTCACGGAGGGCCCTGAGATCGTACTCGTGGTGGCCGTCGAGATGGCTGTTGACCATGAGCTGGTCGAGGGACGCGTTGCCCGCCCGCTCGCCGATCCCCAGGATCGTGCCGTGGACGCGGTCGCAGCCCAGGGCGAGCGCGGTGAGCGAGTTGACGAGCGCGAGGCCGCGGTCGTTGTGCCCGTGCCATTCGAGCGCCATGGGATGGCCGCGGTCGGCGAAGTAGCGCTGGGTCCACCGGATCAGTGCCTCGGTCCCGCTCGGCACGGCGGCACCGACGGTGTCGCAGAGGGTCAGGCGTCGAGTCCCCGTGTCCACGGCGACGTCGTAGATGCCGTCCAGCACCTCCGGAGTGCACCGGACAGCGTCCTCCAGCACCAGGACGAACTCCACGTCCTCCCGTCGGCACTCCGCCGCCGACTGGCGGATGGCGCACCTGATGCGTTCGATGTCCCAGTCCTCCACGTACTGCCGAATGGGACTGACACCGATGAACACATAGGCCTCGACCCCCAGGCCCGCCTGCTGCCCCACCTCACAGATCGCGTGGATGTCCGACGGGTGGGTGCGGCCCGCGTAGCCGGGTGTCAGGGCGAGACCGTTCGCGGCGATGTGCTTCGCGAGTACCGTGCACTCCCGGGCGGCGGCCGCGTCCGAGCCGGGGAAGCCCAGGTCCGCGGACCGGACTCCGGAGCGGACCATGTGATCGACGATGGCGAGTTTCTGGTCCACGGTGGGATTGCGGATGTGCGGGGCCTGGAGGCCGTCCCGTAACGTCTCGTCGAAGAGGATCCCCGCATGTGCCGGAGCGGGGGAGGCCTCCTCGGCGCTGACATCGTTCCAGGTGAACCAGACATCCGCGGTGGGTGTCGTGTGCTCGTTGGCTGTTCCGCTCACGGTGGTCTCCGGTGTGTCTCGTCTGGGTCGGGCTGTTCGCTCTCCTGCTGAGGGGGCGCGACCGGGCGGTGGGACCTCACCCGTCGGTACGGAAGCGGTCGATGGCGTCGAGGCGCTGGGCGCGCGGGGTCCGTCACGCGCCGTCCGCGGTGGCGCGGAACAGATTCAGGCGGTCCGTGCCGACGCGTTCACGGGTGGCGGGGTCCGTGACGCCGAGTCCCGGCTCCGGAGCCAGACAGAGGACGCCGACCTTGCCGAGGTGCTGGTTGGACTGGACGCTGCGGGCGGCCTCCCCGACCTCGTCCAGTTCGTAGACCGTGGAGAGCGCCGGCACGATTTTGCCCTGGCTGATCAGTCGGTTGGTCTCCCACTGTTCCTGAAGGTTGGCGCCGTGACTGCCGATGATCCGCTTGAGGTTCATCCACAGGTAGCGATTGTCGAACTGGTGGTGGTACCCGGTGCTCGAACCGCAGGTGACGATGGTTCCGCCGCGCCGGGCGAGGAAGACGGAGGCGGGGAAGGTGGCCTGGCCGACGTGCTCGAAGACGATGTGCGGGTCCTCGCCCACCGCCTTGCGGATCGCCTTGCCCATCCGCTTCCAGCCCTCCGGGGTCTGCAACGCGCCGGGGGTGCCCTGTTCGACCTCGGTGCGGTCGATGACGACGTCGCAGCCGAGCCTGCGGACGATCTCCGCCTTCTCCGGGGAACCGACCACGCCGATGGACGTGCCGCCGCCGTTGCGTACGAACTGCACCGCGTACGCCCCCAGGCCTCCGCTGGCACCCCAGATGAACACGACGTCGCCCTGCTTCATCCGGGCGCCCTTGTCGCTGACGAGCATGCGGTAGGCGGTGGCCGCGCACAGCGGGTTGCACGCCGCCTCCTCCCAGCTCAGATGTGCGGGTTTGGGCAGCAACTGGCTGGCCCGGACGACCGAGTAGTCCGCGAGACCGCCGAAGTTGGTCTCGAACCCCCAGGCGCGGGGGTGGTCGCTGAGCATGCTGTCGGCGTGGCTGGCCGGCTCCTGGTCGTTGACGTGGGCGGTGGCGACCACCACGTGGTCGCCGGCCTGCCAGCCGGTGACGGCCGACCCGGTGCGCACGATGACGCCCGCGGCGTCCGAGCCGAGCACGTGATAGGGCTGGTCGTGCCGCGTGTGCCAGCCGCCCTTGGCAGCGAGGTGCTTCAGGAATCCGAAGGTCGGCATGGGTTCGAAGGTGGCCGACCACACGGTGTTGTAGTTGATGGCGCTGGCCATGACGGCGATCACTACTTCGTCGGGGGCGAGCTCCGGCATCGGGACCGGACCGACGTGCAGGGACTTGCGCACGTCCTTGTCCCGCACATCTGCGAACATCCCGGTGTCCTCGACCCGCAGGTAGGCGGCGCGGAACCGGTCGGGGACGGCGTGCCGCTGGAGTTCCTGGCCGTCGGCCCCGGTCAGCACGGCTTCGGTGAGGCTGGTCATGTGAGTCCTTTACGAGAGTCGAGTGGGTCCTTCGAGCGGGCCGAGGGGAACGGTCAGGGGTGCAGAAGGCCGACCGTCTCCCCGCTCATCCAGGCTTGGGACAGCCGTCGGTAGACGTCCGGAAGCGGCTGCGAGACCTGTTCCCACAGGCTCGTCAGACGGCGTCGCGAGCCGTGGCAGTAGACCGCTGTCAGATCCTGGGCGTGGGGTTCCTCGTCTTCGCTCCACGCGGCGCGGGCCAGCACGACCGCCATCGTGAACACCTCGGTGACGATGCGGTTGACGGCGATCAGCGTCTCCTGACGGAGGAGGAGCTCGGGAGCCGGCGTGCTGCCCGTGAGCTCCGCGCAGACCTCACCGAGTCGTCGTACGTCCTGGAAGAGGGCCGTCAGGTGCCCCTCGTTGACCTCCGACAGAGCGCCTGTGTCGACCGTGCCGGACACGGGCTGTTCGCCGCTCGGTCCCGGGCCCGGGGCGTCCCGGTAGTACGTGGCCAGCATGCGTGCGGCCAGGACGCGGTCGAGGTTGAAGTCCACGCCGCCGCCGACCCTCAGCCCGCGCAGATCCCGCTGGGCCTGCTCCGCGGGGAAGGCCGCGACACCCCGTGCCGCCTTGCTGCGCGCGGTCTCGAAGCCCTGGGCGGCCATCAGCGACACCGCACGGTCCGCCACCCGCCACGCGGTCAGCGAAGTGATGTTCTTCAGCGCGTCGCGTTCCCACTGGGACCTGGTGGCGTCGGTGCCGATCAGCGCCCGGCGCACCGCGCTGTCCATGGCGTAGACATCCGCGGCCGACGCGGCGGTCATCCGCTGGATGGCCTCGTACTCGGCCAGCGGCCGTCCGTCGACCCGGCGTCCGGCCACGAAGGACCGGGACCAGTCGAGGCACCGCCGGGCGATCGCCATCGAGGGAGCGCTGATCAGATAGATCCGGGCCAGGGTGTGCAGTTCCGCGAACGGCGACGCGCTACGCCACTGCGCGTGCGCGGACACCGTGTGGCCCACCGGGACGAACACGTCGGTCATCCGCAGATGCGCCGAGGGCGCACCACGCAGCCCCATGTACTCGTGTTCGGCGACGACCTCGAAACCGGACGAGGGAACCTCGACGAAGAACAGGCCGACCTGACCGCCGCTGTCCTCGACGGTCGCGGTCACGGCGACGAGTCGTGCGAGGGAGCCGTTGCTGATGAACACCTTCTCGCCGTTCAGCAGATAGCCACTGCCGTCCGCCGTGAGACGCGCGGTGGCGGACCGGTCCGAGTTCGCGGCACCCTCGGGTTCGGTGCTGGCGATCGCGGACAGGGATCCGGCGGCCAGATGCCTGGCGAGGAGATCGTGCAACGGGCCCTCGGGCAGGGCGCGCAGGTAGGTGCCCGGACCCATCGAGTTGTGCGCCGACAGCAGCATGCCGACGGCGGGCGAGCGGTGGGCGGCCGTCTCGTAGACCCGGAACGCGCCGTACTCGGAGAGGCCGAGACCGCCGTCCGCGCACGGAAGCGACATGGCCAGGAATCCGGCCTCGGTGAGCCCGCGGACCAGGCCGTCGGAGAGCCGGCCGCCGCCGTCCAGGGCGAGTGCGTCGAGATGCTCGTCCAGCAGCTTCTCCAGCACGGCCATCGCTTCGTCAGCGGCCCGCCGGTCCTCCGGGGACTGCTGGGGGACGGAGCGCAGTTCCGTCCAGGGGAGCCGGCCGTGGACGATCTCCCGCAGGATGTTCGACGTCATATGAGCCTCCGCAGCACGTTCATGAACTCCTCCGGCCGTTCTCGCAGGTAGAAATGTCCGCCCGGGATCAGCCGCACGGTGCAGTCCGCGCGGGTGTGCTGATCCCACTCGGGCAGCAACGGGGTCGAGATGTCGTTCTCCCCGCCCAGCACGGAGAGGGGGATGTCAAGAGGCGGCTGGGGGTCGTGCTTGTACGTCTCGAAGACGGTGAAGTCCGCGCGGTACGCCGGCACCACGAGCTTCGACAGCTCCGGATCCTGGCGCAGCGCGTCGGGCAGGCCGCCGTACCGCTCGTCGATCGCGGCCAGCAGTTCGTCGTCGTCCAGGGTGTGCAGCGGGCTGCGCGGATGGGTCAGGTGGGGTGCCGGGTAGGCGGACACCACCAGCCGTTCGGGCAGCGGGCGGCCGGCGGCACGCAGGGCCCGGACCGTCTCGAAGGAGGTCAGACCGCCGAGGCTGTGCCCGAAGAACACGAAGGGCGCGACGAACTCGGTACTCCCCACGAGCCCGTCCGTGAACTCCTGGACCGAGGTGACGGGCGCCTCCGCGATCCGCGACCCGCGGCCGGGGGCCTGGATGCCCCACACCTCCACGTCGGGCAGGTCCTCCGCCCAGCGCACGTACTCGCCGGGCGAACCACCGCTGTGCGGGAAGCAGTAGAGGCGCAGCCGTGCCTCGGGTCGTTTCCGGCGGCAGACCAGCCAGGGTGAGCGGGCGGCCATCACTGATCACTCTCCGCGATACGTCGGTCCGTCAGTTCGGCCAGGGCGGCGACGGTGGGGTGGACGAAGACCTCGCGGGTCTCCAGGGGGATGTGGAACGTGTCCCGCAGCCAGGCGGCCAGCCGGGTGGCCAGGACCGAGTCGCCGCCGAGGTCGAAGAGGCTGTCGGACGGCTCGACCTCGTCGAGTCCGAGCAGCTCCCGGAAGGTCTGCGTGATGCGCAGCGCGGTCGGCGTGCCGGCCGCGGCCTCGTCGTCCGGGGCCACGGTCCCGTGGTGCCGCGCGTCCCCGGCAGCGCTCCCGCCGTCGTCCGCCCGGGGTGCGCGGCCCATCCACGCGTCGGGGACCGACGAGGTGGCAGCGGACGCGCCGGCCGTGAGGTGCGCCTCGGACTCGGGCGGTTCCACCAGGTAGTGCCTTCGGTACAGGGGATGCCCGGGCAGCTTGACCCGCCGTCCCGGCCGCCCCTGCCGCACCCGGTCCCAGTCGACCGGGGCACCGGTCAGCCACAGCCTGCCGAGCGCCTCCAGCGCGACGGCCAGCGAGGAGCTGGGATCCGTGGGGTGCGGCTGGGACTGTACGACGAGCTGATGCTCGGTCAGCTCCGGGTGCTGCCGGGACAGTGTGCTCAGGGTCATGCCGGGACCGACCTCCAACAGGATGCGGTCGGGCTCCTCCAGGAGAGTGGACACGGCGTCCCCGAAGCGGACCGCCCGACGCATGTGAGCCGTCCAGTACGACGGATCGGTCAGCTGCCCGGGCTCCACCCAGGTGCCGGTCATGTCGGAGACGAAGGGCACCGTGGGCTCGGCGAGCCGGATGCCGGCGACCGTCGCGTGGAACTCCTCGAGGATCGACTCCACCAGCGGCGAGTGGCCGGCGCCCGAGATGCGCAGCTTGCGGAAGTCCATCCGGCGGTCCGTCAGGACCTGCGCGAACGCGTCGATGTCGGCTTCGCGTCCGGACACGGTCACCTGTCCGGGACCGTTCACCGCGGCCACCGTGACGGTGTCCGGGAGCAGCGGCAGTATCTCTTCTTCCGGCCGTCGGACGGCCAGCATGGCGCCGGGCTGCACCGTCTGGAGCAGCCGCCCCCGCATGCCGACCAGGCCGACACCGTCCTCCAGGGAGAACACCCCCGCGGCGCACGCGGCCGCGTAGGCGCCGAGGCTGTGGCCCACGACCGCACTGGGTTCGATGCCCCAGTGACGCCAGAGCCGGGCCAGCGCGTACTCGATGACGAACACCGCCGGCTGCGCGACCGTGATGGAGTTGACGCGCCGCTCCGCCTCCGCCACGGAGTCCGCGTCGCCCGTGTCAGGGTGGATCAGGGCGCGCAGTTCCAGGCCCAGTCGGCCGAGGGCGGCCTCGCAGGCCTCGTCGAGGTGGCGCCGGAACTCGGGCTGGTGCTCGTAGAGGTCCCGGGCCATACCGATGTGCTGACCTCCCTGCCCCGGGAACATGAAGGCCACCGGGCGCTGCTTGGGCGCCGCCGCGGCCGTCAGCACCCGCCGCGGTGTGCGTGCCGCGAAAGTCTGCGCGGCGTCGGAGGTGTCCCGGGCGACCAGGAAACGGCGGTGCGGGTAGGCGCGGCGGCCCTGCTGGAGAGTGAGCGCCACGTCGGCCGCCGACAGCTCCGGGGCGCCGGCCAGCCGCTCGGCGGTCGCCGTCGTCAGGTCCTCCAGGGCGGCCTCGGACCGGGCCGACAGCGGCAGCACCTCGGGCACGGCAGGTCTGCCGGCCGGCGCCGGTACGGCGGGCGGCTCGTCGATCACGACGTGCACGTTGGTGCCTCCGATACCCAGCGCGGTGACCCCGGCCCGCCGGGTGCCGCCGGGCACCTTCCACTCGCGCAGCTCCGTGTTGACCACGAACGGGCTGGAATCGAAGTCGATCTGCGGGTTCGGCTTCTCGAAGTTGAGGCTCGGCGGGATCTCTCCCCTCTCCACGGCGAGGACGGCCTTGATGAACCCGACGACACCGGCGGCCGCGTCCGTGTGCCCGATGTTCGTCTTGACCGAGCCGAGGTAGCAGAACCCCCGCTTGTCGGTGCCGGCCCGGAACGCCCGGGTGAGCCCCGCCACTTCGATCGGATCCCCGAGGGGTGTACCGGTGCCGTGCGTCTCGACGTAGCCGACCGAGTCCGGCTCGATGCCCGCGGCCAGGTGCGCGGCCCGTACGACCTGTGCCTGGCCCTCGATGCTCGGCGCGGTGAAGCCGATCTTCGCTCCACCGTCGTTGTTGATGGCCGAGCCGCGCACCACGGCGTGGATGTGGTCGCCGGCGGCCAACGCGTCCGACAGCCGCTTGAGGACCACCACGGCTGCGGCGCTGCCCCCTACGATCCCTGAGGCGTCGGCGTCGAACGCCCGGACGTGTCCCTCCACCGCGAACGGGCCGCCCTCGCTGTAGCGCACCGGGAGCAGCGGCAGCCGGATTCCCGCCCCGCCGGCGACGGCCACGTCGCAGTCGCCGGACATGAGGGCCTGGGCGGCGAGATGGACAGCGGTCAGCGAGGTGGAACAGGCGGTGGCGACGGTCACCGCGGGGCCGCTCAGCCCGAGCTTGTGCGCGGGCCGCGTGGTCAGATGGTCGGCCCCCGCGGCGAGCCGGAACTCCCAGTCGTCGGCGAAGGGCAGCCGGGCACGCTGGGCGCGCAGCACGGAGTAGTACGTCGTCATGCTGCCGCCGGCGAAGATGCCCACAGGGGGGCCGTCCGCGCGCGGGACCAGTCCGGCGTCCTCCAACGCGGTGTGCACCACCTCCAGGAAGACCCGCTGTTGTGGATCGATGAGGAGCGCGTCGCGCGGCGAGTAGCCGAAGAACTCGGCGTCGAACTCGGCGGCTGACTCCAGTAGTCCGAAGGCGGTCAGTCCCTCTCCGTCGGGGCCGACCGGGCCCAGTGGGGTGATGGACTCCACGCCCGCCCGGAGGTTCTCCCAGAACGCGTCGATGTCGGCGGCGCCCGGGAACCGTCCGGCCATGCCGACCACCGCGATCTGCTCCGACGCGGCCGGCGCGCGCTCGCCCCGGTCCCGGACCTCGACGCGCGGTGGCGCGGACGGTACGCCGCTGAGGTGGGCGGCGAGGGAACTCACGGTGGGGAATTCGAACAGGGTCATCAGCGGGACCGAGATCCCGAGTTCCGCGTCCAGCCGGTGGTGTACCTGGGCGAGCAGCAGGGAGTGCCCGCCCAGGTCGAAGAAGTTCTCCTCCAGACTGACCCGGGACAGCTCGAGTGCGTCGCACCAGAGGTCGGCGATCCTGCGCTCGAGGGTGTCGGCGGGCAGGCGTGTCGCCGGCGCGGCCGGCTGTCCGCCGGGTTCGGGCAGCCTCGTGGTGTCGACCTTGCCGTTGAGGGTGAGGGGCAGCTCGGGCACCACCACGAACCAGGTGGGCACCATGTACTCCGGCAGACTGCGTGCGGCGTGCCGGCGCAGCAGGTCGCGGTCGGGTCCGGCCCCGGAGTCCTGCGGAACCACGTAGGCGACCAGCTGGTGATGGGCCGACCCGGACGACGACGTGGCCGACGCGGGTGTCCGGGGAGCACGCACCACCACGTGCGCGTCGCGCACCAGGTCGTGCGAGCGCAGTACGGAGGCGATCTCACCGAGCTCGATCCGGTACCCCCGCACCTTCACCTGTTCGTCGATCCGCCCGATGAACTCGATCTCGCCGTCGGCCCGGAACCTGGCCAGGTCCCCGGTCCGGTACATACGCGCACCGGGGACGGACGAGAACGGGTCCGGTACGAAGGCCTCCCTGGTCAGCTCCGGACGCCCGAGGTAGCCCCGTGCCACGCCGGAGCCCCCGATGTGGAGCTCGCCGACGACCCCGGCCGGTACCGGCCGGCGCCCCGTGTCCAGCACGTAGGCGGCGACTCCGGCGACGGGCCGGCCGATCGACGGCTCACCGTGTGCCTCGCCCTCGGCCGCGACCGTCGCGACCGTGGTGAGGACGGTCGTCTCCGTGGGGCCGTACACGTTGATCAGACGGAACGGGGTTCCGGGACCGGGCCGGGCGGTCAGCCGTTCACCGCCGGTTACCATCAGCCGCAGGGTGGTTCCGGGGTCCCACGGCAGACCCAGGAGCGGGGTGGCCAGGGCGACCGGCAGGGTGGTGAGGGTGATGGAGCGCTCCGCCATCCACCTCTGGTAGTCGGCCGCCACCAGCAGGACGGCCCGGTCCGGGAAGTGCAGGGTGGCGCCGACCGCCAGTGACGGCCAGATCTCCAGCTGGGTGGCGTCGAACCCGGGGGAGAAGACACAGGTCGCGTTGTCGTCCCCACTGAGGCCGTACTCCCGTACGTACCAGGAGACGAGGTTGCTGAGCCCGCGATGCGGTACTTCGACGCCCTTGGGCCGTCCGGTCGAACCGGACGTGAACATGATGTAGGCGAGGTCGTCGGCGGAGACGTCCGTCGTGTCGGGGGCGGCGTCGACGGCCACGTCGTCCTCCTCGGCCGTGTGCACCGTGAGGCAGGTGAGGCCCGGGAACCGGGTCCGTCCCTGGTCGTCGGTGATCACCACGAGAACGTCGGCGTCCTCGGCCATCGCCTGCGCACGGGCCTGTGGATGCCCAGGGTCGATCGGCAGGAACGCGGCCCCGGTCTTGAGCACCGCCAGCTCGGACATCACCAGGTCGGGTCCCGGCGGCAGACAGATGCCGACCACGGTCCCGGCGCGCGCGTCGACAGCCCGCAGCCGCCTGGCGAGCAGGCCGGCGTCCCGGTCCAGCTCGCCGTAGGTCACCGACCGGCTCCCTTGGACCAGCGCCGCCTTGCCGGGCTCCGTCCGGGCCCGCAGCTCGACGCGGCGGTGAACCGGCAGGAACACCTCCCCTGGCATGTCGTCGCCGACGGCCGCGGGGGCGCTCCACTCGCGAAGGATCCGCCGCACGTCCGCGTCGTCGGACAGCCGGAGCCGGCTCACCGGGGTCCCCGGCTCGGCCAGGGCGTGGTCCAGCATCCGCAGGAAGGCCGCGGCCATGCCCTCGACGGTCGCGGCGTCGAACAGGTCCGCGTTGTACTCCCAGGTCAGCGCGATCCCGTCGGCCGGCCGGCCGTCCGCCGCGGCATCGTCGCAGTGGGGCCGGACGCGGGGAGCCATGATGAGGCCCAGATCGGACTTGGACGTCCCGTTGAACGGTTCGGTGATGACCGACTCGGCGTTGCCGAATCGCGGTCCCCGAACGCTGTCGTCGTGAACGGTGATCATGGTCTGGAACAGCGGCGCGTGCGCGGCCGTCCGGGAGATGCCGAGGTCGTCGATGACCAGGGGCAGCGGGCAGGCCTGGTGCGCCGCCGCGTCCAGCACGGTCTCGCGCGCCTGCCGCAGCAGTGCCTCGAAGGTCGTGTCCTCGGAGAGCCGGGCCCGCAGGGCCGCGGTGTTCATCACCAGGCCGACCAGCTCCTCCTCTTCCCGGGTGCGCCGGTTGGCGAGCGGACTGCCCACGCAGATGTCGGTGTCGCCGCTGTAGCGGTGGAGGATGCCGGCGAAGCACGCGTACAGCACCATGAAGCTGCTGACTCCCTGCGCGCGGCAGACCGCGTCCAGGGCAGGCATCAACGCGGCGGGCACCTCGCCGGCGACCCGGCCGCCCCGATGGGACGGCACGGACGGCCGGGGTCTGTCGGTCGGGAGGCCGAGCAGCCCCGGCACGCCCGACAACTGCTCGCGCCAGTAGGCCCGGTGCTCCTGCATGGCGGGGGATTCGAGCGCCTGCCGCTGACTTCGGGCGTACGCCCGGTACGGTGGAGCAGGAACCTCGGCCTCGAGCCGCCCACCGCGTGCCCCGGCGTTGTAGAGCTCCTCGAGCTGCCGCAGTACCAGGGAGAACGACCAGCTGTCGTGCACGATGTGGTGGCCCACGGCCAGCAGTTCGTGCTCACGCGGGCCCAGGGTGAAGGCCGTCCAGCGTTCCAGAGGCAGTTCGGAGAGCACGAACGGCCGGGTGAGCTCCTGTCCGGTGAGCCGGCGCAGTTCCGCCTCCTGCTCGGCCGCGGGCAGGCCGGAGAGGTCCACTCGGCCGATCTTCACCGGACCGGCCGGATGGACGACCGGCGTGGGCCGGCCGCGCTCCTCCCGATAGGTGGTGCGCAGGATCTCGTGCCGGGCGTGGACCTGGGTCAGCGCCTCTTCCAGCAGGTCGAGATCGAGTTCGCCGCGCACTCGGATGGTCCGGGAGCTGTTGTACACGGGGTCCTGCGGGGAGAGCTTGTGCAGGAACCACATCTGTTCCTGGTTGACCGACACCGGATCGATCGGCGCGGCGCGGCCCGGCGAAGGACGGTCCGGCGCGGGATCCCCCACCGTGGGATTGCCCGACGCGGCATCGCTCGGCGCGGGACTGCCCGACGCGGCAACGCCCGCCGCGGACGGTTCCGGCTGGTTCGCCGGCGTTTCGTCCCGTGGTCCGGCCGCGGCCCGCCGGACCGCTTCCGCCAGTTCACGCAGTGTGGGATGGACGAAGATGTCGCGGACCGGGAGGGCGATGCCGGTCCGTTCCCGGATGCGCGTGACGATCTGAGTGGCCAGCAGGGAGTCGCCCCCCAGCTCGAAGAAGCTGTCGTCCCTGCCGATCAGCTCCAGGGCCAGCACTTCCCGCCAGATCGCGTTCAGGTCGTCCTCGACGGCGGCCGCCGCCTGCTGTACGTGCTCGTCTTCGGTCGGATGCACACGAATCTCCGTGATGTGGGCGGTTCCACCCTGCTCGGCACACGACGCTGGGGCGGATGGGGCGCAAGTGCGAGTGGAGGTGAAAGCCGCGACCCGGTGGTGGGTCAGTCGGCCGTCGGCAGGTCCGTCCGGGCCGGCGGCGCGATCTGGGCGGTACCGGAACGTCCGGTCCCGAACAGGCGGGCTGTGGCGGTGAGGACCAGGAGGGCCGTCACCGTGATGCCGGTCCCGGTCAGAGTCAGACTGGTCATGGAACCGTCTCGCAGGGCGAGTCCTCCGACAGCGCCGCCGACGGCCGCGCCGAGGTACGAGGAGGAACTGTTCAATGACAGCGCGACGGTCGGCGCCGGGCTGTCCAGCCCCGCGATGCGGTGGTTCTGGGCCGTGGGAAGTGCCCAGCAGGCGACGCTGATCACGGCGAGGACCAGCCCGAACAGTACGCGGCTCAGGAGGGAACCGCTCGGTTCGGGCAGGGTGAGCACCGTCATGGCGGTCAGACCGGCCAACAGGACCGCCGTGGCCGTGAGGTAGGCGCGGTGGCCGCCGACGGCGTCGGCGGCGCGCCCGCCGACGGCACTGCCCAGCACGGCGGCGACACCCCATACCAGCAGGAACGCGCTGACCCCGCCGGCACCCACCCGTGTGGTCGTGGTGGTGAGAGGAGCGATGTACGTGAAGACGGCGAACACTCCGGCGCAGGCCAGCGAGTTCGACAGCAGGGCCGTCAGGACTCCGGGGTGGCCCGCGACCTGGAGCCGATCGCGGAGCGTGGCGGCCGGCGGGGTCGGGACCTGCGGCAGGGCCACAGCCAGCACGATCGCCGACAGAGCCGCCAGAGCGGCCACCAGGACGAGCGTCGTGCGCCAGCTGCCCACGGTCCCGACCAGGGTCCCGATCGGGACACCGAGCGCGGTGGCGGCCGACATGCCACCCGCCACCAGAGCGATCGCGCGGCCACGCCGTTCCTCCGGCGTGATGCTGATCGTGATGGCGATGCCGCACGGGATGTACAGCCCGGCTCCCAGGGCGGCGACCACCCGGGCGGCCATCAGCACGGGATAGCCGGGCGCGACGGCTCCCAACGCGTTGGCCGCCACGAAGGTGACCATGGCGGTCAGCAGCAGGTGCTTCCGGCGCACGGCACCGGTGAGCGCGGCGAGGACCGGCGCGCTCAGTGCGTAGACGAGAGCGAAGACACTGACCAGCTGGCCGGCACCGGACTGCGTGACATGCAGGTCCGTCGCGATGTTCTCGAGAAGTCCGTTGATGACAAAACTGTCGGTACCGATACTGAATGCACCCATGCTGAGCGCAAGTAAAAGTGTCAGGTTTGGCCTGGCCGATAACACTGGATACCCATCTGTGTGGACTATGCAGAGGTCTCAGCGTGCGTGAATTTCAGCAGAACCCCGCGAATCCTTCACGAAGGGCCCACTTCACCGGATCGGCATGTCAGAGAATGCCGGATACTTCGTGCTCGCTCTTCGGACCTCATGTCCACCCCCGTCGACACGTTCCCGGCCTAGGCCAACTCGTTCACAAAATCGAACACGGGGGAACGTAACTGATTCAACTTGGTGCAGTCAACAGTTGAGCCACCACGGAGACCGTCTGGTCGGTCAGGGTTCCGGGCCTCGTGTTCTGGCTGAAAATCCATGCTGCCCATCCGCCTGACCACCGGCTCCGAAGCGCGGGCACGGGGTACTGGGCTGCCGTTTTGGCTGGAACATGCTTCTGCGTCGCGAGGGGCCCGCAGTCGGACCCGGCCGTCGCCTCTCGCGCACGCCTCATCGCACCGCAGGGCCACCCCGATTATTTCTGTGAGATTTCAAGTTGCCGGCCCGCGGCGGTATCTCCTCATGTCAGCGCCCGCGTGTTCCCGCTTTGCTCAAGTCTATGCGTAAAGAATTGATTCAGGTCCTGATCCGGTACACAACCGGCATTTCGAGTAAAGCAGGTGAACTGGATATGCGAGTCCGAATCACCCTTTATTATTTGTGTTGACAGGCCTGACGACCTCTGACTAACTTCTTTCGGTGGCTCGGACGGGGTTCAGCAAAGTCGTGAGGACGATGCTGTCGAGCTCGGTCGATTCGACCTGCGAAGTGCGGCGGATCGCGACCCCTTTCCCGTTCGGTCAGCCGACCTCCCGGAAATTTGGGAAAGGTGGAGAAAGTGCTTGTCGCGCATGCGGCGGCGCACGGATCCCTTGGTGAATTATGGCAGGGGCCGGTGCCGCACGACGGGGGCTCCCGTATTGGCCTCGTGACCCTTCCGGTGTCGCGTCACAGCTACGCGAGCTATTACTCGAAGCCGGCACCGGCCGATCCCTCCGACGCCTCGCCGGTGGCACACCTGACGGCGAAGAGACGGGCGGCGCTCGAGTGCTACACGCGCCTGCACGACGTCGAACTCCCCGCCGGCCGCTGGGAGTTCAGCTCGGATCTGCCGGTCGGCAAGGGGATGTCCAGCTCGACGGCCGACATCCTGGCCCTCATCAGATGCCTTGATTCCCTGTTCGATCACAAGGACGATCCGGACACCACCCGCAGGATCCTCACCGCGATCGAACGTTCGGACGCGATTCACGCCGACCGGTACACGCTGTACCTGAGCGGCGCCCATGTCTTCGTCCGGGACTATCCGTCGACCGTGGCCTTCAACGTCTGCTACGCCTACGACGAGCACGAGGTGCGTACCGAGGACTACCCCGAGACCGACCTCCTGCACGTCTACCAGGACTCGGCGCGGGACTACGCGGACTCGCTGCGACGGCTCGACGAGGCCCTGACGGACCAGGACGGCCTCGCGATGGCCCGGGAGGCGACGCGGTCGGCCGAGCTGGCACAGCGCTACCTCCGAAGCGACCTGGTGGCGGACCTCCTGCGGGACTACTGGGACCTGGGGGGCGTAGGCGTCATCCGGGCGCACACCGGGACCGTCGTCGGCCTGCTGTCGACCGCCGACTTCGACGCGACCACACGAGCCGATCTGTGCAGGTACTTCCTGCTCCGGGGCTACAGGTGCTACTTCACGAGAGCGGGGTACCCCCTTGTTTGACCACATCGCCGACGCGCTCGCCCAGCCCGACCTGATACGCCTGCGCCCCGGCCTGTTCACCCTCCGGTTCGAGTCCATGAAGGTGATCTCCGCGCTCGGCGCGGTGGAGCAGCTCATGGCCGACGGGGTGATCCGTCCGGGCGACACCCTGGTCGACAGCTCCAGCGGCGTCTACGCGCACGCGCTGGCACTGGCCTGCCAGAAGTACGGCTTCCACTGCCACATCGTGGCTTCCCCCATCGTCGACGCGGCCCTGCGAGCCCAGCTCCAGGTCCTGGGCGCCACGGTGGACCAGCCGGACGCCACGGACAACGCGAAGCTGGACCAGGCCGGCCGGGTGCGGAAGGTGATCGAATACGTCGGACGCCACCCCGGCACCCACTGGATGCGCCAGTACCACGACCGGATTCACTACCGCGGCTACGAACACGCGGCCAAGAGCATGATGAAGCAGCTCGACGTCCCCGAGCTGGTTCTCGTCGGCGGAGTGGGGTCCGGCGCGTCGACGGGCGGGCTCGCCACGGCGCTGCGGCGCCACGGCGTCGACGCCCGGCTCCTCGGGATCCAGCCCTTCGGGAGCGTGTCCTTCGCGAGCCAGGACGTCGAGGACCCCGAGTTCCTCATCGCCGGCCTCGGCAGCGGCATCCACTTCGGCAACATCGACTACGACGCCTACGACGACATCCACTGGATCGACTTCACCTACGCGAGGTCGGGCAGCATCGAACTGCTCCGGGAACACGGCGTGTTCGCCGGCCTGTCGAGCGGCGCCGCGTACGCGGTGGCGGAGTGGCAGGCGTCCAGACACGGGTTCGACGACGGGCGCCCCGTCGTCTTCGTGACACCGGACACCGGTCACCGCTACGTGCACACCGTGTTCGAGGACCCCGACTCGGCCGTCGTACGGGACTCCGACCGCTATCCCCTCGTCGTGACCGAGCCCGTGGAGCTCCGGCTGCCCTGGTGCAGGACGGACTGGAAGCGCCACGGCGTCAACTTCGCCAAACCGAAGAGCGAGTTCTGACGTGGCCAGGGTCGTCATGCTGGAGGCGCTGGCCTACGGCCTGGACCGCCTCACCGAAGCGGCTCGGCGTCGCGGGACCGAGCTGGTCCTGCTGACGTTCGACCGCGAGTACTACAGTCGGCAGCTGGCCGGCAACGACTACCTGCGTGTGGTGGACGCGGACACCTTCGACATCGACGCGGTGCGCGCCGCGCTCGACGCCCTGGGTGACGTGTCCGGCCTGATCTCCAACACGGACACCTGGGCGGGAACCGCCGAGACCCTGGCCGAGGAACGCGGCTTCCCCAACGTCCTGCGCGACGTACGCCGACTGCGCGACAAGGTGTGGGTACGCAACCAGGTCGCCGACGCGGGGCTGAGCACCGGCCGCGCGGTCCGGGGCTCCGACTGGGCGGCCCTCGCCGGCTCGGGACACCTGCCTGCCGAACCCGTGCTGCGCATCGTCAAGGACGCGGAGGGCACCGGAAGCAGACACGTCCGGCTCGCGGACGGAACGGAGTCCGTCGCCGACGCGATCGAGGAGCTGCGCGGGCAGCACGTCCCCGCGGAGCGCATCACCGTGGAGCCCTACGCCTGCGGCCCGCTCTACAGCGCCGAAACGTACACCGCGGAGTCCGGCACGGTGCTCCTCGGCGTCAACAGCCGCACGGTCTCGGAGTTGCCGCAGTTCCGCGAACTGGACCTGACGTTCCCCATCGGCAGGGGCAGCCGATGGGAGACGGACATCGCGGACTGGGTGTCCCGCGTACTGGCGTGCGTACGCCGCGGCACCGGGTTCTCACATGTCGAGTTCGTGCACACGGCGGACGGATTCGAACTGGTCGAGGTCAACGCGCGACTGGGCGGCGGCAGGATCGGTGAGGGCATCCTCCAGGCCGGCGGCGTCGATCCCTTCGAACTGCTTCTGCTCCAGGCCACGGAGCCGCACATCGACGCCCGGCACCTGGAGACCGCCGCGCGTGAACCCGTGGCCGGTGGCTTCGCCCAAGTGCTGAAGTACGCCTCGCAGGACGGGAAACTCGGAGACGTCACCGGCACCGGGGAACTCGGCAGGTTCCCCGGCGGCATCGAGTGGCATCCGCTCAGGGACTCCGCCTCCCTCATCGAGAGTGTGGACGACCAGCGGGCCTGCTACGGCTTCCTCACCGCCCGAGGGCCGTCGCCCGAGATCGCGCTGCACCGAGCCCACGCCGCCGCCCGGCACCTGAGGGTCACCGGGCTCGGACCGTCCGGGCCGCGATGAAACGCTCGTCACGCCTGTGGCTGCCGTCCTGGTGCAACGGCCCCGTCGCGGTCCTGCTCTTCGGAGCGTTCGTTTCCAGCGTCGGCGTCTTCCTGGTCGTGCCGTACCTCGGCCTCTATCTGCGCGACTCCTCCGGACTCGGTTCGGCGACCGTCGGCCTGCTGCTGGGACTGAACTACTGGGGCACACGAGTCTCGGGTCTGGCCGCCGGAGCCCTGGCCCACCGGTGGGGCATGCGCCGCGTGATGCTGCTCGGCAACCTGCTGCGGGTGCTCGGTTATCTGCTGTTGCTCGGCGGCTCCCTCGCACAGGTCACCTGCGCGGTACTGCTCATCGGTGTCGGGGCCGGCGTGTTCTTCCCCGTGGCCAAGGCGTGCCTGTTGCGTGTGGTGGACGAGGAGCACCAGCTCGAAGCCATCGCAGCACGCAACATGTGTGCCAACACGGGAGTCGCGCTGGGGCCGCTCATCGGGATGCTCGTGTTCGTGCAGGGGCCACGGGGTCTGTTCCTGCTCGCCGCAGTGGCCTTCGGCGCCCTCAACGTCCTGCTGCTGCGGCTGCGCCTGCCGCAACGACAGGACAGCGGCGAGCCCGCCCAGGCGTACTGGCGCAACGCCGCGGCCCTGGCCGTCCGGCGGCCCGTCGTCCTCGTGACCGCGGCGACCACGCTGCTGGGCGTCGCGGTCGTCCAACTGGAGAGCACGTTCCCCCTCCTCGTCTCGCGAGGGCCTTCGACCTGGCTCGCCGGCGCCCTGTTCCTGATCAACGCGTCGCTGGTCATCGTGGTGCAGCCGCCCGTGATGAAGGTTGTCGCGGGCGGGAACGTCCGTCCGGTCTTCGTGGCGGGGTTCACCCTCTTCGCCGCCAGTTTCGTCCTGCTGTCGGCCCCCGGGCACCTGTGGCCGGTGTGGCTCGTGGCGGTCGGCATCTTCAGCGTGGCGGAGGTGGGTGTGAGCCTCTGGATCGACGACCGCGTCAGAGCCCAGGGAGCGGACGACGCCACCACCGTCTACGGGCTGTCCGGGGTCGGCGACGCGTGCGGAGGTCTGGCCGGGGCCTACCTCGGCGCGTCGCTGATCGGTGCCGCGCACTCCTCGTCCGCGGACGTCTGGAACGGCTACTGGGTCCTCGCCCCGATGCTGATGGCCGCCGTCCTCGTCCTCGGCCCCCTGCTGCCCACCACGCCCCGGACCGGCCGGTCGCAGGCCACACGGCACGACGACCGCGCACCGGATCCGAGCACCAAGGGAGATGTATCACGATGACCGTCACCGTCCTCGGGATCGGCTACGGTGCCGACGTCACCACGTCCACGGCCGCCGCCCTGGCCGAAGCCGACGTGCTGATCGGACACGAGGTCTTCCTGAACAGCGTCAGGCACCTCGCCGGGCCGGACGCCGAGTGCTTCGACGTCCTGGACCGGGCGACACCCGAGGAGGACGTCTTCGCCGTCCGCACCAGGGTCGCCGCCGAACGCTCCGCCGCCGGCGCGAAGGTCGTCATCGTCTCCGGCGGCGACCCGGGACTGCTCGGCATGGCCGGCCCTGCGCTGCACCACCTCAACAGGACCGGGGACCGAGCCCTGCCGGACGTCCGCGTCCTGCCGGGCCTGTCCGCATGGCAGTACGCCTCCGCCGAACTCGGCGCACCCTTCAACGGCGGGGTGGCCGTACTGTCGCTGTGCCTGTACAGCCACAGCGACGAAAAAGTCGCACGCCAGATCCGCGGGGCCGCGCTGTCCGGTCTGGGCACGGTCGTCTACATGCTGCGCCACAACGGCGAGCAGCATCCCGAGCTCTTCCCCACCGAGCGGCCCGCCGCCGAGATCTCCCGTCGGCGCTTCACCCTCCTGCGGGACACGTACCTCGCGGAACGCCCCGCCGACACACCCACCTACCTGCTGGACGGACTCGGCCGAGCCGAGGGACACACCCGCATCGGCGCCCCGCTCGCCGACGCGCTCGACCTCTACGAGAAGTCGGGCCCCGAGTCGGTGTGGTGTCTGCCCGGCGAGGAGTACGAGCAGGGTGCCGGGCTGATATGGGGCACGACGTGACGACTCCTCACCCCACGCGGTCCCCGTACCTGGAGGCACTGCGCTGCATCCAGTGCGACGAGCGGCACCCGGTCGCGGACCATCCGCAGGGCTGCCCGTCGTGCGCGGCACGTGGACGGAACTCCAACCTCTTCTGCGTGTACGCGGACACCGCCCCCGCGCACCAGAGGTACCCCTACACGGGTGTGCCCGTTCTGGGCCAGGGGGAGACCCCGCTGCTGCCGGTCGGCCGGCGGGCGAACGTGTGGGTGAAGAACGAGGCGGTGAATCCGACCGGCTCGCACAAGGACCGGTTCTCGGCGTTCGTCACGGCACACGCCCGTGCCTCGGGGTACCGCGGCGTGGTCATCGGTTCCTCGGGCAACGCGGGTCTCTCCGTGGCCGCCTACGCGGCGGCCACGGGGCTGAGGTGCACTGTGGCCGGCTTCGACTGGCTGCCCGACCGGGTACGGACCTACCTGACCGGCTTCGGCGCCGAGGTGCGGACCTTCGCCACGGACCGGGAGCGCGTCGCCCTGGTGGAGGAACTGGCCGGCGCACCGGACACCCTGGCCGTCTCCAACGTCACGCACCCCGTCGTCGGCAGCAGCTGCTTCGGCATCGAGGGCTACAAGCGGATCTCCTGGGAGATCCTGGAACAGGCGCCCGAGCCGGTACGGCACGTGATCCTGCCGTCCAGCCGGGGGGACCTCGCCTGGGGTGTCCACCGCGGCTTCGTGGAAGCCGCCGAACAGCTCGGCCGGCCGATCCCGCGACTGCACCTCGTCGAGCCCTATCCACGGCTCTCCGCCGTGCTCGACGGAGCCTCCCTCACCGACAGGTTCCCCGGCGACTTCGGGCGGCTGTCGTCCATCGCGGGCGACGGCACGACCGTACAGGCGCATCGCGCCGTCACCTGCTCCAAGGGTTCCGCGGTGGTGGTGCCCGACGCGGTCGCCGACGAGTGGTTCCAGCGGCTGTGCCGCCGCGGACACGTCTGGGAGCGCAGCAGCACCACGGTCTTCGCGGCCCTGGACACACTGCGCGCACAAGGGCGCCTGAGAGAGGGGGAACCGACCGTCCTCATCGCCACATCGCACCTTTTCAAGGGCTTCTAGCCGGTTCAAAGGCTCCCGGCCGACAGGACAAACAGGCGAACAAGGAAAGGAAGAAAAACGATGAAGACCAGCAGCCTCTGGGGAACCCCGCCGTCGCGCTTCTACCGCTTTCTGAGGCTTCTCGGCGAGCAGGCCAAGGACAACGCGCCGACCTTAGCCGTCGTCGGCTGCGCGGACGGCAAGTTCGTCGTTCCCGCCGCGCGTCGCGGATTCAAGGTGTGGGCGATCGACATCGACGAGATCGCCCTGTTCGGTGGCACGAAGAACGACGCCTCGGGCGAGGTCCACATGCCCGGGCTGAAGTCGCGGGTCAAGGACGAGAACCTGGAGGAACTCGTGGAGATCGTGCACGGCGACTTCATGGAGTCGCCGCCCGGCCGGACGTTCGACGGCGTCTTCACCAGCGGCGCCCTCCAGTACTCCAACAACATGGAGCACAGCCTGACGGAGATGGTGGACGCGGTGGGTGATCTGGTGCGTCCGGGAGGCCTGTTCTACCTCGACTACATGCTGCCCTACGAGGAGAAGTACAAGGGCCGGCCGAACTGTCCCGAGGCCCCCTGGTGGGCCGACTACTTCGCGCGGCGTCCGCAGTGGGACGTCCGGTACAACCGCGTCATGGAACCGACTCTCGACCGTGCCCACGTCGAGTACCCGGTCGACCACTACCATCAGTGGGGACACGCGCTCGCGGTGCGCGTCAAGTCGGCCTAGGGGCGTGCCGTGCCGCACGCCGAACGACATGACGAGATCCTGGAGGCGGTGGCTCCGGTCGTGGCCGGGACACTCTGCCCCTTCGCGGTGAAGGCGCGACTGCGCAGTGCTCCCGCGTACGACGAGAGCCGCTCGCTGCGCGCCAATCTGGAAGCGTCCGTCGACGCCCTCACGTGCTTCACCGAGGACGCGCGTACGGAGGCCCTGGACGCGTTCGTGTACCGGTTTCCCCAGTCGGTGGTCGGAGACGGCGTCAACCGACTGGCGCGGCTGGTGCGCACGCTCGTCGAGGTGCTGTTCGTCCGCGACCCCGTCGACCCGCGCGTACCGGCACGGCGCGACATTCTGGCCCCGTCGTGGCGGCTTTCCTTCGCAGGCGTCGACTACTTCGCACCGGTCTTCTCACCCGTCTACGGCAAAGAGCACAGCCGGTACACCCACGGAGTCAGCGACAGCGTCTTCGTACTGATGCAGCCGAACAGTTCCTTCCATTCACGGCTCGGAACGAGATCCGCGAAGATACGCGGGAACATAAGGGCCCGTTTCGCCGAAGCCGGACGCCCGTACCCGAGCCCGGAACTCGAAGCACACAAGTTCGTCCTCCCGCTGGACCCCGAAGACAAGCCGGTGGCCTGGTACGATCTACCGCCCTTTCCCCAGGAACGCATCGTAGAGAGAGGGCTCATGGCCTCGTGAACAAAGTACTTCTCGCCAGTCAGAACTCCATCAAACTCGAAGAAGTCCGCAGCATCTTCCCCGAGGTCGACGTTCTGCGCGCCGATCTGCTGGAAGTGCAGTCGGTGGACGTGCGGCGGGTGGTGGAGCACAAACTCGAACAGGTCGCGGCCCTGCGGCTTCCCGCACCGGTCATCGTCGAGGACACGGGACTCGCCGTGGCGGCCTGGAACGGCCTGCCCGGCGCGCTCGTCAAGTGGTTCGTGGACGGACTGGGCGCCCAGGGACTCAAGGAGGCTTTCCCGTCCCACGGGCCCGTCACGGCGATCGCCACCAGCGCGGTGGGCGTCGTGTTCGACGGCGAGTGCGAGGTGTGGGAGGGGCACACCGAGGGGAGACTGGTCGACGGCCGGGGCCAACTCGGCGGCTGGACACCGGTCTTCGAGGTGAAGGGCACCGGACTCACCCTCGGCGAAATGGGTTTCGACGACCGGATGCGCTGGACCATGCGGCGGGAGCCGCTCCTGGCGGCCCGGGACTGGATCGCCAAGCGAACCGCCGCGAGGCGGTGAGCGCCGCGCGCCGGCCGACAAGCACATCCCCCCACCCCCCCCCAAGGAGGCATGGTGAACATATGCGTCTTCCTCTCCGCCGCGGACCTCGACGAGCGCTACGTCGGACCGACCCGTGAATTCGCGGAGCTGCTCGGCAGGTCAGGCCACACGCTGGTGTGGGGCGGATCGGACGTGGGCCTGATGAAGGTGCTCGCGGACGGCGTCCAGGCGGCGGGCGGACGGCTGTGCGGCGTCTCCGTGGAGTTCCTGACACACGTCGTACGACCCGGCTGCGACGAGATCGTGATCGCCAAGGACCTGGGTGAACGCAAGGCGCTCCTGCTGGACAAGGCGGACGCCGTGATCATGCTCGTCGGAGGCACCGGAACCCTGGACGAGACCACCGACATCCTGGAGCTGAAGAAGCACGAACTGTGCGACAAGCCTGTCGTCGTGGTGAACACCGCGGGTTTCTACGACGGGCTCAGGACCCAGCTCGTGCGTATGGAGGCCGAGGGCTTCCTGCCCGTACCCCTGTCCCAGTTGATGTACTTCGCCGACACGGGCAAGCAGGCACTCGACTACGTCGAGAAGTACATCGAGGAAAGAGCACAGGCCGCCATCGCCAACTGACGGCCCGTCCGGACGAACAAGGGAGGACTTTCGAGTGGAGACGCCGATCCTGCGGGCACAAGAAATGAACGCGGTGGCGGGGCGTTGGTCCCTGCTCGCGGAGAGTCTCTACTCGCTGCCCAACTGGCTGCGCACGGCGGAGAGCCGGGAGGCCGGCGACCGCCACTACTCGGTCCTCGACGGTGAGTTCGCCCCGCGAGGCGGGCTCGTCGCCTACCACATGACCGAGGAAAGCTGGTTCTACAACAACCCCGTCACCCAGCTGGTCCGCCAGGACCCGGCCCTGCGGCCCTTCCTCAGCCCGGAGGAACAACGGTGGCTCTCCGATCACGCCGGGCGACTGGAGAAGGCCGCGGCCCGGCTCGCTCCGGCGCTGGTGTCCGTCCTGCCCAGCGGCTACCTCCCGGGGCTGCTCAGAGCCCCGGGGGCGGACGACGGCGTGGTCGGGGAACTGGTGGACGAACTGGAACACCTGTGCGCCGAGCAGGGCCTGGAGACCACAGCCGTGATGCACGTACCGGAACGGGACATGGCCCTGCGGCGGGTGCTGGAGCACCGGGGATACGTGTCGTACGCGTTCGTGGGCGACTGCGTTCTCCCCGTCTCGTGGCCGGACCTCGACGGCTACCTGGGCGGTCTGCGCAGTCCCAGACCGACACGTGTCCGCCGGGAGATACGGGGCTTCGAGGAGTCGGGCGCGACCCTGCGCGAAACCACCATCGACGACCTGGACGACAGACACGCACACCTGCACTGCGAGCACCTGCGGCGCTACGGCCACGACGTCCACGTCGCAGGATCCCGCACTCTGATCAGCTCCATCAAGGCCAACCCCACCGGCCGGGGCAGAGTGCTGGAGGCCTGGCGCGGGGACACCCTGGTCGGCTTCGTCGTCTTCTACGAAGCGAACCAGGTGTTCCATCCCAAGATGATCGGAGTCGGCCCCGACGAGCGAAGGGCCTTCACCTACTTCAATCTCTGCTACTACGGCCTGATCCGCATCGCCGCCGTTGAGGACGTGCACTCCATCGTCTACGGACCCGAGTCCTACGAGGCCAAGGCCTTCCGCGGGTGCGCGCTGGAGCGCCGGATCAGCTACCTCCGGGCACCGGAGGACCTGCACGACGTCGTCGCCGGTACGGCGGCCGCGATCGACGCCGCGGGCCGGCGCCGGCTCGACTCCTTCGCGTGGCAGACCTGAGCGGGGCCGGCCACTGCGGCGCGGACGGCGCTCCCGCACGCCATACGCCCGTCACCCACCGACGTTGCACCGTTCTGGAGGATCCATCTCATGCCTGAAACCGGTACTGTCCACCGCGCCGGCTCCGACACCGCGCCGACGTATCCCACCGTCCGCACCGGATGCCCGTTCGATCTGCCTCCGTTGGTGGGGGAGTTACGCGAGGAACGCCCCGTCGCCAGGGTCACGCTCTGGGACGGCAGTCGCCCCTGGCTGGTGACCCGCTACGCCGACGCGCGGCAGGCGCTGCGTGACCCCAGGCTGAGCGCGGATCTGCGCCGCCCCGGGTTCCCCTTCATCTCCCCGGTGCAGAAGCTCCAGCGGAACCAGGACCTGCCCGTGGGGTTCCTGCGCATGGACCCTCCCGAGCACACCAGGCAACGCCGCATGCTCATACCGGAGTTCATCGTCAAGCGCATGCAGCTGATGCGTCCCGAGGTCGACGCGTTGGTGGCGTCGCTGATCGACGACATGACGCGGTCCGGTACGACGGCGGACCTGGTCGGTGCCTTCGCGCTGCCGCTGCCGTCCCTCGTGATCTGCAAGTTGCTGGGGGTGCCGTACCGGGACCACGACTTCTTCCAGGAGCAGAGCCGTCTGATGCTCGACCAGACGGCGGGCGTCGACCGGGTCCTCGCCGCACGTGAGGAACTGCGGGACTACTTCGACCGGTTGGCCGTCCACAAGGCCGGCCGACCGGACGACGACCTGCTCAGCCGGCTGGTCGCGGACCAGGAGGCGCCGGGACACCTCACCCACGACGAGGTCGTCGGCATGGCCGCCGTCCTGCTGGTCGCCGGTCACGAGACCACCGCCAACATGATCGGCATCGGTGTGCTGAACCTGCTGGAGACCCCGGACCAGTGGGCGGCACTGTGCGAGGACCCCGGTCTGATTCCCGGGGCCGTGGAGGAACTGCTGCGGTATCAGACCATCATCCACACGGGCCTGCCGCGCGTGGCGACGGAGGACCTGGAGATCGGCGGTGTCACCGTCCGGGCCGGCGAGGGCGTCCTGATCCAGCTCGCGGCCGCCAACCGCGACGCGCGCGTCTTCGACGACCCCGAGCGGCTGGACGTCCGCCGCCCGCCGCGCCAGCACCTGGCATTCGGGTTCGGCGTCCACCAGTGCCTGGGACTCCCGCTGGCCCGCGTCGAGTTGCAGTCCGCCCTGACCGGCCTGGTGCGACGCCTGCCCGGACTGAAGAGCGTCAAGCCGCTGGAGGAACTGGAGTTCAGGCACCGCATGAACGTCTACGGACCGGTGGAGCTGCCCGTGACCTGGTAGGGCGCCGCCCACGGGCGGACACGCCCCGCGACCGACCGACGGCCTGGGCGGTTCGGATGCTCCGGAAAGGTTCCCGGATGGGTTCCCGGAAGGGTGGGTGCCCGTCGGCTGGTGGACACCTGGGCGCAACCTTCTGGTGTTCCCGCGTGTCCATGTAGCGTGCTGACGATACGCAGAACGTGGCGGACAGCGGCGGCCGCCGCTTTCGCGACCGCCGTCCTGGCGGTCGCGACCCCGGCCGCGCACGCCGCCGGAACGACACTCGTCCTGGACGCCCAGGAGAACTACTACCTCCCCACCGAGGGTGAGGGTCCGAACCTGGACCTCGGCATCACCGCCTCGGGCGGGGACGCCCATGACGTCTCGGTCACGGTCGACGCCTCGTCCCTCGCCGGGAAGGCGACGATGGAGGTCACGGGGGACTGCGTGAGCACCGGCGCCCTCAAGGTCAGGTGCGACATCGGCCCGCTGTCGGGCAGGGAGTCGATCGACCCGTTCTTCCTGAAGCCCACCGCGGCCGCCAAGGCGGGCGACACCGGTGCCGTCACCTACACCGCCACCGCCTCCGACGCGTCCACCGTGACCGCGAGGACGGACGTCCTGGTCGGCGGCCCGAAACTCGCCACCCGGCCCTACCCGGCACTGAAGGGCATCGCGCCCGGCACCGTCTTCGAGCGCACCCCGGCCTTCGCCGACACCGGCGCCGCCCCCGCCGACAAGGGCGTCATGCTGCTGGTGCAGGACTCCGAGGGCGTCTCCCTCGCCCGCGCTCACTCCAACTGCCATTACTCGAACGGGTCCGACGTCGGAGCCTGGTGCCGGTTCGACACCCCGGTCGCGCCGGGCTCGGCCTACGAGACGGACGCGCCGCTGCGCTACACCGCCGCAGCGGACACGATGTACGGCTACAACACCTACGTCGTGTGGCCGGTCGGCGGCAGCGCGCCCGACTCCTTCGACCCGTCCGACTTCCCCGAGACCGGCACCGGCGCCCCGCTCGGCCTCAAGTCCGTCGCCCCAGGCTCCGGGTTCACCGGCTCCGGGTACGGCACGTTCGCCACCACCCAGCACGCCGACTACCAGGCGCTCGGAGACACGGTCGAGGGCAAGGTCGGCGAGACCGTGAAAATCACCGTGGGCGTGCGCAACACCGGGCCGGGCCGGATGAACTTCCGGTGGATGGACGCCGACAACTCCGGCACCTTCGTGGTGACCCCGCCCGCCGGCACCACCATCACCGGCGCACCAGGCCCCGGCGAGCAGGGCGACCCCGGGCCGTTGTGGAACTGCACACCGCGGAAGGCCGGCGCGAAGAGCTACACCTGCGACATCAGCAGTACGGACTTCCGGCCGGGCGACTCCGTGACCCAGGAGTTCACGGTGCGGATCGACCGGGTCGTCCCCGGCGCCCGGGGCAGCGTGAAGGCGGCGGCGAACCCCGACTACCCCAACCGTGACGACGACACGGCGAACGACACCGCGGCGATCACGGTCAGCGCCACCGGCTCGGCGACGCCCAGCCCGTCGCCCAGTGCCTCCGCGTCCCCGTCGGCCACGGCCACCGCGGGCTCGTCCGGCTCCGGGGCGGGTACCGGAAACGGGACGACGACCGGAGGCGGGCTCGCCGCCACGGGCGCCGGCGGGGTCCTGCTGAAGGTGGGTACCGCCGCCCTCCTGGTGGCGGGCGGCACGCTGGCGTTCCTGACGGCACGGAGGTCGCGTCCGCGGAGCGGCCGCTGACGCCCGGACCGGCGTTCCGTCACCTCGCGAGCCGCGCTCCGTCCGCAGCCGCTGGGCGGGGCCGAGACGGCGGGCGCCGGTCCGGGCACAGTCCGGACCGGCGCCGACCGGAGCGAGGGTGGTCACGGTGCTGCTCGGTCACGCGGTGGCCCAGGCAACGTCGTTCACCGCGCCGATGCCGTTGCCGCTGCCGCTGCCGTTGCCGCTGCCGCTGCCGGCCGGCAGCGGTGGTTTGCTTGGGTGCGGTACTGGTGGGGGTGGTGGCTGTGCCACTGCCCCTCAGGGCGGCTGAAGTCCATGGGGAGGGGTGCGGCGTGGTGGAGTCGGTTCCGAGGCCGACGGCGGCGACGCCGGCCGAAGTGACGCGGGCGCGGTCCGAGACGGCGATGAGCCTTCCCTCGGCGCTGGTGACCCTGTGGAGGGTGAGGGACGGTCTGCTCACCGAGTCCGGGGTCGCGGTGTACTCGGCGAGGGACATCGGTGAACGCAACGCCACCTACGAGATCGCGCGGTACGCGCCGGGGTACGTGCTCGTCGGCGATGACAGCGGTGGCCGCGGGTTCCTCCTGCGCGCCGACGACCCCGACTCCGCCGTGTTCTCCTCCGGCCTGGGCGACCTGAACCCCGCGGACTTCGCCGTCGTGTCCCCGGACTTCGTGTCCTGGCTCGCGTCGCTCGGCCCCACGCCGTCCTGCTGACCGAGGGGTACTCACGGTGTTCGGCGCGTAGCAGCGGAGTGCCGTCCGGTCCTGTGTGGCAGGCGCGAGGCCGCCCGGGTAGTGCTCAACTCCGAGGTGGTACCTCGGTGTCCTGCTCGAAGAGCAGCCGTACGAAGTCGGTGACCGGCCCGACGATGTCGAGCTCCTGGTCGAGCACCCACTGCAATTGGAGTCCGTTGAGCACGGCCTGGAAGAGGACCGCGGCGCTCTCCGGGCTGACGCCCTCCCGGAGCCTGCCCCGAGACGTCTCGTCGGGAAATCCGCCGACGAACTGGGCGCGGCTGCGTTCGTAACGTTCGACGAAATACGTGTGCGCGGGGTGATCCGGCCGTGAGGCCGCCGCCGCGAGCTCGATCCACAGGCGCATCAGCTCCGGGGTGTGCTGATGCCGCCGCATGAGCTCAGCGAGGTAGGGCCCGAGCTGGTCGGGACTGTCGACCTCGTCCAGGCCCTGCCGCCACTCCTCGGAATCGCGGTCGGCGAGCACCTCGGCGAGGAGTTCGTCCTTGTTGTGGAAGTGATGGAGGAGCCCGGCGTGGGTGATGCCGGCCCGTTCCGCGATGTCGCGCAGGGAGGAGTTGGCGTACCCGCGCTCGGCGAAGCTGTCGCGTGCCGCCCGGACGATCTCCGCCTTGCGGGCCGGCGTCTTGGCGTAGGGTCCTCGCGATTTCGCCTGTCCCACGGTGTGTTCACTCTCCTCGACGAGGCCGGTCCGGGCGGGTGGAGCGCGTCGGTCCGACCTTAAAATCTACCACATGGTCCGGATTCGTGTCCGCTCGCTCCAGGGGCGCCGGGGACGGGCACCCGCACTCCCGTGCGGCAGCCGGAGGTGGGCAGGGGTACCGTCAACCCTCTTCGGCGTCACCCTCGTAGTGGTGCAGGAAGCGCTCCACGAACGCGAGCGCCTCCTCGTGCCGGGTCGTCATGCCCATCGTGTTCTCCATCATGATGATCCGGCCGAGGGCGTTCGTCAGCATGAGCAGTACGGCCGGCGACACCTCGGGCGGCAGTTCGACGCCCGTCTCCGCGAGTCGCCGGGTGAGTGCCGCCAGTTGTGCCTCGCGGTAGCGGTCGGCGAAGGCGGCGAGTTCGGCGCGGATCGCCTTGCGGTGGTTGGCCAGGGCGGCGAACTCCGTGGTCAGTGCGTTGCCCGGGTGGCTGGCGATCCGCCACAGGGTGTGCAGCGGCTGCGGGCCGTCCAGCAGGCGGACGACCCGCTCCATCTCGTGGTCGCCGCGCCGCCGCAGCATCGCCAGGAACAGATCGTCCAGCGTGCGGAAGTAGTACAGCACCAGCGCCGGCGCCACCCCGGCCTCGCGCGCCACCCTGCGGATGCCCACGGAGGCGTATCCCTCGTCCAGCATCAGCCGCTCGGCGACGTCGAGCAGGACCTGGCGCGTCTTGGAGTTCTCGGTGCCCATACGGCGAGGCGCAGTCATGCCGCTCATTGTCCTTGACGGCCGCCGGGAGCGCTGTTAAACAAGTGTTCAGCACTCGTGTTGAACACTCGTTCAGTGCACACGGAGGGCCCGGTCGATGGCTCGCTGTATGGGTACCAGGCGGTTCGCCGAGCACCTGGCCTCCGAACTCGCCGCACCCGCACCGGAGTCGCCCGCGCCGAAGACGGCCGCGGGCCCCGACGAATCCGTCACCACACCGCAACCCGTACGAGGAATCGAGGTAGTCATGCCCGGACGAGTCGAAGGCAAGGTCGCGTTCATCACCGGCGCCGCCCGCGGCCAGGGCCGCAGCCATGCCGTACGGCTGGCCGAGGAGGGCGCCGACATCATCGCCGTCGACGTGTGCAAGCAGCTTGACGGCGTCACCTTCCCCATGTCGACGCCCGAGGACCTGGAGGAGACCGTCGACCAGGTGCGGAAACTCGGCCGCCGTATCCACGCGGTGCAGGCGGACGTGCGCGACCACGACGCGCTCAAGGCGGCCGTGGACGACGGGGTGGCCGCGTTCGGCCGCCTGGACGTCGTCGTGGCCAACGCGGGTCTCGGCAGCGACGGCGCCACGCTCGACGTCATGCCCGAGAAGACCTGGCGCGACATGATCGACGTCAACCTGACCGGCGTATGGCTCTCCGCGAAGGTGTCCATCCCGCACATCGTCGCCGGCGGCCGGGGCGGTTCGATCATCCTGACCAGCTCGGTGGGCGGTCTCAAGGGTTATGCGAACATCGGCCACTACATCGCCGCCAAGCACGGCGTGGTGGGCCTGATGCGGACGCTGGCGGGGGAGCTGGGGCCGCACGGTATCCGCGTCAACACGGTGCACCCCACCCAGGTCAACACGCCGATGGTGATGCACGAGGGCACCTACCGGATGTTCCGCCCCGACCTGGAGAACCCCACCGCCGACGACTTCGCCGCGGTGTCCCAGGGCATGCACGTGCTGCCCACGCCCTGGGTGGAGGGGGTGGACATCAGCAACGCCGTCCTCTTCCTCGCCTCCGACGAGTCCCGCTACGTCACCGGTGTGACCCTGCCGATCGACGCGGGCGCCCTGCTCAAGTGACCCGCACAGCAGAGGAGTTGTGCTCATGACCCGCAATGGGACGATCTACTGGGACCCCTACGACCCCGCCCTCGCCGTCGACCCCTATCCCCTCTACGCGCGCCTTCGTGAGGAAGCGCCGCTCTACTACAACGAGCAGCACGACTTCTACGCCGTCAGCCGTCACTCCGACGTCCAGCACGGTCTCGCGGACTGGGGGACCTACTCCTCCGCCCGCAGTGACATCCTGGAGATCATCCAGGCGGACATCGCACTCCCGCCCGGCACCCTGATCTTCGAGGACCCGCCGGTCCACGACATCCACCGCCGCCTGCTGGCCCGGGTGTTCACGCCGCGCCGTATCTCCACACTGGAACCGCGGGTACGGGCCTTCTGCCGGCGGGCACTCGAACCGGTCACCGGAGCCGGGCGGTTCGACCTGGTCGAGGCCGTCGGCGCCGAGCTGCCGATGCGGGTGATCGGCATGCTGCTCGGCATACCGGAGGCCGACCAGCCCGCCATCCGCGACAGGACCGACGAGACGCTGGGCACCGAGGACGGCGGGAAGATCAACCATGAGGACATCCTCAGCACGGACGCCTTCAAGGACTACATCGAGTGGCGCAAGCGGCATCCCTCCGACGACCTCATGACCGAGCTGATGACGACCGAGTTCGAGGACGAGCACGGTGTCAGCCGCACCCTCACCGACGACGAGGTCCTGACCTACTGCTCGGTCGTCGCCGGCGCCGGCAACGAGACGACCGGACGGCTCATCGGCTGGTTCGGCGCCCTGATGGCCAGATACCCCGAAGCGCGCCGGGCGCTGGCGGCCGATCCGTCCCTCATCCCCAACGCCATCGAGGAGGTCCTGCGGTTCGAGCCGACCGGTCCGTTCACCGGCCGGTACGTGACCAAGGACGTCGAGCTGTACAACCGCACGGTGCCGGCCGGCAGCGCGATCCTGTTCATCCAGGCCGCCGCCAACCGGGATCCCCGGCGCTTCGACGACCCGGACCGCTTCGACATCCACCGGGTCACCCAGCACATGAGCTTCGGCGTCGGCGCCCACTACTGTCTGGGCGCGGCACTGGCCCGGCTGGAGGGCAGGATCGCGGCGGAGGAGATCCTGGAGCGGTTCCCCGGCTGGGACGTGGACTGGGACCACGCCGAGCTGGCCCAGACCTCGACCGTCCGCGGCTGGAAGACCCTGCCGCTCGTCATCGAAGGAGCTCGGTGATGACACAGCGCTGGAAGGTCGCGGTGGACAAGCGGGTGTGCGTCCGCACGGGACTGTGCGCGGCCTCCGCGCCCGAGGAGTTCGAACTCGACGAGGGCGGGCAGGGACACGCGAGGTCCGAGACTCTCCCGGCCTCCGAACTGGTGCTGGAAGTGGCCGAGTCCTGCCCGATCGAGGCGATCTCGGTACGCGACGCCGACACCGAGGAGCGGCTCTTTCCACCGGAGTCGTGAAACACGCGCCCGGGACGGCCTGCGGGACATCACACGTGTGCCGCCCCGTCCCGGTCCCGTCCGGCCGGCCTCTCCCGCCCGCTCGGTGCCGACCCGGGAGGGAAGACATGTGTCCCGCAAGCAGTCAGCCGTGCCCTGCACTCCTCCGGAGGGCTCGAAGCTGACCGCCCACGCGGACCGGGTTCCCGCCCCCTCGCCGGCACGGCCGAGGCGACGTGGGCCTCCGGGCCCGACCGGGTCCGACCGCGCCGACCCATTGTGCTTCGGCTGGGCCGTTCGTAAGCTTTCCACTTGGAAGGTATTGAAACGTTTCAGAACGCCTTCCGCTCACGAAAGGAACGACCCGTGGACGAGGGCAACAGAAGTGCGCTGAGCCGCCGGCACCTGATCGGCATCATGACGGCGGCGGCCGCGGGAGCCTCCCTCCCGCTCGCCGCCGCCCCGGATGTCCGGGCGTCCGGCGGACCCGCTTCCGCCCCGGCCGGTCTCCAGGTCAACTCCCGGACCGAGCCGCTGGGCACCGAGACCACGCCGACCTTCAGCTGGATCCCGCCGGTGGCCAGGCAGACCGCGTACGAGATCCGGGTCGGCAGCGCACCCGGCAGGGCGGACGTCTGGCGCAGCGGAAAGGTGGCGGGCACCGGCAGCACCGAGGTCCCGTACGGGGGCGGGGCGTTGCGGTCGGAGCAGGCGTACTTCTGGCGGGTGCGGGCCTGGGACGAGAAGGGCGCCCCCGGCCCCTGGAGCGAGCCCGCGAGCTGGGAGACCGGCCTGCTGAAGGGCGCGAAGGACTGGTCAGGCGCGCAGTGGATCGGCGGCCGGCAACCCCAGGACCACGACTGGCAGGACCTGACCGCCACCGTCGTCTTCCGCGGCGGCACGGACCCCGCGAGCGGCCTGTCCCTGCTGCTGCGTGCCGAACCCGTCGGCAAGACCTGGGGCGAGGGCCTGAACTGGACCGTCCACCAGAGCGGTGACGACATGCAGCTGGTCATGAGGACCAGCCACTACGCCGGCAACACCTGGGTGGACGACGGCACCTCCGAGCCCGACTGGGGCGTCGACTTCCACGACCCGCAGAGCGAGACCAACCCGACCACCGCGGGCACCCGCACGGTCCCCGTCGGCACGGTCACCCTCCCCGCCGCCACCGGGCTGACCAAGGACACCTGGGCCGCCCGCGACCACACGGTCACGGTCGGGATACGGGGTCTCACGGTCACCACCAGCGTCAACGGCGTCGAGGTCGACAGCCGCACCCTCACCGGCGACCAGATCCGCCGCCACGGCAGCTTCGGCTTCGCGGGCGGCACCGACGCCACCATCCGCAGCGCCAGGGTGACCGGCACCGGCGCCCCCGACTTCGCCGTCGACCTCACCACCGGCGCCAACCCGTTCGAGAGCGGCATCGCCACCCTCGCCGGCCTGACCTTCCCGCCCAGGAACCCCTACATCCCCGCCAAGAACGCGATCCTGCCCATCGCCAACCCCGCCCCCCTGCTGCGCCGCGCCTTCACCCTGCCCCGCGGCCGTCGCGTCGCCAAGGCACGCCTGCACCTGAGCGCCGCCGGCAACGTCACCTTCACCGTCAACGGTCACCCGATCACCGTCGACGGCAAGCCGGCGTCCGGCGACGGGACCAACGTGCCGCGGCTGCTCACCGACCAGAGCACCTACGACCGTACGGTCCTCTACGACACCTTCGACGTCACCGCGCTGGTCCGGACGGGCGGCGAGAACGTCGTCGCCGCCGAACTCGGCCGCGGCTGGTACGGGCTCACCACACCGCAGGAGTGGTACTGGCACCTCGCCCCCTACGCCGGCCCGCCCCGGGTGCGCGCGAAGCTGGTCGTGACCTGCACCGACGGTTCCACCACGACCCTCGTCACCGACGAGGACTGGCTCACCGTGGACGGACCCACGACCTTCGACTCGGTCTACTCGGGGGAGAAGTACGACGCCCGCCGGGCCGACGCGCTGGGGGAGTGGCGCTCGGTCGGCTACCACACCGGCCGTGACTGGCGCCGGGCCACCGTGCTGATCCCGCCGGGCAGTTGCTCCGGCCCGTCCCCCGAGTACCACGGCGCGCTGCCTGCCACGAGGATCCCCGCGGGCTTCAGAGCGGCCGTCCTGCGCGCCCACGAGGCGGATCCGGTGCTGGTCGACCAGACGCTGCGCCCGGTCGCCTTCACCGAGACGGCACCCGGATCAGGCATCTGGATCCTGGACTACGGCCAGATCGTGACCGGTCTCGTCCGCCTGTCCCTCACCGGGCTGCGCCCCGACAAGGAGGGCCTCACCCTCCGCCTCCGCGGCGGCAACCGCATCACCGGCGGCGACGGCACCACCGCCTCTCCCTTCTCCGTCGAGGAGGAGAACTTCCAGCACGACGCCGACCTCCAGACGCACTACTACACCGTCAGCCGGCGCCCGACCCAGACCTGGGAACAGCAGTTCAGCCACTTCGGCTTCCGCTACCTGGAGGTCATGAACCTGGAGGCCGTACTCGGACGCGCCCCCGATCCCGAGCGCGACGCGTCCGTCCTCACCGTCGGCGTCGCCCGCACCGGCTTCGCCCGCACCGGCACCTTCATCACGGACAACGCCCTCATCAACAGGATCCAGCGCAACCTGGAGTGGGCCGAGCGGAACAACCTCGTCCAGAAGCCCACCGACACCCCGTCCCGGGAGAAGAACGGCTGGACCGGCGACGCCATGGCCAGCTCCGAGTCCGAGTCCCTCACCTGGGACGTCAACGCCGTTCTCACCACCTACCTGCGGCACTTCCCCGACACCCAGATCTCCACCGGCCAGCTGCCCATGTTCGTCCCCATCGCCAAGGGCGGCTACGGCTACGATCACACCCCGGGCTGGAGCTCCGCCTGGAAGGCCGTCCCGGCCTGGGACTCGGCGTACTTCGTCATCCCGAGGGAGCTGTACCGGTACTACGGCAACAGCAGCCTGTTCGCCGAGCTCTACGACCACCAGGACGCCCTTCTCACGTACTACGAGACGCTGTTCACCGCAGAGAACGACTACCGGTTCGAGGCGTCGCTGGGCGCCTACTCGGGCGCCGAGGCGCCGGGCAGCAACGCCGTCATCAGCCTCGCTTTCTACATCCACTTCTGCGACTACATGGACGAGGTGGGACGCGGTCTCGGCCGTACCGGACGCGCCTCCCACTACGCGAAGTTGGCAGACACCCTGCGCAGGGCGTTCATCGCCGCCTACTGGGACGCCTCCCAGGGCAGCTTCACCCAGGGCAGCATCTCCAGCGAGAACGCCATGGCCATCGCCTTCGACCTGGTCCCCGGCTCCGACCTGGAGCATGACGATCCCCGCTACCTGGCCGGCACGAGGACACTCGCGGAGAACAGGCAGGCTCTCGCCACCCTGCTCGCCGACCGCATCACGGCCGCCGGCCGGCACATCCAGAACGACATGTACGGCTCGCGCTACGAGTTCAACATCCTCAGCGAGTACGGCTACACGGACGTCGCGTTGCGGGCCGTCACCCAGACCGGCGTCCCCGGCTACGTCCACCAGATCGCCAAGGGCGCGACCTCGCTGTGGGAACAGTGGACCGACCGGCTCTCGGTCGACCACCACTACCGCTCCAACGTGGCCACCTGGTTCTACCAGAGCCTGGCCGGCATCAAGCCGACCTCCATCGCCTACGAGACGCTGCGCATCCGGCCGTACATCCCCTCGGCCGCGGTCAACAGCCAGGTGCCGAAGAGCGTCGACGACACCGACCTGTCACCGGCGACCCTCGACCACGTCGGCGCCTCGATCGACACCGTGCGCGGCAAGGTCGCCTCCGAGTGGCGGCGCCGTACGGACGGCCGGATCGACCTCGCCGTGACCGTGCCCCACAACACGGAGGCCGAGATCTGGGTGCCCACCCAGGGCAAGCCCGTCACCGCCCCGGCGGGCGTGACCCTCGTCCGCGAGGACACCTCCGGCGGCGCCGCCTACCAGGTGTACCGGGCCCGAACGGGGACGTACCGCTTCAACGCGTGACGAACGGCCGGTCGGCGTTCGTCGGTGGCCGGGTCCCGGGGACGAGCCCGGCACCCGACGGAAGCGGCCCTCCCTCGTCGAGCTGTCGCAGGCGTCGCCGCTGCGCTCCGTAGCCCTTCCTTGGAGTTCGTGACCGGAGCGCTATGGGTGGGGGTGTTGTCGGGCGTCATGGCAACGGGTGTCACACGCGCTGAGCGGGGAGGAGCTCCCGGCGCCAGGTGCGAGGATGGAGGGCACAGTGCGTGGGGCGCGGGGTCTCTCGCTGTGGGCCGGAGGAAGGGGTCGTGGATGGAGCCGCCACCGGGCGACGCGGCGGTGTGTGCGCGGTCCGTGCGTCAGGGCCGACCGCGCGCGACCTCACGGGCAGAACTCGAACGACTGGGCTTCGAACTGTTCGCGGAGCGCGGCTTCGACCACACGACGGTCGACGACATCGCCGCTGCGGCGAACATCGGCCGACGCACCTTCTTCCGCTACTTCGCCTCCAAGAACGACCTCGTGTGGGGCGACTTCGAAGAACAACTGGCCAGGCTCGACGCCCTGCTGACGGCGGCCGACCCGGCGACGCCGATGATGGACGCGCTGCGCGAGGCGGTCGTCGAGTTCAACCGGTTCGACCCGGCGATGGTGCCCTGGCACCGGCAGCGCATGGCGCTCATCCTGGGCGTGCCGGCGCTTCAGGCGGACTCGGCCCTGCGGTACGCGTCGTGGCGGTCCCTCGTCACGGAATTCGCGGCACGCCGCCTGGGCCGCCCCGCGTTCGACCTGCTGCCCCGGCTGATCGGCAGCACTGTCCTGGCGGCCTGCGTCACCGCGTACGAGCAGTGGCTGGAAGACGAGGACGCGGACCTGGGCGAACTGCTGGACCTGTCCGTCCGGCAACTCACGTCCGGATACCGGGATCTCGCCGTTCGAGGGTAGCCGCGGCGCCGGAACCGACGGCCTGGAACCGGTCACGCCGGACCACGTCGTAGGGCGTCGGCGACGACTTCACCGATGAGGACGGCGGTGGCCGCCGGGCCCCGCAGCGGCGCCGTCGGCAGGATGGACGTGTCGGCGACGCGCAACCCGACGACACCGTGCACCGTCCCGTAGGCGTCGACGGCCGCCCGGGGATCGTCGGCGGAACCCATGGGGACCGTGCCGCAGGTGTGGTGGGACGTGCCGAGGTGCCCGAGGATCCACTCGTCGAGCAGCCGGTCGTCGCCCAGCACGTCCGCCACCGGCTCCATGAGCCCACCGGAAACCTCCCTGAAGTCAGGCGTACCGATCAACTCGGCGGTGACGCGCACCGCTTCGCGCATGCGCCGCCGGTCCGCCGCGGTCGACAGGTAGCCGTAGTCGAGGCTCGGAGCCACCCCCGGGCCGGCGGAACGCGTACGCATCCGGCCGGTCAGCCGCGGTGTCTGGACGGAGACGAGGAAGGCGAGGGGGGCGCCGGGGACGGATGCCCTCCCGGCCGTCAGCCCGGCCATCGGGACGAGGGACTGGAGGATCTCCAGATCGCCCGGGTGGACCCCGTCCGACGAGGAGAGGTGCAGAGCGCCGCCGAGCCACGAGGCGACGGGTGCGGGCATCGGTCGTCGGGGCGCCCACTCCAGCACCACCTGAGGATGGTCGCCGAACCGGGCTCCGACGGCCGGAGCGTCCTTGACGACCGGGACACCGAGGGCCTCCAGCCGGCGGCGCGGCCCGATCCCCGACAGCTGCAACAGGTGAGGGGAGCGCAACGCCCCGGCGCAGAGCACGACCTGGCCGCCGCGTACCGTCCTGCGGTGTCCGTGCCGCTCGACCGTCACGCCGGTCGCGCGTCCGCGCTCGACGACGACCCTGAGGACCGTACTGTCCCCTTCCACACGGAGGTTGGGTCGGCCGGTCGCACCCAGAAGATGGCTGATGCCCGTGTTGACGCGGACCCCGTCCACGACGTTGCACGGCACGGGGCCGAATCCCGGCACGCCCTGCGCGTTCTTGTCCGGTTCCTCGGGAAAACCCAGCCGCCGGGCGGCCGCCCGGAACGCGGTGGCGGCAGGATGGCCGAGTACGGTGCGGCGGACGCGCACCGGCCCGCGGTCGCCGTGCAGCGCGTCGGCGCCGTGGTCGAGGTCGGTCTCCAGAAGCCGGAGGAACGGCAGTACGCGGTCGTACGACCAGGCCGCGCCGCCCGCCTTCGACCAGCGGTCGAAGTCCTCCCGCCGCGCCCGCACGAAGTAGCCGCCGTTCACGGTGGTCGAGCCGCCGAGGACACGGCCCCGGACGACCGTGTACGGACGCCCCCGAGCGAGGTGGACGGCGTACGGTTCGACCGCCGGGTGCCCGGACTGCGCACCAGGCACCAGCCGGGCGTCCAGCAGCTCCGGTGGGAACGCCGACGGATGCCCCGGCACCGGACCGGCTTCCAGGACCAGCACGGAACGGCCGGGATCCTCGCTGAGGCGCGCCGCGAGCACGGCCCCGCTGCCGCCGGCCCCGACGACTATGACGTCGGGGTCCTTCACCTGTGCCCGCCCCCGCGTCGCCTGGCGACCCGGCGTCAAGTACCCATGAGGCGCTGTGATGTTCATCCGGGCCTCCTCGCAAGCTCCGTACCGTCCGGCGTCTTCACTTTCGGCACTCGGTGTCATTATTCTCCAGATGTCCGATGGGAGCGATGCCCAGGGAGAGTCGCATGAACGAGCTCCACGTCACCCCGCCCGTCACGGCGAGCGAGCCGCAGGACGAGCGACACCCGGCCGAGCAGCCGCTGATGGAGGCCGACGAACTGATCGAGGAGGTCTCGATCGACGGCATGTGCGGCGTTTACTGAGACGCCGCCGACATGACCGCGATCGATCTCGACCGCGCCTGGGACCTGCATCCGCTGGTCTCGGTGCGCCCGGAACCCTTCGGCGCGCTGCTCTATCACTTCGGCACCCGCCGGCTCTCGTTCCTGAAGGACCGTCGGCTCCTCGCCGTCGTCCAGGCTCTCGCCCACGCGCCCACGGCCCGTGCCGCCTGCCTGGCCGCCGGTCTCGGAGAGCACGAGGTGCCCCGCTACGGGCGGGCCCTCGCCGTCCTCGCACAGTCGTCGATGGTCGTCGGAAGGACCTCATGACCGCCACGTCCGTCACGTCCACCGCGTCCGTCACGTCCACGGCGTCCGTCACGTCCACGGCGTCCACCACGGCAACCGCGTCTGCCACGTCGGTCCCGTCCACCCCGACCCGGCTCGTCGACCTGTTCGAGTACGGGCTCGACGCACCGATCTGCCTCACCTGGGAACTCACCTACGCCTGCAACCTGGCCTGCACCCACTGCCTGTCCAGCTCCGGCCGCCGCGACCCGCGTGAACTGAGCACCGCCGAGGCCAGGGCCGTCATCGACGAACTGGAGGCCATGCAGGTCTTCTACGTCAACATCGGCGGCGGCGAGCCCACCGTCCGCGCCGACTTCTGGGACCTCCTGGACTACGCCACCGCCCACCACGTGGGCGTGAAGTTCTCCACCAACGGCGTGCGGATCACCCGGCAGGCCGCCGAGCGGCTCGCCCGCAACGACTACGTGGACGTACAGATCTCCCTCGACGGCGCCACCGCCGACGTCAACGACGCGGTGCGCGGTTCCGGTTCGTACGCGACCGCGCTGCGGGCCGTGGAACACCTCGCCACGGCCGGGATGCGCAACTACAAGATCTCCGTGGTCTGCACCCGGCACAACATCCCGCAGCTGGACGACTTCAAGGCCCTCGCCGACCGCTTCGGCGCCCAGCTCCGCCTGACCCGGCTGCGCCCCTCCGGACGCGGCGCGGACGTCTGGGACGAACTGCATCCGACGGCCGCACAGCAACGGGAGCTCTACGACTGGCTGTCGGCGCACGGCGACAACGTGCTGACCGGCGACTCCTTCTTCCATCTCGCCGGCTACGGCGAGCCACTACCGGGCCTCAACCTCTGCGGAGCCGGACGTGTGGTCTGTCTGATCGACCCGGTCGGAGACGTCTACGCCTGCCCGTTCGCCATCCACGAGGAGTTCCTGGCCGGCAACGTCCGCGCACCGGGCGGCTTCCGCGAGGTCTGGCGCGGCTCCGAGCTGTTCCGGCGCCTGCGCGGCCCGCAGCACGGCGGCGCCTGCTCGTCCTGCGCGTTCTACGACAACTGCAAGGGCGGTTGCATGGCCGCGAAGTTCTTCACCGGCCTGCCGCTGGACGGGCCCGACCCCGAATGCGTGCAGGGGTACGGGGAGGAACGGCTCGCCCGCCGCCCGCCCGGCACCGCACACCTCCCCAGGCCCTCCCAGGACCACTCCCGCCGGGCCGCCGCCCGCCCCGTGGACCTCGTACTCACCCGGCGCCCGCCGGTGAGCGAGTGTGCCGAGCACCCCCTCGCCGGCCTGGATCCAACCCTCGCCGGAAAGGGCGGAACCCATGCGTAGGAACCGCTGGTTCGAGACGGTCGCCGAGGCGCAGCGCCGGGCCAGGCGACAGCTGCCGAGTTCGGTGTACGGCGCCCTCGTCGCCGGCTCGGAGCGCGGCCGTACCGTCGACGACAACACGGCGGCCTTCGCCGAACTCGGCTTCGCACCACGGGTCGTCGGCCATCACGCGGAACGCGACCTGTCCACGACCGTGCTCGGTGTGCCCACGTCCCTGCCCGTGCTCATCTCGCCCACCGGCGTGCAGGCCGTCGACCCCGACGGCGAGGTGGCCGTGGCCCGGGCCGCGGCGAGCCGCGGCGTCATCATGGGGCTCAGCTCCTTCGCGAGCAAGCCGGTCGAGGAGGTCGCCGACGCCCAGCCGGACCTGTTCTTCCAGCTGTACTGGAGCGGCACGCGCGACACCATGCTGCGCCGCATGGACCGGGCGCGGGCCGCCGGCGCCAAGGCCCTCATCGTCACCCTCGACTGGTCCTTCTCGCACGGCCGCGACTGGGGCAGCCCGGCCATCCCGGACAAGCTCGACCTCAGAACCCTGCTGCGGTTCGCCCCCGACGTCCTGCCCCGCCCCGGGTGGCTGTGGCGGTACGCCAGGTCCGGCGGCGCCCCCGGTCTCACCGTCCCCAACCTGGCCGCCCCCGGCGGCGAGGCGCCGACCTTCTTCGGCGCCTACGGCGAGTGGATGCAGACGCCGCCGCCCACCTGGGAGGACATCGCCTGGCTGCGCACCGAGTGGGGCGGCCCCTTCCTCCTCAAGGGCGTGTCCCGGGTGGACGACGCCAGGCGGGCGGTGGACGCCGGTGTGTCGGGGCTGTCCGTGTCCAACCACGGGGGCAACAACCTGGACACCACACCCGCCACCATCCGGCTGCTCCCAGCCATCGCGGAAGCGGTCGGGGACCAGGTCGAGGTCCTGATGGACGGCGGCGTCCGCCGCGGCGGCGACGTGGCCAAGGCACTCGCCCTCGGCGCCCGCGCCGTGCTGATCGGCCGCGCGTACCTGTGGGGCCTCGCGGCGAACGGCCAGGCCGGTGTCGAGAACGTCCTGGACATCCTGCGCGGCGGGCTCGACTCGGCGGTCCTGGGCCTCGGCCGCTCCTCCGTGCACCAACTGGGCCCCGAGGACCTGGCGATACCGTCCGGCTTCCGGCTCACCCTGGGCGGCGGGAACATGCCGGAGCTCCCGGCCGCCGCCGGATCCACCACCGAAGCCCGGTCCACGGCCGCCTGAGCGGGCAGGGGAGCACCATGCCGCGTGTGCTGGCCGACGCCGTCTGGCCCGCCGTACCGTCCGGAGCGCTCGTCCTGGTACCCGTCGGGTCCACCGAGCAGCACGGCCCGCACCTGCCGCTGGACACCGACACCGTCGTCGCCCGCGCCGTCGCGTGCCGGGCGGCAGCCACCCTCGGCCCGCTGAGCCCCCACGGTCCAGCACTGGTGGCACCCGCGGTGGCGTACGGGGCGAGCGGCGAACACGCCGGCTTCCCCGGCACCGTCTCGATCGGACACGAGGCGCTGCGCGCGGTCGTCGTGGAACTGACACGCTCACTGTCCCTGTGGGCCGGCCGGATCGTGTTCGTCAACGGCCACGGCGGCAACACGGCGACCCTGGACGGCGCGCTCGCCCTGCTCCGCGCCGAGGGCCACGACGCCGTCTGGACCGCGTGCGAGGCACCGGACGGCGACGCGCACGCCGGTCGCACGGAGACCTCCCTGCTGCTGCACCTGGAGCCCGAACGGGTCCGCCTCGACGCGGCCGTCACCGGCGACACCCGGCCACTGTCCGTACTCCTGCCGGAGCTGATCGCCCGAGGCGTCCGCGCGGTCTCCGCCTCCGGCGTACTCGGCGACCCGGCGGGCGCCACGGCCGGGGAAGGCCGACGGACGATGGCCGCGATGGTCTCCACCACCGTCCGCCGCATCCACGCCTGGACCCCCGACGCCCGCGGTCGCCTCACCGACCCCGGGACCCGCACACCGCCACCCACCAGCGCGAAGGGCGCACGCCGATGACGCTTCCCCTCGGGTTCGTCGTGGAGTTCGACCGGCACACCCGGGTGGTCGACGACGGCCGGGCGCTGCTCGGCGGACACCCGACGCGGATGCTCAAGCTGACTCCGCGAGCACGGCGGCTGCTGACCGGGCGGACGCTCGTCGTACGGGACGCGGCCGGTGCCCTGCTCGCGGACCGGCTGCTGGAGACGGGCCTCGCGCATCCCGTCGCCGGCTCGCTCCCGACGCCCGGAGACCCCCGGTACACGGTGGTCGTCCCGGTCCGCGACCGCCCGCGTCAACTGGACCGCCTGCTGCGGAGCATCGAACCGGGCCGCCCGGTGATCGTGGTCGACGACGCCTCGAGGCAGCCGGCCGCCGTGGCCGCCACGGCCGCCCGGCACGGTGCGCGGCTGGTCGCCCTCACCGCCAACGTCGGGCCCGCGGAGGCACGCAACGCCGGCCTGCGGCTGGTCGCCACCCCCTACGTGGTCTTCGCCGATTCCGACATCGTGCTGGACCCCGACACGGTCCCCACCCTGCTCCGGCACTTCGCCGACCCCCTGGTCGCCATGGCCGTACCCCGCATCACCGGCCTGACCGCCCCGGCCACGACCTGGATCGAACGGTACGAGAACTCCCGGTCCTCGCTCGACCTCGGCACGCATCCCGCCCCGGTCCGGCCCGGCACCCCCGTCTCCTGGGCCTCCTCGGCCTGCGTGGTGGCCCGGGTCGACGTACTGGGGGCGGGTTTCGACGCGGGCATGCGGGTCGGGGAGGACGTCGACCTGTGCTGGCGCCTGGTGGCGGCGGGGCGCCGGGTGCGCTACGAACCCGCCGTCCGGGCGGCCCACGAGCACCGGGTGCGGCTGGGGGACTGGCTGCTGCGCAAGGCCGTGTACGGCACCGGCGCGCAGCCCCTCGCCGAGCGGCACCCCCGGTCCGTCGCACCCGTCGTGTTCGCGCCGTGGAGTACGGTGCTGGCCGTCACGCTGCTCGCCGGCCGGCGCTGGTCGGCACCGGTCGCCGTGGCCGTGCTCGGTGCCGTCACCGTACGCATCGCCCGCAAGCTCGACGGCACCCGGCACCCGTACCGGCTGGCCGTGCGGCTCACCGGCAACGGAGCCCTCGCCACCCTGTCGCAGACCTCCGCGCTGCTGACCCGCCACTGGTGGCCGCTGACGGCCGTCGGCTGCGCGTTCTCCGGCCGGGTACGCCGCGCCGCCGCGGTCGCCGCGCTGGCCGACATCGCACTGGAGTACCGGCGGGATCAGGCCACGCTCGACCCGCTGCGCTACGCCGTCGCCCGCCGCCTGGACGACCTCGCCTACGGGGCCGGTGTGTGGTTCGCCGCCCTCAGGGCCCGCTCCGGCACCGCGCTGCGGCCCCGCGTGACCCGCTGAGCCGTGAAGGACGGAGACCACGGGGACGGCGAGCGCAACTGCCCGTGGAAGTCCGCCGGCACTCGCGGGCCCGAGCATGATCGATCAGGCGGAGGCCGATGACGGCATCGAGGCGCCGACCACGTTCTCGTGAACGGTATTGGCATTCTCTTTTTTCGCAAGTAGCATATCCGAACGATGGATGACTTCGCGCAGACCTCGTCCGGCATTCCCCTGAAGCCGGTCTACGGACCGGCGGACCGGGTTGCCGAGCCCCCCGCGCCGGGCACCTTCCCGTTCACGCGCGGCAACTACGCCTCCGGGTACCGGGGGCGGCTGTGGACACTCAGGCAGTACTCGGGATTCGGCACCGCCGAGGAGTCCAACCGGCGCTACCGGTATCTGCTGGAGCAGGGCGGCACCGGCCTGTCCGTCGCGCTCGACCTGCCCACCCAGTGCGGTTACGACTCCGACGACCCCGAGGTGAGCGACGAGGTCGGCCGGGTCGGCGTCGCCGTCGACACGCTGGCCGACGCCGAGGTCCTCTTCGCGGACATCCCACTGGACCGCATCAGCACCAGCTTCACCGTCAACGGGACGGCGGCGATCCTGCTCGCCCTCTACGTGGCCGCCGCAGAGCGCACGGGAGTGCCCCGGGCCGGCCTCACCGGCACCATCCAGAACGACATCCTCAAGGAGTACGCCTCGCGCGGCACCTGGATCTGGCCGCCCGAGCCGTCCCTCAGGCTCATCGCCGACACGATCGAGTTCTGCGCGGCCGAGGTGCCGAGGTTCAACGCGATCTCGGTGGCCGGCGCGCACTTCCGCGACGCAGGCGCCAACGCCGTCCAGGAGATGGCGTTCACGCTCGCCGACGGCGTGACCTACTGCGACACCGTGCTGGAGCGCGGCCGGATGACGATCGACCGGTTCGCCCCGCAAGTCTCCTTCTTCTTCTACACGCACGGCGATTTCTTCGAGGAGATCGCCAAGTACCGTGCCGGACGCAGGCGCTGGGCGACGATAGTGCGCGAGCGGTACGGCGCCGACTCCGACAAGGCGGCCATGTTCCGCTTCGGCTGCGTGGCCGGCGGCGCCTCGCTGTACGCGCCGCAGGCCCGCAACAACACCGTCCGGGTCGCCTACGAGGCCCTGGCGTCGGTGCTCGGCGGCGTCCAGTCGATGTTCACCGCCGCCTGGGACGAGCCGTTCGCCCTGCCCAGCGAGGAGTCGGCCACCCTCGCCCTGCGCACCCAGCAGATCCTCGCCCACGAGACCGGCGTCGCCCGCGTCGCCGACCCGCTGGGCGGCTCGTACTTCGTGGAGGCGCTCACGGACGCCACGGAGGAGCGGATCGTCGGGATCATGGCGGACCTGGAGGCGCACGGCGGGATGGTCCGGGCGATCGAGGACGGCTACCTCCAGGGGCTCATCGCGGACGAGGCGTACCGGATCCACCAGGAGGTCGAGCGCGGCGAGCGGCCGGTGATCGGCGTCAACCGGTACGCCGACGAGCACGAGCCCGCTCCCGACATCGCCACCTACGCACTCGACGCGCGAGGCCGCGAGACCCAGCTGAAGCGGCTCGCCCGGGTCAGGGCCGAGCGTGACCCCGCCGACGTCCGCACCCGCCTCGCCGCCCTCTCCCGGGCCGCGGAGGGCACCCACAACCTGATGGGCCCCCTGATCGACTGTGCCAACGCCTACTGCACGGTCGGCGAGATGGTCACGGCGCTGAAGGACGTGTGGGGCGAGTTCCAGCAGCCGGTGGTGTTCTGATGGGCCATCCTGACGCACTCCTGGAGAATTTGGTGATGCACTGATGGCCACCCGCATTCTCATCGCCAAGCCCGGCCTGGACGGCCACGACCGGGGTGCCAAGATCGTGGCGCGGGCACTGCGCGACGCCGGCTTCGAGGTCGTCTTCACCGGCATCCGGCAGCGCGTCGACGACATCGTGGCCACCGCCGTCCAGGAGGACGTGGCGGTGGTCGGCCTGAGCATGCTGTCCGGCGCCCATCTGGCGCTGACCGCAAGGACCGTCGAGGGACTGCGGGCCGCCGACGCCGATGACATCACCGTCGTCGTCGGCGGCACCATCCCGCCCGCCGACGTGCCGCGCCTGAAGGCCGCGGGCGCGGCTGGGGTGTTCCCCACCGGCACCCCCCTGGACGTCGTGGTCGCCGAGGTGCGCGCGCTCACGACGTCCTCCTGACCCTCCGCGCGCGCGGAGCCCCGAACCCGGACCACCTGGAGGGAACGTGCGGATCGGTGTCATGATCGGGCCCGAGCGGGGCGACTCCGCGCGGAAGATCTCGCGCATGATCGCGGACGTGGAGTGGGCCGAGAGCGCCGGGATGGACACCGCCTGGGTGCCGCAAGTCCCGTCGGACTTCGACGCGTTGACCGCCGTGGCGCTGATGGGCGCGCGCACCACCCGGATCGAGCTGGGCACCGCCGTCGTACCACTTCAGGCCCAGCATCCCGTCGCGCTGGCCCGGCAGGCGCTGTCCGCGCAGGCGGCCACCGGCGGGCGTCTCGCCCTCGGCGTGGGCCCCTCGCACCACTGGATCGTCCAGGGCATGCTCGGTCTGCCCTACGAGCGCCCGGCCGGTCTCACCCGTGACTACCTCGACGTCCTGGACGCTGCTCGCGGCGGCCCCGGCCCCGTCGACGTCGAGAACGCCACGTACACCGTGCACAACCCGCTCGACCTGGCGCCCGTCGCCCCGCTGCCTGTCCTGGTGGCCGCCCTCGGCCCGGTCATGCTGGCCCTCGCCGGCGAGCGCGCCGACGGAACCGTGCTGTGGATGGCCGACGAACGCGCCGTCGCCGACCACGTCGTCCCCCGGATCACCAAGTCCGCCGAGGCCGCCGGACGCCCCGCGCCGCGCGTCGTCGCCGGCATCCCGGTGTGCCTGTGTCGGCCCTCCGAGGTCGACGCGGCCCGGGAACGCGCGAACCGCATCCTCGGCGAGGCCGAGATCTCGCCCAACTACCAGCGGCTGCTGGGGTACGGCGACGCCGAGGACGTCGGCGACCTGTGCGCCGCGGGCGACGAGGCGGCGATCGCGGCCCGCTTCGGACGGTTCGCCGACGCGGGCGTCACCGACCTGTCCGTCCGGCTGCTGCCCATCGGCGACGGCCGCGAGGAACTGGTCGCCTCCAAGCGCCGCACCCGGGAGATGATCGCCGGCCTGGCGGCGGAGCTCCGGTGAGCCCCGGCCCCCTCGCCGGTATCCGCGTCCTGGAGGTCGGCCACATCCTCGCGGGCCCTTTCGCCACGATGCTCCTCGCCGACCTCGGTGCCGAGGTCACCAAGATCGAGCCGCCCGGCGGCGACCTCTCCAGACAGGTGGGCGACGCCTACTTCGCCAGCATCAACCGCAACAAACGCAGCATCTGCCTCGACCTCACCACCGAGCAAGGACGACTGAAACTGGGCGAGTTGACCACCGACGCGCACGCGCTGCTGGTCAACCTCAAGCCGTCGGTGATTCGGCGCCTGGGTCTCACGTACGACGGCCTGCGCCGCCACAACGAACGGATCGTCTGTGTCGCCGTCACCGGCTACGGCCTGGACGGCGGGGACGACCCGGCCTTCGACTACGTCATCCAGGCCGCGACCGGAGTGGCGGCGCTGACCGGCGACCCGGACGGACCGCCGACCCTGCCCGGCTACTCGTCTGTCGACAACTCCGCCGCCCTGACAGCCGCGTTGGGCCTGCTCGCCCAGATCGTCTCCGGACGCGGCGGACAGGTCGACGTGGCGCTGCGGGACGTGATGCTCGCCCAGCTCAACTACCGTGCCGCCGCCTACCTCAACGACGGCGTCGAGCCGCGCCGCATGCCGGGCGGCGCGCACTCCTACTACGTGCCGGCCCAGCTCTTCCCCACCCGGCAGGGGCACTTGGCGCTGTTCGTCACGCACGACGGCTTCTGGCGCGGCTTCGCCGCCGAGGCCGGGATCGACGGCTTCTGGACGATGGCCGAGCGGGCCGCCCGCCGCGACGATGTCCTCGCCGCCGTCACCCGCGCCCTGGCCGCCGACACTGCCAGAGGCTGGGAGGCGCGACTGCGGCCGCTCGGCATCCCGGCGGCGGCCGTGCGCACCCTGCCCGAGGCACTGGAGGCCACTCCGGAGATGGTCGTCCGGGCGGGCGGCTACCGGTTGGTCGGCAGCCCGGTCCGGATCGCCGGACACGAGCCCGAGTTCCGGCCGCCGCCCCGGCTCGGCGAACACGGTTCACTCGTAGTGGACGGTGACTGACCCCTCGTCCGGGACACCCTGACAGGTCAGCACGTAGCCCTCGGCGACCTCCTCCTCGGTGAGCGCGTCGTTCACCCGCATCGTCGCGCTGCCCTCCGTCAGCCTGGCCATGCAGGTCGCGCAGTTGCCCGCCTCGCAGGAGGACGGCGGGGTCAGGCCGGCCCGGCGGGCGGTCTGCAACAGGGTCTCGTTCGGGTGCTTGCGCACCGACACGCGCCGGGTGCCGAGCCGGATCGTGACGGTAGCGGTGTCCTCTGCGGGAGCGGTGACCTCCGCCACGGGCGCCGGCGCGTCGCCGCCGAACCGCTCGCCGAAGACACGCCCGGGCCCGGGCAGCGCCGACTCCACGAGCGCCATGAAGGGTTCGGGCCCGCACACGTACGCGTCCGCGGCGCCGTCCGGCCCGACGAACTCCCGTACCGCGGCCGCGTCGAGGAACCCGCGGTCCGCGTCGAGGTGCCGTACGACCGTCAGACGCCCGGGATACCGCGCGACCAGGTCCTCCAGCGCCGAGCGGAAGATCGCCGCGTCGCGGTCGCGGTCGGCACAGAGCAACCGGACGCTCCGGCCGGTGCCGGCGAGGGTGCTCTTGGCCAGGGACAGGATCGGCGTGATGCCGCTGCCGCCGCTGAAACCGAGCAGCGGCGTCGCCGCCGGGCGCAGGCAGAACCGGCCGCGGGGCAGCGTCAGTTCCAGTTCGTCGCCCTCCTCGACATGATCGATCAGCCAGTTGGAGACCCTGCCGTCCGGGACGCGCTTGACCGTCGTCATCAGCTCGGCGTCGGACTCCGGAGCGCTCGACATCGAGTACGAGCGCAGCAGGTCCCGGCCGTCGACCCGGACCCGGAAGACACAGAACTGCCCGGCCCGGTAGGAGAACGGGCCGTCCTGCGGGTCCAGCACGAAGGTCCGGGCGTCGGCTGTCTCCTGGACGATCTTGACGACGGTCGCGCGCCGGAACAGTGCGGGGCTCGCCATGGACGACCTCCTCCACCTCTGGTATCAAGGTTCTGTCGAAACGAGAATACTATTCTCTCCTGGCTGATGGGATCCTCTCAAGAGGTGGGAGCGAGAGATGGGTGAACGGGCCGCACTGGTCTTCGAGGACCGCGGGTACAGCCGTGCCGAGCTGACGGCCCTGGCGGACGGGCTGGCCGGGACACTGGCTCGGCGAGGGGTGCGGGCCGGAGACCGGGTGGCGCTCATGTCCTCCAACCGGCCGGAGTTCGTGGTCGCCGTGCAGGCCGCCTGGCGGCTGGGCGCGGCGGTCGTCCTGCTCAGCCCCGCCTGGAAGCGGGGCGAGGTCGAACACGCCCTGGAGATCACCGGGCCCGCCCACGCGGTCGGCGACCACCCGGTGCTCGCCGCACTGATGCCGATGCTGCACCTGGACGAGCCGATCGAACCAGGACACGGCGAGGAGGTCTCCGTGGACCAGGACACCGACGCGGTCCTGGTGTTCAGCTCGGGCACCACCGGCATGCCCAAGGCGGTCCGGCACACGCACGGCTCGTTCGCCGCCGCCGTCCGGCACTGGCGGGCCGCCCTCGGCCTCACCGAGCGCGACCGCATCCAGATCGCCACCCCGCCCTCGCACATCCTCGGCCTGCTCAACATCGTCACGGCCCTCGAGACCGGGGCCCGGCTGCGGCTGCACCGCCGCTTCGACCTGGACCGGCTGCTGCACCACATCGAACTCGACCGCGTCACCGTGGAGATGGCCGTCGCCCCGATCGCGCTCGCCATCGCCTCCCACCCGAAGCTGGAGTCGTACGACCTCTCCTCCCTGCGTTACATCATGTGGGGCGCCACCCCGGTGACCCCGAGCATCGCCGAGACGGTGACCCGGCGGACCGGGGTGGGCTGGGTGCCCGCGTACGGGGCCAGCGAACTGCCCGTCATCGCCTGCAACCCGCTCGACGGGGCACGGCTCGACTCGGCCGGCCGTGCCGTGCCGGGGGTGGACGTGCGTGTGGTCTCGCTGGAGACGGGGGAGACCGTGGGACCGGGCGAGACCGGGGAGATCGAGGTGCGCTCGGAGTCCCTGATGGCCGGGTACCTGCCGGCCGCGACGACGGCGGACGCCCTGCACGACGGCTGGTACCGCACCGGGGACGTCGGCAGCGTCGACGCGGACGGGTGGGTGCGCCTCACCGACCGCTCCAAGGAGATGATCAAGGTGCGGGCGTTCCAGGTCGCCCCCGCCGAGGTCGAGGCCGTGCTGCACGGCCATCCGGCGGTCGCCGACTGTGCGGTGTTCGGCGTCCCCGACGGCACGGACGGGGAGACGGTCGTCGCTGCGGTCCGGCGGGCCGCGCCGGTCGAGGCCGCCGAACTCGTCGAACTCGTCGGCGCCAGGCTCGCCTCCTACAAACGGCCCCGCCGTGTCGAGTTCGTGACCGAGATCCCGCGCCTGCCCTCGGGAAAGGTGCTGCGGCGAGTCCTCAAGGAGCAGGTACTCAGGGACCAGGCACTCAGGGAGCAGGTACTCAAGGACCAGGCACTCAGGGAGCAGGTACTCAAGGACCAGGTACTCAAGGACCAGGTACTCAAGGAGCGCGATGGACGTACGGCTGACCGCTGAACAACGCCAACTCCGCGACGCGGCTGCCGGGTTGGCCGACGACCTGGGACCCGGATCGGTCCTCGACCTGGACGACGCCGAGCGGACCGGGCGGCTGGAGAAGGCGGTCGGGGCCACCGGCTGGCGGGCGTTGCGCTCGGACGGCGCCTCCGGCGTCGAAGTGGCGCTCGTCGTGGAGGAGTTCGGTCGGAGACTGGTCGACGTACCGCTTCTCGGGCCCGTGCTCGCCGACGACCTTGCCCCCGGCATCTCGTCGGCGACCGTGGCCGTCGACGGCCGGGCGCGGGACACACGAGGCATGCGACGGGCTCTGTCCGTCGAGGGCGACCGGGTGATGTCCGCCGAGATCGGTCCGCTCGTTCCCGGCACCGACCTGACCCGCCACGCCGCCGAACTGCGCGGCACACCCGAGCAGATCGGCACTCTGTCCGACGAAGCAGCCGTCCGCTGGCGGGCGCTGGCCGTGGTCGCCACCTCCGCCGACCTCCTCGGCACGGCCCGCGGCGCGCACACCCTCGCCCGCGACTACGCCAGGATCCGCGAGCAGTACGGCCGGACGATCGGCTCCTACCAGGCGGTGGCCCACCTCCTCGCCGAAGCGCTGGCCCTCGTCGAGGGCTCGGTCAGCGTCCTGCGCCACGCCGCCTGGGCCGTCGACGAACTGCCGCCCGCCGAGGCGCTCCGGGCCGCGCGCATCGCCAAGCTCTACTGCGCCCGCGCCGCCCGCACCGTCTGTGAGACCGCCGTCCAGGTGCACGGCGGCACCGGCAACACCTGGGAGTGCCTCGCCCACGTCCACCTGCGCCGGGCGCTGACGTCCACCGACCTGTTCCCCGTACGCCTGGAGGAGATCGACCGTGGACTTTCGTGACTCGCCCGAGGAGGCCGCCTTCCGCGACCGCCTGCGCGCCTGGCTGACCGAACACGCCGACGCCTTCCCCACCGCGGGCGACGCGTACTGGGCCCGCCAGGGCGAATGGCACCGCGCCCTGCACGCGGCCGGCTTCTTCGGCCTCTCCTGGCCCGCGCAGTACGGCGGCCACGACCTGCCGCCCGTCTACGACGTCATCCTCGACGAGGAACTCGCCCGCGCCGGCGCCCCCGCCCGCCCCAGCCTCGGCTACCTCGTCCAGGGTCTCGGCCGGCACGGCGGCGAGGAACTGCGCAGCCGCTTCCTCCCCGGCATGATCGACGGCACCGAACGCTGGTGCCAGGGCTTCAGTGAACCCGGCGCCGGCTCCGACCTCGCCTCCCTCACCACCACCGCCACCCGCGACGGCGACACCTACGTCGTGCACGGCCACAAGATCTGGACCAGCTACTCCGACGTCGCCGACTGGTGCCTGCTCCTGGCCCGCACCGACCCGGCCGCACCCCGCCACAAGGGCATCTCCGCGTTCATCGTCGCCATGGCCCAACCCGGCGTCGAGCAAAAGCCGTTGAAGATGATGAGCGGAGTCTCCAGGGAGTTCGGCCAGGTTTTCCTCGACGGCGCCACCGTGCCCGCGGACCAGATGGTCGGCGCGCCCGGCGAGGGCTGGGCCCTGGCCATGACGGTCGTAGGACACGAACGCGAACCCTCGACCCTGGGCTTCACCGCCCGCTACGGCAAGCTCGTCCGCGAACTCGTGGACCACACGCCCGGCGACACCCTGCCACCGGAGGTCGCCTGGGCGGTCGTCGAGACGGAGATGCTGCGCCTGCACGTGCGCCGGCGCCTGTCCGAACAGCTCGACGGCGTCTCCCACGGCCCCGAGGGCTCCCTGGACAAGCTCCTCATGACCTGGACGGAGCAGACGGTGGGCCACGCGGCGCTGGCCGTCGGCGGCGCCGGCGACCCGGACCTCCTGCACGCCTACCTCTACAGCCGCGCGCAGAGTGTCATGGGCGGCACCTCGCAGATCCAGAAGAACATCATCGCCGCGCGGATCCTCGGACTGGGAGCCTGACATGACGGACGGTCAGAACCTGTACGGCATGCCGGAGGAGATCGACGTCCGGGCGGACGGGTCGCTGCGGATCATCACCCTGAACCGGCCCGCGGTCTTCAACGCCGTCAACGACCCGCTGCACACCGGGCTCGCCCGGCTCTGGCCCCGGCTGGCCGCCGACCGCGCGGCCCGCGCGGCCGTGCTGACCGGGGCGGGCACGGCGTTCTCCGCGGGCGGCGACTTCACCTACCTCGACGAGCTCAGGCGCGACCCCGACCTGCGGTCCAAGACCATCGCCGACGGCCGGGACATCGTCCTCGGCATGGTCCGCTGCCGCGTCCCCGTCGTCGCCGCCGTCAACGGACCGGCCGTGGGCCTCGGTTGCAGCCTGGTGGCGCTCAGCGACATCGTCTACATGGCCGAGGGCGCCCACCTCGCCGACCCGCACGTCCAGGTGGGCCTGGTCGCGGCCGACGGCGGCCCGCTCACCTGGCCGCTGCACACCAGCCTGCTGCTCGCCAAGGAGTACGCCCTCACCGGCGCCCGCATCCCGGCCGACAAGGCCGTCGCCCTCGGGCTGGCCAACCACGTGGTGGCCGACCCCCTCGCGGAGGCCACGGTCTGCGCGAAACGCATCGCGGGACTGCCGAGACAGGCGGCGGAGAGCACCAAACGCGTCCTCAACATGCACCTGGAGCGCGCGGTGCTCGCCACCCTCGACTACGCCACGACGGCCGAGGAACAGTCCTTCCAGACCGACGACTTCCGCGACACCCTCGCCCGCCTCACCGCCAGGGAGCCGTGACCCGCCTGCCGGTGCCGGACGCGTCGGTGCGGGGCGGGTGTGAGGGCGTCGGGGGGGCGGTGCGGTGCGGGGCGGGAAGTCCGCCCCGCCGGCCGTCACTTGGGCGGGAAGCGCAGCGCCCCGTCCAGGCGGATCACCTCGCCGTTGAGATAGTCGTTCTCGCAGATGTGCTGGACGAGGGCGGCGTACTCGGCGGACCGGCCCATCCGGCGGGGATGCGGGACCTGCGGCCCCCAGTAGGCCTCCAGCTGGTCGCCCGACTTCCCGTAGGCGGGTGTCAGGAACGTGCCGGGCGCGATCGTCATGACCCGGATGCCGAGCGGGGACAGGTCGCGGGCGGCCACCAGGGTCATGGCGGCGACCCCGCCCTTCGCCGCGGCGTACGGAAGCTGACCGGTCTGGCCCTCGTACGCCGCGATGGACGCGGTGGTGACGACGACACCCCGGCCGCCGTCCTCGTCCATCGGTTCCTGCCGGGCCATCGCGGCGGCGGCCAGCCGCAGGACGTTGAAGACGCCGGTCAGATAGATGTCGAGGGTCCGCCGGAACCCGGCCAGCTCCATCGGTTGACCGTCCCGGCCGACCAGCCGCCCGCCGCTCGCCGGACCGCCGTGCACGTCCACCGCGACCCGCAGCGGACCGAGCGCCTCCGCCTCCCCGATCGCGGTGCGGACCTCGCTCTCGTCGGTGGCGTCCGTCCGCACGTACCGGATGCCCAGCTCCTCCTCCAGCGCCTTGCCCTTCTCGTCGGCGAGATCGGCGACGACCACGGACGCCCCCGCCGCGCGCAGCCGGCGGACCGTGGCCTCGCCCAGACCCCCCGCGCCACCGACCACGAGTGCGGATGTGCCCTGAACCTGCATCGCGGCTCCCCTCTCGGGATATGTGGTTCTAGTATGGCGAGAGTAGCATTCTCGCAACGTATGTGATCCCTGCCCGCCCCGCCGACTTGGAGACCGTCCATGCCCGAGGCAGTCATCGTGTCCGCTCTGCGCACCCCCGTCGGCACCGCCCGCAAGGGGACCCTGCGCGACACCACCGCCTTCGATCTGGCCCACCACATCGTCCAGGCCGCCGCCGCCGGGCTCGACCCGGACCGCGTCGACGACGTGATCCTCGGCGAGGGCCTCTACGGCGGCGGCGTCCTCGCCCGCCACGCCGCGCTGACCACCGGCCTCACCGGCGTACCGGGGGCGGCCGTGAACCGGCACTGCGCCGCCGGCCTGGCCGCCGTCGCCGACGCCGCCGCGAGCATCCGCGCCGGGATGGACGAACTGGTGATCGCCGGCGGCGTCAACTCGGCCTCGACGGCGCCGAAGTCCGCCTTCCGCGTCGACGGCGCATGGGTCGAGCCCTGGATGCCGCCCACCCATCCGGACCGGCCGGACGCGCCCAACAGCGACATGTCGATCACCATCGGCTGGAACGTCGCCCAGCGGGCCGACGTCAGCCGCGCGGCGATGGACGAGTGGGCGCTGCGCTCGCACCGGAACGCCGTACGAGCCATCGACGAAGGCCGTTTCGCTGCGGAGCTGGTGCCCCTCGACACCCCGCACGGGCTGTTCTCGGTCGACGAACACCCGCGCCGCGACACGTCGTTGGAGAAGCTCGCCGCGCTCAAGCCGCTGCATCCCGAGATCGAGGGCTTCAGCATCACCGCCGGCAACGCCTGCGGCGGCAACGACGGCGCGGCCGCCCTGGTGGTCGCGAACGACCGGGCGGCGGCCGCCGAGGGACTGCCGGTGCTGGCCACCGTGCGGTCCTGGGCGTCCGTCGGTGTGGACCCGGCGGAAACCGGGCTCTCCCCGGTCAAGGTCATCCCCAAGGCGCTCTCCCGCGCCGGACTCACCACCGCCGACGTCGACCTCTACGAGATCAACGAGGCCTTCGCCTCGGTGACCGTGGCCGCCGTCCGCCGGCTCGGACTCGACCCCGACCGGGTCAACGTCAACGGCAGCGGCTGCTCCCTCGGCCACCCCGTCGCCGCCACCGGTGCCCGCATGCTGGTCACGCTCGTGCACGAACTGCGGCGCCGCGGCGGCGGCACCGGCGTCGCGTCGATGTGCGCCGGCGGCGGCATGGGCTCGGCGATGGTCGTGGAGGTGCCGGCCCCGTAGCGCGGCGAGCGGGCGCCGATCGTGCCGGTGGCCCACTGGACCACCTGGTACGGCGTCATGGCGTCTTGCTCGTGAAGCGCAGCAGGGCCTCCTGGGCGTAGGAGGCGACGAGGGTGCCGTCCTCGGTGAGGACGTCGCCCCGGCCGAAGCAGCGGCCGTGCGCCAGGACCGGGCTGTGCTGACGCAGCAGCAGCCAGCCGTCCGCGCCGAACGGGCGGTGGAACCAGACGGTGTGCGAGGTGACCGCGGAGGTGAACGCCGTTCCGGAGTCGTGCTGGGTGACGCCGGGCACGGGACGCAGGGCGGTGCCGATGAGAGTGAGGTCGGTGGCGTAGGCGGTGAGTGCCGGGGCCAGGTCCGCCTCGGTGGCCGGGGTGCGCATCCACACGTCGAACTCGGGCGGTTCGGGCGCGGCGGTGTCCAGGTCGGCGGTGGTACGCGTCTCCCAGGGGATCGGGTGGAGGTCCGTGCGGTGTTCGGGTCCGGGCAGGGCGGGCACGGCCGGGACCGCCTGCCGGGCGGGGCCGCCCTCCGGGGCGTGCAGGGAGACCGAGGCGGTGGCCACCACGCCCTTCGGCTGCCGGGCGACGATCGTCAGCGCGGCGAAGGAGCCCCCGTCGTGATGGCGGCGTACCTCGTAGCTGACGGGTTCCTCCGGGCGGCCCGCCCGCGCGAACAGGGCGTGCAGGGACTTCACGCTCTTGTCCGGGCAGCTGAGCTGTGCCGCCCGGACGAACTGGGCCAGCAGCTGGCCGCCGAACAGGCGGTGGTAGCCGAGTCGTTGGTTGCCCGCCTCGTAGACGGGACCGGTCTCCCCGTCGCGCCCCCGGAGGTCGAGGCAGTGCAGGAGATCGTCCCAGAGTTCACTCACGGCAAGTGGCATGCCAGCGAGGGTAATGGAATTGTTCAGATGTGAGAATGGTGCTCTCGCGGCCATGCTTCCCCGAGCCGGCCGCGGTGCGGCGGCCGGCCCGGCTCGGGCTAGTCGTTGCCCGTGATCCCGTGCGCGCAGTAGTCCCAGATCTCCTCCGCGGTCAGCGGATGCGCCGCGTCCTGGCCGCTGGACTGGGCGTTGAACATGACGGTCTGCATGGTCAGTGCCGCCACCCGCTTGGCCTTGAAGCCCGGGCGCAGCAGGTTCGCGTCCTCCAGGTCCTGTATCAACTGGGTGAAGAGCGCGAGCAGCGGGGCGTTCGCGACCCGCATCTCGGCCGGGTGCGACATCAGCAGGCGCAGCGCGAAGTCGGTGAACAACGGCTGCTGCTGGGTGGCCGGATCGGGGCGCGAGCTCTCGAACAGCTCCTGGACGACCACTCGGAGCCGGTCCAGAGGGTCGGACTGCTCGGTGGCGAGAACCCGCAGCTGTTCGGCGGACTTGCTCATCGCGTCCTCGAACAGCGCGAGCAGCAGCTCGTGCTTGCCGTCGAAGTGCTGGTAGAAGCTCCGCAGGGACTGCTTGGAGCGGTCGACGACCTCCTGCACGGTGAAGTCGGTCGTGCCCTTCTCCGCCATGATCGCCTGGGCCGCGTCGAGGAACCGCTCCACCCGCTGTTCGGCCCGGCGTTTCGCCGCCTGGGTGGAGCGCTCCACGGCGCGCTGCTTCCAGGCCGGTTCCTCGGTCGGGGTGCTCACGGGCTGATCCGCCTTCTGTGCCATGAGAGAACATTACTGCACCACACCGGGAAGCAACCGGCGCCGACTCTGGACAGCACCAGAGATATGGAGAAGACTGGCGATTGCCGAATCAGAGAATGACATTCTCACCAAGGAGGCCGTTCGTGGCATGGAACGTGCGTGCCGACCACGAGGTCAGGCAGGTGAGAGCGGTACTGGAGGGGCTGCTCGTCGGGGCCCTGCTCACCGGAGCCGTACTGGTGGGAGTGGCACTGGCCGGGGTCTTCGTGCTCGGAGGCGCCGATGCTGTTTGAGTTCGACGCCGAGCAACGGCTGTGGCAGGACACCGTGCACAAGGCCGTCCTCAAGGAGTGCCCACCGGCCCTGGTACGCGCGGTGGCCGACGACGGCGCCGACCCGACGCCGCTGTGGCGCGGCTACGTGGACCTCGGCTGGACCGAACTCACCGACCCGGCCGACGCGGTGGAGCTGGCGATCGTCCTGGAGGAGCTGGGCCGGGCCACCGACCCCACGCCCTACCTGGCGACGCTGACCCGGTTCGCCCCGCTCGCACCGGAGTTCGCCGACCCCGCCCGATCCGGCACGGCCGTCCACTCGGGCGTCACCGCGACCCCCGCCGGCGGCGGCTGGATCCTGGAGGGAACCTCCCGGTACGTACTCGACGGCGACCGCGCCGACCGCCTCGCCGTGGTCACCGACGCGGGCGTCTTCGTCGTCCCCGCCACCGCTGTGACCGCCGCCCGCACCCCGGCCTTCGACCCCGTCCTGCACCTCGCCGAGGTCACCTTCACCCAGGTCCGGGTCGGCACGGGCGACCGCAGCAGCGCGGACCCGGCGCGCGCCCGCCACCTCGCGCTCACCGGCACGGCCCTCACCATGGTCGGCGCCTGCCGCCGGGCCCTCGACCTGGTCCTCGACCACGTCCGCACCCGCCGCCAGTTCGACGCACCCATCGGATCCTTCCAGGCCGTCCAGCACAAGGCGGCCGACATGCACGTGGCCGTCGAACGGGCCCGCGCCCTCGCCTACTTCGCCGCCCTCACCATCGCCGAGGACGACCCGCGGCGCCCGCTCGCCGCCGCCATGGCCAAGGCGTCGGCCGGCGAGTGCCAGGCCCTGGTGTTCCGCAACGCCGTGCAGCTGTTCGGCGCGATGGGGCACACCTGGGAGAACGACCTTCAGTTCGCGGTCAAGCGGGCCAAGGCGGGCGAACTGATGCTGGGCGGGGCCACCGAACACCGGGCGTTCGTAGCCGACCACGCGGCCGGGGGAGTGTCATGAGACTGTCCTTCGACGACGACGTCGAGGCCTTCCGCGCCGAGTTCGCGGCGTTCCTTGAGGCCAACCTGCCAGCCGAGGCCGAGGCCGCCGAACGCTCCCGCTCCACCGCGCACCTGCCCGCCTGGGCCAGGCGCTGGCAGCGCCGCCAGTTCGACGAGGGCTGGCTGCTGCCCGGCAACCCACCCGAGTTCGGCGGCCGCAACGCCACCGTCATCCAGCAGTACGTGCACCGCGAGGAGTTGTCCCGGCGCCGCATCTGCCACAGCTTCAACCCGCAGGGCGTCGGCATCATCGCCGCCTCCCTGCTCTCCTTCGGCACCGAGGAGCAGAAGCACCACTGGGCCGTGCCCATCCTGCGTGCCGAGATCACCGCCGCCCTCGGCATGAGCGAGCCCGGCGCCGGCTCCGACCTCGCCTCCCTGCGCACCCGCGCCGATCTCGACGGCGACCACTTCACCGTCAACGGCCAGAAGGTCTGGACGTCCGGCGCCCACGACGCCGACGTCCTCCTCGCCTTCGTCCGCACCGACCAGGACGCCCCCAAGCACAAGGGCATCAGCGTCCTGCTCGTCCCCACCGACACCCCCGGCGTGACCCGCCGCCCCTTCGCCTCCTACACCGGCCCCGACGACAAGGACTTCAACGAGGTCTTCTTCGAGAACGTCCGGGTCCCCGCCGAGAACCTCGTCGGCCCCCTCAACCAGGGCTGGCGGGTCGCGAACGGCTCCCTCGGGCACGAGCGCACCCTGATGTGGCTGGGCGAGGCCGAACGCCTGGAGGCCGTCGTACGCGACTTCCGGCCCACCGGCGACCTGGAGAAGGACTGGTACGCCACCCTGGTCATGGACCTCCAGGCGCTCCGGCTGCTGGGTTCGGCCGCGCTCGCCCGCGCCGCCCGCGGCGAGCAGGACGTACCCGCGCTGTCCGTGCTGAAGGTCTTCGGCTCGGAGGCGGCCCAGCACGCCCTGGAACACGTCCTGGAGGCGTCCGGCCCGGACGGCCTGGCCCATCCGGCGCGCACGGCACCGTACTTCCACATGAGCTTCGACGACGACTCCGCCAGTTGGTTCAACCGCTTCGCCCGCAGCTTCGGCGGCACCATCGCCGGCGGCACGTCCGAGATCCAGCGCACGATCATCGCCGAGCGGGTGCTCGGTCTGCCCCGACGCTGAGGAGACGTCCGTGCACATCCTGTACGAGGTGAAGGACGGCATCGCCACCCTCACCCTCAACCGGCCAGAGGCCGCCAACGCCCAGAACGCCGCTCTCCTCGACGAACTCGACGCCGCCTGGACCCGGGCCGCCGAGGACGCGGAGGTGAAGGTGATCGTGGTGCGTGCCGAGGGGAAGCACTTCTCCGCCGGACACGACCTCAAGGACCGCTGGCCCGGCCCCGACGAGATCACCCTGGAGTGGATCTACCGCGCCGAGAACCGCAGGTACCTCGAGTACACACTGCGCTGGCGCAACGTGCCGAAGCCGTCGATCGCCGCCGTGCAGGGCCGCTGCATCGCCGGCGGGCTGATGCTGTGCTGGCCCTGCGACCTGATCGTGGCCGCCGACGACGCCCAGTTCTCCGACCCGGTCGTCACCATGGGCATCGGCGGCGTCGAATACCACGGCCACACCTGGGAACTGGGCCCGCGCAAGGCCAAGGAGATCCTCTTCACCGGCCGTCCGCTGACCGCCGAGGAGGCGGAGAAGACCGGCATGGTCAACAGGGTCGTGCCACGTGCCGAGTTGGACACCGCCACTCGGGAACTCGCCGAACGCATCGCCGCGATGCCCGCCTTCGGGCTCCGCCAGGCCAAGCGCGCCGTCAACCAGACCCTGGACGTGCAGGGCTTCTACGCCGCTCTCCAGTCCGTCTTCGACATCCACCAGACCGGACACGGCAACGCGCTGAGCGTCAGCGGCTATCCGATCCTGGCGAAGCTGGACGAGATGAAGGAGAAGCTGCGCTAGCGCCGCTCGGCCAGGCTCTGGGTGCCGAGCACCGAGATCAACGCCAGCTTCTCCGCGTCCTCGGTGCCGGGCTCGGCCGAGTACACGAGGATGTGCAGGTCCTGCTCCTCGATCCGGAGCTGGTCGCAGTCGAGCGTGAGCAGACCCACCTGCGGATGCTCGATGGTCTTGCGTGAGGCCTCGAGCCGGCCGACGACCCCCGCGTCCCACAGCCCCGCGAACCGCTCACTCCCGGCACGCAACTCGACGATCAGCCGTTGCAGTTGGCGGTCGCCGGGGTAACGGGCGGCCGTGGCGCGCAGCTCGGCGACCATGCCGGTCTCGAAGGCGCGCCGTTCCTCCGGGGTGTGCCGTACCCGGGTCGGCCAGTCCAGGAAGTTCCGCCACACGCCGTTGCGCTGGAAGCCCCGCAGCCGGGACGGGTCGCCCATCAGCGCCGCGTACATCGGGTTGGCCACCAGCAGGGTCATGGCCGCGTCGGAGACCGCCACCGGAGTGCCGGCCAGCCGGTCCAGCAGCCGCTGCACGCTGGGCGTGATGTACCCCGGCACCATGTCCGGACCCGGCGGCACCAGCCCCGCCAGCCCGAACAGATACCTCCGCTCGTCGCCGGAGACCCGCAGCGCCCGGGCCAGCGCCTCGACGACCTGCACGGACGGATTGACCGCCCGGCCCTGTTCGAGGCGCGTCACGTAGTCGACCGAGATGCCGGCCAGCAGCGCCAGCTCCTCGCGCCGCAGCCCGGCCGCCCGCCGCCGGTCGCCGGCCGGCAGTCCCGCCGCGTCCGGGGCGACGCGGTCCCGCCAGCGCCGCAGCGCCTGCCCCAGTTCCGTCGCCGTCATGCCCCCAGTCAACACCGTCGGCCGTCGCCGTGCCTGGTACCGGCAGTCCCAGGAAGGAGGGTCTGCTGGCTGACCCGGCGGCCGGGGCGCAGGGTGGAGCCATGACGACAACACTGATCACCGGAGCCAACAAGGGCATCGGGTACGAAACCGCCCGCCAGCTCATCGCCGCAGGTCACACCGTGTACGTGGGGGCCCGGGACGCCGAGCGTGGACGCCGGGCCGCCCAGGAGCTGGGCGCCCGGTTCGTCCTGCTCGACGTCACCGACGACGCCTCCGTGGAGGCCGCGGCCAAGACCGTCGCGGCCGACGGCGGGCTCGACGTCCTGATCAACAACGCCGGGATCGAGAGCAGGACGCCGGACAACAGCGTGCCCACGGCAGAGACCGTCACCGCCGACCTGATGCGCAACACCTTCGAGACCAACGTCTTCGGAGTCGTCCGCGTCCTGCACGCCTTCCTGCCCCTGCTGGAGCGCTCGGCCGCGCCGGTCGTGGTCAACGTCAGCAGCGGCCTGGCCTCGCTGACGGCGCTCTCCGACCCCGACCACCCCGCCCACTTCTACCCGGGCATCGCGTACCCGACGTCCAAGACGGCGGTCAACATGCTGACCGTGCAGTTCGCGAAGGCGTTCCCGGCCATGCGGATCAACTCCGTCGAGCCCGGCTTCACCAGGACCGACCTGAACGGCAACACCGGCACGCAGACCGTCGAGCAGGGCGCCGAGATCATCGTGCGGATGGCGCAGACCGGCCCGGACGGACCGACCGGCGGCTACTTCGACGTCAACGGACGGCTGCCCTGGTGAGTCACGGCCGACTGGGGCCTGTGTCCCGGTGAGCCACGGCCGGCAAGGACCTGTGCCCGGGTGAGCCACGGCCGGCAAGGACCCGCGCGCGGTGAGCCACGGCCGACCAGGACCCGCGCCCCGGTGAGCCACGGCCGGCCGAGGCGTGCGCCCCGGTGAGTCAGAGCTGAACCAGCCGGGGTGCGTGCATCACAGCTGAACCAGCCGGGGCGCGGTGCCCTTCGCCCGTACCAGCGCCCCGGCCTCGCGCGTCAGCTCCCGCGCGCTGCCCAGGAGTCCGTCCAGGACGAGGGCCCGGCGGACGTGCCGGTGCAACGGGTGCTCGGCGGTGAACCCGATGCCGCCCAGCACCTGCTGGCAGTGCCGGGCCGCGGTCAGTGCCGCCTGCCCGGCCGCCGCCTTGGCGAGCAGCGACCCCAGGTCGTCCCCGGCCGCCGTGAGGGCGGCTTCGGCGCCCTCCAGGGCGACCAGGGTCTCCGCGAGCCGGTGCCGTACCGCCTGGAAGGCGGCGAGTGGACGGCCGAACTGGACCCGGTCCAGCGCGTGCGTCCGGGCCAGCCCCAGCATGGCGTGGCCGGTGCCGAGCAGCCACCAGCCGACCGCCCGCCGGCCCGCCGCGACCGGTACGGACGCCGCGGTGGAGTCCGGCCGCGCCAGCAGTTCCGGAACGGGCCCCGGACCGTCGGCCGGCACCGGTCGCAGCGGCAGGTCCTCGTCGAGCGTCCGGCCCGTGGCCGCCGCGCCCCGCTCCCAGACCACCCACGAGCCGCCGCTGTACGGCAGCCGCACGGTGCCGCCGCCCGGCCGCCCGGCGGCCGTGAGCACCACGTCGTTCAGCACCGGGGCGTGCGCGCCCGTCTCGCCCAGCAGCCGGAACACCGTCGGTATCGCCACCGCCGGGAACTCGGCGAGCAGTTCGGCCCAGCCCAGTCCGGCAAGAGCGGCGTCGAGGGCGGCGCCGGAGGCCGTGCCCGTCATCGTCCTGCGCAGGGTCTGCGTGAGCAGTTCCACCTCGGCGTCGTTCACGGTCACTCCCTCCCCAGGTCCAGGAGCCGGCGGGCGATGATGTTGCGCTGGATCTCGGCGGTGCCGCCGTAGATGGTGGCCGCCTTCGCGTAGAGGTACTCCGACCGCCAGGGCGTCTCGGTCAGTTCCAGGACCCCCGGCAGCAAGTCCCTGACGGTCTCCAGGAGTTGCTGCTCGGCGGTGGCCAGCAGGACCTTGTCGACCGAGGTCTCCGGGCCGAGCCGGACCCCGTCCGCGAGCCGGCGCTGCGTCGCGTGGGAGCGGCAGCGGACGGTGTGCAGGGCGAGGTAGGCGGCGCCGAGGGCCGCGTCGTCCGGGGTCGCGGTCTCGGCGAGCAGACGGTCGAGTCGGGTGTAGAGGTGGGCGACGCGATGCCAGAAGCAGGTGGAGCGCTCGTGCGGGAGCAGGTCCATCGCCAGGCGCCAGCCGTCGCCGGGCCGGCCCAGCATCCGGTCCGCGGGCACGGGCACGTCGTCGAAGAAGACCTCGGCGAACTCGTCGACGCCGTGCATCGTGCGCAGCGGCCGCACGGTGATGCCGGGGGTGTCCATGTCGACGAAGAACGCGGTGATGCCCTCGTGGCCCGGGGCGGTGCGGGTGAGCAGGACACAACGGGCCGCGTACTGGGCGAGGCTCGTCCACACCTTCTGGCCGTTGACCACCCAGGTGCCGTCGTCCCGCGGTGCCGCCCGGGTGGTGAGGGAGGCCAGGTCGCTGCCCGAGCCCGGCTCGGAGAAGCCCTGACACCACTGCTCCCGGCCGCTCAGCAGCAACGGGACCATGGCCGCGGCCAGTTCGGGACGGGCGTGGTCGACGAGGGTCGGGGTGAGGACCTCGACCATCGAGTAGATGCCGGGCTCCGCGAGTCCCCGGGTCGCCACCTCCTCGCCGAGCACCGCCCGCAGCACCGCCGGCCCGCCGAGGCCGCCCACCTCCCGTGGCCAGCCGTACCGCATCCAGCCCGCGTCGAACAGGGCCCGGCGCACCCGGGCCAGTTGGGCGACCTGGGCGTCGAAGGAGTGGTCGGGGCCGGGGGAGAGGTCGTTCTCGTCCAGCCAGGCCCGCAGGGCCGTGCGGAAGTCCGCCGCCGTGGTGAGGGCGCTCATCCGGTCGGACGCTGATACGCGTGCGGGCGCCCCGAGTCGTGGGCGCCGCCGCGGCGGATGAAGGTCATCGCCCGGGTGCGCAGCCGCCAGCCCTCGGTGGTGCGCAGGTAGGTGTCGTCGTAGTAGCCGATGCGCAGGTCGTGGGTGGCGTGGTCGACGAAACACAGTGGCTGGGTGCCCGTCGCCGTGTCGCCGGACAGCTCCACGGCGGACGTACCGGTGAGGAACAGCCCCTTGGGGGCGGCCGCGACCAGCGCCGGGAACTCCGCGAGGGGGTAGGTGTCGCCGAACGCGCTGTAGGTGCCGTCCGGCGTGAAGACGGCCAGCAGTCCGTCGATGTCGCCGCGGGTGATGGTCACCGCGTAACGGGCGAGGAGCTGCTGGATCTCCACGAGGTCGGCGGTGGTGGCGTCGGTGGTGTCGGCGGCTGTGTGGTCAGTGGCCACGGGCCCGCCTCCTTTCCGCACGCTCGCGCGCGTCGTGTTCGGGACGGATGCCGAAGGTGTTGAAGGCCATCGCCATGAGGGCGTAGGTCCCCACGGTGAACACCAGGTCCATCAGCTGGTGTTCGTCGAGGTGTTCGGAGAGGGCGGCCCAGGTGCGGTCCGAGACGTCGGAGCCGTCCTCCAGCTCGTCCACCGCGTCAAGTACCGCGCTCTCCAGCGGGTCGGTCGCCTTGCCCTGTCCGGCCGCCTCGACCTCCGCCTCGGTCAGGCCGGCCTGCTGGGCGGCGTAGAAGTGGTGCGTCCACTCGTACGCGCAGTCGCGGCGCCTGGCGATCCGCAGGATGACCAGCTCACGCAGCCGGTCCGGCAGCGTCGAGCCGACCAGGAGGTAGGTGCTGTACGGGAGGAAGGCGGCGGTGAGCTCCGGGTGCCGTACGAGCGTGGACATCGCGTTGCCCGCCGCCGCGGCGTTGCGCATGCTCCGGGGAAGCAGGGCGGAGAGCACCTCGCGGGCGCGGTCGTCCCACTGGTCGTCCGGCAGCGGAGGCAGGCGAGGCGGCATGCGTGCTCCCTCGGACGCAGGATGCGTGAACTCGTGATCACTGGTCTCGTCGAGAATCATGTTCTCAATTCTGAGCGTCAGATTTCCATTCCCTGCGGCCCCGCGTCAACCGTCGGACGCACAGCTTGCCGAAGTCCCAGCCCGCCCCTCCGGGCCATCGCGATCGCGATGCCGCCGCGCTGACCGGGCATGATTCCTCCCGCTGTCGCGTGAATGCCTAATTCTCCTGCACGACAGGTTGCTTCTCATCTGGCGAGAAGCTACTTTCCACCGCAGGTAGAGACGTGGCCACAGGACCTGTGACACCCAGAAGAGATGGGGAGCCGTGAGTCTTTTCCATGAGGACCGGCTGTTGATCGACGGGGATCTCGTACCCGCGGAGCGCAGTTTCGAGACCGTCGATCCGTCCACCGGGAAGGTGCTGGGGACGGCATCCGAGGCCGACGCGGGCCATGTCGAGAAGGCCGTCGCCGCCGCTCGCCGGGCGTTCGACACGACCGACTGGATGCGCGACCGCGACCTTCGGCTGCGCTGCCTCCGCCAGCTCCACGCCGCGCTGCACGCGCACCGCGAGGAACTGCGCGACCTGACCATCGCCGAAGTGGGCGCGCCCCGCGCCCTCACCCACGGACCCCAGCTCGACGAACCCATCGAGCTGGTCAGGTTCTACGCGGACCTGCTGGAGCGCTACGAGTTCCGCGAAGAACTCGGCACCGTGGAGAGCCGGGGACGGCAGCACCGCCGTTGGGTGGAGAAGGAGGCCGCCGGAGTCGTCGCGGCCGTCCTGCCGTACAACTTCCCCAACCAGCTGGCCCTCGCCAAGCTCGCTCCCGCGCTCGCCGCCGGCTGCACCGTCGTCCTCAAGGGCGCCCCCGACACCCCGTGGACGACCCTCACGCTCGGCCGGCTCATCGCCGAGGAGACCGACATCCCCGCGGGTGTCGTCAACGTCCTCACCTCGTCGGGCCCCGAAGCCGGGCAACTGCTCACCACCCACCCCGGCATCGACATGATCAGCTTCACCGGGTCCACCCCGGTCGGCAAGTCCATCATGTCCGCCGCCTCCGCCACCCTGAAACGGGTCTTCCTGGAACTCGGCGGCAAGTCCGCGATGATCGTGCTCGACGACGCCGACTTCGCGAACGCCGCCATGTTCGCGGCCTTCAGCATCTGCTCCCACGCCGGCCAGGGCTGCGCACTCAACTCACGCCTGCTCGTCCCGCGCGGGCGGCACGACGAGATCGTCCCCCTGGTCGCCGCCATGCTCGGCAAGGTCCGGTACGGCGACCCGGCCGACCCGGCGACCCACATGGGCCCCCTGATCAGCGAGAAGCAGCGCACCAAGGTGCACGGCATGGTCGAACGGGCCGTCGCCGCCGGCGCCCGCCTGGTGACCGGCGGCCGGCCCGCCGACCGCGAGGGCTTCTTCTACGAGCCCACCCTGCTCACCGATGTCGACCCGGCCGCCGAGATCGCCCAGGAAGAGGTCTTCGGACCGGTGCTCGCCGTCATCGACTACGACGACGAGGACGACGCCGTCCGGATCGCCAACGGCACGGTGTTCGGCCTGTCCGGTGCGGTGCTCGGCGCCGACGACGAGCGGGCCACCGCCGTGGCCCGGCGGATCCGCAGCGGCACCTTCAGCATCAACGGCGGCAACTACTTCGCCGCCGACGCCCCGTTCGGGGGGTTCAAGCAGTCCGGCATCGGCCGGGAGATGGGCGTCGCGGGTCTCGAGGAGTTCCTCGAGCTCAAGACCTTCGCGGTGCCGGTGCGCTGACCACCGGCACGAAGCAGTCCGGGGAACACCACCGAGGAGGAACCCCGTGAGAGTCCACGCAGTCCCCGCCGCCCTCGCGGCGACCGCACTGCTCGCCGTCGCCGGGTGCGGCGGCCACGGCAGCGCCGACGACACGAGCGACGGCGGCGCGACACCCACGAAGGCCGCACAACAGGACGCGTCCGGAGACTTCGGCGACCTGAAGAAGGTCTGCGGACCGGGCACCGCGAAGAGCGCGCCCGCCCAGGGCGTCACCGCCGACTCCATCGACATCGGCGTCTTCTCCGACGTCGGCTTCACCAAGAACCCCGAATTCGCCGACACCGCAAAGGTGTTCACCTCCTGGTGCAACGCGGCCGGCGGCATCGACGGCCGCAAGCTCGTCGCCACCACCCGCGACACCAAGCTGACGCAGGTCCGCCAGCAGATGCTGGAGGCCTGCAAGCACGACTTCGCCCTGGTCGGCGGCGGCGCGGCGCTGGACGCCCTCGGGGTGCAGGACCGGCTGAACTGTCTGCTGCCCGACTTCCCGGCGCAGGTGAGCCAGATCCAGAACAACGGGTCCGGCCTCCAGCTGAACGAGACCGGTGGCGCCTCCTACGCCCGCTACCAGGGGTACTACTCCTGGGTCCTGAAGGAGGGTTACCCCGCGTCGGCGGCACACGTGGGGACGATCGGCGGCGACTCCCCGGTGACGAAGGTCATCAACGCCCAGACCCAGGAGACGTTGCAGGCCTCCGGAGCGAAGATCGTCTACAAGGACCTCTACCCGGCGGCCGGTGTCTCGGACTGGACGCCCTACGCCCAGTCGATCAAGAGCAAGGGCGTCAAGGGCCTCGTGTTCAACGGCGACTTCGCGAGCCTGGCCAAGCTCGAACAGGTCCTGACCGGCATGAACTACAAGCTCGACTGGATCGACGCCAACAACAACGCCTACGGCCCGGCGTTCCTCCAGCTCGCGGGCAAGTCCCTGGCCGTCCAGAACAACCTGGCCGACCTCGGTGGCGTGTACCCGCTGGAGAAGGCGGCCGACAACCCCGCCACCGGCCAACTGGTCGCCCTGTTCAAGAAGTACGACCCGAACGCGCAGATCACGATGCCGGGCATCCGCGGCTTCGCCGCCTGGCTGCTGTTCGCCAAGGCGGCCTCCTCCTGCGGCGAAGCCCTCACCCGCACATGCGTCTACGAGGCCGCGGCCAAGGAGAACGCCTGGACGGGCGGCGGACTGCTGGCCCCCGTCGACCTGTCCCGGCCGGACGCCCCCCTGAAGTGCTTCAACATCGAGCAGGCCACCCCCAAGGGCTGGCAGCCCGCCGCATTCGAACCCGACGACGGCGCCTACCGCTGCGACACACCCCCGTACAAGCTGAAGGGCACCTACGGAAAGCCCCTCACCCTCGCCGACGTCGGCAAGAGCATGAGCGACGTGAAGTAGATGGAGCAGTTCCTGACCTTCGGGATCGTCGGCCTGAGCACCGCGGCCATCTACGCCGTCATCGGCAGCGGCCTGGTGCTCACCTACGTCACCACCGGCGTGTTCAACTTCGCGCACGGCGCGGCGGGCATGCTGGCGGCGTTCTGCTACTGGCAGTTCACCGTCGGCTGGGGCTGGCCGGTCCCGGCGGCCCTGGCGCTGGTGCTCCTCGTGCTCGCACCCTCCTTCGGTCTCGCCGTAGAGCGGGTCCTGATGCGACCCGTGCAACGGCTCGGCGAGGCCGAACGGCTGGTGATGACGGTGGCGCTGCTCAGCGGCGCCATCGCCGCCGCCCGCTGGATCTGGAACCCCGACCTGCCCCGGCCGCTGTCGGTCTTCCTCGCCGACAAGCAGCCCTTCCACCTCGGACCGGCCACCCTCACCTGGCACCAGGCGATCACCATGACCGTCGCGGTGGCGGTCGCCGCCGGCCTCTGGTTCCTGCTCAACCGCACCCGTACCGGCGCCGAGATGCGCGCCACCGTCGACGACCGCGCCCTGGTACGGCTCACCGGCGCCGACCCGGTCCGGGCGAGCCGCGTCGCCTGGATCCTCGGCACCCAACTCGCCGCGATCGGCGGCATCCTGATCGCCCCCACCGTCGCCCTGGACGCCGCCCAGCTCTCCCTCCTGATCGTCAGCGCCTACACCGCGGCCGTCTTCGGCAGGCTGCGCAGCCTGCCGCTCACCTTCGCCGGCGCGGTCGTCGTCGGCTGCATGGAGAGCTACCTCGCCGGCTACCTCCCACAGAACCCCTACCTGCCCGGCCTGCGCCTGGCGGCCCCCGCCCTGCTCCTCTTCCTCGCCCTGCTCCTGTTCCGCCACCCGGGCCTGCGCCACCGCGACCGGCGGCTCGTCCAGGTCCCGGCGCCCAGCCTGCGCGGCACCGCCGTGTTCGCCGCCTCGACGGTCATGGCCGGGGTGGTGCTGGCCACCGTCCTCGACGAGGCCGACCTCGTCAGCTACGGGCCGGTCTTCTCGCTCGGCATCGTCGCCCTGTCGTACGTCCCGCTCGCCGGGTACGCCGGGCAGATCTCCCTGTGCCAGCTGAGCATGGCCGGCATCGGCGCCGTCGTATGGGGGCACCTCGGCGCGCACGGCGAACTCTGGGCGCTGGCCGCCGCGATCGCCGTGTCCGGGGCGGCCGGGGCGCTGATCGCGGTGCCCGCGCTGCGGTTCTCCGGCGTGTACCTGGCGCTCGGCACGGCCGCGGTCACGGTGGTCCTGGACCGGTGGGTCTTCACCCTGCCGGCCTTCCACCTGTTCGGCCTGCGCATCTCGTTCTTCGACCAGGGCTCGGTGGACATGAGCGGCCCCGACCTGTTCGGCCTGCGCCTCGACTCCGCCGCCGACCTGACCGTCCTCGCCGCCGTCTGCCTCGGCCTCGCCTCCCTCGCGGTCGCCTGGCTGCGGCGCGGCGGCTTCGGACGGCGCCTGATCGCACTGCGGGACAGCGAGGCCGCGTACGCCACGCTCGGCGGCAACCTGTTGGTGACCAAGGTGGCCGTGTTCGCGCTGTCCTCCGGCATCGCCGGACTCGGCGGCGCCCTCTACGGCATGCAGCAACGTGCCGTCACCGCCGAGCAGTTCAACCTCGTCGCCGGACTGCCGATCTTCCTCGTCGCCGTCATCGGCGGCCTCGGCGCGGTCGGCGACGGCCTGTTCGCCGGCACCGCCTACCTCGGCCCGAACGCCCTGACCGGTGTGGCCTCCTGGACACAGAACATCGTCACCGTGCTGCCCGCCCTCGCCGGCATGGGCCTCGGACACAGCCCCGAGGGGATCGTGGCCAGGCTCCGCCGCCAGTGGGAACCCCTCGGCCGGGACCCCGCCGCCCTGCCCGCCCTGCTCGGCGCCCTGGCCCTGGGCTGGGTACTGCGGCTGACCGGCGCCGTCGACGGCTGGACGTTCCTTCTCGGTTCGCTGGCCGCCGGGTTCGCGCTGCGCGCCTGGGCCGCCGCCCGCCAGGCCCCGACCGCCGAGGCGGACGTACCGGTCGAGTGGTGGGGCGTACGACGGCCCTGGCGGCCCGAGGACGGGGAGGTGCTGACCCGTGCCACTGCTGGACGTTAGCGGCGTCACCGTCACCTTCGGCGGCAACCGCGCCCTGGACGGGGCCGGCATGACCGCCGACCGGGGCCGGATCACCGGCCTCATCGGACCCAACGGAGCCGGCAAGAGCACCCTGTTCGACGTGGTGTCGGGGCTGCGCAGGCCCGCGGCGGGCAGGGTCGTCCTCGGCGGCCGGGACGTCACCCGCCTCGGCCCCGCCCGGCGCTGCCGGCACGGACTGGCCCGCACCTTCCAGCGCCTGGAACTCTTTGGCCGGCTGAGCGTCCGCGACAACCTCCTCGTCGCCGCGGAACTCGGCCCCGAACGACGGCGGGCGGCCCAGGTGGCCGACGGCCTCCTCGACCGGCTCGGCCTGGCCGGCATCGCCGACACCCCCGCCGACAACCTCCCCACCGGCGTCGCCCGCCTCGTCGAGGTCGGCCGCGCCCTGGCCGTACGGCCCGCACTCCTGCTCCTCGACGAGCCCGCCGCCGGACAGGACGGCGAGGAGACCGAACGGTTCGCCGCCCTGCTGCGCTCGCTCGCCGCCGAAGGCACCGCGGTCGTCCTCGTCGAACACGACATGGGCCTGGTCATGGGCGTCTGCGACGAGGTGTACGTGCTCGACCTCGGCAAGGTCATCGCGGTGGGACCGCCCGAGGTGATCCGCGACGACGAGACGGTGCTCGCCGCCTACCTGGGGGACGCGTGAACGCTCTGCTCGAACTGCGCGCCGTCCGCGCCGCCCACGAGGGCATCACCGTCCTGCACGGCGTCGACCTGAGCGTCGGCCCCGGGCAGGTCGTCGCGCTGCTCGGCCCGAACGGCGCCGGCAAGACGACCACGCTGCACGTCGCCGCCGGACTCCACCCACCCCGGTCCGGGCAACTCCTGCTCGGCGGAAGGGACATGACCGGCGTGGACCCCCGCGACCTGGCCCGGGCCGGAGTCTGCCTCATCCCCGAGGGACGCGGTGTCTTCCCCAACCTCTCGGTGCGCGACAACCTCCTGATGATGACCTTCACAGGCCGCACCCGCCAGGAGATCGAGGAGGTCGCCTACGCCCGCTTCCCCGTGCTCGGCAAGCGGCCGGGCCAGGCGGCAGGGACGCTCTCCGGCGGCGAGCAGCAGATGCTCGCCCTCGCCCGCGGCCTGGCCACCGACCCGGCCGTGCTGCTCCTCGACGAACTGTCCATGGGACTCGCCCCGCTGGTCGTCTCCCGGCTCTACGAACAGGTCGCCGAGATCGCCCGGCAGGGCGTCGCGGTCCTGGTCGTCGAGCAGTTCGCGGCCGCCGTCCTCGGCATCGCCGACCACGCCGCCGTCCTCGTACGCGGCCGCATCGAACGCCAGGGCCGCCCCGACGGCGGACTGCGCGACGAACTGTCCGCCCTCTACCTGGGGAGTTCCGCATGACCTCCACCGAGCCGGCTCCAGACTCCCGCGCGGACCGGTTCGTCCGCGAACTCGCCGACCTCAGGATCCCCGACCCGGCCGCCGCCCGCGCCGGCCTCTGGCTGCGCCTCGGTGCCGCCCTGATGACCGTCGGCCTGGTCCTCGCCGTCTCCGCGTACTTCGTCTCGCACACCACCCAGAACCCCCTCGACCAGAACGACGCCCTCGCCCTCGGCCTCGGCGGAATCGCGGCGACGGTCGTCGGCGCGGCCCTGTTCCTGCGCTACTCGCTCACCGGCTTCCTGCGGTTCTGGATGGCCCGCCAGTCCTACGACCTCGCCGTACTCGCCGACCGCCTGCCGGAAAGGGACCCGAACCATGACCTCACCAGCACCGACGCCGCGCCCCGGTGACCAGCTCGCCAGCACGGTGTGCGGCACCCGCGTCGTCGTGGTCCGCGCCCCGGCGGACCGGCAGCCGGCCCTGACCTGCGGCGGCGCCCCCATGACCGCTGCCGCCGGCGCCCCGCCCGCCCCGCCCGCGGCCGGCGCCCCGGTCACCCTCCTCGGCAAGCGCTACACCGACGCCGACGGCACCCTCGAACTGCTCTGCACCAGCCCCGGAACCGGCGAACTCGCCTGCGACGGCGTCCCCATGACCCTCAAGGCCGCCAAACCCCTCCCCGCCTCCGACTGAACGCCCCACCAGCGAACGCCCCACCAGCGAACGCCCCACCAGCGAAAAGGACTCCGCATGAACAAGGACGACCTGATCCTCATCAGCGTCGACGACCACGTCATCGAACCGCCCGACATCTTCGTGAACCACCTGCCGAAGCGGTACCTCGACGACGCGCCCAAGCTGATCCACCGCGAGGACGGCAGCGACGTCTGGCAGTTCCGTGACAACACCGTCGGAAACGCCGCTCTCAACGCGGTCGCGGGCCGACCCAAGGAGGAGTACGGCCTCGACCCGCAGGGCATGGACGAGATCCGGCCCGGCTGCTACGACGTCCACGAACGCGTCAAGGACATGAACGCGGGCGGTGTGCTCGCCCAGATGAACTTCCCGTCCTTCCCGGGCTTCTCGGCCCGCATGTTCGCCACCGAGGACACCGACTTCTCACTCGCGCTGGTACGGGCGTACAACGACTGGCACATCGACGAGTGGTGCGGCTCCTATCCAGGCCGCTTCATCCCGATGGCCCTGCCCGTGATCTGGGACGCCGAGCTGTGCGCCGCCGAACTGCGCCGCGTCGCGGCCAAGGGCTGCCACTCCATGACCTTCCCGGAGAACCCGGCCGCGCTCGGCTACCCCAGCTTCCACGACCCGTACTGGAACCCGGTGTGGCAGGCCGCCTGCGACACCGGCACCGTCCTGTCGGTGCACATCGGCTCCTCCGGCCGCCTGGCCATCCCGGCCGTCGACTCCCCGCCGGACGTGATGATCACCCTCCAGCCGATCAACCTCGTACAGGCCGCCGCCGACCTGCTCTGGTCGCGCACCCTCAAGGACTTCCCCGACCTGAGGATCGCCCTCTCGGAGGGCGGCACCGGCTGGATCCCCTACTTCCTGGAGCGCGTCGACCGCACCTTCGAGATGCACGCCGCCTGGACCCTCCAGGACTTCGGCGGCAAGCTGCCCTCCGAGGTCTTCCGCGAGCACTTCCTGACCTGCTTCATCACCGACAAGCTCGGCGTGAAGCTGCGCCACGACATCGGCATCGACAACATCTGCTGGGAAGGCGACTACCCGCACAGCGACTCCCTGTGGCCCGACGCCCCCGAGCAGCTGCACGGCGTCCTCACCGAGTGCGGGGTCCCGGACGCGGACACCGTGAAGATCACCCACGAGAACGCGATGCGCTGGTACTCCTTCGACCCGTTCTCGCACGTCCCGCGCGAGCAGGCGACGGTCGGCGCCCTGCGCCGGGCCGCCGACGGGCACGACGTCAGCATCCGGCCCCGCAGCCGCCAGCTCAAGGAACCCGTCGACAAGCTGGAGGCCTTCCGCCGGCGGGCCCGCGCGGCCGTAGCGGCGGCGAGCAAGTAGTGGCGCACGACAACGAGCTGTTCGACCTGACGGGACGCTCGGCGCTGGTCACGGGAGCCGCGGGCGGCATCGGCGCCGCCGTCGCCCACGCGCTCGCCCGGGCCGGCGCCGCCGTCCTCGTCACCGACGTCGACGCGGCCGCCGCGGCGGCGGTCGCCGGGAAGATCACGGCGGCGGGCGGCACCGCCGACAGCACCGGACTCGACGTACGGGACCGGACGGCCGCCGAGGCCGCCGTGGTCCGGGCCGCCGTCCTCGCCAGCGGGACCCTGCACATCCTGGTGAACAACGCTGGCGTGACCGCGCCCGCCATGTTGCCCGACCTCGACGAGGACACCTTCCGCCGGCTGCTCGACATCCACGTCCTCGGCACCTTCACCTGCTCCCAGGCCGCCCTGCCGTTCCTGCCGACGGACGGCACCGGACGCATCGTCAACGTCACCTCCTCGGCCGGGCTCACCGGCACCCTCGGCCAGGTCAACTACTCGGCGGCCAAGGCCGCGGTCATCGGCATGACCAAGTCGATGGCCCGGGAGCTGGCCCGCAGCCAGATCAAGGTCAACGCCCTGGCGCCGCTGGCCGCCACCCCCATGACCGAGACCATCCGCACCCACGAGAAGTTCGCCGCCACCATGCTCGCCCGCATCCCCCTCGGCCGGTGGGCCGAGCCCGAGGAGGTCGCCGGAGCCTTCGTCTTCCTCGCCTCGGACGCGGCCTCCTTCGTCACCGGCCAGGTCCTGCCGGTCGACGGCGGCCTGGTGATCTGATGGCCGACCCCACAGACCGGGGACCTCTCTCCGGTGTGACGGTGGTGGCCCTGGAACAGGCTGTCTCGGCGCCGCTGTGCACCCGGGTCCTGTGCGACCTCGGGGCCCGCGTGATCAAGGTGGAGAACCCGGACGGCGGCGACTCCGCCCGTCACATCGACGACGTGGTGAACGGGCTGGCCGCCCACTTCGTGTGGACCAACCGCGGCAAGGAGTCCGTCGCCCTCGACCTCAAGTCCGAGGCGGGGATGGCGATCCTGCACCGGCTGCTGGACCGCGCCGACGTCCTGGTCTCCAACCTCACCCCGGGCACCACGGCCAGACTGGGCATCGCCCCCGACGACCTGGCGACCAGCCACCCCGGCCTGATCGCGGTGGAGATCGACGGTTACGGTCCCGGCGGGCCGCTCTCCCACAAACGGGCCTACGACCTTCTCGTCCAGGCCGAGTCCGGGGTCTGCGCCATCACCGGCCACCCCGGCGCCCCGGCCAAACCGGGCCCGCCCATCGCGGACGCGAGCACCGGCCTCTACACCGCGCTGTCCGTCGTGGCGCTCCTCTACGCCGGTGAGCGCCGGGGCGAGCGCGGCGGCGCCGTCGCGGTGAGCCTGTTCGACACCATGACCGAGCTGATGGGCTACCCGCTGACCCACACCCGGCACTCGGGCGAGGAACAGCAGCCCATCGGCATGAGCTCGCCCGCCGTCGCCCCGTACGGCGCCTACCGCACCGCCGACGGCCAGACGGTCGTCCTCGGCACCATCAACGACCGCGAATGGCAGCGCCTGGCACGCGAGTTGCTGGAACGCCCGGACCTGGCCGCCGACGAACGCTTCCGGACCAACCCCGACCGCGTCCGCCACCGCGGCCTGCTCGACGCGGAGATCGGCGCCTGGTGCGCCCGGCACGACCTGGCACACGTCCAGCGGCGCGCCGACGAGACGGGCATCGGCAACTCCCGCTACAACACCCCGGCCGACGTCCTCGCTCACCCGCACCTCGCGGCCCGCGACCGCTGGCGCACCATCGACACCCGCGCGGGACCGGTACCGGCCCTCCTGCCACCGCCGGTGATCGCCGGATACGAGCCCCCGATGGGCGCCGTACCCGCCCTCGGCGAGCACACCCGGCAGGTGCTCGCCGAACTGGGCGTCACCGAGGCCGAGTCGAGGGGTGCCACATGACCGGCGAGCCCGTACTGCTGTCCGCCGACAGCGGCGGCGTACGGACCCTGACCCTCAACCGCCCGCACCGCAGGAACGCCGTCGACCGCGACCTGTGGGCGGCACTGCGCCAGGCCCTCACCGAGGCCACCCACGACCGGGCGGTACGGGCCCTGGTCCTCACCGGCGCCGACGGAGCGTTCTGCTCCGGCGCCGACCTCACCAGCGGCGCCCAGGACCCCCGGCACCCGCTCGACAAGGTCCGCGATCTCAACGAAGTCGCCGTCCTGTTGAACGAGTTGCCCGTCCCGACGGTGGCCAAGGTGAATGGTGCGGCCGTCGGCGCGGGCTGGAACCTGGCGCTGGGCTGCGACCTGGTGGTGGCCACACCGGAGAGCCGGTTCTCGCAGATCTTCGCGCGCCGCGGGCTCTCCCCGGACTGCGGCGGCTCCTGGCTGCTGCCCAGGCTCGCCGGACTCCAGCAGGCCAGGAGACTGGCCCTGCTGGCCGAGATGATCGACGCCGAGGAGGCCCGGTCGCTGAACCTCGTCACCTGGGTGGTGCCCGCCGAGGAGATCGACGAGTTCACCGCCGACCTGGCCGGCCGGCTGGCGGCCGGACCGCCGCTCGCCCTCGCGGGAACCAAGGCCCTGCTCAACGAGGGCACGGACCGCACCCTGCGCGAGGCACTCGCCGCGGAGGCCCGCACCCAGACGGTCAACTTCGCCTCGACCGACGTGTCGGAGGCCTACGCGGCGTTCGCAGAGAAACGCGAGCCGCGCTTCACCGGCCGCTGGTTCCGACAGCCCCCTACGGAGGACCCACCATGCGCGAAGCAGTGATCGTCGAAGCCGTCCGCACCCCGGTGGGCAGACGCGACGGCGGCCTGTCCGGCGTGCACGCGGCCGACCTCTCCGCCGTGGTCCTGACCGCCCTCGCCGAGCGCACCGGCCTCGACCCGGCGCTCGTCGACGACGTCGTGTGGGGCTGCGTCTCCCAGGTCGGCGACCAGTCCAGCAACATCGGCCGGTACGCGGTCCTCGCCGCGGGCTGGCCCGAGACCGTACCCGGGACCACCGTGAACCGGGCCTGCGGATCGAGCCAGCAGGCCCTCGACTTCGCCGCGCAGGCCGTCATGTCCGGCCAGCAGGACGTCGTCGTGGCCGGCGGCGTCGAGGTCATGAGCCGGGTGCCGCTCGGCTCGGCACGCGCCACCGGGACGCCGTACGGTCCCCGAGTCCTCGCCCGCTACCACGACTTCTCCTTCAACCAGGGCATCTCCGCCGAGAAGATCGCACAGAAGTGGGGCTTCACGCGGACGCAGGTGGACGAGTACGCGGCGCTCTCGCACGAGCGCGCCGCCGCCGCCCTGGACAGCGGCGCCTTCGAGGCGCAGACCGTGCCGGCGGCGGGGGTGAGTGCCGACGAGGGGATACGGCGCGGCACCAGCGTGGCGAAGCTCGCGGGGCTGAAGCCCGCCTTCCTCGACGACGGGGTGATCCACGCCGGCAACGCCTCCCAGATCTCCGACGGCGCCGCGGCCCTGCTGCTCACCACACCGCAGCGGGCACGGGAGCTGGGGCTGACCCCGCTCGTGCGCTACCGCGCGGGCGCGGTGGTCGGCGCCGACCCGGTCCTCATGCTGACCGGCCCGATCCCGGCCACGGAGAAGGTGCTCGCCAAGGCCGGTGTCGGTCTCGCCGAGGTGGGCGTCTTCGAGGTCAACGAGGCCTTCGCGCCCGTCCCGCTCGCCTGGCTCGCCGAGACCGGCGCCGACCCGGCCCTGCTCAACCCGCTCGGCGGCGCCATCGCGCTCGGGCATCCGCTGGGCGCGTCCGGCGCCGTGCTGATGACCCGCATGATCCACCACATGCGCGACCACGGGATCCGGTACGGGCTCCAGACCATGTGCGAGGGCGGCGGCACGGCCAACGCCACCCTCGTCGAACTCGCTTCCTGACGAGAGGGTTTCGGTGCGCCGAGAGATCTACACACCCGACCACGAGGAATTCCGCAAGCTGGTCAGGGAGTTCGTGGCCAAGGAGGTGGTCCCGAACCACGCCTCCTGGGAGCGGGCAGGGCGGCTGCCCCGCGAGATCTTCGAACAGCTCGGCTCGCTCGGCGTGCTGGGCATCGCGATCCCCGAGGAGTACGGCGGCGCCGGCCTCGACGACTACCGCTACAACGTCGTCCTCCAGGAGGAGGCGGCCCGGGCCCTGGTCACCCTGGGCACCGTACGCACCCAACTCGACGTCGTCCTGCCCTACTTCCTCGCCTACGCCGACACCGCGCAGCGGCGGCGCTGGTTCCCCGGCCTCGCCACAGGCGCGCTGCTGACCGCCGTCGCCATGACCGAACCCGGCACCGGGTCCGACCTGGCCGGCATCCGCACCACGGCCGTACGCGACGGCGACGGCTACGTCCTCAACGGCGCCAAGACCTTCATCACCGGAGGTCTGCTCGCCGACCTGGTGATCGTGGTCGCCCGCACGTCGAGCGACCCCGCCGACCGGCGCGCGGGACTGACGCTGCTGGTCGTGGAGGACGGGATGCCCGGGTTCACCCGGGGGCGGGTCCTCGACAAGATGGGCATCAAGGTCCAGGACACCGTCGAGCTGGCCTTCGACGACGTCCGCGTCCCGGTGGCGAACCGGCTGGGGGAGGAGGGCGCCGCCTTCGGCTACCTGGGCCACAACCTCCCGCAGGAGCGGATGACGGTGGCCGTCGGCTCGGTCGCGCAGGCACGGGCCGCGCTGGACACGACGATCGCGTACGTCAGGGAACGCGAGGTCTTCGGCAGGTCCGTGGCGTCCTTCCAGAACACCAAGTTCGAACTCGCCGCCGTCGCCGCCGAGATCGAGGCCGCCCAGGCCATGCTCGACCGCGCCGTCCTCGACCTCGTCGACGGGGAACTCACCGGCGCCGACGCGGCGAAGGTGAAGCTCTTCTGCACCGAGACGCAGGCCCGCGCCGTCGACCGCTGCCTCCAGCTCTTCGGCGGCTACGGCTACCTGACGGAGTACCCGATCGCCCGGCTGTACGCCGACGCCCGGATCACCCGGATCTACGCCGGTACCAGCGAGGTCATGAAGGTGATCATCGCCAAGTCGCTGGGGCTGTGAGAACAGCGCTGGGAACACGGGAGTGCCGCGGCCGCCGGTCGCGGCCGCGGAGCTCAGCGCGTCACTTCCCGTAGGCCGTCGACTCCGCCAGGTCTGCGGCCGACTTCATCAGCCGGAGCACCATCGGGCCGAACGCCTGCAACTTCTCGTTGTCATCGGCGCGTTGGAAGCCCTGTTCCAGCACGATGGCGAGCTTCCACTGGGCGAGGACGTCGTAGTAGTCCATGTCGTCGACCTGGCGGCCGGACACCTCGGCGTAGTGCTGGATCAGCTGTTGCCGCGAGGGCATGCCGAACAGGTCGACATAGGACACGGTGGCGGCCTCGGGGGCGCCGGTGTCCTCGGGCCAGCCGCGCAGCATCCAGGCCAGGTCGAGCTTGGGATCGCCGACCGTGCCCATCTCCCAGTCGACGACGGCGGCCAGCCGTGCCGGGCCGCCGTGCCGGAACATGACGTTGGCGAACTGGTAGTCGCCGTGCATCAGGCCCGGGACGTAGTCCAGCGGCTTGTGCCCGCGCAGCCAGGCCGAGGCCTCGTCGAACCCGGGCAGCTCACGTCCCTTCACCCGCTCCAGGTAGCGGGTCCAGCGGTCCACCTGGCGTTCGTGGAATCCCTCGGGCCGGCCCAGGTCGTGCAGCCCCTTCGCCCGCCAGTCCACCCGGCCCAGCAGGGCGGCCCCCTCGGCCAGTTGGTACGCCAGCCCCGCCCGCGCGGTCAGGTCCGTGCCGAACGGCTCGGGCCAGCCGCGTCCCCCGGTGCCGGACATGGGCGACCAGCCGTCGACGAACTCCATCAGGTAGAAGGTGCGGCCGAGGACGGCGGTGTCCGTGCAGACGGCGATCGCCTCGGTGTGCGGGACGTCCGTGCCGTTCAGCGCCTCGGTGATCCGCCACTCCCGCAGGATGCCGCCGTCGCGGGCGGCCGGCGCGGTGGGCGGCGGGATGCGCAGTGCGCAGTGCAGTTCGCCGCGGCGGATCTCGTAGATCTCGTTCTGCGCGCCGCCCGAGACGTACCGCTGCTCGACCGGCTCGCCCTTGCCGGGCAGAGCGGACCCGTCCAGCCAGTCCGCCAGCCGCTCGACGTCGATCACCGGGCCTCCGCCTCCCACTTTGTCGCCGGCTCCAGGAACTCCGCGTACTTGGCCCGCGCCGCCGCCAGCCGCGTGGGCAGGTAGCCACTCGGCCACAGGTCGTCGCTGGCCTTGTGGTCGCGCAGCACCTGCCGGGCGACGGTCACCTTGTGCGCCTCGGTCGGACCGTCGGCGATGCCCAGGACACTGGCGCCCAGGAGCATCCGGAACAGCGGCATGTCGCCGCTCACGCCGAGGGCGCCGTGCACCTGGATCGCGCGGTGGGCGACGTCGTGCAGCACGCTCGGCAGCACGACCTTGATCATCGCGATGTCCTTGCGGACCCTGCGGTAGTCGCTGTACTTGTCGATCTTCCAGGCGGTGTGCAGCACGGCCAGCCGGAACTGCTGGATCTGCGCCCAGGAGTCGGCTATGTGGCCCTGCACGAACTGCTTGTCGGCCAGCACCGTGCCCTGCGTGTGCCGGCTCAGTGCCCGCTCGCACATCATGTCGAACGCCTTGGTCGCGAGGCCGATCGTGCGCATCGCGTGGTGGATCCGCCCGCCGCCGAGGCGGGTCTGGGCGATGACGAACGCCTGCCCCTCGCCGCCCAGCAACGCGTCCGCCGGCACCCGTACGGCCTCGTAGTGCACCAGCGCGTGAGAACCCCGTTCTTCGGGCTCACCGGCCAGTGCCACGTTCCGCTCGATGACGATCCCGGGCGTCTCGGCCGGGATCAGGAACATCGACATGCTCTCGTACGGGTCCCCGTCCGGGTCGGTCATGGCCATCACGATGAAGAAGGCGGCCGTCCTGGCGTTGGACGAGAAGTACTTCCAGCCGTCGATGACCCACTCGCCGCCGTCCCGCACCGCCCGGGTGGTGAACTCCTTGGGATCGGACCCGGCCTGGGGCTCGGTCATCGAGTAGCAGGAGAAGATCTCGCCGTCGAGCAGCGGGCGCAGGTAACGCTCCTTCTGCGCCGCCGTGCCGTAGTGGGCGAGGATCTCCGCGTTGCCCGTGTCCGGGGCCTGGCAGCCGAACACGATCGGGGCCCAGGAGGAGCGCCCCAGAATCTCGTTGAGCAGACACAGCTTGACCTGCCCGTGTCCCGCACCGCCCAGGTCGGGACCGAGGTGCGTCGCCCACAGGCCGCGCGCCCGCACCTCCTTCTTGAGGGGGTCGAGGACACGGCGGAGGTTGTCGTCGGGCGGGGTGAACTGGAGGCCGTCCCAGAGGAGGTCGAGGGGTTCGACCTCCTCGCGCACGAACCCGTCCGCCCAGTCGAGCTGCGCCTGGTAGTCCGGGTCTGTCTCGAAGTCCCACGGCATTGTGTCTCCTTCCGGCGGGTGCCAGAATAACGTTCTCGTGGATGAGAACACAATTCCCTCGCTGTGGAACGCGGCTTCTGACGACGTGTCGGACCGGCCGCCGGACGGCATCGCCGACCGGATAGCCCAGCGCGCCCTGGCCCGCCGCGCCGACCAGTACGCCGATGAGGTGCGCGCCCTCCTCGACGCGGCACGCGCGGTCATGCGCCGCCTCGGCACGACCGCACGCCCGCGCGTCGCCGACATCGTGACGGCGGCCGGACTCTCCAACGAGGCCTTCTACCGGCACTTCCGGTCCAAGGACGCCCTGGTCGCCGCGATCATGGAGGACGGCGCCCAGCAGCTCTGCGGCTACCTCGCCCACCAGATGGCCAAGGAGCGCACGGCGCGGGGCAAGGTGCGCCGCTGGGCCGAGGGCGTCCTCTCGCAGGCGACGGACGCCGACACGGCCGCGACGACCCTCGCCGTCATGTGGAACGCCCAGAGCGTGGGGGAGGGGTTCCTCGCCGGGCCGCCCTCGATCGCCGGCCTGCTCGCGGACCTGCTCCGCGCGCCGTACACCGAACTCGGCAGCGCCGCCCCCGACCTGGACGCCGCCCTGGCCGCCCACGCCACGGTCGGCCTGCTCGCCGACCGCCTGTGGCGACGGACGCCCCCGACGGGCGCCGACGTCGAGCACGTCATCCGCTTCTGCCTGCGCACGGTCACACCCGAAGGAGCAGGAGAATGAAGGCGACCGACCAGTTCCACGTCGGCCTCGTCGTCGACGACATCGCCGCCGCGGCGGCCGAGTTGACGGCCGTGTTCGGCCACCGGTGGTGCGAGGAGTTGGGCGCCCCGGCCCGGGTCGGCCTGCCCGGCGGCGACGCCGTCCTCGACCTCAGGTCGACGTACACCATGTCCGTGCCCCGGCTGGAGCTCGTCCTGAGCATCCCGGACACCCTGTGGCAGCCGGCCGCCGACTCCGGCATCCACCACCTCGGCTACTGGTCCGACGACGTGGCCGCGGACTCCGCCGAACTCGCCCGGCGCGGCTACGCGTCCGAGGCCGTCGGCCGCCGCCCGGACGGTACTCCGTACTGGGCGTTCCTCCGAGGCGAGACCGGCCCGCGCGTAGAACTCGTGACCAGGGCGCTCCAGCCGGTCCTGGAGCGGTACTGGGCGACCGGCCTCAGGCCGTCATGACCGTCGAGAAAGAGCTCGGGAAGGAACAGACCCGATGACGAGCGTGGGAATCGTGACCGGAGCCGGGCGCGGCACGGGGCTGGAGTGCGCGCGGCGCACGGTCGGCACGGTGGACCGGCTGCTGATGGTCGACCTGGACGAGAAGACCCTTTCCACGGCCGCGGAGGACCTCTCGGCCGACCCGCACGCGACCGTCGTCGAACCGCACCCCCTCGACATCACCGACCGCGACGCCCTGGCCGGCCTCGCCTCCCGGACCCGCGGACTCGGCACCTGCGCGTACGCGCGGGCCTGGCGGCACGCCGGCCTGACCGGGGCAGGGCTTTCCCGGCCGGGGGCTCCCCGGCCGGGAAAGCCCGACTCGCCGTCAGGCGGAGGGGAGTCGGGCGAAGCCCCGGCCGGCCGTGTTCACCCGGCGTCGGTCGTCCGGGGCGCGAACCCGGCCACGATCACGGCGTTGGTGCGGGCCGCAGCCTGCCGCAGCGGCTTCGCCTCCGCATAGGCGGCCGACTCGTACCAGGCCCGGGCCGCCTCGACGGACTCGAATTCGAGCACGACGGTCTGGTCGCCGTGCCAGCTGCCCTCCAGAACCTGCGGGCGGGGGTCCGCGGCCAGTACGGCGGCGCCGCTCTCGGCGATGGAGAAGCCGGCTGCCCTGCCATAGGCGGCCATGCCCGCGGGGTCGTCGACGGCCTCGGTGAAGATGACGTAGCCCTTCGGCATGGCGCTCCTCGGCGTCAGGTCACGGTGATGGCGTGCTCGGGGCACAGGGCGGCGGCCGAGCGGACCGCCTCTTCGTGCTCGGCGGGCACCTCGGGCGTGTCCACCACGGCGTAGCCGTCGTCGCTCAGGTCGAAGACCTCGGGGCAGACCGTGCAGCACACCCCGTGCCCGCGGCAGCGGTCGTCGTCGACGGTGACCTTCACCGGGCCGTGCTCCACTCCAGGTCGAGGTGGGTGAGGCCGCGGAGGATGAAGGTGGGCACGTACTGGTAGCGGCGGGCGTTCGCCGGACCGTGCACCCGCTCGGCGATCCTGATGTCGGACGTGAGGTCCAGCAGCCGTTCGAGGGTCACCCGGGCCTCGGCGCGGGCCAGGGGCGCGCCGGGACAGGTGTGGGCGCCGCGGCCGAACGCGAGGTGACGGCGGACGTTCGGGCGGCCGACGTCGAAGGTCTCCGGGTCCTCGAACTGGCGCGGGTCGCGGTTCGCCGCGCTGTTCAGCACCATGAGCGTGGTCCCGGCCGGGATGTCGACGCCACCGACCGCGGTCGGCACCTTCGACAGCCGGAAGTCGCCCTTCACCGGGCTCTCGGCCCGCAGCGTCTCCTCGACGAAGTTCGGGATGCGGTCGCGTTCGGTGCGCAACAGCCGCTGGAGCTCGGGGCGTTCGGCGAGAATCTTGAGCGCGGAGCTGAGCAGCCGGACCGTGGTCTCCTGACCGGCGGCGAACAGGTTGGCCGCGACCCGGACCACGTCGATGACCTCCGGCGTCGAACCGTCCGGGAAGGTCGCCGTCGCCAGGCCCGTCAGCACGTCCGCGCGCGGCTCGCGGCGGCGCTCCTCGATGTACGTCGTGAAGCGGCCGTAGAGGAACTCCAGCGGCGAGTGGTGCAGGGTGTCGTCGCCCGTGCTGCCGATGCCGCCGCCGTCCTGCGGGCGGCGCTGGAGCCGGTCCATGAACTCCTGCTGGTCCTCTCCGGGCACCCCGAGCAGATCGGCTATGACCAGCAGCGTGAACGGCCCGGCGAACCCGCTGATGAACTCCCCCTTGCCCGCCGCGAGGAACGTCTCCAGCAGCCCGTCGGCGAGGTGCCACATCGACGCCTCGTTCTCCTTGAGGCGCTTCGGCGTGATCAGCCGCATGAGCAGGGCGCGGTGGTCGGTGTGCACCGGCGGGTCCATAGTGGGCAGCTGGTCGCTCATCGGCAGCTCGTGCCGGTGGCGCTCGATCAGCTCGCTGACGTCGTCGCCCTCCAGCGGGACCGGGAACCCGGGGAACGGGCCGGTGACCGAGACGCAGGCGGAGAACGCGTCGGTGTCGTTGTAGACCTGTAGCGCCTCGTCGTAACCGGTCACCATCATCACGTCGTGGTGGTTCTCGCGACGGACCGGGCACTGTCCCCGCAGGGCGTCGAAGTAGGGGTAGGGGTCCGCGACGACCTTCTCGTCCCGGAAGAAATCGATCGCCTCGAAGTCGTTCACGGCCTGTTCGGCCCCCTCTCACCGGCACCTTGACGATCGGGGACGGTAGCACAATTCTCTGCTTGGTGGAATGCTGAATAAGATTTAAGAGAGCGCCATTCTCGCATACTGCCGGGGAGATTCATGAAAGAGACGAAAAAGATGAAAAAGACGAAAGAGGCAGAAGAGGTAGAAGAGGCAGAAGAGGCGGAAGAGGTAGACGCGCTGCGCACCGCGCGCGGCATCCGCCGGAAGGCCCTCGGTGCCGGGGGAGTGAGCGGCGGGAGTGTCGGGTTCGTCGGGCTCGGCAACATGGGCAGCGTTCTCGCCGGCAACCTCGTGGCGGCCGGGCACATGGTCGTGACGCACGACGCGCTCGGTCCGCGGCGCTCGCCCGCCGGCGCCGTACACGTCGCCTCGGTCGCCGAGGTGGCCGGCCGCACCGACGTGCTGGTGCTCAGCCTTCCCGACGGCCCGGCCTGTGAGCAGGTGGCCCGGGAGATCCTGGCGGTGCCCGAACGGCGCGTCCGGTGCGTCGTCGACACCTCCACCGTCGGTCCGGCCGCTGCCCGGGCGGTCGCCGCACTGCTCGCCGGGGGCGGCGTCGGCTACGTCGACGCCCCTGTCTCCGGCGGGGTCGCCGGAGCCCGCGCCCGTACCCTCACCGTCATGTACGCCGGGGCGGACGAGGCCTGTGCGTGCGCCGAGGGCGTACTGGCCGGGCTCAGCGACCGGCGTCGCCGGGTCGGCGACCGGCCAGGCCCGGCCCAGGCCCTCAAGCTGGCCAACAACTTCCTGGCCGCGACCGCGCTCGCCGCCACCAGCGAGGCCGTCGCCTTCGGGGTCGCGGCCGGACTCGAGATGGCCACCATGCTCGACGTCCTGAACGAGTCCAGCGGCCAGAGCGCGGCGAGCCGGGACAAGTTCCCGGCCCAGGTCCTCACCGGCCGCTATGCCGCCGGTTTCACCAACTCCCTGATGGACAAGGACGTACGGCTGTACCTGCGCGCGGTGGGGGAGCAGGGGGGCGCGGCCGCGATCGCCCAGGTGACCGGGAACGTGTGGGAGCGGTTCGCCCGGGCCGAACCCGGGGCCGACTTCACCCGGATCTTCCCCTTCACGGACGGATCCTGACGCTCCCGCGGACGGGCGTCGCGGGTTCGTGGCCGGTTGCGGGCGATCGGCCGCCGAGTCCGCCGCGGCCTCCCGCGCCTTTCCTGACAGGCGGCTGACTTGACGGCCGATCCGAGACGAGAATAGCATTCTCGGTAGGAGAGACTGAGATTATCGTAGGTCTCCTCCGATCAAGCGACTGGAGGACCGGACCCCATGGCGCACTTCAAGAAGCCCGAGGCGGGCAGCTGGACCGCCCACCTGGAGATCGGCACGGAGCCGGTGTCGTACGAGGACTCGATCACGCCGGCCCACTACGAGCTGGAGCGGGACGCCATCTTCAAGCGCACCTGGCTGAACGTCGGCCGAGTCGAGAAACTCCCCAAACGCGGCAGCTACTTCACCAAGGAGTTGGACGCGGCGGGAACCTCGGTCGTCGTGGTGCGCGGCATGGACGACGAGGTGCGCGCCTTCCACAACATCTGCCGGCACCGCGGCAACAAGCTCGTCTGGAACGACTTCCCACGGGAGGAGACCAGCGGGGTCTGCCGCCAGTTCACCTGCAAGTACCACGCCTGGCGCTACGACCTGGAGGGCAAGCTGGCCTTCGTCCAGCAGGAGCAGGAGTTCTTCGACCTCGACAAGTCCCGGTACGGCCTCAAGGCCGTGCAGACCGACATCTGGGAGGGGTTCGTCTTCGTCAACCTCGACCCCGACAACAGCACTCCGCTACGGGAGTACCTGGGCGAGTTCGCCAAGGGTATCGAGGGCTACCCGTTCCACAAGATGACCCAGGCGCACACGTACCGCGCCGAGATCGGCGCCAACTGGAAACTGTTCATCGACGCGTTCGCCGAGTTCTACCATGCGCCGATCCTGCACGCCGGCCAGTACGTCTCCGACGAGGCCCGCAAGATCCAGAAGTACGGCTACGAGGCGCTGCACTACGACGTCGACGGACCGCACAGCATGGTCTCCTCCTGGGGCGGCATCGCCCCACCGCACGACCGCAAGATGGTCAAGCCCATCGAAGGCGCCCTGCGCAGCGGGTTGTTCGGACCGTGGGAGGCACCCGACATCGGGCTCACCACCGAAGAGCTGCCGCCCGCCGTCAACCCCACCCGGGACCCGCGCTGGGGCATGGACTCCTTCGTGTTCTTCCCCAACTTCATGCTGCTGATCTGGCGGCCGAACTGGGTCCTGACCTACCACTACTGGCCGACCGCGTACAACACCCACGTCTTCGAGGCGACCTGCTACTTCGTGCCGCCCGAGAACGCCTTCCAGCGGCTCCAGCAGGAGCTGGCCGTCGTCTCCTTCAAGGAGTACGGCCTCCAGGACGGCAACACCCTCGAGGCCACGCAGACCATGCTGGAGTCACGCACGGTAGGGGAGTTCCCGCTCAACGACCAGGAGGTTCTTCTGCGCCATCTGCACGGCACCGCCCGGCAGTACGTCCGTGAGTACCAGCAGCGCACCGCAGGCGCCCCCGCCGCGAGCTGACCCGAGGAGACCGAACCATGGCCACCGTTTTCCCCGCCGAGTTCGCCGCGCTGGAACCCTTCGCCGACTGGGCGGTCCCCACCGAGAAGGCCCGGTACGCCAAGCGCATCGCCAGCACCATGGACGAGCTCGACGCCTTCTACGACACCGCGTTCCCGCTTCTGGCCTCCGGCACGGACTACCTCCAGCGGGTCACCATGGCGGACATCTCCGAGGAGGACAAACACCTGCTGTGGCTGTTCTGCGCGCTGGTGACCGTCGCGTTCTCGGTGGAGGCCTGGCGCCAGCCCAAGGTGCCGGACACCGGCGCGGCGAGCATCGACTCCGTCGTGGAACCGGCGGTGTGAGCGGCATGCGAGTGAGCCGCGTCCCGGGAGGTGCCTGATGCCGCGTCCGCGCCCCCCGCGGCCGCCGGTACGGCTGCGGGCCGCCCGCATGCTGGACATCGACAAGGGCGAACTGGCCGAGCCGGGAGACCTGCTGATCGAGGGCGAGCACATCACGGCCGTCGCCCCGGCCACCGTGCCGCCCGGCACCGTCGAGCTCGACCTCGGCGACGTCACCCTCCTGCCCGGCCTGATGGACATGGAGGTCAACCTGCTCCTCGGCGGGCCCGACCACCGCAGCCCCCTCAACCCCGTGCAGGACGATCCCGCCGTGCGCACCCTGCGGGCCGTCGCCAACGCCCGCCGCACGCTGCGGGCCGGCTTCACGACCGTACGCAACCTCGGTCTGTTCGTGCAGACCGGCGGCCTGCTGCTGGACGTGGCGCTGAAGAAGGCGATCGACCTCGGCTGGATCGAGGGGCCGCGGGTCGTCCCGGCCGGCCACGCCATCACGCCGACCGGCGGGCACCTCGACCCGACCATGTTCCAGGCGCTCGCTCCGCACATCATGCCGCTGACGGTCGAGGAGGGGATCGCCAACGGGGTGGCCGAGGTGCGCAAGGCGGTCCGTTACCAGATCAAGCACGGCGCCCGGGTCATCAAGGTGTGCGCCTCCAACGGAGTCATGTCCCACACCGGCCCGGCCGGCGCCCAGCAGTACTCCGACGAGGAACTGCACGCCATCGCCGACGAGGCCCACCGGGCCGGCCTCAAGGTCGCCGCGCACTGCATGGGCGACCGGGCCGTCAGGGCCGCGCTGGCCGCGGGCATCGACTGCATCGAGCACGGCTTCCTGGCCGGCGACGAGACGCTGGACCTGATGGTGGAACGCGGCACCTTCCTGGTCGCCACCACCTACATCGCCGACGGCATGGACGTCTCCACGGCCGCACCCGAACTCCAGGCCAAGGCCGCCGACGTGTTCCCGCGCGCCAAGGCGACCACCAGGCGCGCGATCGAGCGCGGTGTGCGCGTCGCCTGCGGCACGGACGCCCCGGCCATCCCGCACGGCCGCAACGCCCGTGAGCTCCTCGCCCTCGTCGACCGGGGCATGACCCCGCTCGCGGCGCTGCGGGCGGCGACGACCACCGCCGCCGCGCTGATCGACGCCGAGGACCGGGGCCGCCTCGAACCCGGCCTCCTGGCGGACGTCATCGCCGTCCCCGGCGACCCGCTGACGGACATCGGGGTCACCGAGGACGTGCGGTTCGTGATGAAGGGCGGTCAGGTCCACCGGCACGAGGAGGCCGCCCGGTCCTGAGCGGACCGCGCGAGGGGGACGGGAGGGCGGTGGCTCCGGCCGGAGCCACCGCCCACCCGCATGCCGTGGCGCGGCGCTCACACCTTCCGCGTGATGCCCCCGTCGACGCGGACGATCGCGCCGGTCGTGAAGCTGGACGCGGCACTGGCGAAGTGCAGCGCCAGCGGCGCCACGTCGTCCGGCTGCCCGAGCCGGCCCAACGGCACGAACGACGGGTCGAAGTCCTCGGCCGCCCAGGCCTGGTGAGCGCCGGTGAGCACCGGCCCGGGGAGAATGGCGTTCACCCGCACCTTCGGCGCGTACGCCTCCGCGAGCCCCACCGTCAGGGCGTTGAGTCCCGCCTTGGCACAGGCGTACGGGAGTTCGTGGACGCTCGCCATCAGCGACCCGGCCGTACCGATGTTGACGATCGAGCCGCCGCCGTGCCCGGCCATGTGCCTGGCCGCGAGGACCGCCAGCCGGAACGGCCCCTTCAGGTTCACCGCGAGAGTCTTGTCGTACAACTCCTCGCTGACCGCGTCGAGACTCTCGTACACGGGGGACATGCCGGCGTTGTTGACGAGCACGTCCAGCCCGCCCAACCGCTCCACCGTCTCGGTGACGAGCCGCTCGCAGTCGTCCCAGCGGCCGACATGGCAGGCGACGCCGACGGTCCGGCGCCCGGTCGACGCACGTACCTCCTCGGCCACCGCCCGGCACGCCTCGCCCTTTCGGGAGGCGACGACGACGTCGGCGCCGGCCTCCGCCAGCGTCTGCACGATGGCCCGCCCGATACCGCGCGAACCACCGGTGACCACGGCCACCTTGCCCGTCAGATCATGAAGCTCGGCGAAGGTCGTCACCCGCGTCACCCTTTCCGTATCGTCGTCAGCAGCTCGCGCCGCAGCAGCTTCCCGGTGGGCGTGTACGGCAGTTCCGCGCGGAACACGACCACGTCCGGTGTCCGGGAACCGCGCAGCTGCCCCCGCACCCACTCGCGCAGCGCCTCGGCGTCGACGGCCGCCCCCTCGTGGACGACGACGAACGCGGCGATCCGCTCGCCCCACTCCTCGTCCGGCACGCCCACCACGGCCGCCTCACGCACGGCCGCATGCCGCAGGAGAACGTCCTCCACCTCCGCGGGAGCGATGTTCTCGCCGCCGCGGATGATGGTGTCGTCGGCGCGGCCCTCGACGAACAGGTAGCCGTCGGCGTCGAAACGGGCCAGGTCGCGGGTGGGGAACCAGCCGTCCGCGTCCAGCGGCGCGGCGGCCCCCCGGTACTCGCCGGACACCTGGGGACCGCGCACCCACAGCTGCCCCGGCCCCCCGGCCGCCGCCACGGTCCCGCTCTCGTACCGGATCTGCGCCTCGACGCCCGGCACCATGCGCCCGGCCGAGCGCAGCCGGTCACGGACGGCGGGATCGCCGGAGGCCAGCGCGGCGCGGTGGTCGTCGGGGCCCAGCAGCGCGATGGTCGAGCTGGTCTCGGTGAGCCCGTACGCGTTGGTGAACCCGGTGTCCGGGAAGGCCCGCAGGGCCGCCTCAAGGACGGGGAGGGGCATGCGCGCACCGCCGTACGCCAGCGCGCGCAGCGTCGGCACCTCGGCCGGGCGGCCGTCCAGGTGCTCCACGACACGGGCCAGCATGGTCGGTACGACCATGGCGGAGGTGACGCCCTCGGAGCGGACCAGCTCCAGCCAGGCGCCCGGCTCGAAGGCACCGAGGTGCACCATCCGGCGGCCGGCGTAGAGGTTGCTGAGCACGGAACCGACGCCCGCGACGTGGTAGGGCGGGACCGCGGCCAGGACGGTGTCGTCCGGAGTGGCGGCGGCGAACTCCACGGTCCCCAGGACGTAACCGGTCAGGTGCCGGTGACGCAGCACCGCGGCCTTGGGCGCGGCAGTGGTCCCGCTGGTGAACAGCAGCACGGCCGGGTCGTCCGCGGCCGCCTCCAGACCCTCGGCCGGCTCGGCCGAGACCGCCTCGGCCAGCAGGCCCTCGGGGGTGTACACCCGCGGCCCGGCCCCGGCGAACACCCCCGCGACGGCCGCGTCCGCGACCACCAGAGGCTGCTCGGTATGGGTCAGCAGGCCGGTCAACGCATCGGCCGACAGCCGGTAGTTGACGGGGACCAGCGGCACACCCGCCAGCGCCGCGCCGAACAACAGCACCGGGAACGCCGGACCGTTGACCCCGGCGAACACCAGCTCCCGGGCCCCGGACCGGTGGACGACGGCCGCGACCCCGGCGGCGGTACGGCGGAGTTGCGCCGTGGTCGTCCCGGATCCGCGCGGCCCGATCGCCACCTGGTCCGGATCACCCGCCACGGCCATGTCGAGCAGCATCGCGATGTTCACAGCACGCCCTTTCTTCCGCTCCCCGGCTGCGAACGATATTCTACTGAGAAGGAAACTCCATTCTCCACCCATTCTCCATGGGTGGGTTCCGGGTTGTGTTCGCCCAAGGCCGTGTCCCAGGGGGGCCGTGTGGATTTCGAGCTGACCGAACAGCAGGAGGACATCCGCGCCGGCGTCCGTGAGCTGGCCGCCTCCTTCGGGCCCGGGTACTGGGCCGCGCAGGACGAGCGGGCCGAGTTCCCCTGGAGCTTCTACGACGCCTTCGCCAAGGCGGGCTGGCTGGGGATCGCCGTCCCCGAGGAGTACGGCGGCGGCGGACTCGGCGTGCTGGAGGCCTCGCTCCTGCTGGAGGAGGTGGCCGCCTCCGGTGCCGGCATGAACGGGTGCAGCACCATGCACCTGACCATCTTCGGCCTCAACGTCCTGGCCCGGCACGGCAGCGAGCAGCTGCGCCGCGAGGTGCTCCCGCACGCCGCCACCGGCGACCTGCACGTCTGCTTCGGCGTCACCGAACCCGACGCCGGCACCGACACCACCGGCATCTCCACCTTCGCCCGCCGCGACGGCGACCACTACGTGATCGACGGCCGCAAGATCTGGATCACCAAGGCGGGCGACTCCCAGAAGATGGTCCTGCTCGCCCGTACCACCCCGCGCGACCAGGTCGACAAGCCCACCAAGGGCATCTCGGTGTTCCTGGTCGACGTCGACCGCACGGCGATGGACATCCGCCCGATCCCCAAGATGGGCCGCAACGCCGTCGCCTCCAACGAGATCTTCATCGACGGTCTGCGCGTCCCGGCGAGCGCCCGCATCGGCGAGGAGGGCGAGGGTTTCCGCTACCTCCTCGACGGCCTCAACCCCGAGCGCATCCTGCTCGCCCACGAGGCCCTGGGCCTGGGGCGTGCCGCCCTGGACGCGGCCACCCGCTACGCCCGCGACCGGGTCGTCTTCGGCCGCCCCATCGGCCAGAACCAGGGCATCGCCTTCCCGCTCGCCGAAGCCCTCACCCGCCTGGACGCCGCCCGCCTGATGGCCCGCAACGCCGCCTGGCGCTACGACCGGGGGCTGGCGTGCGGCCGCGAGGCCAACATGGCCAAGTACCTGTGCGCCGACGCCGGTTTCCAGGCCGCCGACCGCGCCGTGCAGACACTGGGCGGCATGGGGTACGCCCGCGAGTACCACGTCGAACGCTACTTCCGCGAGTCACGGCTGCTGCGGCTCGCCCCCGTCAGCCAGGAAATGGTGCTGAACTACGTGTCCCAGCACGTACTGGGGCTGCCCCGGTCCTACTGAGAAGCGCCCGCGCGGAGGCCGAAGCGGCCGCCCGGTCCGGACGCCCGGCCAGGCCGCTCGGTCGGACCGGCCCGCCGCGCCGACGTCGATCCGTCGGCGGTCTGCTCGCTGCCTCCGATCCGAACCGACCTGGACACCGTCGCACCGGCCGGGGTTCCCGGGAACCCCTCCTCAGTCCTCGCGGCTGGGGTCGCACAGCACCATGACCGCGCGGGCGACGAGTTCACCGGCGCCACCGAGTTCCTGCCGGTAGCGGTCCGTGACACCCCGGACGGTCTCCGCGAAGGCCGGGTCGGCGGCGCGGGCGCGAGCCGGCGGCGGGAGCTCCTGGGCCATCGCGCGCCGACGGGCGAGGAGCGCGATGATCTCGTCGTCGAGCCGCTCGATCCGGGCCGGTGACATCTCCGCCGTCGGTGCGGCAACGGGGTAGGCCGTCACGTGTGATCTCCGTTCTCCGGGAGGAATCGGGGCCCGGTTCCCGTCCGTGGTCATCTCCGCGGTCATCGCAGCTGGTCCTTCATCACTTTGCCCGTGGCGTTCACCGGCAACTCCTCCCGGAACTCCACGGACCGCGGAACCTTGAACCCGGCCATGCGCTCACGGCTCCACGCGATCAGCTCGGCCTCGGTCACCGGCCCGTGCCGCACCACGAACGCCTTGCCCACCTGACCCAGCCGCGCGTCCGGCACACCGATCACCGCGACCTGCGCCACCGCGGGGTGGCCGAGCAGGAAACCCTCGATCTCGGCCGGGTAGGCGTTGAAGCCACCGACGAGGAACATGTCCTTCTTGCGGCCCACGATCCTCAGGTGCCCGCGCGCGTCCAGGGTGCCGAGGTCGCCGGTGTGCAGCCAGCCGTCCCCGTCGACGGCCTCGGCGGTCGCCCGCGGGTCGTCGAGGTAGCCGCGCATCACGCTGTAGCCGCGCACCAGCACCTCCCCGTCGTCGGCGATCCGGAGCTCCACGCCGTCGCAGGCGGTGCCCACCGTGGTGGCGATGTCCTCGAAGGAGTCCCCGGGACGGGAGGCCGTGACCGTGCCGGCCTCGGAGAGGCCGTAGCCGGTCATGATCGACCGGAAGGGGAGTTCGTCGCGCATCCGGCGGATCAGCTCCACCGGGATGTCGGCCGCCCCGGTGACCGCGCACCGCAGCGACGACAGGTCCCGGCCGCCCTCCCGCCGGGCCTCCAGAAGGGAGTGGTAGAGGGTCGGCGGCCCCGGAAGCATGGTCACCCGCTCGCGCTCGACCAGGTCGAGCACCCGGTCCACCTCGAACACCGGCACCGGCAGGATCGTGGCCCCGCGGATCAGGGAGGCGATGCAGCCCGCCTTGTAACCGAAGATGTGGAAGAACGGGTTGACGATCAGATAGCGGTCGCCCTCCCGCAGATCGGCCAGGTCGCACCACTCGGCGTACAGGCGGAGCGTCTGGGCGTGCGTCATCATGACGCCCTTGGGCCGGCCGGTCGTGCCCGAGGTGAAGACGATGTCGGCCACGTCGTCGCCGCGCACTTCCCGCACGAACGGCGAACCGCTGTCCAGGAAGCCGGACTTGAGGTCGATCACCGCGACGCCGGGCGGCCCGGTGAACTCCAGGCCCAGGAAGCCCTGTTCGACCAGTACGGCCTTGGCGCCGCTGCGTACGACGATGTCGTGCGCCTCGTCCGCCTTGAACCGGGTGTTGACCGGGACGAGCACCCCGCCGGCGGTCAGCAGCCCGAAAGCGGCCACGATCCACTCCGCGGAGTTGGGCGCCCAGATCGCCACCCGGTCGCCCCTGCCCACCCCCAGCGACGCGAAGGCGCCCGCCGCCACCCGCACCCGCTCGGTGAGCTGGGCGAAGGTGAGACGCAGGGAGCCGTCGACGACCGCTTCGGCGGCACCGAAGCGGTCGGCCGCGCTCAGCACCATCCGGGGGATGGTGTCCCACGTGGCACGAGCCGTCATGTCACGCGGGGATCAGCCGGGACAGGTTGCCGCCCATGATCTTCGCCTGGTCGGCCTGGCTCAGCCCCTGGATGGCGTCGACGTACGAGGCCGGCCGCGCCAGGCCCTCGGGGTGCGGGTAGTCCGAACCGAACAGCACCCGGTCCACGCCGATGAGGTCGACGAGTTCGCTCAGGTTCTCCTCGTAGAACGGGCTGACGTGGATGCTGTCCTTGACCGCCTGCACCGGGTCGCCGAGGAACTGCTCCGGCATCTTCTTGTACACGTCGGCGAGCTGGTCGAGCAGCGGGGCCACCCAGGAAGATCCGTTCTCGATCAGTGCGATCTTCAGTTCCGGGAAGCGGAACAGGGCGCCGTGGCACACCCAGGAGGCCACCGCGTCCTGGATCGGCCGCCATTCGTTCACCTGGCGGAAGGCGTTCGACTTGAACGGCAGCATCTCGGCGCTGTTGCCCTCCCAGTCGTTGGCGTACCGCGAGTACCCGCTGTCGGACGAGTGCATCGCCACCAGCACACCCGTCTCCACGACCCGCTTCCAGAACGGGTCGAACTCCTCCATCGCGAAGGACCGCGAGCCGCCGTACCCGGGCACCGGTGCCGGCCGGACCAGGATCGCCCGCGCGCCGCGCTCCACGGCCCAGTCGAGCTCCGCGATCGCCTTCTCCACGATCGGCAGGGTGATCACCGGGGTGGTGAGGATCCGGTCCTTGTAGTTGAACGACCAGGTCTCGTGGAGCCATTCGTTGAGCGAGTGGATGACGGCGTGGATGAGCTCCGGGTGGTGCCGCATCCGCTCCTCGATGAGACTCGCCAGCGTCGGGAACATCAGCGTCCGCTGCACGCCGAGTTCGTCGAGCAGTTCCAGCCGCGGCCCCGGCTCACGGAAGGCGGGCACGGAGCGCATCGGCTCCCCGAAGATCTCCCGGCGGGACTTGCCGTCCGGGTTGCCGACGCGGAAGTACTCCTCCATGGCGCCGGGCCGGGCGACCACCTCGAAGGTGGGGTTGGGGATGTAGTCGCTGATCTGGCCGAGGATCGCGATCTTGGTACGGCCGCGGACCTGTACGTACTCGATCGCACCCGCGTACTGCTTCGGGAGGAACTTGGTCAGCGCCTCCTCGGTCTCGTACAGGTGGTTGTCCGCGTCGAAGAGCAAATACGGCAGCGCACGCGAAGACATGGAATCCTCCTTTGCGTTTTGAGAGAATCCTATTCTCCTCAGTCGCGTACGGCAATGTCCTGACGGAGCCGGAACTTCTGCACCTTGCCGCTCGCCGTCCGTGGGAAGTCCGCCACCTCGTGCAGCTCCTCGGGCCACTTCTGCCTGGCCAGGCCGGCCCGCTCGAAGTGGGCGCGCATCTCGGCCAGTTCGGGCATCGGGTGGCCGGGCAGCAGGCGCAGGAACCCGGCCGCGTGCTCGCCGAGGCGGGCGTCGGGAGCGGCGACCACCGCGGCCTCCGCGACACCCGGCATCGTGAGGAGCACCTCCTCGACCTCCGGCGCGCTGATGTTCTCGCCGCCCCGGATGATCATGTCGGCCTTGCGGCCGGTGACCGTGAGGTAGCCGTCCTCGTCCACCTCTCCGAGGTCGCCTGTGCGGTACCAGCCCTGCTCGTCGAACGCCCGCGCCGTCAGGGCCGGGTCGGTGTAGCCGAGGCACAGGTCCGGACCCCGGCTGAGGATCTCGCCGTCCTCGGCCAGTCTGACCTCGACGCCCGGGAGCGCGGTGCCGTCCGTGAACAGCCGCTTGGGCTCGGGGGCGTCGTACCGGGACGAGGTGATCGAGGGGTGCTCGGTGCTGCCGTACGCCCGGAACACCCGGATCCCCAGACCGGCCAGCCGCGTGGTGACGGCCGCCGGCACGGTGGATCCGCCGAGCCCCGCGTAGCGCAGGTACCGCAGATGGTCCTCGGTGAAGTCGCAGTGGTCGAGGAGACTGGTGACGTAGTACGGCGCCCCGCCCCCGACGTGGAGCTGGTGGCCGCTCATCAGCCGCAGGGCCCGGGCCGGGTCCCAGACGTCGGTGAGGTGCACGGGGGTGCCGTCCAGGACGGGGATCAGGAAGGCGTTGACCATGCCGATGAAGTGGCCCACGGGCGCCGCGGTGAGCTGCCTGCCGCGGTCGGGCGGGTAGCTCGCGGCGAGCTGCCGGGTCTCGTGGCCGAGGGTCCGGTGGCTGTGCACGACGCCCTTCGGGTCGCGGGTCGTGCCGGAGGTGAAGGCGATCAGGGCGGTGCCGGCCGGGTCGGCCGGGAGCGTCCCGGTGAGCGGGGTGCCGCCGAGCAGGTCCTCGAAGCGCTCGGCGTGGGCCCGGCCCCGGACCGCCTCGCCCACCACCGCCACCACCGGCACGTCCGCGCACAGGTCCGGCCGGAACTCCAGGTGGCCGAAGTGCTCGGCGGTGACGAAGGCGCGCGGCCGGACAGCGTCGAGGATGTAACCGACCTCCTTGCGCCCGTAGAAGTGGACGACCGGGACGACCGCCGCCCCCAGGAACGCCGAGGCCCAGAACACCGCGGCGGCCTCCATCCAGTTGGGCAGCTGGAAGGCCACCGCGTCACCGGGCCCCACCCCCCGCTCCCGCAGCCCGGCCGCGAGCCGGCGCGCGACGGCCTCGACCTCCCGGAAGGTGCCCGCCCAGGGCCGGACGCCCGAGTGCACCCGGAACTCGGTGTCGGGCGCGGCCGCCAGACCCCGTGTCAGCAGGTCACCGATCGTCTCCCGGGTCCACCAGCCCTCGGCTTCATAGCGCTCCACCAGCTCGACGGGGATCTTTCGCATCTGCGGCTACCTCCACTGCGACGGGCGGCTCTTCGAGGCATCGGACGGTGCTGATCAGCGGCGTATACGCTATTCTCGCAAAACGAGAATGCCAATATCTCCAGAGGGGAATCGCGTGATCGACCTGGAGTTGGACGACGGCCTGGCCGTCCTCACGATCGACCGCCCGCACGCCCGCAACGCCATCTCGCTCGCCACGATGGACGAGTTGGAGAAGGCGCTCGATGCGGCGGCGGGCGCGCGGGCACTGGTGATCAAGGGAGCCGGGGACCGGGCGTTCGTCTCCGGGGGAGACCTCAAGGAACTCGCCGCGATCCGTACCGAGGACGAGGCGGCGGCCATGGCCTGGCGGATGCGGGGCCTGTGCGACCGGATCGCCGGCTTTCCCGCCCCTGTCGTCGCCGCGCTCAACGGCCATGCCCTGGGCGGCGGGGCCGAGGTCGCGGTCGCCGCCGACATCCGTGTCGCGGCCGACGACATCAGGATCGGCTTCACCCAGGTGACCCTCGCGATCATGCCTGCCTGGGGCGGCGCCGAACGCCTCGCCGTCCTGGTCGGACGCGGCACAGCACTGCTGCTCGCGGGTACCGGGGCCGTGCTCGGCGCCGCCGAGGCGGAGCGGGCCGGCCTGGTGGACCGGGTGGTGCCGCGCGCCTCCTTCGGGACGGAATGGCGTTCGCTGGCGCGTTCCCTCGCCACCGGCCCCGCGGCGGAGATCAAGAAAGTGGTCGGCGGCGGCACTTCGCCGGACGAGGCGGTGCACGCCTTCGCCCGGCTCTGGGCCTCGGACGCGCACTGGGACGCCGCGGACCGGGCGCTGCGCCGCGGGCAGTGAGCTGCCGGTGCCCCGGGTCCCTCTCGCCACAGCGCCATCATCGGCTCGGCGGCGGGCGCGCGCGAGGGTGCGGACACGCCGGTTGCGTCACGTGCGCGGGAGGGGGTGTCCCTGCGGGTTGACGAAACCCAGGGGGGACACCCTCCCGCGGGACTCAGGTGTTCCGGCCTCCGTTGACCCCGATCACCTGTCCGGTGATGTACCCGGCCTCCTCCGACACCAGGAACGAGCACGCGGCCGCGATGTCCTCGGGGCGCCCCGGCCGCCGTACGGGGGTGAGCTCCGCGTGGTGGTCCACCGACCCGCCGAGCAGACCGCGTTCCTCGGAGTCGCGCAGCATCGGCGTGTCGATGAAACCGGGCGGAATGGTGTTCACCGTGATCCCGTCCGGACCGAGCTCCAGGGCCAGGGACTTGGTGAGCCCGACGAGCCCGGACTTCGAGGCGACGTAGTGCGCCATGTACGGCTGCCCCGAGTGCGTGCTCGACGAGGAGATGTTGACGATCCGGCCCCAGCCCGCCTCCCGCATGTCGGGCACGACCGCCTGGCAGAGATAGAAGGGCCCGTTGAGGTTCACCGCCATGATCCGGTTCCAGGTCTCGTCGGTGATCTTCAGGAACCGGCCCACCTCGCTGATCCCGGCGTTGTTGACCAGCACCAGCACCGGGCCGCCCAGCGTCTCGCGCACCCGCCGCACCGCCGCGTCCACCTGCCCCCGGTCGGACACGTCGACGCCTCCGAAGGCGACCGCCACGTGCCCCTTGCGCCGGGACTCCTCGGCGGCCTCCTCGGCCGCCTCCCCGTTCAGGTCGAGGACGGCGGTGGCGAAGCCGTCCTCGGCCAGCCGCTGCGCGATCGCGCGCCCGATGCCCGAACCGCCGCCCGTGACGAGGGCGGTACGCCGCTCGCTCATGCGACCGCCTCCTCGCCGAGCAGCGAGGTGCGGTGCATCAGCCGGGCGGACCCCGGGCCGTACGGCAGGGCGCGGTGCAGCATTCCGGTGTTGTCCCAGATCACCAGATCGCCCTGGCGCCAGCGGTGGCGCAGGGTGAACTCCGGCCGGGTCGCCCAGTCCAGGAGCCGGCCCAGCAGCGCGCGGCCGTCGGCCGCCGGCCTGCCGGTCACCTCGCCCGCCGTCGCGCCGATGAGCAGTGACCTGCGTCCGCTGCCGCGGGTCCACACCAGGGGGTGCTCGCGGGCCGGGTTGCGGTCCCAGGCCGCCCGCTCCCGCGGCGACGGGTCCGGTGTCACGAGCAGTTGCGAGGCGGCGAAGCTGTGCACGACGCGCAGGCCGTCCAGCTCCTCACGCTCGGCCCGGGGCAACGCCTCGTACGCGGCGTAGGTGTTGGCGAACTCGGTGTCGCCGTCGCCGTCGTCCGACACCTGGCGTGCCGTCAGGAGGGTCGCCTTGTTGGGTACCTGCTCCGTCGTGCCGTCGATGTGCCAGAAGAAGGTGGACTCGCGGTAGGCCGCCAGCGGGCTCTTCGACGGGTCGCGGGTGATCCGCTGGATCTCGCCGTGGGTCGGGTGACCGCCCATCGGCAGCGGGACGACCTCGCCGAGCAGCCTGCTGAACGCGACCAGGTCGGCGTCGTCGACGTCGGCCTCGCGGTAGATCACCACTCCGCGCCGCTCCAGCGCGGTCAGGCACTCCTCCGCGACACCGGGGTCGACCAGCCGGCTCCCGGAGAGTCCGGTGATCTCCACGCCGGTGGTGGGGGTCAGTTCGGTGACGGTGACGGGCATACGGATGCGGCCCTTCTCTCGGTTCCTGTGGGATCGTTGTCGGTGAGCGAGAATCCCGTTCCGGTGGCAGAGGGCCAGGCCGGGACGACCGCCGTGCCGTCCGTCCGGGCGGTGCCGGTCACGTCACCGCCCCCGCCTCCTTCAGCGCCAGGATCCGCTCCCAGTCCAGCCCCAGCTCCAGCAGGACCTCCTCGGTCTGTGCCGCGAACTCCGGCGCCGGGCCCAGCCGCGGTGCGGTGACGTCGAACTGCACCGGATTCGCGACCAGTTCGAGCTCACCGGCCCGGACGACGTACTCGTTCGCCCGGACCTGCGCGTCCCGGCCGGCCCCCAGGGAGTCCTGCACGGGCGCCCACGGGCCGGCCAGCGTCGCGAAGCGCTCGGACCACTCGGCCAGGGTGCCCGTGGCGATCACCTCGCGCAGGATCCTGACGGCCTCCTCCGTGTTCGCGGCGAGCCGTTCGCCCGTCGCGAAGCGCGGATCGTCGGCCAGCTCCGGGCGGCCGATGTGCCGGCACACGTCCGCCCAGAACTTGCCGGGCTGGAGCATCACGAGCGACAGATAGCGGTCGTCGGCCGTGCGGTACAGCCCCGTCAGCGGGTTGGCGGGGGAGTTGTGGGTCCCGGGCGGCGACGCGACCCAGCTCTTGTCGAGGTGGAGGGAGAGCGCGATGCCGTGTCCCATCGCCCACACCCCGCTGCCGAGCAGGGAGACGTCCACGACGGACGGCTCGCCGGTGCGTTCGCGCTTGAGCAGGGCCGCCGCGATGCCCCCGGCCAGGTTGGTGCCCGAGATGGTGTCGCCGTAGGCGGGCACCGGCGGCGGGATCATCCCTTCCGTGCCGGCCGGTGTCAGGCTGGCCGCCGTGCCGGCCCTGGCCCAGAACGCCGTCATGTCGTACCCGCCCCGGTCCGCCTCGCCGCCCCGCGGGCCGAGCGCGCTGCCACGGGCGTAGACGATCCTCGGGTTCACCTCCCGGATGTCGGCCACGTCGATGCCGAACCGCCGCCGCGCCGAGGGCAGGAAGCTGGTCAGGAACACGTCCGCGCGTGCGGCCAGTCGGTACAGCACCTCCCTGCCCTCGGGCCGCGCCATGTCCAGACCGATGCTGCGCTTGCCCCGGTTGGCGTGCTCCACGTTGGGGTTGGGGTCGCCCTCCACCCTGAAGGTGCCGGTCTGCCGCAGCCCGCGCTGCGGATCGCCGCTGACGGCGTGTTCCACCTTGACGACGTCAGCGCCCCAGTCGGCGAGCACCGCACCCGCGGACGGGACGAACCCGTACATCGCCACTTCCAGGACCCGTATTCCGGCCAGCGGGCCGTCGCCGCTCATCCGACCACTTCCCCGAAGGTCTTGCGCTCCATGAACTCCTCCAGACCGGCGCTGTTCGGGAGTGGCATCCCGTCGCCTCCCGGACGCCGGAAACCAAGTTCTCGATTTTGAGAACCCTACCCGTCCGAGGATCCCGCGTCACGTCGTCGGAGACGTGGTCTTGACGCTGTCGCGCAGCAACACAAAGTCGTAAGAAGGGGGTTCCGGCGTCAACTTTCTGAAAGTATGGTTCTCGCATCCGGAAAGGAGATTCTTGTGATCGGAGTCGTGGGCGCCGGTCGGATGGGCCTGCCGGTGGTGCGACGGCTCGCCGGGGCGGGCCACCGGGTACGGGTGACCGGCAGGACCCCCGAAGCCCGCCGCGCCCTCGGCCGGGAGCCCGCGCAGGTCGTCCCCGACGTCGCCCAGGTCGGCGAGGGAGCGGACGTCGTACTGGTGTGTGTCCGCACCGACGGGCAGGTGCGTGAAGTCTGCCTCGACAGCGGGCTGTTGACCACGATGCCGAGCGGCAGCACCCTCGTCGTCCACACCACCGGAAGCCCCCGGACCGTCCAGGCGGTGGCGGACCGGGCCGCGGCAGGCGGGATCGGCGTCGTCGACGCACCGGTCAGCGGCGGCCCACCCGACGTGACGGCCGGCCGGATCACCCTCTACGTCGGAGGCGCCGCCGACACCGTCGCCCGCGTCCGGCCCGTACTGCGCAGCTACGCCGACCCCGTGCTGCACGTCGGACCGCTGGGCTTCGGCCAACGGGTCAAGCTCGTCAACAACACCGTCTTCGCGAGCCAGCTCGGACTGCTCGCCCACGCCACCCGCCTCGGCCGCCGACTGGGCGTCGACGAAAGCCTCCTGCTGGACGCCCTCACCCACGGCAGCGCATCGAGCCGCGCGCTCGCCGGCGTCGTACGCCACGGCTCGGTCACCGAGTTCGCCCGCGCGACAAGGGAGTTCCTCGGCAAGGACATGGACGTCGTGCACGCGGTCGCCGCCGAGCTCGGCGCCGACCTCGGCGCCCTCGCCCCCGCCCTCGACGCCCTGTCCGACGCGACCGTACCGGGGAACGGCGGCTGAGCAGGCGAGCCACGCACCGGAGCCGAGGCGACGACGCGACCCCGACCACCGGCCACCCCGCGGCCCGGGAACGAAGTACAACCACCGAAGAAGGGACACCGCCCATGGGACGAGTCGAGGGCAAGGTCGCGTTCATCACCGGCGCGGCGCGCGGCCAGGGGCGCAGCCACGCCCTGCGGCTGGCCGAGGAAGGCGCCGACATCATCGCGGTGGACATCTGCCGCGACTACGAGACGGTCCGCTATCCGATGGCCACCCCCGAGGACCTCAAGGAGACCGTCCGCCTGGTCGAGGAACAGGGGCGGCGCATCGTCGCCCGGCAGGCCGACGTACGCGACACCGCCCAGCTGCGCGCCGCCCTCGACGCGGGCCTGGCACAACTCGGCGGCCTGGACATCGTGGTGGCACAGGCCGGCATCGCCCCGCTGCGCGGCGAACCCAAGCTGCAAGCATGGTGCGACGCCGTGGACGTCGACCTGATCGGCACCATCAACACCATCCAGGTCTGTCTCCCCGACCTGCGCGAGGGCGCCTCCGTCATCGCCACCGGCTCCACCGCGGCCCTGATGGACCACGGCATCGTCCAGACCCCGGGCGCCAACCCGGGCGGCGCGGGGTACGCCTTCGCCAAGCGGGCGCTGTCCGAGTACGTCCACGAACTCGCCCGCAACCTGGCCCCGTTGAACCAGCGCGCGAACGTCCTGCACCCGACCAACGTCGACACCCACATGCTGCAAAACGAGTCGATGTACGAGTCCTTCCGGCCCGACCTCGAACATCCCACCCGCGCGGACGCCGAGCCGTCCTTCGCCGTGCAGCAGGCCATGCCGATCCCGTTCGTGGAGCCGCGCGACATCAGCAACGCCCTGCTCTTCCTCGCCTCCGACGAGGCCCGCTACATCACGGGAACCCAGCTGCGGGTGGACGCCGGCGGCTACCTCAAGTGGTACGACTGGCGCCGCTGAGCCCAGAGAACCCAGGCCGACGGCGACCAACCACCGCCGAAACCCCAGGCCGACGGCGACCAACCACCGCCGAAACCCCAGGGCGACGGGGAGCAGACCACCGCCGAGACCCCGGGCCGACGGCGACCGACCACCGCCCAGCCCCGAGAGCCACCGTCTGAACCCCAGGTCAACAGGGAGAGGCACCGTGAAGGTACGGGTCGACCCGGAGCGCTGCCAGGGCCACACGCTCTGCGCGATGATCGCTCCGAAGGCATTCCAGCTCGACGACATCGACGGCCACTCCTCGGCCGTCGGCGAAGAAGTCCCCGCCGACCAGGAGGAGCAGGTCCGGGAGGCCGCGCACTCCTGCCCGGAACGGGCCATCCAGCTCTTCTGAGCCAGCCGAACCTCCAGCCGAACTTCCCCGAAAGGAGGGCAGAGCCATGAGCGAGGCCGGCGCCGACGACGACCGCAAGAAGCACCGGGTGCACTTCGACCGCCACACACCGGAGTACCGCGACCAGTTCGAGGAGATCACCCACGACCTGCACGCCAAGTGCCCCATCGCCTGGACCGACACCCACGGCGGCCACTGGGTCGCCAGCGGCAACCGCGAGGTCTTCGAACTGGCCCGCGCGGCCGAGTTCCTCTCCAACGACCACGACGTCAAGGGCGAACGGCGCGGCTACAAGGGCATCACCATCCCCTCGCCGCCCCGCTCCCGCGAACAGCAGGGCGGCTTCCTGGAGATGGACCCGCCCGGCCAGCGCCACTACCGCCAGGCGCTCAACCCCTACCTCTCCCCGGCGGCCGTCGCCCGCTGGATCCCCTTCGTCGACGAGGTCGTACGCGCCTGTCTGGACGAGAAGATCGAGGAAGGCCGCATCGACTTCGTCGACGACCTCGCCAACGTCGTCCCGGCCGTCCTCACCCTCGCCATGCTGGGCATCCCGCTCAAGGACTGGACGGTCTACAACGAGCCCGCCCACGCCTCCGTCTACACCCCGCCCCACTCGCCCGACATGGCACGGGTCCTGGAGCTGAGCCGGAACATGGGCCGCAGCCTCTACAGGTCCCTGCTGGAGATCCGGGAGCACCCCAGGCCCGGTCTGGTCGACGCCCTCGTACACGCCGAGATCCACGGACGGCGGCCGTCCGACGAGGAACTGGTCGGCGTGCTGGCCCTGCTCGTCGGCGGCGGCTTCGACACCACCACGGCACTGACCGCGCACGCCCTGGAGTGGCTGTCGCAGCATCCCGGTGAGCGGGACCGGCTCAGCCGGGAACGGGACACCCTGCTGGACTCGGCGACCGAGGAGTTCCTGCGCTTCTTCACTCCGGCGCCGGGCGACGGCCGCACCATCTCCGCGGACTGCGAGATCGCCGGCCAGCGGTTCGAGGAGGGTGAACGCCTGTGGCTGTCCTGGGCGATGGCCAACCGGGACCCCGCCGTCTTCCCCGACCCCGACCGCGTCCACCTCGACCGCAAGGGCAACCGGCACAGCAGCTTCGGCCTGGGCATCCACCGCTGCATCGGTTCGAACGTCGCCCGCACGGTGTTCAAGCGGATGGTGACGGCCGTGCTGGACCGGATACCGGACTACCGCTGCGACCCCGACGGCACCGTCCACTACGAGACCATCGGCGTCATCCAGGGCATGCGGCACCTCCCGGCGGCCTTCACCCCGGGCAGGCGCCTCGGCCCCTCGCTCGACGAGACGCTGGAGACGCTCCAGAAGGCCTGCGACGAGCAGCGGCTCGCCGAGCCGGTGACCACACGCCCCGGCCGGGCGAAGACCGAACGCTGAAAGGGAGTCGACGAGTGGCCGCATCCCCGGAATCCGGTCCGGCCGGTCCGGCAGCCGCGTCCCCAGGGCGTCCGCTGCCCCTGGTCACCGACCAGAACCAGTTCTTCTGGACGTCAGGGGCGGACGGCCGGCTGCGGATCCAGGAGTGCACGTCCTGCACCGCCCTGATCCACCCGCCGCAGCCCGTGTGCCGGTACTGCCGCGGACGGGAGATGGGCGTACGGGCCGTCTCCGGACGGGCGACCCTCATCGGCTTCACCGTCAGCCACCGCTTCAGCCTCCCCGGCCTGCCGGCGCCGTACGTCGTCGCGCAGGTCGCCCTCGACGAGGACCCCCGGATCCGGCTCACCACCAACACCGTCGGGTGCGACCCCGGCGGACTAGCCCTCGGCATGCGCATGGAAGCCGTGTTCGAGCGGGCCGGGGAGGACGTGTGGCTGCCGCTGTTCCGGCCGGCCGCCGAGCAGGGGGAACCCGCACCGCTCCCCGCCGACGAGACCGCACCGGGCCAGACGACGCGCCGCATACGACCGACGCGGAGCACAAGGAGGTTCGAGGACGACGTCGCCCTCACCGGCATCGGCGCCTCCCCGCTCGGCCGCCGGCTCAGGATCCACCCGCTCTCCCTCACCGTCCAGGCCTGCGAGGCCGCCGTCGCCGACGCCGGACTCACGCTGGACGACATCGACGGGCTGGCCAGCTACCCGGGCGCCGGCGCCTACGGCGGCTTCGCCGAGGGCGGCGTCACCGCCCTGGAGGCGGCCCTCGGTATCCGCCCCACCTGGCACAACGGCGGCAGCGAGACCTTCGGCCCCGGCGGCTCCCTGATCTCGGCGATGCTCGCGGTGGCCGGCGGCCTCGCCCGCCATGTGCTCTGCTTCCGCACCGTGTGGGAGTCCAGCCACGCCGAACTCGTCAAAGAGGGCAGGGTCCCCGTGGCCGGCGGCGCGGACCCCGGCTGGCTCAAGCCCTTCGGCGCCACCTCCGCCGCCCATACCCTCGCCCAGAACGCCCAGCGGCACATGCACCGTTACGGGACCACCCGCGAGACCCTCGGCTGGATCGCCCTCAACCAGCGCGCCAACGCGGCCCTGAACCCCACCGCGATCTACCGCGCCCCGATGACGATGGACGACTACCTCCAGGCCCGCCCCATCACCACCCCCTTCGGCCTCTACGACTGCGACGTCCCCTGCGACGGATCCGTCGCCGTCGTCGTCTCGGCCCGCGACACCGCACGCGACCTCGCGAGGCCACCGGTCCTCGTGGAGGCCGTCGGCACCCGGATCACCGAACGCATCGAATGGGACCAGAGCACCCTCACCCACGAACCCCAGACCCTCGGACCCTCCGCCCACCTGTGGACCCGTACCTCCCTGCGCCCCGCCGACGTCGACGTGGCCGAGCTCTACGACGGCTTCAGCTTCAACTGCCTGTCCTGGATCGAGGCGCTGGGCTTCTGCGGCATCGGCGAGGCGAAGGACTTCCTGGACGGCGGCAAGAACATCGCCCGCGACGGCGTACTGCCCCTGAACACCCATGGCGGCCAGCTCTCCCACGGCCGCACCCACGGCATGGGGCTTGTCCACGAGGCGGTCGTCCAACTGCGCGGCGACGGCGGCGCCCGCCAGGTGCCCGGGGCCCGGGTGGCGGTGGTCAGTACCGGCGGGCTGACGCCCGGCGGGGCCATTCTCCTCAGGACGGACACGTGACAGAAAGCCATCCGGACGTGGTGTCCGGCGCGGTGCGCGTCGACGACATCTCCCTCTCCTACCGGGCGAGTTGGGTACGACAGCCACGCGCCGTCGTCCTCGCCCTGCACGGCGGCGGCACCGACTCGGCCTACTTCGACTGCCCCGGCCACCCTCGGCTCTCGCTGCTGCGCACCGGAGCCGCCCTCGGCTTCACGGTCGTCGCCCTCGACCGGCCCGGCTACGGCGCCTCCCTGCCCCACGCGCCCCGGCTGACCGACCCGGCCCGGCGGGTCGACCTCGCCTACGCGGCCCTGGACCGGCTGCTCGCCGTCCGCCCGGCGGGCGGCGGGGTGTTCCTGGCGGCCCACTCCGCCGGCGGTGAACTCGCCGTGCGGATGGCCGCCGACGAGCGCGGACGCACCCTGCTGGGCCTGGAGATCGCCGGCACCGGACGGCACCACCACCCGCGCTCGGTGGGCTTCCTGGAGAGCGGCGACGAGGAACTGCGCCGCCCCGGCCGGGCCCGCGACCGGCTCCGCGAAGCCCTCTGGGGCGCGAGCCACCTCTACCCGCCGGAGGTCCACGGCGGCGCGAGCATCGCCGCCGCCTCGCCCGCCTACGAGTCCGCCGCCCGCGGCTGGCGGTACGAGTTCCCGGACCTGGCGGCCCGCGTACGCGTACCCGTGCACTTCACCCTGGGCGACCACGAGGAGGTGTGGAGTTCCGGCCCCGCCGCCCTCGCCGACATCGCCTCCCTCTTCACGGCGTCGCCCCGCGTCCGGGTCCACGAACAGCGCGACGCCGGACACAACCTCAGCCTCGGGCACTCGGCCCGGGCCTACCACCTCAGGGTGCTGTCGTTCGCCGAGGAGTGCGCGGTGGCCCGGGAGACCGGCTACGCCCTGCCGCCACGACAAGGGAGAGCGGGATGAACCAAACCGATGCCGTCGCACTGCTGCTGCGCCTGGTGCTGGGCGTCGTCATGATCGCGCACGGCCTCAACCACTGGCGCGGCGGCGGCCGGATCGCGGGCACGGCCCGCTGGTTCACCGGCCTGGGCCTCACCCACGGCACACTCCAGGCGTGGCTGAGCGTGGTCACCGAGGCCGGTGCCGGCGTGCTGCTGCTGGCCGGACTGCTCACCCCGCTGGCCTGCGCGGCCGTCCTGTCGGTGATGCTGGTCGCGGGCCTCCTCGCCCACCGGCCCAACGGCTTCTTCGTCTTCAGAGAGGGTTACGAGTACGTCCTCACCCTCGCCGTCACCGCCCTGGCGCTGGCCGTCCTGGGCCCGGGCAGCGCCTCGCTGGACCACGCGGCGGGCCTCGGCCTCGACGGCTGGACGGGCGCGGGCCTCGCCCTCGGCGTGGCCGCGGTGGCCACCGCGGGCCTGCTCGCCGTGTTCTGGCGCCCCACGCCCGCGCCCACGCCCACGCCGGAACCGGCGCCCGGTCCCGAACCCGCCGAGCAGGAGGCCCGCTGATGCGCGTCGGATTCATCGGCCTGGGCAGCCAGGGCGCCCCGATGGCCCGCAGGATCGTGGACGCCGGCTACCGGACGACGCTGTGGGCCCGCCGGCCCGCCACCCTCGTCCCCTTCGGTGACACCCTGGCCGCACGCGCCGCCTCCCCCGCGGACCTGGCCGCGGCCAGCGACCTGGTCTGCGTCTGCGTCGTCGACGACGCGGACGTCGAGGAGATCCTCACCGGCGAGCACGGCGTCCTGGCCGGGTTGCGCGAGGGCGGGGTGGTCGCCGTGCACAGCACCGTCCATCCCGACACCTGCCGCCGCCTGGCCGACCGGGCCCGCACCCACGGCGTCGCCCTGGTCGACGCCCCGGTCAGCGGCGGTGGCCCGGCGGCCGCCCGCGGCAGACTGGTCCTGATGGCCGGGGGCGAGCCCGGCACCGTCGCCTACTGCCGTCCGGTGTTCGCGACCTACGCGGACCCGGTCGTGCACATGGGGCCGCTCGGCACCGGACAACTGGCCAAGCTCCTCAACAACGTCCTGTTCACCGCTAATCTGGCCACCGCCGCCGACACCCTCGCCCTCGGCCGGGGCCTCGCGATCGACCCGGAGGCCCTCGCCAGGGTCCTCGCCCACGGCAGCGCGGGCAGTTTCGCACTGAACCGGGTGGCGGCGGCCGGCGGCACCCTGGACCGGTTCGGGGACAGGGCCGGCCCCCTGCTCCGCAAGGACGTCCGGCTGGCGACCGACGTCGCCGAGACCGCCGGCGCCGTCCCCGACATCGTCCTGCCGGCCGCGCGCGCCGCCCTCGCCCTGATGAACGGGCAGAACCCGAGGGGCGGTTCAGGGCCGGGCATGGCGGACCCGGCCGTCGACGACGGTGAGCCGCACCAGCTCGGCCGACGGACGCGACAGGGCGACGGCCAGCGGCACGGACAGCAGGACGAGGTCGGCGGCCGAGCCGCCGCGCAGCCGAGGGGGAGGGGAACCGGGGGAGCGGGGCGGTGAGAGGTACGACGCCAACGCCGCGGCGGCGGTGACCCGTTCGGCGGGGTTCGCGGTACGCCCGCCGGGGACCCGGCGCGTCGTGGCGGCCCGGATCACGGACCAGGGGTCGAGCGGCCCGTACGGTGCGTCGCTCGACAGGGCCAGCGGGACCCCGGCGCGCAGGAACGAGGCGCAGCGGTACAGGTCGGCGTGCTCATGGGGCGGGGTGGCGTCGAGGAACGCGTCACCCCGGTCGGCGAGGAAGCCGGGCTGGGTCACCACCCTCAGCCCCAGGCGCCGTACGACGGGCACGGCCTCCGCCGGTACCACCGCGGCGTGTTCGACGCGGTCGCCGGGGAGCACGCCGGTCTGCTCCAGCGCCGCGAGCAGGAGGGCGAGCGACACCGCCGTGACCGTGTGCACGGCCACGGCACGGCCCAGCCGGTGCGCGGCGTCGATCTCCTCGGTCAGCAGGGTGAGGTCCGGCAGCCCGGAGTCCGCGAGGACGATCTTCCACGGCCCCGGCACCGGCCCCGGCCGCGCGACCGGCGGTGTGCCGAGCGGCGCACCGGGCCCGCCCGGAGCCCGACGAAGCGGCGCTCCCAGCAGCAGCAGCCGTTGCGGCAGGCGGCCGCTGTCCGCTTCCGCGGCGAGCGCGTCGACGGACCGGGCGGTCAGGTTCGGGGTGGCGTCGGTGACCGCGGTGATGCCGTGACGGGCCAGCCGGTCGCCCACCGCCGTCAGCGGGGGCACGGCGGCCTCGGGCAGCCGTTCGCGCAGCCAGTCGTCGGCCCGCCAGACCCGGCCGGTGGGCCGTCCGCCGGTGTCGCGTTCGACACCGGGATGACGTCCGTGCGTGAGGCCGACGCGTTCGGCGGCACGGGAGTTGAGCACCCACAGCGCTCCACTGCGGTGCTGCACACGCACCGGAACGTCCGCGCGCAGCGCGTCCAGTCCGGCGGTGTCGAGGTCCCCGGCGACCCGTTCGTCGTACCCGACGCCCCGGATCCAGCCGTGCCCGTCCGCGGCGGTCCGGTGCAGCGCCGCGCGCAGCGCCGCACGGTCGCGGACGTCCGGAGGGCCGCATCGTACGGAGGAGAACGCGGCCGCCAGGGCGAACAGGTGGAGGTGGTGGTCCGTCAGGCCGGGCAGCAGGGCCCCGCCCGCCGCGTCGAACGCCTCCTCGCCGGGCGCGCGCGTGAGGGCCGGGGCGATCTCCTCGATCAGCCCACCTCGGACGCGGACCGAGCACCGCCGGCCTTCGACCTCCGCGTCCCGGATCAGCAGGCCCCTCACGGCACCCGGATCCCGAGGCCGCGCAGTACGGAGACGGTGTCGGCGCCGCTCGCCGGGGCGTTGCCGGCCGGCCGGCGCGGCTGCGGAGCGGCCAACGGGTAGGCGGAGCCGCCGCTCTCCACCAGCCAGTCGTCACCGTGCCCGACGAGGCGGACGCCGTCACCGGCGGACAGGGCCAGGGAGGCCGACACCACGTCGGCCATCGCCACGTCCAGGACCGCGCCGCCGCCGTCCGGCGGCTCGGACAGGGCGAGCGCGGCGGCGAGCAGACCGGCGAGCGGGTCGGCCACCGCGTCACCGGCGAACACGGGCCGCCCGTCCGCGTCCGTGCCGAGCAGGCCGCGGGCGGCGGCCACGTCGTCACCGAAGCCGACCCGTCCCGAGGCACGCCCGTAGGCCGTGACGGAGACCCAGGTGCAGCCGCGGGCCGCCGCCGCCTCGGCGTCGAGTCCGAATCCGGCGAGCGCCCGGGGCCGCGAGGCCTCGACGACCACGTCGGCGCGGTCCACCAAGGCGTGCAGCGCGGCCCGGCCGTGCGCCTCGGCGGGGTCGAGGACGACCGAGGCCTGCCCGGCGTGCAGCAGGTCGTAGAAGGCGGGGTCACCGAAGCGCGCGCCGTCCGGACGGGACGGTGTCTCCACCTTGACCACCGTCGCTCCCGCCGTGCCGAGGAGGTGCGCGCAGAGCGGCCCCGCCCACAGCGCGCTGAAGTCGACCACCAGCAGCCCTCGCGCGTCACGGGGTGTTCCGGGCAACGGGCAGGACCGGTCCGGCCGGGGCCGGACCGAACCGCCCGCGAGACCCAGGAGTTCCACCCGCTCGTCGAGGTCGGCGCCGTCGTGCGTGGCGAGCCAGTCTGCCAACCGGCCGGGCAGCGCCGCGGCGTCGAGGTCGCGGCCGATCAGGGCGCTCCACAGCAGCGCGTCGTCCGGACGCGCGACGGACACGGCTGCCCAGCCGTCCCGGGTGGGCAGCAGCCGGCAACTCCCGCCCACCGACAGCCGTCCCCGCCGTCCGCGGCCGGTCAGGGCGGCCCGTTCGGCGAGCAGCCGGGCTCCGTCGAGCCTCGCCCCACCGGCGGCGGTGACGTGGTCGGCCAGCAGGGTCGCGAGGGTGGCCGCCCCACCGGGCGGGAGCAGCGGGGGCCCGTCGGGGCATCCCGTCAGCAGGGGGACGCCGCTGCGGGCCCAGTCCGCCGCGACGCGCACAGGATCGAACTCGGGCCGGGGCGGGGCCGGTTCGCAGGCTCCGGGGCGTGGCGGGCCCGGAGGAGACGCCGACGGTCCGCCGGGTGCCGGGCACGGGGACGACCGTGCCGTTCTGACGGATGCCCGGTCGTCGGCCATGCCGGGATGGTAGATCAGAGAGGTGCCCGTGACCACAGCGATCTCCGTGACCGATCTCGCGGCCGGGGCGGCGGACGCCGACCTCCTGGACGACCGGGCGCGGCCGTCCCGCCCGCTGCTGGTCGTCGATCTGGACGCGGCGACCGCACCCACCGCCGCCGACGTCGAACAGGCCGTGCGCCGGGCCCGGGAGAGCGGCCGGCTGCTGGTCGGACGCACCGCACGCCCGGCTCCCGACTGCTCCGACGACCTCCTCCACGCCCTGGACGTGACCCTGGTCCGGGCTCCCCACGACCGTCTCTGCGCGACCGACGCCGCCGGGAGCCCCGCCACGGTGGCCGTCACGGACCCGGCCGCCGAGGCGGAGTTCCTGCGCGCACGGGCGGCGGAACAGCCGGCGGCGGCGCTGGTCCTGCGCCAGGTCCTCGGCATGGCCGCCGGCCTGCCGGTGCCGCAGGCCCTCGACCTGGAGTCGATGGCGTACTCGACGCTGCTCGGAGGGTCCGGTTTCGCCCGGTGGCTCGCGGCGCGGGGGTCACGGCCCGCCCCGCCCCGCGCGTCCCGTGATCCCGTGCTGGTGCGCCGGGCGGCCTACGTCCTGCGGATCACGCTCGACCGGCCCGAGCGGCGCAACGCGCACGGCGCACAGTTGCGGGACGCCCTGGCCGCGGCCGTCGACATCGCCGTCTGGGACGAGAGCGTGCGGGAGGTGGTCCTGGACGGCAACGGTCCCTGCTTCAGTTCCGGTGGCGACCTGGACGAGTTCGGTACCGCCGACGACCTCGCCGCCGCGCATCTGGTCCGCACCCGGGCGGGGGTGGCCCGGCGCCTGCACGCCCTCGGCGGACGGCTCACCGCGAGGATCCACGGCACGTGTGTCGGCGCGGGCGTCGAACTGCCGGCCTTCGCGGCCCGCCTGCTGGCGGCCCCCGGCACCACCGTGCGGCTGCCCGAACTGTCCATGGGCCTGATTCCCGGCGCCGGGGGCACGGTCGGCATCCCCCGCAGGATCGGTGGCCGGCGGACCCTGTACCTGGTCCTCGACGGCCGGCCCGTCCCGGTCGAACGGGCCCTGGCCTGGGGCCTGGTGGACCGGATCGAGGAGTGAGACCCCGGCGCCGACGCACGGCACCCACGGGACCGGCGACGCTCTGACGCCTGCCCACCCGACGCCGCTCACGGCCCCCGGCGGTGGCTCCCAGAAACTTCTAACATTATTTTCATCAAAATTGTCAACAATCCTGTGGCCCCTTCCCTACAGTCTGGGACTCGAACGAGCCGCACAGTCCGTCCTGCCCCGGTCCTGCCGGAGCGGTGCGCAGGTACCGCTGTGACCACGCATCACCTGCACAGGGAGATTCACGGTGGACATCAACCGCAGAACCGCCATCCGGGGCGCAGCGGCCGTGGCCGCGCTCGGTATCGCCGAGAGCACGGCGGGCGCGGCCTTCGCCGCCACCTCGTCGTCACGCGGCGCGTCGAGCACGTCGAGCACGTCGAGCGGGTCCTCGGCCTCCTCGCTGGAGTTCGATTCCACCGCCTGGTCGTACGACTCGACCAACGACGTGTACTACCAGCTGGGGAAGACATATGTCACCGACCCGGCCGCGACGGACATCGAGAACCTGTCGATCTACGTGCCGGGCGCCTACCTCACGGCCACCGCGAACAGCGACGGGACCACGTACACCGCGAAGGCCGACCCCAAGGGCACCGTCGGCGGCTACTCGGGACGCACCGCACCCATCGTCATCCCGGTCAACACCCCCGGCTACGCCGCGCAGAAGCCGGCCACCTCCTACAGCTACAGCAGCGTGTCGAAGTACCTGGAGGCCGGGCACATCTACGTGTGGCCGGGCCTGCGCGGCCGGGACAGCTCGACCAGCGACCGCTCCGACGCGGCCCCCTGGGGCGTCACCGACCTCAAGGCCGCGGTCCGCTTCCTGCGGTACAACCGGGACCTGCTGCCCGGCAGCACGGACGACATCGTCCTGTTCGGCATGAGCGGCGGCGGCGCCCAGGACACCGTGGCGGGCGCGTCCGGTGACAGCCCCCTGTACGAGCCCTACCTGCGCACGATCGGCGCGGCCATGGAGGACGCCCACGGCCGGCCGCTCAGCGACGCGGTCGCCGGCGTCATGGCCTGGTGCCCGATCACCAGCCTGCACGAGGCCAACCTGTCCTACGAATGGAACATGGGCCAGTTCGCCTCCACCGGCACCCGTGCGTCCGGCACCTGGACCAGCGCCTACTCGACGGACCTCGCGAAGGCCTGGCCCAGGTACGTCAACCGGCTGGGGCTGCGCGACGAGCGCGGCCGGCGCCTGGAGCTGACCGAGTCCGGCGACGGCATCCACCTGCGCGGCAGTTACTACGACCACCTGATCGAGGTGATCACCACCTCGCTGAACAACTTCCTGGCCGACACCACCTTCCCGTACACCATCACCACGATGGGCGGCCCGCCCGGATCGGGACAGACCGGGACCTCCACCACGTACGAGACGGTCGACGACTACCTCGCCTACCTCAACACCGACGACACCTGGGTCGCCTACGACGCCGCGACCAACACCGCGACGGTGTCCGGCCTCGAGGGCTTCGTCAAGAGCCAGAAGGCCGCGAGCAAGCCCGTCGGCGCGTTCGACGGCTACTCCCGCGGGCAGACCGAGAACGGCGTCTTCGCGATGGGGCTCGGCGCCCCGGCGCACTTCGCGCCCCTCACCCGGGACGTCGTCAAGGCGAACGAGTCGGCGTACGCGACGTACTCCGACTGGCAGTCCGACTACGGTTCCGCGGCGTACGACAGCGACTTCGCGAAGAAGGACAGCGTCGGCAAGGACATGGCCTGGCGGGCCGACGTGTACAACCCGCTGTACTACCTCTCGCCCGCCTTCGCCGGCTACCGCCGGTCGAAGCCGGCCCGCCACTGGCGCATCCGCACCGGCATCATGCAGGGCGACACCGCCAACACGACCGAGATCAACATCCAGCTGGCCCTGCGCAACTACGGCATCCAGGACGTCGACTTCGCCACCGTGTGGGCCCAGGGGCACACGATGGCCGAGCGCACCGGCGACTCGACGACGAACTTCATCGCCTGGGTGGAGTCCATCACCAAGAACTGAACACCCTTCCGGCCAGGGCCGGGCACCTCACCGACGAGTCTCGGTCAGGTGCCCGGCACCACGGGCACGGTCAGCAGGCGGCCACCCGGTCCGCACACGGTGCCGGGATCCTCCGCCGCCTTGTCCCGTCGGTCGTCCGACCGGCGCCACGGTGGCACCGCCGAGCCGACCCCATCGAGGACGCGCGGCAGGGCGGCCCCCGGTGTCCGGAGCCTCCGACTGCCGGGCGGCCGCCGGGACTTGGATGCGCACGGGCCGAGGTGCCTGGATCTTCCGGCGGAGGCACGGCGTGCCGTACGGTGCGTACCGAATCGGATCCCGGGGGACCGGGGCGAGGCGGGGACCGGAGGGGAAAGTGCGCGAGAGGCCCGGCGGGCAGGGTGCTGTGGCGGACGTCGGGAGGCCGGCCGGCGCGATGGTGGTGGTCGAGGACCTGCGCCGCACCTACGGCACCGGCGACACCGCCGTGCACGCGCTGCGGGGTGTCTCGTTCACCGTGCCGCGCGGCGAACTCGTCGCCCTCAAAGGGCGCTCCGGCTCCGGCAAGACCACCGTGCTCAACCTGGTCGGCGGCCTGGACACGCCGGACGGCGGCCGGATCGCCCTGGACGGCACCGACCTGGCCGGCCTCGGCTCCGACGGCCTGCTGGCGCTGCGCCGTGACCGCGTCGGCTTCGTCTTCCAGTCCTTCGGCCTCATCCCCGTTCTGACCGCTGCCGAGAACATCGGGGTGCCGCTGCGCCTGCGGAAGGTGCCGGCCCGCGACCGCGAGGACCGCGTACGACTTCTGCTGTCCCTCGTCGGCCTCTCCGACCACGCCGACCAGCGTCCCGGCGAGCTGTCCGGCGGCCAGCAGCAGCGGGTCGCGATCGCCCGGGCGCTGGCCAACAACCCTGCCCTGATCATCGCCGACGAACCCACGGGCCAACTCGACGCCGACACCGGTCTCAGTGTGATGAACCTGCTGCGCGCCGTCGTCCGCAGCGAGTCCGTCACCGCCCTCGTCGCCACCCACGACACACAACTCCTCGCGCTGGCCGACCGCGTGCTCGAACTCCGCGACGGCCGCATCGTCGAGGACGTCTGACAAACCTGCCGGGAGGTCGTCGTCACGGATCGCGTCCCTCGTACGGACGTCCGCATTATCCTGACGACCGTCCGACAGCGTTGTCCGCAGAGCTCACCTCCCCGGGGGACCGTGTGCCACTTCACGAACAGCCCACCGGGGCACCGGATCTGGCCGAGCTGCGCCGGCGGGCCGCGGCCGGCCCCCCGAGCCGTGAGGCGGGGATGGTCGTGTGCGAGAACCTGGTGCGGATCTACCAGTCAGAGGGCGTCGAGGTCCAGGCACTCCAGGGCCTGGACCTGACCGTGGCCCGGGGGGAGATGATCGCGGTGGTGGGGGCCTCCGGCTCGGGCAAGTCCACCCTCCTGGGCATACTCTCCGGGCAGGACGTGCCCACCGCGGGCGCCGCGGAGGTCGACGGACACGACCTGCTGGCGATGAGACGCCGTGAGCGGCTCGGCTACCGGCGCCGCACGGTGGGCTTCGTCTGGCAGCAGACCTCCCGCAATCTCCTGCCCTACCTCTCGGCGGCCGAGAACGTGATGCTTCCGATGACGTACACCGGGATCGGACGCGCCCGGCGCAGGGCCAGGGCGGAGGAACTTCTCGACCTGCTGTCCGTCGGCCATTGCCGGGACCGCACCCCCGACACGCTCTCCGGCGGTGAGCAGCAGCGGGTCGCCATCGCCGTCGCCAACGCCAACGAACCGCGGGTGCTGTTCGCGGACGAACCCACCGGCGAACTTGACACCGCCGGCAGCGACGAGGTCTTCGCGGCGCTGCGCCGGGCCAACGAGGAACTGGGTGTCACCGTGGTCGTGGTCACCCACGACGCGCTGGTGTCCGAGCAGGTGCAGCGCACCGTACGGATCCGTGACGGCCGTACCTCGACCGAGGTGGTGCGTGGCGTCGCCACCGGCGAGGACGGTGTCGAGGTGCGCACCGCCGAGGAGTACGCGGTACTGGACGGCCGTGGCCGGCTTCAGCTGCCGGTCGAGTTCACCGAGCGCCTGCACCTGCGCAAGCGGGTGCGGCTGGTGCTGGAGAGCGACCACGTCGGGGTGTGGCCCGACGCCGCCGCCCGCCGGGCGAGGGACGCGGCACAGGACCCGTCGACCGGTGGCACCGCACCCTGAGTACGTCACGCCAGGCGCAGTACGCTGCCCAGTCCCCGCCTGCGGGCGAGGACGGTCTCGGTGACCGCGGCGGCGAGGATCAGCGCGGTCACGCCGGCGACGAGGGCGACGGTCAGCGCGGAGTCGGTGTGCAGCGCCGGCTGGGCGGGTCCGCCGGTGAACTGCCGCAGGTCCAGTGCCCGTGCCAGGAGCCGGGGTTCGAGCAGCCCGAGCAGGGTGCCGCCCACCGCCGAGGCGACCGCCAGTGGCAGCAGTTGCAGGAAGTGCAGCGCCGCGGCTTCCCTGCCGCTCAGCCCGAGTGTGCGCAGGAACGAGGTCGTGCGGCTGCGTTCGTGGGAGGTGAGGGTCAGTTCGAGGAAGAGCGCGAGCAGGCCCGACAGGGCGGCCAGGATCGAACTGGTGGTGTAGATCGTACCGAGGCCCTGTGTCAGGCCGTCCGTGCGCAGGGCGGTCAACGTCTCGGAGCGGACGCGGATCCGGGCCGTCGGCCCGAGCGCCTTGGCCGCCGCCGACCGCAGTGCCGCGGGTCCGGCGGTGGCGGGCCCGTCGCCCTCCAGGAGCAGGACGGTGCTTCCGGCGGACTGCGGGGGCAGCCAGCGCTCCGCCCCGGCGGTGGTGATCAGCATCGGCGTCCCGGCGGCGATCTGCGCCGTCACCGGCCCGAGGAGGGGGTCGCGCAGTTGTGCGGAGGTGAGGGTGCCGACCGGACGGAAGACCAGGTCCACGGGGCGCTGCCCGGACGGCACGACGGTGGCGGTGAAGCCTCCGGTACGTTGTCGGGCCCGCAGATCGGGGGAGAGGAACGACGGCAGCGGGGCATGGGCGCCGGCCCGGGTTCCCACCGGGGCGGCCAGCCGGGACAGCAGGGCGTGGGCCAGCGGCGACTTCGGGGCGAGGGCGGCCAGTTGCCGGGGATCGACGGTGATCAGGGCGACCGGCGAGATCACCGCGCCGTCGGTCCGACCTGCCAGATCGAGGGTGTACAGATGCTGGAGGGCGGTCCGCGTCCCGGCGGTGCCGGACCCGGGTGCCGGGGCCACGGTCCCGGCCACGGTCGCGCTCGCGTCGGCGCCGGTGGTCCAGGCCGCCCCCGCGGCCAGGCCGTCGTCGATCGTACGGTGCACGAGCCCGCCGAACACGGCCGTACCCAGGGTCAGGACCAGGACGAACAGCGCCAGGCCGGTCGCCGGGGCGTCGTGGGCGGCCCGGGCGGCGCCGACGAAGGCGACCGTCCCCCGGCCGCGCCGGGTCCCCCGCACCACCGGGCGCAGCACCAGGGGGTAGACCCGCAGCAGGAAAAGGACGACGGTCAGCGCCACCAGCGCCGGCACCGCGCCCAGAATCCCGTCGGGGCCCTGCGAGCGGAGCGCGACCACGCCTGCCGCCGTCGTGACCAGCACCGTCAGCTCCAGGACCACGCGGCGGCCGGCGGCGACGTTGCGGCGCGGGCGCCGCAGGCGGCCGGGTCTGCGCGGCTCGCGGACCGCTGTCCAGGTCAGCAGCGGCACCGTCAGCGCCACCACGGCTGCGGCGAGAACGGCGGTCGTCGGCTGCGGCGAGCCCGACGTACCGGTGGGCGCCAGGGCCCCGCCCGCCGCCCAGCCCAGCAGCGCCGCGATCACCACCACCGGCCAGGCCACCGCGCAACGCAGCAGCACCAGCCGCGTCGTGGACGCGCCCCGCGCGCGCTGTAGCCGCAGGTGCGCCTGCCGTCGGCGCAGCAGCAGCCGTACCGCGACGGTGACGGTGGCCAGCGCGACCGCGGCCACTGCGTCGACGGCGAACGTCGCCAGCTCCCTGGCCTGTTCGTCCTGAGACGTGAAGGCGGCGAGCAGGGGAGTGAGGGAGTCGGTCACCAGCAGGGACCCGGTGGCCTGGCCGCCGACACGGCAGGCGGTGTCGCCGGTGATCGGATCGGCCCCCTGGCACAGGGCCGCGCTGAGCTCGGCGCTGTAGTGGGACAGCGGCCCGGTCAGGGCGCGGGCCCGGTCGAGCGCCGCTCCGGACAGGTCGGCGCGCAGCTGCCAGGTCACCCGCGGGCCACCCACCCCGGCTCCGGACAGCAGGTCGGCGGCGTCGCGGCCGACGAGGCCGCGGACGGCGAGCACCGTGCCGGCGGAGTGCTCGGCCGGGTAGCGGGACGGCTGGTCCAGCGTCTCCCGGCCGGCCCAGAAGTCGTCGGTCGCCGCCGTGGTGCGGTAGACGCCGCTCACCACGAGCCCTGCGCGGGGCGGGGCGTCCTGCACCCCGAGCGTCTTGGCGAACTCGACGGTCAGGCGGCTGCCGGTCCGGACACCGAGCGCCTGCGCGGTGGTCTGGGACAAGCCGATCTGCGGCGCGGTGCCCAGCGGCGTCCGGTCGGCCGGCGCGTGGCCGCCGACATAGCGCAGGTGGGCCCGTGCGGACGGCAGGTGGCTGACCGTCAGTTGGACGCTGGTGTCCGACGGTCCCGGTGGCAGCGGTGAGATCAGGGCTGCCTGGTTGTAGTCGTAGCTGCCTCCGGTGACGGTCACTCCTCGTGCGGCGGCGCCGCTGAACCGCTCGGTGAGGGTGCGGCCGGCGTCGAGCAGGTCGGCCGTGTGCAGGGCCGGCGGGACGGTGTCGAACACCTCGGGTGTGGTGCTGACGCTGATCAGGGGTGCCTGGGCCTGCGCGGCGTCGACGCGCTGTCGCAGTGCCCGGTCCTCCTGGCCGCCCGCGAAGGCGGGGGTCCACGCGCACAGCGCGGTCAGGACCAGGACCACCGCCGCCAGGCAGGCCAGCAGCGGCAGGTCGCCGCGGGTCTCCCTGCGTATCAGGCGCCGCGTCACCGCAGCGCCGGTGCCCACGGGTCGCGTCACCGGTCACCCCATTCGGTCGCGTCCGGCCGTCCGGCGCCCCGTGCGGACTCTTCCTGCCGTTCCCTCAACGGTCTTCCCCCGTTCGCAGCACCCGTGCGAGGTCGACCCGGGCCAGCAGCCGGGCCAGGCCCAGTACGACCGCGCTGACGGCCAGGGCGGTCGCCACCGTGGTGAACGCCACGACGGCCCACGGTACGACCAGGGGCAGCGGCGGATACGGGACCTGTCCGCTGTCGTCGACGGTGACCAGGGGCAGCACCGCCGACGCCAGGGACACGCCCATCAGTGCCCCCGGTACCACCGCGAACAGGGTCAGAGCCAGTTGCTCGGCGCCCAGCAGCGCGGACAGGCTTCCGGCCCGGACACCGATCGCGCGCAGCAGCGCGAACTCCGTGCGGCGCTGCCGCACGGACACCACCGCGTGGACGGTGAAGGCGACGACCGCGAACCCGGGGGCCACGTACCGGACCAGTTCCAGCACGCGGCGCAGCCCGCTGCGGAACGGGTCGGTCCGCAGGGCCTCGGCGGTGCGCGCGGTGGTCGTGACGCGGCCCAGCGCCGGCTGCGCCTCGGCGGCGGCGGCCGTGCGCGCGCTGTCGGTGCTGCCGAGCCACCAGAACGCGGGATCCTCCTGATCGGCACCGACCCGTGTCGTCGCGGCGGCCAGTTGGCGCTGGTCGGCGATCAGATGTCCCTGTCCGCGGCCCAGTCCGGGCAGCGAGCGGGCCCGGCCGACCACCACGGCGGTGACCCGGGCGCCGCCCAGATCCAGCGTGGTGGTGCTGCCCACGCCCAGGCGCCCGTCGCTCAGCGCCGAGGTGTCGGCGCGCACCGGCAGCGGAGCCGGCCGCCCGTCAGGCACCGCCACGAGCCGCACCCGGCTGCCGGGCACGGTGTCGTAGTCACTGCTCGACAGGTAGCCGCCGAAGAGGTCACCGGTGGACTGCGAGGCCCGGATGCCGGTGCTGACGGTCGCCCGGAACACCTCGGAGCCGCCGGGAACGACCGAGCACACCCCGGGGGTGCCGGGGGTGTAGCCACCGGTCGGTCTTCCCTCGCACGCCCCCGCGGCGGAGTCCGTGGCGTGGGCCGTGCCGTCGGCCCAGACCTGCCCGCCGGGCAGCCGGGTGACCCAGGTGTCCGTGGCACCGCGCGCGCCCAGCCGGAGCAGTTCCAGGTCCAGCCGCGCGGGCCGCACGTCCGGCTGCGGCAGCACGCTGACGCTGGTCACCGTCAGCGGGTACTCGCGCGGATGACCGCCGCTCAGCGCCACGTCGAGGGGTACCACGACGACGTGCCTGGCGCCGTCGGCGGCGGGCAGACGGGCCGTGACCGTGCTGACGAGGCCGGACGCGTCCTGCACGGTCAGTTCCAGGTTCGGTGCCGCCCGGCTGCCGTCGCTGCCGAGGCGCTCGTCGAGGAGCAGCGCGGTCGGTCGCCCGGGGAGCCGTAGGCCGGGGACGGCCGGGTGCGGGGTGCGGGGTGCGGGACCGCCGATCGTGCCGACGAGCTCCTCGGTGGCACCGCCCGGCAGGGTCACCGTCGACTGCGTCACCGGTGTCACGGAGGTCGCCGCCGGCAAAGCGCGGTAGGCGGCGGCCAGTACGGCGGCGGGGTAGCTGTCGGCCGCGGAGGGAGAGAGGCGCACGTCCGCGCCGACGGTGAACGCGGCCTGCTCGGACGCCAGGCCGTCCAGGCAGGCCAGCGCGGTGGCGGCGAAGGCGCTCACCGACACGGCCAGGCACATCAGCGCCACCGGTCCCGCGGTGCGCGCGGCGCGCCGGCTCAACTGCCAGCCGGCCAGCGGGAGGACGAGGCCCCGGCTGCGCCGGCCGAACGCGTCCAGCAGCAGGGAGGCCAGCGGCAACAGCCGTAGCAGCAGCAGCGCGGCGGCGCCGGCCACCAGGGCCGGCACCAAAACCAGCACCGGGTCCGCGGACGCGGTGCCGGTGCCCATACCGGCGATCAGCGAGTGGTGCCGCCGCAACTCCAGATACCCGAGGGCCGCGACGGCCAGCAACGCCAGGTCGGCGCCCAGCCGTTGCGCGACGGCGGCCCGCGCGCCGCGGGACGGCCGCGACCTGGCCGACGGCAGCACGGGCAGCAGCACCGCGGCGGCATGCACCAGCAAGGTCAGACCTGCCGCCGCCCACGCGCCGGAGCCCGGGCTGCCAGGGTGCGGCAGCCCGGCCACGAACGGCGCTGCGACAGCGGCCGGAACGCCGGTGAGCGCCCACTCGGCCGCCGCGCCGCGCAGCAACCGCAGTGTGCCGGCGCCCCTGGCCCGTTGCAGGACCAGCTCCGCGTGCTGGCCGCCCGTCAGCTGACGGGCGGCCAGCACCAGGGTGGCCAGGGCGAGGGCCGCCAGCATCGCGCCCGGCAGGTACAGCGAGGACCTGGCCGCCACCATCGGCACCGTCAGGTCGTCGATCGCGCCCGGCAGGCCCGATACGACGGTCAGGTCCTCCAGCGTCGGCTGCCGCCCGCCGAACACCGACACCCGGCTCTCGCTGCCGGAGAAGGCGCGCAGCCGGTCGTGCAGCCCGGCGAGACTGCCCGCGTCGACACGGGCGTAGTCGGGCAGCACGCTCCAGCGGGCCGTCAGCTGTCCGTTCAGTACGGCGCTGCCGTTGAGCGCCGAGGCGGACACCACCAGCAGGTGCTGTTCGGCGGTCTCGCCCTGGGCCAGGTTGCCGGCCATCGCGGGCCAGAACCCGACGGCGCCCCTCGCCCGGAAGACACCGGTGATCCGCACGGTCATGGCGTGCTCGAAGCCGTCCTGCACCCGAAGGCCGGTACCGGCTCCGACGCCCAGGCGCCTGGCCAGCGCGACGGGCACCGCCGCCTCGACCGGGGCGGTGGACCCGGTGGCGACCGGGACGTCGGGGAGCGAGGTGAACGCGCGGGCCGGGGCGGCCGCCGTGTCCGCGGGCCACCGTCCGGCGACCAACTGCCCGAACCGGCCCGCGTCCTGGACCGCGACCGGGTGCAGCCCGCTGCCGCCGGGGCCGCGCGGCAGGCCCGTCACCCCGTCGATTCCCGTCACCGAGACGGGTGACATGCCGAGCAGCCCCGCGTACGTCCGCTGCGGCACCCCGGCGAACACCCGCTGGGCGGCGGCCCGCACATCGCGGTCCGCGGCGGCCATTCCCCCGGCCCGGAAGGACGCGCCGACGGCCACCTGGGCGTCCGGTGCGGCAGCGAGCCGCCGCACGGCCCCGTCCTGCACCGAACCTCCGGCCAGCGCCGCGAGCGCGGCCAGCGCGGTCGCACACAGCAGCACGGTCACCGCGACGGCTGCCGGCACCAGCCCGTGCCGTGTGGCGCGCCTGACGACGACGGGTAACCAGGACCGGGGCGGTCGCGGGGCGTCCGGGCGTCGCCGTGGCGAAGACGACAGGGCCGTGGCGGCCACATGAACCCCCGCAGAATCGAACATGTGACGGTGATCAGCGCGCCCCAGTCCTACCAGGCGTCACCCCGACCACACAAGAATCACCACACTGTTCCGCACCAGCCCTCTGCCGTCCGGAACAGACGCGGAAGCGGGATCCCACGTACGCGATCCTGCCGCCGGAGCGCCCGGGAGGCCGGAGCCGCCGTACGACCGGGGTGCCGCCGGAGCGGCCGGGAGGCCGGAGCCGTCGTACGACCGGGGTGCTGCCGGAGCGGCCGGGAGGCCGGAGCCGTCGTACGACCGGGGTGCTGCCGGAGCGGCCGGGAGGCCGGAGCCGTCGTACGACCGGGATGGCGCCGGGACGCGGTGACGGGTGGGCGTGCCACCGGCGCGGGCCCGCGGGGCACACCCGGTCCTCGCGCCGCGGTCCGGCCTGCGTGGGCGGGCGAGGGCGCCGGAGCACACCGGCGGAGTCCGGCCGGCTCCCCTCCACCGTCGTGCTTCCGCGCGCTGTGCGGGCCCTGTGCGTCGTACCGCGGCGGGGGGAAGGAACCGGCTTGAGCGCGCCGACGGGTGTGCCCCGCAGGCCTGCCGCCGCCCACCCCCGCCGCCGAGGGCCGGGCGAGCACAGAACCCATTCGGACCGCCAGTTCGGAGGCTGAGCCGTGACCATGGCCGACACACCCGCCCCCGTCCCCCGCGCACCCGGAGCGCTGCCGCTGCTCGGGCACGCCCTCGCGCTGCTGCGCGACCCGCTGGGTTTCCTGCGCTCGCTCCCGCCCCACGGCGATCTCGTCGCCGTCAACCTGGGCTCCCGCCCCGCGATCGTCGTGTGCGAACCCCGTCTGCTGCACCACGTCCTGGTCGACGACCACGTCTTCGACAAGGGCGGTCCCCTCTACGACCGGATCGCGGACTTCCTCGGCAACGGCCTGCTCAGCTGCCCGCACTCCCAGCACCGCCGCCAGCGCAGGCTCGTGCAACCCGCCTTCCATCCCCGCACGCTGCCCGGTTACGCCCACACGATGGCGGGCCGGTTCGCCGAGGCCGTCGGCACCTGGCGCGAGGACCAGGTGATCGACGTCCTGCACGAGACCCAGCAGATCTCCTCCAGCGCCTTGATCGCGACCCTGTTCGGCACCGGCCCGGACCCGGCCGGCAGGGCCCGGATAGCCGACGACGCCGCCACCCTGGTGGCCAACGCGTACCGGCAGGCGATCCGGCCGTCCTGGGTCAACGCCCTGCCCACACCCGCCAACATCCGCTGCCGCCGGGCCGTCGGGCGCCTTCGCGCCACCAGCACCGCGTACGTCGCCGAGCAGCGCGGGCGCGGCGACGCGGGCCCGATGCTCTCCGTGCTGCTGGCCTCCCGTGACGACGAGGGCGGCGGGCAGGGACTGTCGGACACCGAGTGCGTCGACCAGGTCGTCGTGTTCTTCCTCGCCGGAACCGAGACCACGGCGGCAACCCTGGCCTGGGCCATGCACCTGCTCGCCACCCGCCCCGACCTCCAACGCGAACTGCGCGGCGAGGCCGCCCGCGCCCAGAACCCGGCCGACCCCCGACAGCTGCCCCTGACCAGCGCCGTCATCACCGAGGTTCTGCGCCTGTACCCGCCGGCCTGGCTCTCGATGCGCACCACCACGACCGACACCGTCCTGGGCGGCCATCACGTCCCGGCCGGCACCACCGTCGTGTTCAGCCCCTACCTGATCCACCACCGCCCCGATCTGTATCCCGATCCCGAGCGGTTCGACCCCCGGCGATGGACCGGCCAGGCCCGACGGCCCCCGTCACGCGGCGCTTTCGTGCCCTTCGGCGCCGGCGCCCGCAAGTGCGTCGGCGAGCGCTTCGCGTTCACCGAGGCCGTCCTCGCGCTCGCTGCCGTCGTCGACCGCTGGCACCTGGAACCACCGGGCGGAGCCGCCTTCCGCATACCCAGGCCGATGACGTCGTTCCAGCCCACGGGTCTGCACCTGCGGGTCACCGCACCCCCTGCCGGCACCCCCGCCTCCGGCGGGCTGCCCTCGACGGAAGGACGGGCACGATGACCGACCAGAGCGTCGTGCGGCCGGCCGCCCCGTGGCCGGCCCCGTGGCGGGCGGTGGCGGGCGAGGCGGCGTTGAGCTGGCGGTTCATTCGCAACGACCCGTGGGCCGGGCTCTGTCCGGGAGTGGCGTTCACCGTCGCCGTCGCCTGGCACCACCGGCTGGCGCCCGACCGGTTCGCGTGGACCGTCGCGGGGTCGGTCCTGTACTTCTACCTCTACCTCTACGGCTTCTGCCTCACCAACCAGCTCACCGGCCGGCTCGAAGACCGCATCAACAAGCCCACCCGGCCGCTCCCGCAGGGCCACGCCGGCACGCGGGGCACCGTCGTGCGCGCCGGCGTCGTCTTCGTCGCCTTCCCCCTGGTGGGCGCCCTGCTCGGGGTATGGGTGTGGGCGCTGGCCTGGGAGGCGGTGACGGTCCTGAACAACCTGGCAGGCGGCGCCCGCCGGTGGCTGGTCAAGGACGCCGTCATCGGCTCCGGGGTGCTGCTGATGCTCGCTCCGGCCTGGCAGATGGCCGCCCCGCTCACCGCGGACACCTGGCGGTGGATGCTCACCCTCGCCGTAGTGATCTTCCTGCTCATTCCCGTGCAGGACCTTCGAGACGTACCGGGCGACACCGCGGCCGGCCGCGTCACCTTTCCCATCGCCTTCGGTGAGCCCTTCACCCGCGCCTTCCTGGCCGTCGGCTTCTCCCTGCTGCCCCTGGTCGACCACTTCATGCTGCTGCGCGCGTCCACCGCCACGGCCTGGATCGCCGAAGCGGCGACAGCCGCCCTGTGCGTGACCATCGCCTGGCGGGTGACCCGCGGGCGCTCGCCGGCCCACGACCACCTCACCTACCGCCTCTTCGAGTACTGGTACGCCGCGATCCTCGCCGCCGCGATCATCACCCTGTAGCAGCCGGCCGCGGCCGGACCTGCGGGTCCGCCATCGCGGTGGCTCGGCGGGTGGTGGCCCGGACGGTACCTCTGAGGCTCCTCAACTCGCTTGGCGAGCACCGGTCACGGCCGTCAGGCTGATCTCCATGACAGGAATCGTGGGACTGGGCAGGAAGAACACCTTCGTGCTGACCATCCGGGACGCGGACGAGGTCGCGGCGGCCCTGCGCGAGGCGCTCGCGGAGGCCTCGCCGGAGGAACGCCCGGGCCTGGAACGCGCCGCCGCACTCGTGGAGTCCACCGCCGCCGCCACGGAGGCCCGGCTGCGCGCCCGCTGGGTCCGCTCCCGGCTGGCCGCCGCCGGCTTCACCGGGGACGTCGGCTCGGTCGCCGCGGTGAAGGCGCTGCGTCAGGCGGAGCCCACGCTGAGCCTGCTCGCGGCGGTGCAACTCCAGCGCGAGGCGGTGGCGCACCCCGAGTGAGCCGGCGTCCGTCCCACGGACCCGGTCGGGCTGCCGAACGACTCAGGGAGACCCTGGGCGCCGTGGGCCACGGCCTGAACCGGCACGGCCGTGACCCGGACGAGACGTTTGTTCGGGCGGAATCGGTGCACACGATGAGCTGACACAGCCCTTATTCGAGGAAGCGAGACGCATCATGGGCATCATCGCGTGGATCATCATCGGCCTGCTCGCCGGCGCCATCGCCAAGGCCTTGATGCCGGGCAAGGACCCGGGCGGCATCATCGTCACCATGCTCATCGGCATCGTCGGCGGTCTGCTCGGCGGCTGGCTCGGCAAGGTGATCTTCGGTGTGGACTCCATCGACGGGTTCTTCGACCTGTCCACGTGGATCGCCGCCATCGTCGGCTCCCTCATCCTGCTGGTCCTCTACCGCCTCGTCACCGGTAACCGGCACTCGCACCGCCACGCGTAACGCGGCGAAGGCATACCCCGACGCGACCTGAACGGCTCCCTCCCTGAACTCACGGGACGGGAGCCGTCAGCGTGTACGACCACTCCACCGCGCGGTTCATCGGCCTGGCAGCGCTCCGGCAGCAACTCACCACGATCAACCCGGTCGGGATCTTCGGTCCGGTACTCGGTTCCGACTACGCCGGTTCGATCCGCATCATCCACGCGATGCTCACCGGTGCCATGCGCGCCGCGCCGCCGATCTGGACCAATACGGTCGACGTCCGGGACGTCGCCGACCTGCACGTCAAGGCGATGACCTCGCCGACCGCCGCCGGGCGGCGGTACCTGGCGCCGGCGGGCGAACCGATCTCCTTCGGGCAGATCGCGCTCGCCCTGCGCTCCCAGCTGGGCGCAGCGGCCGTGAGGGTTCCCGCCCGGTCGGCTCCCGCCTGGCTGCTGCGGCTGCTGTCCACGGTCAGCCCGCGGCTGCGCGAGACGTTGCCGCAGTCGGGCGTGGCCCGCCGGGCCGGCAACGCCAAGGCCCGCGAGCAGTTGGACTGGGCACCACGCCCGAACGAGGAGAGCGTGGTCGCGAGTGCACGCGGTCTGGTGCGGCTCGGCCTGCTCGCCGGCTGAGGTCGGAGGATGAGCGACATGGCGGACACCCTCGGCGACTTCCTGCGGGCCCGGCGGGAACAGCTCAGCCCCCAGGAGGCCGTGCCTGCCCGCCGGAGTACGCCGCCGCGCCACCGGCTGCACCCGGTTCCACCACCCCTCGGTCGGGCAACTGGACCTCCACTACGAAAAGCTCCTCAGACCAGAGGCGCAGCAACTCCTCGTCGTCCACCACGCCGAGCAGGGCTCACCCGGCGCCGAGCGCCTGCGACTGCTCACCAGCCTCTGAACCCGGGCAGGGGGACGACATCTCGACGGTTGCGTTCGGATGGAGACCAGCCTGCTTACACCTCAATCGAGTTGACCACCTCCGCCAGGCAGTGCTGAGGTCGGCAGGTGGACAGCATCCCCGCCAACCGGCGGTTCTGGAATCAGATCAGCAGCGCCTACCAGCACGAGCACGATCCGCAGATCGGAGCCGCACCCCGGCTGTGGGGCATGTACTCCGTCCCGGACGCGCACCTGCGCGCCCTGGGTGACGTCACCGGCAAGCGCGTCCTCGAACTCGGCTGCGGCGCCGGCCAGTGGTCCAGGGCGCTCGCCGCCGAGGGCGCCACCGTGGTCGGGCTCGACCTGTCCGAAGCCCAACTCGCCGCAGCGGAACGTGCGATGGGAGCGGCCCGCTACCCGCTGGTGCAGGGCGCCGCCGAACGACTCCCCTTCGCCGCGGACAGTTTCGACCTGGTGTTCTGCGACTTCGGCGGGCTCAGCTGGGCGCCCCCGCACCTGGCCGTCCCGCAGGCCGCACGCGTCCTGTGCCGGGGCGGGCGCCTGGTGTTCAACGTCGCCAGCCCATGGTTCGAAGCCTGCTACGACGAGGCCGCCGGCCGCGTGACCACGACGCTGCGGCAGGACTACTTCGGGCTGGACACCATCGCCGAGGACGACGGCGCGACCAGCTATCAGCTCACCTACGGCGACTGGGTCAGGGTCCTGCGCGGCGCCGGTCTCGTCATCGACGACCTCATCGAGCCTCGGCCCGAACGCGGAACACCCAACGGCTACAACGAGACCGACCCACCCGACTGGGCACACCGCTGGCCGGCGGAACTCCTCTGGGTGACCCACAAACCGTAGGCTCCACCGGCTCCCGAAGAGCTGTCGCCCCCGACGATTCACCAGCGGGTGGCGCGGACGCCGGGCGTCCCGGCCCGGTTCGTACGCGAGGTGTGCCCGCTCGGTGCCGTGCGTCAGTGGTGGCCGACGTAGGCGACGAGTCCGCCGACGGTCAGACCCACCGCGCATCCGTAGCGGAAGGATGCGCGGCGCATGCGCGGGGTGTGCTGCGCGTCGGTCATCGCGTACGGTGCGCGGATCCCCAGTTCCACGCCGCACAGGCACGCGACGTAGCCGTGCCGCAGGGCGGCGGCCGCCCACTCGGGGTCGTGCGCGACCCAGGTCCTGGAGTAGATCTCCCCGTCGGGCGTCCGCAGTTCCAGCCGGGAGTAGGTGTATCCGAAGCGCTGCGCCAGTCTCGGCTCCTCATCGGGTATCTCGTGCAGCTCCCACCCGGGGATCGAGCGCAGGTCGACGTAGCCGGGCGGCCTGCCTCGCATGCCGAAGTAGACCTCGTCGGGGTCGCGTCGCGGTGGTTCGGGCATGCGCAGCTCCTCGAATACGGTGGGCCGCTCCCCGTGATCGTCAGATCCTGGTGGGTCGGGCAGGCGCAGCTCGGAGAACTCGGGCGGTAGGCGCCTCATGCCGAACAGGATGGCGCTCTCGACCTGCGGTTCCTCGAGCTCGTCGAGCGAGGCCGCCGCCCGCCACGCCCACTTCATCCCGAATTCGCCCACGCTCAGGGCGCGTCTGAACTCGAAGAGGGCAGTGGGCATGTGGCGTGTCTGTGCGTGATCGAGGGCGACGGTGCCGTCCGCGGTCTCCAGGCACATCAGCACGTACTCGAGCCCCAGCGAGGGGTCGTCGCTGAACAGGATCCGCCCGTTGTCGTCGACCTGTTCGTCCTGATGCCCGCTCATCTCCCGCTGTCCTCCGGTTGGTCGGCGCTCCGCGTCCGCGCAGCCGGCGACCGCACGTTGAATCATCCTATTGAGGGATCGTTGAACAATCCATACATTGGCACGAGTGCACCACCAAGGCGGCGGTCTCACCGAAAGCGGGGGCGGGTTGACTGCGAAGCGACTACGCAAAGGGCTGTCAGGCGTCGGCCGACGGGTGCTGGTGGGCGCCGCGAGCACCGGCGCAACGTCGGCGCTGTGGGCGATCGTGCGTCTGATCGGGCACACGGCCCTTGTCACGCACGCCCAATGGATCGTCTTGCTGTGCGCGCCGGCGATCGTCCTCGGCTGCGTGTTCCTGTGCACGTGCTGGTACTTGGACCTGCGGTGGTTGCTGTGTGCGGCGTGCCTCCTCGGGGTGCTGATCCTCCAGACCCTGGAGCTGGATCAGCAGGCACTGCACCAGCACGGGCGCACCGAGCACGTCAGGGTCCGGCAGATTCAGTGGTCCGCCGGCGACGGCATGGATCCGGGCGTCCCCCGCTACACGGTCACCGTCCTCGACGGCCCGCCGCTGGCTCCGTTCGAGGAGAACGGGCTCATGGGCTGGAAGTGGGTGGTGGGCGGCACCTACACGGTGGCCGTCGATCCACAGGGCCGTGCCCCGCTCAGCCGCGGGAGCAAGCCCGGGCCTCCAGTGATCCAGCGGTCCCTCCAGATCCCACTCGGCCTCGGCCTGGCCTACGCCCTGTGGCGGCCCGCAAGCCTGCTCGTGCGCGGACAACGCGTCCCGCCGGCGGGCCGGTTCAGGGCGCGCATCGAGTCGTCATCAATCCGCGGGATTCCCGCTCGTGACGAACGCTGATCGCACGGCTACGGGCAGCCGCACTGGAAGAGCGTGCCGGTCAGCCTGTGGGCAGGCCGATCTGGTCGCGTTCGAGTACGGAGCGCAACTCCGAGAAGACCTGTGCGGCGGCAGCTCCTGAGGGACCACCCAGGACGTCTGCGGTCAGCTCGGCCAGTGTTCTGGTGAAGGTCGCCTCCGCCGCCTCGACGAGTTGCAGGCCTCCGGCGGTCAGGTCCAGCAGTGACGAGCGGCGATCCGATGGATTGGTTCTCCGTGCGACCCATGCCTGCTTCTCCAGGCGGTCGATGCCCTTGCTGGTCGCGCCGATCCCGATGGCGAATTCGGTGGCGAGGTCCGCGACCCGGGACCCGGGGCGGTCACGCAGGAAGCGCAGGAACTCGAACTGCGAGGTGACGATCCCGTGCCGCTCGCGAAGGCGGTCGTTCAGCGCGTTGTAGAGGCGTGTCTCGCAGCGGACGAGATCGGCGAAGAAGCCCGGGAGGTCGATCGGGCCACGGCTTGACTTAGATGCCATGGCATATATTCTAACCTAGATTCCTAGGCATATAGTTCCTTGGCATGCACTCGCGATGGAGGCGACCATGAGCAGGCAGCAGCGCGCGGAGATCGACGCGATGGTCCGACGGCCTCAGCCGGAGGGCCCTCGGTCGGTGGAGGAGCTCCGCGCCGGGTTCAGGGCGATGATGGGGGAGATGATCGTCCCGGCTGGGATCCGCACCCGGACTGTCACGCTCGGCGATCGGCCCGCGGTGCTCGTCGAGCCGGTCGGCACTCCGAAGGCAGGGACGATCCTCTACTTTCACGGTGGCTCCTACGTGGTCGGTTCACCGGAGACGGCGATGTCACTGACGGGGAACCTGGTGACCAAAACGGGGTTCAGGGCGTTCTCCCTGGATTACCGGCTGGCCCCTGAGTATCCGTTCCCGGCCGCGATCGAGGACGGACTGAACGCCTACCGCGCACTTCTCGACAGCGGCGAAGACCCTTCGGCGATCGCGTTCGCCGGGGACTCCGCCGGTGGCGGCCTCACCGTCACCACCTGCCTCGCCGCCCGCGACGCGGGCCTGCCCATGCCCGCCGCGATCGTGGCGTTCTCCCCTGGACTCGACATGACCCGGACAGGCGAGAGCATGGACACCAAGGCGGGCATCGACCCGTTCTTCACGCGTGAGGGCCTGGAACACACCGGGACCATGTACCTCGCGGGACAGGATCCGCATCAGCCCATGCTCAGCCCCGCCACCCTCGCCGACCCGACAGGCCTCCCCCCGATGCTTTTGCAGGCGGGCACCAACGAAATACTCCTGGACGACTCCACGCGCATGGCCACTCGCGCGAGGGAAGCCGGAGTGGACGTCATCCTGGACGTCACCGCTGACGTTCCCCATGTCTTCCAGGCGTTCGCCGGCGTCCTGGACGAAGCCGACGAGGCACTGGACCGCGCCGCTCTCTTTCTCGGTCAGCACATCCGCACCAGCGGTACGGCACGCACGTCGGCAGGCTGAAGCCCGCAGCGGTCTCCACGAACCACGGTCCGAACTCCGAACCCCGAACCCCGAGCCCTGGCTCGCCGCTCCTGTTCCTGGCGGCCGGCACCTCACCTCGCTCCGAGAGCCGTTCACGACCCGGGGGTGCGTTCACGACCCGTGACGGACGTGAAATACGCCTGATCGACGCCGACAACACCGCCTGGTCGCTACTACTGTAAAAACCACCCGCGGCCGGACGAAGTGCAGTACCCATTGTGGAAAGGTCTGCGCGCGGGCTCGACGATGACCACGGCCGGTCTGCGCGCGCGGCTGGAGGAGTGCACCGGATTCTCCTCGCCGCCCCAGGAGCGCACCGCGGTGCAGCAGCGCAACCTCGACGACATTCTCGCCGTCAGCAAGGTTCCTGAACGCACACTGGAATCGCACCTGAGGTTCGCCACGTTCACCTTCCGGGACATCGTGCACAACCGGCTCGGTGACCGGAACCCGTTCTCCAACATGGGAGTCGTCTACTCCGGCTCCCATGACGACGCGGCTCTCAACGCCGGCGTCGAGCGCTTCTCGGCGGACCCGCACGCGGTACGGGACCTCTCCTACGACAGCGACCTCACCGGTAAGGTCCCGATCCCGGTCCTCACGCTCCATGCGATCGACGACCCCACGGCGTTCGTGGAACACGAGGCCGCCTACCGCGCCACTCTGCGGGGTGCCGGGCGCGACAGGTACCTCGTACAGACCTTCACCGACGAGCACGAGCACAGCGGGCTGAGCACGTCCGAGTACGCCGACTCCATCTCGGCTCTCGACACATGGGTGCGCAGCGGCAAGAAGCCCACTCCAGCCTCGATCGCGGCCTCCTGCCCCGCCTTCGACGCCCGCTACGGCACCGGATGCCTGTACCGGCCGTCCTACGTTCCCCAGCCGTACGCGACACGCGTGAACGCGCGTCCCGGCGGCCTGAGCTGGCCCGCCCTGACGGCTCAGCAGGAGAAGAGGTGCAGCCGCCTGCCCATGGTGGGTATCGCGCCCTGAGCTTGTTCTCCATGGTCCGAGTCGCCTTGAGAGTGCGTGACGCGACCCGGTCAGGGGCTGAGTAGGGTGGTGGCCATGGCCAAGGGGACGGGGCGGCGGCCCAAGGTGGACCTGGACAGTGGCGTCGAGGACGTGGCTCTGTCCATCCTGGAGTGGCTCGGCGAGCAGGGGGTCGGTGCCATGATCCGGGTCGACGCGGAGCGCATGCGGGACGGTCAGCCGGCGTGGACATTCGCCGCTTCTGGTGGGCCGCTGGACGGTGGGATGAGGGCCGACGGGGCCTCGGTCGCCGAGTGCATGGGCATGGCGCTGCTTCGCTTGCGCGAGGCTGGGCTGGCAGTTCCCTTCTGACGTCGTGTTCCGCCACTGAGCTGATCGCCTTCGGTGACGCTTTCGGGGCGCCTGGCGGTCTTGGCGCGGCGATGATCAGCCAGGTCCGGCGCTCGCCGGCTCTCCGCTGTTCAGGCCGGTGGCGGACGACCGGAGCCAGAGCGGGAGCGGGGCGCCTCCGCCGGGCAGGCTGTCGACCTGGAGGCGGATCAGCGGGCCCTCGATGACGGGGAGTTCACCGGTGTGGTCGATCCAGGCGCAGCGGGTGGTCAGCCTCGGCTGGATGCGGTCCCAGGCCATTGCGCGGGCGGTTCGGTATCGAACAAGTCCTCCCGGAAGCGTGACGCTTGCGCGAACGCCTCCACGGGCCTTGATGCATCAGCCGGCGAGCAGGGCCCGCATCCACTGGTCTTCGCGTTGCTCGATGTATTCGGCGTCGTTTCGCCAGGCGTCGCCGTGGCCTTCAGCCCACAGCTTTGCCCAGGGCTGGGTTCCTTGGGCTGCCTGGTCGCGCAGGAAGTCGTGCATGGAACGCGTACGGCGCCCCAGCACAGGGACCAACCGACGACGCTCGGACTCAGCAAGACCGTAGGCGTCGGCGAAGACTCGCAGGCGGTCCGCCGCGTCCGGGCTCTGCCACTCCGGATGCGCGGACAGCGGGATGAACCCGTGCATGGCATAGGCGACATCCCACACGCGCGAGCCGGGACCCGCGCCGTCCCAGTCGATGAAGGCCCACCGGGCCTCGTCCGCGACCACGAGGTTCCAGGGGGCCAGGTCGTTGTGGGCGATGATGTCACCGCCCTCAGCGGGGATCAGCGTCTGCCACCGCGCATCGGACGGCGGCGTGAAGTCCTGCACGGCGTCGTGGAAGTCCCGGATCAGCCGCGCCACGCGAGCCAGTCGTCGAGCGGGTTCCATCAGCGAGAACCGGTCGGGCCAGACCACATCTCCCGGTATGAAGGTCAGGACCTCACGCCCCTGATCGTCCATGCCGAGTGGGCGAGGCGCCGCGCCGAATCCCACCTCGTGCAGATGGGCAAGCAGGGCATGCACAGCGGGAGTCCAAGGTCCGGCCGGACGGCGAACGGTGTCCCCGACGCGAACGACACCGTCGCTGACGTTGCCGCCGGACAGAGGCTCTTCATCATCGTGCCGCATCGAACCAGTGTGTCGGATCAGCTCATCATGATCACCCCATTTAAGACGGGGCTGTAAGACATCTGGGCCGGCACCAAGAACCCCGAGCAGACCTGGAAGTGGGTCTCCTGCGTGGGCAGCGAGGCCCGCCAGTCCGAGGCCTCCCTGACCGGTACCTTCTTCCCGTCCATCCCGGCCTCCATGAGCGCGTCGGCCACGGCGCCGGCCACGACGGGCGTGGACCTGTCCGTCTTCACCGACCTGATGAGGAACAAGAACCTCTATCCGTCCCCGGTCCACGGCAACGGCGCCGTCCTCCAGTACGCGTTGCGGCCGTTGTTCCAGGCCTACTTCGCGGGCCGGAAGAACGACTCGGCTCCACCGACATGCAGAATCAGAGCAAGCAACTGCTCGCCAAGAAGTGACCCTGCCCCACCACCCCTGTCCGGCTGCCGGGCGGACCCGTCCCGACGGGTCCGCCCGGCAGCCGGACGATCGGAAAGGACTCCACAGCATGCCGGACACCACGGCGCCGATCCACATCCTGCGCGCGGCCGGCACCGCTCTCGTCGTGGAACTCACCGAGCCGGTGCCCAGAGTCCTGCACTGGGGGGTCGACCTGGGCGATCTGTCACAGGACGCGCTGGACGCACTGGCCCTGACCGGTGAACCCGCCGTGCTCAACAACTCGGTCGACATCCCACGCCGGTTCACCGTCTGGCCCACCGAGGCCGACGGCTGGTCCGGCACCCCGGCCCACGAGGGGCACCTGGCGGGCGCCTTCACCGCGCCCCGGCTGACCCTGGCCGGCACCTCCTACCAGCCGCGGGAAGAGGGCGGGGAACTGTCCCTGCACCTCTCCGATCCCGGAGCCGGACTCGATGTCACCGTGTCCTACCGGCTGGAGCCCTCGGGGGTACTGGGGGTGCGCTCCACGCTCACCCGCCGCCCGGACGCCGACCCGGTGCCCTACGACCTGGCACAGGTGACGACCTTGCTGCCGCTGCCCCGGCGGGCCGCGGAGATCCTCGACTTCACCGGCAAGTGGAGCCGGGAGCGCTCCCCCCAACGGCTGCCGCTGGGCTTCGGCACCCACAGCCGGGAGGTGCGCCGCGGCAAGCCCGGCCTGGACTCGCCGTACCTGATGGCGGTCGGTGTGCCCGGATTCGGCTTCCGGGCGGGAGAGATCTGGGCCGTGCACGTGGCCTGGAGCGGAGACCAACGCTATCTGGCCGAGCAGTTGCCGGAAGGCGCGGGCGCCCACGCCGCGGTGCTCGGCGGCGGCGAGTTCCTGCGGGCGGGGGAGATCCGGCTCCTGCCCGGGGAGTCGTACACCACTCCGGTCTGCCACTTCGCCTGGTCCGACCAGGGCCTTGACGGTCTCGCCGACCGCTTCCACACCCTGCTCCGGGCCCGCCCCGGGCATCCGCGCGGTCCCCGCCCGGTGATTCTCAACAGCTGGGAGGCGGTGTACTTCGACCACGATCTGGACCGGCTGCTCCGGCTGGCCGACAAGGCCGCCGAGGTGGGCGTCGAGCGGTTCGTGCTGGACGACGGCTGGTTCCGGGGCCGTCGTTCGGACAACGCCGGACTCGGCGACTGGACCGTCGACCCCGTGGTGTGGCCTGAGGGGCTGACCCCGCTGGTGGACCATGTGCGGTCGCTCGGCATGGAGTTCGGGCTGTGGGTCGAACCGGAGATGGTGAACCTGGACTCCGACCTGGCCCGCGAGCACCCCGGCTGGGTTCTCGGCCCGGCCCGCGGAGTCGGTCCGTCCGCACGCCATCAGCACGTACTGGACCTGTCGAACCCCGAGGCCTGGCAGTACCTGCTGGATTCGCTGGACGCCCTGGTGGAGAAGTACGCCATCGCCTACCTCAAGTGGGACCACAACCGGGAACTCCACGAGAGTGTGCACGGCACCGCCGACCGTCCCGTGGCGCACGCCCAGGTGGTGGCCCTCTACCGGCTGATGGACGCCCTCAGGGAACGTCACCCCGCGCTGGAGATCGAGAGCTGCGCCGCCGGCGGGGGACGGGTGGACCTGGGCATCCTGGAGCGGACCGACCGGGTCTGGGCCTCGGACTGCAACGATCCGGTGGAACGCCAGACCATTCAGCGCTGGACCGGGCAGTTGCTGCCGCCCGAGCTGGTCGGCACTCATGTGGGCCCGCGCACCAGCCACACCACCGAGCGGGTCGGCTCCGATCCGCTGCGGCTGAGCACGGCGCTGTTCGGGCATGCCGGCATCGAACAGGACCTCACCGCGTGCTCGCCGGAGGACCTCGCCCGTCTCACCGCCTGGACCGCGCTCCACCGCGAACTGCGCCCGCTGTTGCACGGCGGCCGCACCGTACGGGCCGACCTCGCCAACGAGTCGACGCTCCTGCACGGAGTCGTGGCGTACGACGGCTCGGCCGCCGTGTACTGCTGGGCGCAGCTCGCCACGTCCCCCGAGGGCCAGTACGGGCGAGTCCGTCTGCCCGGTCTCGCTCCCGAGGCCACCTACCGGGTACGGGTGCGCACCGAACTGGGCCTGCCCTCCTTCCACCAGGTGACAGGGCCCGCCTGGCTGGCCGCGGCCCTCGACGACCGGCTGCCCCTGCCCGGCTCCGTCCTCACCGTCGCAGGTCTGCCCCTGCCGAACCTCAACCCCGGGCAGGCCCTGCTGCTCGAACTCACGAGGACCACGCCCGCCTGACCCGCGGGCGACGACCTCACCACTCCCGTCGGCTCTGGCCGTGGTGAGTGCGCCGGGTGACCGCCCTATGGCAGCGAGAGACGGGGGGTGAAGTGGCTGAACCCCGCTTGACCCCCCGTAGCCCACCGTCGTACGGCCCGGCCCGGCAACGGCACCCGGCCGCTGCCGGTCACCTCGCACTCAGGCGTCGTCTGCCTGCTGTTCCGGGCGAATGCTGCCGAGGTCGACGACCTCCGTACCGATCTGCGCAAGAACGTCCTGTAGTCGGCGGACGGCGTCCTCCGCCTCCGTGTACTCCTCAGGACTCGGGAGGACGGTGCCGAAGGTGGCGCCACCTTCAGCCGGCAGGGCGCGCCAGCGCAGGACTGGTTCGAGCGCGTTGAGAGCGCCGGAGAGGAACCAGGCCAGGCGACCGTGCGTGCGCGCGAGGGCGATGGCGAGAACGGCGAGCGTTTCCCGCAGGTGTTCGAGCCGCTGGATGCGAGGCTGAACCTCCTGGACGTCCGGAGGGCCCACGGCGTCGCGCAGGCCGGCCTCGACCTCGCGGGCGAGTGCGCGCTCGCTCAGCGTCAGTCTCCATACATCGCCCTGGATCTGCTGCTCGGCTTCCTCGACCAGCACCGCGACGATTCTCCGCATGTCCATGCTGATCACTCTAAACGGACGCCTCCTGCCGCCCGACCCGGCCTTGACCGCTTGGGTACGGGCCGAGGGCCCGGAGCAGGCGCCGAGACCGGAGCCGCGGCTTCCGAGAGTGGGCCGCTGCCGGCTCTGACCAGGGGGCGGCCGCATGCGTAGTGGGGGCGCACCTTAGTCTTACAAGATGTAGGAGATGTTGGGGGTGGGGTGCTGACTGAGGAGTGGCGAGAATGAGCGAACACCGGCGCCGATCGTCGGGGCGGACCATGCCGTCCGGCTCCGACGGCATGCACCACGGCGGCCGGGCCGCGGCGCGCAGGGCCGCGCAGTCCCGGAACGGGCGCGCCCGCCGCGCGGAGCGTACGCGACGAACGGACGCCGGACGTTCCGGGCGGCGCCGCCTGGTCGACTACCCGCGGACGGGCCGACGCGGCCTCCGCCGGTGGCTGCCCTCGTGGAAGCTGGTGTCGGGCACCTTCCTGCTGTTCGTCGCCGGCCTGCTGGGCCTGTTCGGCTACGCCTACGCCACGACGACCATTCCGAGTGCGAACCCCAGCACCCAGGCGCAGAGCAACACCTACTACTGGTCGGACGGCTCGGTGATGACCACCCAGGGGGCGACCAACCGGCAGAACGTCGACCTCGCCCAGGTGCCGAAGCTGGTGCAGTGGGACTTCCTCGCCGCGGAGAACGCCACCTTCTACTCCGATCCGGGCGTCGACACGCAGGGCATGCTCCGCGCCGTCTACCACATGGCCACGGGCGGTGAGGTGCAGTCGGGGTCCACCATCACCCAGCAGTTCGTGAAGAACACCTACCTCAGCCAGGACCAGTCGGTCACCCGCAAGCTCAGGGAGATCATGATCTCTCTGAAGATCGGTGACCAGCTGTCCAAGCAGCAGATACTCCAGGGCTACCTCAACACCTGCTACTACGGCCGGGACGCCTACGGCATAGAGGCCGCGGCCCGTACCTACTACCACGTGCACGCCTTCCAGCTGAACGTCAGCCAGGGTGCCTTCATCGCGGCCACGGTCAACGAGCCGAGCCTGCTGATGCACGCCGACACCGACCCGCAGGCCAAGGCCCAGGCCAAGGCGCGCTGGACGTACGTGCTGGACCGGATGGCCAAGATCCACAAGATCACCGGCGCCCAGGAACAGCGGTACCTGGCGGCGGGGTTCCCCACGCCGAAGCCGTACGCGCCGTCGGCGGGCATGGCCGGGCAGACCGGATACCTGGTGCAGGCCGCGGAGAAGTACGTCGAGGCCCACACGTCCCTCACGGACCAGCAGCTGGGCCACGGCGGCTACCAGATCTACACCACCTTCGACAAGAAGAAGGTCGGCGCCCTGTCGGCGTCCGTCACGGCGATGGAGCGGAAGCATCTCGATCCACGGCACCGCACGGCCGACAAGGACGTCCAGGTCGGCGCGGCGTCGATCGATCCGTCCACCGGCGCGGTCGTCGCGCTGTACGGCGGGCCCGGCTGGAACAAGGGGCACTGGACGGACAACGCGGACGCGACCGGCGTGCCGGTCGGCTCCACCTTCAAACCCGTCGACCTGGCCGCCGCTCTCGACCACGGCGCCGTCCTGGCCCCCGGTCAGCCGGCCTCACCGGTCACCCCGGCCTCGAAGTTCGACGGCGACGACGGCATCACCATCAGGAACCAGCAGGGCCAGGAGCTCCCGGACGCGAACGACCCCACAGGACTCCTCCACCAGCGCAACGACGTGACCACGAAGTGGGGTTACATCACCCTGCGCAAGGCGATGGAGCAGTCGGTCAACACCCCGTACGTCCAGCTCGGCGAGTACGTCGGCTACGGCAACGTGGAGGGCGAGGCCCTGAAGGCGGGGCTCCTGCGCACGAGCCTCCAGTACGACACCCCGGGCTTCTACATCGGGACCTCCACCCCGTCGGCGATCCGGATGGCCGACGTGTACGCGACCTTCGACGACGGCGGGGTCCAGCACGAGCCGTACTCGGTGACCAAGGTCGTCGCCGACGGCCGGCCGCTGACCGGCTTCGACAAGCCCAAGGGCACCACGGCCATGCCCGCCTCGACCGCCGACACCGTCACCGACGTCCTTCGGGACGTCGTCAAGAACGGCACCGGTACCAACGCCCAGGCCCTGGGCCGTCCGGTGGCCGGCAAGACGGGTACGACCGACGACTACAAGTCCGCCTGGTTCATCGGCTACACCCCGCAACTGACCACCGCCGTGAGCATGTTCAAGGAGGACCCGAAGAACGCCGGCCTCCGGTCCATGCAGGGCGTCGGCGGCTACGCCAAGGTCTTCGGCGCCGACATGCCCACCGAGGTGTGGACCGGCTACATGACCGCCGCCCTCCAGGGGCAGCCCGTCGAGCAGTTCCCGCCCGCACCCGCGCTCGGCCGGTCCATGGACGAGTACGGCGCGCCCTCGCCCACCCCCTCCGCCACCGAGGCCCGGAGCACGCCCCCGGCCACCCCGACCGCGCCGGCCACCCCGACGCCCACCACCGCACCGTGCCGCGGGCACGGGAGGCACTGCGTCAGCCCGAGTCCGACCGGCACCGCCGGAACCACGGCCGGTACCGGCGGCGGCCTCCTGGGTGGCACGACCGGCGGCGACACCTCGCCGGCACCCACGCCGACGAGCAGTACGCCGGCGCCGACAGGTGTCCGCGGGCGGCCCTGAGGTGTCGTGTCAGCCGAGGCCGCGACCCGCCCCGCCGGTGGGCAGGCCGGGGACGCCGTGTTCGTTCAGCGGGCCGACCCGCCAGCCGCGTTCCTGGCAGGTGTCGAGGATGCGGGGGAGCGCGGCGAGGGTGGTGCGCCAGGAGCCGGTGGCGGAGGTGCAGTCGGAGTCGTGCAGCAGGATGGTGCCGCCACCGCGCAGGTCCCGCAGGACGGTGTGCTCGACGGACCGAGGGGTGGCCCGCCTGCGCCAGTCCTCGCCCCAGCAGGTCCACAGCACCGGGGTCAGGCCGAGGCGCCGGCAGGCCAGATGGGCGGCGGTGCTCATCACCCCGTACGGCGGCCGGAAGAGCACGGGCGGCCTGCCGGTCACGTCGGCCACGGCGTCGCGGGCGCGGGCGAGGTCGTCGTGGGCGGCACGCGGCGCGCGCAGCAGCAGCGGACGGTGGTGCCAGCCGTGGACGGCGATCTCGTGCCCGGCGGCGGCCATCTCCTTGGCGAGCCCCGGTGAGCGGGCCAGCATGGAGCCGAGCAGGAAGAAGGTGGCCCGCAGCCCGCGTGCGTCGAGGAGGTCGAGGAAGCGCGGGGTGGACAGGTGGTCGGGGCCGTCGTCGAAGGTGAGCGCGACATGATCCGGCCGGCCGCGGCCGGCCAGGCGGGGCATGGCCGTGTTGCGCAGGGGCCCGAACGTGGAGATCACGGGTGCCGCGTGCAGGGCCGCGAGCGCGGGCACCGCCGCGACGGAGGCGAGCGCCGTGGCACGGGCGAGACGGGCCGGGGTCACCGTCCGTCTCCGTCCAGGTAATGGGCGACGGCCGTGAAGCGGGCGGGCGTCTCGTTGTAGGCGTGGGCCAGCGGGGCGGCGACGCCCAGACCGGCCGTGGCCGCCACGGTGACGGCCGTCAGGGCGGTCCGCCGGCGGCCGGCGAAGCGCCTCGCTGCGGGCTGTGCGTACGGCGCGGCGGGCGGCCCGGTCCTGGCGGCGATGGCGGTCACCGGTCCGGGAGCCAGGCGGTGCAGATCGAGTCCCACCGCACGCTGGGCCCGGCCGCGCGGTCCGTCGAGGAGTTCGGCCAGCACCGGGCCGAGGTCCGCCGGGTCGCGGATCCAGGCCGCCAGGCCCGCCTCGTCCAGGGCGTCCGCGTTGGTCCGGCCGTGACCGGGGATGCAGCGGTAACTGGCCACCGGCAGCCCGACGGCGAACGCCTCCAGCGCGGTCAGCCCGCCCGCGTTCTGCACCAGGACGTCGCAGGCGTGCATCAGTCCGGGCATGTCGTCCACCCAGCCGAAAGCGTGCGCGACGCCGTCCCCGCGCAGCTCCTCCGCGAGGGACTCGTTGCGCCCGCACACCACCACGGGTACCGCGACCCCGGTCGCCCGTATCTCGGCGGCGGCCCGTCGTACCGCTCCGACGCCCCACGACCCGGCGACCAGCAGGGCAAGGGGTGCGTCCGCGGGCAGGGCGAACCGCTCGCGGGCGGCGGTCCGCTGCCCGGCGGTGGCGGGGGAGAAGCGCGCGTCGGTGACCGGACCGACGACGGTGGCGGCGGCCGCGCCCTGTACATGGGCCTGCGCCGCCGGCACCGGGTGCACGGCCAGGTGGGCGTCGATGCCGGGGGCGACCCAGAGGGCGTGGACGGAGAAGTCGGTGAGGTAGGTGAGGGCCGGCACCGTCAGCCTGCCACGCCGGCGCAGTGCGCCGAGGACCTGGCTGGCTCCGGGGTAGGTCGAGACGACCACGCGGGTGTCCGGCGCGAGCGCCCGCAGAGTGCGCCGCTCGGCCGCGCGGAACAGGGCCCGCCACAGCGCGCTGGGGCGCGCGGCCCGGTCGGTGGCCGCGTACAGGCGCTGATAGCCGTCCGGCATCCAGGTCAGCATGCGGTGGTAGGTACCGCACAGCAGTCGTCCCGTCCCGGTGGGCAGCAGGTCCAGGAAGTCGTGCCGGTCCACCTGGTATCCGTGCTCGGTCAGCCGCTGGGCCAGCCCCGCGGCCGCGCCGTCGTGTCCCGCGCCGACACCGGCCGAGATGATCGCGATCCGCCCGGCACCGCCCTGTGGCGGTGCGGCGGACGGCGAGGGCGCCGGCTCCGGCACCAGGTCGTCACGGTGGACCACGGTGGATCGCCTCCTGATGGGCTACGGGGCACGCCGGGCATGCCCCGGCCCAGACGGCGCTGCGGGCAGGCCGAGGCCGCGCCTGCGCGCGGGCCAGGGCCACTACTCGACCGCTGTGGTGCCGAGGAGGAAGCTACTACATGATGTAGAACTTAGGAAACGATCGCCGCGGGCCGGGAATCCGGCGGCGGCCCGGGGTGCGGCATCCCTGCTCATGTCGCATGTCGCGTCAAGTTACTACGAGATGTAGGAGTTCTGGTGGTTCACCGAGGGGCGGGGGCGATGGTGTGGGGTCTCCTGGCGGGCGCGGCGGATCTGTATGTGCGGGCGATGCTGCCGGGATACCGCCTCCGGTCATCGGGTCGCCGCGCGCCCGCCGGGTGTCGTCCGGTCCGGCCCGGCGGCTGTGGCGTCGCCCGCTGCGGCGGAGGTGGCTCGGCCGCCCTGTATCTACAAGATGTAGTAGGTTGGTCTGGTGGTCACTCCGGCGTCTTCGCCACGTCATTCAGGTGTCACCTCGCAAGCGTGAGGCGGCGGGTGAGTGACAGGGGCCGGGCCCCATGGCCGCCTCGCTCATTCCGTGAGCACTCCGCGCGCTCACAAGGACGGAAGGACCTCTGCCCATGGCCGCGGCCGCCACCGCGTACCTGGCCCTCGACGGATCCGGCATCGACGGCTCGTTGTTCAGGTCGGTCACCGACTTCGCCCGTGACACCACATGGCTCAACACGCCCATGGAGGTGTGGACCAACCTCGGTCTCGGGGTCTTCGCCCTCCTCATGATCGCGGGCTGGTGGACCGCACGGCGCCGTGACCCACGGGCGATGACCGTCGCGCTGGCAGCGCCGGTCGCCGTCCTGACGGCCTTCGCCGCCGCCGAGGTCGTCAAGAAGCTCGTCGCGGAGGTGCGGCCCTGCCGGTCGATGCCTCACGCCTACTTCGTCGACACCTGCCCGGCACCTACGGACTACGCCTTTCCCAGCGGGCACGCCACCGTGGCCGCCGCGACCGTGGCAGCGCTCTTCCTGCTCGACCGCCGGCTGAGCGCCGTCGCCGCCGTGTTCGCCCTGCTGGAGGGCTTCAGCCGGGTCTACGTCGGCGCCCACTACCCCCACGACGTCCTCGGCTCCGCTGCCGTCGCCCTCCCGGTCGCCTTCCTCGTCAGCTCGGCGCTGGCCCGCTGGGCCACCCCGCTGGTCGGCTCCCTGAGCCACGGGGCGCTGCGCCCGTTGCTGACGACCGAGCTCTCAGTCGGCACGGCGTCGTCCCCCTGATCACCGCGACCGGCAGCAGCCCGGGTGGTGCGTACGGGGGCGGCGGCCGCGGTTCTCTCGCCGTGGCCGCCGGTGTCGGTGCACGCGTGCGGGGCGTAGACGGGCCGGGCCTAGACGGTCCGGGCGTAGACGGGTCCGGGCGTAGACGGGGCCGGGCGTAGACGGGTCCGGGCGTAGACGGGGCCGGGCGTAGACGGTCCGGGCCTAGACGGTCCGGGCGTAGACGGGGCCGGGCGTAGACGGGGCCGGGCGTAGACGGGGCCGGGCGTAGACGGGGCCGGGCGCCGGTATCCGGCTCGCGCCAGCCCGTGACCGGCCTTCTCGCTCGGCGGGGTGAGGACCGGCGCCGGGCAGGTCAGAAGTGGCGCTCTCCGTGCTCCGGACGGTCAGGGGCAGCACGGCAGCCGTCCGGTCCGGGTCCAGGCGGGTCGTCGTGGACGGTCGGCGCGGCGGCGGCAGGGGTGTCGGCGTGTGTCCCGCACAGCGCCCACTGCGCGCTGTCCAGCATGCGGTCGCTGTCCGAGGCGGCGTTGGCCAGGCTCGCGCAGCAGAGGGCCAGCAGCAGACCGCCCGCCAGCAAGGGCAGGCTCCGGCGGGCCGGCGGCGGGGCCAGCAGGGCCCGTACTCGCTCCGGCACCACCCCGCCGGTCGCGGCCAGCGCGGCGGGACGGGACGCATCGGCGGACGCCAGGGCGGCGCGGCCCACGGCGCGGGCGACGACCGTACGGTCGCCGACCCGCTCGGCGGCCTCCTCGTCGGCCCAGCGCTCCAGGACGAAGTTGCCCGCGACGGCCACCGGCCGCAGCAGCGGGTTCAGGGCGGCGGTGAGCCGCCACACGCTCTGGAAGACGTGGTGTCGCCTGCGCAGGTGCGCCCGCTCATGGGCGAGCAGCGCCTCGCGCTCGGTGCCACTGAGCCGGCGCAGCATCCCCCGGGAGACGACGATCCGGCCCGGGGCCCCGGGCAGTGCGAAGGCCAGCGGGACGTCGTCGTCGAGTACGGCCAGCTCCGTGTGCCCGGGCAGCTCGGCGCACTCCCGACGGGCCCGGAGCAGGTGGCGGCCCTGCCGGACGGCGGCCACGCCGAGGGAGGCGACGCACACCACGAGCACCAGGGTGCTGACGGCCGCGACCACGGCGTAGACGGGGTCATGGGAGCGCAGCGCGGACACGGACCAGCGGCCCTCCTCGGCGATCTCCGGGATCTGCGCCACTCCGGTGAAAGCCAGCAGGGCCAGGGATCCCGCCCAGCCGGCCGCCGTCACCAGCGCGGCACAGGCCAGCGCCAGGGCCGCCGGGCGCGGGGGCAGTCGGCGTGCCACGGGCGGCGCGAGCACGGCGAGCGCCGCCGTGACGAAGAACGGGATGTAGACGCTGATCAGCACCGGCTCACCGCCTCCCGGGCGGGCGCCGGCTCTCGGGGAGTGCGTCGTCGTGCCCGGAGAGCAGTTGGTGCAGCAGGTGCTCGTCCTGTTCGGACAGTTCCGACACGAAGCGCGCCAGGACCGCCTGACGGTCGGAGCCGCCCGTCAGCAGGGAGTGCATGCGCTGGGCGGTGTGTGACGCCTCGTCCCGGGCCGGCTCGTAGGCGTAGCCACGGCCCTCGCGGTGCCGTACCAGCATGCCCTTGTCATGCAGCCGGGACAGGATGGTGAGGACGGTCGTGTAGGCGAGGTCGCCCGGCAGCTGTTCCCGGACCTCCCGCGCGGTCCGCGGACCGTCCGCCGCCCAGAGCGCGGCGAGCACGTCGCTCTCCAGTTGGCCGCGCGCCCGCCTGCCGGACGCCTCGTGGGCTTCCTCTTCTCCCTGGCCGGTCACCTCGCCGTCCGCCTCTCCCTCGCCGTCGTCGCGTACAGGCTACCCGCCCACGTCCTGCTGGTTGTAGGACGTGTCCTCGCGGGAGACCGGCAGGGGCGTCCTCTCTGCCTGCTCCGCCCGACCGCCCGGCGACATGTGAGATACCGGACGATTCGGCGAGCGGCTACTACGTCACGTAGAGGTAGGGCGTACCGTGGGTGCCTCGCGGGAAGCGGGCGGGCCTCCGGTCCGTGCCCGTAGTCGTCCGGTACACGGGCCGCCCGGAAAACAGAGAACTGTCGCTGGAGTACCTGGGGTCGGCCTGTGGCTTTCATCGTGGTGTGTGAGGACGACGCGGCGGTCCGTGACGTCCTCAAACGTGCGCTCGAGCACGACGGCCACACGGTCGCCGTCGCTGCCACCGCGGACAGCCTGCTGCGGCAACTCGAGCCGCTCCCTCACCTGGTCGTCCTGGATCTGGGGCTCCCGGACGCCGACGGCCGCGATGTCTGCCTGGCGCTGCGGGCCCGTGGCGTCGATGCCCCGGTGCTGATGCTGACCGCTCTGGACGGCATGCATCACAAGGTGGGCGGCTTCGAGGCGGGCGCCGACGACTACCTGACGAAACCGTTCGACATCCCGGAGTTGCTGGTGAGGGTCCGGGCCCTGCTGCGCAGGACAACCGCGGCGACCCCGCCGAGGGGCGTCGTTCTCGACCCGGCGAAACATGTCGTGACCCACGGTTCGACGAGCGAGAGCCTGACGCCGACCGAGTTCCGTCTGCTGGGCAGGCTCATCGCCTCGCAGGGCGACGCGGTACGCCGCCACGCCCTCGTCGCCGCGGGCTGGCCGCACGGCGCGCACGTCAACGACAACACCCTGGACTCCTACGTTCGCCGGCTGCGGACCAAGCTCGGTGCGCTGGGCGTGGCCGATCGCCTGGCGACGGTCCGCGGGGTGGGTTATCGATGGGAGTGACGGGCTTCCGCGGGAGGGTCGTCGCGCTGGCGGTTCTGATCGCGACAGCGGTGGTCGCGGTGCTGGTGGTGGTCTCGCACGTGCTGCTGAGCCAGGTGACCGACGCCGACGCGAACGCTCTGGCGCACACGCGCGCGGAGGCGGTGGCGGCGAACGTGGCCGTGCGCGGTGGTCACGTGGTGCTGATCGAGGGCGGCAACGAAGCACTGGACACGGTCTCGTGGGTGTACGCCGACGGGCGCCTCGTCGACGGGATCGTGCCGGGCAGCGTCCTCGACCGCGTCGACGCGCTCGTCGGCTCCGGGCAGTCCCGGACCACCACGGTCGGCGGGCACCTGCTGTACGCCCAGCCGATCCGGCTGGCGGGCCACCACGTCATGGTGGTCGTACGGGTGGATCTGACGCCGTACGAGACGTCGGAGCAGCGCAGCCTGACGATGTCGCTCATGCTGGGCGGCATCGCGATCCTGCTCGCCGGCGTCGTCGCGCGTCTCGTGGTGGGCCGTGCGCTGCGGGTGGTCCACGACATGGCCGCGCTCGCCGACGACTGGGGCGAGCACGAACCCGGGCGCCGATTCGACCTCGGCGTTCCGCGGGACGAGTTCGGGGAGCTCGGGCGGACTCTCGACCGCCTGCTCGACCGCGTGGACAACGCGCTCGCGGACGAGCGCCGGCTCACCGACGAGATCGCCCACGAGCTGCGGACGCCCCTGACGGCCCTGCGGGGCGAGGCGCAGCTGGCGCAGCTCTCCGGCCACCAGGTGGCACCGGAGTCCGTCCTGACCGAGGTCGACCGCCTGAACACGGCGATCACGACGATTCTGGGCGCCGCCCGGACCCGGATCGACGGCGGTACCCGCTGCGATCTCGGGTCGGCGGCGCGACAGGCGATCGCCGGTCGCCCCATCGAACTCGCCGTCCCGGCCGGCGTCGACGTCGCCGTGGCGGCCGAACTCGTCGTGGCTGTGCTGTCACCCCTGTTGGAGAACGGCCTGCGGCACGCGAGTTCGCGCGTCTGGGTCACGGGGCGCGTCCAGCCCCAGGGCGTCGTGATCGATGTCCTCGACGACGGCCCGGGGTTCGGTCCGGCGGAGGTCGACCGGGTCTTCGAAGCGGGCGTGACCAGCGGCGACGGGCACGGTCTCGGGCTGGCCGTGGTCAAGCGTCTCGCCGCGTCCGCGGGAGTGGCGGTCCGTGCGATCGCGGACGGTCACGGTCGCGTCGAGGTGACCTTCCCCACGGCGGAGGCGGCCGCGTAGTCAGGTTGTGTGCAGGTTGGCCGGGCCAGCCTCGGCGCATGACTACGACGAGCGAAGCCCGCACACGCCGCGGTGGGCGGCTGATGCTGAACAAGGTTCCCGAGGTCACCGTCTGGTTCTGGGTGATCAAGATCCTGTGCACGACGGTCGGCGAGAGCTTCGCCGACTGGATCAACATGAAGCTGGGCGTCGGCCTGGTGAACACGGCCTGGATCTTCACCGCGGTGTTCGTCGTGGTCCTGGGTGTCCAGCTGCGGCTGAAGCGGTACGTCCCGTTCCCGTACTGGCTGACCGTGGTCGTCGTCAGTGTCACGGGCACGCTGTACACCGACATCCTCACCGACCAGCTCCACGTGCAGCTGTGGATCAGCACCACGGTGTTCTCGGTCCTGCTCGCCGTGGTCTTCGGCGCGTGGTGGCTGCGCGAGCGCACCCTCTCGATCCACTCGGTCAACACGCCGCCGCGTGAGTCCTTCTACTGGCTCACCGTGCTCGTCACCTTCGCGCTCGGCACCGCGACCGGCGACTGGACCCTCGAACTCACCGGATGGAGCCCGGGCGTCTCGGTCCTGCTGCCGCTCGGCCTCATCGCGGCGATCATGCTGCTGTGGAGGTTCGGCGCGAACCCGGTGCTGTCCTTCTGGCTCGCCTACGTCCTGACCCGCCCGCTGGGCGCCAACATCGGCGACTGGCTCGCCTCCCCGAAGGTCGCCCAGCCGGGCGAGCCGACCGGTCTCGCACTGGGCACCTTCACCACCAGCCTGATCTTCCTCGGCCTGATCCTGGCGACCGTCGTGTACCTGACGGTGACGCGCTCCGACGTGACCGAGACCTACGACGCCACGCACACCCCGCAGACCACCGCCGACCCCCGGAGGGAACGTGTCGCGCTGGCGGGCTTCGGCCTCCTCGCCGTCGCCACCGTGGGCCTGCTGGTCTGGGCGCACGGCCGCCCGCACGTCGGCCCGGCGCCGGAGGAGGACGCCACCTCCACCGTTCACCTCGCCCCCGGCCAGGCCGTGCAGAAGTTCCCGGCCACGAAGGTCGACGCGCTGAAGGCGCTCGCAGCGACCTCGCTCAAGGACGCACGATCGGGAAACGCGGCCGGCGCCCACGCGGCCGCCCAGTCCCTGCGAGACCTCTGGGACGCCGACCAAGCCACGCTCCAGCCGCTGGACAACACCGGCTGGACGTTCCTCGACGCCCAGATGGACCAGGTCCTGAAGACCTTCGGCATCGACCACTCCAACGCGCCGATGCCGGCGGCGCAGCAGGAGGCCGAACTCACCACCCTCCTCACGGACATGCGCTGACGGACGCGATGGGCGGCGACTCCGCACAGCTTCCTGTCCGTCGTTGTCCCGGCCGTCGTCAAGGACGAAGAGCGGCTTGGTGCCGTGCGCGGGCGCTTCGGCCAACGTGACGGCGGCACATCGCGCGCCACGCCGCCTGAACAGGGGCGGGGCAGGCATTCAGGAGGTGTTCAGGTCGACGCTGCCAAGGTCGTTGATCGCGATCGCCTCGCCGCGGTCGCCCCTGTGGCACGGCTCTCGCCCCCCCCCATAACCGGGCGAGCGCCGTGCCGTGCGACCACCCAAGGAGCCCCCCACCTTGCAGCAGCCGAACGACCTCACCGAGCCCGACGTCGCGAGCACGACGAAGTCGGTGATGAAGAAACTGCCCGAGGTCACCCTCGCCTTCTGGATCATGAAGATCGCGGCGACCACCCTCGGCGAGACGGCCGGCGACCTCTTCTCCCAGACCCTGAAACTGGGGTACTTCCTCACCACGATCGCGCTGTTCCTGATCTTCGTGGTGACCCTCGTCGTCCAGCTCAGGTCCCGCCGCTACAACCCCTTCTTCTACTGGACGGTCATCCTGTCGACCAGCATGGCCGGCACCACGACGTCCGACTTCATGAACCGGGACGCCAGCGCCAAGTACCTCTCGGGCGGCGCCACTTCGCTCGGCTGGGGACCGCAGGGCCTGGGCCTCGGCTACCCCGCCGGGGCGGCGATCCTCATCTCGATCCTGCTGGTCATCTTCGCCGTCTGGAGGGTGAGCGGGATGACCTTCCGGATCCGGGACATCGTCACCTCCCGCGGCGAGGCCCTGTTCTGGTCGGCGATCCTCGTCTCCAACACGCTCGGTACCTCCATGGGCGACTTCCTGTCCGACAGCTCCGGCCTCGGCTACGCGGGCGGCGCACTGCTGGTGACCGGGGCGCTCGCCGTACTGGTCGCCCTGATGAAGGCACCCGCGGTGCCGAACGTCCTGCTGTTCTGGATCGCGTTCGTCCTCACCCGCCCCCTCGGCGCCACCGCGGGCGACTTCCTGACCAAGCCGACCGCCAAGGGCGGCCTGGACCTCGGCACGGCCGGTTCCTCGGCGGTCCTGCTCGCCGTCCTGCTCGGCCTCATGGCCTACGCGAGTGTCCAGGAAGGCAGGACGCTCAGCGAGCGGGCATAGCCACCTGGCTTGAGGCAGACGGGCCGGGAAGCGCACCCCAGGACTGCCCGGCCTGCGACACCCCGCCGACGACGACGCGGGCCAGGCACCGTGCGAGCGGGCCGGGCCCGCGCCCGGCTGCTCAGTCCACGGGTTCCAGGACATAGACGGGGATCTCGCGCCCGGCGGTCTTTCGGTAGAGGGCGAAGTCGGGGTAGGTGGCGTCGGCGCGCTGCCACCACTGCTGTTTTTCGTCGCCGAAGACTTCACGGGCGAGCATGTCGCGTTTGTCGGGGCCGTCCTGGAGCTCGACCAGCGGGTGGGCCAGGACGTTCTTGTGCCAGGCCGGGTGTTTGGGGCCGCCGCCGTTGGAGGCCACGATGGCGTAGACACCCTCGTGCTCTATGCGCATCAGCGGGTTCTTGCGCAGCTTTCCGGAGGTGGCGGCCTTGGTGGTGAGGATGATCACCGGCCGGTTCCTGAAGGTGTTTCCCGCGTCGCCGGCGGTGATCTCGTACAGCTCGACTTGCAGGCGTACGTAGGCGGCGGAGCTGGGTTCGTACTCGCCTTCCAGTGGCATGGTCTCTCCTGAATGTCGGCGGCGAAGCGGGCGGTGAGGTCGCGGACCGGCATGGGGCCTGGGTCGTCGAAGCGGTGGGAGTGGAACAGCGATCCCGCCTCCAGGAGCCTCATGACCAGGCGTCCGCCATCGAGAGGGGTGCTCCGGCTCCGCGGTGGCAGCCGCGGTGGCAGCCGGGATGGCAGCCGGGATGGCGTCGGGGCGCCGCAGAGGCTGTCAGGCGGCGGCGAGTGCGGCGTTGCCGGCGATGTGGACGGCCGCGAGGCGGGTGACGCGGGCGCCGAGGTGTTCGGCGGTGGCGATGTCGGAGGGGTGGACGTGTTCGACGCTGCCGTCCTGGGGGGTCTGGGCTCCGGCGCCGATCCAGAAGCCGAGCCGGTTCAGGTCGTGCTCGCTGGCGGTGGTGGCGTTCCATCCCGGAGCCAGCCCCAGGCCGACCCAGACCATGTGGTGCTGGGCGGCAAGGGCGTGCATGAAGGCCAGGGAGTTGAGCTTGTCGCCGCTCTTGGAGGCGGAGTTGGTGAACCCGGCCGCGATCTTGTCGGCCCAGGCGTTGCTGATGTAGCGGCCGCTGGTGGCTTCGGCGAAGGCGTGGAAGGCGGCCGAGGCACCCCCCATGTAGGTGGGGGCGCCGAAGACGATGGCGTCGGCGGCGTCCAGCTGCTGCCACTGCTGCTCGGTGATGGCGTCCACGGCGACGAAGGCGACCTCCGCGCCGCTCTTCTCGGCGCCGCGGCGCACCGCTTCGGCCAGGACCGCGGTGTGGCCGTAGCCGGAGTGGTAGGCGACAGCGACCAGGGGGCGGACGGTGTTCTCGGGCATGGGGTCCTCCTCGCAACGATGATTGAGTCTCGAATGTACATCAGGTCTCTAAAAGAGACCATGCCTGTCTTGGGGTGCTGGTGTAATCTGGGTCTCATGGCGCAGGCAGAAGAGACTCCGGCGGTCCTGGACCCGGATCGCGAGATGGATCTGTTGGACGCGGCCTGTCCCAGCCGTGACGTGTTCGTCGACCTGGCCGACAAGTGGGCCCTGCTGATGCTGATGAGCCTGCGCGAGCGCGGTACCCAGCGTTATTCCGAGCTACAACGCTCGGTGGGCGGAATCAGCCGCAAGATGCTCGCGCAGACCCTGCGCACCCTGGAGCGGGACGGCATCGTCAGCCGCACGGTGAACCCGGACGCGACCCCGCCCCTGGTCCTGTACGCCCTGACCCCGCTGGGGGCGGAGGTCGCCGAGGAGACCCGGGTGCTGTGCACCTGGACCCACGACCGCGCCGCCCAGGTCTACGCGGCGCGCGCCGCCTATGACCGGCGCGCCGACGCCCAGGCCTGACACCCCCGCGCGCGGGCCCCCGCCGCGGGGAGCGATGTTGGAGTCGATGCCCGCCAGGGTCAGGTCCACCCTGCCCCGCTTCGCGGCTTCCCTGATCAGGCCTTCCAAAGCCGTTCGGGATGCGGACCGTATTCGCCCATGGACGGGTACGGCCCGATGAACTCCTCTTCCTCGTCAGGAAGTTGCAGTCACGTCATTGTGCGGAGACCTCTCCTCACCGGCCGCTCCGCGAGGGCGAAACCCGGGGCTGTCATCGTCCGCCATCGAGTCGAATGAGGCTCAGCCGAGACCACGGTGCGCGGCCCACAACTTCCCGGCACGGCTGGCGGCGTCTGCGACCAGGGATGCCAGTTCGGGCTTCTCGGGGACCGGGAACGAGACGTACGCGCCCCGACCACCGCCGACGGGTCGGCCATAGGCCTTAACGGCGAGGTGACCGTCCGGGAGAAGCCGGACGTTGAGTGTGGTGAGCGTGAACGCTTCACCCCGGCGGGTGTCCGTCCAACGGAGTGCCTGCGGGATCGTGACATTGATCGCCAGAGCACTCACTTCCAGGTCGCTGCTCATGGACGAATGTTCTCACCCGAGTCCCCTCAGGCGGCCACAACCGGCTTGTGTACCAGGCAGTTTGATCTCGGCTCGATACACGTCCAAGATCCAGCATCTGGCGTTTGTGCAGGTCAAGGCCCTTCCGGGTGGCCTCGGGTCGGCAAAAGGTCAGCATGCGTCACAACGGCGTCCTCGCTGGCTGACGTTCCGCCCGCTGCGCAGACGCGGGTGCGTGATCACTGATGTGCGCTCGGGGCACGCATCCTCGACGCCGCTTTCTGGGACGCCGCCTGATTGCGCCGCCTCTCGAACGAGCAGGTTCTCGGTCGTCTCTACTGCCGGGACCGGGACCGGACGATCCTGACCACCAGCCTCCCTGCGTCTGGCCGACCGACAGGACCGGGGCCCTCAGCGACCCCAGCGAAGAACCGGACGCCCGAGCGGAACCCACAGCCGGTCCCGGTGGGAGCCGTCAGGCGCTCCACGGGACCGGCATGCCCGCGTTCTCGGGAACCGGCCGCCTTGTCATTCGGATTTTCCGATGGTCGATGCTCGGAAAAGTCCGCTGGACCTATCTGTGGTGGCTGGGGCACGGTGCTCCACAAAGCACCGCTCCTCTCCCGGCGGTACCACCACCCGCCCCTGGTACTCAGGGCGGCGTCGGACATCGGAAGGCCCATATGCTCCCCAGGTCCGCCTCGACCCCAGCGGCTGCCGAGCCCCTGGACTCCGACCCCACCGGTCTGTTGGCCAGACTGATCGCCATCGACTCCGTCAACCCGGACCTGGTTCCCGGCGGGGCCGGCGAGACCGTCATCGCCGACTTCTGCGGCCACTGGCTGGCCGCCCATGGTTTCGAGGTCCACCGTCTGGAAAGGCGCCCCGGCCGGCCCTCGCTCGTCGCGATCGCCCGCGGCACCGGCGGCGGCCGCTCCCTCATGCTCAACGGTCATCTCGACACCGTCAGCCTCGCCGACTACGACGGCGACCCGCTCGACCCGCAGATCCGCGGCGGAAGGATGTACGGCCGCGGCTCCTTCGACATGAAGGGCGGCATCGCCGCCATGATGGTCGCCGCGGCCCGCGCCACCGCCGACGGACCCCTGCGCGGCGACGTCATCCTCGCCTGCGTCGCCGACGAGGAGTTCGGCAGCTCCGGCACCGCGGAGGTGCTGGAGTCGTTCACGGCCGACGCGGCGATCGTCACCGAGCCGAGCCACCTCGAAGTCACCCTCGCCCACAAGGGTTTCGTCTGGTTCGACGTGGAGATCGAAGGCCGAGCGGCCCACGGCTCGCGGCCCGACCTCGGCATCGACGCCATCGCCAAGGCCGGGCACTTCCTGGTCGCCCTGGAGAACCTGGGCCGGCGCCTCGCGCACGGCCCGGCCCACCCGCTCCTGGGCACCGGCACCGTGCACGCCTCCGTCATCCACGGCGGCGAGGAGCCCTCCACCTACCCCGCGCACTGCCGCATCACCCTGGAGCGCCGCACCGTCCCCGGCGAGAACGCCGACACCGTCGAGCGCGAGCTGACCGCCATACTCGACCGACTCGCCGCCACGGTTGCCGACTTCCACTACCGGCTGACCCGCGGCCTGCACCGCGAACCCTTCGAGGCCGACCCCCAGGCACCCGTCGTCCGTACTCTCACCCACCACGCCGAGCAGGCCCTCGGCCACCCGCCGGTCGTGCGCGCCGAGCCGTTCTGGACCGACTGCGCCCTCCTGGACCAGGCCGGCATTCCCTGCCTGCTCTTCGGCGTCGACGGCGAAGGCGCCCACGCGGCCACCGAGTACGTCGACCTCGCCTCGCTGGACCGCCTCACCGACATCCTCACCGCCACCATCGCCAACTTCTGTTCCTGAGCCGTCGGCCGGACCCGGGCCCGGCACGGAACGAAAAGTGCACCACCATGACCACTCAGGTCGACCAGCACCACGGCGACGACCGCGCCGCCCTCGACGGCGCGCCCGACGAGGGTTACCAGCGCGGTCTCAGCGCCCGCCAGGTCCAGATGTGGCGATCGGCGGCGCCATCGGCGTCGGCCCCTTCCACGGATCGGGCGCCGGCATCGCCCGGATCGGGCCGAGCCTGATCGCCTGCTACGCCGGAGCAGGCGTCGTCGTCTTCTTCATCATGCGGGTCCCGGGGTGAACTGCTCACCTGTCGCCCACGCGCTCTAGCCCTGCACGGTGAGCCGGGCCTGGTCGAAGCGTAGGGCGGCGAGGTCCTCGGGGCGAATGAGCCAGTAGAGAGTGCCCTCTTCACCCCACGCCGTCTTCGCTTCTGCGTCGCTGTCGAACTGGGCGAGCAGTGCCCAGCGCTCGGCTTCCCGGTCCAGGGGCTGGTCGCCCCACGCGTGCGTGCCGTCGAGCGCCGCGTTCGCGATGTCGTACTCCACCGGCCCCTGGACGGGCACGGCGTGGCCGCCGATCTGGTGACCGATCCGGGTGCGCAGGCGGCCGAAGGCACGGAGGAACGGCTTGAGCTCAGCCGGGGTCTCGCGAGGGTGAGGCCAGTGCCGGGTGTCGCCGAGCAGGGCTTGCCGGGCCTGGGGCAGCCACAGGTCGGGGGCGCTTTGCTCTGTTCCGGCGGTCAGCTCCACCCGTGAGAACGCTTCCAGCTCCGGGGGCGCCTCTGTCGGGAAGACGGGGGTGTTCTCCGGTACGTACAACACCTGAGCCCCAGCCCAGGTTTCGGGGTCGTCGGCCGAAACGAAGACGTCTTCGTCGAGCTGACCGTCGAAAAGGAAGAAGAGCAGGCTCCCGTCCTGCGGAAACTGCTCAACAAGTCCCTCGCGGGGGAGTGCGGCACACCGCACCGAAGCGACGAAGGACAGGGGCCCGTGCCCGGGCCACTCCGGCCAGCCGGCCCCTGCCGGAAGATTCGGGTTCCCGCCGAGGGCGGCCACGGTCTGCTCGCCGTCCACCGCCCGACGAAGGCGTACGCATGGCCGTAGAAGCGCTGTCCAGCGCTGGGCAAGATCGCCGGGAAGGTGCTCGGCAGCAAGCCGGGAGTATCGCTCGTCGGTCATGCGGGGCATCATCCCCGCCCCCGCTGACAACGCGGTGGCAGGACAGGGAGTGAGGTCGGTTGTGCACAACGGTTTTAGATCCTTGGCGTCACGGACCTGTCCGACGTGCCCGGCCTGCGGCGCGTCGACAACGTCGAAGGCATCACACCGGGCCCGTGCCTCCCGGACGGCCGCCGTACCGTGCTCCTGGTCTCCGACGACAACTTCTCCTCCGTCCAGACGACCCGGTTCCTCGCCTTCGCCGCCACGGGCATCTGACGCAGCACCTCACAAGGGCCTGTCGGAACGTGTCAGTGCGCCCCTCTACAGTGCGGCCATGTCCGACCGTCCGACTGCTGATGGTGAGCAGGTCGGTCCAGGTGAATCATCCAGATGTGATCAGATGTCGCCAGGAGAAAGGGCATGGCAATGGATGAGGACGAGTGCCTTCACCGCTACGGTCTGCACCCTGTCGGCGTGGGCCTCGATGAGGTTCGCGAGCTGCTCGGAGTGCGTATCCGGCTGGAGCGGAAGGCTCAAGGCCACGGCGACACCGAACTGATGAAATTGTGCTGCGTTCAGCTGTTCAACGCCGGCCGTCTCGACGACGTATTGCTCATCTGGAAGGCCAAGTCCGCCAGCATGGAAGCAGACTGCTCGATCGACATCCAGTTGTTGTGCGGAAGCGGACTGGCCAGAACCAAGGCGCACCTGTTGTCGCAGCGTCAACCAGAAGCCGAAGCGGCGCTTCAGCGATTGCTCGACTGCGAGAAGACCGGCGACTTCGAGGACTTCTCCGTCGAGGGACACTCCTCCCGGTACGCCGCCTACTACACGTCATGAAGTTGACGGACACGCGGTCGGGCTCCCGTCGGCGAGGCCCCCGCCGTCGCGCGTCTCGTGGGCCTTGCGTGGCGGCGAGCCGGGCAGACCACTCCCGTTCAGCGATGACGAGGGCGTCCTCCGGTGCGGTGAACCCCGCCGGCGGCGCGGTCGGCGTGCGAAGCGACGGCGCTCGTCCTTGAGTTTCTTGACCAGCAGTGGCGGATAGAACGCGTTGTCCCACGTTTTCACATGGAGCCCGCCGACGAAGATGTCGACGCACAGCAGGTACGGTTCACGTTCAACGTGGAACTCCAAACCGAATCCGATCCGCGACCCGAACAACATGGCGACCCCCCAGCACTGGCGCTACGCCCCAACGCGGGTGGCCGACGCCTTGGATACGTGGTTACTGTACGCAGATGTCGTACCGACTCGACGCTGTCGTAGGTGAATTTGACCGCTTGCGAAGCTGGGCCGAAGGAGTGCCGGGGGCGGTGGTCGCCCCGCTCAGGCAACGCAAGGGCTTGCTGCCCCTTTCCACCGCGCTCATCGGTGACCTGCCGAGAATGCTGTGCGACCTCTCACTGAGTGGACCGGTGGTTCATGTGCACGCGGACTTCTGGGGCGGCGAGGGGGATCAGACCGCCGCCTTGTGGCGGGCCGGCGTACTGCAATGGGGGCCGGTGCATACTTCGGAATTCAGCGGCCCGCGGGAGGACTGGCCGATCAACGCGGCGCTCGCCCGGCTCGGTGTGACGCCGGCCGGCCCCGACGCGCCGGACTACCGCGACCTGTTCATGGAAGTGGGCCTCGGCCAGGGGCGGGACGAGGAGGACTGGCGCCGGGCCGCTTTGCAGGCCCGCGACGCGGCCGACTACGACGAGTGGCACGCGAGCGAGCAGGCCAAGCGTGAGGCCGAGGAGCGCGCCGCAGCCGAGCGTGCCGTCTCTGAGCGGCTCCCCGGCATCCCGGTGCCCCTCAATGGCAAGGAGATCATCGCCCTGCTCGGCCTGCCTCAAAGCCGGACGATAGGGGCGGCCATCCGCCACCTCCAGCAACTCCACATCGACTGCGGCCCCCAGTCCCGTCAGGAGGCCGAAGCCGCACTGCGCGCCTGGGCAGCGGAGCCAGGGTTGCCCCCCGCCACCGTACGACGGGTGGACACGACGTCGCCGCGCCCTCGCCGCCCGGCTTCTGCCGACCGCCACCGCGGCCAGTAGTCACCGACGGCCTCCTTGAACCAGAGCGCTCAGGTCGGAGTGCGGTAGCTGCTGAGGGTTTAGGCGTTGTTGCCGGTGCAGGCGAGGGAGCGGTCGGCTTTGCGTTCGTCGGCGGGGGAGCCGACGGCACCCGGCGAGCCGGGGCATGGTGCGTTCGGCGGTCCAGCGGTGGCTGCTGAGTCGTTGTGAGGTTTCGACACCAACGAAGTGATCAGGAGGCCCTGTTCGAGTACGCCGAATACGCAGGGTCCCGGCAGCGAGTACGGCCGGCGCGTTGTGGGCCCTGACTTGGGGCTTTTCCTTACGGCTCTGCGCTGAGAAGGGTCAGGAGGGCCACAGCGAGGTCAGTTGGTCCTTGAAGAACACGCTGGCCTCGAACGTGTCGGGGCTAGTGCTGGTGATCTTGTCAGAGAAACCGAAGGCAAGCCGCGGACCACTGGAGGTCCGCCAGACGGCTATGCCCTGGGGTTCACGCCCGGGCAAGGAGGCGCCGGCCGTCGTATGGAATTTCCAGCGGTACGGACTCGAGGGATCGTTCATGTCGATGCAGATGATGTACGAAGGCGGGGTGGAGTCGCCGCTCGAGGGCGGTCCGCCGAAGAGCAGGTAGGCGTATTGCCCATATGCGGTGATGCCCTGGAACAGATCGCTGTCGTTCAGCCCGAGTTCGGCGTTGGTGGGAATCGCCCGCTCCAGCAGGCGCTTGGAAATGACACCCGAGGACAGCACCTCGGACAGGTCGAACAGCGCCAGACGCCAGGGTGTCGTCGTTCCCATGTACCGAATGAGAAGCCGGTTGTTGTAGGGATCGATCGCCGGACGAGGGCAGTCGAGGAAGGTCGCGACGTCCATCGGGAACACCCCGAGGTACTGTCCGCCGCGATTGAAGTAGTCGAGGTCGCCGCCGTCCTTGTACTTGAAGCGGGCGATCTTGTGACTGTTCGGCGGCTCGGGTGGCGTGGCATGGGGATTCGAGCTCTCCCAGTCGCCTGCCACCCAGATGTAGGGAGATCCGTTGGTGTCGGGCTCGACCCCGATGGACGAGCCGTGGTCGAACGAGTGAATTGCCATGGCTCCGAGCACATTGCCCGAGAGATCGGTTCTCGTCACCCACAGATCGCCGGTGTCACTGCCCACTTTGGTCTGCACGAAGTAGATGTGCCCGTAGACGTGATCGTAGGCGAACGACTGCATCGCCCAGTAAGGCTGGTGAAGCGTCTGCCGCAGGACGGGATTATCGCCGGTCCCGTCGAGTTTGAAATGCAGGGTGGGATCCACATCGGCGTTGGCCGTTCCCGCCGCCGACAGGGAGAGTCCGCCGGTCGCGGCGGCGACGGTCAACGCTGCGCTGCCGCGAAGGAATGCGCGCCGGTTCGTGTGGTGCTTGCCGCTCTCGTGGGTTATGCCGCTCAAATCATCACCCTCCAGATGCCTGACAGATTTTGATCAAACTAGCAGTCAGGTCGCTGTGAGAGGAGTGAAGAGACTGAGTCTTTTCCGACCTCGCGCTGAGGCTGCGAGGTCGAGCGTCCGGACGAAAATGCCTTGCGGCCAAAGGGGTTGATCGCCCTACGGTTGCTCCCCGTGACCATGGAGATGCCCTACCAGCCACTCCCGATCGACCAGTCCGACGTGCGCTACCTCCACGGACCCGATTCCACTCTCCAACCGGGCGTGCCCGCTGGCGAGACAATCGAGTTCGAGTGGAGGGACAGCGAGGTCTACCCGGGAACCCTCCGGAAGTTCTGGGTACATGTGCCTGCACGGTACGACCCAGCGGAACCGGCATCCTTGATGGTGTTCCAGGACGGATGGTGGTACCTGGACCCCGCAGGGGAGGTACGCGGCGCGATCGTCCTGGACAACCTCGTTCACCGCGGCGACATCCCTGCCACCATCGGTGTGTTCGTCGATCCGGGCGTCTTACCCAGCGCGGAGAACCCCAAGAACCGTAACAACGAGTACGACGCCTTCGACGACCAGTACGTCACCTTCCTCCTCACCGAGATCATCCCGCAGGTCGCAGAGCGCGTTGTCATCGCCCAGTCGCCCGAACAGTGGGGCATCTGCGGAGGGAGCAGCGGCGGCAACTGCGCCCTTACCGCCGCATGGCTGCGTCCGGACAAGTTCCGCCGCGTCATCGGATACCTGTCCAGCTTCGCGCAGATGCCGGACGGCAATCCCTACCCCCACCTCATCTCCTGCGCCCCTCCCAAGCCGCTGCGCATCTTCATGCAAGGTGGCCACCGCGACCTGCACTGGAATGAGCCTCAGTGGAACTGGCTCGCCGAAAACCTGCGCGTGGCAGCCGCTCTCGCAGAAGCGGGCTACGACTTCCGTCTTGTTCTGGGAGACGGCGGACACAGCCCCAACCACGGCGGGGTCCTGCTGCCGGATGCTCTGCGCTGGCTGTGGCGGCCCAACGAGGAGTGACCGGTACGCGCGTCATCCAACCAGGCACCGGCCGCAGTGAGGTGAGATGCAGCCCCGGGTCGCACAAAGGCGTGCAGTTCCTGGTCAGGCGAGTTCACAATCAAGATCACTCGCCTGACCAGGAGCGTCGTCGTGCTTGCCTACCCATCCGCCATCGACCTGTCCAGCCGCACCCTGCACGACCTCTCCGCCCTTCTCGCAGGTCACCGCCGCCGCATCGGCTCCCGCTGGCGCCGCCTGACCTGTGGCAGCCAGACCCTTCTCGCCCTCGCCCACCTGCGCTGCGGAGACACCTACGCCCGCCTGGCCGCCGGTGTCCGCGTCGGGATCGCGACGGTCTACCGATACATACGCGAGGCGGCCGACCTCCTGGCCGCGCTCGCGCCCACGCCCGAACAGGCCATGGTGACCGTACGGAAGAAGGCGTAGGTGATCCTGGACGGCACCGTGCTGCCCATCGACCGCGTTGCCGCCGACCGCCCGTACTACTCGGGGAAGAGGAAAAGCCACGGGATGAACGTGCAGGTCATCGCAGATCCAGCCGGACCCCTGATCCGGGTCGCCCTGTCCGTGGCCTCGGTGGTGGACCTCGCGGCCCGGCGCACCCGTCAGGCATCCCGGCTGAATGCCTCAGGCGTCGCGCGGCAGGGCCTCGAACGCCCTCCCCAGGTGGCCGCTGTCCGGTCGCAGCCGCCAGGTGTTCCGGCGGTGCAGGGCCGCGAGTTCGGCCTGTAGCGGGGACGGTGGCACCGCGAGGACGGTGCAGGTGGCGTGGGCGAGGCAGCAGCGGCCGACCGACGGCCGCAGCACGCGGTGCAGTCGGCTTCGCCGCCCGGCGCCGACCACGAGGAGGTCGTCCTCCCTGTCAGCGATCCGCACCAGTGACCGTCCCGGTGCGCCCCGGACGACGAGCGCCTGCCCCGGTACGGCGGGAGCCGTGCTGCCGAACACGTCACCCAGCGCCTTGAGCAGCCTCTCCCGGGCCAGCCGTTCCCACTCCCCGACCATGACGGCCGCGGCCGGCGACCTGCGGGCGGCGAGCTCTCCGCCGGGCGGCTCCCAGGCCAGCACCGGCCAGAGCTCGGCGCCCCGGCGCCGGGCCTCGTCGGCTGCCCGGCCCAGGGCGGCGAGGCTGCCCATCGAGCCGCTCACCCCCACGACGACGCGAACGGCTGAGGTGCTGGGGGACTCGGACATCGCTTTCACCTTCTGCAACACGCCCACCGGAGACCGCGGACCGGCCGGTCCTTCTCGGAACCGCTTCCATCCCACCCCCGCCCGGCGCCCCACGAACAGCCCGGCCGCCCGTTCCTGACGTAGCCCTGACGGCCTCCTCCATGCCGTCCCACCAGGCACGTCAGCATCCCGTCAAGGTCCTCCGGAGCGGCGTCAGCATCCCGTCAGGGCGCGTCCTGAGGCCGGGGAAGCCGGGCATAGCGTCACAGGCGAGCCCCGGTCCGCCTCCCCGCGGCCGGGGCACCACGCATCGATCACACACCGATCGCCTTTCGGGAGCCCCCATGTCAGAACTCCTCTACGAGGACGACCCCGAGCCCTCTGATCGCCACCCGGCCGGACCCCTGTACGTCCCGGTCCGGCCGGGCCCCTCCGGGTGCGCGGCCCGGCTCTTCCGCACCCCGCTCGGCGACCGTACGGCCGTCGGCTTCACCTCCGAGCGCGGGCTGACCGCCACCCTCGGCCCCGGCCAGGCGTGGATCCGCCTCGCCGAACCCGCCCTGCGAGCGCTGACCGCCCCGCTCGGCATCATCACGGTCACGGTGGACCCGCAGTTCACCGCCCCGGCTCCCCGGCCGGTCAAGCCGGCCAGCTACGACGTCCCCGCTCTGCGGGCAGCCTGAGAGGGGCAGCCACGATGACCACGGTCCACGAACCCACCACCCCAGTCACGCCCCCCGACCTGTCGGTATGGCCCGCCTCCACCACCGAGCCCGGACCCGGTGACCTCGCCGTCGGCGGTGTCCCGCTCGCCGAGGTCGCCGACCGCTTCGGCACCCCTGTCTACGTCCTGGACGAAGCCGAGGTCCGAGACCGCTGCCGCACCTACCGGGACGCCTTCCCCGACGCCGAAGTCCTCTACGCGGCCAAGGCGTTCCTCTGCCGCGCCATGGCCCACTGGACGGACGACGAGGGGCTCGGTCTCGACGTCTGCTCCGCCGGCGAACTCGAACTCGCCGTCACCACCGGATTCCCGGCGGAGCGGATCGTCCTGCACGGCAATGCCAAGTCCCCCCGCGACCTGGAGACCGCCCTGCGCCTCGGCGTGGGCCGCATCGTCATCGACAGCCCCTCCGAGATCGCCCGGCTGGCCGCCGCCGTCGGACCCGACGGCCACCAGAAGGTCATGGTGCGGGTCGTCCCCGGCATCAGCGCGGGCGGCCACGACAAGATCCGCACCGGCACGGACGACCAGCAGTTCGGCCTGTCCATCGCTGACGGATACGCGCAGCACGCCATCGCCCGCATCCTCGACCAGCCGCAGCTCGAACTCACCGGCCTGCACTGCCACCTGGGCTCCCAGATCACCAGCGTCAAGTCCTACCTGGCCGCCGTACGCCGCATGGTCGGCCTGATGAGCCGTCTCCACGAGCAGCACGGCCTGGCCCTGCCCGAACTCGACCTCGGCGGTGGCCACGGCATCGCCTACCGCCCCGGTGAGGAGGCCCTCGACCTGACGGCGCTCGCCCGCAAGGTCCGCACGGAACTGGCCGATGCCTGCACGGCGGCCGGACTCCCCGTCCCCCGCCTGATCATCGAGCCGGGCCGGGCGATCGTGGGCCCCGCGGGCATCGCCCTGTACCGAGTCCTGTCCGTGAAGCGCACCGGGCACCACGTGTTCGTGGCGGTGGACGGCGGCATGGGCGACAACCCGCGCCCGGCCCTGTACGGCGTGCGGTACGCCCCGCGACTGATCGGCCGCCACAGCACCGCTACCCCGGCCCCGGTGACCGTGGTGGGCCGCCACTGCGAGGCGGGTGACATCCTGGCCGCCGACGTCGAACTCCCCGCCGACACACGCCCCGGCGACCTGCTCGCCGTGCCGGTCGCCGGTGCCTACCACCTCTCCATGGCCTCCGGCTACAACCTGGTCGGCCGCCCGCCGGTGGCCGCCGTACGCGACGGGATCGCCCGCATCCTGGTCCGCCGCGAATCCCTGGAGGACATCCGCGGCCGGGACGTGGGCCTCTGACGCCGGCCTGAGCCGGGACGCGGTCGGGCGCCGCGATGTTTCTTCGCCCATGCCTGGGGCCGGGCGACGGGCCGGGCGGCGAGCGTGCGGGCAGCCGTGATCGGCGAGCCCACGGCTGCCTGTGGATGAGCGTCAGGACGCAGCCGGTGCTGTAGGCAGTGGCGGACGTGACCACGGGTGTGGACGACTCCGCATCCCGGCGGGGTGCCTCCTTGCGCCGGCCGGCTTGATCTCCGTTCTCTCCGGTGGTCCCCGTTCCGGCTGCGGCATGTCTGGCGGCCTCCGCTGTTCGGCCTGTGGGCGCGCTGTGCCCTGGCGTCTGTGCGGACGACCACGTCGATCGGCCGGCGAGAGGACGGGACCGCAGTAGCGGCGTGCGCGTGCGGACGATTGTGCGAAGGCCGGTATCGTCCGCCGTGACACACCTGACCTGGGGCACAGCAGCCCGTGCGGAGGAGGACCACCATGGCCGACAGTCGGCAGGAGAACGCGCCGACGCCGCCACCCGGGGCCCATCGCCAGCTCGCGCACGACTCGGTGCGTCTGGCGGTGGTGATCGGTGCTCTCGGCGTGGTCTTCGGTGACATCGGGACCAGCCCGATCTACACGCTGCAAACCGTGTTCAACCCGAGCGACCCGCACCCCGTGCCCGTCAGCACGCAGAACGTGTACGGGGTGGTGTCGCTGGTGTTCTGGTCGGTGATGGTCATCGTCACCGTCACCTACGTGCTGCTGGCGATGCGCGCCGACAACGACGGCGAGGGCGGCATCATGGCCCTCATCACCCTGGTGCGCAGGTGGAGTTCGCAACGGGGCCGACGCACCGCCGCCGTACTGGCGGCGCTCGGTATCTTCGGCGCGTCCCTGTTCTTCGGCGACAGCATGATCACCCCGGCGATCTCGGTGCTGTCCGCGGTCGAAGGACTCAAGGTCGTCGAGCCGTCGCTGGACGACGCGGTCGTGCCGATCACCGCTGTGATCATCGTGGTGCTGTTCCTGGTGCAGCGCCGGGGCACGGCGGCGGTGGGCCGGGTGTTCGGACCGGTGATGATCGCCTGGTTCACGGCCATCGGCGCGTGCGGGGCGGTGGGCATCGCCGACCACCCGGACATCCTCAAGGCGCTGTCGCCGACCTACGCGCTGGGCTTCCTCTTCGGGCACTTCGGCACCGCCTTCTTCGCCCTGGCCGCGGTCGTGCTCGCGGTCACCGGCGCCGAGGCCCTCTACGCCGACATGGGGCACTTCGGCCGCCGGTCCATCACCCGCGGCTGGCTGTTCCTCGTCTTCCCGGCCTGCGTCCTGAGCTACCTCGGCCAGGGCGCGCTGATCCTCGACGACCCGGCCAACATCAGCAGCCCGTTCTTCCTGCTGGTGCCCGACTGGGGGCGCTGGCCGATGATCCTGCTGGCCACGGCGGCCACCGTGATCGCCTCCCAGGCGGTGATCACCGGCGCGTACTCGGTCGCCTCCCAGGCCGCCCAGCTCGGCTACCTTCCCAGGCTGCGGATCGCGCACACCTCCGAGTCCACCGTGGGCCAGATCTACGTCCCCTGGATCAACTGGCTGCTGATGGTCTCGGTCCTCACCCTGGTCTTCGCCTTCCGCAGTTCCGCCGCACTCGCGTTCGCCTTCGGCATGGCGGTCACCGGCACCATCACGATCACCACGCTGCTGTTCTTCTATGTCGCCCGCGCGAAGTGGGGCACCCCGAAGTGGCTGATCGGCATCGGCGCGAGCGTGCTGCTCTTCGTGGACCTGCTGTTCGTGGCGGCCAACATGACCAAGCTCGTCCACGGCGCCTGGCTGCCGCTGCTGATCGGCCTCACCGCGTTCACCGTCATGACGACCTGGCAGCGCGGCCGCGAGCTCGTCACCGCGGAGCGGGCCCGCGAGGAGGGCCCGCTGCCGGAGTTCATCAACGGCCTGCGCAGCGGTGAGCTGCCGGCGCGGCGCGTGCCCGGCACGGCCGTCTTCCTGAACCGTGGCAAGGAGACCGCTCCGCTGGCCATGCGGGCCAACGTGGAGCACAACCACGTACGGCACGAGCAGGTCGTGATCCTCTCCATCGAGACCGAGCCGGTGCCCCGCGTGCCGGCCGACCGGCGGCTCGCCGTCGACGGCCTCGGCTACGCCGACGACGGGATAGTCCACGTCACCGCCACCTACGGCTACATGGAGACCCCGGACGTACCGGCGGCGCTGGCGATGCTCGACCCGGCCGAAACCGAAGGGCCTCTGAGGCTCGATCAGGCGTCCTACTTCCTGTCGAAGATCGAGCTGCGGCGGGGACAGGCGCCCACGATGGCGCCCTGGCGCAAGCGGCTGTTCATCGCCACCTCCTACATCACGGCCGACGCGGCCGAGTACTTCGGCCTCCCCCGGGAACGCACGGTCATCATGGGTTCCCACATCGAGGTGTAGACGACGCGAGGGCCTGGGGCGTCGAGCCGGGGCGGGCCGCCGTTGCGCCACGGGGCGGGCCACGGAGACGCCGCACCGTCGCGGGCGCTGCATGCGGCACTCATGACGCTCCAAGGCCCTCGCGGCCGGCCCGAAGAGCCGCGAGAGGTCATCTGACGCGCTGTTTCTTCGGCTCCCGCTCCGTAGGTCGCGTTTCCGATGACAGCAGGCCGAGCACCGACTTCCGTGCCCCGGGCGCCGGGATTCGACTCGTGTGAATCGTCCCGCTGACCGGCTCGTCAGGCCTTCGAACGCCTCCTGCCGGCGGGCAGGGTCTACGCTGTGACCTGCGGTCATCACATGATCTTCAGTTCTCACACGCCGATGATCAACGGTGGCCGCACCCGTTTTCACAGCGCGTCAGGGTTGTGTGGCGCCTGCCTGCCCCGTCCTGTGTCTGGAGGACTTGTGCAACGTGGCGAAGTCTGGTGGGTCCAGTTCGACGAGAGGAGGTTGGTCGTACTGCTGACGGGAGACGACACGTCCGGGATCCGGGTGATGCAGGTCGTCGCTCCGGCGGGCGTCGACATCAGCGGTCTGGGCATCGAAGTGATGGTCGGTGCCGATGAAGGACTGCCGTTCGAAGGTGTGTTGCGGCTCGCGTTCCCGCGTCCAGGCTTCACCCCTTGCACGTGGCTGACCACTGTGTCCCGGGACGACCTGATAGAGCGGGCAGCCGTTCTGTCCCCCGTGAAGCTCAGCGAGGTTGACGATGCCCTCCGACTCGCTGAACAAGCGCAGGAGCGGACTCCGGCAACGACCGCGGAGCTCAGCGAGATAAGGGACGCCCTCCGTCTTGGCGAACTCGGGTAGACGGAGAAGGAGTGGCATCAGTGCGGGGAAGAGGATCTGGACCTGGTGTCTTGTGCGCCGCACCATTCGGTCAGTGCCTGGCGGGCCGCGTCGATGCGACGTTCAGGTGACTCGTCCGCAATGGCCCATGCGATGTAGGCATCTGGCCTGACCAGAACGCTTTTCTGGGTGGTGCCCTTCGGGGACACGATCTCCACCTCGCCGGACCACTCTTCGATCAGTGAGGGAAGGTGCTCGACGTCGGGCGGTGTGACGAGCACGAACCGTCGGGCGCGGAGGGCTTCGTAGAGTCTGCGGCCGTCGCTGAGGGGTACGTCAGGTGCCCGCCTGCCGACGAGGGGGTGTGCGCCGGCCGGGGCGGCGTAGGAAATGTCGATCCCCGAGATCGCCTTGGCCAGTCGCCTGGCCACCGCCGGGGCTCGCAGCACCGTACGCGCCGAGAGATCACGGAGGCCGCACAGTGCGCGTGGTGTGGTGAGGACTCCGCGCAGCAGTGCACCGCTCATCCACAGGACCCGGTGTCCTACCGGGTGCCGTTCGGTCTGGTAGCTGTCGAGCAGGGTGTCCGGTGCGCGACCGCGCTGAACGGCCGCGAGTTTCCAGCTCAGGTTCGCGGAGTCCTGGATGCTGGTGTTGAGGCCCATGCCGCCGGCGGGGGAGTGGACGTGGGCGGCGTCGCCGACGAGGAACACGCGGCCCACCCGGTAGCGGGGACACTGGCGTTCGTCGCTGTGGAATCGGGAGAGCCAGCGGGGGTCGTGCATGCCGAAGTCGCTGCCGAGCGCCTGGCGGGCGACGTCCTTGATTTCTTCCAGATCGACTGATGCGTCATCGGGCATGGGGTGGTGGCGATTCCATGCCATGATCCTGAACCAGCCGTCGCCGAACGGGACGACAATGGCGAAGGCGTCTCCGATCGCTCCCACGGTGGGCGGCTTCTTCGGCGGATCGGCCAGGCGGACGTCTGCGAGCATCATGGAGCGAACGGCGGAGCGGCCGGGAAACGGAAGACCCAGGGACCGGCGTACGCAGCTGTTTCGTCCGTCTGCGCCGACTACGAATTCCGCACGCATGGTGTGTTCAGTGCCGTCTGGTGTTCGTACGGTGACATCGACCCCGGTGGGGTCTTGCTGGAGGCCGGTCATTTCGTGGGCCCGCAGGATGTTCACGCCGTGTGTCAGCGCGCGGGACAGGAGCAGTCGCTCGGTGTTGTATTGGGGCGTCACAAGGACGTGGGGGTAACGGGTCGGCAGATGGGAGAGATCGATCCGCAGGAATTGCAGGATCGGGTTGCGCAGGCCGGTCAGCAGCAGGTCGTCGGCGACGCCGCGGGCGTCCAGTTGTTCCATCGTCCGAGCGTGAACGGCGAACGCGCGTGTCAGCGGTGATTCCCCCTCTCGCCGTTCCACAACGGTGCAGCGCACTCCGGCTTCGGCCAGGTCGCCCGCGAGCAGCAATCCCGCTGGACCAGCACCGACGACCAGCACGTCAATGTCGGATCCCATACTCTGTCCTCCGCGTGCCACAGAAAGAGCAGTAGGACGGGTGATTGTCCGGCTGCCACCCGCCGACGGCGATCCAGTTCAGGGTTGGTGGGTTACCGTTCCCGGAAGCTCCATCGGTCGGCGTATCCCGTGGTGTCTTCCGGCCCCTGGAATACTCACGGCATCGTGAGAACCACCGTACGAGACCGGCCACTTCCTCGCCTGTCATGCAAGGCCGTTCCACTCCCACCAGAGCGGTGGTTCCCAACGCGCTGAGTCGGCTCCTCTGCGGTTATATGGACCTAATGCGGTGCCGTTTCCGTGCCATCCCCGGAACATTTGACATGCCGCGAGCGGACTTCGAGAGGAATGCCATCATGCCCTTCGCCACTGCCCAGGACGGCACTCAGATCTTCTACAAGGACTGGGGCTCCGGCCAGCCCGTCGTCTTCTCCCACGGCTGGCCGCTCACGGCGGACGCCTGGGACCCCCAGATGAAGCTCATGGTGGACAACGGCTTCCGGGCCATCGCTCACGACCGGCGCGGTGGCGGCCGCTCCGGTCAGCCCTGGGAGGGCAACAACCTCGACACGTACGCCGACGACCTGGCCGCGGTCATCGAGGCCGAAGACCTGCACGACGTCATTCTGGTCGGGCACTCCACGGGCGGTGGCGAGGTCACCCGCTACATCGGCCGGCACGGTACGGCACGGGTCGCCAAGCTGGTCCTGCTCGGCGCGATCCCGCCGCTGATGCTGAAGACGGACGCCAACCCCGAGGGTCTGCCGATCGAGGTGTTCGACGAGATCCGGCAGGGCGTGCTCACGGACCGCTCGCAGTACTACAAAGACCTCAGCGCCCCGTTCTACGGTGCCAACCGTGAGGGCTCGACCGTGTCCCAGGGGACGCGTGACGAATTCTGGCTGTGGAGCATGACCGTCGGCATCAAGGGCGCCTACGACTGCGTCAAGGCGTTCTCCGAGACGGACACGACCGAAGACCTGAAGAAGGTCGATGTGCCGACCCTGATCGTGCATGGCGACGACGACCAGATCGTGCCCATCGTCTCCGCGGGCGACAAGTCATCCAAGATCGTCAAGGGTGCACAGTACAAGGTCTACGAGGGCGCACCGCATGGCCTCGCGATGGTGCCCAAGTACGCCGAGATCTTCAACAAGGACCTGCTCGAGTTCGCGCGCAGTTAGCGGCGGCCCGGCCCGCGCCTCTGCGAACGGGACAGCCGGCAGCACCGCCGCCCGCCGAGGGCACCGCCCCGAAGCGCCGCTGTGAATCGGCCGCCCGGGAGAGCCGCCCATTACCGCGCGCCTTGGACGCATGTGCCGGGGCTTCGTCGGCCGGCTGTCGCAGACCCGCGCTGCGCGGCCGTGGCGGACGGTGGCGCGCATCATCTGCGGACGGTGCCGACCTGCGGGGATGGGTCAGTGTCGGGACAACTGCTTGAGGGCGGCGTGGCTTATCTGAAGCAGAGCCGGGCCGCCCATGCCGGTCTTGGCGAGAAACTCGATGCCCTGCATGACGGCGAGGAGCAGTCGCCCGAGTTCTTGGGCGTCCGCGTCCGGTTCGACCGTCCCGTCGTCCTGGGCTTCCTTCACGCAGGCGATCAGAAGATCCTCGACCGCTTGATAGGTGGTCCGGGCCCGGGAGACGACATCGGGATCGTTGCTGTGCAGCTCGGATGTGCTGTTGACCAGAAGGCAGCCGCGCCGCTGCGGGTCCTCCGTGAATCCCGCGGCCACCCCCTCCACGAGCAGGGTCAGGCGTTCGAAGGCGGTACCGGGCCCGGTCAGGACCGCTCGTACGCCGTTCAGCTGTTCGTCGCGGTAGCCGTCCAGGACGTGCAGGAACAGCTGCCGCTTGTCGCCGAAGGCTCCGTACAGGCTTCCCTTGCCCAGTCCGGTGGCGTCCGTCAGGTCCTGCAACGACGTCGCCGCGTAGCCCTGATTCCAGAACTGCTCGCGGACAGACTCCAGTACCTGCTTCTCGTCGAAATTCCGCGGCCGTCCCATGCTGAACAGCATACGCCATTCTTGACCTATCGGTCCAGATCGTCTCCCCTCGGGCCTTCCCGGTGTCCGCGGGCGGGTCGACACCGGCCGGCTCGCGGGCGCTCGGAGGTGTGGAGCCAGTCACGTTTTTGTCCGTGCGGTCCATAACGTTGTTCTTTACCGTATGGTCCATAACTAGGTCCGGCCGTCCGGTTCGGGCCGTAACAGCGCAGTGACACGTGGTGCACGACTTCTGGCGTTCGCACCGGACAGGGGTAAAAGATCATGGGACAGCTTGACGGGAAGACGGCAGTCGTCACCGGAGGCAACAGCGGAATCGGGCTGGCCACCGCCAAGCGATTCGCGCGCGAAGGCGCACACGTGTTCATCACCGGCCGCCGGCAGGAGGCCCTCGACGCCGCGCTGGCCGAGATCGGTGGCGAAGCCACCGCCGTCCGGGGCGACGTCGCGGACCTCGCGGACATCGACCGCCTCTACGCGGCCGTCGCCGAACGAGGCCGGCCCATCGACGTATTGTTCGCCAACGCGGGCGGCGGTGAGTTCGCCACTCTCGAGCAGGTCACCGAGGAGCACTTCGACGCCACCTTCGACATCAACGTGCGTGGCATGCTCTTCACCGTTCAGAAGGCCCTTCCGCTGCTCAACGACGGTGCCTCGGTGATCCTGACCGGATCGACCGCCGCCACCTCGGGCGGCGCCGCCTTCGGCGTGTACGCCGCGTCCAAGGCCGCGGTCCGCTCCTTCTCCCGCACCTGGGCCAACGAGCTCAAGGGCCGCGCGATCCGAGTGAACACCCTGGTTCCCGGCCCGATCGTCACGCCGGGCATCACCGGCCTGGCCGCCGACGCCGACCAGGCCGCAAAGATGAAGGACAGCTTCGCGAGCCAGGTTCCGCTGGGCCGGATGGGGCACCCGGACGAGGCCGCTGCGGCCGCACTGTTCCTCGCCAGCAGTGAGAGCAGCTTCGTCACCGGGTCCGAACTGTTCGTGGACGGCGGACTCAATCAGATCTGATCGCAGCTGAAGGACACACTGTGCCCGTCCCCGGCGAAGCCCATAGCCGCCGTCTCCGCGTCGCGGTCACAGACCCAGAGGGGCCACGCAGTTCCAGGGGGCGCCGAAGCCGTCGCGGTCTTGGGCGAAGGCCGCTCCGTTGACACTGGTGAGAGGACGGTCGTCGACCACCGGCTCCGCCCGCCGCCGGTCCGTTCCCGTCCGGTCTTTGGCGTCGCTCCCGCCCACGTGCCGGCAATGCTGTCCGGCTCGTGGAAGGGCTCGGTCCGCGACCGTCGAGACCGCCTGGACGAAGAGCGGCGGGTGCCCGGCCTCGACCCGGCACCCGCCACGCATCGCCCCCGTCCCGGCTCCCGGATGCCGCCGGTTCTCGACCTTGCCCAAGGGCACGAATCTCGGGGCGGAGGCGATGCCCGCGAGCCCGACAAGTGCCGTGCGGCGCTCGGCAGTTGTGCGTCAGGCGGATCTGTGGCGGGCGCCACCCTCGACATGGATCGTCTCGCCGGAGACGAACCCCGCACGCAGGAGCCACATGACCGTGTCGACGACGTCACCGGTCTCACCGTGCCGTCCGACGAACGTCCCGGCCGCGCTTTTGCTCAACAAGCCGGTCTTGTCGTCACCGAGGTGGTCCCAGGTGCCCGAGTCGACGACTCCGGGCGAGACGGCATTGACCCGCACCGGCGCCAGGTCCGCCGCCAGGTGGCGCACCGCGTACTCGACCGCACCGTTCGTGACCCCCTTGACCAGCGATCCAGGCCCAGGACGCCAGCCGACGACGCCGGAGAACAGCAGCATCGACCCCGTCGGCCGCAGTACGGGCGCGAAGTGCTTCGCGACCAGCATCGGGCCGATCACCTTCGCCGTGAACGCGGCCAGCAGCCTGTCGCGTTCCAGCTCGGTCGCGCGAACGTCGTGCGGAGCCGAACCCGTCGACACGATGTGGTCCACTCCGTCCCTCAGTCGTTCCGCCGCGGCCGCGAGCGTCGACTCGTCCTGTAGGTCGACCCGCACCGAGGTGCCGCCGATCTCGCGCGCCAGTACGTCGGCCGCGGTCACATCGCGAGCACCGACCACGACGTCGTACCCGTCCCGCGCCGCACGCCTCGCGACGGCCGCACCGAGCGCCCGGGCACCGCCGATCACCAGGATCCGCTCCACGCGTCTCACTCCCTCTCGTAGGATCGGGAACGACGGTATGGATTTGATACCGGTATCTTCAACGGAACTGGGAGCAGCGATGGGCAAGGCGTACGACGTGATGGCGGCGACCTGCCCGAGCCGCACGGTGCTGCACCGGATCGGCGCCCGCTGGACCGTTTTCGTCGTCAACGCCCTCGACGACGGGCCCCGCCGCTTCACCGAACTGAAGGGGCGGATCCAGGGCATCACCCCGAAGGTCCTGACCGAAACCCTCCGCTCCCTGGAGGCCGACGGTCTGATCAGCCGCCACGAGTACGACGAGAACCCGCCCCGCGTCGAGTACGCCCTGACACCGCTGGGCCGCTCCCTGCTCGTCCCGCTGCGCGCCGTACGACTCTGGGCCGAAGAACATGTCCCGGACATCGAGGCGGCCCGAGCGCGCCGGCCGGACCTCTGACCCGCGAACCGACCGCCTGTGCGCCCCGGAGTGGCAGTACCATCCCCACCGCGTCGAGGAGGCGGGTGCCGGTCGTCACACGGCGGGTGCCGGCTGCCTCCGGTCGAGGCTCGGTGGCGTTGGTCGGTCAGGCGCGGTCGTGGAGCGTGACGTGGTAGCCGTCGGGGTCGGCGAAGGTGAAGGTCCGTCCGAAGGGGCCGTCGATCGGTGCGGAGACGATGGTGTGGCCGTCGGCGACGAGCGCGTTGTGGATGGCCTGGACGTCGGTGGCGTGGAGCCAGATCGCGGCACCGATACCGGGCTGGGCGACGGATGCGAGGTCGGTGCCGGGAATGACGTCGCGAAGTGCGAACGCGATCGGTTTCGTCTCGAAGACGACGGCGTGCGGGGGTCCGGCCGGCGAGCGGACGAGGCCCAGGTACTGCTCGTAGAACGCCTGTGAGGCGTCGAGATCGCGCACTTGGAGCGAGATGAAGTCGGGGCCGGTGGCGGGCATGATGGCGCTCCTTCTTTCGTGTCAGTTTTCTGACATGCGGGAACCTATGTCAGAATGCTGACATGAGTCAAGAAGGTGTCGGCGTCGACCTGGAGACGTCACTGGGCTACCTGCTCAAGGAAGCGTCGAGTGCCCTCCGTGTGGCCATGGAGGAAGTGCTGCGGCCGCTCGGGATGAGCGTGACGCACTACTCCTGCCTCGAACTGCTGGCGCAACGACCGGGCTTGTCGAACTCCGAGCTCGCGCGGGGCGCGTTCGTGACACGGCAGACGATGAACGTGCTGCTCCAGGCTCTGGAACGAGACGGCTACGTGACCAGGCCTGCGGAGGCGGCCGTCGGGAAGGTGCTGCCGGCGCGGCTCACGCCTCGCGGCCGGCGAAGCCTTGAGAAGGCGAGCGCGGCCGTCCGGTCCGTCGAGGCCAGAATGCTGACCGGCCTGACCGAGACCGAGCAGTCAGGCGCGTTCCGGATCCTTCAGAGCATGATCCATTCCCTGCGTGGTGACGACGAAGGCGCATGACCCGTTCCGCGGCGCACGTGTCGTCTCGCGCGGACCTGAGTGCGGCCGAGCCTGAAATCCGTGTCGGTGACCTCGAAGACGACCGATCTCCCAGTGAAGCCACCGCAAGCCGGAAAAATGGGGCCGACTCGAACCGTTCAAGTCACCGGTGCGGTCTTCGTCGGACATGGTGAGCGCGGCGCGGGTGCCGCGGACCGGGAGGGTGACGGTCTTGCCGGGCGTGTGTCGGGTACGGGCGAGGCGCACGGCCGGATCCCCGTTGCGAAGATCCCTGATAGGTCGTTACCTTCGTAAGCGGTCCGGTTGGTGCGGTGACCGCCGGTCGGAAGCGGCTTGCGGTCTTGCCCGGGTCTCAGCGTTGTCATGGGTGCCGGGAGTCGTTGCGCCTGGGCGCGAGCTCGATACCGCGGATTCTGCGGAGCCAGCTGACGAACAGCCGCAGCGTGATTCCGCACCCGCCACACCACCCCCAGCCTTCGGTGACCAGGGCATGCAAACCGTCCTCGTGCCGGATGTACAGGATCTGCGCACCGACGGCCAGCGCAATGAGCGTGTGCGCGCGCGACTCCACTGACAGCAGCCAGTCCACAGGCATCCACAGGGGTGCCACGAGGTCTCGGAGTCGCATCCGCAACGCCGCCCAGAGGAAGCCGATCGCGTACTGCATCCTGCGGTGCGAGGACAGGACGATGCCGTTCCCCGGGTCGCCGGCCAGGACGGCGGCCCACTCCTCCCGGAGGTGCGCCCTACGCTCTCCCGCGAGAAAAGAAGCGAAGGCCAGAGTCCGAAGTCCGGCCCTGCCGCCCGGGGCGTCTGCGTTCGGCGGGGCTTCGGGCTCTTCCTCCGCCTCCGGCAGAGCGGGGCGGGAGCGCAGAGCAGTCAACAGCAGACCGACGGCGCCGGCGAGGATCGCGACAACCGCTACCGCGCCGGACACCCAGCCGGCCGTGAGCATGGTCTGGGCGAACGCCGGCGTGGGGTCGAGCATCCTCAGGATGTAGCCGACGATCAGTAAGATCGCTGCCGCTGCGCCGAAGAACACCGGTGCCAGCACGGCGGCAACAGCAATCGCTCCGGCACCGGCGGCCTCAGAACGTTGCTCTCCTGTGCTCACGCCGGGCCTCCTTCAGGCGCGGCGCGGAGCCCGAAAAGCCGAGGCTTCCGTTCCCTGGCCTGGCAGGCTGCACGCCGGCCGAGGGCGGTGAGTTCGTAGTAGTACCGCTTCGGCCGGCCTGGATGCTCCGCTGTTTCCTCGTACCGGGTGGCCCACCCGGCCTCGACTAGGCGCTCGAGGATCGGATACACCGTCCCGGACCCGAGGTCGGCTTCCTCGCAGATCTTCAGACCCCACGCAGGGTCCTCGGCAGTCGACGCCAGCAACACCTTGATCACCTCAAGTGTCGGGCGTGTAAGGCGAATTGATGCCATATCGCGAGTGAAGCATCACATCCACCATATGTCGAGTACGACACTTGAGTGGGACGCCCCTTGGTGGCAGACGTCGCGAAGCGACCTATGGGATGTCACCGCTGTGGGTGGTGAACTCGGCCGCTCGCGCGTCCGCTTACAGGGCCCAACCGGTTCAGGCAGGGACCGTCCGCGCCACCGCCGTGCCCAACTGGTTCTCCAGGGCTTCACCTCCGAATGGTTCGCAGGTCTTTCGGACGCCGCCGGGGCCCTCGACGGGCTCGTAGGAGCGCCGCCGAACTTGTGCTTCATCGTCGTGACGATCGCACGACCCGCAGGACTGGCCGCGATCGAGCGGATCCTGAACGGTTGAGCGGGAATGTCGGCGGGGCCGAGTGGTGGTCCGGAGACGTTGATGAGGCTGCCTGACCTCCAGGTCAACGGGCAGACCACGGGGAGACTGCGCACTTGCGCGCTCGAAGCACAGCTCGAAGTTCCTCAAGGGCTCCGGGCCGTGGTGTCGCGGACGGCGGACTGCGGGGTGCTGTTCTAGTCGTGGTCGGTGGCGAGGGCGACGTGCCGCCAGGCGTCCATCTCCTTGCGGAAGTTGTCCAGCTTGGCTTCGAAGGCTTGCAGGGTGTCGGCTCCGAGCTGGAGGCGCAGGGGCGGCTCGGGGACGGTGGTCATCTCGACGACGGCGCGGGCGGCCTTGGCAGGGTCGCCGGGCTGGGTGTGGTTCAGGCCCTCGGCGGCCGCCCGCATCGCGCCGACGGTCGGCGCGTAATCGTCGCTCGTGTCCGGGCCGGTGAGCAGACTGGCCGGGTCGAGGAAGTCGGTGCGGAAGAAGCCCGGTTCCACGAGCGTGACGTGGATGCCCAGGGGCGCCAGTTCGGTGTGGAGGGTCTCCGTGAAGCCTTCGAGGGCGAACTTCGTGGAGGCGTAGACGCCCCAGCCCGGCGCGGTGGCGAAGCCCACGATGGAACTGATGTTGATCACGTGGCCCGAGCGCTGGCGCCGCAGCAGAGGCAGTACGGCGCGTTGCACGGCGAGCGGGCCGAACACGTTGGTCTCGTACAGCGCGCGGACCGCGGCGTCGTCGGACTCCTCGACGGCGGCGAGCAGTCCGCTGCCGGCGTTGTTGACCAGGACGTCGATCCGTCCGAACCGCTCGATTGCCGCGTCGACGGCCACTTGGACGCTCTGCGGGTCGGTCACGTCCAGCGCCACGGTGAGCAGCGCGTCGTCGGCTTCGGGAAGCCGCTCGCGGACGGTTTCGGCCCTGCGCGCGGTCGCGACCACCTGGTGGCCTGCGGCGAGGGCGGCGCGGGTGATTTCGAGGCCGAGGCCCCGGGACGATCCGGTGATGAACCAGACGCTCATTGATTTCTCCGGTGTTCAGGCGGTGGGCAGGTCGAAGGCCGCGCGGTTCCGGGCGATGAAGCTCTCGACGTCCAGGGGGTCGCTGCCGCCGATCGTTTTCACCAGGTCGTTGGTGCCGGCGAAGACGCCGTTGCGGTAGTCGACGGCGACGGCGAGCAGGTGCTGGACGAGATGCTCCGGCGCGCCGCGTCCGCGCAGGATGGCGGCGAACTCGTCGAGTTCGATGGGCACGTAGGTCACCTGGCGGTCCAGCGCCTTCGACATCTTCGCGGCGATCTCGTAGTGGTCGAGCTCTTCCGCTCCGTACAGCGGGTAGGTCTGGCCGGCGTGCGGGGTGGGGTCCTCCAGGATCGCCGCGATCACCTTGGCCTGGTCGCTCTCGGCGATGGGGGCGTGGCGTCCGTCGGCGAACGGCAGGCGCAGTTCGCCGGTGCCGTCGGCCCAGGTGTCGATCAGCCACTGGGTGAAGAAGGTCGGGCGGAGGTGGGTGACCGGGACCGGGGCGTGGTCCAGGACGCGTTCGGCGACCCAGTGCTGGCGGGCCGCGTTGCTCGCGGTGTGGCGGCGGGCGGACACCTGAGACATGTTCACGATCGCCTGGACCCCGTTCTCCTCCGCTGCCTGGGCGACGTTCGCGGTGGCGTCCATCAGGCCGGGGCGGATGGGATAGGCGAAGTACAGGGCGTCGATCCCCTCGGTCGCCCGGGCCAGGGAGTCCAGGTCGAGGACGTCGCCTGCGACGACGTCCGCTCCGAGGGCGGCGAGCCTGTCGGCGCGCCCGTCGAGGCCGCGGACGAGTGCGCGGACGTGGTGACCGCGCTGAAGCAGGAGTTCGGTGGTGTGGCCGCCGGTCTTGCCGCTGGCGCCGATGACGAGGAGGTTGCGTTCCATGGTGGTCGTTTCCGTTTCTTGAGAAGGAGGTGATCGTTTCTTGAGAAGGAGGCGATCGCAGAGGGAGAGGTTCTTGAGCGGGAGCCGGTGGGAACTCCAGCGTCAGTCCTTCGACCGGGTGCCGCACGAGATGGGTGAGAGGCGGTGCGGTGCCCGTCCGGCGGGACGACGGCGGTCGATGCCACCGTGGTCAGGCCGTGTGACGGGGTCGTAGGACCAGCAGCGCGGCGGCCGCGGCGACTCCGGCGACGGCCTGGACGGCCCAGGCGTGATCGAACCCGGCAGCCGTGGCCCGGGGCGTGAGGGCGACGAGCACGGCTACGCCGACGGCGCTGCCGATCTGCCGGCTCATGTTGAGGACGGCGCTGCCGGTGGTGGCGCGTTCGGGTGCCAGGGTGCCGGCCGCGGCGAACAACGGTGCCCAGGCCAGACCGCCGGCCAGGCCGACCAGGATCAGCCCTGGGAACATGCCGCTCCAGTAGCCGGGAGCGGTGTGCACGGCCGCGAGCCAGTACCCGGCTGCGAGTGCCATGGCCAGCGTGCCGGTCACGGCGGGGGATGTGCGTCCGAAACGGTTCTGGATGGGGCCGGCGTTCATCGCGAAGGCGATCGAGGCGAGGGGGGCCGGGGCGATGCAGACACCGGCGCGCAGCGGACTGAAGTGCCAGACCTCCTGCATGAACAGGGCGGTGCTGAGCAGAACGATGGCGAAGCCGGCGGAGAACAGGAACAGGGCCACAGTGGCGGCGGTGAACGGCCTGCCGGCGAACAGCTGCTTCTCGATCACCGGCGCCTCGGCGCGCAGGGTCCGCTCGACGGTCGCGGCAACAGCCAGGGCCGCTGCGGCGAACAGGGTCATCGTGCGAAGGTCCGTCCAGCCCCACCCCGGTCCCTGGACGGTGGCGAGCACCAGCAGGCTCACGGCCAGCAGGAGCGCGAGGGCGGAGCCCGCGTCCGGTACAGCGGCGCCCTTGGGCTGGCGCACCTCGGGCAGCAGTCGCGCGCCGGCGACGAGGGTGGCGATGCCGACGGGCACGTTGATCAGGAAGATCCACCGCCAGTCGAGGGTGACGAGCAGGCCGCCGACGGGCGGGCCCGCCGAGGCCGCGATCGCGCCCACGCCCGCCCACAGTCCGACCACCAGGGTGTGCTGGCGCCTGGGAAAGCTGGGGTAGAGCAGGCCGAGGGAGGTCGGCACGATCATCGCGGCACCGACGGCCTGGAGTGCCCGGGCGCCGACCAGCACGCCGAGAGCCGGTGCGGCGGCCGCGACGGCGGAGGTGAGGGTGAAGAGCGCTACCCCGGACAGCAGCATCTTCCTGCGTCCCCAGTGGTCCGCGATCCGGCCCGCGGGCACCAGCGCCGCGGCGAAGACGATCGCGTAGGCCGACAGGACCCACGACACGCTCGCGACGCCCGTTCCCGGGAACGACCGCCCGATCCCGTCGAGGGCGACGTTGACGACGAAGAAGTCGAGCTGCGCCATGAAGGCGACGGCTCCCAGCACCGCCATGATGCTCCAGCGGCGCGGGTGCCCCCCTTCGGTGACGGCCGTAGCCGTAGCCGGAGCCGGAGCCGGAGCCGGAGCGGTGCCCGTGCCCGGTGTCGTCGCGACCGCCTGCGGTGAAGCCTGTGTGGACAACCCGTCCGCCTCCCAAAGGAATGGGCTTCGCAGCCCTTTTTTAGGTCTGCGTCCAGGAGACCTCCCTCGGAATGGGTTGTCAAGCCCTTTCTTGCGATACGATGGTCGCCATGACCACCACCGGTGAAGCGTCGGGTCGGAAACTGACCGCCAAGGGCCTGGCCACACGCGAACGCATCGTCCGGGCGGCGGCTGAGCTGATCTACGAACACGGCGTGCAGAACACCAGCAACGAGCAGCTCCGAGAGGCCGCCGGGGTCAGCGGCTCGCAGCTGACGCGTCACTTCCCCACCAAGGAGTCCCTGGTGCGCGCGGTGCTCGCCTGGCAGGCCGACAGCATCGTCGCCCGCCATCAGGCGCCCGAGCTGGGCGACCTGGACAGCTTCGCCGCGCTGCACCGGTGGGCCGACTCCTACATCGCCTCGCAGGGCATGGTGCGCGGCGGGTGCACGTTCGGCTCCCTGGCGGCCGAGGTCGTCAAGGCCGAGCCCGCGCACCGGGCCGCCGTGGCCGACGGCTTCGAGCGGTGGCAGGAGGTGTTCAGGCGCGGCCTGAGCAAGATGCGTGAGCGCGGCGAACTGCGGCCGGACGCCGACCCTGCCGCGCTCGCCCACCTGCTCGCCGCCGCGTTCCAGGGCGGAGCGCTGCTGGACCAGGCGGCGGGCGACGCCACCCCGCTGCGCGACGCGCTGTACGGCGCACTGGCCTACGTCGAGTCGTTCGCCGCGGAACGCTGAGCGGACCGAGGGCCTTCGGGCGGGGAGCGCTCAGGAGGCGTCGGAGACCGCTGAGCGGGACGCCTGCCGGGACCGGGACCGCGCCTGCGCCGTCAGCGGGAGTCCGCCGAATGTCTGATCGGCGACGCGCTCCAGCGCGTGCACGTCGAATCCGGCCCTGGCCAGTACTTCCATGCCCCGGTTGACCGCCATGAGCAGGTGGCTGACGTCCCGGGTGTCCGCCTCGGGGTCGAGGTCGCCGTGACGCTGCGCGGCCCGCACGCACCCGGTCAGTGAACCCTCGATCCTCCCGAGGGCCTGTCGGACGCGCGCACCGGCCTGCGGGTCGTGGTCGGTTCCCTCGACGACGAAGCCGGTCACCATGCAGCCGAGCCCGTCGGGGTCGTCGTACACGACGCGCGCCGACGTCACGAGGTAGGCGTGCAGTCGTTCCAGTGCGGCGTCGTCGGGGCCTTCGAGCACGGCCGCCCAAGCGGCCTCGGTGCGGTCGCAGTACGCCTCCAGCGTCCGCAGATACAGCTTGCTCTTGTCGCCGAAGGCGGCGTAGAGACTGCCGCGACCCAGCCCGCCGACCTTGGCGACGTCGTCGACGCTGGTCCCGGCGTATCCGGTACGGCGGAACTGTCGCTCGACGGCCTGTACGACCTTGTCCTTGTCAAATCCTGGTGGGCGCCCCATGGCGGCCAGCGTACAGGGCCGCACGGCCATTCTTGACATTCCGTTCCACAATTTCACGCGGTTTCTGGCAAAGCGGTCCAGAATCCTGGCGGCCGTAGCTCACGGCATCCCACGAGACCCGCAGAACGGATGACACACATGTCCTCGCACGGCGGCATCCACACAGAGCACCCTGACACCGCTGTGGGCACGTCGGCAGCTCATCCAGGCCGGACTGCCGGCCGACGCCCGGCACATCGTCGTCGGAGACGGCCGGGGAGACGGCCGGGGAGACGGCCGGGGCGTCGGGTCCGCCGTCGTGGACCGGGCCGACTGCGTCGCGTTCACCGGCTCCGTTCGCACCGGCCGCGAAGTCGCGGCCCGCGCGGCGGCCCGGCTGGCCGCTCGCCACCCGCACCGAACTGATCGGGGAGAGCGCACCAGTCGCGGGTGAGGTGTGCCGGCCGGTCCCCGAGGCCCCGGCCCACACGCCCCGACGTTGCTGTGAACCTCGGGCCGCCTGTCGGCCCGTGGCGGTCCGCCGATGCCGGGGTGGAGGCGGCACGTGCTCGGGATGCCGCGCGATGCGCCTCGGCCGAGCAGGAGGCGGACCCGGCCCGGACGGACGTCGGTGCCGACTTCCTCGCCGACCCTGGCGACCACCGGGCACTTCGCCCCGGCCGTCTCCGTGATGCCGCCAGGCGTACCGGCTGCCATGCCCTGAACGTCCGATCGCTACGCAGCCTCGGCGGGAACGTCGCGAACGAGTTCGGTCAGCTCGCCGGAGTCGATGTCGTAGAAAAGGCCGTAGATCTCCACGTGCTTCGGGGTGCCCGGGCTGTTGCGGATCAGGCTCACGTCGTAATTGAGCGACTTCTCGAAGTCGGTGATGGCGATGCCGTCCCAGTCGTACAACGACGAGATGTCGGAGTGCTGCTCTTCTTTCCACGCGGAGGTGATTCCCTCCGCCGTGAAGGACGTGGCGCCGCAGAAGGAGTGGTGGACGACGACAACGCGCTCGACGCCGAAGAGGTGTTGGGAGACCGTGATCGAGCGAAGGGCGTCCGCCGCGCGACCGCCCCCGACGATCAAGGGGAACACCGTCGCCGTGGAACCGATCTTCCTGCCGGCCCCACTGAGGAGAAGTTCACCGGGATAGACCTCGTCGCCGAAGTGATCGGCCACCGCCTGTACGGCCCCGGCCGCCCGGGGGTCGAAGCAGTGCATGACGATCGTCCTGACGGGAATCGAACCGGTGACTATTTTCCGAGCCGCCGCCTCGTCGAAACCCGGCTGCGCTCGGAACGTGAACTCCGCAAAATCCGACACTGCTTACTCCGCTTCTCATTCTCATGGTTGACTCCCCGGCTTTCCCGGGAAGCCCGGAAAGTCACAGGTACCGCTACTCGCCCCACGGCCCGCCGGCCACGCCGCGCTCCATGGTGGTGACGCCGTCGGACGCCCGCTCCTGAGCGAGGTGGAAGGCGAGCGCGTAGGGAGGCGCGGCTGTCTCGGAGCGGGCGCCGTGGGCGAGGACCTGCTCGGCCAGGTGGTGGGCCATCCGCAGCCGCGGATACGCGGCATGGATCTGCTCCTGCTCCTCGGCCACGAGGTCGGCGTTCTTGCCGAAGTCGACCCAGATGCCCTCGTAGGTCAGGTGGGTCAGCAGCCCCAGGCGTTCGGGGATCTGCGGAGTGGTGTGCAGGGCGATGGCCTCCCAGACCTGGTCGACATCCCTGGCCGGGGCGCCGAGGCCGGTCAGCAGAGCGGCGGCGAGATCGGCGCTCTCGATCTCGAACCGGAGCAGGCCCGGTGCGTCCGGCCCGGTGCCCAGGTCGTGCAGCACATTGGCGGCGAAGAGGAGTTCTTCGTTGTAGTCCGCGTCGTTCAGGACCCCCTTGCGGGCGGCGAACAGGCGGGACCAGTAGAAGCCGCGGACGCAGTGGTTCAGCACCGACGGATGCACGGCGGCTCGGGCGGCGGCGAGGCTCGCCTGGACCAGCGGTCCGGAAGGAAGAGCGAGTACGCCGTCGTGCGGTCTGTTCGGGACGGTGGGGGGAGTGTGGGTCATGGTGTGACGCTACGAAAGCGGATGCCGCGCGAAAAGTGGCACGGATGCCAACCATCGCTACTGTCGTGCCACTATGACGAACAGACACCATGTCGCCGTGCTCGTACTGCCCGGTGTGCTCGCGCTCGAATTCGGCGCCGCGACGCAGATCTTCTCGACGGACCCGCACTACGAGCTGACCGTGTGCGCCGGGGACGGGCCCGGAACCGTGCCCGTGTCCGGCTTCGCGATCACGGTCGCGGCCGGCCTCGAGGCACTGGAGGACGCCGACACCGTGATCGTCCCGGGCTACGACGACATCGACATGCCCCATCCGCCGGAGCTCCTGGCCGCGCTGCGGGCGGCTCACGCCCGGGGCGCCCGGCTCGTCTCCATCTGCACCGGAGTCTTCGCCCTCGCCGCGGCCGGACTGCTCGACGGGCGCCCCGCCACCACGCACTGGCGGCACGCCGAGCAACTGCGTCGGCGCTACCCGCGCGTCGACGTCCTGCCGAACCAGCTCTACGTCGACGACGGCGACATCCTCACGTCCGCCGGCGTGACGGCGGGGATCGATCTGTGCCTGCATCTGATCCGTACCGACCTGGGCGCGGCGGCGGCGAACACCCGCGCGCGGGACCTCGTCGCGCCCCCACGGCGACGGGGAGGCCAGGCCCAGTTCATCGAACAGTTCCGCCCCGAAGCCGGCGGGGACGAGCTCGCTCCGCTGAGGGAGTGGATGCTCGACAACCTCGCGGCCCCCCTGGCTGTCGACGACCTCGCGGAGCGCGCCCACATGTCCCGGCGGACCTTGATCCGCCGCTTCCGTCAGGAGACCGGCACCACGCCGATGGCCTGGCTGACCGACGCGCGTATCGACCGGGCACGGGAGCTGCTGGAGGCGAGCGCCATGCCCGTCGAGCAGGTCGGCCGTCTCTCCGGCTTCGGTGCCCCGGCGTCTCTGCGGGCCGCCTTCCACCGGCATCTCGGCACGTCTCCCCAGGAGTACCGGGCGGTGTTCCGTCACAGGGCGGAGGAGGCGAACGCCTGACAGCACGCCCGGGTCGCGGGCCGTCCGAGCATTCTTGACATGTCGTTCCAGAAGTTCGTAGGGTTCTTGACAAGTCAGTCCAGAACTATGCCGGCAGTCATGCTCGGCACCCCTCGAAGCCCACGGAACGGACCCGACGCATGTCTTCGCAAGATCAGATGGCCCCTCCACTGACACAGAGGGGAGGTGAAGGCTCCTCGAACACCCGTCCGGCTCTCATCCTCGCGGTGCTGGCCATGGCGAGTTTCCTCGGCCAGCTCGACGTATGGATCACCAACGTCGGCCTGCCGAACATCGGACAGGGCGTGGGCTCGACCTCTCTGTCGGACCTGAGCTGGGTACTCAACGGCTACGCGATCGTCTTCGCCGCCCTTCTCGTCCCCGCCGGGCGGCTCGCCGACCGCTTCGGACGCAAGAACGGCTTCCTTCTCGGCATGGCCGTCTTCGTGGCGGCGAGCCTCGGCGCGGCACTGTCCGGCGACGTGTGGGTGCTGGTCGTCTTCCGCGCCCTCCAGGCCGTGGGCGCCGCCCTGCTGACCCCCGCCAGCCTCGGCCTGGTCCTGACCAGCGCCCCCGCCGACAAGGTGGAGAGGTACGTCAAGATCTGGTTCACCGCGGGCTCGCTGTCCGGGGTGTGCGGACCGATCTTCGGCGGGCTGCTGGTCCAGGCATCCTGGCGGTGGCTGTTCCTGGTGAACATTCCCTTCGGACTGCTCGCCATCGCACTGGCCGCGCGGCTCATCACCAACGCCCGGCACGAACAGGACGCCCGCATCCCCGACCTGCTCGGCGGCGTCCTGCTGATCGTCGTGGTCGGCGCCCTCGCTCTCGGCGTGGTGAAGGCGCCCGACTGGGGCTGGTCGGACACCCGGGTCGTCACGTCCCTGGCCGTGACAGTGGTCGGATCGGTGGCGTTCCTGTTCCGCTCGTCACGGCACCGGGTGCCCGTGGTCGACCTGTCGCTCTTCCGTGACCGGATCTTCGCGTCGGCGAACCTGGCCGGCATGCTGCAAGTGGCATCGTTCGGCAGCCTCCTGCTGTCGTCGATCCTCTGGATGCAGAACCACTGGCACTACTCCGCCATCAGGACCGGATGCGCCAGCCTTCCCGGCCCGATCGGCTTCGCGGTGGCCGCCACCATCAGTGAGACCCTCCAGCGCCGCTTCCGGATCCCGGCCGGTGTCGTCGCGGCGGTCGGCAGCGCGATCGCCTCCGTCGGCATCCTGCTCTTCGTCTTCCTGCTGCACGACGACCCGAACTACCTTTCCGGAGTCCTCCCGTGCTGGCTGCTCTTCGGGTTCGGCGCCGGCCTGGCGCTCCCGACCGTCGTCTCGTCCGCGACGGTCGGACTGCGCCCGGCGGAGGCCGCAACCGGCAGCGCCATCGTGACCATGTCGACGCAGATCGGCTCGGTCGTCGGCATCAGCATCCTGGTCGCCGTGCTCGGCACCGCCTCCGGTGGCGCATCCCTGGACACGTACCGGCACGCATGGCTGGTCGCGGCGGCCCTCATGGCTGTCGCGGGCGTGGTGTCCCTGGGCGTGTCCCAGAAGAGGGCGGGGGCGGTCCGATGACGGCGTCCGCTCCCGCTCAGGCCTCCCGCGCCGCCGGTCCCGGCAGCGGGCGGTCCCGGTGGCTCGGCCTCCTGGTGGTCTGCCTCGGCGTCATGATGGCCTTCGTCGACGTCACCTCCACCATCTCGGCCCTGGGCGACATACAGACCGACCTGCACGTCACCGCGAGCACCCTGGTGTGGATCACCAGCGCGTACAGCCTCGCCGTCGTGAGCTTCGTGATGTCCGCAGGGACCTTCGGCGACCTCGTGGGGCGCCGGCGAGTGTTCAGCCTCGGTGCCGCCGTCTTCCTGGCAGGCAGCGTGCTCGCCGTCTTCGCCGACAGCGCAGGCATGCTCATCGCCGCACAGGCGACCGCGGGTCTCGGCGGGGCGGCCGTACTGCCGACCAGCCTGGCGATCGTCAGCGCCACGTTCACCGACCCGCACGAGCGCACCTCCGCGATCGGCATCTGGGCCGCGTGCTCCGGCGTCGGCCTCGCAGTCGGCCCGATCCTCGCCGGAGCCCTGCTCGAACACTTCTCCTGGCACTCCGTCTACATCGCCAACATCGTCATCGCCGGCGCGGCCCTCGTCCTGGCCCCGGTCTTCGTGGCCGAGTCCAAGCACCCCACGCGCAGGCCCGACCTCGCGGGTCTCGTCCTCGGCACCGTGATGACGGCCTCGGCCACCTACGCGATCATCCAGGGCGGCTCCACGGGATACACCGAGGCACCGATCATCGCCATGTACGTGTTCTTCGCCCTGTCCCTGTTCCTGTTCGTGCGCGTGGAACTGCGCAACCCCGACCCCATGCTGGACCTGAGGCTCTTCCGGAGCGCCTCCTTCTCGGCCGTGATGGGCGTGGCCGCCATCAGCGTCTTCGGACTGGTCGGTGTCGCCCTGCTCAGCGTGCTCTACATGGAACGCGTGGGACAGACCAGCCCTCTCGACGTCGGGGTGCGCCTGCTGCCGCTGTTCGGGACGTTCCTACTGGTCACCGTGGTGGCCGCCCGGGTGCTGGTCCGCCGGGTCGGCCTGACCTCCCTGATCACCGCGGGACTGGCCCTGATCGGCGCCGGGTCCCTCGCACTGCTGTCTACCGACGCCTCGGGAGGCTACGGGGCGATGTGGCCGGGACTGCTCATCGCGGGCGTCGGCGCGGGACTGCTGACAGCACCTTCGACGGCTGCCGCGGTCAACAGTGTCCCGCCACAGCAGGAGGGCATGGCGGCGGCAGCGGTCAACATGGCTCGCCAACTGGGCACGGTGCTCGGCCCCAGCGTGCTCGGAACGATCGTCACCAGCCGCTTCCCCCGTAACCTGCACGACCGTCTCGTCGAGGCGAACATCCCTTCGCCGCAGGCGGACCGGATCGTGGAGGGTGTGTCACACGGGGGTGGCGGAGGGGGCCTCCCCGCTTCCCTGGGCCGGGTGGTGGGAACGGCGGTACCCAAGGCGTTCACCGACGCCGTGCACCTGGGAAACCTCATCGGCGGAGTCGTACTGATCGCCATGGCCGTGCCCGCGGCCCTGTTCGTCCGCCAGAAGGTGCGCAGCCCCCGGACATCCGCCGATGCGTGAGCGGTAGTACGCCGACGGGACGGTGTGAGGCCTCCGCAGGGCTCCGCAGGCCTCCGCAGGATCGCCGGCTGCACAACCGTGCCTCCGACAGCCGGTGTTGATCGCTGAGCAGCTCAAGCATCAACACCGGCACCGCTCACGAACCGAGCACCGTTCAAAGTGACGGCCCGATCCCCGGACGGCTGGACCTCCCAACGGCTGGACCTCGCAACGGCTGGACCTCCAGACGGCCGGATCTCCGGACGATGCCGTGATCAGCGGTCGGCCCGGTCCAAGCCAGACCGAAACCGTGCGCCTGGCGCCCCCGTGTCAGCGTGCGCGCGAGGCGCGAGGCAGCACGAGGCGCGAAAGAGAGACATCAGCATGGCCGAACTCCTGCTCACCGTCCACGTGTTGGGGGCGATCCTGCTCATCGGACCGGTCACCGTCGCGGCGACCCTGTTCCCGCGTTTCGCGCGCCAGGCACTGGCCGACGGACCCGAGCAGCAGTCGGCCGACGGTGCGGTACGGCTGCTGCACCGGATCTGCCGGGTGTACGCCGTGGCCGGCATCTCCGTCCCGGTCTTCGGCGTCGGCACCGCCCAGGTGATGGGCGTGATGGGCAGCGCCTGGCTCATCACTTCCATGGCTCTGACAGCGGTGGCCGCCGTCCTGCTGGGCATCGCGGTGCTCGGCACCCAGGACGGCGTGATCAGCCAACTCGACAGGCCCGACCCGACGCCGACCGCCACGGAGTCGCTGATCGCCCAGCTGCCCCGCCTGTCGAGGATCACCGGCCTGTTCGCCCTCGCCTGGCTGATCGTGGTGGTCCTGATGATCGTCCGCCCCGGCTCGACGACAGGCGCATAGCGGCTCACGTGGAGCAGCCCGGCCGGTGAGGGCCCGACGACCGCGGCGGCCGCACCTGATCCAGCACGGTCGCTCGGGCACGAACTGAGCAACTTCCCACTGGACCAGAACGCCTCCTCCCCTCGGCGCCTACGCAAGAGGCCGCCCTCACCCGGTCTTCGCCGCCCAGGCTCGTGCCCCCCTCAAAGCGGGGGCACCGCTGATGATCGTGGTCAGCGCGGCCGGAGATGACTGGGCGTCGGGCGGCCTTCGTCCGTCGTGCCGGCTGCGGCGGTGCCCAACGGCGCGGACTGGGGGAGTGCCTGCCAGTAGTGGCGTCGGCCTCCGCCTGCGTGTCCTGTGGAGCCCGGGATCCACAGGACCGCGTCGATGATCAACAAGATGATGCCGAGGGTCCAAAGGCTCACATCGGCCCCAAGGTCGGCCCCAGCCGTGAGCGGCGAGGCATCCGCCGCCAGGGCGAGGTTTCACGAGAAGGTAGGACTTTCCCTCACAGGAAGGACCTCCCATGCGTCTTACGCGCATCACGGCCTTGATTGCAGCGACCGCGCTCGCCCTGCTGCTTCCCGCCACCAATGCCCACGCCGCTGCCGTCGCCTGCGGCGGTTCCGTCTCCACCGAGGGCATCGCCGCCAACGGCTGCATCAGCGCCGAAAGGGGCAAGGAAGGACGCATCCACCTCCGCGACATCAAAGCTCACGTCGTCCTGACCAACACCCGCTCCCACGCCGTCAACGTCGACTACGAGGCCTTCTTCCGCGTCGTCTCCGGCGGCCACTGGGTCAAGATCGGCAACGGACGCACTCTCGTCTCCCGTCGCACCACCACCAGCCCCATCGAGATCGGCAGCACCACCCGCGTCTGCTTCGTCGTCAACGCCAAGGTCGAGATCCGCGTTCACGTCAAACCTGCTGGAGGCTCCTGGAGCAACTGGACGGGCGCCGCTACCTCGCAATGCCAGACCTGACCGCCATAGCTGCCTGCGTACGCAGACTCCGCGAACCCCTGCCGAAGCGTTCGCGGAGTCAGCGCGCTCCGTCACCGAGCCCAGTGGTCACCCAGGAACTCCTTGTGCCTTCCTGCGGCTTGCCAATCGCCGCCGGTGAGCAAACGGCCGACGAGTGACTTGGTTCTGACCTGCGGCCAGGCGACGCCATCGGCCGGGGCCGGGACGGGCGGACAGCGCAGCGTACGTACGTACGCGAGCGTCTGCTGCTTGGTTCAAGGCCGCCCCGGCCGCTGTGGGTGTGCCCACCAACCTGGGCCCGCCGAACTGTTCCTGCCGCCGTGTTCGAAGTGGCTGGCTGCTGCTCGGCTCGGTATCGACGTGGCCGCGGTGCGGGCGGCTGGAATTGCTCCGGCCATCGCGGGAATGTGGGGACTCTGGATCTTTTCGAGGAGGCTGACGTGGCGCGGGAGCGGGTGGTACTGGGAGAAGTGCTGGCGGCGGCGGAAGCAGCGGCACCGGTGGACTCCCTGGACGTGGTGGCGCACGACCTGCGCGAGCGATTCGGCGCACGGTACGTGTCCTTCCTGTTCCTCGACCTGATCGGCCAGCGGGTGGTGCGGGTGGCAGAGGACGCCACCACGCTCCACGGACGCAGCACCGAGCGGATCCAGCTCACCGGCAGCCTCTACGACCAGGTCCTGCGTACCCAGAAACTGGTCCGCGCCCCGGACGATCCCGGCGGGCACGGGCACCGTGTGATCGCCCCCGTCACCAACCGTGGCGACGCCATCGGCTTTCTGGAGCTCACCCTGCCCGAAACCGTCGATGTCAGCGACGACACCCTGAAGGAGGTGGAGCAGGCAGCTCACGCCCTCGCCTACATCGTGGTCACCGACCGCCGCTTCACCGACCTCTACCACTGGGCCCAGCGCACCGCCCCCGTCAGCCTGGCCGCCGAGATCCAACGCCAGCTCCTGCCCACCGCCTCCTGCTGCGAGGCCGCCCAGTTCACCCTGGCCTGCGCCCTGGTGCCCGCCGAGAGCGTCGCCGGCGACACCTACGACTACGCCCTGGACCGTGAGACCCTGCACCTGTCCCTGACCGACGCCATGGGCCACGACCTCAACGCCGCGCTCATCGCCACCCTTCTCGTCAACGCCTCCCGAGGCGCCCGCCGCGTCGCAGCCCCGTTGACCGAGCAGGCCGACCGCGCCCACCACTCCCTTCTCGCGCACAAGCCCGGGGTCCTGGCCACCGGCCAGCTCCTGCGGATCGCCCTGGACGGAAACGGAGCGCAGCTCGTCAACGCCGGCCATCCGCGCCCGCTGAGGCTGCGCGAGGGCACCGTCGAAGAAGTGCCCCTGCGCGCCGATCTGCCCTTCGGCGTCGAAGGTCAGGGCCGGTACCGGGTGCAGGACATCGACCTGCGCCCCGGTGACCGGCTGGTGTTCTACACCGACGGAATGCAGGAACGCCGCGCGCGGTCCGTCGACTTGCCCGCCCTCATGGCCGCCACCGCCGGCGAGCATCCGCGTGAGGTGGTACGGGCTCTGGTGGCCGCCGTCACCGACGCATGCGACAGCAAGCTCCAGGACGACGCCACCGTGATGTGCCTGGACTGGCACGGCCCCACCACCAAGGGACGCCAGGCCCACGCCGGAGCCAATATCTGAGGGGTCGTCGACTTTCCGACCTCCGTGTGTGGATTTCGCCGGTCAGGCACGGAAGTCGGAGCTGTCACGGGAGTCTCGACTCGTTGCCGGCCGGGATCGTGTGGGGGTGGCGGATCGCCGGTCGCCGGAAAGTCAGGTGCGGTGCGGTACGGATCCGTCCTGCCAGCGGTAGAGGTCGCGCAGCAAGGAAATCTCGGCGCCGTGATGGATCAGCTCCCTGTTGACGTGCAGGACCCTGTTCTCCATGGGAAACCTCTCGGGACCCACCGCGGGTGGATTCTCCAGGTCGGCGTCCGAGAGTCCGCGGACCCCCGCGTTCCATCTCCCATACATCTCATCGAGCTGTTTCAGCGCCTCGTCAGCGGTCCCCGCGTAGGGGAACGTTTCGGAGTCGACGTCCTGGCCGCCGAAGTACCATCCGACCCGATAGCCCAGGCACGAGACGATGATGTGCGCCAGCCGCCAGGCAATCGTCGTCACCGGCGCCGGCTCCGGGCCAGGGGACGCGAAGTCCATCGTCCATTCCCCCGGACCTTCCGCCATCGGTGCGGCCGACGTGTCACGTGTGCGGATGCTCCAGCAGCCGCGCACCGGCTCCCAGAAGTACTCCTCATCGGTAAGACCGTCCAGCCGCGGCCGTAGGTTCTTGTGCCAGTACCAGTCCAGCTGCTCGGCGAGTCGCTCACTTCTTGTCATTTCCGCACACTACATACACCGGAGACCTGGCTGAGACCCTCGCGGACGCCGTCGCCGACCGCGGGCCACGAGAGCGTGCCGCACCGGGAAATGGCGCTGGGGGCTGATGTGGCTTTCGGGTCGCGCCGCCACCAGCGGCTGTCTGGGCCGTCTGCGGTGATCGATCACAGTGATGTGGGGCTCGTCCCGAGAGCTGCCGCGCCGCCGCCACCAGTGCCCGGGGCGCAGCGCCTGCGGGCGGCGGGAAACGGCTCGCCTCTGGCGAATGTTTTTCGCAAAAGGGGAACACGGGGAATATCGGACACGCGGTAGGAGGTAGGTGCGATGTCTACCGGCACGCTTCTGGCGATTGTGATTCCCGTTGCTGTTGTCGTCCTGTTGATCGCCGCAGGTCTCTTCCTCTTCATGCGGCACCGGTCCCTCCGCGAGCGCTACGGCCCGGAGTACGAACGCACCGTCGAGGGCGCCGACAGTCGGCTCGCCGCCGAGCGCGAGCTCAGCGCGCGCGAGAAGCGACACGACAAGCTCGACATCAAACCTCTGCCCGATCGCGTCCGTGAGCGCTACAGCCGTGACTGGGACAACGTGCAGCACGAGTTCGTCGACCGCCCGGAGGATGCCGTACACGACGCGGACCGGTTGGTGACCTCGCTGATGCACGACCGCGGCTACCCCACCGACAACTACGACCAGCAGCTCAAGGACCTGTCAGTGGAACACGGCCGCACTCTCGACCACTACCGGACCGCCCACGAGATAGACACGCTCAGCGTCAACCACAAGGCCACCACCGAGCAGCTGCGCAGCGCCATGGTCCACTACCGGGCACTGTTCGACGACCTGCTGTCCGACGGCGGTCAGACTCGCCACGTCCCGGCCTGAACCCGACCCGCCGGGACCGCCACAGGCACGGAGGAGACATGCCACGCGACGACGTACCGCACACGTCAGACACCCCCTTGTCCACAGAGGACCTCGCCGAGCCTCGCGCCGCCGGCACGGAGCAGAGTGCCCCGGTCTATCCCGGCCAGGCCGACCGCGACGACAGGACGGATGCGGTCGGCGAGACTGCCTCCAGCGCCACGCAACCTGCTGCGACGGGCGCGGACCAGGCAGCGGGTGCTCCGGCCCACGATGCGGATGACATGCCGCAGTTGTTGAATACCCGGGATCAGGAGGGCTTCCGCGAGCGCTGGGAGAACATCCAGAAGAACTTCGTCGACGATCCCCGTGAAGCGGTCGAAGCCGCGGACGGCCTGGTCGCCCAGGTGATGCAGACGCTCGCCACGACCTTCGACGAGCACAAGAAGGCGCTCGAAGAGCAATGGGCCCAAGGCGGTCAGGTCGACACCGAAGCCCTGCGCACGGCCCTGCGCCACTACCGTTCCTTCTTCAACCGCTTGCTCATCACCTGAAATCCCACGGCGCACCTGACTACGGCACAGCGCGGAGGATCGCCGTCGGCTTCCCCAGTCATCAGTGGCCGGCGCACCGGCCGGAAAGAAAGAAGAGCGCCATGATCGCACTTGGCGTCATCCTGCTCATCGTCGGATTCCTCCTGCACATCGGGATCCTGTGGACGATCGGCATCATCCTGCTCGTGATCGGGCTCATCCTGTTCGTCCTCGGCTCCGTCGGCCACGCCGTCGGCGGCCGACGCCACTACTGGTAGCCCCACCGGCCTCCCGGCGCACGGTGCGCCGCCTCAAACCCCCTTGTCCTGTGGCGGGCGGGCAGGCGGGAGTCGTGGAACCGCTGGCCTTGGGCGGCGCGAGCCACCGCGGCCCGCGGCCCGCGGCCCGCAGCCCGCAGCCCGCAGCCCGCAGCCCGCAGCCCGTACGGCTCGGGACCCAACGCGCGTGGGTATGCATTCCCGGGCCCAGCCTGATGGCTCCGTCCGTATCCGACAAAGCGTTGGCGGTTGCCGCAGCTCGCTGCTGTAATAGACACATGCTCGATTCATCACTTACATGCACCTCGGTTGTGCAGGACTGGATCTCCGGCTGGGTGGTCTCGCGGGGTGCGTCCGATCCCGTGGCGCGGCCCTGGGGCTGGACCATCGACGTCGGACAACCGGCCCAGGTCGCGCGGCATGTGGTCGTCGACGCGGACGAGGCGCGCGTGTGCGAGGCCGCCGCCCAGGCGACGGGGGAGGGGTGGTGGCTGAAGGTCTTCCTGCCTGAACCGCACGAGGCGCCGGAAGCTCAGGTCTGCGCGTGGCTCGGGCCGAGGTGGGCGTCCGACGCGGCGGCCTTCCTGATGTCCGTCGAGCTGGCGCCGGTCACGCCCGGTGCGCTCCCACCCGGGTACGCGCTGCGCACCTGGACCCGGGGCGGCGTCGTCCGCGTGCTGGTCGCGGCCCCCGATGGATCGCTCGCCGCGCGTGGGCAGATGGGCTTGGCGGGGGAGGTGGCGGTGGCGGACCAGATCCTCACCACCCCGGCCAACCAGCGCCGCGGCCTCGGCACCGCCGTGATGCGCGCGCTCCAGCGGCAGGCTCTGGCCGCGGGCGCCACTCGCGCCGTCCTCGGCGCGTCGCCCCAGGGGCGTGCCCTGTACGAGTCCCTCGGCTGGCGCACGCACACCGCCTTCGTCAGCCTCCGTCGCACCACAGGGCCGACGGAGTCCCACTAGAGGGCGAGCGGTGTGGAGAGCGGGACCGGCGCCCGACGCAGGCCCTCCAGCATCAAGTGAGAGAGGACTTCGAGGACTGCGTCCATGGCGTATGGCAGGGCGGAAGCGCCGGGGGACTTGTCGATGTCGAGGGCGTCGGTCCTCCGGGCCGGGCCGCCGTAGAGTACTCGCTGTGACCCCTCACCGAATGCCTGCTGCGGAGGTTTCAGTCTCGGTTCACTTGGTGCGCCGCCTGCTCGACGAACAGCACCCCGACCTGGCGGGTCGGCCGGTCGAGGTGCTGGCCAACGGCTGGGACAACCTTGTGTGTCGGCTTGGTGAGGAGTTCCTGGTCCGGTTGCCCCGGCGGGCCATGGCCGCCAGTCTCGTCGCGCACGAGCAGCGATGGTTGCCGGAGTTGGCCGACCGCCTGCCGTTGCCTGTCCCGGCGCCGGTGCGGTTCGGGCGGCCGACGGCTCAGTACCCGTGGCCCTGGAGCGTCGTGCCGTTTTTCCCCGGCCGGACCGCGGCGCGATCGGAGCCCGACGACCCCGAGTCGGCCGCTGCGGTGCTCGGCTTTTTTCTGCAAGCGCTGCACGTCCCGGCTTCTTCGGCCGCGCCTGTCAACCGAGCTCGCGGAATTCCGTTGGCAGAACGTGCCAAGGGTGTCCTGACCGGGCTGGCACACGTGGATCCGGGCGATCGCGCCACCGCACTTCAGATTTGGGAAACGGCCGCCGCCGCACCCGTGTGGGACGGGCCGCCGGTATGGCTGCACGGAGACCTGCACCCGGCCAACATCCTGGTCGACTGCGGCCGAATCAGCGCCGTGATCGACTTCGGAGACATCACCTCCGGTGATCCCGCCACCGATCTGTCCGTGGCGTGGATGCTGTTCACGGCCGAGCAGCGTGCCACCTTTCGACGGGCTTACGGCCACGCGGACGACGCGACCTGGGCGCGGGCCCGCGGGTGGGCACTTGCCCTGTCCCTGGTCTTCCTGTCGCACTCGGCGGACAACCCGCTGATGCGCGGCATCGGCGAACGTACCTTCCACGCGGTGCTGGAGTAGAGGACGGCCTCGAGGATCGACCCGGCAACTGTTTCCGAACCTCGGACGAACCCGTGCGGCTCGTGGAACGTGATCCCGGAGGCTCCCCCGTTTTCGGCCCTCCCGCAAGGCCGCCCTCCCCCAGCACCCCGCTTCACTTGCCTGACACGGACCGGGCCGGCCCCCAAGCGCGACCGGGTGGCTGAACTGCGGCGGAGCGGGGCGCCGGGCCTGCCGCCCGGCAGCCTGGCCCCCGCTACTCTCCACGGTTTCCCACACGGTGCGTGTCTGGCATGGGTGCGGTCGTTCGTCCGCTCTGCACGAGATCACTCGTAGGTCGTCGCAGCGCGCAGAGCTCGTGCGAAGAAGCTCCATCCGCCGTCGGCGGGCAAGTCTCGCCCGGCGTTGCTGTACCAGCCGTCCCGCGTCGTCGATCCACACTGCCGGCGACTCCAAGGAACTCGCGAGATCCGCGTTCTCCCACGAGTGACCCTCCTCGACGTGGCTGTGGTGGAGGGCACGGACGAGGGCAGCGAGGTCTTCTCTGCTGCCGACATGGTCGATCTTGCCCTCGGCCTGGACGGGGTAGGTGTCGTGCGTCGGTGCTGATGTAGGTGCTGGACAGTCGGCGGACCAGGGACGACGCCGCCGACCGTGCCGCGCAGCGGAGAGAGCACAGGCGCGGACCCTCAAGAGATCGTCGCAAGTGGGGCACTGACTCATTGGTACAGGTGAGCCAGAGCCTTTTCGTTCACGGGGTAGGGGCGTTCACGTGGCAGGAGTTGCCGTGCGGCGTCCAGGTCTCCGTCCTGTACATGCGTGTGGATCGTGTGGGTGAGTGACGTGACGTCGGTGATGGAGACGGTCCACTCGTCGGCGTAGCGGCGCGCGGCTTCGTCGGCGAGGCCGAGCTGGAGCGAGCGGTGGGCGAGCGGCTTCAGATGCAGATCGCGCTCGGGGTCCCACTGCACCCGGGTCGGGGCCCGCTTCAATTGGCGCTTCCACGTGTCGCGGTCAGCGTGGAGCCCGTGCTCGTAGTGGGAGAGGCAGGCGTGTTCCAATGCCCATTCGAAGCCTCCACGGGAGATCTCGACGGCGAGGACGGTTTCCTGCCCTTCTTTGGTGCCCCACCCGCTGCGGTACATCATCCACAGGAACGACGGCTTGATCCACGTCATTCGGTCACGTTGCCACACCGCTGGGAATCGCCCCTCCTGGGCGGCCGGTAGGCCAATCTCCGGGGCGTACGCCTGGTAGACGGTGACCGTGGTGTCTGTGTGCAGGGCTCGAATCTGGTATTGGGGTTGTGCCACGGGGACCAGGGTGGGCGCACTGTTCCGCGCGCGCCATCGAATTACCGCGGTGCGAGGCAACCGAGCCTCAGGTGGCAGATGAGAGTCGCGGCGATGCCGGCGAAGGTGAGGAAGCGCGCGACCTTGCACTCTCAGGACGTCGTTCGGCTGTGTACCTACGTGATGGACGTAGACCGGCGCGCCGAACGCGGCGGGAACGGCGCCGCGCATCACATGTTGCACGCTCACGGGGCTGGATACGGCGGCATTCAACTCTACGAACGTGTGCGGCTGCTGACTGCGGTCGATCGCGATCGCGATCGAGCTCGGCGGCCGGCCGGCCGGCCGTCCGGCTGTGCCGCCGCTTGCGGCTGGCGGCGGGCCGGACCTGGTCAAGGCTCCATGCCGGCCACGGCATTGGTCACGGCGCGGCCGCTGAGTCAGGGGATGGGCTCAGCAACACCGCTTGCGGATCCCCCGGAAACCTGTAGCAGATCCCAAAGAATGACGTCACGGTCGATCAACGACCCAACCCCGCGCTCGGAGGTGTTCCCAGGCCCACCTCTGCCGGGGGGCTGGGCCGCTGGTGCGCTCAGCGGGCCGCTCATAGCGTCGGAGCATGATGGATGCCACGAACGCACAACGAACGGGTACCACCAGGCGGGCGGCACTGCGCGGTCTGGGGCTCGCGGCCGGGGGCACGGCCCTGGCCGGCGGGCCCGGAGTCTCACGAGCGGTGGCGGAGCCACGTCACGGGCCTACCACCTACGTGCTGGTGCACGGTACCCACAGCGCCGGCGCGTTCTGGATGCCGATCGCGCGGGAGCTGACACTTCGCGGTCACCGTGCCGTCACGGTGGACCAGCCGCGGCATGGCACGGAAGCTTTCGTCCCGGAGTCGTACCAGCGGCAGGACCTCAAAGCGATGGCCGTCGAGCCCTCCCCGCTGAAGGGCCTCGCGCTGGACGACTACGAGGCGCGCGTCACGGGCATCGTGCGGCGCGCGGCGCGGAACGGCCCGGTGGTGCTGGTCGGGCACAGCCTGGGAGGCGTATCGGTCAGCCGTGTCGGCAATGCCGTCCCGCATCTGCTCCACCACATCTGCTACATGGCCGCCTTCTGCCCCAGCCGTGCCCTGCCCACAGCGGACGCCTGCACGGCGGCACCCGAGAACGCCAACGCCGTCAGCCCGGTCGAGCTGACGGTGGGTGACCCGGACCAGCTCGGGGTGCTACGGCTGAACTTCCGGACGGGCGACAGCCGTGAACTGACCCTCCTGAAGGAGATGATCTGCGCGGACTACCCCTATGCCGACTTCCGCCGGATTCTGGCCGGCATGCAGACCGACGAGCCCATCGCCGCTTACGCGGGCCGAGCGGTCGGCCGGGCTGACAGTTGGGGACGCATTCCCCGCACCTACCTGCGCTTCGGTGAAGACCGGACGATCGCCACCGCGCTCCAGGACAGGATGGTCGCGGAGGCCGACGCACTCACACCCGACAACCGCTTCCGCGTACATGACTTTCCCGAGGCCTCGCACGTAGGCCCTCTGGATCCCGCCCCCATCACAGAAGCCCTGCACACACTCGCGGCGTAGGCGCAGTCCGGTCGGCCCGGTCGCGGCGCAGGCGATCGGGCCGCCACGGTCGTCCGTCCGGCGTACCACCGTGCGAGGAGCGGCTTCAGGGCGACTTCCGTGGACACTGTCGAACGGCCGCCGGAGGACTTGAATGGATCACGCGATCGTGGGCACTCCGCCCCATGCGCGCAAAAGGCTCTTGGCCGAGCAGGGCCATTAGGCACACCTTCGTCAGGCACACCTCCGTTCGGCAGAGGAAGGACGATCCGATGTCCGACACACCCCGTTCTCAGCCCCGGCGACCGGAACCGGACTTCCCGCAGCAGGACCAGGAGCACCCTGGGTGGACCGGTCCCATGGACCCGCCGCCGGATCACGGCGAAGACTCCTACCGGGGCAGGGGCCGGCTCCAGGGCCACAAGGCGGTACTCACGGGCGGTGACTCGGGCATCGGCCGAGCTGTCGCACTTGCCTTCGCCAGGGAGGGCGCCGACGTGCTGTACACGTATCTGCCCGAGGAAGGCGAGGAGGCGGCGGAAACCACCCGCCTCGTTCAGGACGCCGGTCGCACGGCGGTAGCTGTCGCCTGTGACATCCGGGAGGAACAGCAGTGCCGACGGCTGGTCGATCGCGCGGTGGAGGAATGGGGCCGCATCGACATCCTCGTCAACAACGCCGCTTACCAGATGTCGCAGCCGGACGGTATCGCGTCGATCACCACCGAGCAGTTCGACCGCGTGGTGCGTACGAACCTGTACGGGATGTTCTGGCTGTCGAAGATGGCGCTGCCGCACATTCCGCGGGGCGGCTCCATCATCAACACCACCTCGGTCCAGGCGTACCAGCCCAGCCCACATCTGCTGGACTACGCCATGACCAAGGGTGCCATCGCGACCTTCACCAAAGGACTGGCCCAGATGGTGGCCGCGGACGGCGTCCGCGTCAACGCCGTGGCGCCAGGGCCCGTCTGGACACCGTTGATCCCGGCGACGCTCCCGGACACGACGGAATTCGGAAAGCAGTCGCCCATGGGCCGCCCGGCCCAGCCCGCGGAGATGGCTCCCGCCTATGTCTTCCTCGCCTCTCCGGAAGCGAGCTACATCACCGCGGAGATCGTCAACGCCACTGGTGGATCACCCCTGCCGTGATCCCTGCCGCAGAGTGCGCGCGGGTCAACGGACCAGGTGACGAGCGACGAGTGACCACTGCACGGACAGCAGTGGACCGAGGACGGACCGGTTCGGAGGGGGCTGGATGTTCGAAGGGTTCCGAGAGGTGCAGGTCGATGTCGGCGAGGCGTCTGCCTTCGTGCGCTACGGCGGGGAAGGGCCGCCCGTGGTGCTGCTGCACGGCCATCCCCGCACATCGGCGACGTGGCATCGGGTCGCTCCCCGGCTCGTGGCAGCCGGTCACACGGTGGTCTGCCCGGACCTGCGAGGGTACGGGCGTTCCCGAGGCCCGCGATTCACGGCAGACCACGAGGGTTACTCGAAACGCGCCGTCGCCGGGGACGTGGTGGCCGTGATGCGCCACCTCGGCCATCGGCGGTTCGCGCTCGTCGGACACGACCGCGGGGGCAGCGTCGCGCTGCGCCTCTCGCTCGACCACCCCGAAGCCGTCTCCAGAGTGGCGTTCCTGGACTGTCTGCCGTTGACGGAGCACCTGTCGCGGATCACGACCGAGTTCGCCACCCAGTGGTGGCACTGGTTCTTCTACGCACAGCAGGACATCCCGGAGCGGGTCATCACGGCCGATCCCGACAGCTGGTACCGGGGCGAACCCGACGTCATGGGGCCGGAGAACTACGAAGAGTGGCGGCAGGCCACACGCGATCCCGACGTGGTGCGGGCGATGCTCGAGGACTATCGAGCGGGCCTCACGGTCGACCGTCGGCACGAGGGGGCCGACCGGGCTGTCGGCGCGCGCATAGCCTGCCCCACGCTGGTCCTGTGGTCGTTGCGGGACGACCTGGAAGACCTCCACGGCGACCCTGTCGCCATCTGGCGCCGGTGGGCCACCGATGTCCGTGGGCACGGCTGTACTCGATAACGCGGGCACCCTGAGCGGACGAGTTCAGGGCGGGCGGGGTCCTCTGATCGCAGCTCCGGACGGACGCGGTGCTGCGGGGTGTGACTCGCGCGTACGTGCGTTTGGTTGCGGGTAGTGGCGGCTACTCGGCTCCGGGAAGCCTGCGTCGCAGCGAGGGACGGCGGCGACGGGACCGCGCAGAGGCAGACGAACAAGGGGTTGGTCGCGATGACCGTCGCGACACAGCGGGGCGGCGGAGGCGGTTCCAGCGGCCTTTACGACGTACTGGAACTCATCCTCGACCGCGGGCTGGTGATCGACGCGTACGTGAGGGTCTCCCTTCTCGGTATCGAGATACTCCAGATCGACGTACGGGTCGTCGTAGCCAGCGTCGATACCTACCTTCGCTTCGCCGAAGCGTGCAACCGCCTCGACCTGGAAGCGGGGCCGGGCAAACCGGCCGGGCTCACGGAGCTCAACCGGTCCGGGGCACGCGGCAAGACCAAGGGAGCCCTGCCCCGTGCCGAGGAAACGATCTCCGGCACCTTCCAGCAGGCACGTCACGAGGGCCGGGAGCGTCAGAGCGACCGAGCCGCGCGGAGGAGAGGGGAATGACAGATGAGCACCTACGTCTACGGAATCATCCGCGCCTCACACCCCTCCCTCGCCAAGGACCTGGACGGCATCGGAGACCCTCCGCGGCCGGTACGCGTGCTGCGCCAGGGCGAGCTGGCCGCAATTGTCAGTGACGCCCCCGATCAGCTGCGGCCCAAGCGCCGCGACCTGCTCGCCCACCAACGTGTCCTGGCCGAGGCTGGAGCGGGCGGCGTGGTACTGCCGATGCGGTTCGCCAGCGCCTCTCCGGACGACGACACGGTGACCGAGGTGCTCGCCGAGCGTGCGGAGCACTTCCTCGAGCGGCTGCGGGCGCTCGACGGCACAGCGGAGTACAACGTCAAAGCCAACCACGACGAAGAGGCCGTGATCCGCCTGATCATGACCGACCATCACGACATCCGGTCCCTGGCAGAAGCGAACCGCGAGGCCGGCGGCGGCACACAGGAAGACAGGATCCGGCTTGGGGAGATGATCGCCGCCGCTGTCCAGGAACGCGAGGCAGCTGACGCGCGGCTGCTCCACCAGGCGCTGGAGCCGTTGGCCGAGGCGGTCAGCGCCGGACCGCAGAGCAGTGGCTGGCTGGCCAACTTCTCCTTCCTGGTGGAGGGCGGTTCAGCGGAACGATTCCTGGCCGCGGTCGACGCATTCCGCCGCGAGCATCTGCATCTCGAGCTGCGTGTCAACGGCCCGCTGCCGCCCTACAGCTTCGTCGACACCCCCTCCTCCCGGCAGGTCGACGGCGGCACCGCCGAAGCGTTCGGAGCCGCGGCAGCCCAGCCGGACGGGTAAGAGGTCGCGGAGCCTGACAGGAACGGCTGGAGCCCCCTCTGCGGGTGATGTCTGCCGGGCCTGGAACAGCGGTGATGGGCAAACACACGGTGTTCTACGACGACGTCATCGACGCGGTCCATCTGTTCGGCCTGCTGGCACGCTATGGGACGTTGTGCCTGCTGATCGTGGACATGCGGCCGCTCCCCCCGGCGTGGGCCAGCGGCGCCGGATCAGGCGGGGGGGGGAAAGGCGTCAACGAAAAGACAGCCGCTAGGAAGACCGTGGCGGCGAAGAAGACGGCCGGGAAGAAGACGGCGGCCAAGAAGACGACGGCCAAGAAAACGGCGGCCAAGAAAACGGCGGCCAAGAAAACGGCGGCCAAGAAAACGGCGGCCAAGAAGGCGGCCAGCCGCCCGCAGGCCCGCCGCAGTGCGTGGTCGGCGCCGTGGCATGGTCGGCGCGGGCGCGTGACCGGCACGTGCGCGCGGGGTGGCTAGCGGGTCAGATCGCCTGCTTTACCGCGTGCAGGGAGCCGTTGAGGGTGCCTTCTTGCTGTTCGTAGTGGGAGAGTGCCAGGCCGAGGCCTATGAAGGTCGGTGCCCATTCGCCGACGAAGATTCCCCATCGGTCGGCTCGCTCGATGCCGGCCTGTTCTGCCTTGAGGCTGGCGATCCAGGATACGAAGCTGAGACCGATGGATGACAGGCCGGCGAGGTAGGCGTGTTCGCTGCGGATGCCCATGTCGTGCATCTTCTTGATCACCATGGGGGCTCTCCGATCTGTGGCGGCTCCTGTCGGGTACCACACTGATTCCTCCCATACATCCCTCATGGATGCATATGAAGCAATATTCCCGACAAGATGCCCACCCGGTGACAGCCGCGACCGAGGCTGTGCCCCTCGACCATCGGAATGCTCCTGGCCGTCAGTCGGCCAGCCCCCGCGGCCAACTTCGCTCCGAGCGAGACTGTAGATCCCTCGGTGTGACTCCCGATCATGGAAGAAGCATCGATGACCCGTGAGAACACCGACCTGGTCACACCGTTCGTTCGACAGACCCGGCGCTGTCGTGTCACAGCGGGCACGGCTGGCCTGTCTGTTGTTGTGACCGAACAAGCGCCTGTCGAAGCGGCGCAGGTATGACGTGAGGAGCTGCCATGCGGGTGGCCGTGCTCGATGACGGTAGTCCCCTCGGCTCAGGGACCGTGGAGCAGGTGAAGAATCACGGTCTCGACGTCGTCGTGATCTTCAACCCGCGCGGATCCGGCTCTGTCACCCAGGCCGATCTGGCGGACAAGCTCGCCGGCTGTTCCGTCGTGATCGACCTTGCCGGGCCACCGAGTCTTGGCGACGGCACGCTGACGGAGGAGTACGGCCTCGTGATCGACGAGGAGTCCCTCCTGTCACGCGTCAGGGACTCGGTATCGATGCTGCTCGCCGCCGAAGCTGCCGTCGGAGTGCACCACCACATTGCCCTGTCCGTAGTGGGTGTCGACCGGATGGGGACGGAGGGGGCCTTCCGGGCCCTGCTAGGGAAGGAACGGATGGTGGCGGGCTCCGGGGTCCCGTACTCCATAATCCGGTCCACCCAAGTGTTCGAAACGGTCGTCGATGTGGCCGAGGCAGCCACTGAGGACTGGATCGTGTGGCTGCCGCCGGTTCGGACGCGACCGGTGGCAGGGGAGGAAGTGGCCACGCTTCTCGCTCACACCGCAGCGTTCTCACCATTGCAGGGTGTGAAGGAGATTGCCGGTCCCGAACAGTTCAGGCTCGACACCTTCGTACGGCAGGCGCTGACCGCGGAGCACGAGCACCGTCAGGTCTTCACCGACTGGCGCAGCACCTTCTTCGGTAGTCGGGTGCGGCGCGATGATCTGCTTCCGGGGCCGGGCGCCTACATCGCACAGCGGCTCTATGGGGAATGGCTCATTGACCGGACGGGGGAGGGGCACAGGACGTCCTGACCAGCGCTCGCAGTCGTGCACGAATCGGTGCCGGCGAGGGGCCGAGCACGACTTGCGGCGGTTGCCCGGTCTACGGAGGGCGGGTACGGCCGTCGCGGCGTTCTCCGCGTGAGGCGGCTCCGGTCGGCATGAAGGCGCCTGCTCCGTGGTGGGCCGACGCCCGGCACGCCGGCACGCGGCAGATGACGGAGGCATCCATGGGGCCAGGGCGCCGGTGACGCGTTGTCAGGAGGGGTCGAGTTCGACGACGACGCGGTAGCTCGCCGGTTCCGAGGTGATGTGCAGGTCGGGGTCGTCGAACATGCGCCGTAGCGAGGCATGCCACTCGGGATTGTCGGTGGCTTTGTCGAGGGCGGTCCCCGACGTCCACTCCGCGATGTGGACGAAGCGGGTCTCCGGGCCTTCGCCGAGGGGACGGTGCAGGCGGGAGCGGAGGAAGCCGGGCTGGGCCGCCATGATTCGGGCGTTCTCCTGGTACACCACGGTGAAGTGGTCGGCTTCGTCCGTCGGCACGGTGTAGCTCTTGATGACGGTGACGGGTCCGTCGGTGCTGGTCTTCGACGCGAGGGAATGGCTCATGTCCCCACTGACCGACGACGCCCCGCGCTTGTGACGGGTCGACGGGTGCCGATGTACGCGATCCCACTGGGAGAGACGAAGACCCTCATACGGTGTGCCCGACGGCACTTCGCGTGAGAGCCCTCTTGTCACTGCTCGACTACGGGGACACATGGCTCAGCTGCCGCCGTTCTCCCAGTGGTGAACGGCGGCGGGTGCGGTCACGTCGTTCGTGTAGACGTGGGCGGCACGGCGCTTGTACTGGATCGTGTACAAATTGCTATCCGCTCCGCACAGTGACTTTGACACCGTGTGACCGGCTCGGTCCGCTCTGGCTTTTAGTGCACGGAGCCGAGAGGGCTTCGGTCAGGACTCCTGGGCGCGGTAGAGGCCGCGGCCGGCCCGGCGTACGCGGGAGGTGCCGACCAGACGGTCGAGCGTGCTGCGCACCGCATTGATGCTCCCGGAGTCGGTGTCACGGCCGAGCGCCGCGGCCACGTCGCGCGCGCGGACCTCCGCGTCACCGACGCCCGTGAAGTACTCCAGGATCTGTTCGGTGAGCGCGCCGTAGCTGCGCGGTTCGTCGGCCTCCGCATGCGAGGAGGCCGTCGGCTTCTCCTTCTGCGTGGGCTCCGCCTGTCGCGGCGCGGACTGCTTTCGCGCCATGCGGGCGGCGGGCGTGACGACCGGAGTGTCGGCCTCCGCCTGTTCGGGCTGCTCGGCGGCGCGGCGCCCGGAAGGCTCGGCCATGAGGACCGTCAGGGCGCTCAGCGCGCGCTGGACGGAGTCGAGGTGGGCGGCCACGGCGGCCAGTTCCCTCTCCAGTGCCTGCTTCTGGATCTCCAGGCGGGCGAGGTCCTCCTGGAGGCTCTCCGCAGTGACCTCAAGCTCATGCGCTGCGCGAGTTGCCGAGACCATGTCTTCCTCTCATCCTCAACCCTCCGTGCCGCGCCTCGCTGAAGTCAGCTGCGGTGCCGCTCGGCCGGGACCCGGGGAGATGTGTGTGTCTGCATCGTATGTCACAGCGTACGAGGTGTGGACCCGGAAGATGCAAGATGGTGCTGCGAGGTCCCGTCGAGCCAGGTGACTGCCACCGTCCCTTCTCCCTTCGCGAGCGGCGCCTCAGCGGTGCGGACTGCTCGCGAAGGTGGCGCAACCGATGCGCCGAACTCCTGGCGCAGGCGTCGTCCTCACTTCTGCTGCGTGGCCGGCCGGTTCCAGTGCCGAAGCTTGTCAGGGTTGAGGACCGCCCAGATCTGCACGACGCGGTCGCCCGCGACGTCCAGGCTGATGACCGCGGCGACCTCGTCGCCGTAGCGCACCACGATTCCGGTGCGGCCGTTGACGGACTGGCAGCGCAGTGTGGTGCGGGGGCGGCCGGCCAGGAGGGTCAGCAGGCTGCGGGTGACGCGCCGTGCGCCATGGACGGGCCGGGCCAGGGTTCTGACCTTGCCACCTCCGTCGAAGAACACCGTGGCGTCCGGTGCCAGGAGGGACGTCAGGCGGGCGGGGTGCTCCGCCACGCAGGCCTGTCGGACCGCTCGCACCACACGGTCGTGCTGTTGTGGTGTCGTGGGGTGTGCCCACCTGGCCCCAAGGCTGTGCCGGGCCCGGGCGGCGAGTTCGTCGCATTCTTGTTCCGTCTGTCCGACGATGGCGGCGACCGTCCCCGGAGCCATCCCGAACACGTCGTTGAGGACGAACGCGGCCCGCTCGGCCGGTGACAGCGTGTCCAGCGCATCCAACAGGGCCTGGCTCACTTCTTCGTCCAGGTCCTGAGGGGGCGCCGCGCCGTCCGGGCCCGGCCGCGACCGCCCGGCCGGTGCCAAGCGCTCCAGACAGATGCCGCCGACGGTCGTCACCAGCCAGGACCGGGGTTCGGCGATACGCATCCTGTGGGCGTCGGACAGGTCGTACCAGCGCCGGTAGGCCTCCGCCACGACGGCGTCGGCGTCCTGGCTCCGGCCCAGCATCCAGTAGGCCACGTTGAGCAGTCGGCGCCGCTCGTCGAGCAGCTCCCCGATCGGCACCGTCTCGTCGTCCTGTACCCGGTCCATCTGGCATCGCCCCTTCGCACAGCACCCGACAAGGCGGTGCCACCCCTGATTCCTGCCGTTGTCCGCCGCGGCCGCCGAGAATGGGGCAGTCCGCCTCGTCCGGCGGGTCCAGCCGATGCACTGCTGACCGGACAGGGACAGATCGTGTGACACGGTTTCCCGGTCGCCCATGGCTGCGCCCCCGTGCGCAGGCGGGCCGCAGGTTGAGGGTGGAGCCGCTCTCTGTCTCCCACGCGGCGCAGGTACGGCACGTTGTCCAGGTCCGCCCCGGGCACCGTCAGGTGTGTGCGTCGACGGCCGTCACGCGCGTTCCCGTCATCAGCTCGACGTCGTGCTCGCGGTACCAGTTCTCGGAATGCACGAAGGCCGCGGCGGTCCGCGGATCCGCGCCGCTCGTCGCCGTCGCCGTCGCCGTCGCCGTCGGCGTCGGCGTGGGCGTGGGCGTGGGCTAGCGTCCGGTGCCCTGCGCCCAGTGCGCCTCGAGGGCGGCGGCCACCTCCGCGGGCCGCTCCAGCACCGTCCAGTGGTTGCAGTCGAGACGGAGGACGCGGGTGGCGCGCAGGGCGGCGCCGAGTTCGTCGCCGAACTCGATCTGGCAGGCCGGGTCGCGCTCGCCCCAGAACACCAGCGCGGGCGCGGTGACGTTCGACAGGGCCGGTTCCCACTCCGGCCCCATGGTCACCGCGGACCGGTACAGCCGCAGGATGCTGTCCTTCATCGTGCCGTCGACGTGCCGGACCATCTCCTCCACCGGTTCGGCGGGCGCGTCGAAGCCGTTCACCAGGTCCTTCGCGAAGGACTCAGGGTCCAGTTCGGCCATGAACCGCTCGCCGGCGACGGGGTCCTGCCAGGTCTCGGCCAGCGGGTGCCAGACGTAGCGGGAACTGACGGGTCCGTTGCCACCGGCCCAGGTGCGCACCAGGTCGGGGCGGAGGGAGGCGACGCGGGCGGTGAGGATGCAGCCCCAGTCGTGACCGACCAGGTCCACGGGCTCGCCGACGCGCTCGATGCGTTCGACGAGCCAGTCGACGTACTCCTCCTTGCTGGATCCGAAGCCGATGGGGCGGGGGGTGCCGAACCCGGGCAGGTCCCAGGCCTCGACGTCGGAGCGGGTCAGGTGTCGGCGCACGTCGTTCCACGCGCGGTGGGTGTCGGGAACGCCGTGGATGAGGATGGCGGGCATGTCGGTACATCTCTCGTGATAGGGGCCGCGGCCGCATCCGGGGAGGCTGTGCGGTCACGGCGGGCCGGGACGACGAGCATCATGTGCTGCGCCGAATGCACCCAACATAGTGGCACACGGTGTCACGAGTGTAGGCCGCTCAGCGCGACGACCGGTGTCCTGAGTACGGGTTCACCCGGTGCGGACGCGGGCGGTCCCGCGGTACTGACCGTATGGCGCGCCTGAACGGCGACCCGTCGCTCCCTTCGACGCGATGTGACACAAAGAGCGCCGTCCCGGCGGTGGCCCCGGTGTCACACGTGCGGGCCCTCGCCTGTCTGTCCTTCTGCGGACCTTGCCCGGGCCTCCTCGGCCGCGGTCCGCTCCACCACCGGCAGGCACACGGCGACGGCCCGCAACGACTGATCGTCGTGACCAGCGACCGCAAGGACCCACTTATGTCGACCGTCGTCCCGTACCCAGCGCTGACAGGTGTCTACACCATCGACCCGGCACACAGCACCATCGGCTTCTCCGTCCGGCACGCGGTGATCGCGAACGTGCGCGGGCGCTTCGGCGCGTTCGAGGGGCTGGTCAAGCTGGACGGGTACCAACTCAGCCGCTCCGAGGCTTACTTGAGCGTCCAGACCGGCAGTATCGACACCAGCAGCCCGGACCGGGACACCCATCTCGCGGGTCCGGATTTCCTCGACGCCGCCACCTATCCGCTGATGGTCTTCCGCTCCGCCGGCCTCGCCGACCGTGGAGACGGCCAGTTCCGTCTGATGGGCCACCTCAGGATCAAGGACGTCGAACTCCCTCTCCACATCCACCTCGCCTTCGACGGGGTCACGCGGGACGAGAGCGGAGACCACCGTGTCGGTTTCTCCGGCACCGCCCTGGTGCGCCGCTCCGACTGGGGGCTCGGCGGGAACACACCCGAACAAGCCGGCGGTGTCCTCCTCAGTGACAAGGTCAGGCTCAACTTCGACGTCTCCGCCGTCCGCCTCTCCCGCTCGTATGCCGCATGACCAACCCCGCACCACAACACCGACCGCCCCGCGCGGTCCCCGCCGGCAGCGATGCCGGTGACCACAGGTCGGTCCGCAGCCGCGGCCGAACCGTACGCACGAGATCCAGGTGAGACCCCCCATGAATCAGCAAGACACCACCGTCCAGACCGGGTTGCGCTCCATCACCACGATGAAGGACCTGCGAGAGCACCTTCAGTGGGCCATCGAGCTGGAACACGCCACACTGCCGCCCTACCTCACAGCCCTCTACTCGCTCGACCCCGAGCGGAACGCCCACGCCGTCGAAGTGGTCAGCAGCGTGTTCGTCGAGGAGATGATCCACCTCGCGCTGGTGGCGAACCTCCTGAACGCGGTCGGCGGGCAACCTCGCGTCGACACCCCGCGGATACTGTCGCCGCATCCGCGGCCCATGCCGCACGCCGACCCCTCCATGCAGCTGTCCCTGCTGCCGTTCGGTCAGGAGGCGGTCACCATGTTCCTCCGCCTCGAACAACCCGCCCACCCGGGCGACCCGGCCGAGAGCGACGCCTACATGACGATCGGCCAGTTCTACGACGCGGTCGAGAAGGGCCTGCGACACCTGTGCGCCGAGCTCGGCGAGGAACAGGTCTTCACCGGTGATCCCGCCCGTCAGGTGGCCGCAGGACCCTTCGGGCACACCGGCGGGCGGCTGAGCCCGGTCACCGATCTCGCCTCGGCGCTCTCCGCCCTGGAGGAGATCGTGGAGCAGGGCGAGGGCGCGGCACGTGTCGACGTGTGGGACGGGGACATGGACATGTTCCACCCGCAGACCAAGGCGGTCTCGCACTACTACCGCTTCCAGGAGCTCGCACAGGGCCGGCGCTTCCAGCCGGGGGACACACCGGAGACAGGGCCCACCGGCGAGACGCTCACCCTCGACCCCGCCGGGGTGCGCCCGATGCGGCCCAACCCGAGGCTGGAGGACCATCCGGAGGGCAGCGCGATCCGCACGGCGCAGGAAGCGTTCAACATCGCCTACGGCAAGCTGTTGCGGCTCCTGGAGCAGGCGTTCAACGGCAATCCCGCGATGCTCGGGGTGTCGGTGGGCACGATGTACGCGCTCAAGGGGCAGGCACAGAGCCTGATGTCGATGCCCGACGGCGAGGGCCTGACCGCGGGCCCGACCTTCGACTACGTCGCTCCCGAAGATCGCGGCTGACCCCCGCACACATGGTGGCCCCCTGGACGACGGTCCAGGGGGCCACGACGTTGGTGCGGGTCAGCGGGGAGGAGGGCGGCGTCGAACCCCAGGGCCTTGACGTTGTCGGCGTCGTGGGCGGCGTCGCTGAGCACCGAGCCGCCGTAGGAGTGTCCGGTTAGGACCTCTTTGAGGGAGAGCGAGGTGCGGACCCGCTGGTAGGTGGAACTGCGGTTCATGAGGGGCCCTTTCTGGAAACGGTGTGCTGTCACCTTCGAGGACCGTGCGCGTGTCGCAGGTATGGCACTTTGTGCCTTTTCAGTGCTTTTTGCTGGTGAAGTGGTCTTCACCGGTGATCTCCCGGTACTCCTGGACGGTGGGCTTGAGGATCTGTGTCCCCTCGCCGTAGAAGCCACGGCTGAGCCGGGCGCGCAGCCGCCGCACCCTGTTGCCGGCGTGGCCGTCTCCGTCGCGTTGTCCCGGGTCGAGGGGCCGGTACTGCTCGTGGGCCGTGAGGGCATGGAGTTCGTAGGGGTCGAGGGGCTGGTGCACCTCCACGTACTCGCCGTGCGGCAGGCGCTTGATGATGCCTGTCTCGCGGCCGTGCAGGACCTTGTCGCGATCGCGGCGTTGCAGACCCAGGGCGATGCGCTTGGTCACGAGGAAGAGGACGACCGGTACGACGAACAGGGCGATGCGGACCGTCCAGGTGACCGAGTTGACCGACAGGTGGAAGGTCACGGCGATGATGTCGTTCGCGGCTCCGAGCAGAGCCACCAGGTAGACCCCGAGCCACGCCACACCGAACGCCGTGCGCACGGGCCGGTTGCGTGGCCGTTCCAGCAGGTGGTGTTCGCGGTCGTCGTCGGTGACCCAGGCCTCGATGAACGGGTAGGCGCCCATGACGAGGAAGAAGCCGACGCCGGCAAGGAGAGGGATCAGATTGTCCAGGGCAAGGGTGTGGCCCCAGAGGTTCACCTCCCATCCGGGCATGACACGCAGCAGCCCGTCGGCTATGCCCATGTACCAGTCGGGCTGGGATCCCGCGGAGACCTGATCGGCGCGATAGGGGCCGAACTCCCAGACGGGGTTGATCTGGGCGATCGCGGCGATGGTGAAGACGGTCCCGGCGACCAGACAGAAATAGCCGGCCGCCTTGACCACGTGGACCTGCATCGGCGGGCCGACCACGTTTCGCTCCGTACGGCCCGGCCCCGGGTACTGGGTGTGCCGGTGCCGGTACCCGACGAAGGCGTGGAAGGCGACGAGCGCCAGCATCAGTGCCGGGATGACCAGGACGTGGATCACGTGGAAGCGGGCCACCAGGTCGTGCCCGGGGAACTCGCCGCCGAACAGGAACATCGACAGGTAGGTGCCGACGACCGGTACCGACAGAAGCGTCCCGTTCACCACGGCGAGCCCGGTTCCCGACAGAAGGTCGCCGGGGAGGTCGTAGCCGGTCAGACCACCGAACATGCCGAGGACGAGCAGGGCGAAACCGGCCACCCAGTTCAGCTCGCGCGGCTTGCGGAAGGCGCCGCTGAAGAACACGCGCATCAAGTGGGCCAGCACAGCGGCGACGAAGATCAGCGCCGCCCAGTGGTGGGCCTGACGGATGAGCAGGCCGCCGCGTACGTCGAAGGAGATGTGCATCGTCGAGTCGAACGCCTCGGACACCAACTGGCCGCGCAGCGGAGCGTAACTGCCCTCGTAGACGACCTCGTTCGACGACGGGTGGAAGTAGAACGTCAGATACGCGCCGGTGATGAGCAGGACGACGAAGCTGTAGAGACAGATCTCGCCCAGCAGGAACGACCAGTGCTCCGGACGGGCCCTGCGTGTGCCGGTCGTGCCGGTCGGCCCGATGCCCATCCGTGTTCTGGCCCAGTCGGCGATTCGGTCACCGCTGCGGCTGCCCGCCGTGGTGACCGGTTCGATTGCGTCACTCATGTCATTACCACCATCAACACGTCATCGGGAGCGCCTTGCGGCCGGGTCCGCGCAACGAACGGTGCGTGGCGAGGAGTCGCCGCACCGGGTTTCGTTGCCCTCGTGAGAAGGGACCGGGAGAGTGGTGAAGGTGTGACATGACGCCGTAAGAAACGATCATGCCCGAGGTGTCCTGGTCAGGAGGCCTTCGCACCGATCCGCTCGACGTCCTCACGTGCCGAGCGTCGGCGTGTCGCGCGGCGCTCGCTCTCCGTCGTGCCGCCCCAGACGCCCTCGACCTGCCCGACGTCCAGCGCCCACCGAAGACAACGCTCCCGCACGGGGCACCGGGCGCACACGGCCTTCGCCTCGTCGATCTGGACCAGCGTCAGACCCGCGGTGCCGACGGGGAAGAACAGGTCGGGGTCGACATCCCGGCAGGCCGCTCTCTCGCGCCAACTCATGGCAGTGCCTCCTCACTCGTCGCGGATGCCTCTCATGGATCTGACCGTCCGAAGGGAGGTCCTGTGACATTCCATGAGAGGAAGCAACGGTGTGAAATACAGTGTGACAACAGACACAATGTCTTGAGTGGGGCCCAGGGTCGCCGCACCATCAGGGAGTTGTGAACGCCACACAGGGCCCGAGGCCCCTTCCCAGCCCAGCCGTCGATCCCCGGGACCCCCTCTCCCCGGGCACCCACACACTCGTCGTCCGGCACGGCACGGCCGCTGTCGACCAGCGCTACCACGTCGCCGGAACCGGACCGGTGTGCGTCGCCCACTCCGGAGGGCCCGGCATCGGCTGGGAGTACCTGCGCATGCCCGAGCTGGAACGCAGCATGACCGTCGTCTACCTCGAGCCGGTCGGCACGGGCGAGTCCGGCCGGCTGGCGGACCCGCGCGACTACACCCTCGCCACCTACACCCACTTCCTGCACGCGGTGATCGAGCACCTGGGCCTCGCCGAGGTGGCCCTGCTGGGCCACTCCCACGGCGGCTTCGTCGCGCAGCGCTACGCCCTCGACCACCCCGAGCGCCTGGCGTCCCTCGTCCTGTACGACACCTCACCGATGACGGGAGAGGAGTTCTGGGCGGCCGCCGTGGCCGACATGGAGAGCTTCGTCCAGCGGCACGCCGACGAGCGGCCGGAAGTGGCCACCTACGTCGCGGGTCTCACCACGCGACCCGACCGGTCCGACGACGAGGGCGCGACGAAGGTGCTGCGCACCATCTCGCCCGCCTACTTCCACGACTACTGGGGCCGCGAGGAGGAGTTCGCCGCGGGGCGGGCGTCCCTGCGGATGTTCGCTGCACCGGCCTGGGGGGTGGAGCCCCCGTTCGACGTCCGCGGGGAACTGCCCCGGCTCACCGTACCGACCCTGGTCCTGGCCGGCGGGGACGACTTCATCTGCGGGCCGCGCTGGGCGCACATGATGCACCGGCTCCTCCCCGACGCCCGGCTGGTGATCCTGGGGGAGACCGGCCATCTCGGGCACATCGAGCGTCCCGAGAGGTTCACGGCGGCCGTGCGCGACTTCCTCAGCGGATGACCGTACGGGCGTCGCTCTCGACGATGAGGAAATGCCACAGGACGGGATCCGCGTCCCGGGAGCCGAGAGCGCGGACCGCGTCCCCGACGGCCTGTTCGTAGCGGGACGCGGTACGGCGCAGCGCGGCGTGACCCGCCGGGGTCAGCAGCATCTGCACGCCGCGCCGGTCGTGGTCGACGGCGCGCGAGATGATCAGGCCCTGTCGGCGCAGGCGTGTCATCAGCCTGCTCGTGGCGGACCGACTCAGGCCGAGCCCGTCGGCCACGTCCCCGAGCCGCACGGGTTCGGCGCCGGCGTCCCCGGCGGAGCTCCTTCCCAGGTGGCGCAGGGCCTGTACTTCGCTCAACCCGAACCCGGTCTCCTCGCGCAGTCGCCGCTCCACCGTCCCCTGGACCCGGCGGTGGAGGCGGTCGAGGGCGTCCCACCGGTCGGTCGCGCGGAGCTGCGTGCGGTCGTCGGCGGGACCGGTGCGCACCTCGCACACCATGTCCCCGTGCGACGTGCCGGTCATGCGATGGCCCGGTCGGAAGGCGCGCCGTCGCGTGCGGCCGTCCCCTCGCCGGAGTACGGCGCGTCCTGGCCGGTCAGCACTTGCTCCAGGCGGTCGAGGTCTCCTGTGCGGGCGGCGGTGAAGATCGCCTGAACGAGCCGCCGATGGGTGGCCGCGTCCACGTGCTGCCGGTGCCGCCGGTTGTTCAGCCTGTCCTGCGCGCGGGAGACCTGCTGCCGAGCGTTCGCCACGGACAGCCGGAGCAGGTCGCCGATCTGGTCGTAGGGATAGCCGAACGCCTCGCGCAGCACGTACGCCGCGCGCTGGTTGGGGGTCAGGGTCTGTAGAAGCAGCAGGACGGCATGCTCCACCGAGTCCTGGCGCTCGGCCAGGGCCTCCGGTGTCATCCCGGCGTCCGTGGACTCCGGCAGCCAGGGGGTGGCACTGGACTCGCGGCGTCTGCGTGCCGACTGGAGCACGTTGATGGCGAGCCGGACGGTCGTCGTACGGAGCAGCGCACCGGGGTCGGCGACGACGGTGCGGTCCGTGCCCTGCCAGCGCAGCCACGCCTCCTGGATGACGTCCTCGGCTTCGCCGGGATCTCGGAGTATCCGGTTGGCGATCTTGAACAGTCCTGGCCGGACGCGGCCGAACACGAAGGCCGCGTCGTTGAGTTCGACGGGCGCGGCAGTGATGGTCACCATCATCGACTGCGGACTCTGCCGGGCTGCGATCACGGATGTGTCCACGAGCGGCTCCTCTGTTGGCTGGGGATCGGCGGCTTCCCTCGCCGCCGAAACCAACTTCGCGCCGTCAGGGGCACTGCCGCGCCCCTGACAGACCGTGGGGCACCCCGTGGTCGTACCGTGGCCGCCACGTGGCCAGGGCCTCCCACCCCCTGGCCCGCAGGCCCCCGGGGGCCCGCCACCCCCTGGCCCCGGACACCCCCCGGGGC
>NZ_LBMU02000089.1 GCF_001005085.2 Streptomyces humi
CCCCCTCATCCACCCCCGCGTCCACGCCCCCCTCCCTGCCCCCGCGCCGCCGCCTCCCCGTGGCGAGCGCCGATCTGTCCGCGTCCGTCGCGGTCTTCCTGATCGCCCTGCCGCTGTCCCTCGGTATCGCCCTCGCCACCGGCGCCCCACTCCAGGCAGGACTGGTGGCGGCGGCCGTCGGCGGCCTGGTCGCCGGGCGGCTCGGTGGCTGCCCGCTCCAGGTCAGCGGCCCCGCCGCCGGGCTGACCGTGGTCACGGCCGATCTGATCCACCGCTACGGCTGGCGGGCGACCTGCGGCATCACCGTGCTCGCCGGGCTGGCCCAACTGGGCCTCGGCTGCCTGCGCGTGGCCCGCACCGCACTGGCCGTCAGTCCGGCGGTGGTGCACGGCATGCTGGCCGGCATCGGTGTCACCATCGCCGTCGCCCAGCTGCACATCGTCCTGGGCGGCAACCCACAGAGCTCGGTCCTCGCCAACGTCCGGGCGCTGCCCGCCCAGTTGGCGAACCTGCACCCGGCCGCCGTGGCGGTGAGCGCGCTGACCCTGGCCCTGCTGCTGGGCTGGCCCCGCATCCCCGGCAGACCGGGGGAACTGCTGCGCAAGGTCCCGGCCGCGCTGGTCGCCGTCACCGGTGCCACCGCCACCGCCGCACTCACCGGACTCACCCTCCCCCGCGTCGACCTGCCCTCCTGGAGCAGCCACGCGCTGGCCGGGCTGCCCGACGGACCGGTGCTCGGCATCGTCGCGGCCGTGCTCACCACCACGCTGGTGTGCAGCGTGCAGTCGCTGCTGGGCGCCGTCGCCGTGGACAAGCTGGTCGCCGGCCGCCCCGGCGCCCAGTCCCGGGTCGGCCGGTCCGACCTGGACCGGGAGCTGCTGGGGCAGGGAGCGGCCAACATCGTCTCCGGGGCGCTCGGCGGCCTGCCGGTCGCCGGGGTCGCGGTGCGCAGTTCGGCGAATGTGCGCTCCGGTGCCGTGAGCCGGAACTCCACGATGCTGCACGGCGTTCTCGTAGTGGTCGCCGCGCTGCTGATGGTCCCGGTCCTGGATCTCATCCCGCTCGCCTCACTCGCCGCCCTGGTGATGGCCGTCGGCATCCAGATGGTGTCCCTGCACCACATCCGCACGGTGACCCGCCACCGAGAAGTGCTGGTGTACGCCGTCACCACGCTCGGCGTGGTCGCCGTCGGGGTGCTGGAGGGGGTGGTCCTCGGAGTCGCCGTGGCCGTCGCCGTCGCCCTGAACCGCCTCGCCCGCACCCGCATCACGCACGAAGAGAAGGGAGGTATCCATCACGTACACGTGAGAGGACAGCTGACGTTCCTCGCGGTCCCCCGGCTCAGCAGAGTCCTGCATCTCGTACCCCGAGGCGCCCACGCCGTGGTGGAGCTGGACGGCTCGTTCATGGACCACGCGGCGTACGAGTCACTTCGGGACTGGCGCAGGGCCCACACCGCGCAGGGCGGGTCCGCCGAGCTGACCGGCTGCCGGGCGGGCGTCGGCTCACCGGAATACGGCCATCGGCCGAAGGTCCGCGTACCTCACGGTCCGAGACGCCGGCAGGGCGGGTTCCAGGGCGCCCGGCATGAACTCGCCCGCGGGATCGGTGCGTTCCAGCGCGACACCGCCCCCCTCGTGCGGGACCAGCTGGCCCGGCTGGCGCGTGAAGGGCAGCGCCCGTCGCAGCTCTTCCTCACCTGCGCCGACTCCCGGCTCGTCACCTCGATGATCACCTCCAGTGGTCCGGGTGACCTGTTCGTGGTGCGCAACGTCGGCAACCTGGTCCCCCTTCCGGGTGAGGAGAACGGCGACGACTCGGTGGCCGCCGCGATCGAGTACGCGGTGGACGTGCTGAAGGTGCGGTCGATCACGGTGTGCGGGCACTCGGGTTGCGGGGCGATGCAGGCCCTGAGCGAGGCCACCCGGAACCTGACCGACCCGAGCCCCGACTCCGGCGCCAACCCCGGCCCCGACCTCGACCTCGACCTCGACGCAGGCTCCAGCCCGAACTGCGGCTCCGGCTCAGGCCCCAACTCGGCGCCCGGCTCGGGTTCCAGCCCCAACTCCGACCACAGCCCCGGCCCCAACTCCGACCCCAGCCCCAGCCCCGGCCCCGGCCCCAACTCAGACTCCGGCCCCGGTTCGGTCCCCGGCTCCGGGCAGGGGACGACCCCGCTCTGGCGGTGGCTGCGGCACGGTCTGCCGAGTCTGGCGCGGTTGGCCGACGCCAGCCGTCCCCAGGTCCGGCTGGCGGACCGGGCGGCCGTGGACGCGGTGGAGCGGCTCTGCCTGACCAACGTGGTCCAGCAGCTGGAGCATCTGCGGGCCCACGGTTCGGTGGCGCGGGCGCTGGACGCCGGCGAACTGGAGCTGCACGGGATGTACTTCCATGTGGGTGACGCGCAGGCGTATCTGCTGGGCCGGTACGAAGGTGAGGACGAGGTGAAGGTGTTCGAGGGGGTGCCGGGCGCGGAGGAGCTGCCCAGCCCGGCCTGAGGTGGGGCCGGCGCGGGCCTGTCGGTCCCGTCCTGGCCGGCTCGGGCGACCTGGCTGCGCCCTTCCCGCCCAGACAGGTCTAAACCAATATTCCGACGGCCCTTGTCACCGGCCCCCCAGGTCTGATGAGCTGTGTGGCTTGGGACACAACGGACACGGGGACACCCTGCGAAAGGGAGATGTCGTGAGCAACGAAAGCCTGGCCAACCTCTTGAGGGAGGAGCGACGCTTCGCGCCGCCCGCTGACCTGGCCGCGAACGCCAATGTCAGGGCCGAGGCGTACGAGGAGGCCAAGGCTGACAGGCTCGGCTTCTGGGCCGCGCAGGCCCGCCGGCTGACCTGGGCCAAGGAGCCGACCGAGACACTGGACTGGTCGAACCCGCCGTTCGCGAAATGGTTCAAGGACGGCGAGCTCAACGTCGCGTACAACTGCGTGGACCGGCACGTGGAGGCCGGCAACGGCGACCGGGTCGCCATCCACTTCGAGGGCGAGCCGGGCGACAGCCGCGCGATCACCTACGCCGAGCTGAAGGACGAGGTCTCCAAGGCCGCCAACGCCCTTGTGGAGCTGGGTGTCCAGGCCGGGGACCGGGTCGCGATCTACATGCCGATGATCCCGGAGACGGCGGTCGCGATGCTCGCCTGCGCCCGGATCGGCGCCGCGCACTCGGTGGTCTTCGGCGGCTTCTCGGCGGACGCGCTCGCCACCCGTATCCAGGACGCGGACGCACGGGTCGTCATCACCTCCGACGGCGGCTACCGGCGCGGCAAGCCGTCCGCGCTCAAGCCCGCCGTGGACGAGGCGGTCGGCAAGGCCGGCAACGTCGAGCACGTGCTGGTGGTCCGCCGTACCGGGCAGGAAGTGGCCTGGGACGACACGCGGGACGTGTGGTGGCACGAGGTCGTCGACCGGCAGCCGGCCGAGCACACCCCGCAGGCCTTCGGCGCCGAGCACCCGCTGTTCATCCTCTACACGTCCGGGACCACGGGTAAGCCGAAGGGCATCCTGCACACCTCGGGCGGCTACCTCACCCAGACGTCGTACACGCACTGGGCGGTCTTCGACCTCAAGCCGGAGACCGACGTGTACTGGTGCACGGCCGACGTCGGCTGGGTCACCGGCCACTCCTACATCGTCTACGGGCCGCTCGCCAACGGCGCCACGCAGGTGATGTACGAGGGCACCCCGGACACCCCGCACCAGGGCCGGTTCTGGGAGATCGTGCAGAAGTACGGGGTGACGATCCTGTACACGGCGCCGACCGCGATCCGCACGTTCATGAAGTGGGGCGACGACATCCCCGCGAAGTTCGACCTGTCCTCCCTGCGGGTCCTCGGCTCCGTCGGTGAGCCCATCAACCCCGAGGCCTGGATCTGGTACCGCAAGCACATCGGCGCCGACCGCACCCCGATCGTGGACACCTGGTGGCAGACCGAGACCGGGGCGATGATGATCACGCCGCTGCCGGGCGTCACCGCGACCAAGCCCGGCTCCGCGCAGACCCCGCTGCCCGGCATCTCCGCCACCGTCGTGGACGACGAGGCGAACGAGGTGCCCGACGGCGGTGGCGGCTACCTGGTACTGACGGAACCGTGGCCGTCGATGCTCCGCACGATCTGGGGCGACGACCAGCGGTTCCTGGACACGTACTGGTCCCGGTTCGAGGGCAGGTACTTCGCCGGTGACGGCGCGAAGAAGGACGACGACGGCGACATCTGGCTGCTCGGCCGGGTGGACGACGTGATGCTGGTCTCCGGGCACAACATCTCCACCACCGAGGTGGAGTCGGCGCTCGTCTCGCACCCGTCGGTCGCCGAGGCCGCCGTGGTGGGCGCGGCGGACGAGACGACGGGACAGGCGATCGTCGCCTTCGTGATCCTGCGCGGCACCGCGAACGCCGAGGACGAGGGCCTGGTCAACGAGTTGCGCAACCACGTCGGCGCCACCCTCGGCCCGATCGCCAAGCCGAAGCGGGTCCTGCCGGTGCAGGAGCTCCCGAAGACGCGCTCCGGCAAGATCATGCGCCGGCTGCTCCGGGACGTCGCCGAGAACCGCCAGCTCGGTGACGTGACCACGCTGACGGACTCGACCGTCATGGATCTCATCCAGGCGAAGCTCCCCGCGGCCCCCAGCGAGGACTGAGCCCCCGCACCCCGGAAGGGCGCCCGGCGTGAAACGCGCCGGGCGCCCTTTTTGCACCTACCGTGAGATCCACCTGGCGTTCCCCTCGGCACCTTAGGTAAACTAAGCAAAACAGCGTGACCCAAGGTGTGCCGGGAAGTCTGGTCGGCAAGTAGTCCCGTCCTGCCCACCGACCGAAGGTCCCTCGTGTCCGCGCCTCGCACCACCCCCGTCCGCAAGGTCCTCGACCGGCTCTCGCTGCCCGAGCGCACCTTCGTGCTGGACGCGCTGCGGACCGAGACCGTCGGCGGGGTACTGCTCCTGATCGCCGCGATCGCCGCGCTGCTCTGGGCGAACATCCCGGCGCTGCACCGGAGCTACGAGACCGTCAGCCACTTCCACCTGGGCCCCGACGCCCTCGGCCTGCACCTCTCCGTCGCCCACTGGGCCGCCGACGGCCTGCTCGCGGTGTTCTTCTTCGTCGCCGGCATCGAGCTCAAGCGGGAGCTGGTCGCCGGTGACCTGCGCGACCCCAGGGCGGCCGTGCTGCCGGTGGTCGCCGCGCTGTGCGGCATGGCCGTACCGGCGCTCGTCTACACCCTCACCAACCTGGCCGGCGGCGGCTCCACGCAGGGCTGGGCGGTGCCGACGGCCACCGACATCGCGTTCGCACTGGCCGTGCTCGCGGTCATCGGGACCTCCCTGCCGAGCGCGCTGCGCGCCTTCCTGCTCACCCTCGCCGTGGTCGACGACCTGTTCGCCATCCTGATCATCGCGGTCTTCTTCACCGAGCGGATCGACTTCGCCGCGCTCGGCGGCGCGGTCCTCGGCCTCGCCGTCTTCTGGCTGCTGCTGCGGAAGGGCGTGCGCGGCTGGTACGTGTACGTCCCGCTCGCGCTCGTGATCTGGGCGCTGATGTACAACAGCGGCGTGCACGCGACGATCGCCGGGGTCGCCATGGGCCTGATGCTCCGCTGCACCACCCGCGAGGGTGAGGAGCACTCGCCCGGTGAGCACATCGAGCATCTGGTGCGGCCGCTGTCGGCAGGGCTGGCCGTGCCGCTCTTCGCGCTCTTCAGCGCCGGTGTGACGGTGTCCAAGGGCGAGCTCGCGGACGTGTTCGGCCGGCCCGAGACGCTCGGGGTGGTCCTCGGGCTGGTCGTCGGCAAGACGGTCGGGATCTTCGGCGGGTCCTGGCTGACGGTCCGCTTCACCCGGGCGTCGCTCGGCGAGGACCTCGCCTGGGGCGACGTCTTCGCGGTCGCCTCGCTCGCCGGGATCGGCTTCACCGTGTCGCTGCTGATCGGCGGACTCGCCTTCGAGGGCGACGCCCTCCTCACGGACGAGGTCAAGGCGGCCGTGCTCACCGGATCGCTGATCGCGGCCCTGTGCGCCACCGTGCTGCTGAAGATACGCAACGCCCGCTACCGCCGGCTGGTCGAGGCCGAGGAGCGGGACGAGGACCGCGACGGCATCCCGGACGTCTACGAACAGGACGACCCGGCCTACCACCTGCGGATGGCCGAGATCTACGACCGCAAGGCCGCCGAACACCGCCGGATCGCCGCCGAGAAGGCAGCCGGGAAAGCCGCCCGGTAGCCGCTTCCCCGGCCGCTCGGCGGCCGCCCTCTGACCGTCCTCCGGCCGTGCCGAAGGTGTGACGCGCTTGCCGAAGTACCGGGCGGGGCAGGCGAGCAGGGCGGCCGTCCGGCATGATCTGACGAGACGGTACAAAAGACGATGACAAGTACGCAGAGGGAGACCGCGATGAGCGCACCCGACGGCAGCCCGGTCGGTGCCGAACGCAGCATCGGCCAGTTGTTCGCCTCGGCCACGGCCGAGATGTCGGCGCTGGTGCACGACGAGATCGCGCTGGCCAAGGCCCAGCTGAAGCAGGACGTCAAGAAGGGCGCGACGAGCGGTGGCGCGTTCTCCGCGGCCGGCGTGCTGCTGCTGTTCTCCCTGCCGATGCTGAACTTCGCACTGGCGTACGGCATTCGGACCTGGAGCCACTGGAATCTCGCGATCTGCTTCCTGCTCTCCTTCGCGGCGAACGTCCTGGTGGCCGTCGTCCTCGCGCTGGTCGGCGTGGTGTTCGCGAAGAAGGCCAAGAAGAGCCAGGGCCCGCAGAAGGTGGCCGCGTCGATGAAGGAGACGGCGGGCGTGCTTCAGAACGCCAAGCCGCACCCCCGCCCGGAACTCCCCCGGGACGACGTGCCGGCCATCGAGGCTGTGGGACGCTCGACCTCATGACGGATCCCGCACCCTCGGCCATCCGGCCGGAGGGCCCCTGGACGCACCGGGACGTCGCCGCGAACGGTGCCCGCTTCCACATCGCCGAGCTCGGCGACGGCCCGCTGGTCATGCTGGTGCACGGCTTCCCGCAGTTCTGGTGGGCCTGGCGGCACCAGATGGCCGCACTCGCCGACGCGGGTTTCCGGGCCGTCGCCATGGACCTCCGGGGCGTCGGCGGCAGCGACCGCACCCCGCGCGGCTACGACCCGGCCAACCTCGCCCTCGACATCACCGGCGTGATCCGTTCCCTGGGTGAGCCGGACGCGGCGCTGGTCGGCCACGACCTCGGCGGCTACCTGGCGTGGACGGCGGCGGCGATGCGCCCCAAGCTGGTACGACGGCTCACGGTCGTGTCCATGCCGCATCCGCGACGCTGGCGCTCGGCGATGCTCCGGGACCGCCGGCAGTCTGCCGCCGCCTCCTACATCTGGGGCTTCCAGCGCCCCTGGATCCCCGAGCGGCAGCTCACCGCCGACGACGGAGCGCTGGTCGGCCGGCTGATCCGGGACTGGTCCGGGCCGCGGCTGCCCGAGGACAAGGCGGTGGAGACGTACCAGCGGGCGATGTGCGTCCCGTCCACCGCGCACTGCTCGATCGAGCCCTACCGCTGGCTGGTGCGGTCGCTGGCCCGCCCGGACGGCATCCAGTTCAACCGCCGGATGAAGCGCCCGGTGCGGGTGCCGACCCTGCACCTGCACGGCTCCCTGGACCCGGTGACCCGCACCCGCAGCGCGGCCGGCTCCGGTGAGTACGTCGAAGCGCCGTACCGCTGGCGGCTGTTCGACGGGCTCGGGCACTTCCCGCACGAGGAGGACCCGGTGGCCTTCTCCACCGAGCTGATCAACTGGCTGAAAGACCCCGAACCCGATCGGTGACCGCGCCGATGCGCCCGGTATCCGGATCTGCACACCTGTTCTACGAACGGCCACATGCCCCGCGCATAGGCCGATTGGGGCGCACGCGGGCGGTTATCGACCTTGGGGCGGGGGCAGACGTCGGGGTATGGGCTGGACGCACGACTACAGTGACGCACCCCGAAACCGCCGTACGACGGGCGGTCTGAACCCTCACCGAGGAGCTGTCCCGCAGCTGCCGGGCACGGACCTCAGGGTGGGAATTCCGCATATCCTGCGCCGCCGGGCCCGCTGGGTCTCGGTACGTCTGCGCCACACCCGCGGCTGATCCCTCCGAGGGCCCCGACGGGGTTCTAGAGGGCGCAGCTGTCGGTGCCCACCTGCTGGTTCGCGGTACGGCCGCGGGCGATGTCCGGCCGGATCTCGTTCGCCGTCAGCGCGTACCCGGTGTCGGCGTCGTCCAGCGACTTCGCGAACACGACCCCGTACACCCGGCCCTCGGGCGTGAGCAGCGGGCCGCCTGAGTTGCCCTGGCGGACGGTCGCGTACAGCGAGTAGACGTCACGGCCGACGGTGCCGCGGTGATAGATGTCCGGGCCGTTGGCGGTGATACGGCCGCGCACCCGGGCGGCGCGCACGTCGTACGACCCGTTCTCGGGGAAGCCGGCGACGATCGCGCTGTCGCTGGTCTCGGCGTCCTTCGTGGCGAACTTCAGCGCCTTCGCGCGCAGGTTGGGCACGTCCAGTACGGCGATGTCGCGCTGCCAGTCGTAGAGGACCACCTTGGCGTCGTACCTGCGGCCCTCGCCGCCGATCTGGACGGTCGGTTCGTCGACCCCGCCGACCACGTGCGCGTTGGTCATCACGCGGCGGTCGGCGAAGACGAAGCCGGTGCCCTCCAGGATCTTGCCGCAGCTCTGCGCGGTGCCCGTCACCTTGACGATGGACTGCTTGGCCCCGGTGGCCACCGCGCTGTTGGCGAGGGCGGGGTCGGGCGGCGAGACGTCGGTGATCGGCTCGTTGGCGAAGGGGCTGAAGACCTGTGGGAAGCCGTTCTGCGCGAGGACCGCGGAGAAGTCCGCGAACCAGGTGTCGGCCTGGTCGGGCAGCGCTCTGGACACCCCGAGGAGCACCTTGGAGCTGCGGACCTCCTTGCCGAGTGTCGGCAGGGTGGTGCCCGCGAGCGCGGATCCGATCAGCCAGGCGACGAGCAGCATCGCCACCACGTTGACGAGCGCGCCGCCGGTGGCGTCCAGGGCACGGGCCGGGGACCAGGTGATGTACCGGCGCAGCTTGTTGCCCAGGTGGGTGGTCAGGGCCTGGCCGACGGAGGCACAGACGATGACGACGACCACGGCGACCACCGCGGCGGTCGTGCTCACCTCGGCCTTGTCGGTCACCGCGTCCCAGATGACGGGCAGGGTGTAGACGGCGACGAGTCCGCCGCCCAGGAAGCCGATCACCGACAGGATGCCGACCACGAACCCCTGGCGGTAGCCGACGATCGCGAACCACACGGCGGCGACCAGCAACAGGATGTCCAGCACATTCACGGGGATCACCCTGTCATGACCGCCAGTCGAGCGGGACCAGCTTCTCGCGGTCCCAGGAGCGCTCCCATCCCGCGTAGTGCAGCAAGCGGTCGATCACACCGGCCGTGAACCCCCACACCAAGGTCGATTCGACCAGGAATGCCGGACCTCGGTGGCCGCTGGGGTGGTCCGCGGTGGCCCGGTTGGCCGGATTCGTGAGATCCGCCACGGGGACCCTGAAGACCCGCGCCGTCTCGTTCGGATCGACCACGCCCACCGGGCTCGGTTCGCGCCACCAGCCCAGCACCGGGGTCACCACGAAGTGGCTCACCGGGATGTAGAGCTTCGGCAGCACCCCGAACAGCTGGACGCCGGCCGGATCCAGCCCGGTCTCCTCCTCGGCCTCACGGAGAGCGGCCCGCAGCGGCCCGTCGGCCTTCGGGTCGCCGTCCTCCGGGTCGAGGGCGCCGCCCGGGAACGAGGGCTGCCCGGCGTGCGAGCGCAGCGAACCGGCCCGCTCCATGAGCAGCAGCTCGGGGCCGTCCGGGCCCTCGCCGAAGAGGATCAGGACGGCCGACTGCCGGCCGGTGCCGTTCTCCGGCGGCAGGAAGCGGCTCAGCTGGACCGGCTTGACCGTCTCGGCGGCCCGCACCACCGGCTCCAGCCAGTCCGGCAGGCCCTCCTTGCTGAGGGCCACGCTCGCGCGCGGCCCGTCGGTGCGTGCCCTGCTGCTGTGTGTCACGGCATCCCCCGTCCTGCCCTGCTCCCCCGGCCTGCCTGTTCCAACGCCCCAAGACTCCTTGATCGTTCCGTCCGTCGCCCCTCAGAAGGTCCCTAGGTCATGTCCCTGGTTCTCCGGGTCATGCCCCCGGTACGGCGCCCAGCGGCGGCGCCGGCCTGCCGCCCGCGTCCAGGTACGACTGCGGGGGCTTGAGGCGCTGCCCCGGGAAGCCGCCCTTCTCGTACTTGAGCAGCTTCTTCGCCTTCTCCGGGTCGGTCTCGCCCTCGCCGTAGGCCGGACAGAGCGGAGCGATCGGGCAGGCACCGCAGGCGGGCTTGCGGGCGTGGCAGATCCGGCGGCCGTGCCAGATCACGTGGTGCGAGAGGTCGGTCCAGTCGGTCCTGGGGAAGAGCGCGCCGACGGCCGCCTCGATCTTGTCGGGGTCGGTCTCCGCGGTCCACCGCCACCGGCGGACCAGGCGCTGGAAGTGCGTGTCCACGGTGATGCCGGGTCGGCCGAACGCGTTGCCGAGCACCACGAAGGCGGTCTTGCGGCCGACGCCGGGCAGCTTGACCAGGTCCTCGAGCCGGCCCGGGACCTCACCGCCGAACTGCTCCACCAGGCCCTTGGAGAGCCCTGTCACCGACTTCGTCTTGGCCCGGAAGAACCCGCACGGCCGGAGGATCTCCTCGACCTCCTCCGGGTTGGCGGCGGACAGGTCCTCGGGGGTGGGGTACCTGGCGAAGAGCGTGGGGGTGGTCTGGTTGACCCTGAGGTCGGTGGTCTGGGCCGACAGCACCGTGGCGACCAGGAGCTGGAAGGGGTTCTCGAAGTCCAGCTCGGGGTGGGCGTACGGGTACACCTCGGCGAGCTCGCGGTTGATCCGCCGGGCGCGGCGGACGAGCGCGGTGTGCGACTCGGTCTTCCCGGCGACGCGCGGCGCCTCGGCGGCGGCCTGACCACCCACGGCCGCCGCGGTCGCGGTCGCGGACTTCTTCGCCGGGACCCTTTTCGCCACCGCGGCCTTCTTCGCCGCGGCCTTCTTCGCCGCGGCCTTCTTCGCCGCGGCCTTCTTCGTCGCGGCCTTCTTCGCCGCCGTCTTCTTCGCCGGGACCCTTGTCGCCGGGGCCTGTTCCACCGCCGCCTTCTTCACGGCTTTTGCCGGTTTTTTCGAATTTTTCGGTTCGCTGTGGGCGGCATCGGACCCTTGTTCGCCCATAGCGGAATCACGACGTACAGCCACCGCCCAGCCCCCTTGGCCTGTGCTCTCACCGGCGATTTGGACACCCGGCCAGCCTAAAGCCCGGCACCGACATGTGCCCCGGACCCGGAAGATCAGCCCCCGATTGGACCCCTGCCGCTTACCTCGGGACACCGGTGCGGCATCCTTGTGACAGATCACACTGTTTGGACGGTCCGGCAAAATGGGGAGCACGGTCCCCTGGTACCACGGGGAGCAAGATCCCCTGAGCAGGTCGACAAGGAGAGAACTCGTGGACGACGTTCTGCGGCGCAACCCGCTCTTCGCGGCGCTCGATGACGAGCAGTCCGCGGAGCTGCGTGCCTCCATGAGTGAGGTGACCCTCGCCCGAGGTGACTCCCTGTTCCACGAGGGCGACCCGGGCGACCGGCTGTACGTCGTCACCGAGGGCAAGGTCAAGCTCCACCGCACCTCCCCCGACGGCCGCGAGAACATGCTCGCCGTCGTCGGCCCCGGCGAGCTGATCGGCGAGCTGTCGCTGTTCGACCCGGGCCCGCGGACGGCGACCGCCACCGCGCTGACCGAGGTCAAGCTGCTCGGCCTCGGCCACGGCGACCTCCAGCCCTGGCTGAACGCCCGCCCCGAGGTGGCCACCGCCCTGCTGCGTGCGGTCGCCCGCCGGCTGCGCAAGACCAACGACGCCATGTCCGACCTGGTCTTCTCCGATGTGCCGGGCCGTGTCGCGCGCGCCCTGCTGGACCTGTCCCGCCGCTTCGGCGTGCAGTCGGAGGAGGGCATCCACGTCGTCCACGACCTCACGCAGGAGGAGCTGGCCCAGCTGGTCGGCGCGTCCCGCGAGACCGTGAACAAGGCGCTGGCCGACTTCGCCCAGCGCGGCTGGCTGCGCTTGGAGGCGCGGGCCGTGATCCTGCTGGACGTCGAGCGGCTGGCCAAGCGGTCCCGCTGAACCGAGCAGAGCTCACGCGACATGACTCAGGGTTCCGCCTCCGTGAGACGGGACCCTGAGTCATGTCGCGGGCTCGACTCCCTGGGCTTCATCGTGCGCGAGGGCTCGCACGCGCGCGTGGGGCCCGTCTTCCGTCCCGTCGTCACCGCCGCCCGTGACCGGCTCCTGGCGGCCTTCGGGGCGCGGCTGGACAGCGCGTACCTCTACGGTTCGATCCCCCGCGGTACCGCGCGCGTGGGCCGCAGCGACCTGGACCTGGTGGCCGTCCTGCGCGAGGAGCCGACCGACGCCGACCGGGCCACGGCCCGCGCGCTGGGCGGGGCCCTGGACGAGGAGTTCCCCGAGATCGACGGGGTCGGGACCCTGCTCTTCTCCCGCGCGCGGGTGCTCAGCGAACTGGAGCGGTACGACATCGGCTGGTTCGTGGCCTGTCAGTGCACTCCGCTGCTCGGGGAGGATCTCGCCGAGTTCCTGCCCCGCTACCGCCCCGACTCCCTGCTCGCCCGCGAGACCAACGGCGACCTGGCACGGCTCCTGCCGCGCTGGCGGGACCGGATCGCGGCCGCCGAGGGCACCGAGGGCACCGAGGGCACCGAGGGCACCGAGGGCACCGAGGAGGCCCTGCGGCCCCTGGTGCGCTTCATGTCACGGCACCTGGTCCGCACCGGCTTCACCCTCGTCATGCCCCGCTGGAACGGCTGGACGAGCGACCTGCGGGAGATGGCGGAGGCGTTCGCCGGCTACTACCCGGACCGCGGCGAACAGCTGCGCCGGGCGGCCGAGTCGGGGTACGAGCCGGTCGGTGACCGGGCGGTCCTGCGGTCGTACGTGGACGACCTCGGCCCCTGGCTCGCGGACGAGTACGCGCGCGTGCACGGCGTGAAGACCCCGAGGCCGCCCGGCTGGGACTGACCCCAGGACCCCCGCGACCACCGCGCCACCGGAACCCCCGCGACCCCACCGCGACCCCCACGACCCCACCGCGACCGCCGGGGCCACCTGCGGCCTTCACGGGCCCTCGGTCAGATCAGCCCGTGTTCGCTGAGGTACTCCAGCTGGGCCCGTACCGACAGCTCCGCCGCGGGCCACAGGGAGCGGTCCACGTCGGCGTAGACGTGGGCGACGACCTCGGCGGGGCCCCGGTGGCCGTTCTCGACGGCCGTCTCCACCTGCGCGAGCCGGTGGGCGCGGTGGGCCAGGTAGAACTCCACGGCGCCCTGGGCGTCCTCCAGGACCGGACCGTGGCCCGGCAGGACGGTGTGCACGCCGTCGTCGACCGTCAGCGAGCGCAGCCGCCGCAGCGAGTCCAGGTAGTCGCCGAGGCGGCCGTCCGGGTGCGCCACCACCGTCGTGCCGCGTCCCAGGACGGTGTCGCCGGTGAGGACCGCGCGGTCGGCCGGGAGGTGGAAGCAGAGCGAGTCGGCGGTGTGGCCAGGCGTGGGGACGACCCGCAGGTCCAGTCCGCCGGTCGTGATCACGTCACCGGCGGCGAGGCCCTCGTCGCCGAGCCGGAGCGCCGGGTCGAGGGCACGCACGCGCGTGCCGGTCAGTTCCGCGAAGCGCACGGCGCCCTCGGCGTGGTCCGGGTGACCGTGGGTGAGCAGGGTGAGGGCGACGCGTCTGCCGGCCTTCTCCGCGGTGTCCACGACCGCGCGCAGGTGGTCCTCGTCCAGGGGGCCCGGGTCGATCACCACGGCCAGGTCGGAGTCGGGTTCGGCGACTATCCAGGTGTTGGTGCCGTCCAGGGTCATCACGGAGGCGTTGGGCGCCAGCACGTTGACGGCCCGCGCGGTGGCCGGCCCCGAGAGGACCGCGTCCCGCGGCTGGCCGGGCAGGGCTGCTGCGTTCGTCATGCGGGGCCTCCTGCGACGGGACCTGGGACGGCTCCTGGGACAGGTCCCGCGACGGTTCCCGCGACGGGTCCTGCGATGGGTTCCGCCGTGGGGGCGGTCGCTATGTGCTTGGTGAACTCGTCGTGGCCCGGCCAGGTCAGGACGATCTCGCCGTCCTGGAGGCGGGCCCGCGCCAGTACCGGCGTCATGTCCCGCGCGGGGGCCACCGCGAGCGTCTCGGCGGCGGTGGCGTACGGCGTGAGCTGGCGCAGGGTCGCGATGGTGGGCGGCATCATCAGCAGTTCGCCCCGGTCGTAGCCGGCGGCGGCCGCCGCGGGGCGGATCCAGACCGTACGGTCGGCCTCCGTGGAGGCGTTGCGGGTGCGCTGGCCCGCGGGCAGGGCGGCGACGAAGAACCAGGTGTCGTAGCGGCGGGTCTCGAACTCCGGGGTGATCCAGCGCGTCCAGGCGCCCAGCAGGTCCGAGCGCAGGACCAGGCCCCGCCGGTCCAGGAACTCCGCGAAGGACAGCTCACGGGCGACCAGGGCGGCGCGGTCGGCCTCCCAGTCGTCCCCGGTGGTGTCCCCGACGACCCGGTCGGGGGCCGGACCCGCGAGCAGGACGCCCGCCTCCTCGTACGTCTCCCGTACGGCCGCGCAGACGATCGCCTGGGCGCCCGCCTCGTCCACCCCCAGCCGCTCGGCCCACCACGCGCGCGTGGGGCCCGCCCAGCGGACCTGGTGGTCGTCGTCGCGCGGGTCGACACCGCCGCCCGGATACGCGTACGCGCCTCCGGCGAAGGCCATGGAGGCGCGTCTGCGCAGCATGTGGACGACAGGACCGTCCGGAGTGTCCTTCAGGAGCAGCACGGTCGCCGCGCGCTTCGGCGGCACCGGTACGAGGGTGCCCTCCGTGTGTGCGCGGATGCGGTCCGGCCACTCCGGGGGATACCACTGTCCATCGGCCATTACCGGAGGCTATCCCCTGGTGCGCGAATGTTCGAGGGGTGGCCTGTGGCGTTCCCGTCACGGCTCACGGCTCACAGATCACCGCTCGGGGCTCAGCGCTCAGCGCTCAGCGCTCAGCGCTCAGCGCTTACGGCTTACGGCTCCAGCTCGACCTGGACCTCGACCTCGACCGGCGCGTCCAGCGGCAGCACCGCGACGCCCACCGCGCTGCGCGCGTGCACGCCCTTGTCGCCGAGGACCTCGCCGAGCAGTTCGCTGGCACCGTTGATGACACCCGGCTGCCCGGTGAAGTCGGCGGCGGAGGCGACGAAGCCGACGACCTTCACCACGCGTGCGATCCGGTCCAGGTCACCGGCGACGGACTTCACGGCGGCCAGGGCGTTCAGCGCGCAGGTGCGGGCGAGTTCCTTGGCCTCCTCCGCGGTGACCTCGGCACCCACCTTGCCGGTGACCGGGAGCTTGCCGTCGACCATCGGCAGCTGGCCGGAGGTGTAGACGTACGCGCCCGAGCGCACGGCCGGCTGGTAGGCGGCGAGCGGCGGGACGACCGCGGGCAGCGTGAGTCCGAGTTCGGCCAGCCTGGCCTCCACGGCGCTCATCAGGGCTTCTCCCGCTTCAGGTAGGCCACGAGCTGTTCGGGGTTGTTGGGCCCGGGCACGACCTGGACGAGCTCCCAGCCGTCCTCGCCCCAGGTGTCCAGAATCTGCTTCGTGGCATGGACGAGCAGCGGCACGGTTGCGTATTCCCACTTGGTCATGCGGCCGACTTTATCCGCTGGGGAGCACGGGGCAGACGTACGACCGTGAGCAGCGTTATCCACAGCCTCCCGCGTGAGTGTCCGGCCGACTGGTTAGGCTCGAAGACGTGAGCAGGCTCCAGGTCGTCAGCGGCAAGGGCGGGACCGGAAAGACGACGGTCGCCGCCGCACTCGCGCTGGCCCTCGCGACCGAGGGGAAGCGGACGCTTCTCGTGGAGGTCGAGGGCCGGCAGGGCATCGCCCAGCTTTTCGAGACGGAGGCGTTGCCGTACGAGGAGCGGAAGATCGCGGTCGCGCCGGGAGGCGGTGAGGTGCACGCGCTCGCCATCGATCCCGAACTGGCCCTTCTGGACTACCTCCAGATGTTCTACAAGCTCGGCGGGGCGGGGCGGGCGCTGAAGAAGCTGGGCGCGATCGACTTCGCGACCACCGTCGCGCCCGGTCTGCGGGACGTCCTCCTCACCGGCAAGGCGTGCGAGGCGGTGCGCCGGAAGGACAGGGCAGGGCGGTTCATCTACGACTACGTGGTGATGGACGCCCCGCCGACGGGCCGCATCACCCGCTTCCTGAACGTCAACGACGAGGTGGCCGGGCTGGCCAAGATCGGCCCGATACACAATCAGGCGCAGGCCGTGATGCGGGTGCTGAAGTCCAAGGAGACGGCTGTGCACCTGGTCACACTCCTCGAGGAGATGCCGGTCCAGGAGACCGCCGACGGCATCGCCGAACTGCGGGCCGCCCGGCTGCCGGTGGGCCGGGTCATCGTGAACATGGTCCGGCCGGAGGTGTTGGACGCCGCCGACCTGGAACTCGTACGCACCGTGCCGCGCACCGCCGTGGCGCAGGCGCTGTCGGGTGCCGGGCTCGGCGGGGCACGGCGTGGCGGCAAGGCCGGGCAGCTGGTGGACCCGCTGCTGGCGCAGGCCGCCGAGTACGCCGAGCGGTACGCGCTGGAGCACGAGCAGCGGGCGGTGCTGGCCGAGCTGGACCTGCCCCGGCACGAACTGCCGCTGCTCGCCGAGGGGATGGACCTGGCGGGCCTGTACGAACTCGCCACCGAGCTGCGGGAACAGGGGATGTCATGACTCCGGATCCGGACCCGGCACAGGACCCGACCCGGGACACGGCCCAGGAGCCGGCCCAGGAGCCGGTCCAGGACGGCGCGCGCCGGCTGGCGCACGCGCCCGTGCTGGACGTCGACCCGCTGCTGGACGACCCGACGACCCGGATCGTGGTGTGCTGCGGCTCGGGCGGCGTCGGCAAGACGACCACCGCGGCGGCGCTGGGGCTGCGGGCGGCCGAGCGGGGCCGCAAGGTGGTGGTGCTGACCATCGACCCGGCCAAGCGGCTGGCCCAGTCCATGGGCATCGACTCGCTCGACAACGTGCCGCGGCGGGTGAAGGGCACCGACGGCGACGGCGAACTGCACGCCATGATGCTGGACATGAAGCGCACCTTCGACGAGGTCGTGGAGGCGCACGCGGACGCCGAGCGGGCGGCCGCCATCCTCGCCAACCCGTTCTACCAGTCGCTCTCGGCGGGCTTCGCGGGCACGCAGGAGTACATGGCGATGGAGAAGCTGGGCCAGCTGCGGGCCCGGGACGAGTGGGACCTGATCGTCGTGGACACCCCGCCCTCCCGCTCCGCGCTGGACTTCCTGGACGCGCCGAAGCGGCTCGGCTCCTTCCTGGACGGCAAGCTGATCAGGCTGCTGACCGCACCGGCCAAGCTGGGCGGCCGCGCGGGCATGGCCTTCCTGAACGTGGGAATGTCGATGATGACCGGCACGCTGGGCAAGCTGCTCGGCGGGCAGCTGCTGAAGGACGTGCAGACGTTCGTGGCCGCGATGGACACGACGTTCGGCGGGTTCCGTACGCGCGCGGACGCGACGTACAAGCTGCTCCAGGCGCCCGGTACGGCGTTCCTGGTGGTGGCGGCCCCGGAGCGGGACGCGCTGCGCGAGGCCGCGTACTTCGTGGAGCGGCTCGCCGCGGAGGACATGCCACTGGTCGGTCTGGTCCTCAACCGTGTCCACGGCAGCGGCGCCGACCGGCTGTCCGCCGAGCGTGCGATCGCCGCCGCGGAGAATCTCGAGGCCGCGGATCTCGAGGCCGCGGATCACCAGCCCGCGGATCACGAGGCCGGGGAGAACGAGGCCGGGGAGAACGAGGCCGGGGAAAATCTTGAGGAGTCCCGCATTGTGGATCAGGGGGGAGGGAAAGCTGGACTTCGTAACTCTCCCGACACGTACGGCAGTTCTGAACCGCCCGCGCCCGCGCCGTCCGGGTCCCGGCCCGACGAATCCCCCTCGTCAGGGCCTGCGGACATGACTGACGAATCCCCCTCGTCATCGTCATCGCCGGAAAACCCGGACCGCACCGTCGACCAGCTCACCGCAGGCCTGCTGAGGCTGCACGCCGAGCGCATGCAGTTGCTCTCCCGCGAGCAGCGCACACGTGACCGCTTCACCGCGCGCCACCCCGAGGTGGCCATGGTGGAGGTGGCCGCGTTGCCCGGCGACGTGCACGACCTCGCGGGACTGCGGGACATCGGTGACCGGCTCGCGGCCGGCCGGCCGGAGCTGCCGTAGACCTGTCCGGTCCGGCTCACCTCACGGCTAGCTCACGGCCGCGTAGTTCTCGTACACCTCGTCGTTGTCGAGGGGGACGATCCCGGTCCCCCGCTCGTACTCCGAGCGCGCTGTCTCCAGGAGCCTGCGCCAGGAGGTGACGGTGGGCCGCCTGCGCAGCAGTGCGCGACGCTCCCGCTCCGTCATGCCTCCCCACACGCCGAACTCGACGCGATTGTCCAGCGCATCGGCCAGGCATTCAGTGCGTACCGGACATCCGGTGCACACCGCCTTGGCCCTGTTCTGCGCTGCTCCCTGAACGAACAGTTCATCCGGATCGGTAGTGCGGCAGGCAGCCTGCGCACTCCAGTCGGTTACCCAGCCCATACCGGCGCCGTCCTCTCCCGAATCGAGGCTCCCCCACGGCGGCAGCGGCATATTCACCGCCGCCAGTTGAGGACGTTACGGAAGGTGGGCACAGCGCAACACCCCCTTCGGGCCCAATCTTGAATGGCCCGAACGGACTATGGGTAAGCGGCAGATCACCCGCGGGAGTGAGCTGACGACATGCGTGATCATCCCGGCAAAGCGGGACAGCCGTGGTGCGCCACAACGGACGCCGGATGACACACGAGGCGGATTCGGACACGCCATCAACACATCGCCCGAAAAAAAGTGGGCTGGTTCCGGAACGATTCGGGGTCGCCGGACGTATTGATACGTGGCCGCACTGCTGTGACAGTTGAGAGCAGCTTAGGCCAAGGCCTGTACGCGTGTCCGGCGAATGGCGAGGTAGACCGTTCATGCCGTCGTGCCGTGCGCCGCGTCACGCCCAGTGCGTCGGGCCTGGTCCCGTATGTCACGATCCGGCACTCGAACATCCCGAGGGCGGCCCGCTCACCCGGAACGCTCATCGCTACGGATTAGGCTGCCCCCATGCCAAACAAGCGCTCCGGCGGTGGTCTGTCGGCCACGCAGCAGGCCGCCAAGTTCCTCGGTGTCAGCGTGCTCGCGGGAGCCGTGATGGCGGGCATCGCGCTGCCCGCGGCCGGCGCCCTGGGTCTCGCGGCCAAGGGTTCGGTCCAGGGCTTCGACGAGATCCCGGCCAACCTGAAGAGCCCGCAGCTCAGTCAGCGCACCAGGATCCTCGACAGCAAGGGCAACCAGATCGCCCAGGTCTACTCCCGTGACCGCACGGTGGTGGACCTCAAGGACATCTCGCCGTACATGCAGAAGGCGATCGTCGCGATCGAGGACTCGCGCTACTACCAGCACGGCGCCATCGACCTGAAGGGCGTGCTGCGGGCGCTGAACAAGAACGCGCAGAGCGGCGGCGTCGCCCAGGGCGCGTCCACGCTCACCCAGCAGCTGGTGAAGAACTACTTCATCGAGGAGGCCGGCGACGACCCGACCAAGGTCGCCGAGGCCACCCAGCAGACCCTGGGCCGCAAGGTCAAGGAGCTGAAGTACGCGATCCAGCTGGAGGAGAAGCTCGGCAAGAAGAAGATCCTCGAGAACTACCTGAACATCACCTTCTTCGGCGAGCAGGCCTACGGCGTCGAGGCCGCCTCCCAGCGCTACTTCTCCAAGCACGCCAAGGACCTGACCCTGGAGCAGTCGGCCCTGCTGGCCGGCATCGTCCAGTCACCGAGCCGCTACGACCCGGTCAACGACGAGGCCGAGGCCACCAAGCGGCGCAACACCGTGCTGGAGCGCATGGCACAGCTCGGCGACATCTCCCAGGCGGAGGCCGACAAGGCCAAGGAAGCACCGCTCGGCCTGCATGTCACCCAGCCCAAGAACGGCTGCATCACCGCCACCAAGGGCGCCGGGTTCTTCTGCAAGTACGTCGAGAACGTCTTCCTCACCGACCCGACCTTCGGCAAGACCCGGGAGGCGCGCGCCAAGCTCTGGAACCAGGGCGGCCTGACCATCCGTACGACACTGGACCCGCAGGCCCAGGACTCGGTGCAGGCCTCGATCAAGGACCACGTCTACAAGTCCGACTCGGTCGCGGCCGCCGCCACCCTGGTGGAGCCCGGCAGCGGCAAGATCCTGGCGATGGGCCAGTCGAAGCCGTACGGCTACAGCAAGAACGAGACCGAGTACAACTTCTCGGTCGACCGGGACTACGGCGGCTCCAACTACGGCTTCCCGACGGGTTCGACGTTCAAGCCGTTCGTGGCCGCGGCCGCCATCGAGGGCGGCAAGTCGGCGACACAGGAGTACTCGTCGCCGTACAAGATGAACTACCCGAGCCCCGTGCAGCAGTGCGACGGCAAGCAGTGGGTCAACACGACGGGCGAGCAGGTCGAGAACGAGAACGAGTCCGAGGTCGGGCCGTACCAGATGAAGAAGGCGATGGCGAAGTCCATCAACACCTACTTCGTCCAGCTGATCTCCGACATCGGCCTGTGCCCGGTGGTCAAGATGACCGACTCGCTCCACGTCCACCAGGGCGACGGCTCGAAGCTCCCGCAGACCCCGGCCATCGCCCTCGGCGCGATCGGCCTCTCCCCGCTGACCATGGCGAGCGCGTACGCCGCCTTCGCCGACCGCGGCATGTACTGCACGCCGGTCGCCATCGAGTCGATCACCCAGAAGATCGGCAACGAGCAGAAGTCGCTGGCCGTGCCCAAGTCGACCTGCTCGCGCGCGATGAGCGAGAAGACCGCCGACACCATCAACACCCTGCTGCGCGGTGTGGTCGACTCCGGTACCGGTCAGCAGGCCGGCCTCGACGACCGTGAGAGCGCGGGCAAGACGGGTACGACGGACGCCCGCAAGAACGCCTGGTTCGTCGGCTACACGCCGAACCTCGCGGGCGCGGTCTGGGTCGGCAGCGCCAAGCAGAACGTCGAGATGACCAACATCACCATCGGCGGCGTCTACCACTCCGAGGTCTTCGGCGCCGACACCCCGGGCCCGATCTGGAAGGACGCCATGACGGGCGCCCTGGAGGGCAAGGCGGACGAGTCCTTCAACCTCATCGACATCCCGGATGAGGGTGATAAGGGAAAAGGCGACAACACCGGCACCGGGGACGGCACCAACGGTGACACCGGTGGCCTGATCGGCGGCCTCATCGGCGGTCTGACCGACGGCGGCACGAACGACGGCGGCACGACGGACGGCGGCACCACCCCGACCCCGACGTTCTCCTTCCCCGACGGCTTCATCCAGGGCAACGGGAACGGCGGCAACGGCAACGGCGGCCGCCGGGGCTGACACCCCGCCGCGGACCGGCGGGCCTCCGGGCCTCCGGTCCGCGATCTTGCGGGCCTCCGGTCCGGCGAGCTTGCGGGCTTCTGGTCCTCCGCGGTCCTTCACGGTCCTCTACGGCCCTCTGTTACGACGGTGGGGCCGCACCTCTTCTCCAGAGGTGCGGCCCCACCGTCGTACCGCCGTACCGCCGTATGGCCGTACCGCCGTATGGCCGTATGGCATGGCCGTATGGCCGGGAACTCGCGGGTCAGCTCTGGAGGTGCTTCTTCACCGAGGCGGCGACCCGGCCGCCCTCGGCCAGGCCGGCCACCTTCGGGTTCACGATCTTCATCACGGCGCCCATGGCCCGCGGCCCCTCGGCACCCGCCGCCTTCGCCTCCTCGACGGCCTCCGCGACGATCCCGTCCAGCTCCTCGTCGGTGAGCTGCTTGGGCAGGTACCCGGCGAGCACCGCACCCTCCGCCTTCTCCCGCTCGGCGCTCTCGGCGCGACCACCCTGCGCGAAGGCGTCGGCCGCCTCCCGGCGCTTCTTCGCCTCCTTGGCGATCACCTTCAGCACCTCGTCGTCGGAGAGCTCGCGCTTCTGCTTGCCGGCGACCTCCTCGTTGGTGATCGCGGAGAGCGTCATCCGGAGCGTGGCCGAGCGGAGCTCGTCGCGGCCCTTGATCGCGGCGTTGAGGTCTTCTTGGAGCTTCGACTTGAGCGTGGTGGTCATGAATGTGATTGTCGCAGGTGCCGCACGAGGAACGCCCGCCGATTTCGGCACCCGCCGGTCTCTGGGCCCGCTCCGCGTCTGACACGATGGTCATATGCGCGCTCGATACGGAGTACCCCTGGGAATCGCGGCGTTCGGCGCCGCCGGTGTGTTGTACGCGGCCGGCTTCGAAGCCCGTTCGTTCCGCCTGCGCCGGGTCACGGTCCCGGTGCTCCCGCCGGGGATGCGCCCGCTGCGCGTGCTCCAGGTCTCCGACATCCACATGGTGAGCGGCCAGCGCAAGAAGCAGCGGTGGCTGCAATCGCTGGCGGGCCTGCGCCCGGACTTCGTGATCAACACGGGCGACAACCTGTCCGACCCGGAGGGCATCCCCGAGGTCCTGGACGCGCTGGGCCCGCTGATGGAGTTCCCGGGCGCGTACGTCTTCGGCTCCAACGACTACTACGGCCCCAAGCCGCGCAACCCCGCCCGCTACCTGGCGGAGAAGGTGAGCGGCAAGCACGGTCTGAACGGCAACCCGCCGGTGGTCGGCGCGATCCACCTCGACTGGGAGGAGCTGCGGGACGGCTTCGACGGGGCGGGCTGGCTGAACCTGACGAACACGCGGGGCGTCCTGAAGGTCGAGGGTGTCTCGGTCGAGCTGACCGGCCTGGACGACCCGCACATCAAGCGCGACCGCTACGTACAGGTGGCCGGCGGTCCGTCCGGTACGGCGGACTTCTCGATGGGCGTCGTGCACGCCCCTTACCTGCGTGTCCTGGACTCCTTCACGGCCGACGGCTACCCGCTGGTCCTCGCCGGCCACACCCACGGCGGTCAGATCTGCGTCCCGTTCTACGGTGCGCTGGTCACCAACTGCGACCTGGACGCGGACCGGGTGAAGGGCCTGTCCCGGCACACGGCGGAGGGCCGTACCTCCTACCTCCACGTCTCGGCGGGCTGCGGCACGAACCGCTACACCCCGGTCCGCTTCGCGTGCCCCCCGGAGGCGACGCTGCTGACGCTGGTGGGGCGGGAGTAAGGGCGTAACCCGCCCGGAGTACACCGAAATGCCGTGACCGCATCGCCCTCCTACGTTGAGGGCATGACGGCCCCGATACCCCCGATACCCAGGGACATCCCGGATCTCCCCGCGGTCCCGGGCACGCCCGTGCTGTGGCCCGGGCACGTTCCCGCGACGGCGGTGGTGGCCCCCACGCCACGCCCGGTGACCGCCGTGTTCCGCCTGCTGACGGCCGTGCTGGCGATCTCCGGCGTGGCCCTGGAGCTGCTGCTGGGCAGCCCGGACCGGATCCTGAGCTACTTCGGCGTCCAGGCGGCGATCCTGCTGACCCTGGTCAGCCTCTCCTCGGCCCGCCGCGCCTGGCAGGCGGGCCGCCCCCTGCCCTCGGCCCTGACCGGTGCGGCTCTGCTGTACGCCGTGATCTCGGCGCTGGTCTACCACCTGCTCCTGGGCCACACGACCCCGCCGTTCTCGATGACGGGCTCCACGCACCCGCCGGTGGCCTGGCACGGCCAGTGGCTGGCGTTGCAGCTCCTCTATACGGCGGCCCCGCTCGCGGCGGTCGTGGACTGGCTGTTCCTCACCGCTCCCGGTCGGCTCCACCTGCGCCAGACGGCGGCGTGGATGCTGTACCCGCTGGCCTACCTGACGTACACCCTCGTCCGGGCCGGCCTGCTCCTCCCCGGCACACCGGGCCGCTACCTCTACCCGTTCCTGGACGCGGAGCAGCACGGCTACCGCGGCACCCTGGCCAACGCGCTCCTGCTGGGCCTCTCCTGCTACGCCCTGGCGGTCCTCCTGGTAGCCCTGGACCACACCCGCCCGAACCCCGTCGGCCGCCGCCCCTAAACCGGATTTCGTCTCCAGCCAGCAGTGGGCTAGAGTAAACGACGTCGCCGCGACAAGCACCACAGCAGCGACACCGGGGTGTAGCGCAGCTTGGCAGCGCGCTTCGTTCGGGACGAAGAGGTCGTGGGTTCAAATCCCGCCACCCCGACGCTAAGCAGAGGGCACATACTCACGTGAGTATGTGCCCTCTGTCGTACTCGGGGGCCGCCCTCCCCCTGCGCGCCCGGTACGACGAGGTGACCGGGCGCGGCAGGGGTGCCGCATGTATACGGCGGGGGTGCCGCATGTGTGGCGTCCGTCGGTGTCAGGACGGGCTCTGTGTGACGCCTGGGCCCATGCCGGTCATGTGGACGATGTCGCCGCCCAGCTTGGGCTGGAACGCCTTGAGCACCTTCGGCTGGGCGCTGACCACCCAGCGCGTTCCGACCAGGTAGGTGCCCTGGTACATGGCGATCGTGTCCAGCCAGGTCTGTTTGTGCCGCTCCTCCGGGAACGTCGTGATGAGGTAGTCGCCGCCCTTGGTGTGGCACACGCCCTCGCGCAGTTCCTCCGCCTCGACCCGGATCTTGGGCTTGCACTGCGTCAGGTTCGCGATGACCTCGACCTTGGCGGGCGCCACGACCTGGGCCTCCTGGGCGGAGACCGTGCGGGTCTTCGAGGACTTGTCGTCGGTGGCGTCGTCCTCGCCGGTGCAGGCCGCGGTCAGCGGGAGAAGGGCCAGGCTGCCGAGGACGGCCGCTCCGCGAACGAGGCGGCCGGTGGGTGAACGTCGCTGCTGCTGGGGCACGAAAGGCTCCGAATCATCGCGGTTGCGCGGGTGAAGGGACATCCCCGAAGGGGGGTACGGCCGAGTGCCGACGGGTGTTCAGCGCGTGGGTACAGGGCGGGAGGCTTTTGGGCGGATGCGGCGCGGGTTTGCCGGCCGGTGCCGGTGCCGGTGCTCTACCGCGCGCGCGGGCCCGTGCCGGACGCCGCCGGTCAGCGGCGGAACGTCTGGAGGGCGGCCGAGTCGGTGTGCGGGCCGAGGCGGGGCTCCAGGCGTCTCTCGCCGGCTGCGGACGGGCCGCGCGGGAGGGTGTGCCGGACTCCGTGGCCGCTGCGGCGACAGAGCCCGGCTGCGGTGCGCCGGCCGACAGCGGTGCGTCGACCGGGCAGCCATAGCCATGCGCCCCGACCGGGTCGGCTCCGGCCGGGTCGGCTCATCGGTGGCGGCCGGGCTTCGGTCAGTGGGTGCGGAGTGTGGCGGTGTACACGTCCGTACGGTTCATCCGTACGGTTCAGCGGTGCGCCCGAGTGGGTCTCGGTGAGCATCGCCCGTACTCCCTTGCCGTCCGCCACCAGGCCTTGGTAGTCGCCCAGGAAGTAGCCTCCGGCCAACGGCGCCCTCAGCCAGTCGAAGACGCGCGAGATCCGCCGTTCGGTGCGGAGCTTCGGGTTTCCGTGCGGCAGCGTGGCCAGTCGGTAGGCGGTGTGTCCGCGCCGCCGGGGGCGCACAGGCTGAACGGCAGCGTGCTCCGGTGGAAGGTGCGGCCGTCCGTGGTCCAGCCGGCCGCCAGGCCGCGGGCGCCGCCGTCGTTCCAGCGGTCCTGCTGGAACACGGTGACCACCCGTTTGCGCTCGCGCGGATCGACGGACAGGTACGGCTCGACCTCGGTACCGGGGTGGACGACGCTGTCGGGGGACCTCGCTCCGTCGGTGCACCACGCGTACGGGTCGCCCTGGGACACCTTGACCAGCGGTGTGCCGTCGGGGCCCCGGTCCGCCGCGGCGGGGGTCGGGGCTACTCCGCCTGGTCCTATTCGGCGCTGCGGGCGGTGCCCTTGATGGGCCGAACGACGGAGTCTTCCCCGTGGGGGCTCGACTGTCGGGGAGCAGGCCGCGGGTGCGCTGTCCGGTCAGGTGATGGTCCGGTCAGGTGACGGCCTGGCTGGTTCCGTCAGGCAGCGTGCAGGCGTAGCCGGCGTAGGGGCGTGCAACGACCTGCCCGCCGGCGGCCGTGCAGTCGTCCCTGGAGATGTTCGGAGACGAGGCGGCCCCGGCGCCGGCAGCGCCGGCGACGCTCACGCCGGCAAGGGTTGCCGCGGCCAGGGCGAGGCCCAGGACTCTTCGCATACGCATGTCTTCCTCCTCCGAGGCGCCTTCGTTCGGCCTTCGGGAAGGACAGGTCCCAGGACGACGACGCCCTCTCTACTCAGCATGGGCGCACCACGGGAGGCCCGCGAGGCAAGGAGCGGGGCGGTGTCCGGCCCTGTCCGGCGGTGTCTAACGCGGCTCGTGGGCCGCCGCCCGGCAGGCCGCGGTCGCGGCGCCGCCCGCCACTCCGGCCCCGGTCAGCCCGGTCACACAACTCTGGACGTCTCCGCTCACGCCGCGCCCACAGGCGGCTGTGACGGAGTCCGAGGCGGTGGCACCGGCCAGTTCGGCCATCCGCGTACAGGCGGGTATGTCCGCCCGGGCCGCGGGAGCGGCGAGGACCGCGCCACCGAGGGTGAGGGTCAGACCGGTGAGGGCACCGGCGATACGGGTCGACGTGCGCATGGGACGCACCTGCCTTCCGGGGTGGTCGCGCGGCCCCGGTCCCGGAAGGCCGGATCCACGCGGGAGAGCCGCCTGGCGACGCTCGGCGCTCGGCGAACGGGGCCGGACCGGGTGAGGCGCACTCGACCCTCAACTCGCGGGCCCCTCACTCCAGCGTCGCATCCTCTCCCCCGCCCGTCCTGGGCACCCGCGGGCCGACCGTACGAAAGGCGTTGACGACCCGCTGTCGTCCGGGCGGCTGTCCGAGCGGCTGTCCAAGTCAGGGCTACCGAGGTCAGGGCTACCGAGGTCAGGGCTATCGGGAGTTGTAGGGCAGGAGCGCCGTCTCGCGTGCGCCTTGACGGCTTTCGGTCGAGGTAGGTCACGGGTCGCGGTCGTGGGCGTGGTTGAGGGAGGGCGTGGGGTGTGGGGACGATGCTCGGGCCAGGTCGCGTTCGAGCTCGTCCAGGGCCTGGCGGGCCGCCGCGATGCGGGTCAGCAGCACGGGGTCGTCCTGCCGGGCGGCGGCCGGGCGGGGACCGGTCGTGGTCCCCGTCTCCCTACCCGTCTCCCCCTCCGTCTCCCTCCCCGTCTCCATCTCCGTCTCCCTCTCCGTCCCCCTCTCCGTCTCCCGTTCCATTTCCCGGGCCTCGTCCAGGGAGGTGATGACCACGCCGATCAGGACGTTGACCAGGACGAAGGAGGCTATGAGGACGTACGAGGCGTAGTAGGCGAGGCTCCAGCGGGAGATCTCCAGGCCCGCGTGGACCGCGTCGCCGATGCCGTCCAGGGTCATCAGGAGGAACAGGGTGAGGACGGCTCGGCCGATGGAACCGTAGTGGTCGGGGTCGTGCGTGCCGAAGAAGACCCAGCCCACCATCGCGTACACGTACAGCAGCAGTGCGCCGACCAGCAGGAAGCTCAGCGTGCCGGGCAGGCTGCGCGCCACCGCGACCAGCACGATCCGCAGTTGGGGCAGGAAGCGGGCCGTGCGCAGGACGCGGGCCAGCCGCAGCAGGCGCAGCACGGTGGTGTTCTCGCGGACGACCGGGAGGAACGCGCACAGGACCACGGCCAGGTCGAACAGGTTCCACGGGTCCCTGAAGAAGTCGCGCGGGCGGTCCGCGTGGGCGGCCAGGCGCAGCAGGATCTCGGCGGTGAACGCGGCCAGGCAGGCGTGTTCGGCCAGTCGTAACCAGAAGTGCCACTGCGCGACGGCGCCGGAGTACGTCTCCACGCCGAGCAGCGCGGCGTTCAGGAGGATCACGGCGAAGACGGTCAGGGCGAACCAGCGCGCCTCCGTCACGGCTCGGCAGCGCCGGGCCAGTTCCGGGCGGCCGGGCCGGAGGTCGACGGTGTTCGTCTGGTCGTACGGCTCCGGCATCGTGCTGCCCCGGCTCCTTGTCGCGCCGGCCCGTCGTCCGGTCAACTCGACGGGGAGACAGGCCTGTTCGGTGATCACTCCTGTGATCACTCTTCGGGAGAAACTTCTACAGCACTGTAGAGCAGAGTGCCCGGCGCGGGCATCGCGGTGCGGGGGTCCGAGGGGTCAGGGCACGTCACGTCGGTAGCGGGCGGCGATCCACTCGGCTCCGCGTTCGGCCAGCACCCGCCGTCGCGCCCAACGTGAGCGCCGCGCACCGGAATTCGGGGGCCGCGATCCCGGCGGGGCGGCGGCCAGCCCCGCCAGCCGGTCCGCCGCGCGGGCCAGATCCGTCATGAGGCGGCGGCGCCGGCCCGGGGAGTCGGTCCGCACCAACGCCGTGTACAGGCCTTCGACTTCGGCGAGCGCGGCGCCCAGTCGCAGATTCGTCTCACGCACCCGCCGGATGTCTCTGTGCGGCATACACGTCCTTCCTCCCCCGACTTCAGGACCGGATCCCGCCGACTTCCATTATTGCGCAATCCGGCAATCCAGCTGGGGGCATCCGCCTGCGGGACGTCCATGTTCGTGACACCTATGTGCGGGACATCCATGTGCGGGACGTCCATGTGCGTGACACCCATGTGCGGGACGCCCATGCGCGTGACGCCCATGTGCGAGTACGTCAGCCGGAGGCGACCGCCCTGCCGGCCCTGGTCCAGTTCGCGTGCAGTTCGTCGAGGTAGGACCGGGCCTGGCTGCCGGGGGTGGCACCGCGGGCGAAGGCGAGCATGTCGGACGGGCCCGCGTTGTAGCCGAGGGCCAGCAGATCGTTCCTCGGGTACGACGCCGACCGGCCGGCGGGCAGCCGCGCGGCCAGGTCGTGCAGGTACCAGGCCTCGGCCTCGATCGCGAGATCCCGGTCGTCGGGGAGGTCCGTCCAGCTCCGGTTCGCGAAGTCACGGCCCTGCTTGACCTCGTCGAAGGTGGCCCGGTGCATGTTCGCGATGCCGAAGGCCGCGTCCGGCTTGAGTCTCTGCCAGGCCCGTTCGAAGGCCGGGTCGTGCGGCTTGTAGTCCTCGTTGTAGAGGATCGCCATGACCAGCTGAGCGCTGACGCCCGCCTGCCGGGCCCGGTCGCGCACCTGGCGGGCGTAGTCGGCGGGGTCGTACGAGTCGGAGGCCGCCGAGACGGTCGGGGATGCCGAGACGGACGAGGAGGACGCCGAAGCGGACGGGGACGCCGAGGCGGACGAGGCTGCCGCGGCGGACGGAGTCGGTGGCGCAGACGGCGTGGGCGAGGCCGGCGACGGGGACGCGGTGGGTGCCGGGTGCCGTGCCGGAGGCGTCGCGTCGCTCTGTGAGGTGTGCGCCGCCCGGACGATGACGTACAGCACGAGGGCGAACACCAGCACGGAGATCCAGCGCGTCCGCCTCGACGTCCGGGAATCGGACATTCCTTGCCCTTTCTCCCACTTGGTCCGGAACTCTTCTACCGCAGGCGGACTAAGAACCGCGTGAGCCGGTGCTGTGCGGCGGGAGAGGAGAAGGGTCATGAGCGGGAGGTGGCCCCGAGCTAGGATCTACACAGCTGTAGAGGAGGACGCACGTGGCGGAGCCGGATCCGCGCGGCCGGCGCAGGGCGCAGGGCGCGCTGGAGACCCAGGTGCTCGCGGCGCTGCACCAGGCCGACGGGCCGGTGACGGCGGGCTGGGTGCGGGAGCGGCTGGCCGCCGGCCTCGCCTACACGACCGTGATGACGGTGCTGGGCCGCCTGCTGGCGAAGGACGCCGTCACCCGCAGACGCGAGGGCCGGTCGTTCGTGTGGCTGCCCGCCGCCGACCAGGCGGGGCTCGCCGCGCTGAAGATGCGCCGGGTGCTGGACGGTGAGCGGGACCGGCGGGCGGTCCTGGCCAGTTTCGTCACCACGCTGCCCGAGGGCGACGAGCGGTTGCTGCGGGAACTGCTGCGGCACGCGGGCGACGGGGACTGAGCGCATCCGTGGGCATCTTCGTCTTCCTGCCGCTGGTACTGCCGTTGACGGCGTGGCCGATCGCGCGCCTGGGCGAACAGCGCCTCGATCCCCGTACCGCCACCGTGCTGCTCACCACGGTCGCCGCCGTCATGGCGCTGTGCAGCACGGTGTGCTTGGCACTGCTGATGGTGGTCGGCACCGCGCAGCTCCCCGGCAACCCCCTTCCGGACGGCTGGTCGGACCCCGAGGTGCGGGAGAGCGTGCCGCGGCACGGGGTCGCCGGGAAGGCGGCGATCCCGGCGCTGCTCGCGGTCGTCGCCGGCTGCGCGGGCACGCTGTTCAGGCACCGCCGGGTCAGACGCCGGGCCCACCGGGCGCTGCGGGGCCTGCCGCACACGGAGGTCGCGGTCCTGCCGGACTCCCGGGCGTACGCCTACGCGCTGCCGGGCGGTCCGTACGGCCGCGTCGTGGTGTCCACGGCGATGCTCGCGTGCCTGGCGTCCCGGGAGCGGCGCGCCCTGTTCGCCCATGAACGCGCCCACCTGCGGGCCCGGCACCACCGCTACCTGCTGCTGGCCCGGCTGGCGGCCCACGCCAACCCGTTCCTGCTGCCGCTGCGGACCGCCGTCGCCTGCACGGTGGAACGCTGGGCGGACGAGGAGGCGGCGCGGACCGTCGGAGACCGCCGCGCGGTCGCCCGGGCGATCGGCACGGCGGCCCTCGTCTCGCGGGGCACCCCCGCGCCCACCCTGGCCGGTCTCGCCGCGCCGGGCCCGCTGCCGCGCCGGGTCGCCGCCCTGCTCGGCCCGCCGCCCGCGGTACGCCGCTGGCCGTCGCCGTTCACCACCGCGGGGCTGGCGGTGTGGACGGCCACCACCGGCACCCTGCTCTCGGCCATGTCCTCCGCCAACTCGGCGTTCACCCTGCTGCTCCTCCTGCACGCGGCCACGCCTCTCGCCTAGGTCCCGCGCGGGTCCGCCCCCGATCCTCCTTCGAGCCAGGCTCGAGGCCCCGGCCGCAGCCTGCTGAAGGCCCGAGTAACGGACCTGATGCGCTGCACGTACGGAGGCGATATGACTCGGCGCGTTGTGATCACCGGCATCGGGGTGCGTACCCCGGGCGGCCTGGGAACGAAGGCGTTCTGGTCGCTGCTCAGCGAGGGGCGGACGGCCACCCGGAGGATCTCCCGTTTCGACCCCTCCCCCTTCAGGTCCCGGATCGCGGGCGAGGTGGACTTCGACGCCGAGGCGGAGGGGTTCAGCCCGCGCGAGGTGCGCAGGATGGACCGCGCGACCCAGTTCGCCGTCGCCTGCACCCGGGACGCGGTCGCCGACAGCGGCCTGGAGACCACCGCTCTGGACCCGGCCCGCATCGGCGTGAGCCTGGGCAGCGCGGTGGCGTCCGCGACCAGCCTGGAGCGGGAGTACCTGGTGCTGTCCGACAGTGGCCGGCAGTGGCTGGTGGACGACGGTTTCCTCTCCCCGCACATGGCCGACTACCTCAGTCCGGGGGTGATGCCCGCCGAGGTGGCCTGGAGCGTGGGCGCCGAGGGCCCGGTGACGATGGTGTCCGACGGCTGCACCTCCGGCCTGGACGCGGTCGGGCACGGCGTCCAGCTGATCCGGGAGGGAACCGTCGACGTCGTCCTCGCGGGGGCGTCCGACACCCCGGTCTCGCCGATCGTCGTCGCCTGCTTCGACGCCATCAAGGCGACCACGCCCCGCAACGACGACCCGGAGCACGCCTCCCGGCCGTTCGACGGCTCGCGCAACGGCTTCGTCCTGGCGGAGGGCGCCGCGATGTTCGTCCTGGAGGAGTACGAGGCGGCCCGGGCACGCGGCGCGCAGATCTACGCGGAGGTCGGCGGGTTCGCGACCCGCTGCAACGCCTACCACATGACCGGTCTGAAGACGGACGGCCGGGAGATGGCCGAGGCGATCCGGGCGGCGCTCGACGAGGCCCGCCTCGACCGCACGGCCGTCGACTACGTCAACGCGCACGGCTCCGGCACCAAGCAGAACGACCGCCACGAGACCGCAGCGCTCAAGCGCAGCCTGGGCGCGCACGCCTACGACGTGCCGGTCAGCTCCATCAAGTCGATGGTCGGGCACTCGCTGGGCGCCATCGGGTCCATCGAGATCGCGGCCTGCGCGCTCGCCATCAGGACCAACGTCGTACCGCCCACGGCCAATCTGCACACCCCCGACCCCGAGTGCGACCTGGACTACGTGCCGCTGACCGCCCGCGACAAGCAGGTGGACACCGTGCTGTCGGTCGGCAGCGGGTTCGGCGGGTTCCAGAGCGCGATGGTGCTGCACCGACCGGAGGTCGCCGCATGAACGGCCGTACGGACAGCGGCGCCGATGCCGTGGTCGTCACCGGTGTCTCGGTGGTGGCGCCGGGCGGTCTGGGGACCGAGGAGTACTGGAAGTCCGTGCTCACCGGCCGCAGCGGCATCGGGGAGCTCACCCGGTTCGACGTCACGCGCTACCCGGCCCGGCTCGCCGGGCAGATCAGGGACTTCGAGGCGGCCGACCACCTGCCCAGCCGGCTGCTGCCGCAGACCGACGTCTCGACCCGCTACGCGCTGGCCGCCGCGGCCTGGGCGCTCGCCGACGCCGGCGTGGCCGCCGGGACACTGCCCGACTACGACATGGGCGTGGTGACCTCCACCTCGCAGGGCGGGTTCGAGTTCACCCACCGGGAGTTCAACAAGCTCTGGAGCAAGGGCCCGCAGCACGTCAGCGTCTACGAGTCGTTCGCCTGGTTCTACGCCGTGAACACCGGGCAGATCTCCATCCGGCACGGCATGCGCGGCCCGAGCGCCGCGCTCGTCGCGGAGCAGGCGGGCGGCCTGGACGCGGTGGGGCACGCCCGCCGTACCGTGCGCCGGGGCACCCGGCTGGTGCTGAGCGGCGGGGTGGACTCCGCGTTCGATCCGTGGGGCTGGGTGGCGCAGTCGGCGAGCGGCCGGGTCACCACGGCGACCGACCCGGAGCGCGCGTACCTGCCCTTCGACACCGCCGCGTCCGGGCACGTGCCCGCCGAGGGCGGCGCGATCCTGGTCGTCGAGGACGCCGGCTCGGCCCGGCTGCGCGGCGCGGAGCGGATCTACGGGACGCTCGCCGGGTACGCGTCCACCTTCGACCCGCGGCCCGGTTCGGGACGCCCGCCCGGCCTGCGCCGCACGGCCGAACTGGCGCTGGCGGACGCGGGGCTGGCGCCGGGCGACGTCGACGTGGTGTTCGCCGACGCGGCCGGGGTGCCGGAGCTCGACCGGGCCGAGGCGGCGGCGATCAGCGGCCTGTTCGGGCCGAACGCGGTCCCGGTGACCGCGCCCAAGTCCGTCACCGGCCGGATGTACGCGGGCGGCGGTCCGGCCGACCTGGTCGCCGCGCTGCTCGCCGTCCGGGACAGCGTGGTCCCGGCGACCGCGCACACCACGTCGGTGCCCGCCGGCTACGGCATCGACCTCGTCCTCGGGGAACCCCGCGCCCTGCCCGTACGGGCCGCGCTGGTGCTCGCCCGCGGACGCTGGGGCTTCAACTCGGCGGTCGTCGTGACCGGCCCGACGCGCTGACGCCCCCCTTCGACCCATCAACTCCTGGCAGGAGACCACGTCATGGCACACATCCAGATCGACGACCTGCGGCGCATCCTCGTCGCCTGCGCCGGTGAGGACGACGGCATCGACCTGAGCGGCGACATCCTCGACACCTCCTTCGGTGACCTGGGGTACGACTCGCTCGCTCTGATGGAGACCGCCGCCCGGATCGAACGGGACTACGGGGTGGCCCTCGCGGACGACGTGATCGCCGACGCGAGGACGCCGCGCGACCTGCTCGACCTGGTCAACCGGGCCGTCCCGGCGGACGCCCGGTGACGGCCGGACCCCGCCCGCTGCACGCCGAGCACACCCGGGTGGTGCACGCGCCGCCCGGCCCGCTGTACGACCTGGTGGCGGACGTGACGCTGTGGCCGGCCGTCTTCGGCCCCACCGTGCACGCCCGCCGGCTGGAAGGCGGCCGGGACAGCGAGCGGATCCGGCTCTGGGCGACGGTGAACGGCCGGGTGAGCGACTGGGTGTCGCGCCGCACCCTCGACCCGGGCCGGCTCACGGTCGGCTTCGAGCAGGAGGTCAGCAGTGCGCCGGTCGCCTCGATGGGCGGCGAGTGGCTCTTCCGTGAGCTGGGCGGCGACCGGACCGAGGTCGTCCTGCGGCACCACTTCACGGTCGTCGACGACGACCCGGCCGCCGTGTCCTGGGTGCAGGAGGCGCTGGACCGCAACAGCGCGGCGGAACTCGGCGCGCTGGCCCGGATCGTGGAGACCGGGCACCCACCGCGGGAGATCGTGTTCTCGTTCACCGACACCCTCGCGCTGACCGGCCCGGCGGACGCGGCCTACGAGTTCGTGGCCCGTGCCGACCTGTGGCCCGAGCGGCTTCCGCACGTGGCCGGGGTGACCCTCACCGAGACCGCGCCCGGGGTGCAGGACCTGCGGATGGAGACGGCGACGGCGGACGGCTCGACCCACACCACCCATTCGGTACGGGTGTGCCGGCGGCCGGAGTGGATCGCGTACAAGCAGCTCCGCACCCCGGAGCTGCTGCTCGGGCACAGCGGGCTGTGGACGTTCGGCGAGGGACCGGACGGGCCGTTCGCCACCGCGAGCCACACGGTGGCCCTGAACCCCGAGGCGGTGTCCCGGGAGCTGGGGGCGGACCGCACGACCGCGGACGCGCGGCGGCACGTGCGGGAACTGCTCGGCCGCAACAGCCGCACCACGCTGGCGCACGCGGCCGGGCAGAGCGCCCCGGCCCGGTAGCGGTAGCCGGCGGGCAGCAACGGACGGCCGGACACGAACGGGCGGGGTCCCGGCGGTGAACCACCGCCGGGACCCCGCCCGTTCAGCTGTTGAGCCCGTTCAGCTGTTGAGCCCGTGCAGCTGTTGAGCCCGTGCAGCCGTTGCGCCCGTACCGTTGCGCCCGTTCAGCCGTTGCGCCCGTTCAGCCCGTTCAGCCGTCCGTGATCCGGATCCTGGCGAGCAGGGCGGGTCCGTCGGGGCGGCCGGTGACGACGCCGTTCATGCCCTTCGACGGCTGCTCCCAGCGGTAGCCCCAGACGGGCCCGGTGCCGTCAGGGCCGCCGCCCAGCGCCACCTCGGCCACGCCGTCGGGTCCGGCGGTCACCGTCCAGGTAAGACACGGCAGGGTGAAGGTCGTACCGGACACGAAGGGCCCGGGGGCGTGCAGCATCAGCGCGCCCCCGGCCGGCCGGGTGTACGGCTCGGTGCCGCCGAGGCCGCTGCCGCCGGACAGGACGGCGCCGCCCGGGTCCGCGTCCCGCGGCGGGACGAAGCCCAGCCGCAGGTCCTGGACCCGGCTGCTGAACCGGGGGTCGAAGGTGAGCGGTTCGGGCCGCACGGCGACGGTGAACGACTCGCCGGGCCGGACCGTGCCGGGGGCCGTGACGGTGAAGCCGAGCCGGTAGGGGATGTCATGGGTGTCACCGGCGGGTTCGGTGTACACCTGGCAGGTCAGCGCGACCGTGACGACGGCCGGGGTGGTCGGCGCGGTCATCCGTCACCCTTCCCGTACGGCCGTGACGAGTCCGCCGGCGCCGGTGCCGGTCCGTTCGTCGAGGAACGCCTCCCGCCCGTAGCGCAGGTGGAGTTCCTCCATGGTCGGGGCGTCGGCGGGCCGCCAGCCGTGCCGGACCAGCCAGCCCGACGGGTCGGGCTGGGTGGAGCGCCACGGGGCGTTGATCGAGGACTGCATGCGCTTGAAGCCGCTGACGTCGCCGCGGTAGGTGGTGGTGGGGTTGACCACCTCGATGCCGAACCGGCTGCCGAGCGCGGACAGTTCACCGACCCGGTCGACGAGCCGGTCGTTGTCGGTCTCGGTGAGGTACGGCAGCAGGCCCTCCGCGAGCCAGGCCGTCGGCGCCTGCGGACTGAAGCCGGCGGCCGTGAGGGCGGCGCCCCAGTCCTCCCGCAGGTCCGCCGGGACGGCCGTGCGACCGCGGGTGGGCTCGGTGCTCTCGCCCAGGACGTCGTACTTGAAGGCCAGCACGTCCGGCAGGTCGATCTCGAACACCCGGGTCCCGGCGGGCCAGTCGAGCCGCAGCGCGCGGGTGTCCAGGCCGGCGGCGAGGATGACCACCTGGGAGCAGCCGCCGCGGGCCGCGGCCAGCAGGTAGTCGTCGAACAGCGCGGTCCGCAGGGCTATGTAGCCGCCGAAGATCTTCATGCCGGCGACCGTCTCGTCGCCGACGGCGTCCACGAAGGCCTTGGCGTACGGGTCGTCGAAGAGCCGGTCGTCGCGGGCGCTCTCCCGTGCCCGGGCCAGCGCCACGCCGACCGCCGTGAGTCCGACGCCCTCGGGCAGCCGGCGTCCGTCGCCGTGTGGCGGTGCGCCGCCGAGTCGTGCCTGGTCGAGCTCGCCCATGCGCGCTCCCCTTTCCTTTCCTGTGCCGGATCACCGTGTGCCGGGTCAACCTGTGTCAGGTGCACTTGTGCCGGGTGTACCTGTGCCGAATCCACTCGTGCCGGGTGCACCTGTGCCGGGTGCACCTGTGCCGAATCCACTTGTGTCAGGTGCCGCTCGACTTCCGCTGGAAGCGGCCGAAAGACGTCGTCGGGCCGGGCCGCGCCTCGTGCGGGCCGCCGTGCCCGAGCCATGCTTGAGCCCCGGTCGAGTCCCCTCGGCCAGCCTGACGACGGACGTGCGGCGCCGCCGTACCGACGAACGGAGGTCGTTTCCAGTGACTGGTGCTCAGCGGCAGGAGGCAGACCCGGCAGCCGTCGCCGACCGCCCGGCGGGGCGTCGGCTGCGGGTCGGCGGGGATCTGCCGTACTTCGACGATCCGGCCGAACTCCGCGACTACGTCCAGGCGTTCGAGGATCTCGGATACGACCACCTGGGCTTCGGAGAGCACGTGGTCTCGGCCCGGACCGACGACTGGCCCTCGGAGATCTCCCCGTGCGCGCCCTGGCACGAGTCGTTCACGCAGGCCGCCTACCTCGCGGCGGTCACCTCCCGGGTGGAGCTGACCGCCGCCGTGCTGCTGCCGCAGCGGCCGGTGGCGCTCGCCGCCAAGCAGGCGGCCGAGGTGGACCTGCTGTCCGGCGGCCGGCTCAGGCTGTCGGTGAGCGTCGGCTGGAACCGCGACGAGGTCCGCGCCCTGGGCGTGGACCCGGCCGTCCGCGGCCGGCTGATCGAGGAGCAGATCGAGGCGATGCGGCTGCTGTGGGAGCAGCCGGCGGTGAGTTACACGGGTGAGCTGGTGCGGCTGCGGGACGTGGCGCTCAACCCGCGCCCCGTGCGGCGGCTGCCGGTGTGGATGGGCGGCGGCGACTTCGCCGGGGGCGGGGTGCCCCGGCCCGCCGTCCTGGACCGGATGGCCCGGCTGGCGGACGGCTTCCGGATGTTCGGGCCGCTGATGCGGGACACCGGGACCGGGCTGAAGGTCGTCGCGCGCCTGCGCGAGCTGGTCGCCAGGTACGGCCGGGACGAGGAGTCCTTCGGGATCGAGGCGCGGATCCCGTTGCAGCTGGTGCCGGAGCAGGAGTGGGCCGGGCGGCTCGCCTTCTGGCGGGACGCGGGCGCCACGCACGTCTCGCTGTCCAACCGGCGCGGGGCGGGCGGCGCGGACGCCGAGATCGCCAGGCTGGCCCGGTTCGTGGAGCTGACCCGGCAGGACTGGTGACGCCGGAGCGCCACGCCGGCTGACGCCCATCGCCCGGTACGGGGGTCAGCCGGCGGCCGTCGGCACGTCCCGGGCGTGCACGCCGGGGACGTCGGGATCGAGGTTCCAGGCGACGACGCGGACGGGGTGGATGCGGATCAGCTCGCCGCTGAAGTACGGGTTGGGCGGGGTCTGGTCGCGCAGGGCCTCGGCCCGGCCGCGGATCTCGATGCCCCGGCCGCGGTACGGCGAGTCGGTGCTGCCGGCGGGCGCGAAGTCGTCCACGACGAACGAGACCTCCGGCCGTGCCTCGATGTTGCGGAACTTCCGGCTGGCCGCGAGGTTCGGGCCGCCGATGTCGATGGTGCCGGTGTCCGTGTCGAGGACGAAGCTGACCGGACGGTTCTGCGGCTCGCCGGACGGGCCGACCGTCGCCAGCCGGCCGTGTCCCTGCGCGGCCAGGTAGCCGAGTTCCGCCTCGCTGAACGGCACGCTCATCGCGGGTTCCCCTCGTCGGGTGCGTCGGGTGCGTCGGTTACATCGGGGGCGTCGGGTGCGTCGGTTCCATCGGGTGCGTCGGCTTCGGTCACGGTCCCTTCCGTGGACCGCGGTGCGGTGCCGCCGCCGAGGTGGCGGATGAGCCGGCGCAGCTGCTCGCCGTAGGAGGCGTCGAACTCCGGAGAGCCGGGGTCGAGACCGGTCACCTGGCGGGCCGTCTGCGGCAGTACGACCGGGGCCAGGATGATGCCCATGAGGGCCAGCCGGACGAAGCCCGGGTCGAGGTCGTCGGCGATCTCGCCGCGCTCCTGGGCCTGGCGCAGGTTGGCCACGTCCTGGCCGAGCGTGGCGTCGTCGTACGTCTCGCCCGCCGTGGAGTCTCCGGTCAGGCCCCGCCAGATGAGCAGCCGGGCCGGGCGCGGGTCCGCGAGGCCGGCGGCGAGGTAGCGGGCGGCGACCTCCTCCAGCGGCAGGTCCGGGTCGGCGAAGACCGTCTCGCGCTCCGGCCAGCCGCGCTGGATCTCGCGGTAGAGCCCTTCCTTGCCGCCGAAGTAGTAGTTGATCAGCTGTTTGTTGACGCCCGCGCGGGCCGCGATGTCCTGGACGCGGGCACCGGCGAAGCCCTTCTCGGCGAACTCGTCCAGGGCGGCCTCGCACAGCGCCCTGCGGGATCGCTCGGCGTCCCGCTGCCGCTCCTCGGGGGCCGGGGAACGGCGCGACCCCTGTCGCCCGCTCGCCGCCGGTGGGGTCTCCTCGGCCGTCGGGCCGGTCGTCGAGGTCATGATGCCAGCCTAACAAAGCCGTCAACCATCGACCTGACTGAATCAGCCAACTTCCAGCCTTAATCAACCAGTCGTTTGACAGAGGAGAACGGTCGGTTGAGACTGCTGGTGTGACAGCTTCTCCCAGTGCTTCTCCCAGCAACGCACCGGACCCCACGACGGAACAGCCGGGACTGACACCCGAGGCGCGGCGAGCCGTGATCGTCGTACTCGTCGGTGCCGTACTGGCCTTCCTCGACGCGACCATCGTCAACGTCGCCCTCGACTCGCTGTCGTCGGCACTGCACAGCTCCCTGCGGACCATCCAGTGGGTGGTCACCGCCTATCTGCTCGCCCAGGCGGCCGTCCTCCCCATGACGGGATGGGCCGCCCGCAAGGTCGGGGCGCGGCGCCTGTACGTGGCCTCGCTGCTGCTGTTCACCCTGGCCTCGGTGGCCTGCGGCCTGGTCGACAGCGCCTGGGCGCTGATCGCCGCCCGGACCGTCCAGGGCATCGGCGGCGGCATGATGATCCCCGCCGGGCAGATCATCCTGGTCACGGCGGCCGGGCCGCAGGGCCTGGCCCGGGTGATGGGCGCGGTCGGCATCCCGATGGTGCTGACCCCGGTCTTCGGCCCCACCGTCGGCGGCCTGCTGCTCGACCACGCCGGCTGGCAGTGGATCTTCCTGATCAACCTGCCGCTGGGGGTCGCCGGTCTGGCCCTGGCGCTGCGCCTGCTGCCCGCCGACCGGCGGGGCGAGGATCCCGGACCGCTCGACACGGCCGGCCTGGTCCTCGTCTCCCTGGGCATGGTCGGCATCACCTTCGGGCTCTCCCAGGCGGGCGGCGACCACGGGCTCGGCTCGGTGGAGGTGCTCGGCCCGTTCCTGGCGGGCCTGGTGCTGACCGCCGGGTTCGTGCTGCGCGCCCTGCGGGCCCGGCATCCGCTGCTCGACGTCCGGCTCTACCGCGACCGGCTGTTCGGCTCCGCCTCGTTCGTGACCTTCGTCTTCGGCGCGGCCACCTACGGCGGAATGATCCTCATGCCGCTCTACTACCAGGTGGTCCGGCACGAGGACGCCTCCACGACCGGCCTGCTGCTCGCCCCGCAGGGCATCGGCGCCGCCGTCGCCATGGGCCTGTCCAGCCGGCTGTTCGAGAAGATCGGCAGCGTCACCTGTGTGATCGGGGCGGCGGTCAGCGTGGTCGCCAGCGTGCCGTTCGTGCTCATCGGCGCCGACACCTCGTACTGGCTGCTCGGCCTGGCCATGGTGGTACGGGGCCTGGGCATCGGCCTGTCCGTCATGCCGGCCATGACGGCGGCCTTCCAGGCCCTCGACCCCGGTCAGATCAACGACGCGACACCGCAGCTCAACGTGGCGCAGCGGGTCGGCGGGTCGATGGGTACCGCCGTGTTCGTCGTGGTGCTCCAGCAGCACCTGGCCGGCGGGACCACCCCGGCCGACCAGGCGACGGCGTTCGGCACCACCTTCTGGTGGGTCTTCGGCACCGCCGTGCTGGCCGTGCTGCCGACCCTGCTGATGGCGGCCGTCGAGCGCCGCCGCCGGCAGGACACGGGGTCAGCGGGGAACAGCGCACGCACCGCCGTGGACGGCGTCGGCACGGCCTGACGTGCCGCTCACGCGGTGTCCGACGAGGGTGCCGCGGTCCGTTCGGGCCGCGGCGCCGGCTCCGGCCGCTGCGGCCCCGGTACGGCCACGGGCACGCGGGCCCGGGACCAGCGCCGCATCACCGGCATCTCGACCAGGGAGTGCAGCAGCCAGGCGAGCGGCAGACACGCGGCCAGGAACAGCAGGCTGAGCCCCGCCGCCTGCCAGCCGGACAGCCCCGTGCCGAACCCGATCGCCCGGGCGCCGTAACCGAGCACCAGCTGGTGGACCATGTACAGCGCGAAGGACACCTCGCCCAGCCAGACGGCCACCCGGCCGCGCAGCGGCGAGTACCGCCCGTCCAGGTCGGCGACCGCACCGGCCGGGATGAGCAGGGCCAGCGGCACGATGGTGGTGGCGACCGTGCCGTACTGCCCGGGTGCGTACAGCGCGCCGGCGTAACCGGCGAGGAACAGCACCGCCGCCGGCCCGAGCCCGACCGGGAGCCAACGGCCGAGGACCACCAGCCGGGCCAGGAACATCCCGAGCACGAACTCGAAGGCCCGCGCCAGTGGGAAGAAGTACACGAACCACAGCTGGGTGACCGAGTAGTCCATACGCGGTGACAGGTGCGGGCCGCCGTCCAGGAGGACCGCGGAGACCAGCGGCAGGCACCACACGGCGAGCACCGCGCCCACCGCGCCCCACCACAGCGCCCGGACGGAGAGCCGGTTCACCAGCGGCAGCAGGAACGGGAAGGCGGCGTAGAACACCACCTCGCTGCACAGCGACCAGCTGACCTGGTTGATGCCGGTGAGGACGTCGTACCTCGGGATCCAGGACTGCACGAGCAGCAGGTTGGGCACCAGCTGGCCGGCCGTGAACGCGTCGCCGAACCCCAGCATCAGCACGACCGCCGCCAGCGCGGTCACCAGGTGGGTCGGGTAGATCTTGCACAGCCGCCGCCGCCAGAAGGCGCGCGCCGTGGTGCCCGGCCGCGCCGACCAGGTCAGCACGAAGCCGCTGAGCACGAAGAAGAACGACACGCCCGTCGAGCCGGCGGCGCTCCACCAGAAGCCGGGGCCGGTGCCCGAGATCCAGCTCGCGGGCAGCAGGATGAAGAAGGCGTGCGAGAAGAAGACCATTCCGGAGGCGGCGAACCGCATCCCGGTGAGGGTCGGCAGGGCGGGGCGGCGCGAGTGCGCCGCCGTCTCCGCGGAAGCGACGGTGTCCATGCGCGGCCCCCTCAGCCGTTCGGCGGCGTCCAGCCGCTGCGGCGCAGCAGGTCCGCGAAGGTCAGCAGGTCCGGGTGGGCGGCGCGAAGCGCGGGGATGTCGGCCCGGTAGCCGATGTCGTTGAACCACTCGAAGGTCTTCGCCATCCAGACGTCCTTCTTCGCCAGCTCCTCCAGCGGGATGAACTCGTAGCGCGCCGGGCGGCCGGTGTGCGCCGCGAAGGCGGCCGCGATCTCCGGACCGGTCAGCGCCTCACCGGCGACCTCCAGGCTGCGCCCCACGAAGGAGTCCGGGTCGTCGAACGCGTCGGCGACGAAGTGCCCCATGTCCTGGGAGGCGATCACCTGGAGCTTCGTGTGCGGGTAGAGGGCGCGGCGGAACACCAGCGTGCCGTCCGCCGCGGGCTCCGGCGGCAGGTCGAGGAAGTTCTCCATGAAGTAGACCGGGCGCAGGAGGGTGGTGGGCACGCCCGCCGCGCCGATCGCCTGCTCGGCGCGGAGCTTGGTCTCCCGCCAGCCCACCCCGCCCGGCTTCTCCACGCCGCCGACGGAGCTGTGCACGAGGTGCCGGACACCGGCCCGGCCGGCCTCCTCGGCGAACAGCCGGGCGTGCCGCTCCTCGCCGTCCAGGCCGTTGCCGTGGGTCGGGGTGAACACCGTGAACAGGCCGTACGCGCCGGCCAGGGCCGAGCGCACCGCCTCCCGGTCGTCGAACTCGCCGGGCACCAGCACGGCGCCCTTGGCGGCGAGTTCGCGGGCGGCGGGCTTGTCGGGGTCGCGCACGAGCGCGTGCACCGTCCAGCCCCGGTCCAGCAGGTGCCGGGCGGCGCTGCCGCCCTGGCGGCCGGTCGCGCCCAGGACCAGGATCCATCGCTTGTCGTCTGCCGTCATCGCGGTCTCCTCGGATAGCCGGTGCTGCGCCGTGGAACGCCGGTACGTCCCGCGGCTCGCGGCCAGCGTCACCACCGCCGCTCGAATCCGACTCGAGGTGCGGCGCCGGGTGCGAGCCGTCTTCGAGCGCTCTTCGAGACGCCGTCGCGAGCCTTGCCCTCCTGGAACCACCCGGCCCCCCGGGAGACGAATCGCCGAACGCTAAGGAGAAGGCGGCCCATGCCTGAAGGACCCCAGCTCATCAGCCGGCTGGCCCGGCCCCTGCTGGCGGCGAGCTTCGTCGCCGGCGGCTACGGCGTGCTCCGCGAGCCCGGCCCACTGCCCGAACTGGCCCGGCAGCACGGCATTCCGCTGCCGGAGGCCGCCACCCGGGCGACCGCCACCGGCATGGTCGTCGGCGGGCTGGCCCTGGGCAGCGGTGTCGCGCCGGTGCTCGGCGGCGGCGCGCTGATCGCCTGCCTGGTGCCGACGACCCTGACCGTGCACGCCTTCTGGCGCCAGTCGGACCCGGCGCGACGGCGAATGCAGCGCAACGAGTTCTTCAAGAACGTCAGCCTGCTCGGCGGCCTCGCGATAGCCGCCGCGGCCTCGTCCCGGCGCTCCCTGCCGACCGGTGGGGACGGTGCGTGATGCCCGACGCCACACAGAACCGACCGACCCCCGCCCCGGCCACTCCGGTCGCCCCGATCGCCCCGGCCACTCCGGTCGCCCCGGCCGTTCCGGCCACTCCGGCCTCCCCGGTCGCTCCGGTCGCCCCGGTCGCCCTCGTCGGGCGGGCTCGGGATCTGGCGGCGCTGGCGGGCAAGCATGCCGCCGACGCGGATCGGGAGCGGCGGCTCCATCCCGACGTGGTGCGCGCGGTCGCGGAGGCGGGGTTCGGGCGGCACTTCGTGCCGGTCCGCTGGGGCGGCGCCGACGGCACCTTCGCCGACCTGCTGGCCGCGGTCGCCCGCGTCGGCGAGGGCTGCACGTCCGCCGCGTGGGTCGCCGCGCTGGCCGCCACGGTGCCGCGCATGGCCGCCCACCTGCCCCGCCAGGGGCAGGCCGAGGTCTGGTCCGACGGCCCGGACACCCTGCTCGTCGGCGCCCTGATGCCGCTCGGCCGGGCGGAACGGGCGGCCGGCGGCTGGCGGCTGACCGGCACCTGGTCGTACGTCAGCGGCGTCGACTTCTCCGACTGGGCCCTGGTGTGCGCGCGGACGGCGGAGGACGGCGTCGAGGTGCCGCGGTACTTCGCGCTGCCCCGCGAGGCGTACGCGATCCGGGACACCTGGTTCACCGTCGGGATGCGCGGCACCGGCAGCAACACCCTCTCCGTGGACGACGTGTACGTTCCGGACCACCGGGTGTGCACCCGCGCGGCCGTGCTGGACGGTGAGTGCCCGGACGCGCCCGCCGACTGCACCCGGGTGCCGCTGAAAGCGGTGAACGGCCTGTCCTTCGCGGCGCCGGTCCTGGGGGCCGCGAAGGGGCTGCTGGCGGAGTGGACGCGCTGGGCCGCGCCCCGGATCTCGGGAACCGGCGACGGCGATCCCCGGCTCGCGGAGAACGCGCTGCGGCACGGGGTGCTGGCCCGCGCCGCCGGGGAGGTGGACGGCGCCGAGCTGCTGCTGGACCGTACCGCCCGGGCGGCCGACGCGGGGGCGCTCGACCCGCTGCTGACCGCCCGCGGCGGCCGGGACTGCGCGCTCGCCGCGGAGCTGCTGCTGACCGCGGCGGACCGGCTGTTCCGGGCCGCGGGCACGTCCGCGCAGGTCGAGGGGAGCCCGTTCGAACGTGGCTGGCGCGATGTCAGCGCGGCGGTGAGCCACCTGGTGCTGCGCTTCGAACCGGCGGCGACGGCCTACGCCCAGGCGGTACTGACGGCCCATCGGGAGCCCTGAACGGGAGCCCTGAGCAGGAGCTCCGAACGGGAGCCCTGAACGGGAGCCTGAACGGGAGTTCTGAGCAGGAGCCCCGAACGGGAGCCCCGAACGGGAGTTCTGAGCGGGGTACGGCACTGAGCCCGCCCTTCTCACCGGTGATCCGGGAGGAGGGCGGGCCGTGTGGTGTCCGGCCGGGGTCTCTACGACGTGCCGGGGACGGAGCGTGTCACGGTGGCCCGGCGGACCGTGAGGCGTACCCCGGAGCCTTCCGCGAGTTCGCCGAACAGGCCGATGCCCAGGGCGAGCCGGTCGGGCCGGACGCTCTCCTCGGGGCCGTCGGCGGAGCGGGTGAGGTGGGCGGCGCGGGACGGGAGGCGGCGGCCGAGGTCCGGCACGGCGAACACCTCCGTGCCCTCCAGCAGCCACACCGCCGTACCGCGGGCCCGGTCGACGCGTATCGCGCACCGGTGCAGGTGGTCCGGCGAACGCACGGCGACGGGGATCTCGTACGTGAAGGTGCCGTGCGCGGCGCCGGGCCGGCCCAGCCGCTCGTACAGCACCCAGACCCGGTCGTTGGTCAGCAGGAAGTCGAGCACCAGCCCGGAACCCAGGTCCACGCAGAGCATCCCGCCCATCCCGTCCCGGGTGTCGGCGAAACCGGCGGCGGTCGGGCGGTCCGCACCCGTCGCCCCGCCCACCCCGGCCACCGCGGCGGCCGGGGTGGGCGGGGTCCCGGGTACGGGCAGCCGCCCGGCGCCCGTCCGTGCGGCCGCGGCCGGGCCGTGGATCTCGGCGCCCAGCTCCATGCGGGCGGTGAGGAGTCCGGAGTCGGGCAGGGTGAAGCCGGGCGGGGTGGCGGTGCCGGCGAAGGCGGCCCAGCGCAGGTGGCCCGGCGGTGCCGACGGCGGCGGGACGGCGAACCGGGGTTCGCCGGTGGCCGGGTCCGTGCCCGGGGGCGCCACCACCAGGCCCTCCGGGGTGACACGGGCGGTCCCGTCACCGGCGGGCAGCCCGGCCGCGGGGCGGGCCAGCCACCCTGGGGGCAGCCCGTCCGGTCGCCGGCCGGCGTCCGCGAGCCGGAACTCGTCGTCGAACACCGTCTCACCCCGGCCGTCCGCCGGAACTCCCGTACCGCCGGCATGTCGTGCGTACGTCACAGTGCCTCCGACTCCCCACGCCCCTCCCGGGCGCGATCCGTTGACGGGCCCGCTTCCCACCCAGCCACTCACGGCAGCCCCCGGCCGTACTGGCCGCCGACACATGCCCCACACACGGCAGCCCCCGGCCGTACTGGCCACCGGCGCATGCCCCACACACGGCAGGCCCCGGCCGCCTTGGCCGTCGACGCATGCCCCACACGGCAGACCCCAGGCCACCTCAGCCACCGGCGCATGCCCCACACACGGCAGACCCCAGGCGACCTCAGCCACCGGCGCATGCCCCCCCCCACACGGCAGACCCCAGGCCACCTCAGCCACCGGCGCATGCCCCGCACACGGCAGACCCCCGGCCACCTTGGGCGTCGGCGCGCCTACCTCCGTGTTCGGCTCGCCCCAGCGGCGCGGAGCGTCGGCGCGGGCTCTCACACGGCCCGGTCCGGCCGTACCGGCCGTCGGTGTCTGCGTGGCCGGCGGCGGTGTGTCAGGCGCCGACACCCGACACCTTCAGCGCCTCGGCCGCCGCGTGCAGGATGCGCAGGCGGCCCTCCAGGGTCGTCGCCGCCGCCGACACCATGACGCCGAGGGTGGTCACGCCGGCCTCCGCGTACGCCCGCATCCGGTCGGCGAGCCGGGGCACCGGTCCCGCGAGCGAGGTGCGGTCGATGAAGTCCAGCGGCAGCGCGGCCGCCGCACCGGCCCGGTCGCCGTCGGCCAGCCTCCCGAGGAAGACCTCGATCTCCTCGGCGTAGCCCATCTCGCGGGCCAGCGCGCAGTAGAAGTTGTGCGCGGGGTCGCCGATGCCCAGCAGGTAGACGTACTGGCCGCGCAACGCGTCCACCGCGGTGGGCACGTCGTCCGCGACCGACGCCGGCAGGCTGGGCAGTACCTCGAAGCCGGCCAGGTCCCGCCCGGCCCTCTCCCGGCCCGCCCGGATCTCGGTGACGGCCTTGGCGACCGCGTCGGGCGGGGTGAACACCCCGAGCCAGCCGTCCGCGATCTCGCCCGCGAGCCGCAGACTGCGGGGCCCCACCGCCGCCAGGTAGACCGGGATCCCGGGCCGGGCCGGCTCGGTCAGCACATGCAGCGGCGCCCCGTCGCGGCCGTCGGCGGGCAGCCGGAAGTGCCGGCCCCGGTAGGTCACCGGGTCACCGCCGAGCGCCTGCCGGACGATGTCGACGTACTCCCTGGTCCGCTCCAGCGGTCGCCCGAACGGCACCCCGTACCAGCCGTCCGAGACATCGGGGTTGGACACCCCGAGGCCCAGCCGGAACCGGCCGCCGCTCAGCGCGTCCAGGGTGGCCGCGGTGAGCGCGGCCAGTCCCGGCGGGCGCGCCGGTATCTGCATGACGCCGGAGGCCAGGCCGATCCGCTCGGTACGGCCCGCGACCAGGCCCAGCACGCTGGCCGCGTCGGACCGGTAGCCCTCCGGTGCCAGCACGAGCTCGTAGCCCAGGGTCTCGGCGGCGCGGGCCAGTTCGGCCGCGCCCTGGTAGACCAGATTCGCCGCAAGTCGCATCGTCAGCTCCCCCACGTGCTCCTGGATCTGGCGGGACCGGTGCCGGGCCCGCACCTGGTCAGATGAGGTGGGCGCCGCCGTCCACGAGCAGCACCTGCCCGGTCGTGTAGGTGGCGTCGGCCAGGCCCAGCACGGCCTCGGCGACGTCCTCGGGCCGCCCCACCCGGCGCAGCGGGGTGCTCTCCCGCACCTTCCGCGCGATCGGCGCGAAGAAGTCCTTGCCCTGCGTCCAGGGCGTCTCGACCAGCCCGGGGGCGACCGCGTTGACCCGGACCGCGGGCCCGGCCGTGTTCGCCAGCAGCCGGGTCATGTGCTCGATCGCCGCCTTGCTGACGGCGTACGGGATGGAGCTGCCCGCCGGGCGGCTGCCGGCGATCGAGGAGATGTTGACCACCGATCCGCCGCCGGTACGGGCCAGGTGCGGCATCGCGGCGACCGTCGTCTGCCAGGTGCCGATCACGTTGAGGCCGAGGATCTCCCGCCACAGGGCGGGCGTGGCCGCCTCCAGGTCGGCGTGCGGCACGGGCCGCGAGACACCGGCGTTGTTGACCAGGATGTCGAGGCGTCCGTAGTGCGCGACGGCGGCCTCGACGAGGTGCCGGGCCTCGGTCTCGTCCGAGACGTCGGCCCGTACGTAGATCGCGTCGGGCAGGGCGGCGGCGACCTTCTCGCCGGCCTCCACCGAGCGCGCGGAGTTCACGACGACGCGGATCCCCTCGGCGGCGAGGCGGACGGCGACGGCCTCCCCGATGCCGGAGGAGGAACCGGTGACGAGGGCGACCCGGGCGCCGGTCATCAGTAGTTCCCCAGTCCGCCGCAGACGTTGAGCGCCTGGGCCGTCACGGCGGCCGCGTCGTCGCCGACCAGGTACTCGACCATGGCGGCCACCTCGCGGGGCTCCACGTAGCGGCCGAGCGGCACGCGGGCGGTGATGCGGTCGTGGGCCTCCTGCTCGTCCACGCCCCAGATGGCCGCGTAGTGCTCGCGGACCCGTCCGGCCATCGGCGTCTCGACGAAGCCGGGGCAGACCGCGTTGACCGTGATGCCGGTGCGGGCCAGTTCCAGGCCGAGGGCCTTGGTGAAGCCGACCACTCCGTGCTTGGACGCCGAGTAGGGCGCCGCGTGCACGACTCCCTGCTTGCCGCCGGTGGAGGCGATGTTGATGATCCGGCCGCGCCCGCCCGCCAGCATGCCGCCGGCGTTGAGCACTTCCTTGGTCATGAGGAAGACGCTGTTGAGGTTGGTGTTGATCACGTCGAGCCAGAGCTCGTCGGGGATCTCGGCGGTGGCGCCGCCGCCGCTCCGGCCCGCGTTGTTCACGAGGACGTCGACCGGCCCGTACCGTTCGACCGCGGACCGGACGTACGCCCGGATCTGCTCGGGGTCGCTCACGTCGCAGACGGTCCCGTCGACCTCCAGGCCCCGGTCCCGCAACTCCTTGATCACGTGGGTGAGTTCCTCGGAGCGGCGGGCGCAGATGAAGACGCTCGCACCGCCGCCCGCCAGCCGGGTGGTGATCTCCAGGCCGATCCCGCTGGTGGCGCCGGTCACCAACGCCACCGGCCGCCCTGCCTCCGTCATGCTGCCTCCCTGCGCGTCCTCGACGACGGCCGGCCCGCTCCGGGGCCCGCGCGTCCTGCGGACCGAGACTGACCGGCGGGACTAGAGGCGGGGTGGAAGCGGGGTGGAAGCGAGAGGGAGACGGAAGCGGGGTGACAGCGAGACGGCGGCGCGGGACAGCGGCGGGCCGGCGGCGGGACGGAAACGGCCGGACGCCGGGGGGCGGGGCGCCGTACCGTCCTTCAAGCTGCTCTCGAGGCGGGCCGGGCACGGTGGGTGCGGCAGCAGCCGTTCGCACCCGGAGCCCTGGAGGAGCCGATGACCGCCACCCCGGTCCGTACCGACCTGTACTCGCAGGTCCAGCACTTCTACGCGCACCAGATGCAGGCGCTGGACGCCGGCCGGTTCGAGGACTACGCCGCCACCTTCACGGAGGACGGCAGTTTCCAGCACTCCCCGGGTGCCACGCCCGCGCTCACCCGGCCCGGCATCGTCGCCGAACTGGTGGAGTTCCACCGCCGGTTCGAGAACGACCCGGTCCAGCGCCGGCACTGGTTCAACCACATCGCCCTGGAGTGGCAGTCCGACGGCACGATCCGCTCCACCGTCTACGCCCTGGTGGTCACCGTCCGGCCGGGCGGCAAGCCGGAGATCGCGCCGAGCTGCGTGGTGCACGACGTCCTGGTGCCCGGGGAGGACGGCATCCTCACCAGGTCGCGGCTGGTCACGCACGACCAGATGTTCTGAACGCCGGCCGCGGCGCGGGAACGGCGAGGGCCGGGAGTTCCGGGAGCACCGGCTCCCGGCCCCGGCCCCGGCGGTCCGGCGGTCCGGCGCCCCGGCGGTCAGCCGGCCAGGCGGCCCGGTCGTTCCCAGTCGCCCGTCTCCAGCGCGGGGTCGCCGCTCAGCACCGCCTGGTGCAGGCGCTGCAACCGGGAGGACGGTTCCACGCCGAGTTCCTCGATCAGGGTCTCGCGCAGCCGGCGGAAGGCGTAGAGCGCCCGCCAGCCGCTGCCGGACCGGTACAGCGCGATCATCAGCAGGGCGCACAGGTTCTCGTTCATGGGATGGCGGGCCACCAGGGTCCGCAGCTCCGCGAGGAGCGGGGCGTGCCGGCCGAGCCGCAGGTCGGCCTCGATCCTGCGCTCCAGCGCCTGGGTGCGGCTCTCCTCGATGCCGAGGAGTTCCATCTCCAGCACCCGCCCCACCGGGACGTCGGCGAGCGCGGGACCCTTCCAGCAGGCCAGCGCCCGGGTCAGCGCGACGGACGCGGTACGCGCGTCGCCCGCCTCCAGGGCGGCCCCGCCGCGGGCCGCGAGCCGCTCGAACTCCCGCAGGTCGAAGGTCTCCAGGGGAGCCGCCAGTTGGTACCCGCCGAGCGAGGTCACCAGGACGTCCTTGGCGGACCGGCCGGAGCCGGGCGGCAGCGTCCGGGTGATCTTGCGGCGGAGTTGCAGGATGTAGGTCTGCAAGGTGGTCACCGCGCTGCGCGGGATGTCGTCCCCCCAGACCTCCTCCATCAGTGCGGGCACCGGCACGAAGTGCCCGGCACGCAGCGTCAGCAGGGCCAGGATCTGCCTGGGCTTGCCGGCGCTCGGCACGATCGACAGGTCGCGTTCACGGACCGAGAACTGTCCTAACACCTCGATGTCCACCGAGAGATTCCCCCATTCGCGTCGGGTGCTCATGTCGTGTTCGGTCGTGCGCCGAGCTTGTCACCCAGTGCCGCACGGGGCCCAGTGCGCACGTCACGACTCCGCCGTGAACGTCTCACCCGGCACGTGAGTTCTTCACTAACGACCGCTCACCAGTGGGTTCTGGCATGCCGTCAGCATCAGGCGGGCGGGTTGCCGTGTTTGCGGGCGGGCAGGTCCGCGTGCTTGGTGTGCAGCATCGCCAGGGCGCGGGTGAGCACCTCGCGGGTCTCGGCCGGGTCGACGACGTCGTCGACCAGACCCCGTTCGGCCGCGTAGTACGGGTGCATCAGCTCGGCCCTGTACTCCTTGACCAGGCGGGCGCGTACGGCGTCCGGGTCGTCGGCGGCGGCGATCTCGCGGCGGAAGATGACGTTGGCCGCGCCCTCGGCACCCATCACCGCGATCTCGTTCGTCGGCCACGCGTACGCCAGGTCCGCCCCGGTGGAGCGGCTGTCCATCACGATGTAGGCGCCGCCGTAGGCCTTGCGCAGCACCAGGGAGATCCGCGGCACGGTGGCGTTGCAGTACGCGTACAGCAGCTTCGCCCCGTGCCGGATGATCCCGCCGTGCTCCTGGTCGACGCCCGGCAGGAACCCGGGCACGTCCAGCAGGGTGAGCAGCGGGATGTTGAAGGCGTCGCACATCTGCACGAACCGGGCCGCCTTCTCGGACGCCTCGATGTCGAGCACCCCGGCCAGCACCTGCGGCTGGTTGGCGACGATGCCGACGACCCGCCCGTCCAGCCGGGCGAGCGCGCAGACGATGTTGCGCGCCCAGCGCTCGTGGACCTCCAGGTACTCGCCGTCGTCGACGATCTCCTCGATCACCCGGGTCACGTCGTACGGCCGGTTGCCGTCCGCGGGCACCAGGTCGAGAAGTTCCTCGCAGCGCCGGTCGGCGGGATCGGCGGTGCGGCCGGCCGGCGGGTGCTCGCGGTTGTTCTGCGGCAGCAGGGACAGCAGGTAACGGACCTCTTCGAGGCAGGTGTACTCGTCGTCGTAGGCGAAGTGGCAGACGCCGGAGGTCCCGGCGTGCACGTCCGCGCCGCCCAGGGCGTTCTGGCCGACCCGCTCCCCCGTCACCGCCTGGATGACGTCCGGGCCGGTGATGAACATCTGCGAGGTGTCGCGGACCATGAACACGAAGTCCGTCAGCGCCGGGGAGTACGCGGCTCCGCCGGCGCAGGGCCCCAGCATGACGCTGATCTGCGGGATGACACCGGAGGCCCTGGTGTTGCGCTGGAAGATGCCGCCGTATCCGGCGAGCGCCGTCACGCCCTCCTGGATGCGGGCGCCCGCGCCGTCGTTCAGGGAGACCAGCGGGGCGCCGGCCGCCAGGGCCATGTCCATGATCTTGTGGATCTTGGTGGCGTGCGCCTCGCCGAGCGCGCCGCCGAACATGCGGAAGTCGTGCGCGTACACGAACACCGGCCGGCCGTGCACCGTCCCCCAGCCGGTCACCACGCCGTCCGTGTAGGGCCTCTTGGCCTCCATGCCGAAGCCCGCCGCCCGGTGCCGGCGCAGCGCTTCCACCTCCGTGAACGACCCTTCGTCCAGCAGCAGTTCGATGCGTTCGCGGGCGGTCAGCTTGCCCTTGGCGTGCTGCGCCTCGGTCGCCTCCGCACCCGGGCCCTGCCGTGCCCGGTCCCGGATGGTGCGCAGTTCCGCCACGAGCCGCCGCTGCGGCGACACGGCCGGTGTCTTCTCCTGGGCGGTGGTCCTCTCCTGGGCGGTGGTCTTCCCCTGGACGGTGGTCCTCTCCTGGGCGGTGGTCATCGGATGCCTCCTCGTCGGCGCCCGGACGGGGTGTCCGTCCGGCACCGCACTCTCCGGTGACCGCCTCGACGCCCGGTCGAAGGCGGGTGGACCGGGACCGTTCTCCAGGGGCGGTCCAGCGGAGTTCCAGCCGCGGCCGCGAGCGTGGCCGGCGTAGCGACCCGCCGACGTGAGGTGAGACGGCATGGCCGTGGAAGTGACGCGCTTTCAAGAACTGTTCGGCTCGTTCCCTACGATGGTGTCGGTCGTCACGGCGATGGACGCGGACGGCCGCCCGCGCGGCCTGACCTGCAACGCGGTCTCGGCCGTGTCGGCCCGGCCACCGCTGCTGCTGGTCTGCGTGGACAAGCGGTCGCAGACCCTGGACGCCCTGCTGACGTCGGGTTCGTTCGTGGTGAACGTGCTGGCCGACGGCGGGCAGGAGGCGGCCCGGGTCTGCGCGGGCCGCTCGGAGCGGAAGTTCGCCGGGCTGCGGTGGATGCCGTCGGCCGTCGCGGGCGGCGCCCCGGTGCTCGTCGACGCCGTGCTGGCGTACGCCGAGTGCGTGGTGGTGCAGACCGTGGAGGCGGGCGACCACTGGATCTTCATCGGCCGGGTGGAGGGGGCCGAGGTGCTGCCGCGGTCGCCCGTGCTCTACCACCAGGGGCGGTTCGAGGTGTGGACGCCTCAGGCCCGGCAGGTCGGCAGCCGGCCGTGAAACTCGATCATCTCGGCGAACAGCTCCCCGATGTCGAGCGGCGCCCCGGGGGCCGCGCCCTGCTCCTCCGCGTAGGCGCGGCGCAGGTTCGGCAGTAGCCGTTCGGAGTCGCGCAGCCCGGCGAACTCGCCCAGGTCGCAGGCGCGGGCGACCTGCATGGGGGTGAGCCGTTCGGCCAGGCCGTGCCGTGCCGTCGCCCGGACCCACCGCAGGTAGCTCTCGGTGGCGTCGAACACCTCGGGGCCCGCGACCGGGCCGTGGCCCGGCACCACGGTACGGGCGCCCAGCGAGCGCAGCCGGTCGAGCACGGCGAGGGAGCCGCTGACCGATCCCATCGCGCAGAACGGTGTGACGCCCGACATGACGATGTCCCCGGTGAACAGCACCTTCTGCGCGGGCAGCCAGACGACCGAGTCGTCCGTCGTGTGCGCCGGGCCCGGGTGCAGCACCTCGACCCGCACGTCACCCACGTGCAGGGTCACCCCGTCGCGGTAGGTGAGGGCCGGGGGCGCCAGTTCGAGGGCGCCCCAGCGCACGTCGGGCCACAGGCCGGTGAGGTGCAGTCCGGCCGCCATCGCCTCGCTGCGGGTCCGTTCGTGGCCGACGACCAGCGCTTCGGGGAAGACGAAGTTGCCGAAGGTGTGGTCGCCGTGGAAGTGGGTGTTGACCAGGACGCCGGGGGGTGCCGCCGTCACCCCGCGCACGGCCTCCCGCAGGCGGCGGGCCCGGGTCTCGGTCGCGGCGGTGTCGACGAGCGCCGCCCGGCCACCGGAGACGACGAGACCGGCGTTGTTCAGGCACCAGCCGCCGTCCGGCTGGACATAGGCGAAGACGCCGTCCGCCACCTCCTCCAGCCACGCGTCGTCCGGGGCCGCGCGGTCCTGCTGCCGTTCGCCGGCCGCCGCTCCGGTGGTCTTCGTCCGCGGTGTCGTCGTTCGCGGTGTCGTCGTTCGCGGTGTCGTCACAGGGTTCTCCCGAGGGCTGCCGCGGTCGTCGCGGGTCCGGTTGGGATACGACCCTTGCCGCAGCGGGTCGAGTACGACTCGAACCCGGGACACCGCCGACGGGCCCCCGGCACCCGGTGTCGTGATCCCAACACGCGCTTTCCTGCGCCGAGTTGCACGTCGGTCCGGCGGCGGGCCCTATTGTGCCGCCCGACGGATGCCACGGACACTGAGTGACAACGGGAGCATCAGGACAGCAGGGAAACGGGGAGGCTCGGGTGATTCGCGTCTTGCTCGCCGAGGACATGGGGATGGTGCGAGGGGCGCTGGTGGCGCTGATGGAGATGGAGCAGGATCTCAGTGTCGTGGCGCAGGTGGCCGACGGGCGCGAGGTCCTCTCCGCCGGGCTGGCGCACCGCCCGGACGTCGCCGTGATCGACGTGGGACTTCCCGGGGTGGACGGCATCGAGGCCGCGGCCCAGTTGCACGAGCACCTGCCGGAGTGCCGGACCCTGATGCTCACCGGCACGGACCAGCCTGGCACCGTGCGCCGGGCGATGGACGCCAGGGTCTTCGGCTACCTGCTCAAGGACGCCCCGCCGTCGGAGCTGGCCGCGGCGATCCGCAAGGTGGCGGACGGCCAGCGGGTGATCGACACCCGGCTGGCCTTCACCGTCTGGCAGCGCGGCGACCATCCGCTGACCGAGCGGGAGTCCGACGTCCTGTCACTGGCGTCGGAAGGGGCTGAGGTCTCGGAGATCGCCGCCCAGCTTCACCTGGCCGTCGGTACCGTCCGGAACTACCTGAGTTCGGCGGTGACCAAGCTGGGCGCCCGCAACCGTCTGGACGCGGTGCGGATCGCCCGGGACGCCGGCTGGATCGGCTGAGCCCGCGCCGTGCCGTGGTCCGGCCGGGCAGTCGGCGACCAGGTGGAACCAGCCGTCCGGGTCGACGGTCGCGCCGAGCCGGCCGCCCACCCGGGTCAGCCGCTCGGTGAGGTTGTCGAGTCCGCCGCCCAGCCGGTTCATCGCGGAGCCCGGGACGACGCCGTTGTTGGAGACGGTGAGACGGACACGGCTGCCCTCCTCCCGCAGGACGATGCGGCAGTGGTCGGCACGGCTGTGCCTCAGCAGGTTGGTCACGCTCTCGCGCAGCACCGTGGCCAGGACCGTCTCCTTCTCGACGGGGAGGCCGCGCACGGACATGTCCGTGGACACCTCGATGCCCGCCGCGAGCAGCACACCGCGCACCGAGGTGGTCTCGTCTGCGATCCGCATGGTCCGGTAGCCGTGGGACACCGAGCGCACGTCGGCGAGCGCCTGGCGTGAGACCTGGAGGATCTCCAGGAGTTCCGTCCGGGCCCGGTCGTCGCTCGATCCCACCAGCCGGATGGTCAGCTCGCTCTTGAGGGTGATGGCGGACAGGCTGTAGCCGAGCAGGTCGTGCAGGTCCCGTGCCATCCGCAGCCGTTCCTGCTCGATGGCCAGCCGGGTCGACACGCCACGGGTCCGGTGCAACTCGGCCACCAGTTCGGCGACGCGACCGAGGCCGTAGATCATCGTGCCGATCATCAATATCGAAACAACCAGCCAGGAAACGCCGAAAATTCGACTTCCGAAGAGGACTGCGACGGCGCTGGCCGCGACGCACACCGCACCGAATAGCCCTATGGACAGGGGAGGGTCGAGAACCAGCAGTATTGCCCCGGCCAGAAGACCGGCGAGGCCCACCCAATTAAGGCCGAAAAACACCGGCGGTATAAACGTCAGGAGGGCCTGCAATATCAGGGTGAACTTTCCGTAGCGCTCCCGTAACCCCTGCGCGGCGGGGGCGCAATGTATGACCTGAACCAGGCCGACCAGCGGCAGAGTGATCAGAAAACCGACGATCTGCGCCGGCCTGGGATGCGAGGCCAGCAGGTTGAGGGCGATCATAAAAGCCACGCTGCATTGGATCGCGAACATCAGATGCAGCGCCAGGTGGGACGGTCGTTGCCCACCCGGGAGATTGGTCACCATACTTCCCCCGTAGGTTGACCTTCGAGAAATCTCATTGAAGCCTAACATGCGCCCCGAATGCACCCCGGAGCCTTTCGACGTCATCGGCGACGGCCGCGCCCGATGACAATATTCCGGGCCGTCTTTGCAGCAACCGCTACCACACCCCTGACCAGTGCGAACGCAATACGCGTGGACCGTGCCAATGGCCGGGCCGCCGACCGGGGCCGGGCGGAACCGGACGCGCTCGTGCCGCCCGGCCTGCCGCGGAGCCGACTTTGCCGTACCGGTATGGCCGGAAGTCGTTGCCGTTGGCCAGAACCAGTACCGTTTTCCCAGCGTCGTACGGCATGTCTGCCGTTGGCCTGATCTGTGGGGGGACCACATGAGCGGCGAGATCTACTTCAGCAACAACCACCGGGATCTGTGCGAGCGGAACGGGACCGGGGCGGGGTTCCAGTTCGAGTTCTCGTGTGCGCGTTGCTACGACACCTGGCGCTCGCCGTTCGAGCCGTACGGCGGGGAGCGGGCGGCCACCTGGCTGCGCAAGGGCGTCGACGTGGCGTGGGGGCTGCTCGGGCGCACCGGCACCGGACTGACCTCGGCCGCCGACGGGCTCGCCGGCGCGGGCTACGGGCGCGCCCGCGACCAGGCGTTCCAGCGGGCGATCGACAACGCCCAGGGGCACTTCAACCGCTGCGCACGCTGCACCGACTACGTGTGCGGCCGGTGCTGGAACGCCGCCCAGGGCCTGTGCCTGCGCTGCGCGCCGGACACCGCGGCCGAGGCCATGGCGGCCCAGCAGCGCGGCCTCAACGACATGGCGTCGCAGCGCGCGTACGCGGCGGGACAGCGGACGGGGCAGGGCTACGACCCCACCACGCCCCGGCAGTTGGTGTGCCCGCACTGCCGCACCGAGACCCGCGGCGCCGCCTTCTGCTCCGGCTGCGGCCATCAACTCGCCCAGTCGGACCGGTGCTCCGCGTGTTCAGCGGCCGTACCGGAAGGCGCCGCCTTCTGCCCAGGCTGCGGCTCCCCCAGGTGACCCACGCCTTCCACCCGAACTGCCGCTCCCGCAGACAACCCACGCCTTCCGCCGGGGCTGCGGCTCCCCCAGGTAACCCACGCCCTCCACCCGAACTGCGGCTCCCGCAGATAACCCACGCCCTCCACCCAAACTGCGGCTCCCCCAGATAACCCACGCCCTCCACCCGAACTGCCGCTCCCCAAGGAAACCCACGCCTTCCACCCAGGCTGCGGCTCCCGTAGGTAACCCGGAGAGAGGTGTCGGGGGGACGGGGGGCGGGGGCTGCCGGGTGCTTTCGGGGAAGTGCCCGTCGGTCCGTCAGGCGGGTGGCGCGGGCGGGCCCGTGCCGGGGCAGCGGGCGGTGCGCGTCGTCGTCGTGTGCTCCAGCCAGCGGGCCTCGATCTCGCGGCCGTCCGGGAGGGTGTGGCGCGACGGCCCGTCGGCGGCGACGAAACCGGCGTTCGCCAGGGCCCGCGCGCTCGCGCCGTTCGCCGGTTCGTGTCCCGCCCGTACCGTCCGCAGCCCCAGGTGGGTGTGGGCGAGGAGCACGGCGGCCGTGAACAGTTCGGTGCCCAGCCCCTGTCCGCGCGCGTCGGGGGCGAGCCAGCCGCCGATCTCGCCGGTGCCGGGATGCACCCCCGTGCTCCCGGCGTACCTGCCGTCGTCCAGCCGGACGGCGACCAGTATCACCTCGTCGTCGGGACCCGGTTCCCAGGGCTGGGCCAGCAGGTTCCTGGTCGTCCGGGACGAACGCAGGGCGCCGGTGTCCCCGGGCCGCAGCCCGAGCAGGGTCTTGACGACGTGCGGGTCGGACAGGACGCGTTCGCCCCAGCCGAGCCACCGCTGGGCCTCGGCGTCCGAGGCGGCGGCCAGGGCGGCGGCGAGGTCCAGGGACGTCTCGGGGGTGTAGAGCAGCAGGCGCGCGGTACGCAGGGTGTGCCGCCGGGACCAGCAGGGACCGGGCAACGGGAGCAGGGGGCCCGCCGCCCGTCTCCGGCCCCACCGCGGCCAGCCCATGCGCTCCCCCTCCGCCCCGAAGAACCCCGGTGTGTTCCGGAGGCGCGTTTCGAAGGCGCGTTCCGGAGGTGTGTTCCGGAGTGCGTTCCGGAGGTGTGTTCCGGCGCGCTGCCCGGACGACGGCCGGATTCTAGTGTGCCGTGGCCGTGTACCGGTCTCCGGAGGGCGTTCGAAAGTACCTTCGCCCAAGGGCGTCGAAGGGGAGCGCACCCCAACTAATCTGCACGGGTGACCACCGAGCTGACCCTGCTGCCCCGAGTCGTCTGCCGCGGCCGGGAGATCACCGCGCCCCGGCTGCGCGGACTGCTGGCGCTGCTCGCCGGGGACCTGCGCACCGGGTGCAGCACGGGGCGGCTGGTGGCGGGGCTGTGGCCGGACGAACAGCCGGAGCGGCCGGGCAAGGCGGTGCAGGTCCTGGTGTCGCGGCTGCGGTCGCAGCTGGGTGCCGAGCTGATCGTCAGCACACCGGCCGGGTACCGGCTGGCGCTGGACGGGACGCAGGTCGACGCCACGGCGCTGGCGCTGCACGAGGCGGCGAGCGCGGAGCGGGCGCGGGCCGGCGACCACGACGCGGCCCTCGCGCGGGCGGAGGCGGGGCTGGCGCTCTGGGACGGGAACGTCGGCGCCGGAGCGGACGAGGATCTGCACGACCCGGTGGTGGCGCTGCGCGTCGAACGGGTGCGGGTGCACCGCGCGCTGATCCGGTCGCGGGCGCTGGCGCTCGCCCGGGTCGGGCGGCGGTCGGAGGCCGCCGCGCCGCTGGCGGAGCTGGCCCGGACGCTGCCGCGGGACGAGGAGGTGCTGGCCGAGCTGCTGCGCTGCGAGGCGGCCACCACGGGCCGGGCCGCGGCCCTGACCCGGTTCGACGCCTACCGCCGCCGCCTGCGGGACGAGCTGGGGGCCGACCCGGGGCCCGGTTTGCGGGCCGTCCACCAGGAGTTGCTGCGCACGGACGTGCCGGCCGCCCGGCACGGCGTGCCGCACGAGCCGAACCCGCTGCTGGGGCGGGACGCCGACATCGCCGCCGTGGCCGGGCTGCTGCGGGGTGCCCGGGTGGTCACCGTCGTCGGCCCCGGCGGCCTGGGCAAGACCCGGCTCTCGCACGCGGTGAGCCGAGCGGCCGAACAGTCCGTCGTGCACTTCGTGCCCCTGGCCGGTGTCACCGCGGACGACGACGTGGCGGACGAGGTGGCCTCCGCCGTCGGCGGCCCGGACAGCCGTCAGCCCGCGGGCGGCAAGGACGTGGTGAGCGGCATCCTCGCGGCGCTGGGACCGGGGCCCGCGCTGCTGGTACTGGACAACTGCGAGCACGTCGTCGCCGCCGCGTCCGCTCTCGTACAGGCGCTGGTCTCGCGGTCGAAGGAGCTGCGGGTGCTGGCCACCAGCCGGGCTCCTCTTGGGCTGACCTCGGAGTCCGTGTACGCGCTGCCGGAGCTGTCGCCGGCGACCTCCGCCGAGCTCTTCGCGCAGCGGGCGCGGGCCGCCAGACCCGGCGTGGAACTGCCCGCCGCGCAGGTCGCCGAGATCTGCCGGCACCTGGACGGGCTCCCGCTGGCCGTGGAGCTGGCCGCGGCCCGCGTGCGCGTGCTGTCCGTGGCCGACATCGCGCGCCGCCTCCAGGACCGTTTCGCGCTGCTGCGCGGGGGCGCCCGGGACGCACCGGAGCGGCACCGCACGCTCCAGGCCGTCGTCGAGTGGAGCTGGCACCTGCTGGAACCCGAGGGCCGGGCGGCGCTGCGCGCGCTGTCGGTGTTCCCGGGCGGTTTCGACGCGGACGCGGCGGAGTACGTGCTCGGCGAACACGGGACCGGGGACGGCGGCACGCTGGATCTGCTGGAGCAGTTGGCCGACCAGTCCCTGATCAAGGTGGGGGAAGGCCCTTCCGGGGTGCGTTTCCACATGCTGGAGACGCTGCGGGAGTTCGGTGCCGCGCGGCGGGCCGAGGCGGGCGAGGCCGCGCTGGTGACGGACCGGTTCCTGTCCTGGGCACGGGACTTCGGCCGGGCGTACCACGACGCGATGTTCGGCGACGAGGCGGTGGCCGCGTTCGACCGCGTCCGTGCCGAGCAGGACAACCTGGTCCTGGCGCTGCGGTACGCGCTGGCCCGGACCGACTGCCCGGCGATCGCCGCGCTCACCGCCGTACTGGCCTCCCTGTGGTCCGTCGGCAACAACTACCTGCGGTTCGTGACGCTCGCCGCCGAGACCGGCGGACCGCTGTCCAGGTACCGCCCGGAGCCCGGGCACCCGGAGGACGTGGAGGCGGTGCGGAGCGCGGCGGCGATCTGCACGGCCGGCCTCTTCATGGGCTACGGCCCGCACGCCGTACGCCAGTTGGTCACGCTGCGCCGGCTGCCGCCGGCCCCGCCGGACACCGTGATGCGGGCGCTGGCCACCGTGCTGTCCGCCGTCCCGGACATGCACCCGCCGGACTGGGCCCGGTTGCGGGAGCTGTGCGACTCCGGCGAACCGCTGCTGGCGGGCCTCGCCTCGGGCGTCGCCAGCTATCTGTGGGAGACCGCCTACGACACGGAGCGGGCGCTGGACCACGCGCGCCGGATGCTCGCCCTGGTGCGGCCGCTCGGCAATCCGATCATGCTGCTGCTCAGTCACGGGCGGATCAGCGAGCTGTGCCTCAAGACGGAGCGCGGCGCCGAGGCGTACGACCATCTGCGGGCCGCGGACGCGATCGGCGAGGTCGGCGGCTGGTCGGACGCGATCGGCGTCCGCTACGGGCTGGTGTCCGCCTGTCTGCAACGCGGGGAGATCGACGAGGCGGAGTACTGGCTGGGCCTGGCCGCCCCGGACCGGCAGCCGGAGTCGCCGCAGGCCTTCACCCCCGAACTGCTCCAGGCGCGGGCGGAGATCGCGCTGGCCCGGGGGCTGACCGAGGTCGGTCTCGGGCTCTGGCGGCAGGCGGCCGGAGGGATCCGGGAGGCCAGCCGGCTGGCGGCGGACGACCCGTTCCTGGAGTCCTGGTCGCTCCAGGTACAGGCGGCTGCACTCGCGGCGCACGCGCAGCACGGCCGGGTGGAGCCGGTGGCACACCTGGCCGACGGCCTGCGGGAGCGACTGCTCGCCATGCTGTCGGACTCCGGCCCCGATCCCGCCGCGGGCCCCGATGCCGCCGGGGGCTCCGGTGCCGCCTCCGGCGCGCCCGGTGCCGGGGATCTGCTCGAACTCCCCGTGTACGGCTCGGTGTTGCTGGCGCTCGGGTTCGCCGGACTGGCCCGGGGCGACACGGCGGCGGTACGGCTGCTGGCGCTGGCGGAGCGGCTGCCGGTGATGCGGGACCTGCCGACCATGTCCTCGGCCCGGTCCCGGGAGGCCGCCGAGAACGCGGACGGGGCCGCGTACGCCGACGCGAGGTCGGGGTACGCGGCCCTGGGGCGGGATCAGTTGCGGACGGCGGCCCTGCACGAGCTCACTGCCGGGGCTCGCGGTTGAACACCGCCCTGGACCAGAAGTAGCCCAGCACGGTCAGGCCCAGGCTCCAGCCGATGGCCAGCACCGCGTTCTCCGTACCGATCTCGCTGCCCAACAGCAGTCCGCGCAGGGTCTCGATGAAGGGCGAGAAGGGCTGGTACTCGGCGAACCAGCGGAACCAGCCCGGCATCGCGTCCACCGGTACGAACGCGCTGGACAGGAACGGCAGCATGACCAGCGGGGTCCCGATGTTGCTGGCGCCCTCGGCGTTGGGGCTGATCAGACCGATACCGACGGCGAGCCAGGTGACCGCGACGCTGACCAGGGCCATCAGACCGGCCGCCGCGAGCCACTCCAGCGGCGCGGCGTCGGGCCGGAACCCGATGGCCAGTCCGATGCCCAGGACCAGCACCAGGGCCATCATGGTCTGGATCACGCTGCCGACGACGTGGCCGATCAGCACGGAGGCGCGGGAGATCGCCATGGTGCGGAACCTGGCCATGATGCCCTCGGTCATGTCGGTGGCCACGGACACCGCGGTGCCGAGCGAGGTCATGGCCACGGTCAGGAAGAGGATGCCGGGGACCAGGTAGTCGACGTACTGGGACCGGTCGGCGTGGCCGCCGGTGATGCCGGCGCTCATCACGTTGCCGAAGACGTAGACGAAGAGGAGCAGCAGGATGACCGGGGTGAGCAGCAGGTTCAGGGTGAGCGAGGGGTAGCGGCGGGCGTGCAGGAGGTTGCGCCGCAGCATGGTCAGGTTGTCGCGGAAGGCGTACGCCCGCGGGGCAGAGGATGCGGTACTCATCGGACGGTCTCCTTGGCGGTGACGGCGGTGTCGGTGTCGGTGGCGGTGTCGGTGGCTGCGGGGCTGCCCGTCAGGGCGAAGAACACGTCGTCCAGGTCGGGGGTGTGCACCGAGAGTTCGTCGGCCTCGATGCCGGCGGCGTCCAGCCAGTCGAGGATGGCGCGCAGTTCGCGCTGGCTGCCGCCGCTGGGGATCTGGAGGGTGAGCGCCTCGTCGTCGCGGGTGGTCTCGCGCAACGCGGTGGCCGCCTGCTCGTAGGTCACCGGGTCGGTGAACCGGAGCCGGACGTGGCCGCCCGGTACCAGCCGCTTGAGTTCCTCGGCGCTGCCCTCGGCGACGATCCTGCCGCCGTTGAGCACGGCGATGCGGTCGGCGAGCTGGTCGGCCTCCTCCAGGTACTGGGTGGTGAGGAAGACGGTGGTGCCGCCGGCGACCAGCTCCCGGATGATCTGCCACATGGTGTGGCGGGATCGCGGGTCGAGGCCGGTGGTCGGCTCGTCGAGGAAGATGACCCGAGGGCTGCCGACCAGGGTCATGGCGATGTCGAGCCGGCGTTTCATGCCGCCGGAGTAGGTGGAGGCGGCCTTCTTCGCGGCCTCCACCAGGTCGAAGCGCTCCAGGAGCTCGGCCACCACCCGGCGCCCCTCGGCGCGGGGCAGGTGGTGCAGGTCGGCCATCAGGAGCATGTTCTCCTCGCCGGTGATCAGTCCGTCCACCGCGGAGAACTGGCCGGTGACGCCGATCGCGGCCCGTACCGCCTGGGCCTCGGCGACGAGGTCGTGTCCGCCGATCCGGGCCTCGCCGCCGTCGGCGGAGATCAGCGTGGAGAGGATGTTGACGGCGGTGGTCTTGCCCGCGCCGTTCGGCCCGAGCAACGAGAAGACGGTGCCGGCGGGCACCTGGAAGTCGATGCCGTCGAGGACCGTCTTGTCCCCGTAGGCCTTGCGCAACCCGGTGGCTGCGATCGCGAGTTCGTGGTCGGTCGAAGTCATGCCGCAGAGCTTGCGGCCGCCCCGGTTCAGTTCGGCTTCAGCCCGGTTTCAGTCCGCCGGCACGGGCTTCAGGCCGCTGAAACACGCAGGTGAGAGCGGAGCGAGCAGCCTTTCCACACCTTTCCCATAGGAATGGTGGTTAAGGTCCCGCGCATGCATTCCACCGTTCCGATCGTCATCGCGGGGGCCCTGGTCGGCTTTGCCGTGGGGCTCACCGGCATGGGCGGCGGAGCGCTGATGACCCCGATCATGGTCATGGTGTTCGGAGTGAACCCCACGGCGGCCATCGGCAGCGACCTGGCCGCGTCCGTGTTCATGAAGCCGTTCGGCGCCCTGGTCCACCAGCGTGCGGGCACCGTGCGCTGGGACATCGTGCGCCGACTGCTGCCCACCGCCGTACCGGCCGCGTTCGGCGGGGTGTTCCTGCTCCGCGCGCTCGGCGACGGCGACGCGCTCCAGCAGCGCGTCAAGTACGTCGTCGGTACGGCGCTGCTGCTCGCCGTCGCCGGCATGCTGGCCCGCCTCTGGCTCGACCGCCGCCGCCCGGACCCGGCCGACGAGGACGAGCACGTACCGGTACGGCCCGTGGTGACGCCGCTCATCGGACTGGTCGGCGGGGTGATCGTGGGGATGACCTCGGTCGGCTCGGGCTCCCTGATCATCGTGATGCTGATGCTGGCCCACCCCCGGCTGAAGGCCAATCACCTCGTCGGCACGGACCTGGTGCAGGCCATCCCCATGGTGGCCGCCGCCGCCCTCGGCCATGTCCTCGTCGGCGACGCCGACCTGGGGCTGGCGGCGACCCTGCTGATCGGAGCCGTCCCGGGCGTGCTGCTCGGGTCCGTCGTCTCCAGCCGGGTCGCGGGCCCCGTGGTGCGCTGGGCGCTGGTCGTGCTGCTCACCGGGTCCGGCCTGTCGATGCTGAAGGCGCCGTCCGCGGTGATCCTGCTCGGCTGCCTGGGGATGGCCCTGCTCGGCGGGCTCGTCGACGTGCGCGACCGGCGCACCTCCGCGGGGACCGGGGCCGCCGAGACGGCGGACGTCACCACCGGTTCCTAGCACACCGGCGACCGGGCGACCCCGCGTGGGCGGGCCGTGCCGTGGGCGGGCCGTGCCGTGGGCGGGCCGTGCCGTGGGCGGGCCGTGTCGTGGGCGGGCCGTGCTCACCTCGTACGTTACGTTTCCGATACTCCAACAGGGCCAGCCATTTACCTTGGCTTTGCGTGGACATGGTGATCTGACCCGCGTCGTCATCGCATCCGCACACCGGACGCCCAAGGAGTCGTATCCATGCCCCGATCCACCCGCCGTCACCTCGTGGTCGCCACCGCCGTGATCACCGCGGCCACCGCCGCCGTGGCGGTGACCACCGCGGCCGGCGCCTTCGACAGCGCCCAGCAGGCGAAGAACGCCATCCAGGGCGGCAAGGCGAAGAACGTCATCCTGCTGATCGGCGACGGCATGGGGGACTCGGAGATCACCCTCGCCCGCGACTACACGGTCGGCGCGAACGGCCGCCTGAACATGGACAGGCTGCCGCTCACCGGCGCCTACACCACGTACGCCGTGCACGAGGACGGCTCTCCGGACTACGTCACCGACTCCGCGGCCAGCGGCACCGGCTGGGCGACCGGCGTGAAGACCGTCAACGGCCGTATCTCCAAGACGCCCGGCAGCGACAAGGCCGTGAAGACCGTCCTGGAGCTGGCGCAGAAGAACGGCTACGCCACCGGCAGCGTGACCACGGCCGAGCTCACCGACGCCACCCCGGCCGTGCTCGCCTCGCACGTCACCGACCGTTCCTGCCAGGGCCCGGCCGACATGGCCAAGTGCGCGAAGGACACCATCGCGGCCGGCGGCCCCGGCTCGATCGCCGAGCAGTCCGTGAACCACAAGGTCGACGTCCTCATCGGCGGCGGCAAGCAGCGCTTCGACCAGACCGTGACCGACGGCAAGTACAAGGGCCTGACCGTCACCCAGCAGGCGCAGAAGCTCGGCTACCAGGTGGTCACCGACAGCGCCGGCCTGAAGAACGCGAAGGCCGGCAAGCCGGTGCTCGGCCTGCTCGCCTCCGGCAACGTGCCGGTGGAGTGGACCGGCAAGGCGGCGGCCGTCGGCGGCACCGACCCGCAGCGCTGCGTCACCTCCAACCCGAACCGCCCGGCCACCACGCCGAGCCTCGCGGACTCCGCCACCAAGTCGATCCAGCTCCTGGAGGCCAAGCAGCAGGCCAAGCACTCGAAGCAGGGCTTCTTCCTTCAGATCGAGGGCGCCTCCATCGACAAGCAGGACCACGCGGCCGACCCGTGCGGCCAGATCGGCGAGACCGCCGCGTTCGACAAGGCCGTCAAGGTCGCCCGCGCGTACGCGGCCAAGCACCCCGACACGCTGGTCGTCACCACCGCCGACCACGGCCACACCAGCCAGATCGTCCCGCTGGAGGCCACCCCGCCCGGCCTGTCCTCGACCCTGGTCACCGACGAGGGCCAGCAGCTGAAGGTCAACTACTCGTCCAACACGCCGGGCCTGTCGCAGGAGCACACCGGTACGCAGGTCCGGATCGCCGCGCAGGGGCCGTTCGCCTACCGCGTCCTCGGCGTCACCAACCAGACCGACCTGTTCACCACGGTCCGCGAGGCCCTGCGGCTGCGCTGACCGGATCCGCGGGGCCGGGGAGGACGGCCGCCACCGCCCTCCCCGGCCGCTTTCGACTCGCGGACCCCACCGCCCGCGCGCGACCATGGGCGAAGTCGCTCTGAAATCGCCCTGGAGTCGCCCCGAAGGAGCGGGCATGAGACGCAACCGACTGCTCACCTCGGCCGCGACGCTCGCCGCGACCGCCCTGCTGGGCCTCGCCGCACCCCACACCGCGGTGGCCGCCACCCCCGCGGACTCCTGCGCCTACGTGTCCGCGGGCTTCCGGCCGACCCTCACGTACGGCGACACCGGAGCGGCGGTCAGACAGGCGCAGTGCCTCAGCAACGCCTGGGGCGGCGTGCCGCCCAAGCTGGCGCCCGACGGGATCTACGGCACCGCCCTGCTGAAGAAGATCGAGTGGATCCAGACCTGCCACGGCCTGCCCGCGAACGGTGTCGTCGGGGCCCGCACCTGGCAGTCCCTGTACCGCCCGGCCCTGGACTGCTACGTCCCGTACCCGGCCTGAGAACAGCCCCGCTCCCCCTGCCCTCCTGCTCCCCTCCCCTCCCCTGCCCTGCCCTGCCCCGCCCTGCTCGCAACCGCTTTCCGGCCGCGCCCGTTAGGGTGTCATTAAAGAAAGCGCAAAGAAACCGACAGGACGAGACAGGGAGACGGTCTTGGGTGCTCCACGCCTGAGCAGGACGCCGTTGCCGGGAATCGGGGTCCGTTACGACCTCACCACGCGGGAGCAGGGCAGACTGTCCGTGGTCGCGCACCGGGACGGATCGCGCATTCTGAGCGCCTACCGCCAGGAGGACCCCGACGCGTGCGCCTTGTCGGTGCGGTTGTCCTCGGGTGAGACGGCGGCGCTCATCGACGCGCTGATGCCGACGCACCACAGCCCGAACCTGCTCTCCACCACCGACCTCGGCCTGGTCGCCGAGCGGATCGAACTCAGCGCCACGTCGCACTGGAACGGCCGTCTCCTGGGCGAGACGCGGATGCGGACCGAGACCGGTGTCTCCATCGTGGCCGTGCTGCGCCGCGCCGAGGCGGTTCCGTCGCCCGCGCCGGACTTCCGGCTGGCCGGCGGGGACACGCTCATCGTGATCGGCACCCGTGAGGGCGTCGACGCGGCCGCCGCGATACTCGGGCGGGAGTGAGGCCTCCGTGCACGACTCCGCCGTCTTCCTCATCGAGTTCGGGGCGATCATCCTCGGCCTGGGCCTGCTCGGCCGGCTCGCCGGACGCTTCAGCTTCTCGCCCATCCCCCTCTACCTGCTGGCCGGGCTCGCCTTCGGCAAAGGCGGCCTGTACCCGCTGGGCACCAGCGAGGAGTTCGTCGCGATCGGCGCCGAGATCGGCGTCGTCCTGCTGCTCCTGATGCTCGGTCTCGAGTACACCGCCAGCGATCTCGTCTCCAACCTGAAGACCCAGTACCCGGCGGGCCTGGTGGACGCCGCGCTCAACGCGCTGCCGGGTGCCGTCATGGCCCTCCTGCTGGGCTGGGGGCCGGTGGCGGCCGTGGTGCTGGCCGGCGTCACCTGGATCTCGTCGTCCGGGGTGATCGCCAAGGTCCTCGGCGACCTGGGACGGCTCGGCAACCGGGAGACCCCGGTGATCCTGAGCATCCTGGTCCTCGAAGACCTCTCCATGGCCGTCTACCTGCCGATCGTCACCGCGCTGCTGGCCGGCGCGGGCCTGGCCGCGGGCAGCCTGACCCTCGCCATCGCCCTCGGGGTGGCCGGGCTGGTCCTCCTGATCGCGGTCCGCTACGGCAGGCACATCTCCCGTTTCGTCTCCAGCGACGACTCCGAGAAGCTGCTCCTTGTCGTGCTGGGCCTGACCCTGCTCGTCGCGGGCATCGCCCAGCAGCTCCAGGTCTCCGCCGCGGTGGGCGCGTTCCTCGTCGGCATAGCGCTCTCCGGGGAGGTCGCGGAGGGCGCCCACCACCTCCTGGCGCCCCTGCGTGACCTCTTCGCGGCCGTCTTCTTCGTCTTCTTCGGCCTGCACACCGACCCGTCGAGCATCCCGCCGGTGCTGCTGCCCGCGCTGGCGCTCGCGGTCGTCACCGCGCTGACGAAGATCGCCACGGGCTACTGGGCCGCGAAGCGCGCCGGGATCTCGGCGCGGGGCCGCTGGCGGGCGGGCGGCACCCTGGTGGCCCGCGGCGAGTTCTCGATCGTCATAGCCGGTCTGGCCGTCACGGCGGGCATAGAACCCTCACTCGGCCCGCTGGCCACGGCCTACGTCCTGATCCTCGTCATCCTGGGCCCCCTGACGGCCCGCTACACCGAACCCCTGGCCCGCCGCCTCACGCACCGCTCACGGGACCCGAAGCCCCTCCTGGCCGACGGCGGCACGATCCCGCTCGCGGCTCCGGCCCCGGAGACGACAGTGAGGGCGACGGCGGACGACCAGGACGCGGTCGGCAGCGCGTAGCCGGGGGCGGCGCGTGGCGCGGACCGGGGCCGGTCCCGGAACCGGAACCGGGACGGCCGTAATTCGATTGACCCCGTCCGCCGGTCGGCGCTGCACTGTGCCGGAACACCACGCACCGTGGTGGCAGGACCGCGGGGAGGCAGCGCCGACGATGGAGATACGTTCCACGACCGACCAGGACCGTCAGGTCTTCGTCGACACGCTCCATGCCGCGTTCGGGCTCTTCCCGGAGACCCCGGCCGAGGACGGCGGCGGGGTCTGGTGGTCCGCGTTCGAAACGGACCGCGGCCTGCTCGCCGTGACGGCGGACGGGCGGCCCGTCGGCACCGCCGGCGCGTACTCCTTCGAGCTCACCCTGCCCGGCGGGATCCCCGTCCCGGTCCCCGGGGTGACCGCCGTCGGCGTCCTGCCCTCGCACCGGCGCCGGGGCGTGGCCCGCGCGATGATGCGGCATCAGCTCACCGGACTGCGGGCCCGAGGGGACTTCCTCTCCGTGCTGCTGGCCTCCGAAGCGCTCATATACCGCAGGTTCGGCTACGGACCGGCGACCTACACTCGACAGCTGACGGTCCCCCGCCACCGCGCCGCCCCCGCCCTCCCACGGGCACGCGGCACGGCCGACGCGGACGCATCGACGACCGGCACGGTCGAGGTACTGCGGCGCGCCGAGTGCGCCGAGATCCTGGAAGAGGTCTACGACCGCTACCGCCGCGCCCAGCCCGGCGCGCTGTCCCGGCCGCACCGCTGGTGGGCCCTGCGCGCGGGGCAGCCCCCGATCTCCCCGGCGCCGCGCTACATCGCCGTCCACCGGGACACCGACGGCGTCCCGGACGGGTATGCCAGTTACTCGCTCGAGTCCGGAACCCTGACGGTCGACGAGACCATCGCCACCGACGACGCCGCCTACACGGCCCTGGCCCGGTTCCTGCTCGAACACGACCTGGTCACCAAGGTCGTGTTCAAACACGTCGCGCCCGACCACCCGCTGCGCTGGCAGCTCGCGGACTACCGCGCCGCCGAGGTGAGCGGCGACATGGACTGGCTCTGGGTGCGGCTGCTGGACGTTCCGCGTGCGCTGACCGCGCGCGGCTGGTTCACGGACGGCGAGCTCGTCCTCGACGTCGACGACCCGTTCCTCGGCGAGCACGACCGCTACCTGCTGACCGTCCGCGACGGCAAGGCCGACTGCGTCCCGACGGACCGGGCCCCCGACCTCTCCCTGGACATCACCGACCTGGGCTCGGTCTACCTCGGCGGCACCGCCCCCGGCACGCTCGTGCGTGCCGGGCACATCACGGCCCACCGCCCGGACGCGGCCACCCTCGCCGACGCCCTGTTCCGCGCCGACCGCTCGCCGCACTGCCTGCACTGGTTCTGAAGCAGGACAAGACCGGCCAGGACGTGGCGGGCCGCGCGCTGGGCGCAGGGTGACTTCACGGAGCATCTGTCGGTCGTGGGGTTCCCCGGCCGCGGGCTGCGGGAGTACACCCGCGACCGGTTCACGCAGTTGAAGAGTGAGCAGGCCAGGCTGTTGGGAAGCACCGACCGTCGACCGCGTCGTGCGCGGTAGACCTCGTCGCGGCCGAACAAGCCGGGCGTCACTGGCGACAAGCCGTCACGGACACCTCCGCCCAGACCGTCTTGCCCACGGGCTGACGAGGCATCCAGCCCCACCGCAGGGCCAGGGCGTCCACGAGGAGCAGACCGCGGCCCGACTCCCCGTCGGGGAAGGACGAGGGCGCGGCGGCCGGCGGCCTCTTCGCGGCGGCGTCAGCGACCTCGACGCGCACCAGGTCCGCCGCGGTGTCGAAGTCGAGCCGGAGACCGAAGGTGCGCCCCGGCACCCGGCCGTGCCGCACCGCGTTGGCGGCGAGTTCGGCGACGACGAGAGCGACCGTGCACGACGCGTCCGACGCGGCGGGAAAGCCCCACTCCGCCAGGCACCGCACGGCCTGGTGCCGAGCGTGCCGCGCCCCTTGGGCGGAGGACGCGAACTGCGCGCTCCAACGGGGCTCCTTGGGTTCCTTCTCCGATGTGACCGTTTCTGTCAGCACAGCCCGCCAATCCTCACCTGTACACGAGTCGTCACGTTCCGTACTCAAGAGTCGTCCCGGCGTCCTAGGCTCGGAAGGTGACACAGCCTTACTTCTCGGTTCGTAAGGGACGGAAGTGACGCCTTGGCCAACGGAATCGACTCCAGTACGTCGATGGCGGCGCTGTTCGGCGCGCGGGTACGGAGGCTGCGCCTCGCCGCCGGGCTGACCCAGGCCGAACTGGGCGCCGCCGTGCACGTGGTGAGCACCCGGATCACCCAGATCGAGCGGGCCTCCGGAGCGAAGCCGACGCTCGAACTGGCGCGGGCGCTGGACACGGTCCTGGGCACCGACGACCTGCTGGCGGAGCTGTGGCCGTACGTGCACCGGGAGGCGTTTCCGGACTGGTCACGGAAGTTCATGGCGTACTCGGAGCGGGCGGTGGTCATCCGGCAGTACGCGGCGCACGTGGTGCCGGGTTTGTTGCAGACGGAGGACTACGCGCGAGCCGTGCTGAGTGTCGGCCGAACACTCGACGGCAAGGAACAGTTGGAGGAGCGGGTCACCGCCCGTATGGGCCGTCAGGAACGGCTCGGCGGGGCCGACCGGCCGGAGTTGTGGGTGGTCCTCGACGAGGCGGTACTGAGGCGGCCGGTCGGCGGCCCGGTGGTCATGCGGGAGCAGTTGGAGCGAGTGCTCGACGTCGCGACGGGGTCTCATCTCACCGTGCAGGTACTGCCGTTCGACCAGGGTGAGCACGACGTCATGGGCGGCTCGCTCACGCTCCTGACAATGCCGGACGGCTCGGAAGCCGCCTACACGGAGGGCGCTCACTACGGCCAACTCGTCGAGGATCCGCACGAGGTCAGGAGCTTCGCGCTGACCTACGATCGGCTACGGGCGGCAGCCCTGCCCCCGCTCATGTCGCTCGACATGATCCGATCCGTGATGGAGGACAGTCACCGTGGAGCGAACGTCCCGTCCCGATCTGAACGACGCCGCCTGGCGCAGGAGCAGCTACAGCAATCAGGAGGGGGGCGACTGCGTGGAGGTGGCCGACGGGTTCCCCGGCGCCGTCCCCGTACGTGACAGCAAGGTCCCGCAGGGTTCGGCGCTGTGCTTCGACGCCACCGCCTGGGCCGCTTTCATAGGCGAGTTGAAGGTCAGGGACCGCCGTCACTGAGCCCGCCGGGCTCCGGACGCCGTCCATGTCCCGGGCTCGCCGGACCCTTGTCCGCGAGGGTCCGGTGGGCCGCTGACCTCCTTGAAGAACCGGGGGAAAGAACTACCCGCCCACCCACCCTCCCCGGCCGGGACTGGCATCCCGATCGAGGGTGTCCGCAGTCGACCCTCGTGTCGTGGGTGAAGGGCCGGGCCGCCGGAGCGCCGCCGGTGCACCAGGTCGAGCCAGTACGGAAAGGGCAGCCTTCGGTGCCGTTCATCGCGGTGGCCGAGGCACACGTCCTTCGTTCTCCGCGCACCCTGGGACTCCGCATGAGCGAGATCAGGGAGGCGGCATCCGCCGTACGGGACGCCTTCGACACCCCCTACGGCCTCGTGTCCAAACCAGGCCGTCGCGAAGGGCGGCCCGGCGGTGTACGCGGTGCGGTGTGACCGTGTCGAGCGCGCATGGCCCTGACCGGGGTCAGTTGTTCCAGCTCTCGTCGTACGGGTCGGACGGTACCGGGATCGGCTTGGCCTGTGTGACGTTCAGGTACGGGATCGGGCCGTTGTTCACCGGGTCGTGGGTGACGCGTGCGGTGTAGGTGCCCGTCACCTGGAGCCAGGCGTCCGGCTGGAGGACCGGGGGGATCTTGCCCGTCAGGGCCACCTTCACCGGCTGGGCGTCCGCCGCACAGCAGTTGAGGGCCATCCGCACCAGGTAGGGGGCGCCGCTCTTGTCCAGGGCCACGAAACCGGTGATGCGCACGCTCCGGCCGCCGAACGAACGGCCGTGGTCGTAGACCGCGCGGCCCGCGTAGTCGACCAGGTTGATCGGGATCGGGTCCGACTTCGGCAACTTCATGTAGCCGTAAGGCTGTTGCAGGGCCGTGCCCGCGCGCACCGCGCTGTAGGAGCCGAGCGCGGGCGGGGCGACGAGGATCAGGGCGAGGAGGGGAAGGACCAGGAGCCACGAGATACGGGGTTCCGGATGGGCGTGGTCGTGGGTCTGGTCGTGGTCGTGGGTCTGGTCGTGGTCGTGGGTCTGGTCGTGGTCGTGGGTGTGGTCGTCTCCGGATGTGGTGCGGGTGCGGGTGCGGGCTCGCCACTCGTACCACGCCGTCGCCAGGGCCGCGACGATCAGGACCGCGCCCGCCGCCAGGATGAGCGGTTGCAGGCCCGCCTTGACGTAGCGGAGGTAGAGGTCGGTCAGGCCCGCGTGCAGCAGGGCCGCCCCCACCAGGAACATCACCGCCGCCTGTGCCTGCCGGTTCACAGCAGCACCGCCCCGGTCAGGACCGCGCCCGCGATGGCCGCGGCGAAGGTGGCGGGGGCGAACCGCAGGGCGAAGCCGCGGCCGAACGTGCCCGCCTGCATCGCGAAGAGCTTGAGGTCGATCATCGGGCCCACGATCAGGAACGCCAGCTTGGCGGTGAGGGAGAACTGGGTCAGGGAGGCCGCCACGAACGCGTCCGCCTCCGAGCAGATGGACAGCAGCACGGCCAGGACCGACAGGGCCAGGATCGCCACCACCGGGTTGGCGGCCGCGGTCCGCAGCCACTCCGCCGGGGCCACGGCCTTCAGCGTCGCCGCGGCCATCGCGCCGAGCACCAGGAAGCCGCCCGCGTGCATGGTGTCGTGCCGGACCGAGGACCAGAAGGCCTCCATCCTCGTCTCGCCCTCGTGGTGCGCGTGCGCCGGCGTGCGCAGCCAGTCGGTGCGGCCGAGCCGCTGCCACAGCCAGCCCATCGCGCACGCCACCAGGAGGCTGCCGCCGAACCGGGCCAGCACCATCTCGGGGTCGCGCGGGAACGCCACGGCCGTCGCCGTCAGCACGATCGGGTTGATCGCCGGGGCGGAGAGGAGGAAGGCGATGGCCGCGGCGGGCGTGACGCCCCGGCGGACCAGGGCTCCGGCCACCGGGACCGACGCGCACTCGCAGCCCGGCAGGACCACACCGGCCAGGCCCGCGACCGGAACGGCCAGGGCGGGGCGGCTGGGCAGGGCGCGCGCGAAGAACGAGGGGGGTACGAACACCGCGATCGCCGCGGAGAGCAGTACGCCCAGCACGAGGAAGGGGAGCGCCTGGACGACCACCGCCACGAACACCGTCATCCAGCTCTGCATCACCGGCTTCGCGAGCGCACCGCGCACCGGACCCTGGAAGACCACGACCAGAAGCAGCAACAGGGTCAGGACCAAGGGCGAGTTGAGGTGCCAGCCCTCCTGCTCGGAACGGGCGGCGCCGACAGGGCCGGCAGGACGGTCAGCGCGCCCGGTGCGTTCGGCGTGATCGGCGTGATCGGTGCGTTCGGCGTGTTCGGTGGTGTCGGCACCGCCGGGGCGCTCGTCGTGGGGGGCCGGCCCGGGCGGGGCGGCTTTCTCGGTGATGGCCACGGGTCGGATACCTCCGGCACTTCGGTCAGATCCGGGATTATGCTCCCTCCCCCTCCCTACGGGCGGACCGGGGCGGCTGTTCACTTCGTTGCTGGAACCATGCGTCCCGTTGAGGCAGTCTTTTCCCTCGTGGCGAGCGTTCCGTATCAAGGTGGTGGCCCGGCACCCATGGTGGTGTGCGGGGACGACGGGCTCGCGCACCGGCTGGCCGCCGAGTTGCGCACGGTGTACGGCGAACAGGTCACCCTGGTCGTGCCGCCGAACGAACGCACCGCCCGCCCACCGGTCGTGGGACGCGCCCGTGCCGCCTCGGCCGCGCTGCTGGACCGGGTGGTCAGCGCCGCCGTCGCACGGGCGGGCGGCAACGGCGGGAACGGCGGCAGCGGCAGCGCCGGTGGGACCGGCGGCCCCGGTCCGGGCACCGGGGAAGGCCCGCACGGGGAACGCGTGTTGGAGGCCCCCGAGGCGACCGAGGCCGTGCTCGCCGAGGCGGGTGTGGAACGGGCCGCCGCGCTCGCCCTCGTCTATGACGACGACGAGACCAACATCCGCGCCGCCCTCACCGCCCGTCGGCTGAACCCCCGGCTGCGGCTGGTGCTGCGGCTGTACAACCGGCGGCTCGGCCAGCACATCGAGGAACTCCTCGACCAGGCGGCCGCGTTGGCGATCGGGGACGCGGACGGCGGTGCGGGGGACGCCGCCACGACCGTGCTCTCCGACGCCGACACCGCGGCCCCCGCGCTCGCCGCCACCGCGCTCGCCGGGAACGGCAAGGTCATCCAGACCGACGGGCTGGTGCTGCGGGCGGTCGAACTGCCGCCCGGGTCCGGTGCGGTGACCCGGCAGGGCACCCGACCGGGCTCTTTCCCGCTGGCGTTGCTCTCCCCCAACAACACCGGTCCACTGCCCGCGGGCGTCGCGGGTGACCAGGGGCCGCGGCTGCTGCCCGACGAGGCGGAGGTACGGGCCGCGGGCGAGCGGGGCGTGATGGTGCTGGAGCAGGTGTCGACGTCCGCAGGGACGACGGCACCGGGCGGACGCGGCGGCGGGGTCGGGGCCGGCGTCGTACCGGCGCTCGCCTCGCTGTTCTCGCGACGGCTCAGGTGGTCGCTGGCCGGGCTCGCGGGGTGCGTGATCGCGCTCGCGATCGCGCTGTCCGTGGTGACGGGCATCCATCCGGTACGGGCCTTCTACTACACGCTCCTCGACCTGTTCGCCATCGACGATCCCGCGATCGGGGCCTCGGTCGGCCGGCAGATCCTCCAGTTGCTGTCGGGGCTGATGGGCCTGCTGCTGCTGCCGGTACTGCTGGCGGCGGTGCTCGAAGCGCTCGGGACCTTCCGGACCGCGTCCGCGTTGCGGAAGCCGCCGCGCGGGCTGAGCGGGCACGTGGTGCTGCTCGGGCTGGGCAAGATCGGCACGCGGGTGCTGACCCGGCTGCACGAACTGCACGTCCCGGTGGTGTGCGTGGAGTCCGATCCGGACGCGCGCGGGCTGGCGGTGGCACGGCGGCTGCGGGTGCCGGTGGTGCTCGGGGACGTCACCCAGGAAGGGGTCCTGGAGGCCGCCAAGATCCATCGGGCGCAGGCGCTGCTCGCGGTGACCAGCGCGGACACGACGAATCTGGAGGCCGTGCTGTACGCGCGGTCCGTGCGGCCGGATCTCAAGGCCGTGCTGCGGCTGTACGACGACGACTTCGCGACCGCCGTGTACCGGACGCTGCGGGCGGCGCATCCGCGGGCGCTCACCCGGAGCCGGAGCGTGTCGTACCTGGCGGCGCCGTCCTTCGCGGGGGCGATGCTGGGGCGGCAGATCCTCGGGGCGGTGCCGGTGGAGCGGAAGGTGCTGCTGGTGGCGGTGCTGGCGGTGGGCGGGCATCCGCAGTTGGAGGGGCGGACCGTGGCGGGCGCGTTCCGGGCGGGGGCCTGGCGGGTGCTGGGGTTGGAGGGCCGGGCGGGGGTCGCGGACGGGGAGTACGTGATGCGGGGCGGCGACCGGGTGGTGGTGGCCGCGACTCGGAGGGGGTTGGCCGAGTTGTCGGGGCGGGTGCCGCCCACCCAGCCACCCGTCTCGGTGAGTTGAGAGGGGGGCGGGTGGGGGCGGCCGCTTCGTATCCGCGGCTGGGCGGGGGCTGAGCGCGCGGTTCCTCCCCCAGCCTTCGGCCGAGAGTACCCCCAGCGCCCCTACGGGGCGCTTCAGTACCGCGCGTCAGCAGTGCTCGGCTTCCCAGCCGGTGTGCTCAGTGTGCCGTGCGGTCAAAGGGGTGCCTCGGCCTTCTCCTTCAGGTGGCGTTCCGCGAACTCCATCTCCAGCCTCAGTTGTTTGATGCGTTCGTCGACCACCAGGGAACCGTGGCCCGCGTCGTAGCGGTACACCTCGTGGGGGGCCGAGCGGGCCGCCAGGCGGCTGACGTAGTTGTCGATCTGGCGGATCGGGCAGCGCGGGTCGTTGACGCCGGCCGAGATGTAGACGGGGGCCTTCACGTCGTCGACGTAGGTCAGGGGCGAGGAGGCCGCGAAGCGGTCGGGGACCTCTTCCGGCGTGCCGCCCAGCAGCGTGCGGTCCATCGCCTTCAGTGACTCCATCTCGTCGTGGTACGCCGTGACGTAGTCGGCGACCGGGACGACGGCGATGCCCACCGCCCAGGACGCGGGCTGGGTGCCGAGGCCGAGGAGGGTGAGGTAGCCGCCCCAGGAACCGCCGGTCAGGATCAGCCGGTCCGGGTCGGCGAGACCGGACTCGACCGCCCAGTCCCGCACCGCCGCGACGTCCTCCAGCTCGATCAGGCCCACCCGGTGCTTCAACGCGTCCGTCCAGGCGCGGCCGTAGCCGGTGGAGCCGCGGTAGTTGACGCGGACCACCGCGTAGCCGTGGTCCACCCAGGCCGCCGGGCCGGCCGCGAAGCCGTCGCTGTCGTGCCAGGTCGGGCCGCCGTGCAGGTCGAAGACGGTGGGCAGCGGGCCGACCGCGCCGGCCGGCTTCTGGATCAGGGCGTGGATGAGGCCGCCCGGACCCTCCACCCACGCGTCCGTGACCGGGACCGACGGGGGACACTTCATCCCCGGCGGGTCCAGGACGACCGCGCCCGTCGTGGAGCGGACCACCGGCGGCTCGGCGGCCGACGACCAGAGGTACTCGACCGTGCCGTCCGGGCGGGCCGTGGCCCCGGAGACGGATCCCGGCGGGGTGGGGATCCGGGTCAGCTCGTGCGTCCCCAGGTCGTAGCGGAAGAGTTCGCTGCGGGCCTTGTGGCTGTGCGCGATCAGCAGGGCGCTGCCGTCCGGATACCACTCGGCGCTCACGTCGCCCGGCAGGTCCAGGGTCAGGTCCGTCTGCCCGCCGGTCACGACGTCCCAGACCAGCGGCTCCCAGCGGCCCCGGCGCTGATGGCCGATGAGCAGCCGCGGGTCGCCGTCGACCGGGGCGAAGCCCAGCACCTCCAGGCCCAGTTCCTCCGCGCCGCCCCTGGTGTCGTCCAGCTCCGCCACCTTCGTGCCGTCGGGGCGGACCACCCGCAGCGCCGAATGCATCGCGTCACCGTGCTCGGTGTGCTCGATCGCGATCAGCGACCCGTCGTGGGAGAGGTCGCCGACGCCCGCGGACTCCGCGTGCCGGTAGATCTCGGACGGTGCCTCACCGGCTCTGACCAGGTAGATCGTCGTACCTTCGGCATCCGTGGAGCGGCCGACGACCGCCGTGCGGCCGTCCCGGCCGAGTGCCAGGCCCGAGGGGTAGGACGGCTCCAGGCCCGGTGCCGCCTCCTCGTCGGCGCCGCCCCCGAAGGGCTGGCGGCGCCAGACGCCGAACTCGTCACCGTCCTTGTCGTCGAACCACCAGATCCACGCGCCGTCCGGGGAGAGCAGCCCGTCCGTCGTGCCGTTCGGCCGGTTCGTCGCCTGCCTCTGCTCTCCGCTGGCGCGGTCCCAGGCGTACAGCTCGTACGTCCCCGTCGCGTTCGACACGAACAGGGAACGGTCGGGGGCGTCCTCCGCCCAGTCCGGCAGGGAGACCCGAGGGGCGCGGAAGCGCTTCTCCCAGTCCGGCATGTCGCTCTCACTCATGGCCGCAGTCATGGCCCCATAGTGCCTGCCCCCGCCCACAATGCGCTGGGTCGCGCCCGTGGCCTGTGGATAACTTTGCGAACAGCCGGGAGCGGAGGGGCCGACGCGGGCCACCCCACCCCCAACCCCCCGCAAAGCGCCCCGTACCGTGGACAGGGTGTACCGGTTCCTGCTGACACCCCGCTGGTGGGGCATCAACGTCTTCGTGCTGCTCGCCATCCCGTTCTGCATCTTCATGGGGTCGTGGCAGCTGAGCCGATTCGAGGCGCGGGTCGACGCGCACCGCACCGCCGACAAGCAGGTCGAGACGGCCCGGACGGAAGCGGCCCGGCCGCTGGCCGACCTGCTCCCCGTCGACCAGACCACCTCCGGCAAGCGCGCCACCGTCAGCGGCCGGTACGCCAAGCAGCTGCTGGTGCCCGGCCGGCAGCTCGACGGCCACGACGGCTACTACGTGCTGACCCTGCTGCGCACCGACTCCGGCAAGGCCCTGCCCGTGGTACGCGGCTGGCTGCCCGGCAAGGCGGACGCCTCCCGGGCTCCCGCGCCGCCCACCGGCGAGGTCACCGTCACCGGCGCGCTCCAGGCCTCCGAGACGCCGGGGGACAACGGCGTCAGCGCCCAGGGCGGGCTGCCGTCGGGACAGACGGCGGCGATCAGCGCGGCCTCGCTGGTGAACCTGGTGCCGTACCCGGTGTACGACGCGTGGATCACCCTGGACAAGGCCGACTCGGGGATGACGGCCGTACCGGCGACCGCGCCGGACAACTCGGGGCTCGATCTGAAGGCGTTCCAGAACCTCGGCTACACCGGCGAGTGGTTCGTGTTCGCGGGGTTCGTGGTGTTCATGTGGTTCCGGCTGCTGCGCCGCGAGGTGGAGTTCGCGCGGGACGCGGAGCTCGGCCTGGTCCCGGACGAGGAGGCCGGCCGGCCGACCGCGGCGGTCTGACCGGCCCCGCCGCGGACACCCGCGCCCGGGGCCGCGGCCACGCCGGGCGTCACACCGCGGACAGGACCCCGGTCCAGTAGACCGTCCCGGCGCATGCGTTCGGCACCGTCGTCGAGCCGGTCGGGGACCCGGCCTCGGGGGTGTACGACACCGCGATGCTGCCGTCGGCCGTGCCGTCCTCGGTGAGCAGCTGGGTGGTGACGCCTTCGGACCCGCTCGTGGTCGTACCGGTGCCGCTGCTCGCGTCCTCGGACGGGCTCGGGGAGGTCGAGGGGCTGTCGGTGGAACCGCCGCTGGAGCCGGTGGTGGGACAGGTCTCCGACGGGACGAAGCCGAACTTCTCCTCGTAGGCCGCGCCGGGCGCCAGGACCAGGCCGGTGAGCTCGGTCGTCGGGTCGGGCAGCCCGGCCGCCGCGTCACCCGAGGTGTGCCGGACGGTGAGGACCTTGGTGGGATCGGCCGCGCCCTGCGCGAGGGAGCTCACGCTGCCGGGGCCGCCGACGGTACAGCTCGCCGTCGAGACGTTCACGACGCGGAAGGTGCCGTAGACGACGCCCGTCGAGTCGGGGGCGCCGACGGTGGCGGACGGGGTGCCGAGCTGGGCCGAGGTACAGACGGGGGCGCTGCTGGCGGCGCCCGCCGTGGGGACGACCTTGGTGCCGCCGACCGTCCCGGTGCTCTCGTCCTTGCCGCCGCCCTTGGTGTCGCCGGGGGGCCGGCTGGCCGTCTGGCCGCCGGAGCCGCCCGCGGTGCCGGAGCCGCCGTCCGGGTCCTTGCCGCCGGCGGAGCCGCCCTGGGCCTGGGAGGCCTGGCCGGCCATGGAGGTGTTGGGGTCGGTGCCGCCGGAGTTCGAGACGTGCACGAGGGCCGGGATCGCGGTGCCGATGAACAGGGCGGCGGCGGCCATGCCGACGGCGGCCTGGCGCTTGCGGGCCCGGCGGGCGGGCACCGCGCGGCGCAGCCGGTCGAGGGCGCCGTCGCGGGGCGCGAGGTCGTCGACCGCGGTGTGCAGCAGCCGGCGCAGGGCCAGCTCGTCCGTGCCGAGTGCGTCCAGGGCGTCGTCGGAGGGTCCGTCCGGGGCGGCGGGGCCTTCGGCACCGCGGCCGAAGCCGGAGCCGAAGGGGCCGAGCCCGCTCCGGAGCCCTTCAGAGCCCTGTCCGAGGCCCTCCGGGCCCTTTTCGTCGGGGCCGTGGTTCACAGTTCCGTTCCCAGCGTGCGATTGCTTGTGCTCTTGCTCGTGACCTGACGAATCCGGTTCCCCCGGACCGCCGTCCTCGCGGTCTCCCGGGCCGGGAACCGCGTGGCCTCCCGAGCCGGGAGCCTCCTGGTCCCCCGTCGGCTCGTGCCAGGCGTAGGGCTCGTGGCGATCATGTGAGTCGCCTCCCTCGGGGCTGTCCGTCATGCCGAGGCCTCCATCGCGACCCGCAGCGCCGCGATGCCGCGCGAGCCGTACGCCTTCACCGATCCCAGCGAGATGCCGAGTGTCTCGGCGACCTGGGCCTCGGTCATGTCGGCGAAGTACCGCAGCACCAGGACCTCGCGCTGCCGGCGCTGCAAACCCTTCATCGCCTTGATGAGGTCACGCCGCTCCAGCTGGTCGTAGGCCCCTTCCTCCGCGCTCGCCATGTCGGGCATCGGCTTGGAGAGGAGCTTGAGGCCGAGGATGCGGCGGCGCAGCGCGGAGCGGGAGAGGTTGACGACCGTCTGGCGGAGGTAGGCCAGGGTCTTCTCCGGGTCGCGGACGCGTTTGCGGGCGGAGTGGACTCGGATGAACGCCTCCTGGACGACGTCCTCGCAGGAGGCGGTGTCGTCGAGGAGGAGCGCGGCGAGACCGAGGAGCGAACGGTAGTGGGCCCGGTAGGTCTCGGTGAGGTGGTCGACCGTCGTACCGGCGGCGGCCGTCCCTTCCGCGTCGTCGCGCTGGCTGGGTATGCGGGTGGGCCGCGCTGCGGGCATGGGCGCGATCACCGGCATGCCGCCGGGCGCGCCGGACACGCGGGGGCGCAGGCCGGCGCGGGGCGGCCGGAGGGCCGTCGCGCCGCGGGGCGCACTGAGTTCGAGTACGTCTGCCACGCAAGTTGGACACGTTCACCCCCGGCGGGGTTGTACGTGCCGGGCGTCACTTTTGCGGCGGACGTGCCGGACGCGTTCGCGCCACCTCCGCCGGCCAGCTCGCCGGACGTGCTCGACCTCGCTCTTCGCGCGTCCGGCAGCACACCCGACGGTGCCTCGATCGCCGACATTCGTCCCGCTCTTCCCTTGTGTCCCATATGAACGGGCGTCCCCACGCCCAGATCACGGCGTCCCCACGCCAGGATCATGCGTCCCCACGCCCCGAAGGCCGCGGCCACGTAAGCGCCCGGTAAGTGGGCGATCGCAAAGACGCTCCCCGCCGCCCGCGTGGTTGCGGAGGACGGGGAGGAAAATCTTCGAACGCCGAGGGCCCCGGGTTCAAGAGGTCCGGACCATGCTCCGGACCACATTTCTTACGGGAATCCTAACCGTGGGCGCGCTCCCATCAAGGGCGTTTCCCGTGGTCACCGGCTGTTCACGCAAACTCCGCCGTTCCTGAACGGCCGGTCAGCTCGGCCGCCACCAGCTCGGCGATCTGCGCGGTGTTCAGCGCGGCCCCCTTGCGGAGGTTGTCGCCGCAGACGAAAAGTTCCAGGGCGGTCGGGTCGTCGAGCGCCCGCCGGACCCGCCCGACCCAGGTCGGATCGGTGCCCACCACGTCGGCCGGCGTCGGGAACTCGCCGGCGGCGGGGTTGTCGAAGAGGACGACACCCGGGGCCGTGTCGAGGATCTCCCGGGCCTTCTCGACCGTGACCTCGCCCTGGAAGCGGGCGTGCACGGTCAGGGAGTGCGTGGTGACCACCGGTACCCGGACACACGTCACCGCGACCGGCAGCCTCGGCAGCCCGAGGATCTTGCGGGACTCGTCCCGGACCTTCATCTCCTCCGAGGACCAGCCGTCCTCCCGCAGCGACCCGGCCCACGGGACGACGTTGAGCGCGACCGGCTCCGGAAACGGCCCGGTGCTGTCCCCGACGGCCCGCCGCACGTCACCGGGCTTGGTGCCCAGCTCCGTACCGGCCACCATCGACAGCTGGGCCCGCAGCGTCTCCACGCCGGCCCGCCCGGCGCCGCTCACCGCCTGGTACGACGACACCACCAGCTCGCGCAGCCCGAACTCGGCGTGCAGCGCGCCCAGGGCGACGATCATCGACAGGGTGGTGCAGTTGGGGTTGGCGATGATCCCGCGGCCCCGGTTGCGGGCGCAGTGCGGGTTGACCTCGGGGACCACGAGGGGCACCTCCGGGTCCATCCGGAAGGCGCCCGAGTTGTCCACCACGACCACGCCCCTGGCCGCGGCGACCGGCGCCCAGCGCGCGGACACCTCGTCGGGCACGTCGAACATGGCGACGTCGATCCCGTCGAAGGCGGCCTCCGACAGGGCGACGACCTCGACCTCCTCCCCGCGCACGGTCAGCTTGCGGCCGGCCGAGCGCGCGGAGGCGATCAGGCGGATCTCGCCCCAGACGTCCGCCCGCTGGGACAGGATCTGGAGCATGACCGTGCCGACGGCCCCGGTCGCCCCCACGACCGCGAGCGCCGGCTTGGCAGTCGCTGCCATCAGCGGCCGGTGCCCCCGTAGACCACGGCCTCGTCGGTGTCCGAGTCCAGGCCGAAGGCGGAGTGCACGGCGCGCACGGCCTCCGGCACGTCGTCGGCGCGGGTGACGACCGAGATGCGGATCTCGGAGGTCGAGATCAGCTCGATGTTCACGCCGGCGTCGGACAGCGCCTCGAAGAACGAGGCGGTGACCCCCGGATTGGTCTTCATACCCGCGCCGACCAGTGAGATCTTGCCGATCTGGTCGTCGTAGCGCAGCGAGTCGAAGCCGATGCCCGGACGGTTCTTCTCCAGCGCGTCGATGGCCTTGCGGCCCTCGGTCTTGGGCAGCGTGAAGGAGATGTCCGTCAGGCCGGTGGCCGCGGCGGACACGTTCTGGACGACCATGTCGATGTTGATCTCGGCGTCCGCGATGGTCCGGAAGATGGCGGCGGCCTCACCCGGCTTGTCCGGCACACCGACGACCGTGATCTTGGCCTCGGAGGTGTCGTGCGCGACACCGGAGATGATGGCCTGCTCCACCTTCTTGTCCCCAATCGGCTTGCTGCTGACCCACGTGCCCTGTAGTCCGCTGAAGCTGGACCGCACGTGGATCGGGATGTTGTAACGGCGGGCGTACTCCACACAGCGGTGGAGCAGCACCTTGGAACCGGAGGCGGCGAGCTCCAGCATGTCCTCGAAGGAGATCCAGTCGATCTTCCGCGCCTTCTTCACCACGCGCGGGTCGGCGGTGAACACACCGTCGACGTCGGTGTAGATCTCGCAGACCTCGGCGTCGAGCGCGGCGGCGAGGGCCACGGCCGTGGTGTCGGACCCGCCGCGCCCCAGCGTGGTGATGTCCTTCTTGTCGGCGCTGACGCCCTGGAACCCGGCGACGATGGCGATGTTGCCCTCGTCGAGCGCGGTGCGGATGCGGCCGGGCGTGACGTCGATGATCCGGGCTTTGTTGTGGACGGAGTCGGTGATCACGCCCGCCTGGCTGCCGGTGAACGACTGGGCCTCGTGGCCCAGGTTTTTGATCGCCATGGCCAGCAGGGCCATGGAGATACGCTCTCCGGCGGTCAGCAGCATGTCGAACTCACGCCCGGCAGGCATCGGGGATACCTGCTCGGCGAGATCGATCAACTCGTCCGTCGTGTCGCCCATCGCGGAAACGACGACAACCACCTGGTTGCCGTTCTTCTTCGCTTCCACGATCCGCTTGGCGACGCGCTTGATGCCCTCGGCATCGGCAACGGAGGAGCCTCCGTACTTCTGCACGACAAGGCCCACGTGCGCTCCTCGCTCGGTTCGTTTGTGTCGGCTCAGTTTAACGAGCGTCCGAATTCCACCAGCCTGCTCCCGCATGGTGAGACGTCGCGCCGGGAGTGTTCGGCCGCTCGCTTCCGGATCGGAACCTGCCCAGCGCACGCCCGGCCACGCGAAAAGTGCCCTGCCTCACAGAGGGCCCTGTGCATTAAGTTTCAAGAATTAAGGTACGAGGCGTGCGCGTACTGCTGGTGGAAGACGACGAACCGGTGGCGGAATCGCTGCGGCGCGGCCTGAGGCGGTACGGCTTCGACGCCGAGTGGGTCACCACGGGCGCCGCCGCACTCGCCCACCCCGGCCCCTACGACGTCGTACTCCTCGATCACGGTGGCCGTCGAGGCGACGGCCGACGAGGTGACGCTCTCCGTCCTGGACGAGGGCCCGGGCATGACCGACGCGGAGAAGTCCCGCGCGTTCGACCGCTTCTGGCGCGGCCAGGGCCTGACCGGCCGCTCCGGCTCCGGCCTCGGCCTGTCCGTCGTACGTCAGCTGGTGACGGACGACGGCGGCACGGTCGCCCTGCGGGACGCTCCCGGCGGTGGGCTGTGGGTGTCGGTCACCCTTCGGGCATCGCCGAGGAGTGGTGGTTGACGATCAGCCACCGGTCGCCGCGCTTCTCGTACTCGTACGTGTACCGGGCCTCGACCACCCGCTCGGCGCCGGTCTTCGGGTCGGTGAGCGTGAACGCGTAGATCCCGGTGTCGATGGCCGAGTCGGAGTCGAGGATGTCGACGACGGTCCGCTTCTTCTCGCCCACCGGCTTGTTCCGCAGGAAGTGCTCGAAGTAGTCGACGATCCCCGCGTGGTCGGTACGGATCCTGTTGCTGACGGTCGGCAGCAGCACCGCGTCCTTCGCGTACAGGTCGGCGACCTTCTCCGGGTCACCGGTGCGCAGGGCCGCGTTCCACCGGTCGAAGAGTGCGGCTATCTGCTTCTTGCTGGGCTTCTGGGGCGCCTTCGAGCCGCCGGCCTGGCTGACCCCCACGCTCACCGTGGCGGCGGTGACGAGGGCGGTGGCTGTGACGAGGGCGGCGCGTACACGGGTCCTGCGAGTCGTTCGGGTCATGACCCAAGACTGTCTTTCCGCTGGTTAGCGCCTGTGCAGCCGACGTACAACGGACGTGCAGGGCCTGGCCAATTCGCGTCCGCTCACCGGTGCAGCAGGCTGATCCCGGCGCCGAGCGAGACGACGCCCATCCCTACGGCGGTCAGCACGCCCTGGGTGCCGTCGACGACGAGGGGCGCGACGGCGGCGACGACGAGGTTGAAGAGGAAGAGGAACCACAGGACGGGGCGGGAGGCGAGCAGGGCTTTCATCGGAGGTCCTTGTTCTCGTTGGCTGACCTGGCGAGATCAACGATTCCGTCTCCCGGCGCCCGCGACGAGGGAGCGTGCTCCCGAACCGTTGGTGTAGCCAGTTACACCATGACGACGACGCTGATACCCCTGACCGGCATCGTGCTGAACTGCGCGGCCGGCGCGACCAGCGTGGTGGCCTGGCGGGCGGCCGGCCACCTCCCCGACCACCACGCCCGCCGCCTGGTCCTCCTGCTGGCCGTAGCGAGGGTGCTCGGCGGCGATCGCCTTGTAGCCCATCGCATGACCCTCATGAAGATGGTCGACGAAGACGGCGATCTCACGGTCGCGGGGGCTCAGGTGTGCGAAGTCCGGGTCGGCGTACGGGTCTTCGTCACCCGCGGGGCGTTTCCCGTAACCCGTTTTGGCCATGGGGAGCGACGGGGACGGCAGGGCAGGGCTAGGCTGGGCGTAAGCCACTGTCGGGGCTCCTCGTTCGCGTAGGTACCGAGGTTCCTCGATACGTAGGTCGAGGCCCCGGAGCCGGTGTTCCCGCACCGACCGGGGCCGATCTGTGTGCCGCGAACCCAGAGCGCCTTCACGTGCCGACGCAAGCCGATCACGGAACGTCACTCTTTCGAGGTAGGCGGCTTCAACTCGCCTACAGACCCGGTTGGTTGGGTCGGATCAAACCAGCCCAAACCCCATGGAAGAGCTCGAAGCCCGGGGCTTGAGCCCCGGGCCGAACTGCGAATGGCGGGTCAGAGCGAAGGATCAGCCGCCTGGCTGCACGGGCGGGCTGCTGCGGCCCCGGCCGCCCAGTTCGGCGTCGAAGGTCTCCTGGGCCACGCGCATGGCCTCCGCGTACCGGGGCTCACGCAGCCGGCTCCACATCTCCTCCTCGGGCACGTCCTCGACGTGCGCGACCACCCACCAGATGTTGCCGAAGGGGTCCTTGACGCGTCCGCCGCGTTGTCCGAAGGCGTGGTCGGCGGGGGCGGTGAGGACCTGGCCGCCTGCCGTGACGGCACGCGCGAACGTGTCGTCCGCGTCGGCGACGAACACCCGCAGCAGACTGGGCATGACGGGCCAGTCCGGGCTCCGGTCGAAGGCCAGCACGACGGTGTCGCCGATCCGGATCTCGGCGTGCCCGATCGAACCGGCCTCGGTGGGAACCCGCCCCAGCTCCTCACCCCCGAACGCCTCGGTGACGAAGTCCAGGAACGCCCCGGTGTCGTCGGTGACGACCCAGGGCGCGACCGTGGTGTGACCGTCCGGTGCGACGCTGTTCCGCTCGGGCATCGCGGTCTCCTCGGTGGTGTCGGGAAATGTCACCGCCGACCATAGGAACCGCTTAGGACGCAGAGTGTCCTACTTGGCCGGGGTGCGTGCTCCCAAGGGGCCGCCGATCTCCTGCTGCATGACCTGGCCCGCTTCGAACTCCAGGGTTTCGTCGCCGATGGTGGCCTGGTCGGTGTCCAGGCCGTCCAGTTCCTCCAGGGGCTGGTTCAGGCGGACGTGGATGAGGATGGACTGGAGGGCGCGCAGGACCGCGGAGGCGGTCGGGCCCCAGTTGGAGAAGTAGGAGAACTGCCACCACCACAGGGCCTCCGTGGTGCGGCCCGCGCGGTAGTGGGCCATGCCGTGGCGGAGGTCGGTGACGATGTCGGCAAGGTCGTCCGAGAGGCGGGCCGGGACGGGGGCCTTGCGCGGCTCGTAGGGGTCGAAGACCTCGGAGTAGACGTCGATGGGGTCCAGCAGCCGCGCGAAGTTCTCGCGGAGCTGGTCGACGTCCGGTTCCGGACCCATGTCGGGCTCGTAGCGCTCGTCGGGGACGATGTCCTCGTGCGCGCCGAGGCGACCGCCGGCCAGCAGGAGCTGGGAGACCTCCAGAAGGAGGAAGGGGACCGCCGAATCCGGCTCGTCGCCCTTGGCCACCTCCGTGACGGCCACCAGGAAGCTCTCCACCTGGTCCGCGATCTGGACCGCGAAGTCGTCCGGGTTCAGCGTCGTGTCGTGCAGCGTGGCGTCAGACATCTAGGAGTCGTCTCCCCTCGAAGGCGCGGCCGAGGGTGACCTCGTCCGCGTATTCCAGGTCGCCGCCCACCGGGAGGCCGCTGGCCAGGCGGGTGACCTTCAGGCCCATGGGTTTGATCATGCGGGCGAGGTACGTGGCCGTCGCCTCGCCTTCGAGATTGGGGTCCGTGGCCAGGATGAGTTCGGTCACCGTGCCGTCGGCCAGGCGGGCGAGGAGTTCCCGGATGCGCAGGTCGTCGGGGCCGACGCCCTCGATGGGGCTGATCGCGCCGCCCAGCACGTGGTAGCGGCCGCGGAACTCCCGGGTGCGCTCGATCGCGACGACGTCCTTCGGCTCCTCCACCACGCAGATCACCGTGGGGTCGCGGCGGGCGTCGCGGCAGATGTTGCACAGTTCCTCCTGTGCCACGTTGCCGCAGGTCGCGCAGAAGCGGACCTTCGCCTTCACCTCCAGGAGGGCCTGCGCCAGACGCCGTACGTCCGTGGGCTCGGCCTGGAGGATGTGGAAGGCGATCCGCTGCGCGCTCTTCGGACCGACGCCGGGCAGTCGCCCCAGCTCGTCGATGAGGTCCTGGACCACGCCTTCGTACAACGGACTGCCCTTCCTGGAGTCTTTCGGTACGTACCGTAGTTGGCTGCCGCCTGTCCTAGGAAGGCGGTACGGGTGTCTGGTGGGCGACGAACATCAGAACGGCGAGATCAGAACGGCAGACCCGGGATGCCGCTGCCGCCGCCCAGGCCCTGTGCCAGCGGGCCCAGCTTCTGCTGCTGGAGTGTCTGCGCGTTCTCGTTGGCCGCCTGTACGGCCGCGACGATCAGGTCGGCGAGAGTCTCGGTGTCCTCCGGGTCCACCGCCTTCGGGTCGATCTTCAGCGCGCGCAGTTCGCCGGAGCCGGTCACGGTGGCCCGCACCAGGCCGCCGCCCGCCTGTCCGTCGACCTCCGTGTTCGCCAGCTCCTCCTGGGCCCGTGCCAGGTCCTGCTGCATCTTCTGGGCCTGCTGGAGCAGCTGCTGCATGTTGGGCTGGCCACCACCGGGGATCACGATCAGCTCCTGGGTGTCGATTCTCGGTTGTCCCGTTGTGGATGAGCCTACGTGGTCGACGCAGCCATCGCCCCGCCACTCTTTCGAGTGAGAATCAGCGGGGGTCTATACCTGATCAAGCGCCACTTCCAGGCGGAAAAGTGGCGAAAGCCAAGCCTTCGCCACCCATTGGGCGGTAGGAAGGGTTCCCGTCGTCAGCATCCATGGTCAGGTCCCGTGCCGTGGCCGGCGTCATGTTCAATGCCATGGCCCGTGTCACGGAACGTGACCGGTCGGGATCAGTAAGGGAGTGCCGGGTGGGTCAGCCGGAGATGCAGCCCGAGGGACCGCCTCAGGACGGGCGGGGCGAGGGTGCGGCCGGACTGCGGCCGGGTGATCTGACCGGCCGGGCGTTCCCGCTCGGGGACTGGGGCGAGCCGGCCGAGCGGCTCGACGAGCTGTACCGGTGGGTGGAGCGCGGGGCGCTGGAGACGGCCGAGTGGTATCTGGCGGACCGGGTGTGGAAACGGCGCGGGGCACGGGCGCTGCGGAGCGGGGCGGCCGTGGGCGCGGTGCTGGGGGCGGCACTGCCGCTCCTCGACCTCACCGGGGTGGTCGGCGGGGTCGCGCCCTGGGGGTATCTGGCGCTGCTGACGGCGGTGGCGTGCGTCGGCGTGGACCGGTTCTTCGGGGTGACGTCGGGCTGGATGAGGGACATGGCAACCGCGCAGGCGGTGCAGCGGCGGCTCCAGGTGCTCCAGTTCGACTGGGCGTCGGAGAGCGTGCGCGAGGTGCTGGGTCCCGCGGAGGGGACGGCGAGCGAGGCGGCGGAGCGGTGCCTGGGGGTGCTGCGGAGGTTCTCGGAGGACGTGACCGAGCTGGTCCGTACCGAGACGGCCGACTGGATGGTCGAGTTCCGGACGGGGTCGGCGCCGCTCGCGATCCAGGCGGCGGTGGCGGCGGGGCCGCGGGGGGACGCGGGGCATCTGAACGGCCGGTACCCGCCACTGCCGCCGAGCACGAACGGGACCCGGCCGAACATGCCGAGACAGCGCCCGCCGGAGCCGAGGTGAGATGAGGTGAGGAGCCCGCGTCGCAGGTCGGCTGCGGGTGCGCGGGGGTCACTCGCGCAGTTCCCCGCGCCCCTGAAGGGGCGCGGGGAACTGCGCGAGCAGCCACGGCGGCCCCGCGGGCGACGTGCCCCGCCAGGGGCGCGGGGAACTGCGCGAGCAGCCACGACGGCGCCGCGGACGGCGTACGGCGTTCAGCCCCCCGACGGCGGTCTCGACGGCGCCCCCGACGGCGTCCCCGACGGCGCGCCCGTCGTCCCCCGTACCTCCAGGAACGGGGTCACCAGGTCCAGCTCGGCCGGCCGTTCCGGCTCCGCGATCCTCGCCAGGAGACGTTCGGCGGCCCGGCGTCCCACCTCCTCGCTCGCGTTGTCCACCGTCGTGAGCCACAGGTGCCGCAGCCGGGAGAGGTACGTGTTGTCGTACCCGACCAGGGACAGGTCCCGGGGGACCACCAGCCCCGTCTCCTCGGCGGCCGACAGCGCGCCCACGCACGTCATGTCGTTGACCGCGAAGATCGCCGTCGGCCGGCGGGCCCCGCTCAGCAGGCGGACCGTCGCCCGGTAGCCGCCCTCCTCCGTCAGGTCGCCCTGCGCCACCGCCGCCGAATCCGCGAGGCCGTGTGCGCGCATCGTCGCCTCGAAGCTGCGCCGGCGCACCTCGCCGACCGCGCCCTGCCCGGCGATGTGCGCGATGTGCCGGTGCCCCAGGCCGATGAGGTGCTCGGTGGCGAGGCGGGCGCCCAGCTCGTCGTCGTTCGCGACGATGTCCACGGACGGCAGGACCGGCTCCCTGGTGCCGGCCACCACCGTGGGGACGCGGTCGGCGGCCGTCCGCAGCATCCCGGGGTCGGGCAGTGTGCCGACCGCGATCAGGCCGTCCACGTGCAGTTCGGTGAACGTCTGGGTGAGGTCCTCGCCGAGCCTGCGGTTGAGGTGCCCGTCGGCCAGCAGCATCCGCAGCCCGGCGTCGTAAAGCCGCCGGTTGAGGCCGTCGAGGAGTTCCACGAACCAGGGGTTGCGCATGTCGTTCAGGAGGACGCCGACCGTGCGGGTGCGGCGCTCACTCAGGCTGCGGGCCGCCGCGTTGGGCCGGTAGCCGAGCTCCTCGACGGCCGCGAGGACCGCCCGCCGCTTGTCCTCGCGGACCCCGGCCGCGCCGCGCAGGACCAGGGAGACCAGCGACTTCGACACGCCGGCGCGCGCGGCGACGTCACGGATGGTCGGGGCGCTCATGCCGTGGACCGTTCCACACTCACCCGAGCATTGTAAAGACGCCCGTATGTCTTGACATCAGCGGAAGCACGCCCGCATCGTGAGCGGGCAACCTCTGGAACGGTCCAAAGAAGGGCAGCCATCGTGAGTACGCTCGGCGTCGCCGTCGTCGGATTCGGCTGGATGGGACGGGTGCACACCCAGGCCTACCAGCGGATTCCCCACCACTTCCCGCAGCTGCCCGTACGGCCCGAGCTGGTCGCCGTCGCCGAGGAGGTGCCGGGCCGGGCCGAGGAGGCCGCCGCCCAGTTCGGGTTCGCGTCCACCACCCGCGACTGGCGTGAGATCGCCGCCGACCCCCGGATCCAGGCCGTCAGCATCACCGCCCCGAACTTCCTGCACCGCGAGATCGGCGTCGCGATGGCCGGCGCGGGCAAGCACATCTGGATCGAGAAGCCGGTCGGCCTGACGGCGGCGGACGCCCGCGCGGTGTCGGAGGCAACGGCCAAGGCGGGCGTGCGGAGCACCGTCGGCTTCAACTACCGCAACGCGCCCGCCGTCGCGTACGCCCGTGAGCTGATCGCCTCCGGTGAGCTCGGCACCGTCACGCACGTCCGCGTCCGGCTCTTCAGCGACTACGCGGCCCACCCGGACGGTGCCCTGACCTGGCGGTACGAGCGGGCGCGCGGCGGTGGCGGGGTCCTCGGCGACCTGGCCTCGCACGGTGTCGACCTGGCCCGCTTCCTGCTCGGTGACATCACCGCGCTCACCGCGGACACCGCCGTCTTCATCCCGGAGCGTGCCCGGCCCACCGGTGCCACCGCCGGTCACACCCTCGCCACCGGCGGCGAACTCGGCCCGGTCGAGAACGAGGACTACGTCAGCTGTCTGCTGCGCTTCGCCTCCGGCGCCCGCGGTGTCCTGGAGGCCTCCCGGGTCTCGGTCGGCGAGCAGAACAACTACGGCTTCGAGGTGCACGGCACCAGGGGCGCCGTCTTCTGGGACTACCGGCGGCTGGGTGAGCTCGGCGTCAGCCGCGGCACCTCCTACCAGGACCAGCCCGTCAGCACGGTCTTCGTCGGCCCCGGCCACGGCGAGTACGCGGCGTTCCAGCCCGGCGCGGCCAACGCCATGGGCTACGACGACCTCAAGGTGATCGAGGCGTACAACTTCCTGCGGTCCGTCGCCGAGGGCACGACGTACGGCGCGACCCTGGAGGACGCCGTGCACAGCGCGACCGCCCTGGACGCCATGAGCCGCTCCGCCGAGCAGGGCACGTGGGTGAGCCTGGGATGAGCGTCGTCCGGATCGGGGTCGTCGGCGCCGGGAACATGGGCGCCGACCATGTGAACACGCTGCACCGCTGGGTGTCGGGCGCCGCGGTCGTCCTCGTCGCCGACCTCGACAAGGGGCGGGCGGCCGAGGTGGCGGCGGCCGTACCGGGGGCACGGGCCACCGACGACCCCCTCGCGCTGATCGCCGCCCCCGAGGTCGACGCCGTCGTCATCGCCTCCCACGACAGCACCCACGCGGACCTCGCGATCGCCGCCGTCCGGGCCGGGAAGCCGGTCATGTGCGAGAAGCCGCTCGCACCGACCGCGGCGGAGTGCGTAAGGGTCCTCCGGGAGGACCGCGCGGACTTGATCTCCGTCGGTTTCATGCGCCGCTTCGACCCCGGCTACGTCGAACTCAGGGCAGCCCTCGGCGCCGGTACGGCCGGTGCTCCCCTTCTCGTGCACTGCCGGAGCCGGGGGGTGTCCTCCGCGCCCGGCGCGACCGACGAGTTCAGCGTCACCGGCTCGGCGATCCACGAGTTCGACACCGTGCCCTGGCTGCTGGACTCACCGGTCGTGGAGGTGAGTTGGCATGCGGCCCGGCCCACCTCGGCGGCGACCGGGCTGCGCGACCCGCAGCTGATGCTGCTGCGCACCGCCGACGGTGCGCTGACCACCGTGGAGACCTTCCTCAACGCCGGGTACGGCTACGACGTCCGCTGCGAGGTCGTCGGCGAGCACGGCACGCTGGCGCTGACCGACCCGGCCCGGCTGGTGTCCGACACCGCCCGTACCCGTGCCACCGGCTACCCGGCCGACTGGCGGCCGCGGTTCGCCGACGCCTACCGCCTGGAGTTGCAGGCGTGGGTCGACGCCGTGGCAGCGGAGCGGCCGGCTCCGCTGGCCACCGCGTACGACGGGCTGGTGGCCTCCGCGGTCGCCGAGGCCGTCATCGCTTCCATGCACGCCGACGGCCGTACGACCGCCGTCCGGGTCCCGGAGGTCTGAGTTGCCCACGCCCCGCACCGGGCCGCCCGCCTTCCCCACCGCACTCCCCGCCCCGCGCACCCCGGACCCCATGGCGGCGCCCGCCCTGCGCTGGGGTGTGCTCGGCACCGGCTGGATCGCCGAGCGGTTCGTGCGCTCGGTCCAGCGGCACACCCGGCAGCGGTTCACCGCCGTCGGCTCCCGCGACGCGGCCCGCGCGGGGGAGTTCGCCGGCCGGCACGGCATCCCGGCCTCCTACGGCTCGTACGAGGAGCTGGTCGCGGCGACGGACGTCGACGTCGTCTATGTGGCGACCGAGCACACCGCCCATCTCGACTGCGCGAGGCTGGCGTTGGAGGCGGGCAGGCACACCCTCGTGGAGAAGCCGCTGGCCCTGGACGCGACCGAGGCGACGGAGCTGGCCGAACTGGCCGCCGCCCGAGGCCTGTTCTGCGCCGAGGCGCTGTGGACCTTCTTCCTCCCCCGCTTCGACGTCGTCCGGCAGATCCTCGACTCCGGTGTCCTCGGCGACGTCCACTCCGTCCTCGCCGACCACGGTGAGCACTTCGCGCCCGGCCACCGCATCCTGCGCGCCGACCTCGCCGGCGGACCGCTCCTCGACCTCGGCACCTACCCGGTCTCCCTCGCCACCTGGGTGCTCGGCGAGCCCGCCGAGATCCTCGCCGCCGGCCAGCCGCACCCGGCCGGCGTGAACGGCCAGCTCTCCGCCGTCCTGCGGGACGGCGACGGCAACCAGGCCGTGGTCCACACCACGCTGTTCAGCGACACCCCGACCACCGCGACCATCGCCGGCAGCCACGCCACCCTCACCCTGCCCGGCCCCTTCTACCAGCCCGGCGACGTCCACCTGACCCCGGCGGGCGGCGGCCCGGCCCTGACCTACTCGGAACCGCGCACCGCCCACGAGGCCCTGCACTTCGAGGCGGCGGAAGTGGCGAGACGCGTGGCGGAAGGACACCGGGAGTCGCCGCTCCGCCCGCTGGAGGCGTCGATCGTCACGTTGCGGGCGATGGACGGCATCCGGCGGACGTGCGGCATCGAGTTCGCACCGTGAGGGCGCTCACGCGCACAGCCTCATTCCCACCGGCGTGTAACAGGGCACATGCCCGTACGACCGGATCACTTCCTCGCCGTTGCCCTTGCTGACGTACGACAGGAAGCTCGACGCCAACGAGTCCGCCGGCGGCTGCCCGTACGTGTACGCGTACTCGATCTCCCGGTACGGGTACGGGCTGCTGCCGCGCTCGATCGCCTCGACCGACGGGGCGTCGCCGTCCAGGGAGAGGACGTGCAGCCCCTTCGCGTCGGCCGCCACGTTCAGCTCGGCGTAGCCGACCGCGCCCTTGAGCCGGGCCACCTCCGACAGCACCTGGTCGGTCGAGTCCAGTTCGCAGCGGATCACCTTCGCCGTCGGGTCGTCCTTGTGGACGCAGTCGACGGACGAGTTGGCGATCTCACCGCGTCCCAGCACCCGCCGCTGGAAGACCTGCCGGGTACCGGAGTCGGCGTCCCGGCTGACCAGCACCACCGGCAGGTCTGGGCCGCCCAGCTGCCTCCAGTCGGTGATCTCGCCCCGGTACAGCCGCCGTACGTCGGCCGTGGAGAGGTCCGTCAGTTTCACGGCGTCGTTGACGACCAGCGCGAAGACCACCAACGCGACCGGTTTCTCCTTCAGTTCGGGCATCCCGGCGGGCTTGGGACCGTCCGAGAGGGCGATCAGCGGCGGTGAGCCCTTCTTCTTCCGGGCCGCCCCGGCACTGTTCAGGTCCCTGATCCCGGCCGTGGAACCGCGGGCGTCCACCTGGATCGAGGCCCCCTCGCACTCCTTCTCGTACTTCCCGGCCGCGTCCGCCATCACCGGTGCGAACGCCGTCGAGCCGTAGACCCGCAGCGAGCCCTTGGCGCAGCCCATCGGCGGCGGGCTGTCGTCGCGGACCACGACGATCGTGGCGAGGGCGACGACGCTCAGTGTCAGCATGATGGTGATCAGCCGGGAGGCGCGGCTGAACAGGGGGGTCGCGTCGTCCGGGGTGGCGCTGCGGTTGGTGTGCAGCTCGCCGTCGTGCAGGCCGCCGATGAGCCGTATCTCCCGGCCGACGTCACCGCCGGAGAGCAGCACGAGCAGCTTGAAGTGCTCGCCCGCGTTGAGCGGGACACGCGGGATGCGCAGGGTGTTGCCCGAGTAGCCGAAGCCGCGCTCCCGGGTGAAGTGCGGCATGAGGTGGTCGCTGTCGGTCGGCTGGGTGACCGAGACACCACGGATCGTCCGGTCGGTGAACACCGCGGTGAGACCGTGCAGTTCGGGACTGGTGTAGTCGTCACGGCCGATGCCCTGGGAGCCGTCGTTCTCGATGCGCAGCAGTACCAGGGTGGCGTCGGCCATGTCCGGGGCCTCGTCGAACAGGCCGAGGCGTCTGCCGATCCGCCCGGAACGGACGTCGTCGCCGATCGGGTTGTCCATCTGCACGCGGTAGCCGATGCGTTTACGGCGTGGCACCCGGCGTTCGTACCAGAAGATGCCCGCGGAGGCGACGATGCCGGCGACCGCGGTGCCGACGGCCACGATGTTCTCCGCGCTCAGCCACTCCATGTGGGTGCCCCCGCCACTCCCCGGAGTCGAATGGTGGGGTCACCGTAAGGGGCGGGGAGGGGATGCGAAGGGACAAAAGGGGCAGCTGTCCCGATGTTCGCCGAACGTTCAACTACCCCTTGACCGTGCTGAGTTCAGTCCTTGCCGTACGTCAGGCTCTCGTCGCCGTTCTTCGTCGCCCGCTTCAGCCTGCCGTCCGACAGCAGGGTCACCCGGGTGGGCTCGCCCGCCGTGCACGACGTACGCGGCTTGCCCGCCGTGACCTTGGAGGGCCCTATGTCCAGCGGGCCGTCCGAGCCCGGGCGTTCGGCGAGCTTCGCGGTGAACTCGCAGTGGTAACCGGGGCCGTCGGCGACCAGGGTGAGGACCGTGTCGCCCACCGCTCCCTGGCGGATGGTCAGTTCGCGGGTGTTGTGGCCGGTGGAGTTGTCTATGGCGGTGGTCCAGGTGCCCAGGAACGCGGTCGGCACCACCGGATGGGCCGACGCGGAGGCCGACGGGGTGGGCGTGGGTTCCCCGGACGTGGTGGGGGCGGCGGCCGAGGAGGTGGGGGTGGGTCTTCCGGCCGCCTTGTCGTCGTCACCGCTGCCGTTGTTCATGAGCGCGTAGACCGAGCCGCCCGCGGCCAGCATCACGATCAGGGCGACGGTGACGAGCAGGGCGGTGGAGCGGGTGCGGTGGGGTTC
>NZ_LBMU02000009.1 GCF_001005085.2 Streptomyces humi
CCCCGCTCCCCCCGCTCCCCCCGCTCCCCCCTACGGTCCCGTCCGCCCGGCCCCTACCGCCGCCTCTTCGCCCGCCCCGGTACCCGCGCCTTCACCGCCGGGAACCTGCTGGCCCGGCTCCCCATGGGGATGTTCAGCGTCAGCGCCGTCGTGATGATCGCCGGCGCCCGCGGCTCGTACGCCCTCGCCGGCGCCGTCACCGCGACCGGCCTCGCGGCGACCGGGGTGGCCGGGCCCTGGATCGCCCGGCTCGTCGACCGGTTCGGGCAGGCCAGGGTCGCCGTGCCCGCCACGGTCACCGCCGTCCTCGGCAGTCTCGCCCTGCTGCTCTGCGTCCACTACGGCGCCCCCGACTGGACCCTGTTCGCCGCCTACGCGGCCACCGCCACCACACCCAACCTGGGCGGTATGTCCCGCGCCCGCTGGGCGTACCTGCTGCGCGCCGACCCGGACGCCCTGCACACCGCGAACTCCTTCGAACAGGCCGCCGACGAACTGTGCTTCATGCTCGGCCCGGTGCTCGCCTCCTTCCTCACCGGCACCCTCTTCCCGGAGGCCGGCACCCTGGTCGGGGCGGTGCTGCTGCTCTGCGGGATGCTGCTGTTCACCGCCCAGCGCGCGACCGAGCCACCGGTCCGGGCCGGGACGGGCGCCGCGAGGACCCCGCTGCGCCTCGCCGCCCTCCTGGCCTGCTTCGTCGCCACCGGCGCGGTGTTCGGTTCGATGGAGGTCGTCACCATCGCCTACGCCGACGCGCAGGGCCATCGGCCGGCCGCCGGTGCCGTACTGGCCCTCCAGGCCGCCGGCTCCTGCGCGGCGGGCCTGGTGTACGGGGCGCTCAGGCCGACGGGGCCGGCCGAACGACGGTTCGCCGTCTGCCTGTGGGCGATGGCGGCCCTGATGTCCCTCCCCCTCCTCGCGGCCCGCACCCTCGACTCTCTGTGGGCCGTCGCCCCCGCCCTGCTCGCGGCCGGGATGGCGACCGCGCCGACGATGGTGACCGCGATGTCCCTGGTCCAGGAGCGCACCCCGGAGGGCCGCCTCAACGAGGGGATGAGCCTCGTCGTCACCGCCCTGCTGACCGGCGTGGCCACCGGCTCCGCGGTCGGCGGCTGGGCGGCGGAGCACCTCGCGCCGGCGGCGGCCTACACCACTCCGGTCGCCGCTGCCTGCGCGGCCGTCGTGGTCCACACCGTCAGTCGAATCGCTTCCCACAATTCCCGCCGGACCCATTGACGCTTTCACAACCCGCACCTACCTTCCATCGTCGAAGCGCTTCGACGTCCGGCATCGAACCGATTCGACGCCGGACGAGCACCATCCACAACTCCTGCGGAGGCACTGGATGTTGACGGCACGAAGGCGAACAGGCCGAACAGGACGGACAGGACAGACGGGGCGGACGGGGCGGGCAAGGCGGCTGACGGCCGCGGCGGTGGCCCTGTCCGGGTCGCTGCTGCTGGCCTCCTGCGGCGGCTCGGGCGGCAGCACGTCCGACGCCAGAACCCTGCGGCTGTGGCACTACGAGGCTCCGAACAGCGCGATGGGCGTGGCCTGGAGCGAGGCCATCAAGGAGTTCGAGGCGAGCCACCCCGGCGTGAAGGTGAAGTACGAGGAGAAGAGCTTCGAGCAGATCCAGAAGACCGCGCAGATGGTCCTCAACTCCTCCGACGCGCCCGACCTCATGGAGTACAACAAGGGCAACGCGACGGCGGGGCTGCTCTCCAAGCAGGGGCTCCTCACCGACCTGACCGCCGAGGCGGCCAAGCGCGGCTGGGACAAGAAGCTCAGCGCGGGGGTGCGCACCACCAGCCGGTACGGCGCCGACGGCGTGATGGGCTCAGGCAAGTGGTACGGGGTGCCCGACTACGCCGAGTACACGATGGTCTACTACGACAAGGACCTGTTCAAGAAGTACGGGATCGCCGAGCCGAAGACGTTCGACGACCTGACGGCGGCGATGAGCACGTTCGTGGCGAAGGGGATCACCCCGCTCGCGAACGCCGGTTCCGAGTACCTGGCCCAGCAGTACCTCTACCAGCTGGCGCTCTCGAAGGCCGACCGCTCGTGGGTCGACGCCTACGAGCTGTACAAGGGCAAGGTCGACTTCCACGACCAGGCCTGGACGTACGCGGCGACCACCTTCGCCGACTGGGTGAAGAAGGGCTACATCGCGAAGACGTCCTCCGGTACGACCGCCGAGCAGGCCGGGGTCTCCTTCATCCAGGGCAAGGCGCCGATCCTGTTCTCCGGCAGCTGGTGGTACGGCCGTTTCCAGTCGGAGGCGAAGTTCGACTGGGGCAGCTTCCTGTGGCCCGGCTCGGACCTCACCCTCGGCTCGGGCGGCAACCTCTGGGTCGTACCGAAGAACTCCGGGAACAAGGAGCTCGCCTACGACTTCATCGACATCACCATGTCGAAGAAGATCCAGAACCTGCTCGGCAACAAGGGCGGGGTGCCGGTCGCCGCCGACCCCGGCGCCATCACCGACCCCAAGTCCAAGCAGCTCATCGCCGACTTCAACACCCTGAGCAAGCGCGACGGTCTCGCCTTCTACCCGGACTGGCCGATCGCCGGCTTCTACGACACCCTCGTCTCCGAGACCCAGAAGCTGATCACCGGCAGTGAGAAACCGGACGCCTACCTGAGCAACCTCCAGACGGCGTACGACAAGGGCACCAGGTGAGGGTGCGCCGGGACTCCCACGCCCTGTTCCTGCTCCCCGGTGTCCTGGCCTTCCTGGCCGTCGTGGTCGTCCCGTTCCTGATGAACACGGCCGTGGGCTTCACCGACTGGCAGGGGGTGGGCAGCCCGCACTGGTCCGGGCTCGCCAACTACCGTGAACTGCTGCGCGACACGGAGTTCTGGACGTCGTTCCGGCACAGCCTCTTCATGGTCGTCGCGATGGCGCTGCTCCCGACCGCGCTCGGACTGGTCCTGGCCGCCGCCCTGTTCGACTACATCGGCAAGCACTTCGGTACCCGGATCGCGGCGGTCCTGCGCGCCTGCTTCTACCTCCCCCAGGTGCTGCCGGTGGCGGTGGCCGGCATCGTCTGGAGCTGGATCCTGGCCCCGGACAACGGCTCCCTCAACACCCTGCTGAAGGCCGTCGGTCTCGGCTCGTGGCAGCAGGACTGGCTCGGCGACCCGGACATCGCCCTCTACACCGTCATGGGCGTACTGGTCTGGGTGCAGCTCGGCTTCCCGCTGGTCGTCTTCATGGCCGGACTCGGCCGCGTGGACCCCCAGTTGTACGAGGCGGCCGAACTGGACGGCGCCGGCTGGTGGCGGCGCTTCCGGCACGTCACGCTGCCGCAGATCCGCCCCGAGGTGTACGTGGTCCTGACCTGGTGCACGATCGCCGCGCTGAAGGTCTTCGGCGCGGTGTACGTCCTGACGAAGGGCGGCCCCGGCGGCGCCACCGACGTCCCCTCCTACTTCTCCTTCACCACGTTCTTCGAGAAGACCCAGGTCGGCTACGGCTCGGCGATCTCCACGGTCCTCACGGTCATCGTCCTCGCCCTGGCCGTGCTCGGTCTGAAGCTCCAGAACCGCGCGGAGGCCACATGACCCGTCCGACCGCCGTGCGCCGCTACCCGGTGCTCCTCGCCCTCTGCCTCGCCGCCCTCTTCATGGTCGTCCCGTTCCTGATCGTGGCGGTCAACGCGGTCAAGTCCCCGGCGGAGTACTCGCGGAACGGCCCGCTGAGCCTCCCCCACGGCCTCTACCTCGACGGGCTGAAGGACTTCTGGCAACGCGTCGACTACAGCCGGAAGCTCGTCAACTCCACGCTCATCAGCGCATCGGTGGCCCTGCTCGCCACGGCCCTGTCCGTCCTCAACGCCTACGCGATCGGCATCGGCCGGATCCGGTTCCGCACCTGGGTGCTGGCGTTCTTCGTGCTCGCCAACATGCTGCCGCAGGAGGCGCTGGTCTACCCGCTGTACTACCTGAGCAAGCAGGCCGGCCTGTACGACACCCGGCTCAGCGTGATCATCGTGTTCACGGTGATCCAGTCGGCGTTCGGGACGTATTTGCTCTCCGCCGTCCTCGGGCAGTTCCCACGCGAGATCGTCGAGGCGGCCCGGATCGACGGCGCGAACAAGTGGCAGATCCTGGTCCGGATCGTCGTCCCGGTCAGCCGCCCGACCCTGGGCGTGCTGCTGGTCTTCTTCTTCATCTGGACCTGGAACGAGTTCCTGCTGCCGCTGGTCATGCTGATCTCCAACGACAACCAGACGGTCTCCGTCGCCCTCGGCGTCCTCCAGGGCCAGCGCCTGATGGACGCCACGATGACCAACGCGGCCGCCCTGCTCGGCGTGCTCCCGGCCATCGTCTTCTTCCTCGTCTTCCAGCGCACGCTCACCCGCGGCATCGCCGTGGGCGCCGTCAAGTAGGAGGTACGTGAGTGAAGTTCACCGACGGCTACTGGCTGCTGCGCGAGGGCGTCACCGCGGCCCACCCGGTCGAGGTCCTCGACGTCACCGCCACGGCCGCGGCGCTGGAGATCCACGCGCCGACCCAGCCCATCCGCCACCGCGGCGACCTCCTGAGGGGGCCGGTCCTGACGATCAGCGCGCACACCCCGATGCCCGGCGTCATCGGCGTCACCTTCACCCACTTCGAGGGCGAGCAGCCGCGCGGCCCGCACTTCGAGCTCGGCGGGGCCGACTGCGCGTCGCAGGTGTCGTACGACGACGAGCACGCGACCCTGGTCTCCGGCTCGCTGACCCTGCGGCTGAGCCGGACCGCGCCCTGGCGGCTGGACTTCCTCTCCGGCGGCCGCGTCCTGACCTCCAGCGGCCCCAAGGGCATGGGCATCATGCGGGACACGGCCACGGGCGCCCACTACCTGCGGGAGCAACTGCGCCTGGGGGTCGGCACATCGGTCTACGGGCTCGGCGAACGCTTCGGCCCGCTGGTCAGGAACGGCCAGGTCGTCGACATCTGGAACGCGGACGGCGGCACGGCCACCGAACAGGCCTACAAGAACGTCCCGTTCTACCTCACCGACGCGGGGTACGGCGTCTTCGTCGACCACCCGGGGAAGGTGTCGTTCGAGGTCGGTTCGGAGGCGGTGTCGCGGGTCCAGTTCAGCGTGGAGTCCCAGCAGTTGACGTACTACGTCATCCACGGCCCGACCCCGAAGGACATCCTGCGCAGGTACACGGCCCTGACCGGCCGCCCGGCCCTCCCGCCCGCCTGGTCCCTCGGCCTGTGGCTCTCCACGTCCTTCACCACCTCCTACGACGAGAAGACGGTGACGTCCTTCATCGACGGCATGCGGGAGCGCGAACTGCCGCTGTCCGTCTTCCACTTCGACTGTTTCTGGATGCGGGAGTTCAACTGGTGCGACTTCCGGTGGGATCCGCGGGTGTTCCCGGACCCGGCGGGGATGCTGGGACGGCTGCACGAGCGGGGACTGCGGGTGTGCGTGTGGATCAACCCGTACATCGCGCAGCGGTCGCCGCTGTTCGCCGAGGGGAAGGAGCTGGGGCACCTGCTGCGGCGGCCGGACGGGAGCGTGTGGCAGTGGGATCTCTGGCAGCCGGGGATGGCGCTGGTGGACTTCACCTCCCCGGCGGCACGGGACTGGTACGCGGACAAGCTGGAGGCCCTGCTCGCCGAGGGGGTCGACTGCTTCAAGACCGACTTCGGGGAGCGCGTCCCGGTGGACGTGGTCTGGTCCGACGGGTCGGACCCGGAGCGGATGCACAACTACTACACGTACCTGTACAACCGGACCGTCTTCGAGGTGCTGCGCAAGCACCGGGGGGAGGGTGAGGCGGTGGTCTTCGCGCGGTCCGCGACGGCCGGCAGCCAGAAGTTCCCCGTGCACTGGGGCGGTGACTGCGAGGCCACGTACGAGTCGATGGCCGAGTCGCTGCGCGGCGGGCTCTCACTGGGCCTGTCCGGGTTCGGCTACTGGAGCCATGACATCGGCGGCTTCGAGGGCACGCCGACCCCGGCGCTGTTCAAGCGGTGGCTGGCCTTCGGGATGCTGTCCTCGCACAGCAGGCTGCACGGCTCGTCGTCGTACCGGGTGCCGTGGCTGTTCGACGAGGAGTCGGTGGACGTGCTGCGGCACTTCACCCGGCTGAAGCTGAGCCTGATGCCCTACCTGTACGAGGCCGCGCGCACCGCGTCCGCGGAGGGCCTGCCGGTGATGCGGGCGATGGTGCTGGAGTTCCCGGACGATCCCGGGTGCGCGCATCTGGAACGGCAGTACATGCTGGGCGGGGATCTGCTGGTGGCGCCGGTGTTCGACGACGAGGGGCAGGTGACGTACTACTGCCCCGGGGGCACCTGGACGCACTTCCTGACCGGGCGGACGGTCACCGGTCCCCGCTGGATCCGCGAGCGCCACGACTTCCTGGGTCTGCCGCTGCTGGTGCGGCCCGGCGCGGTGATCCCGGTCGGCGCGGTGGCCGACCGGCCCGACTACGACCACGCCGACGGGGTGACCCTGCGGGCGTACGGCCTGGAACGCGGCGCGCGGGTCACGGTCCCGGTCGGGGACGTCACCTTCACCGTCGTACGCGAAGGGAACACCCTGCGGGCCTCGTGCAGTGATCCGGTGGCGGCCTGGGGCCTGGCGGCCGGGGAGCGGAGCGCGCGGGCGGCCGCCGGGACCGGGTTCCTCTCGCTGGAGCTGGGCTGATGGTGAAGATCACGGACGTGGCCCGGCACGCGGGGGTCTCCCCCAGCACGGTGTCCTACGCGCTCAGCGGCAAGCGGCCGATCTCGGACGAGACCCGGCGCCGGGTCCAGGCGTCCATCCGCGAGCTCGGCTACCGCCCGCACGCCGGCGCCCGCGCGCTGGCCAGCAGCCGCTCCAACGTGCTCGCCCTGGTGATCCCCTTGCGCACCGGGATCCACGTGCCCGTGGTGATGCAGTTCGCGGTGTCGGTGGTGACCACGGCCCGCCGGTACGACCACGACGTGCTGCTCCTCACCCAGGAGGAGGGCGAGGAGGGCCTGCACCGGGTCGCCGACACGGCGCTGGTGGACGCGCTGATCGTGATGGACGTCCAGTTGCACGACCCCAGGCTGCCGCTGCTGCGGGCCCTGGAGCGGCCGTCGGTGCTGATCGGCTTTCCTTCTGACGCGACCGGCCTGACCTGCGTCGACCTGGACTTCAGGGCGGCCGGTGAGCTGTGCGTGGAGCGGCTGGCGGGGCTCGGGCACCGGGTGGTCGCGCTGGTCGGGTCGCCGCCGGAGGTGTACGTCCGGGAGACCGCGTTCGCCCAGCGGGTGGTCCAGGGGTTCACGGCCGCCGCCGACCGCAACCGGATGGCGTGTTCCGTCCACCCGTGCGAGGCGACCCCGGCGGGGGCGCGCCGGGTCGCCGAACATCTGCTGCGCGAACAGCCGGCGTTGACGGGGGTGGTCGTCCACAACGAGGCGGCCCTCGAACCCCTGATCGACGCCTTCGAGCACCTCGGCCTCCGCGTCCCCACCGACCTGTCGATCACCGCGATCTGCCCGGACGAACTCGCGGCGGCCCTGCGTGTCCCGGTCACCTCGGTGGCCCTGCCGGCCGCGGAACTGGGCGAACGGGCGGCCGAGTTGCTGATGCGCAAGCTGGGCGGGGACACGGCGGTGCCGGAGGCGACCCTGCTGGCACCGCACCTGACGGAACGCGCGAGCACGGCCCCGCGCGAGGCGCTCTGACGGCCCCCGCGAGACGGCGACCGCGCCTGCCGGTGCCCTGGCCGGGAATCAGTCGGTGTCCGTGGCGGTGAGGACCGCGATCTCCTGGCCGCCCGGTCGCAGGGCGGCCACCGCGAGGTCCCAGGCCACCTGGTGGAACCAGTCCGACGAGGGGTCGGCGATGAACCAGTGTGCCTGTTCGACCAGCGTGGCCGTACGACTGATCGGCGCGTCCGGGGCGGTGCCGACCAGGCCGCCGAGGGAGCGCCAGGCGGCGAGCCGCCCGTACGCACCGAACATGCCGCTGCCGTAGGCGGGGCTGCGCACCGCCGCGGTGAGCAGCACCCGCAGCACCCTGTCGGAGGTGGCCGGGTGCAGCCGGGGCCTGGTCTCCCCCGTCGGCCACGCGGTGAGGGGCAGCCGCTCGAAGACGGCTGCGAAGTCGTCCGGTGGGACAGGGGACGCGGACCAGAACTCCTGTGCGGCGACCGTGCCGTTGGACTCCTCGAGCCAGTGCCGCACCGCGGCGCTCATGGCCCCGGCCGCCGCCGCGTCGGTGGTCTCCACCGGATCGACCGCGTCTCCGCGCCGGCGCATCTCCGGCGAGACACGGAGTTCGGGCCGGTCGCTGTGGTTCGCGACCGTCGCCGGGGGCAGGGCCCACGTCCAGTCGTGCGGGGCGTGCGGCGGTCTGAGCAGCGCACGCTCCGCGGGCAGCAGGTGGAGCGGCAGGGGTGCGAGCGGATGCTCCCGCGCCACGAGCGCTTCGCCGAAGGACCGCAGCAGGGGGTGGTCCGGTACTGCGGCGCCTGCCAGTACCAGCTCGTGCAGCAGGCAGGCTCTGAACTCGTCCGACGCCGCGGTGCCGAGCTGTTCGCCGTACACGACCGGGACGATGTCCGCGGGCCGGTGCCCCAGGGCCACCAGCTGGGCCAGGCGTCGCTCGGTTTTGGTCCGTGCCGGCTCTCCGGTCCGGAGGCCGCTGGGCAGACGCATCAGGACGCGCAGGCTCGGCTGCCCCGCCGTGGTGGCGAGGGCGGTCTGCAACCGGTCGAGCAGGAAGGCGTGTGCGGATGAGTCCTCGCCTTCCTGGCCGGCCCGCCGGGCGAGCTCCGCGCCGAGCAGCGTCGCCCACTCGAGGTCTCCGGACGAGACCCGGTGCTGGATCTCCTCGCCGAGTACGGACGCGGCCGGGTGGCCACGGTCCAGCAGTTCCCTGATCCGTCGGGTCGTGTCGCTGTGCATGGTGGAATCTCTCTGCCTCACGCTCGTCGAACCGGGGTCCGGCCGACGTCGTACGACGTCGGCCGGACCCCGTTCCGCTGCTTCTTCTACGACGCGGCGCGGACCGCTACGGCGAAGCCACCGGATAGGCGCTCAGAATCTCCTTGGTCTGCGGATTGACCGCGATCTGGAGGTACTTCTCTCCTCTGGTTCCGATCGTTCTTCCCATCGGGAAGACGAACCTGAAAGCGTCCGCGGGATCCTTTATCGCCTTGCTCTGCATGGCCCACGCCTCGTCCACCAGGGCGAGAACCTTGCCGGGGTCCTTCTCGACGAACACCGTGTGCGTCGCCCTGGAGGCGTCGGGCACCGTGTGGGCGAGCACGTGGTCGATCTTGTTGCCGAACTTCCTGTCGAAACCATAGATCAGCCCGCCGGGCGACTGGAGCCTGCCGCCGCCCAGGTCGGCGAAACCGACCGGGCAGAACGTGTTGTGCACGAGAACCGGCGTGGTCCCCGCCAGCACGTAGTAGGTGTGGATGCCGGCGACGCTGAGGTTGTAGGCGGAGTGGAGCCGCTGGTAGCGGTGGACGCCCACGACGGTGACGGTCTCGCCGCTGCTGGTGCGCAGCGTCTGGCCGGGGCCGAGGTCGCCCGCGTCGATCCAGCGGTGGGCACTGGGCGACCAGAACGGGTGGTGCTGAGTGGCGGTGATCCGTGACCGGCCGGCGTCGATCGTGATGTCGGCGAAGTCGGTGTCGTCCGGCGTGTAGACGGTGTCGGTGACCGCGCGGACCGCGGTCCGGCCGCTCCAGGGATCGGTGGCGAGGACCGCGTCACCGATCCTGACGTCCTTGATCTCCTTGGTCGTGCCGTCGGCCATCAGGACGTGCGTGGCGCCGGGGAAGCTGTTGGGCCGGCACGCCAGGCGGAATTCGTCGTAGGCGTGCACCGACCGCTCGATCTCGGCGAGCGTGCGGGCGTCGACGTCCAGTGCGCGCAGCGCCTTCAGGGCGTCGTCGACGCCGATGCCGGTGCGCAGGGCGGCGTCGACGGCGCGGATCGCCTCGGTGATCTTTCCGATCGGACCGCCGAGCGGAAGCCAGGTCGCGGCCCAGGCGCAGTCGCCGTAGCTGCCGTCACCGGTGCCGGTGGCCTTGTGGTAGCAGCCGGTGAAGTCGTCGACGATCGAGTGGTAGAGGCCCTTCCACAGGTCCTTGGTCGCCTCCCAGGAGGAGATCTTGACGTTCTTCTTCAGGCCCTTGAACGTCTTGGTGGTGAGGAAGTACGTGTCGTCGGCCGGGCAGCCCGCCTGGGTGGCCGGGACGTCGGGGTTCTCGCAGAAGTAGTAGCTGACGACCGCGTCGAAGTGCACTTCGAAGACCAGGTCACAGGGCAGGTGGGAGCAGTCGTCCGGGAGCCGCTGCGGGTCCCCCTGCTGCTTGACGTCGTCGATGACGGAGAACACGCCGCCGACTCCGGTTCCGGTCCCGGCGCCGGTCTGGACCTGCTTGTTCGCGTCGGCGGCCGCCGCCTGGTCGGCCGCCTGCTGGGCCGAATCGGCGTACTTCTGGGCGTCCTTCGCCGCCTCCTCGGCCGCGGTGGCCTCGGCGTCGGCCCGGTCGGCCGCGGCGCGGGCGTCCTTCGCGGACTGTTCGGCCTCGGCGGCCGCCGTACGGGCGGCGTCCGCGTCCAGGGCCGCCTGGTCGGCGGAGGCGCGGGCGTCCTTGGCGTAGCCCTCCGCGTCGCCGGCCGCCTGGTCGGCGGCTGCCGCGTCGGCGGTGGCCTGCTGGTCGTACTCGATGGTGCGCGCCAGTGACTTCTGCGCGTCCGCCGCGTACTGCGCCGCCTCGGACGCGTAACCCAGTGCCTCCTTCGAGGACTTGCGGGCGTCCGCGGCGTGACCGGCCGCCTCGGCGGCGATCGTGTACGCGGCCTTCGCGTCGCCGGTGGCCGCGTCGGCGAGGCTCTTCGCCTGTTCGGCGTTCTTCTGCGCGTTGGCGGCGTGCGCCTCGGCGACGGCCTGCTGCTGCTGGGCGATCGTCTTCGACGACTGGCCCGTCAGGACGACGAGACCGGCCGCGGAGTCGGTGTCCACGTAGGGCGAGCCGAGCTGGATCGCGTCGTTGGCGGGTGCGGCGACCTGCTGCGCGGAGGCTCCGGCGTCCTCGGCCGCCTGCGCGGTCGTGTACGCGTGACCGACCGCGTCGGCCGCGCCCACGACCGCCTTGGCGGCCTCGGCCTTGGCCGCGTCGGCCTGCTTCCTCGAGTCGGCCGCGTGCTGCTCCGCCTCGTCGGCCAGCTTGACCGCGGCACGCGCCGCGTCGGCCGAGGCCTGCGAGGCCTTGATGGCGTCCGCCGCCGCGCTGGTCGCGGTGCGCACCGCCGCGTCCGCCTTCAGCTTGGCGGCCTGGGCCTCGTCCGCGTCGGAACGGGCCCGCTTCGCGGCCGCCTCGGCACGGGTCGCCGCGGCGTCGGCGTCGGCCGCGGCCTGGCTCGCCGCGTCGGCCTCGGCACGGGCCGAGGTCGCCGCCGTCTCCGCGTCGCCGGCCGCCTGGTCCGCCTGGTCCGCCGCCGCCCGGGAGTCCTTCGCGTCGGCGTCCGAGGCGTGCGCGTCGGCGTAGGCGTCCTTGGCGTCGGCCTTCGCGCGGGCCGCGTTCGCCTGGGTCTTCGCGTCCCACGCGTCGTCCGACTTGCCCTTGGCCCGGTCCCGCGCGGCCTCCGCGTCCTGGCGCTTGGCGCGCGCGGTGGACTCGGCGGTCTCCGCCCGGTCCTTGGCGTCGGCGGCGGTCTTCGCGTACCCCTCCGCGTTCACCTTGTGCTGCGCGGCCTCGGCCTGCTTCTGCGCGGCGGTCGCCTTCTCCGCCTTCGCCGTCTGCTCCTCGGCCTCTGCCGAGAGCCGCTTGGCGTGCGCGGTGGCCGCGGCCGCCTTGGCGTCGGCCTCCGCCTGCTGGGTCTCGCCGAGCTTCGCCTTCGCGGTGTCCCGCGCGGCCTTGGCGGTCCCCGCCTGTACGGCGGCGGCGTCGGCGGCGGCCTTGGCCTGCGCGTTGGCCTCCTGCGCGGCGGCCGTCCGGAACGCGGCCTTCGACTGGGCCGCCTGGGTCACCGCGCGGGCTGCGATGGTCGCGCTGTCCCCGGCGGACGCCTTGGTCGCCGCGTAGGCGGTGTCACCGGCCTTGGCCAGCGCGTCGAGCGCGGCGGCCGACGCCTTGGTGACCTGGGCCTTCTGCTGTCCGGCGAGCAGGCCCCGGCCGCGCGGTGCGCCCGCCCGGTCCGCGACGGCGTAGGCGGCCTTGGTGGCGGTGTCCGTGTCGGTGGCGGACTTCTTCGCCGCGGTCGCCTGCGCCTTGAGCAGGTCGAGCTGGGTCTTGGCCGCGGTCTGGGCGTCGGTGACGCCCTTCTTCGCCTTGTCGAACTGGGCCTTGGTCGGATAGTCCAGCTTGTCGGTGCCGTTGTGACCGGACGGGGTGAAGTCGAACTTCTGCGGGTCGGTGCCCTTGCAGTCCCACATCCGGCCGTCACGGCTGTTGTCGTAGGTCGCGAGGTCCAGGCAGTTGCCGGTGCCCGGGTTGTACAGGCGGCTGGTCGCGTGGGTGTCGTACTCCCACTTCTGGGCCGCGCTCTTGGCGTTGCAGGTGGAGATCTGGACGGCGGTCCCGTTCGCGGTGCCGCCGCCCTTCACCTCCAGGCACTTGCCGGAGTTGACGTTGACCAGCGAGTCGCCGTCGATCGTCCACTTCTGCCCGGCCGAGCCGTTGCAGGTGTAGATCTGCGCCGGGGTGCCGTTGTCCTTCTTGCCGCCGCCCACTTCGAGGCACTTGTCGGTGGCGCCGTGCGCGTGCACGATCACCGGGCTGTCGCCGATCCAGCCGGGGCCGCCGGCGGACCAGTAGTCCTGCCAGCGGGCGAGGCGGTCGGCGATCCAGGACTGGCCGAGGAGTTCGCCCAGCGCCTTGGAGCCGGTGGCGAGGGCCTTGGTGGCGTCGCGGTTCGCGTCGAGGATCTGGTCGCGCTGGGTGGCCTGGGCGGCGATCTCCTGCTGCCACTCGGCGGACGCGTCCGCGACCTCCTTGCCGAGGACCCTGTCCGGGTCGACGGGGCTGCGCCAGGCGCAGGAGGCGAACCGGGTCTTCAGGTCCTCGACGGCGATGCGGTACTCGACGCTGCCCGGGTCGGGCGCGGTGCGCGGGAAGCCGCCGGAGGACAGGAACAGCCGGGCGTTGTCCGCGGCCGTGGGCTCCAGGTCCCAGTTGACCAGGTGGTCCCAGGCCTGGTGTTCGGCGTACGACTGCTGCCACTGCGGGGTGGGGAGCGAGGGGTCGGGGTCGGCGCCGTAGAGCGGGGTGCCGAGGTCCTTGACGGCCTTCAGCGTGGCGTCGTCGGCCTTCGGGGTCGGATCTTCGTAGAAGCCGTCCTCCGTCTTCCAGAACTGGGCCGCGGTCCACTGGCTCAGGCCGGTCTGCGCGAAGAAGCTCGGGCCGGTGCCGGTGGTCCCCGGCGGCCAGTGGAAACCGGTGACGGTGAACCCGGCGGGGGTGCTCAGGCCGTCGAGCGGCTTCTTCCAGACGTCGATGTAGGCGTCGAGGGCGTCGCCCGCCTTGTCGGCGGCGTCCCTGTCCTGGTCGTACGCCGTCGACAGCGGGGTGGTGTTCCAGTACTCGCGGTCGGCCGCGGTGTGCAGCTTGTCCGGGGTCTGGTCGAGCGCGGCCTGCGCGGTGCTGAACATGGCGGGACCGCCCATGCGCAGCACGCCGGCCATCAGGCACTGGTCCTGGCGGAGCTGTTCGGCGGCCTTGGTGTCGAAGCCGTCGTAACTGTCGGCCACCGGGCTGAGGTCGGCGGCCCGGTCGTGGTGCGGGTCCGGCCGGCCGGCGACCGTGGCGAGCACGGCGAGGGCGAGCACGGCGGGCACAAGTCGTGTGAGACTGCCCGCTTTTCGGGCAGGGGGCGTCACAGTCCCCGTTCTGGAACGCAAAAGAACATCCGTTCTTCGTGAAAAGGGCAGGCGGGGGCCCGGTACGAAGAGTTTCGGAAAGGCGAGCGCCGTGGCGGCGGTCAGCCCTGTGTGTCCCTCCCCGTGGCGACGCTGTTCCCCCGGTCGCCGATGGTCGTGCGCGGCGGCCGAGTGGTCGGTTCGGCCCAGCGCGCGCACCGCACTTTAGTAAACTTGTGTGATCCCTGTGAAGGGTTTTTGACTGAGCGGCATCAATCTTCACATGTCCGGCGGACGCCGGCTCCGCGAACACGACGAAGGCCCGGTGGTCGGTGACCACCGGGCCTTCGTGACATGGAGACTGTGGAGATGGCGGGAATCGAACCCGCGTCCAACGGTGCGGAACCAGGGCTTCTCCGTGTGCAGTTCGCTGTGATTTTCTCAGCCCCGGCGATCACGCGAACAAGTCGCCGACGAGCTCAGTCACTGTTAGATTTCCCTCTTCACCCCGTGACCGGGATCAAGGTTTAGTCCCCTAGCTGATGCCAGGATCCGGGTCGGGAACAGCCCCGGGCTGACACTCCCGTATAGGAGGCTCGCTGTCGCTACCTGAGATCAGGCAGCGAGGGCGAAGGCCTGCTGGGAGGAATCGCGCTTGGAAGTGGCGATTATTTTTTTCGGCCTGTGGTTTACGAGATCATGGCCGCTTTCTCGACACGCTTCCCCTGCCTCGACATCCGCTGTCGAAACCGATCATCCCCATGTTGATTTTTCAATCTTCACACCGGCTTCCCCCGGTGTTGGTGCCATCGTACGTGACCAACGCACGCCGATGCCACTACATTCCCGCGGGCCTAGGCCTCCCGCTGCCGCCGCTTCGCCGCCGCGATGACACGCCCCGCCTCCCGGCGGTCCTGCTGCTCGCGCAGGGTCTGCCGCTTGTCGTACTCCTTCTTGCCTCGGGCGAGGGCGATCTCCGCCTTGGCCCGGCCGTCCTTGAAGTACAGGGCGAGGGGCACGATCGTGTGACCGGTCTCCTGGGCCTTGGCCTCCAGCTTGTCGATCTCCTCCCGGTGCAGGAGCAGCTTGCGCTTGCGGCGCACCGAGTGGTTGGTCCAGGTGCCCTGGCTGTACTCGGGGATGTGGGCGTTGTGCAGCCACGCCTCGTTCCCGTCGATCTGCACGAAGCCGTCGACCAGCGAGGCCCGGCCCTGACGCAGCGACTTCACCTCGGTACCGGACAGCACCAGACCGGCCTCGTAGGTGTCGATGATCGCGTAGTCGTGCCGCGCCTTCTTGTTCTGCGCGACGATCTTGCGCTTGCCGCCCTTCTCGCCGTCCCTGGCTTTGGCGGCCGTCCCCTGCTGCTTCTGCTGGGACTCTTTCGGTACGTACATTCCCTTGGCCATAGTGCCCTCCATTTTCGCACTACGGAGGGGGTGCGAGGGAAGCGGATTAGCCGCGGGTCACGACGGGTCGCCGAGACCGCTCAGCACGGTCTCCGCCCGCTCGAGCGCGCCGGTGCCGACCTCCAGGTCGGGGGTGATGCCCCTGCCGTCGACGACGTGGCCGGAGGGGGTGCGGTAGTGGCCGACGGTGAGTTCGGCGACCGAGCCGTCGGGCAGGCGGGTGGGCATCTGGATGGAGCCCTTGCCGAAGGTGCGGGAGCCCAGGACGACCGCGCGGCCGCGGTCCTGGAGGGCGCCGGTGAGCATCTCGGCCGCGCTCATGGTGCCGCCGTCGACGAGCGCGACCAGCGGTCTGACGGTGTCGCCGCCGGGCTCGGCGTGCAGGGAGCGCTGGACGCCGTGCACGTCGTAGGTGGCGACCAGGCCGCCGTCGAGGAAGGCGGAGGCGGCGGTGACGGCCTCGGTGACCAGGCCGCCGGAGTTGCCGCGCAGGTCGAGGACGATCCCGCCGTCGGCGGACGCCCGCCGGACCGCGTCGCGCACCAGGTCCCCGGCGCCCTTGGTGAAGGCCGAGACCTTGATGACGGTGATACCGGCGGCCGCCTTGCGCACGGTCACCGAGTCGGTGGACAGCAGCGCCCTGCGCACGGTCTCACGCCACGCGCGCGTGCCGCGCTGGAGGCCCAGGGTGACGGTCGTACCGGCGCGGGCGTCGGTGGCGTCACCGCGCAGTAACGAGACGACGTCGGTGACGGGCCGGCCGTCGACGTCCGCCCCGTCCACGCTGCGCAGCCGGTCGCCCTTGCGGACACCCGCCGCGGCCGCCGGCGACCCGGCCTGCACCCTGGTCACCTCGATCCGGCCGTCCCGCTCCCGCCGGGCCCACAGCCCGACGCCGGTGTACTGGCCGTCGAGCGCTTCCTCGAACTCCTGGTACTCGCCCTCGGAGTAGACCGCGGCCCACCGGTCCCCGCTGCGGCTCACGGCGCGTTCGGCGGCCTCCACGGGGGACTTGCCGTCGGCCATCGCCTCGGCGGCCGCCTTGGCGACGTCCTCGTGCCGGGCGGCCGGACGGGCGCTCCCGGCAGGCGACTTGCGGTCCGCCCGGCCGGGGTCGGGGAACGCCCCGGTGGCCGCCCCGGTCACCAACAGCCCTGCGAACACCAACGTCAGGGCCGCCCCGCGGCGAACCCGGCGGGGCTGGCAGAACAGCTCAGGGCCTGACATGCCGGTGAGTCTAGGACAACGAAAAGGGCCGCACGGGCGGTTGCCCGTACGGCCCTCTTGGCATGCGTCACACCTTCAGGTACTTGCGCAGCGCGAAGAAAGCGGCCAACGCCGGCATCAGCAGGCTCGTCGCCAGGATGAGCGGCAGCTTCGTCAACACCGCGTCCCAGCCGATGAAGTTGATCAGGTTCAGCTTCTGGGAGAGGGCCAGGCCGTGGTCGATGATGAAGTAGCGGGCGACCACCAGGAATCCGCAGGCGACCGTGCCGCCGATCAGACCGGCGACGGCGGCCTCGGCGATGAACGGGGCCTGGATGTAGAAGCCGGAGGCGCCGACCAGGCGCATGATGCCGGTCTCCCGCCTACGGCTGAACGCGGAGACACGCACCGTGTTGACGATCAGCATCAGGGCGACCACCAGCATCAGGGCCATGACCATCCGGGCCGCCCAGTTCATGCCGTTGAGGAGACCGAAGAGGTTGTCCAGGATGCCCTTCTGGTCCTGGACGGACTGCACGCCGTCCCGCCCGTCGAAGGCCGTCGCGACCACCTGGTACTTCTGCGGGTCCTTGAGCTTGATCCGGTACGACTCCTGCATCTGGTCCGGCGTGAGGGAGTCGGCCAGCGGCGAGTCGCCGAACTGCTCCTTGTAGTGCTTGTACGCCTGGTCCTGCGACTCGTAGGTGACCTTCTGGACGATCGAGGTCATCTTGTCGAGGTCGGCCTTGATCTGCTTCTTCTGGTCCTCGGTGACCGCGCCCTTGGCGCAGTTGGGGTCCGACTCGGCGTCGCTCTTGTTGCAGAGGAAGATCGAGACGTTGACCTTGTCGTACCAGTAGCCCTTCATGGTGTTGACCTGGTCGCTCATGAGGAGCGAGCCGCCGAAGAGCGCCAGGGACAGGGCGACCGAGACGACGACCGCGAAGGTCATCGTCAGATTCCGGCGGAGACCGACACCGATCTCCGACATTACGAACGAGGCGCGCATGGCGTCGGGTTATGCCTTTCCGTGGACGTCTGCGAAGTCGTGGCGGTCAGTGCTGGTAGCCGTAGACGCCGCGGGCCTGGTCGCGGACGAGGCGGCCCTTCTCCAGCTCGATGACGCGCTTGCGCATCTGGTCCACGATGTTCTGGTCGTGGGTGGCCATGATCACGGTGGTGCCGGTGCGGTTGATGCGGTCCAGGAGCTTCATGATGCCGACCGAGGTCTGCGGGTCGAGGTTGCCCGTGGGCTCGTCCGCGATCAGCAGCTTGGGCCGGTTCACGAAGGCACGCGCGATGGCCACACGCTGCTGCTCACCACCGGACAGCTCGCCGGGCATCCGGTCCTCCTTGCCGCCGAGCCCGACGAGGTCGAGCACCTGGGGCACGGACTTGCGGATCTCGCCCTTGGACTTGCCGATGACCTCCTGCGCGAAGGCCACGTTCTCGGCGACCGTCTTGTTGGGCAGCAGCCGGAAGTCCTGGAAGACCGTCCCGAGCTGGCGGCGCATCTGCGGCACCTTCCAGTTGGAGAGACGGGCGAGGTCCTTGCCCAGGACGTGCACCTGGCCGTGGCTGCACCGCTCCTCACGGAGGACCAGCCGCAGGAAGGTGGACTTCCCCGAGCCGGAGGACCCGACGAGGAACACGAACTCGCCCTTCTCCACTTCCAGGGACACATCCCTGAGTGCGGGGCGGGTCTGCTTGGGGTAGACCTTGGAGACATTGTCGAATCGGATCACGGATGCACCACGGGTCGCCGGGGGTAGATGAGCGTGACCATACGCGAACCGGGTGAGGAAGCGCAGGCGCCGGTCACGGTTGAGTGAGGCTTGTGCGGTTTTGTTCCGGGGCAGATTCTCCGGAGTGCCGTGGAGGGCCGGGCGGGCTCCGCGGACGGCCGCGCTCTTTCGGGGGGAACCTGGCACAGTGGGAGGGGAACGTTCTCGTTCCGCGGAGCGTTGTCTGGGTAATGGCCGGTGCAAGGAGGGCGAGCGCATGACGTACGACCGGTTGGTGTGCGCGAACTGCGCGGCGCCCGTGAACGAGGGCCGGTGCCCCGTGTGCCGGGCCAACCGCGAGCGCCTTCAGCAGGAGAGCTTCCTCGGCGGTCTGAACCCGATGGCGCTGATCGGGCTGCTGGCGGTGCTGATCGCCGCGGTGGCGCTGCTGGCGCACCAGACCGCGTAGCGAAGCTCACACAAGGACGGGAAAGGGCCCGGAGCCGAGGCTCCGGGCCCTTCGTCGTGCGTGGTGCGTGACGCTCCGCGTGCGGGAGGCTACCGTCAGGCGGCGGCGCCGCCGCGGCCGCCCATGAGGCGCGGCAGGATGCGGAAGCCGATGCCACCGGCGATCATGGTGGCGGCGCCGACGACCAGGAAGGTCGTCTCGGCGGCACCGGTCTCGGCGAGCTGGTCGCCGCTGCCCTGGGCCTGGGTGTTGGAGGTGCCCGAGCTGGTGTCCGTGAGGGCGGAGGAGCCCTCCTCCTGGGCGGAGGTGCCGGAGTTGCCGTCGGTGCCGGTGTTGTCGTTGCCACCACCGTTGCTGCCGGTGCCGCTGCCGCTGGTGCTGCCGTCGGTCGGGGCGTCGCTGGTCGGCTCGTCCGTGGGCTCGGTGGGCTCCTCGGTCGGCTGGGTCGGCTCGTCCGTGGGCTCGCTCGACTCGGAGGGCTCCTGAGTCGGCACGTCGGTGGCCGTCTCGGTCGGCTGGGCCGTGTTCGTCGGGATCTCGGTCGGGTTGTCCGTCGGGTCGTCGTCCGCCCCGAGGTTCACGTCGGCCGAGACGCCGCTCGCGTCGGCGCTGACGCCGATGGAGAGGGCGGAGGCCGCGCCGGCCGCGGTCAGTGAGGCACCGGCGGCGATCACGGCACCGGCGGCTATCCGCGCGACCCGGATCCGCGTCTTCTTCGTCATCTGGTTGCTACCCCCAGTAGCTGATAGTCAATGAGCGGGCGCATGGGGCCGGCCGTGATCGACGGGGGCGGTAGACGTGTGAACGCGACACCAGGTCCCCCGGTTCACATGCGCCCCAGAGATACGCATGCCACGCTTCACCCTTCCCATTTTTCAAAGCAACGTCAAGGCCGTTGCGTGCGCGATGTCCAGTTGCGCGCCGAATGCCGGGAGTTGAAGTGTGTGAGTGTGATGTAAAACCCAGGCATTCCCTGGGGAAAACGAGAACTGCCGCCCCAAGGGCGGCAGTTCACGATCGTTCGGCCCGTCATGGGCAAGTCGACAAAGTTACTTCTCCTGCTGCTTGCGCCAGCGAATTCCGGCCTCCAGGAAGCCGTCGATCTCGCCGTTGAACACGGCCTCGGGGTTGCCCACCTCGTACTCGGTCCGCAGGTCCTTGACCATCTGGTACGGGTGCAGCACGTACGACCGCATCTGGTTGCCCCAGGAGTTGCCGCCGTCGCCCTTGAGGGCGTCCATCTTGGCCTGTTCCTCCTGCCGGCGCCGCTCCAGCAGCTTGGCCTGGAGGACGTTCATCGCGGTCGCCTTGTTCTGGATCTGCGACCGCTCGTTCTGGCAGGAGACGACGATGCCGGTGGGGATGTGGGTCAGGCGCACCGCGGAGTCGGTGGTGTTGACGCCCTGGCCGCCGGGGCCCGAGGAGCGGTACACGTCCACCCGCAGTTCGGACTCGTCGATCTCGATGTGGTCGGTCTGCTCGACCACGGGGAGGATCTCGACGCCCGCGAAGGAGGTCTGGCGGCGGCCCTGGTTGTCGTACGGCGAGATGCGCACGAGGCGGTGCGTGCCCTGCTCCACGGAGAGCGTCCCGTAGGCGTACGGCACCTGGACGGCGAAGGTGGTCGACTTGATGCCGGCCTCTTCCGCGTACGACGTCTCGTAGACCTCGGTCTTGTACCCGTGCTGCTCGGCCCAGCGCAGGTACATGCGCTGGAGCTTCTCGGCGAAGTCGGCGGCGTCGACGCCACCGGCCTCCGCGCGGATGTTGACGAGTGCTTCCCGGGAGTCGTACTCACCGCTGAGCAGCGTCCGGACCTCCATCTCGTCCAGCGCCTTGCGGACGGCGGCCAGCTCGGACTCGGCCTCGGCACGGGTGTCCGGGTCGTCCTCCTCCTCGGCCATCTCGAAGAGCACGGCGAGATCGTCGATCCGCCCGCGCAGCGCCTCCGCCTTCCTGACCTCGGCCTGGAGGTGGGAGAGCCTGCTGGTGATCTTCTGCGCCTCGTCCGGGTTGTCCCACAGGGACGGCGCGGCCGCCTGCTCCTCGAGCACGGCGATGTCTGCCCTCAGCTTGTCGAGGTCCAGAACGGCCTCGATCGACTCCATGGTCGAGGAGAGGGACTTGAGCTCTTCGGATACATCGACGACTGCCACGCCTCCCAGCGTAACGGCTCCGCCAACCGAGCATGGCCGACGGGCCTCGCCCACCCGCCGTCCCGGACCCTGGGGAGAGGGGCGCGCACGGAACCGAAACGGCAGTACGGGGCGGAGGCCGCTTCCCTCCGCGGTCCGGGGCGGAGCCCAGGGCCGGTGACCGTGTCGGACAGGCTGGCCGGCTGGCCGACGGGCGGGCCGACTGGCGGGCGGGCTGGCTGGCCGACGGGCAGGCGGGCTGGCTGGCCGACGGGCAGGCGGGCTGGCTGGCCGACGGGCAGGCGGGCGGACAGGCTGGCCGACGGGCGGGCTGGCTCGCTGGCTGGCTCGCTGGCCGGCTGGCTCGCTGGCCGGCTGGCTCGCTGGCTGGCTCGCTGGCTGGCTGGCTGGCTGGCTGGGGAAGCACGGCCGAGCCGCCGGCAGGTCACGGGGTCGAGGTGCTGTGCGTCTCCTGCGGGGGCGAGTCGTCGCCCGACGACGCCAGCCACGCGCCGACGCCCACCGCGGCGGCCACCACCACTCCGGCCACCGCCAGCGTCACCCTGCGCCGCCGGGCCGCCACGCGATGGCGGGCCGAACCGGGCCGCGGGGCCCCGGAGGCGCGCGGTGCCCGTGCCGTACCGCGGGCGCCGCCCGCCAGCTCGTCGGGCCCCGGCACCCGCATCGACGTGTGCGTGTCCCGGTTGGAGTCCGGCTTCGCGCCCGGCACCAGGGAGACGGCGCCGCGCCGTCGTACCCGCTGCTCCTCCTCGGCCGGGGCCGCGGCCGGCTCGTCGGCCGCCTCCTCCGACGACTCCGCGTCCGGTTCGTCGACGTCCAGCGGCGGCATCCCGGCCAGCGTCGGCAGCTGCTCCCGCAGCCTCGCGGCCAGCTCGGAGGCGCGCAGCCGGGAGGCGGGCGCCTTGGCCAGACACTGGACGAGCAGCTGCCAGAGCTCCTCGGGGATGCCGGGCAGGGGGACGACCGTCTCCGTGACGTGGCGGCGCAGCACGGCGCCGGGGTGGCCGCCGCCGAAGGGGGTGAAGCCGGCCAGGAGCTCGTACAGGACCGTCGCCAGCGCGTAGATGTCCACCGACGCGCGGGGCGGCAGGCCCTCCACGATCTCCGGGGCCAGGTAGTCGGGGGTACCGATGATCTTCGTGGCCCGGGTCCGCTTCGGGGAGTCGATCAGCTTCGCGACGCCGAAGTCGGTCAGCAGGGCGGGGTGGGAGCCGCCGGGGCCGAGCGGACCCTGCATGTCGAGCAGCACGTTCTCCGGCTTGACGTCGCGGTGCACGACGCCCGCCGCGTGCGCGGCCGCCAGCCCGTCCGCGACGTCCGCGACGATGGCGACGGCCGCCTCGGGCGCGAGGCGCCGCTCCCGCTCCAGGCGGGTGCGCAGATCGGTGCCCCGGACCAGGTCCATGACGAGGGCGAGGTCGTTGCCGTCGACCACGAGATCGCGGACGGAGACGACGTTGGGGTGCTCCAGGCCCAGCAGGGCCGTGCGCTCCTGCACGAAGCGGCCCACGAGTTCCTCGTCGGACGCGAGGTCCTCGCGCAGCAGCTTGATGGCGACGGGCCCCTCCGGCCCCTCGCCCAGCCACACCGTGCCGGCGCTGCCCCGTCCCAGGATCTGGTTGGCGGTGTACCGGCTGCCGATCTTCCGTGCCAAGACTGCTCCTACCGACGCGTGTTGCCGATAAAAGTACGCGTCGGAAGAGCCAACCTTCACCCCGGAGGCGGAAATCACCCGCCAGATGTCGACAAGTCCCCAAACTCGCGGTCAGTTGCCGGAGCCGCTGCCCAGGTCCTTGACCCAGCTGCTGACCGTGCCGGCCCAGTCGCTCAGCTGGTGCCAGTAGCCCCGGCCCTGTCCCACCCAGGTGTGCACCGGGGTCAGGTCCCAGATCAGCCAGCCCGCGACGAACAGGATGACGACCATGAACAGGCAGCCCTTGAGACAGCCGAGGCCGGGGATCCGCATCGGGTTGGCGCTGCGGCGGCGGGGCTCCCGGGGCTCCCGCGGGGCTCGCTGCGGCTCGGCCGGGGGCGCGTAGCGCTGCTGCGGCTGGTGGCCGTACCCGGCCGGCTGCTGCTGGCCGTACCCGCCCGGTCCGCCCTGCGGTCCGCCCTGCTGTCCACGCGGCTGCGGCCGGCGCACCGGCTGCTGCTGCGGGGCCTGGCGCGGCTGCTGCTGCGGCCGGGCCACCTGGCGCTGGGGGCGGCGGCGCAGCGGGTCCTCGCCCGGGTCGAGGTACTGGACCTGGGTCTGCTCGTTGCGGTCGCGGGCCGCGCGGAGCTGGGTCTGCCAGGGGTGCGGCTGCTCCGGCTGCTGCGGTCCGCCGCCCGGCTGCCCCTGGGGCATCGGCGGCATGACGGCGGTGGGGTCGGCGGCGCCGGTGTTCGGCAGCACCGCGGTCGGGTCCGCCGCACCGGCCGGACCGCCGGTGTGCGGGAGGAAGCTGGTCGCGGCGTTCGGGTCGTACCCGCCGGTGTTCGGCAGCACCTGCGTGGGATCGGCGGAGCCCGGTACGGCCGCCGGCGCCGGGTCGGGGGCCAGCAGGGCGCCCACGCCCTCGGCCGCGGCGATCTGCGCGGAGTTCGCGTGCACGCCGATGCCCTCGGCGACGACCCGCAGGCCGCGCGCGAGGTTCTCGGCGCTGGGCCGGTCGTCGGGGTTCTTGCGCAGGCACCGCTCTATGACCGTCCACAGCGGGTCGGGGACGGTCGAGGGGCGGCGGGGTTCGGCGCTGAGGTGCTGGTGGAGGACTTCCAGGGCACTGCCGCCGGAGAACGGCGGGCGGCCGGTGACCAGCTCGTACAGCAGGATGCCGGCGCCGTAGATGTCGACGGCGGAGGTCTGCGGGCGGCCCTCGGCGGACTCCGGTGCCACGTACGCGGGCGTGCCGACGAACTCGTGGGTGCGGGTCAGGCCCGGGGAGTCGGCGAGGCGGGCGATGCCGAAGTCGGTCAGCATCGGGTGCATCTGGCCATTCAACTGCTGGAGCAGCACGTTGGCCGGTTTCAGGTCGCGGTGCACGACGCCGTCGGCGTGGCTGGCGGCGAGCGCGTCGGCGACCTGCGCGGTGAGCAGGGCGGCGGCCACGGGCGTGAAGGGGCCACTCTCGCGCAGGTAGCGGTGCAGGTCGGGACCCTCGACGAGGTCCATGACCAGGGCCAGGAGATCACCCTCGACGACCAGGTCCCGCACCCGGACGATGTTCGGGTGGGTCAGCCGGAGCAGGACCGAGCGCTCCCGCAGGAAGCGCATCACGATGTCGGGGTCGCTCGCGAGCTCTTCCTTGAGGACCTTGATCGCGACGGTCTCACCGGGCTGGCCGGGCACGGCAGCCTCGGCGCCCGCGGTCTCCCGCTGGCGGGCACGCCAGACGGTACCGGTGGCGCCGCGTCCGAGCGGCTCCTCCAGGAGGTACTTGCTGCCTACCGGCCGCACGTCATGCGCTCCCTGTTGCTTGCCGAGTTGCTTGCCGAGTTGCTTGCCGTGTTGCTTGCCGTGTTGTCTGTCGAGCTGTCTGCTGGTGTGTCCTGGTCTTGTGTGTCCGACCCACTGTAGTGCCGTGCCACCCGGCACCGGTCTGTCGTCCGGCTTGCCTTCCCCGTCCCCGTAGGCAGCCGATAAGCGTTCCGGACGTATCCCCATACGTAGGTGTTCCCGCGCGCGTTCGATGGAAAGACGCTCGCTTCGGTCCGTCGGTTGCCGGGCCCGGACGTGACCGATCTCAAGTGATCGCGCACGCGGTACTGGTCAGGCACTTTTGGGGGCAGAGCTGACCAATCAAGATCACTTACCATCGGGTCGTGGGCGCGTTGTCAGTGGCAGGTGCGAGGATGCGTACGACAGCAGAACTGGCCGACGTGCTTGTGGCGGTGGGGGGAATTCCGCGCCCGCGCAGAAGGGACCGCTGACGGCGATGCAGATCCGGCTGACCGTCGTAGACCCGCTGGGCCCTGCCGCGCAGCGGGGCCGGGCCGTGAGCCGCGACGTGCTGGTGACGGCGCCGGCGGGCACGGATCTGGCCGCGGTGGCCTCCGGGCTGGCCGCGGCGGTCACCGGGGACGGCAGCCTGGGCGGCCGCGAGCAGAGCAGCGCCCCGGTCGTGCTGTACGCCGGACTGGAGCGGCTGGACGCCCGCCGCCGCATCCTGGGCGAGCCCCCGCTGGTCGACGGCGCCGTGCTGTCCCTGGGCGCCCCCGCGGCCCCCGAGCCGCACCCCGAGCTGGACGACGCCCCTACCCAGCTGCACGTGGTCGCCGGCCCCGACGCGGGCGGGGTCCACCTGCTGCACGGCGGCCAGATCACCATCGGCCGCTCCGCCGACGCCGACATCCCGCTCGACGACCCGGACGTCTCCCGGCTGCACTGCGCGGTGACGGTCGGCGCCGACGGCCGGGTCTCCGTCGCCGACCTGCACTCCACGAACGGCACGGCGCTGGACGGCACCCGCGTCACCGACCGCCCGGTCCGCCTCACCCCGGGAGCGCTCCTGCGCGTCGGGGAATCGGCCCTGCGGCTTACGCCGTCCGGGGGGCCTGGGGCCCGGGTGGGCACGGCACCGGACGGCGAGGGCTGCGTACGGGTGCTGCTCGGGGACGAAGGGCTGCCGGAAGGCGAGGGCGAGAGGGCCGACGGGAGCGGTGCCACGGGCGGGACCGGCGGTCTCGCGGGCACCGCGCGCGGGACGGCGGTGGCCGACGGCCCGGCCGCCCCCTCGGGCCGCACCCAGCACGCCTACGGAACGGCGGGCTGGGGAGCCCCGGCCGGAGCGGCCGCGGGCCGGGAACACGGGCCGGCTCAGTCGCCGGTCGTGCCCGCGCAGGGAGAGGCGCCGAGGATCGAGCGCCGGGGCGGACCGACGCCCTCCGGGGCGGGCGCGGCCGGGCGGCCCGGCGGAGCCCCGCAGGGCGGACGGGCCGGCGGGGCCCTGGGCGGGCGCGCGGGCGAGCCGTCGTCTTCAGCCGGGTCCGGGTCCGTGGACGGCCGGTTCCCGGCCGGAGCGGGACACCACGAGCCCGCGCCCACCGGACATCGCGGCGGACCGTCCGGCCCTCACGGCACAGGCACGCACGGCTCAGGCCCCGGTCACGACTCGGGCCACGGCTCAGGCCTCGGTCACGACTCGGGCCACGGCTCGGGCCACGGCTCAGGCTCCGGTCACGGATCCGGCTTCCGCTCCGGCGACACGCACGCCGGCCGCGCTGGGCTCTACGGCGGTCCCGGGGCCCGAGACACCGGCGCCGACCGCACACCGCCCGGATCCGCGACGCCCGGGGGCACTCGTTCGCCCGCCGCGGATCCTGCCGCCGCCGCACGGGCCGCCGCCGGCCCGGCCCCCACCCCTTCGGCACCGCACGCGCCGCACGCGCCGCAGCAGGCACCGCACCGTTCCGCGCCGGACGCCTCCGCGCCCGCCGACCACACCTCCACCGGCGCCCCTTCCGAGGGCCCCGCCACCTCCGGCAGGCGCAAGGGCACCCCTCTGCGCGGTACCGACGCCCCCGTCCTGCCCGGTGCGCGCAGGCGCGGCGGTCTCGGGGCCTGGGCCCGGCGGCTGGCCGGCGGCCGCGGTGAGCCCCCGTCCGCCGCCGACGGCGAGACCGTCACCGAGGCCGGCCTCGCCCCGTCGGCCGATGTCGTCGCCCAGCCCGAGACCTGGCCCGATCCGGCCGCCCTGCTGCTGACCGCGCTCGGCCCGGGCCCCCGCCTGTGGGAGCGCGGCCCCGGCCACCCGGAGGCGCTCACCGTCCGGCTCGGCACCGCGGACCGCCCGTCGCCCGACGGCTCCGGTCTGCTGCCCGCCGTCCCCGTCACCGCCGGCCTGCGCGAGGCCGGCGCCCTCGGCCTCGCGGGCCCGCGCAGCCGCCTCGCCGGGCTGGCCCGCGCGGTGCTGGCCCAGCTGACCGCGCTGCACTCGCCCGACCTGCTGGAGATCGTCCTGATCAGCGCGGACCGGGCCCGCCCCCTGGAGGACCGGACGGCCGAGTGGTCCTGGCTCGGCTGGCTCCCGCACGTCCGCCCCGGGCACGGCCAGGACTGCCGGCTGCTGCTGGCCTACGACCGGGAACAGGCGGCGGCCCGGGTGGAGGAGCTGCTGCGCAGGGTGGAGGACCTGACCGCGCCCCGGCGCCCGGCCACCCCCGCCGACCGCCCGACCCTGACCGGCACGGCGGACACCCCGTCGGCGGCGGACGCGCACCGGCCCTCCTGGGCCCGCGGTGACCTCGCCGCTGACGGCGCAGACGGCGCTGACGGCGCAGACGGCGCAGACGGCAGGGGCGGCTTCCCGGGGCCGTACACGGTCGTCGTCGTGGACGGCGATCCCGGCGGTGCGGCGCTGCGCGACGCGGTGGCCCGGCTGACCGCCGCCGGTCCGCGGGCCGGGGTGCACGTGCTCTGCCTGGCGGAGACGGCTCCCGCCTCCCCCGCCTCCCCGGTCGCCGAGACCTACGAGCAGGCGTGCGCGGTCACGCCGACGTTCCGGGAGTGCGGGGCGGTGGCCCTGCTCAGCGGGGACGTGGCGACGGCGCTGCATCTCGTGCGGGTCTCCGCCGGTCCCGTCGGGCCGGGCACCCTGGCCGCGGTGGACGCGGTCTCCGCCGCCTGGGCCGAGCGGTTCGCGCGGGCGCTGGCCCCGCTGCGCTCCGACGGCCCGGCCGGCGACCGGCACGCGCGCGTGGCCGCCCCGCTGCCCCAGTCCGCCCGGCTGCTGGACGAGTTGGGGCTGGCCCGGGCCACCCCCGCCTCGTTGATGGCCCGTTGGGCCGACGCGGCCGACGACACCGAGTCGCTGGGCGGCCGGGCCCGGGCGGTGCTCGGCGCCGGACCGCACGGCCCGCTCGTCGCGGACCTGGTGACCGAGGGACCGCATCTGCTGATCGAGGGCCCGCCCGGCAGCGGCCGTACGGAACTGCTGCGGGCGCTGGTCGCGTCACTGGCGGCGGCCGAGCGCCCCGACCGGCTCGGGGTCGTGCTGATCGACGGCCGTGACGGCGTCGGCACGGGTGCCGGGCAGGGCGAGGGCCTGCGGGTCTGTACGGACATACCCCATGTCACCACCCACCTCACCGCCAACGACCCGGTGCGGATGCGGGAGTTCGCGCAGTCGCTGAGCGCAGAGCTGAAGCGGCGGGCCGAGTTGCTGGGCCGCGGCGACTTCACCGAATGGCACGCCCAGCGGGAGATCTCCGGCCGGATCGTCCCCCAACGCGGCCGCCCGGCCGCCTCCGGAGCCGCGGACATAGAAGCCCCGCCCAGCTCGACGCTCCGGCTGCGCCCGTCGGCCGGTGCCGCGGCCCGCCGGCGCACCGAGGCACCGCCGCCGCCCCCGCTCCCCCGTCTGGTGGTCGTGGTCGACGACCTGGACGCCCTGGTCTCCCCCGCGCTCGGCTCCCCGGGCCGCCCGGCCGCCGGTTCCGTGATGCGGGCGCTGGAGGCGGTGGCCAAGGAGGGCGAGCGGCTCGGCGTCCACCTGGTGGCTGCGGCCGGTACGGGCGGTCGTACGGCGGAGACCGAACCCGCCCGGCAGGCCACCCTGCGCGTCGCCCTGGACGCACCGGCCACCGGCCCCGACGAACCGGCGCCGGGCCGTGGCCGTCTCACCACGCCGGACGGCCGTGCCACGGCGTTCCAGGCGGGCCGTGTCACCGGCCGTATCCCCCGCACCGCCACCCAGCGCCCCACGGTGGTCGCCCTCGACTGGCACCGCATGGGCGACCCGCCCGCCCGCCGCCCGGTCCGCGAACTGGGCAACGGCCCGACGGACCTGGCCCTGCTGGCGAGCGCGGTGGAACGGGCCGCGAAGGAAGTCTCGGCGGCGGAGGTCCCGTCACTCCTGTGATCCAGCCCCGGTGATCGGCCGACGATCACGAGGCGATCACGATCCCCCGCGCTGACCTGTAGGCACCCTTGCCGCACACGCGGCCCCCGCGTACACCGGAGCGCACGGGACAGAGTTCTGACGTTCAATGAAGAACGACGAACGGGGAAGTGATGCGCACAACCAGCAACACCATCCGGACACACAGGGCCCTCACCAGCCTCGCCGCACTCGTCGCGGGAGCCCTCGCCCTCAGCGCGTGCGGAAGCAGCGACAAGGACAAGAAGGACGACGGCGGCAACACCACGAGTGCCGCCCCGACGAGCAGTGTCGCCCTCCCGAAACTCGACGGCACGACCCTGGAGGTCGCGGCTGTCTGGACCGGGCAGGAGCAGAAGAACTTCAAGCAGGTGCTGGCGGAGTTCGAGAAGCGCACCGGCGCGAAGGTGACCTTCGTGCCCGCCCAGGACCCGATCATCAACTTCCTCGGGTCGAAGATCGCGGGCGGTCAGCCGCCGGACATCGCGCTGCTGCCGCAGCCGGGCGCGATCAAGCAGGCCGTGCAGAAGGGCTGGGCGAAGCCGCTGAGCGCCGACACGGTCACGGAGGTGCAGAAGAACTACTCGCAGGGCTGGCAGGACATCGGCAAGGTCGGCGGGAAGCAGTACGGCGTCTACTACAAGGCCGCCAACAAGTCGCTGATCTGGTACAACACCAAGGTCTTCGAGAACGCGGGTGCCAAGGAGCCGAAGACCTGGCAGGAGCTGCTGACGGCGGCGCAGGCGGTGTACGACTCGGGCGTCACCCCGTTCTCCGTGGGCGGCGCGGACGGCTGGACGCTCACCGACTGGTTCGAGAACGTGTACCTCTCCCAGGCGGGCCCGGAGAAGTACGACCAGCTCGCCCAGCACAAGATCAAGTGGACCGATCCGTCGGTGAAGCAGGCGCTGACCACGCTCGCCCAGGTCTGGGGCAAGAAGGGGTACGTCGCGGGCGGCGCGGCGGGCGCGTTGCAGACGGAGTTCCCGGCCTCGGTCACCCAGACCTTCACCGGCGGCGACCAGCCGAAGGCCGCGATGGTCTACGAGGGCGACTTCGTACAGGTCAACATCGGCGAGACCAAGGCGAAGGTGGGCACGGACGCCAAGGTGTTCCCGTTCCCGAGCGTGGGCTCGACCGCGCCCGTGGTCTCCGGCGGCGACGCGGCCGTGATCTTCAAGGACTCCAACGGCGCGCAGGCGCTCGCGAAGTTCCTGGCCTCCCCGGACGCGGCGACGATCCAGGCGAAGCTCGGCGGCTATCTCTCGCCGAACAAGAGCGTGGCGAACTCGGCGTATCCGAACGAGGTGCAGCGCAAGATCGCCCAGGCCCTGATCGCCTCCGGTGACGACTTCCGCTTCGACATGTCCGACCAGGCGCCGCAGGCGTTCGGCGGCACCCCGGGCAAGGGCGAGTGGAAGGACCTCCAGGACTTCCTCCAGAACCCGAAGGACGTCGCGGGCACCCAGGCGAAGCTGGAGAAGGACGCGGCGGCCGCCTACGGCAGCGGAAGCTGACGCGGCGATGGCATCGCCCACCGCGGCGGGGGTCCCCGGGACCCCCGCCGCGTCCGCCCCGCGCAAGAGCGTGACCGGCACCCGCAGAACCGTGGCGGCCCTGTTCCTGCTGCCCGCCCTGGTGCTGCTCGGTGCGCTCGTGGTCTACCCGATCGGGTACTCGCTGGTCCGGAGCTTCTACAACGCCGACGGCAGCGGCTTCGCCGGCTTCGACAACTACAAGGCGATCTTCACGGACGACGGCATCCGCACCGCCCTGAAGAACAACGTCATCTGGGTGGTGTTCGCGCCGACGGTCTCCACCGCCCTCGGTCTGATCTTCGCGGTGCTGACCGAACGGATCCGCTGGGGAACGGCGTTCAAGCTGGTCGTCTTCATGCCGATGGCGATCTCCATGCTGGCCGCCGGCATCATCTTCCGTCTCGTCTACGACCAGGACCCGGACAAGGGCGTCGCCAACGCGGTCTGGGTGGGCGTCCACGACACCTTCGCCCGGTCGTCGGCGTTCCCGAACGCGCACCCGGGCCGGGAGTCACCCCTGAAACCGGAGCAGGGCGGCTTCCTCACCACGGCGGCCGTGCACACCGGCCGGACCGTCGCCCTGCCCCTGGTCGGCGTCGCGCCCGACCAGATGCCCGACGGCGCGAAGAGCGCCGTGGCGGCGAAGCCGGACCCCGGGAAGATCACCGGGACCACCTGGCAGGACTTCACCCGCGGCAAGGGCGTCGGCAGGCTGGGCGCCCCCGATCCGTCCGAGCTCGGCTACGACGGGATGCGGATCGAGGCGGTGAAGGACGGCAAGGTGGTGGCGTCCACGAAGGCCGCCGCCGACGGCACCTTCACCCTGCCGGCCACCGCCGACGGGGCACGACTGCGGCTGCCCGCGAGCAACTTCAAGCAGCCCTACAACGGCGTCGACTGGCTCGGCCCGTCCCTCGTCACCCCGGCCATCATCGGGTCGTACGTGTGGATGTGGGCGGGCTTCGCGATGGTGCTGATCGCGGCCGGGCTCGCGGGCGTGCCCCGGGAGCTCCTGGAGGCGGCACGGGTCGACGGGGCGACGGAGTGGCAGGTGTTCCGCAAGGTCACGGTGCCGCTGCTCGCGCCGGTCCTCGCGGTCGTCACCGTCACGCTGATGATCAATGTGCTGAAGGTGTTCGACCTGGTGTACATCATCGCGCCGGGCTCCTCGCAGGACGACGCGAACGTGCTGGCCCTGGAGCTGTACCGGAAGGGCTTCTCGGAGGGACAGCCGGGCATCGCGAGCGCGATCGCGGTGTTCCTGCTCCTCCTCGTCATCCCGGTGATGTGGTTCAACGTGCGCAGGCTGAGGCGGGAGGAGCGGCGATGAGCTGGCTGCTGGAGAAGGTCAACGGCGGTCTGGTGCGCGTCTTCCTGATCGTCGTGGCGCTGTTCTGGCTGGTGCCGACGATCGGGCTGCTGGCGTCCTCGCTGCGCTCGCCGGAGGACATGAGCGCGAACGGCTGGTGGCATGTGTTCAGCAAGCCGTCCCAGCTGACGTTCGACAGCTACCGGAAGCTCCTGGAGAACGGCGACATCACCCACTCCCTCTGGAACACGGTCCTGATCACCGTCCCGGCGACGATCCTGGTCGTGGTCATCGGGGCGCTGGCCGGGTACGCGTTCGCGTGGATGGAGTTCCCGGGCCGGGACTGGTGGTTCCTGATCGTGGTCAGCCTGCTGGTGGTGCCGGTCCAGGTGGCGCTGATCCCGATCGCCGAACTCTTCGGCAAGGTCGGGCTGTTCGGCACGATCCTCGGGGTGATCCTGTTCCATGTCGGCTTCGGACTGCCGTTCGCGGTGTTCCTGCTGCGGAACTTCTTCGCGGAGATCCCGCGCGAGCTGCTGGAGGCGGCACGCCTGGACGGCGCGGGTGAACTGCGCCTGTTCACACGGGTGGTGATGCCGCTTGGCGGGCCGGCGATCGCGAGCCTCGGCATCTTCCAGTTCCTGTGGGTGTGGAACGACATGCTGGTCGCGCTGGTGTTCACCAAGTCGGGTACGCAGCCGATCACGGTGGCGCTCCAGACCCAGGTACGGCAGTTCGGCAACAACGTCGACGTGCTGGCGCCCGGCGCGTTCATCTCGATGGTGATCCCGCTAGCCGTGTTCTTCGCGTTCCAGCGGCAGTTCGTGACCGGTGTGATGGCGGGCGCGGTCAAATAGCGGCACAAGCAGCACCAGAAGAGGGCGAGTCGGCCACCGGCTCGCCCTCACCCGCTCATCGGACGTAACCCGTATGACGTAAGGAACCGTAACCAAATCACTCCATTGGCCGTTCCCGGGCAGAACGCCCGCGCCGACCGACCCATGGATGCCCCTTGCCCAGGTTCAGTGTCATTGTCCCCGCGTACAAGGTCCAGGCGTATCTGCCCGAGTGCCTGGAGTCGGTGCTCACGCAGTCGTGTCCCGACCTCGAACTGATCGCCGTGGACGACCGTTCACCGGACGCCTGCGGCACGATCATCGACGAGTACGCGGCCCGCGACGCGCGCGTGCGCCCGGTGCACCTGCCGGAGAACCAGGGCCTGGGCGGCGCCCGCAACGCGGGGATGGCCCAGGCGCGCGGCGACTACCTGGTCTTCCTGGACGGCGACGACACCCTGACCCCGGACGCGCTGCGGGCGGTCGCCGACCGGGTCAAGGAGACCGGCGAGCCGGACGTCCTGGTGTACGACTACGCGCAGACGTTCTGGACGGGCCGCGCGGAGCGCGACAAGCTGGCGTCACAGCTGACGGAGCAGGGGCCGGCGCCGTTCCGGCTCGAGGACCGGCCGGGGCTCCTCCGGGTCCTGATGGTGGCGTGGAACAAGGCCTACCGGCGGGAGTTCGTCGAGGAGCACGGCCTCGCCTTCCCGCCCGGCTACTACGAGGACACCCCCTGGACCTACCCGGCCCTGATGGCCGCCGGGTCCATCGCGACCCTGGACCGGGTGTGCGTGCACTACCGGCAGCGACGGCGGGGCAGCATCCTCGGCACCACCAGCCGCCGGCACTTCGACATCTTCGACCAGTACGACCGGGTCTTCGCGTTCGTCGACGCGCGGCCCGAACTGGCCCACTGGCGACCGCTGCTGTTCCGCCGGATGGTCGACCACTTCTCGACGGTCTTCACCAGGCGGGAGCGGCTGCCCCGCGGCACCCGCGGCGAGTTCCTGCGCAACGCCCGCGCGCACTGCCGCCGTTACCGGGTCGAGGGCACCCCCGTCCGGTGGCGCACCCGGCTCCGGCACGCCCTCGTCCACCACGGCCTGCACCGCACCTACCGCGCCGTGCAGCTGGCGATGTGGGCCCGCCGCCGTACGGTCAAGGCGGGCGTCAAGGCCGCCCGCGGACTGCGCTCGGCCCTGCTCCAGCTGCACTACCGCGTCCAGCTGCGCCTCCCGCTGCGCGCCGACCGCGCGGTCTTCGCCGCCTACTGGAACCGCGGCCACGGCTGCAACCCGGGCGCGCTGGAGCAGGCGTTCCGCAGCCATGCCCCGCACATCCGGACCGCCTGGATCGCCCGCCCCGAGCACCAGCACACGATCCCGCCGGGCCCACGCCGGCTGCGGCCCGGCACCCTCGCCTACTGGACGGCGCTGGCCCGCTCCAAGTACCTGGTCAACAACGTCAACTTCGACCGGCGGCTGAGGAAGCGCCCCGGCCAGGTGTTCGTGCAGACCCAGCACGGCACCCCGCTCAAGCACATGGGCCTGGACCTCCAGGACCGCCCGGCGGCCGCCGCCGACCTGGACTTCGAGGAACTCCTGCGGGGCGTCGACAAGTGGGACTACCTGCTGTCCGCGAACCGCCACACCACGCTGACCTGGGAGCGCGTCTACCCCGGCGGCTACACCACCCTCGAGTACGGCTATCCGCGCAACGACGTCTTCCAGCAGGCCACCTCGGCCGACGTCACCCGGATCCGTGCCTCGCTCGGCATCCCCGAGGGCTCGGTGGTCCTCCTCTACGCGCCCACCCACCGCGACTACCGGCGCACCCAGCGCCCCGCCCTCGACCTGGACCGGATCGTGCGCCGCCTCGGCCCGCGCTTCGTGATCCTGGCGCGCGCCCACTACTGGCACGGCGGCCCCCTGGGGACGGGCCCCCGGGTGATCGACGTCAGCGCTCACCCGAACGTGGAGTCCCTCTGTCTGGCCTCGGACGCGCTGGTCACCGACTACTCGTCGATCATGTTCGACTACGCCAACCTGGACCGGCCGATCGTCGTGCACACCGAGGACTGGGACGCCTACGACGCGGCCCGCGGCACCTACTTCGACCTGCGTTCCGGCCCGCCCGGCGCGGTCGCCCGCACCGAGGACGAGCTGATCGACATCTTCGCCGACGGCCACTGGTGCGGCTCCCGCTCCGCCCAGCTGCGCGCCGCCTTCCGGGAGCGGTTCTGCCGGTACGACGACGGGCGCGCCGCCGAACGGGTCGTACGGCATGTGGTGCTCGGCGAACCGGCCGGGCTGCCGGAGTTCGTCCCCCTGTCCGAACGGCACCCCGTTCCGTCGGCCGCCTCGGGCCTCGGCCAGCCCCCGTTGGCCACCGTTCCGCAACCTTCCGGCCATCTGCCCGTCACCGACGGGCGCTGACCGCCGTTTGCCTTCCGAGGAGTTCTTCCATGCCCCCCAACACCTCGCGGCCCACTCCGTCCCGGCCGTCCACCTGGCGACCGGCGGGGCGACCGGGCCGCATGCACACCTGAGAAAGAGCAGCATGCCCCGCTTCAGCATCATCGTCCCGTCCCACGGGGTCGCCGGCCGGCTCTCCCAGGCGCTGGACTCGGTCCTCGCCCAGTCCTTCGGCGACCTGGAGCTGATCCCGGTCTGCGACGGTCCCGACGCCCCGGCCGCCTCGGTCGCCGCCGGATACGCCGAGCGGGACGCCCGGGTGGTTCCGGTGCACTCACCGCCGTCCGCCGGACTGGCCGGGGCCCGCAACGCGGGGATGCGGGCGGCCCGCGGCAGGTACCTGCTGTTCCTCGACGGCGACGACCTGCTGGTGCCGGGCGCGCTGGCGCGGCTGGCCGGGCGGCTCACCGACACCGGTGACGTGGACGTCCTGTACTTCGGGCACGAGCGGGCACCGTGGTGGGAGGGCGAGCCGACCGCCCCGGCGGCACCGCTGCTGGCGGCCGCCCCGCCGGGCCCGTGCGCACCGGAGCAGGCGCCGGAGCTGACCGGGGTGGCACTGCCGGCCTGGAGCGCGGCCTACCGCCGTGACTTCGTCGTGGACCGGCGGCTGGTGTTTCCCGACGGGCACTTCACGGACGTCGGCTGGGGCGGTCTGGCCACCGTCGCCGCCGAGCGGATCGCGGCGCTGCGGTCGGTGGTCGTACGGCACCGGCTGCGCCGGCAGGGCAGCCGGCAGAACCTGCCAGGTGCGCACCAGCAGGACCTCCTCGACCAGGCGGAACTGGTGCTGGAGCGGGCGGCCGCGCTGCCAGGCGACCGGGCAGGGGCGCTGTTCGAGCAGGTCTTCGCGCTGGTGCTGCGGACGGCCGCGCGCCCGGACCGGATGCCGTCCGGGCACCGGGCCTTCTTCCGCCGGGCCGGACGGCTGCACCGCACCCACCGGCCGGCCGGGTTCCGGATGCCGGGCGGCAGCGTGGGCGTGCAGCACCGGCTCCTCGCGGCCGGGGCGTACACGGCGTTCCGCGCGCTGCGCGGGGCCAACCGGGTCGCGACAGCCGCGGCCGGTCGGCTGCCCCGGCCGCGGATGCCGCTCACCCGGCTGCGCTACGCCCTGGAGCTGCGCCGCCCGCTGGACGCGAACCTCGCCGTGTACTGCGCCTACTGGGGGCGCGGCTACACCTGCAACCCGGCCGCGATCCACGCCGTGGCCCGCAACCTCGTCCCCCGCATCCACTCGGTGTTCCTGGTCGAGCCGGGCCGGGAACACACCCTGCCGAAGGGCGTCGACCACGCGGTGATCGGCAGCCGCCGCTACTGGCAGGTGCTGGCCCGCGCCAAGTACCTCATCAACAACGCCAACTTCGCCGAAGGGGTCGTCAAACGGCCCGGCAGCGTCCACCTCCAGACGCAGCACGGCACCCCGCTGAAGAAGATGGGCGTCGACCAGTCGACGTACCCGGTGGTCGCCGCGCGCAGCGGCAGCTTCACCAGACTGCTCGGCCGCGTCGACCGCTGGGACTTCAACCTGTCCGCCAACCGCCACTCCACCCAGACCTGGGAGCGCGCCTTCCCCGGCTCGTACCAGGCACTGGAGTACGGCTATCCGCGCAACGACGTGTACTACACGGCGTCCGCCCACGACGTGATCCGGATCCGGCGCCGGCTGGGCGTCCCGGACGGCAGGACGGCCGTCCTGTACGCGCCGACCCACCGCGACCACCACACCGGGTTCGAGCCCGGCCTCGACCTGGAGGCGTTCTGCGAGGCGGCCGGTGAGGACGTGGTCGTGCTGCTGCGCGCGCACTACTTCTACGACCGGGGCCGGCCCACCGCCGGCACCGGCCGGGTCATCGACGTCACCGGGCACCACTCCACCGAGGACGTGTGCCTGGCGGCGGACGCGCTGGTCACCGACTACTCCTCCATCATGTTCGACTACGCCAACCTCGACCGGCCGATCGTGGTCTACGCCGACGACTGGGAGGTCTACCGGGAGACCCGGGGCGTCTACTTCGACCTGATGGCCGAGCCGCCGGGGCCGGTCGCCCGCACCCCCGAGGAACTGGCCCGGATCTTCCGCGACGGCTCCTGGCGCGGCCCGGTGTCCAAGGAGCTGCGGTCCGCGTTCCGGCAGCGGTTCTGCCAGTTCGACGACGGCCTGGCCGCCGAACGGGTGGTACGGCGGGTGCTGCTGGGCCAGCCGCCCGAGTCGGTCCCGGCGGTGATCCCGCTGGCGGAGCGCCTGCCCGCACCGGCCGCGACCCTCGTCAGGAGCTGACCGTGCCCCGATTCAGTCTGATCGTGCCCTGTTTCAAGGTGCAGGGCTTCCTGCGCGAGTGCCTCGACTCGGTCCTCGAACAGTCCTTCCACGACATCGAGGTGATCGCCGTCGACGACCGCTCCCCGGACGGCTGCGGCGCCATCCTCGACGAGTACGCGGCCCGCGACCCCCGCGTGCGGGTGCTGCACCTTCCGGAGAACGTCGGCCTCGGCCGAGCCCGCAACGCCGGACTCCCCTACGCCACCGGCGAGTTCGTCCTCTTCCTCGACAGCGACGACACCCTCGTCCCGGGTGCGCTGCGCGCGATCGCCGACCGGCTCGCGGAGTCCGGCGACCCGGACGTGCTGGTCTTCGACTACGCCCGCACCTACTGGTGGGGCGGCACCCGGCGCAACGCCCTCGCGGAGGTCCTCGGCGCCCGGTCGGACACCTTCACGGCGGCCGAACACCCGGCCGTCCTCGACCTGTTGATGGTCGTCTGGAACAAGGTCTACCGGCGGGACTTCGTCGAGGAGCACGGCTTCCGGTTCCCGCCGGGCTACTACGAGGACACCCCCTGGACCTTCCCGGTCATGCTCAGCGCGGCCCGGATCGCCACCCTCGACCGGATCTGCCTGAACTACCGCCAGCGCCGCCAGGGCAACATCCTGTCCACCACCAGCCGCAAGCACTTCGACGTCCACGACCAGTACCAACGGGTCTTCGCCTTCGTCGACTCCCGGCCGGAACTGGCGCACTGGCGGCCCTACCTGCACCGGAAGATGGGCGAGCACTGCCTGGACATCCTGGCCAAGCCGGACCGGCTGCCGCCCGCCGCGCGGGCCGAGTTCTTCCGGCGCACGGCGGAGCTGTACCGGGCCTTGCGGCCGGAGGGGGCCGACCTGGGCGTCCTGGGCGGCTCCTACACCGGGTACCGGCTCCGGCAGCAGGCCGGGCGGGCGGGCCGCGCGGGCGGCCGGCAGGCGCTGCGGGTACGGCGGGCGGCGGGCGTCCGGACCCGGCGCGCGCTCGGCGGTCTGCGTGCCCTGCGCCCGCTGGACGAGAACCTGGTCCTGTACTCGGCGTCCTCGCACCGGGGCCTGCTGGGCGACCCGGCGGCCGTGTACCGCGCGGCCCGGGAGATCGCGCCGGACCTGCGCGGTGTGTGGGTGGTGAAGGACGAGGAGGTGGCGGCGGGGCTGCCCGCGGGGGTGGCGCACGTGCTGCTGGACTCCCCGGAGTACCTGCGGCTGACCGCCCGCGCGAAGTTCTTCGTCAACGACGTCAACTGGCCGGGCACGCTGGTGAAACGGCCCGGGAGCGTGCACGTCCACACCCATCGGGGCACCCCGCTCAAGTACCTGGGTGCCGACCTGCTGGGCAAGCCCGGCGCCCGGCTCGGCTTCGACGTGCCGCAGATGCTGCGCCGGGCCGACCGCTGGGACCACAGCCTGGTCGCCAACCTCCACTCGGAGCTGGTCTGGGAGCGGGCCTACCCCTGCCACTTCACCTCGGCCCGCACCGGCAGCCCCCGCAACGACGTACTGGTCGACGCGGCCCGCGCGGGAGCGGGTGGTGCCGGCCGCAGTGCGGGTGCGGGTGGTGCCGGTGCCGGCGGCAGTGCGGGTGCGGGTGGTGCCGGTGCCGGCGGCAGTGCGGGTGCGGGTGTGGCGGGTGGGGGTTTTCGGGAGCGGTTCGGCATTCCGGCCGATCACACCGTCGTGCTCTACGCGCCGACCCGCCGCGACCACGTCCGGGGCGGTCATGCCGACCGCATCGACCTGACCGGGTTCGCGGCCGATCTCGGGCCGGGCCACACCCTCGTGGTCCGGCTGCATCCGGCGCTGGCGGCCGGTCCGGCCCGCGGGCTCGGGCTGGCCGAGTTGCACCGGCGCGGGATCGTGGTCGACGCGACCGGCGAACCGCACGTGGAGGAGGTCATGCTGGCCTCGGACGTACTGGTCACCGACTACTCGTCGATCATGTTCGACTACGCCAACCTGGACCGGCCGATCGTCGTGCACGCCGACGACTGGCCCACGTTCACCGCGAGCCGGGGCGCCTATCTCGACATCACCGCCGAGGCCCCCGGCCATGTCTCGCGCTCCTACCGGGAGTTGGCCTGGCTGTTCACCTCGGGCGGCTGGCGGGACGAGGAGTCGGCGCGGCTGCGGGCCGACTTCCGGTCCCGGTTCTGCGCGTTCGACGACGGAAGGGCCGCCGAACGCGTCGTACGGACGCTGCTGCTGGGCGGGTCGATGCCGCACGCCGCCGCCCGGGTGCCGGAGCCGGTCTCCGGACACGACCTGCTGGCGTCGACATGAGACCGCGTACCTGGGTTCTCGTGCTGGCCGCCGTGTGCGCGGTGCTGCAACTCGCCGACGTCACCGGCCGGGACACCCCCGACTCCAAGAACTACGTGTCGTACGCGCTGACGCTCGGTGGTGCGGGCAAGCGGCAGGCGGCGGCCGAGACGGTCGACTGGGTGTGCGCCGGCCGGGCGTCGGCGGCGCGGCGCGCGCAGAGCGTGGACGTGCTGCGCTTCCACGCACCGAGCCCGGCGGGCCGGGTGTACACCGACTGCCGGTCCGCGGAACTGGCGCGGGTGACGCGGCGGTTGAGGGCGGGCGGCGCCCAGACGGACGGGCACATCGTGCCGTTCGTGGGTCCCCGGTTGCGGGCCGTCTTCGAGGTGCGGCCCGGTTATCCGGTGTTCCTGCTGCCGTTCGTCACCGTGTTCGGGGTGACGTGGGGGGTGTGGCTGGCGAGCGTGCTGGTCACGGTCGCGGGCGGGGTGCTGGTCTTCCTGGTCCTGCGGACGCTGTCGGTCCCGGTGCCGCTCGCGCTGACCGGCCAGGCCCTCTACTACGTCCTGCCGGTCGGTACGACCGCGATGCGTCCGATGGCCGAGGGCCTGCTGCTGGCGCTGACCCTGACGGCGGTGTGGGGCTGCGCGCTGGCCCTGACCCGGCGGGCGCGGACGGGCACGGCGCTGGTCGCGGGCGCGCTGCTCGCGCTGTTCGCCGTGAAGCACTCGCAGGCGCTGTTCCTCGGGGCGGCCCTGGCCGGGGCGGGGGCGGCGGTCGCGCTGTGGCGCTGGCGGCACGGCCGGGCCCCCGGGCGCGGGATGGTGGCGATCGCGGCTGCCGGGTGCGTGGCGGTCGCGGGCACGCTGCTGCTGGCCCGGCTGCTGCGCTATCCCACCGAGGCGGAGAGCGTGCAGGACCTGCTGACCAACCACTACGCCCACCCGGACCGGCTCCGTCCGTGGCGGGAGTTCCTCCACCTGGAGTGGGACTTCTGGATGGAGTGGCTGCGCCGGCAGGCGAAGGAGCCCCTGTTCGCGGCCGCGCTGGCGGCCGGGGCGTGGGGGACGTGGCGGCGGCCCGCCTTCGGGGTCTTCCTGCTGGCGGCGGCGGGCACCGGGATCCTCACCCAGGCCGGGCACCCGGACATCACCATCGGCGGCGACCGGCTGATCGTGCTGGCCTGGCTGCTGCCGGTGGTGGGGGTGCCGCTGCTCCTGGAGCCGCTCGCGCACCGGACGGCGGCGGTGCCCGCGCAGGGGGCCCGTGCGGCGGTCGGCGTCGCCCGATGAGGTGAGCGTCGAGGCCCTTTCTTCGGACCACTCGATGAGGTGAGCGTGAAAGTCTTTTCTTCGGACCACTCGATGAGGTGATGGTCGGCACATCCGACCGGGCGGGCGGGAACACCTCCCCAATGGTCCGCCCTGTCCGTTCCCGCCGGTGAGCACCGGCGCCCTGGTCCGGCGCGCCGCGCGCGGCTCCACGGCCCTGCGCGGCGGCCGTGTCCGCAGGCTCACCCCGTACCAGCTCTTCGGTCTGCTGTTCTGGCTGCTGATGACGCTGGCGTACTGGCGGTTGCCGCCGTGCTGCGACGCCGGCCGGCACGCGGCGGCGGTGGAAGGGCTGCGGGCCGGTCTGGCGGACCCCGCCGTCTCCCCGTACGTGCTCGCCCAGGGCGCGGTGGCGAGGCTGACCGGTCTGACCGGGTGGCAGGTGCTGCGGCTCTGCGGCCCGCTGAACCTGCTGGTGCTGCTGACCGGGCTGGGGCGGCTGGTCCGGGTGCTGACCCCGCGCCCGTTCGCGCCGGTGCTGGCGCTGGCCTTCATGGCGGTGCTGTGGGGCACGGAACCGGCCCCGGGCGGCGGCTCGGTGGCGCTGCTGCCGCTGGCCGGGGGCCTCGGCTATCCGTCCGCCTTCGCCCTCGGCCTCACGTTCTGGGCCTGGGCCCTGACCGGCGCCCGGGCCCGCGATCTGCGCCGGGTGCGCTATGTCGGCCCGACCGGCCTGCGCAGCCCGACCGGATACGCGGCGCTCGGCGTCCTGTACGGGGTGGTGGCGCTGGTCGACCCGGTGCTCGGGGCGGGCGCGGCGGCCGGCGCGGCGGCGTTCACGGCGGGCCGGCAGCGGGGGTGGCGGGCCGCGGTGTGGCTGCGGTGGGCACTGCTGTGCGCGGTGGCGGCCGGCGTGGTCGCCCTGGGAACACACGCCCACCTGCCGCCCCAGCCGTACGGACGGTACGACGCGATGGCCACCCAGTGCTGGCTGGCCCTGCTGCCGGGCGTGCCCGCACTGTGGCTGCGGTCCCGGAGGGCAGCGGAGCCGCACAGGGACCGGCCGGACCGACGGCCGACGGGGCTGAGCGGGGGCCGGGCGGACCTGCGGGCGGTGGGGCCGAGCGAGGATCGGGCGGATCGGCGAGCGGCGGTACTGAGTGAGGATCGGGCGGATCGGTGGGCGGTGGGGCCGAGCGAGGACCGGTCCGTGTGGGGTGTTGTGTGGCGGGATCCGCTGGTGCTGCTGTTCGCGGCGGAGTGTCTGGTGATGGCGGCGGGTGGCCGACGGCACGGCTTCGGGGAGCTGCTCGGTCTCGCGCTGCTGGCCCCGCAGTGCGCGCTGGCCGTGGAACTGGCGGCACCGCGGCCCTGGCCCGGGTGGCGGCGGGTGCTCGGCTGGGCCACGGCCGCCGGGGCCTGCCTGGGCTTCCTGGCCGCGCAGGCCGGTGCGGTCGTACCGCGTTCGGTGGACCCGGTCGGCTTCGTGCAACCGCCGCGCTGGCCGTCGTACGACTGGGCGGTGCGGCACATCGGCCCCGGCGAACCGGTGGTCACGGACGCGTACTACGCCGTGCGCCTGCTCCCCGGCTACGGCGTCGAGCTGGCCGACGGCCACGACCACCACCCCCGGGTGCGCTGGCTGCTGCTGACGCGGCGGGAGCGGCTGCCCGCGGGGGCGGTGGTCGTGGACTGGAGCCGGCGGACCGGTGAGGTGCTCGCGCGGCTCACCCGGACGAGGGAACCGGTGGCGGCGCGGCCGACTACTCGACGATGAGCTCGACGGGGATGTTGCCCTTGGTGGCCTTGGAGTAGGGGCAGTAGTCGTGGGCCTGGTGGACCAGCTTCTCGCCGGTCTCGTTGGCGAGCTCCTCGGGAAGCTCGACGCGCAGGGTGACCTTGAGCGCGAAGCCGCCGTCGGACTCGTCCTTGCCGATGCCGACCTCGGCGGTCACGGAGATCTCACCGGTGTCGACCTTGGCCTGGCGGCCGATGGCGCCGAGGGCGCTGGCGAAACAGGCTGCGTAACCGGCGGCGAAGAGCTGCTCGGGGTTGGTGCCCTGGCCGTTGCCGCCGAGCGCGGGCGGGAAGGCCAGCGTGAGGTCCAGCTGCCCGTCCGAGCTGACCGCCCGTCCCTCCCGGCCGGTGGCGGTGGCGGCGGCGGTGTAGAGCGCGTCCATGGAAGACCATCCCTCTCGAGGTTGGTGGTTCGGTGTTCCGGCGGCTCCGTTCCGGCCGCCCTCACGACGACAAGTAGAGCACACAACTAAGTTGTGCACAACTTAATGGCTCGCAAGCGCTACGATTGAGCCATGACCGCGACGACTCCGACCCCCGCCCCCGAGGCAGAGTGGCTCCGTCTGGACCGCCAGATCTGCTTCTCCCTGCACGCCGCGTCCCGCGCCTTCAACGGCGTCTACCGCGTGATCCTCAAGGACCTGGGTCTCACCTATCCGCAGTACCTGGTGATGCTGGTGCTGTGGGAAGAGGGCGACCTGCCGGTCAAGAAGCTCGGCGAACACCTGCGCCTCGACTCCGGCACCCTCTCGCCGCTCCTCAAGCGCCTGGAGGCGGCCGGCCTGGTCAGCCGGGAGCGCAGCGCACGGGACGAACGCTCGGTGGAGGTACGGCTGACGGAGGCCGGCACGGCGCTGCGGGAGCGGGCGTTGGAGGTGCCCCGCCGGATCGTCTCGGCGACCGGCTTCGACGTGGACGAGATCCGCGACCTCAAGGCCCGCCTGGACCAGCTGACGGGAACCCTGGACGCGGCGGCCCTGGAGGAGGGTTCCCGCTGACCGCCCCGCGGTTCACGGCTGACCGTCACCGCCCCGGATCGGCCGCACGTACAGCCGCAGCGCGATCCGGTCCACCACCATCTCCTGCCGCAGCACGAACTGCTGGTTCAGCACGGCGTACTTGGCCCGCTCCGTGGCCAGCCGCGGCCGGTACCCACGGACCATCGCGTACTTCTCCACCACCGCCCACACCTCGTCGGCACCCGCCAGCCTCCGCCGCAGCGTCGCCACCCCCACCTCGCGCCCGTACAGGGTCCCCGAGGCCGGCCCCGGCTCGGCCAGCGCCACGTCCCTCGTGCCCTTGAAGTCCTCCGGATAAGTGAGCTCCGTGCCGCGCGCGTGGGCCGGCAGGAACAGCACCGGGTCGCCGGGCCGCAACACCCGCGCCACCGCCCTCGCGACGGCACCGAGGTCGTCCGGCCTGGTCCCCGGCACCCGGTCGGCCCGCAGCAGCGGAACCTGGTGGGTGAAGGCGAGGACCACCGCGAGCACTCCGGCCAGGGTGAACGCCGGCGACCTGGGCGCGGTCCCCGTGCCGTGGGACCAGAGCCGGCCGAGCATCCCGGCGAGCCGGTCCGCCCCGAGCGCCACCAGCAAGGGCGCTCCGGCGAGCGCGTACAGCACATACCGGTCGACGTACAGCGGTGTGAACTGCGACGCCAGCATCAGCGCCACGGGTGGCAGCACCGCGAGCGGCAGCGCGACCGCCGCGAGTGTCACCTCACCACGCCGGCCCACCAGCCGGGTCAGCCCGAGCAGCCCCAGCGCCAGGCATGCCCAGTACACCCCGTCGGTCGGCCCGAGGTACTGGCGCAGCAGGTCCTGCGCGGTCTCCACGTCCGGCTCCGTCAGCCATGCCACCTGGGCCGACTGGGTGTGCGAGACGACGACCATCGGCAGCAGCGACAGCACCACGCCCCCGGCCGCGCAGCACCACCCCCGCCACACCCTTCCCGACGAACGGGCCAGCGCCAGAGTTCCCGCGTGCGCGAGCAGCAGCAGGACCGCGAACTCGTGCAGCCAGCAGGTGACCGCGAGGACACCGCCGTACAACGCCCAGGCCCGCCGCCCCCCTTCGGCCGCCGCCCGCACGAACACCAGGGTCGCGCCGGCCGCCCCGGCGGCGACCAGTGCGTAGGAGCGGCCCTCCTGCGCGTAGTGGCCGACCAAGGGGGTGACCGCGAACAGCAGCCCGGCCCACAGGCCGACGCGAGGCCGGGCGAGGCGGGCACCGAGGGCAGCCACCAGGCTCGCGGTGACGGCGGCCGCGCACACCGAGGGCAGCCGGAGGTCCACCTCGCCGGGACGGCCGGGGGCGGCGGCGAGGACGACGTGCATCAGCAGGTAGTACAGGCCGTGCACCGCGTCCACGCCGTGCAGCAGCCGCCAGATCTGCGGCACCGTGCGCCGGGCGACCTGGTACGTGACGGCTTCGTCCCGCCACATACCGCCGCGGTGCAGCCCCCAGAGCCCGACGGCGAGCATCACCGCGCCCGGGACGGCGACGGCCATGGCCCGACGCGACCGCCCCATGCGCCCGGGAAGCCCCCGGCGCCCGGGCGAGGGTCCGGGGTCTCCGCCGGGCGGCACCTCGGGTGACGGTGCGTCGGACGGTTCCGGCCGACTCGACGGAGTCGGCCGGCCGGCGTCCGTCGAGCGCCTGGTCCGCGGACGTGCTTTTACGAGAGGCCCGATACTCACCACGGCCCGATCTTTTGCGATTAGCCAACCTTTGCCGGGTAATGACGGCGTATCGGCATGGATACACCATCCGGGCGGCTTACGCTCACGGTTGATGAATCGCCGCCCGTACTTGCCTCTCCCACCCGCCCCGTTCGCCTCACCTGTTCGACTCCCGCACCCCGAGAGCTCCGCGCGCCCCGAACACTCCGCGCGCCTCCCCCGCATCCCCCGTCTCCCACGGCTCCCCCGCCACCTCCGGTCGCCCCGCCTCCTCCGGCTCGCCGCCGGCTGGCTCGCCACGCGCGCGCTGATGCTGTGGCTCCTCGCCCACAACAACGAGCGACCCCTGGGACACGGAGCGGTCGCGCGCGAAGTCTGGCGGCTGTACTTCCACTGGTACGGCGTCCTGTCGCACGGCGCGTTCCCGGCGCACGACACGTTGTGGCAGTACCCGCCGGGCGCCGGGGCGGTGCTGCTCGCGCCGGGACTGGTGCCCGGACTGAGCTACTTCCAGGCGTTCGTGGCGCTCACCCTGCTCACCGACGCGCTGGTCACGGCGGCCCTGGCCCGTGCCGGCAGCCGCCCCGGCCGCACCCTGCTCGGGGCGGCCCTGTGGACCGGCGGCCTCCCCCTCCTCCTCCACCTCCCGCTCGCCCGCTACGACGTGGAGGTGACCGCCTTCGCCGTGCTCTCCCTGCTGGCGCTGTCCCGCTCCACGCGCGCGTGCGGGACGCTGGCGGCCCTGGGCGCGCTGGTGAAGGTGTGGCCGGCGCTGGTCCTGCTGGGTCTGGAGCGGGGCAGGCCGACGCGGTCGGCATGGCTGTCGGCGGCTCTGACGGGGACCGTGACGCTCGCCGTCCTCGTGATGTCGTTCCGCAACCCGCTGGCCTTCCTCCGCCAACAGGGCGGCCGGGGTGTGCAGATCGAGTCGCTCGGCGGCACCGCGCTCAGCCTCGCGCGGCACGCCGGCTGGCGCGGCAGGGTCCGCTACCGGTACGGCGCGATGGAACTCGTCGGCCCGCACGTGCACGCCGTCGCGACCGCGTCCCTCGCGCTCACCGCGGCCGCCTTCGCGCTCCTGCTGGTGTGGCGGGTACGGGCGAGACGCTGGACCGCGGCCACCCCGTACGACGCGGCGCTGAGCGCCGTCCTCCTCTTCACCGTCACCAGCCGGGTGATCAGCCCGCAGTACATGATCTGGCTGCTCGGCCTGGCCGCCGTGTGCCTGGCCTCCCGTCACACCACGCAGCGTCCGGTCGTCGTGCTGGTCGTCGCGGCGACCGCGCTCAGCTCCGTCGCCTATCCCGCGTTGTACGCCGAGGTCGTCGGCTGCACCTGGACGGGCTGCCTGCTGATGCTCGTCCGCAACGGCCTGCTGGTCACCGCCGCCGTGCTGTCCCTGACCCGCCTGTGGCGCGCCACGGGCCGACCGCGGAGCACGGCGCCCGGCGCCCCGGTCGGCGCCCCTGTCGGCGCCCCTGTCACGGGGAGTGACCACGCGCGTCCCCGGTTGTCGGCGGCACCTGCTTCACTGAAGGGAGACTGAGGACCTGCACGGCAACTGACGGAGGGGACCGCCACCCATGACCTGGCTGATCACCGGCGGCGCCGGTTACATCGGGGCGCACGTCGTACGCGCGATGACCGAAGCGGGCGAGCGGACGGTGGTCTACGACGACCTGTCCACCGGCATCGCCGAGCGTGTGCCCGAGGACGTGCCGCTGGTGACGGGCTCCACGCTGGACGGCGAGAACATCGCGCGTGTGCTGGCCGAGCACGAGGTGACGGGCGTGGTCCACCTCGCGGCGAAGAAGCAGGTCGGCGAGTCGGTCCAGCTGCCCCTGCACTACTACCGGGAGAACGTCGAGGGTCTGCGCGTCCTCCTGGAGGCGGTGACGGAGGCGGGCGTCCCGTCCTTCGTGTTCTCCTCCTCCGCGGCGGTCTACGGCATGCCGGACGTCGACGTGGTGACGGAGGAGACGCCGTGCGCGCCGCTGTCGCCGTACGGCGAGACGAAGCTGGCGGGCGAATGGCTGGTCCGCGCGACGGGCCGGGCGACGGGCCTCGCGACGGCCGCCCTGCGCTACTTCAACGTGGCGGGCGCGGCCGCCCCGGAACTGGCCGACGTCGGCGCCTACAACCTGATCCCGATGGTCTTCGAGAGACTCACCGAGAACGCGCCCCCGCGCATCTTCGGCGACGACTACGCGACCCCGGACGGCACCTGCGTCCGTGACTACATCCACGTGGTGGACCTGGCCGAGGCCCATGTGGCCGCGGCCCGCGCCCTCCAGGCCGAGCCGGGCCGCGCCCTGACCCTCAACATCGGGCGCGGGGAGGGCGTCTCGGTCCGCGAGATGATCGACCGCATCAACGCGGTCACCGGCCACGGCCTCTCCCCGGCCGTGGTCCCCCGCCGCCCCGGCGACCCGGCCCGGGTGGTCGCCTCCGCCGACCGCATCGCCACCGAACTGACCTGGAAGGCCAAACACGACGTCCAGGACATGATCACATCGGCCTGGCAGGGCTGGATCCGGCTCCACCCGGAGGCGGCCCGCAACTGACCCCGTGCCGTGGTGCGCACCGACACCCTGAGGTCCGTCAGTCCTTCTCCGTCGGTCTGCGGACCCTCTTGAGGCGTTCGGAGACGGCCCAGGCGTCGGCCACCGGGCCCAGGTGGGCGAGTTTGTCGGGGTTGAGGACCACGCGGACGGCCTGGACGCGACCGTCGAGGATGTCGAGGGACAAGGTCTGTAGGACCCTGCCGTCGCGGTCGCGGAAGATCGCACCGGGCTGGCCGTTGACCTCACGCCGCTCGCAGGTCACCTCGACACGGTCGAGCGCCGGGAAGACGGCGGCCAGGAGGCGGGCCACGTTGCGGGCGCCGGCCACCGCACGGGCCAGTTGCGGGGTCTTGCCGCCGCCGTCGCCGACCAGGGACACGTCGGCGGCGAGCAGGTCCTGGAGGCCGGCCAGGTCGCCGTCGTGGAGGGCCCCGAAGAAGCGGGACGCCAGTGCGTCGCGTTCCCGGCGGTCCGCGTCGAAGCGGGGGCGGCCCGCCGCCATGTGCCGCCGGGCCCTGACCGCCAGCTGGCGGCACGCCGACTCCGTGCGGCCCACCGCCGACGCGATCTCGGGGAAGCCGAAGTCGAACACCTCGCGCAGGACGAAGACGGCGCGCTCCAGGGGGCTGAGGCGTTCCAGGAGCAGCAGCGCCGCCATGGACACCGAGTCGGCGAGCTCCGCGGACCGCTCCGGGTCCTCGTAGGGGTCGGCGAGCAGCGGCTCGGGGAACCACGGACCGACGTACGTCTCGCGTCGCACGCGGGCCGAGCGCAGCACGTCGATCGAGATCCGGGTCACCGCGGCCGACAGGAAGGCCTTGGGCGACCTGACCTCCGTGGGCGAGCCGGTGAAGCGCAGCCAGGTCTCCTGCACCGCGTCCTCGGCCTCGGCCACACTGCCGAGGATCCGGTAGGCGATCGAGAACAGCAGCGGGCGCAGCTCCTGGAACTCCGTGGTCCTGTTCATGTCCCCTCCCCCCTTCGACTTCATGTCCCCTCCCCCCTTCGGCCTCAGAACGCCCCGGGGCCGAACCGGCCCACCGCGACGACCAGCGCGAGCACGAGGTAGGCCAGGTTCAGCACCACGAACGCCCGTTCGCCGCGCCGGCCGTGGGTGATCATCGCGCCGGTCATCAGCAGGGTCCAGCACACGGCGGTGACCGGCACCAGTACCGGCGCGACGCCGGTGACGGCGGGCAGCACCAGGCCCGCCGCGGCCAGGATTTCGAGGACGCCGAGCGACTTCACGAAGCCGTCGCCCGCGTCGCCGGTCCAGCCGCCGCCGTGGGCCGCGGCCAGCTTCTCCCTCGGTACGAACGTCTTGGTGATGCCACCGGTCAGCGCCACGGCGGCGAGCAGTCCGGCGGCGGTCCACAGGGCGAGGTTCATCGTCCACTCCCGGGTCGGGGATGTCTGCGCCCCCTACGACGAGACGGCGGGCCCGCGTGTGACATCCCCGGCCGGGTGGGTCACAGCGCCTTGAGCGCCTCCGTGGTCCCGCGAGCCAGCGCCGCCAGGTACCCCTTGGGCAGCTTGGGGGTGCGGATCACCACCGAACGCCAGTACAGCGGGCCGGAGATCAGGTCCATGGCCAGGTCGTCGTCGAGGTTCCCGGCGAGTTCACCGCGCCGCTGCGCCGCCTCGATGATCTTGCTGGCGACGCCTTCCTGACCCTCCCGCAGGGTCTTCTGCATGGCCTCGGCGATGTCGGGGTTGCGGGCCGCCTCGGCCTGGAGGTCCGGGATGATCTGCGAGGCGACCGGGTGGCGCAGCGCACGGGAGGTGACCTCGTAGAGCAGGCGCAGGTCGCCCTCGAGGGAGCCGGTGTCGGGCACCGGCAGGCCCAGCACGGCGAGGGCCGAGACGACGTCGAGGACCAGGTGCAGCTTGGAGCGCCAGCGGCGGTAGACGGCGGTCTTGCCGACGCCGGCGCGGCGCGCGATGCCCTCGATGGACATCCGGGCGTACCCGACCGCCGCGAGTTCCTCGAAGACGGCGGCACGGATGGCCTCGGTCACGTCCTCGCGCAGCACGGCCGCTCCGGCGGGGGCTCGTCGGCGCGGACGCGTCTGGGACTCCTCGGCGTTCGTCGTCATACCCCCCAGCATAGGGGCGTAACGACGAAACGGTTGCGTTCCGACGGGACCTGCCACCCGATCGCCGCAACCGTCACACGCTGAACGACGCCCAGCTCACCGCCGTATCGAACACCGTTCCAAGCCGCCCTCCGCAACGAATCGATCGCGGCCCGAGCTCGGGAGTGTCACGACGCATACGTCTCCGTGACGACGAAACGGTTGCGTTCCGACGCCAACTCGGCCTACGCTCCCGTTGCGACGAAACGGTCCCGTTCCGACGTAAGAAAACGTGAAGAGAAGCGTAAGGAAACGCCGGGTGACGGACCGGGCGCCCAGCCGGACGCCGCAGCACCCCCACCCCCCGAGTGAGAAAGCAGCGGATGTGACCCAGGTTCTCCACACACCGCCCCCGACTCCGGTCACGGCCGAGGACGACCTCGCGGCGCTCGCCGCCCGGCACGGCCTCTCGGTCAGCGGCGCCCGCCCCTCCCTGCCGGAGTACGTCCGCCAGCTGTGGGCACGGCGGCACTTCATCACCGCTTTCGCCACCGCCAAGCTCACCGCCCAGTACGCCCAGGCCAAGCTCGGGCAGGTCTGGCAGGTCATGACTCCGCTGCTGAACGCGGCGGTGTACTACTTCATCTTCGGCGTCCTGCTCGGCACCAAGCGGCACGTGCCCGACTACATCCCGTTCCTGGTCACCGGCGTGTTCATCTGGACGTTCACGCAGAGCTCGATCATGGCGGGCACCCGGGCGATCTCCGGCAACCTCGGCCTGGTGCGGGCCCTGCACTTCCCGCGGGCCGCGCTGCCGATCTCGTTCGCGCTCCAGCAGCTCCAGCAGCTGCTGTTCTCGATGGCCGCCCTGGTCGTCATCCTGCTCTGCTTCGGCGTCCCGGTCGCCTTCTCCTGGGTCCTGGCCGCCCCGGCGCTGCTGCTTCAGTTCGTCTTCAACACCGGCGTCGCGATGATCATGGCCCGGATGGGCGCCAAGACACCCGACATCGCCCAGCTGATGCCCTTCATCCTGCGCACCTGGATGTACGTGTCCGGCGTGATGTGGAGCATCGACAAGCTGACCAAGGGCGACCATCTGCCCCACTGGGTGACGATCGCGCTGGAGACCAACCCGGCCGCCGTCTACATCGACCTCATGCGGTACGCGCTGATCGACAGCTTCCACTCCAGCCAGCTGCCCCCGCACGTGTGGGCGGCGGCGACCGGCTGGGCCCTGGTCGCGGGCGTCGGCGGCTTCATCTACTTCTGGAAGGCTGAGGAGACGTACGGCCGTGGCTGAGAACGTGAGCGACACCCTTATCCCCACCGTCGTCGCCGACAAGGTCGACATCGTCTACCGGGTCCACGGCACCGGCGCCGGCCGCGGCTCCGCCACCGCCGCCCTCAACCGCATGCTGCGCCGCAAGCAGGCCGAGAAGGCCGCGGGCACCCGCCTGGTGCACGCGGTCAAGAGCGTCTCCTTCGTCGCCTACAAGGGCGAGGCGATCGGCCTCATCGGCACCAACGGCTCCGGCAAGTCCACCCTGCTCAAGGCCGTCGCCGGCCTGCTGCCCGTGGAGAACGGCGCCATCTACACCGACGGCCAGCCCTCCCTCCTCGGCGTCAACGCCGCCCTGATGGGCGACCTGACCGGTGAGAAGAACGTCTACCTCGGCGGCCTCGCCATGGGCATGTCCCGCGAGGAGATCAAGGACCGCTACCAGGACATCGTCGACTTCTCCGGCATCAACGAGAAGGGCGACTTCATCACCCTGCCGATGCGGACCTACTCCTCCGGCATGGGCGCCCGGCTGCGCTTCTCCATCGCCGCCGCCAAGGACCACGACGTGCTGCTCATCGACGAGGCGCTGGCCACCGGTGACGCGTCCTTCCGGATGCGCTCCGAGGAGCGCATCCGCGAGCTGCGCCAGCACGCGGGCACGGTGTTCCTGGTCAGCCACAACAACAAGTCCATCCGCGACACCTGCGAGCGGGTGCTGTGGCTGGAACGCGGTGTGCTGCGCATGGACGGGCCGACCGAGGAGGTCCTCGCCGAGTACGAGGCCTTCACCGGTGACAAGTCCGACAAGGCGAAGCCCAAGCCGAAGCCGAAGCCGAAGGCCGCCCCGCCGGAGCAGACCGCCGCGGCGACGGCCGGCCGGCCTTCCTGACGCAGGCGTACGTGAAGGCGCCCCGAGCCGTCTCCGGCTCGGGGCGCCTTCACATGTCGTACGGCTGCTGCCGTCCTACGGCTACGCGTGCGTGCGCAGGAGCGTGCGCATCGTCCGCATGGCCACCGACAGGTTGGCCAGGTCGAAGGAGTCCGAGCCGCGGATCTCCTCCAGGGTGGCCCGGGCCCGGCCCAGGATCGCCGTGTTCTTCTGCTCCCAGGCCTGGTAGCGCTGCTCGGGCGTCGACGTGCCGTCGCCCGCGGCGAGGACGTCGGCGGTGAGCATCGCGTGGGCCGCGTACAGGTCCTCCCGGATGGAGGCACGGGCCATCGACTGCCAGCGGTCGGCCCGCGGGAGCTCGATGATGCGGTCCATCAGCTGGGTGACGCCGAGACGGTCGGCGAGGTCGTAGTACACCTCGGCGACGTCCAGTGGCTCCTTGCCCGTGCGGTCGGCCACCGAGACGATGTCCAGCGCCGGGAAGGCCGAGGAGAAACCGGCCACCCGGGTCGCCGGCTCGTCCGGGACACCGGCCGCGGACAGCTCGTCGTACACGTGCTGGTACCACTCCAGGTCCGCGCCGCGCAGCAGCTTCGGCAGCTGCTGCCAGACCTGTTCGACCCGCTCGGAGAAGAAGTCGACGGTCTCCAGCAGTTGCAGCGGCTGCGGCCGGTTGTTGAGCAGCCAGCGGGTGCCGCGCTCGACCAGCCGCCGCGAGTGCAGCCGGATCCGGGTCTGGACGGCCGCGTCGACCTTGTTGTCCAGCTCCTCCACCGCGTCCCACACCGGCGCCGAGCGGAAGATCGCGCGGGCCGCGGTCTGCGCCCGGACGATCTCCTCCAGGGAGGCCCCGGTCTCCTCGCGCAGCCGGTGCAGATAGGTCGTACCACCGGTGTTGACCGTGTCGTTGACCAGGACGGTGGTCGTGATCTCGCGGCGCAGCGGGTGGGTGGCGAGCGCCGCGGCGAACTGCTCGCGCAGGGCCGTCGGGAAGTACGCGTGCAGCAGGCCGCTCAGGTACGGGTCGTCGGGCAGCGAGGTCGCCAGCAGCTCGTCGGAGACCGTGATCTTCGTGTACGCCAGCAGGACGGCCGTCTCCGGGCCGGTCAGGCCCTGGCCGGTGCCGATGCGCTCGCGGATCTGCCGGTCGGTGGGCAGGAACTCCAGGGCGCGGTCCAGGTGGCCTTCCCTGACCAGGTGGCGCAGGAAGCGCTGCTGGGCGTGGAGCATGTCCCCGGACTGGGCGAGGGCGTTGGCGATGGCCACGTTCTGCGCGTAGTTGTTGCGCAGCACCAGGGAACCGACCTCGTCGGTCATCTCGGCGAGCAGCTTGTTGCGCTGCTTGACCGTCATGTCGCCGTCCGCGACCACACCGTTGAGCAGGATCTTGATGTTCACCTCGTGGTCGGAGGTGTCCACGCCGGCGCTGTTGTCGATCGCGTCGGTGTTGATCTTGCCGCCCCGGCGGGCGAACTCGATCCGGCCGAGCTGGGTCAGGCCCAGGTTGCCGCCCTCGCCGACCACCTTGACGCGCAGGTCGGAGCCGTCGACGCGGATAGCGTCGTTGGCCTTGTCGCCGACGTCGGCGTGGGACTCGGTCGACGCCTTGACGTAGGTGCCGATACCGCCGTTCCACAGCAGGTCGACCGGCGCGCGCAGGATCGCCTTCATCAGGTCGGCCGGGGTCAGCTTGGCGACCTTGTCCTCGATACCGAGGGCCTCGCGGATGTGGCCGTTGACCGGGATGGACTTGGCGGTACGGGGGAAGACGCCGCCGCCCGCCGAGAGCAGTTCGGTGTCGTAGTCGCCCCAGCTGGAGCGGGGCAGCTCGAACAGGCGGCGGCGCTCGGCGTAGGAGGTGGCCGCGTCCGGGTTCGGGTCGATGAAGATGTGCCGGTGGTCGAAGGCGGCGACCAGCCGGATGTGCTCGGAGAGCAGCATGCCGTTGCCGAACACGTCACCGGACATGTCGCCGACGCCGACGACCGTGAAGTCCTCGGTCTGGGTGTCGACGCCCAGCTCCCGGAAGTGCCGCTTCACGGACTCCCAGGCACCGCGCGCGGTGATGCCCATGCCCTTGTGGTCGTAGCCGGCGCTGCCGCCGGAGGCGAAGGCGTCGCCGAGCCAGAAGTCGTAGCTGCCGGCCACCTCGTTGGCGATGTCGGAGAACGTCGCCGTGCCCTTGTCGGCGGCGACCACCAGGTAGGTGTCGTCCTCGTCGTGCCGGACCACGTCCTGCGGGGGCACGACCTCGCCGGCCACCATGTTGTCGGTGATGTCGAGCAGCGCGGAGATGAAGGTCTTGTAGCTGGCGATGCCCTCCGCGAGCCACGCGTCACGGTCCTTGGCCGGGTCCGGCAGCTGCTTGGCGACGAAGCCGCCCTTGGCGCCGACCGGCACGATGACGGTGTTCTTCACCATCTGCGCCTTGACCAGGCCGAGGATCTCGGTACGGAAGTCCTCACGCCGGTCGGACCAGCGCAGGCCGCCGCGCGCGACCTTGCCGAAGCGCAGGTGCACACCCTCGACGCGCGGCGAGTACACCCAGATCTCGTACGCCGGGCGGGGCGCCGGCAGGTCGGGGATGGCCTGCGGGTCGAACTTCATGGAGACGTACGAGTGCGGCCGGCCGGCCGCCGTCTCCTGGAAGAAGTTGGTGCGCAGCGTCGCCTTGATGACGGTCAGGAAGGACCGCAGGATGCGGTCCTCGTCGAGACTCGCCACCTGGTCGAGCGCCGCGTCCAGTTCCTCGAGGAGCGCGTCGACGATCTCCAGGCCGGCCTTCTGCCGGTCCGGGGACATCCGCGCCTCGAAGAGGGAGACGAGCAGCCGGGTGGTGTGGACGTTGTGCCGGAGCGTGGTCTCCATGTAGTCCTGGCTGAACGTGGAACCGGCCTGCCGCAGGTACTTGGCGTACGCCCGCAGCACCATCGCCTGCCGCCAGGTCAGCCCGGCGCTCAGCACCAGGGCGTTGAACCCGTCGTTCTCCGCCTGGCCGGTCCAGGTCGCCGCGAAGGCCTCCTGGAACCGCTCACGGCCGTCCTCGCCCAGGTAGTCGCCGCTCGCGGCGCCCTGTGACTTCGGCATGCGCAGCCCGAAGTCGTAGATCCACGCGGTGGTCCGGTCCGCGCAGCGCAGTTCGTACGGCCGCTCGTCGATCACCTCGACACCCAGCGTGTTGAGGACCGGCAGCACCGCCGACAGGGAGATCGCCGCGCCCTTGCGGTAGATCTTGAAGCGGCGCTCGCCGGGGGCGGCGCCCACCGGCTCGTAGAGGCTGAGGGCGAAGTCGTTGCCCGCCTCCTCGGTGAGCCGCTCCAGGTGGACGAGGTCGGCGACCGCCGCGCGCGGGGTGTGGTCGGCTTTGTAGCCCTCGGGGAAGGAGTTGGTGTACTTGCGCTGGAGCTCGGCCGCGCGCTCCTCGCCGAGCTCGGCGTTGAGCGCCTCGGCGAAGCCGTCGGCCCAGGAACGGGCCGCCTCGACCAGGCGGGCCTCGATGCGGTCCTTGTCGACGTCGGACAGCTCGGGCAGTCCGGTGCCCTGCGGGACGCGGACCACGAAGTGCAGCCGGGACAGGATCGACTCGGTGTTCCAGGCCGTGAAGTCGACGCTGGTGCCGCCGAGCTCCTCCTTGAGGATGTCGATGATGCGCAGCCGGACGCCGGTGGTGTAGCGGTCGCGGGGCAGATAGACGAGGGCCGAGTAGTAGCGGCCGTACTCGTCCTGGCGCAGGTAGAGACGGAGCCGGCGGCGTTCCTGGAGGTAGAGGACGCTCGTGACGATCGACTCCAGCTCCGGGACCGGAGTCTGGAACATGTCGTCGCGCGGGTAGGTCTCCATGATCTGGAGCAGGTCGCGGCCGTCGTGGCTGTTGGGCGAGAACCCGGCCCGCTCCAGGACCGCGTCGACCTTGCGCCGGATCACCGGCACCCGGCGCACCGACTCGGTGTACGCGGCGGACGAGAACAGCCCCAGGAAGCGCCGCTCACCGACCACGTTGCCGTCGGCGTCGAACTTCTTGACGCCGACATAGTCCAGGTACGACGGCCGGTGCACGGTCGCCCGGCTGTTCGCCTTGGTCAGCACGAGGAGCTTGTGCTCGCGGGCCTTGGCGCGCGCGTCGGCCGGGAGCCGCTCGAAGGACGGGCTGACGGGGTGGCCCTCGTCGACGGTGTGGTGCGGGTCGGAGCGCAGGATGCCGAGGCCGGTGCCGGGCACGGCGGCCAGGGAGTCGTCCTCGCGCAGCTGGTACTCGCGGAAGCCGAGGAAGGTGAAGTGGTCGGCGGCCAGCCAGCGCAGCAGCTCGCGGGCCTCCTCGACCTCGGGGCCCGGCAGGTCGGCGGGGACCGGCTCGTCACCGAGGTGCTCGGCGACGCGGACGGCGCACTCCCGCATCTTCTCCCAGTCCTCGACGGCCTCACGGACGTCCGACAGGACGCGCAGCAGATCGGCGGTGATCTGCTTGAGGTCGGAGCGGTCGGTCTCACGGTCGATCTCGACGTGGATCCAGGACTCGATGTGCGTGTCGTGCGGCAGCTCGTCGCCGGCGGCCGGGGTGGGCAGCACCTCGATCAGCTTGCCGGTGAGATCACGGCGCACCACGAACTGGGGGTGGATGACGACGTGGATGCCACGTCCCTGCCGGGTCAGCTCGTTGGTGACCGAGTCGACGAGGAAGGGCATGTCGTCGGTGACGACCTCCACCACGGTGTGGCTGCATGTCCACCCGTTCTCCTCGACCGTCGGGGTGTGGACCCGGACGTTGGCGGTGCCCTGCGGGCGGGTCTCCGCGAGACGGTAGTGCGAGACGGCCGCGCCGAAGACGTCGACCGGGTCGCGGTCGGCCAGGTCCTCCGGTGCGGTGTGCAGGTAGTAGCGCTGGAGGAACGTGAAGACGGACTCCTGGTCCACCTCTCCCGTCGTCCCAGTCGGTAGGTGCCCCCCGGCCGGGCTGTTCTCAGCTACCCGGGCGGCCCGATCGAGCAGCTCGGCCTTGGCTTCGTCCAGCTTGGTCTGCATTGTCCTCTGGCTCCTGTCGCGCGCCATTGCGTGACGTAGAAGGAAGTACGGGCTCTTCCCCCTGCGGCTCGACGCCACGGCCGGGGTCTCCGGTCTGCTTCGACGCTATGCCGCAAGGCGAGATGAGCGGGGGGTATTCGGCCATTCTCGACGGGCCCCAAGGGTGTGACGTCCCTCTCGGCGCCACCACTGCCAGGGCCGTCCGCGACGCCCTCCGCCCGAGAAGACCAGCGACCGCCGCCCGGTCACGGAGGTGTTCCGTGCTCACCGGGCGCAGGGCAGGGGCGCCGACGCCCCCGCGAACTATCGCGCTGATCACGCCACCAAGGCTATCGCTCCCGACCGGGGGCCCGTCATGAGCCGTATGTGTACAAAACAGGGGGTGCAACTTTGACGTTCTGCACAGCGACGACGGCTCGCGAGGGTGCCGGGCCGACTCTTGCGACCCCGGCTCACGCCACGAGTCTCTCCGCCTCCTCGACCGCCTCCGCCAGTGAGTCCACCACCGGCACACCGGCCTCCTCCAGGCTCACCCGGCCGTGCGACCCCCCGGTGTAGAGCACCGCCTTCGCGCCCGCCGCGTGCGCGGCCACCGCGTCGTCCGCCGCGTCCCCGATCACCACGGTCCGCCCGGGGGCCACGTCCGCCAGCTGCCGCAGGTGCCGCACCATGTGCTCGGCCTTGCTGCCCCCGGACGGCCCGACGCGCCCCTCCACCCGCAGGAAGTGCGGCTCGATGCCGAATCCGCGCACCAGCGGCACGAGTTCGTCGTGCACGTACATGCTCAGCAGCGACTGGCTGCGCCCCACCGAACGCCACCCGGCCAGCAGCTCGGCCGCCCCCTCGGTGAGCCCGCACAGACCGCGGTGCTCGGCGTAGTACCGGTGGAAGATCTCGTCCATGACCTCCCACTCGGTCTGCGTCGGCAGCCGTCCCATCAGCCGCTCGTAGAACTTCGGCACCGGCACGCAGTACAGCGCCCGGTACTGCTCCAGCGTGATCGGTGCCAGGCCCAGCTCGGCCGAGGCCGCGTTCGTCGCCCCGATGATCGCGTCGTTGTCGTGGAACAGGGTCCCGTTCCAGTCCCAGACGATGTGTGCCTTTTCGTGCTTCCCCATGCCGAAAACGCTACCCGCCATCACTGACAGTCAAGACCGGGCGGAGCGTCACCGCAGGTCACAGAGGTGCTGCCAGGCCCCGGCAGGGTCCGTTCAGCCGCCCAGTCCCACCAGGTTCGGGATCTCCTGCGTGGCGTACCAGAGCAGTTCGTGGTCCTCGGCGCCGTCCACCACGAACTGCGCGTCGTCGTCCCCGCCGTCCGCGGCCGCGAGCGCTCCGGCCGCGGCGGTCACGTCCTCGTCCGCGTCGTCGGAGTCGACGTGCACCGCGGCGGCCCTGGCCAGCGCCACCGTCGCGGTCACCCGCACCTCGCCCAGCGCCGCCGGGTCCAGGCCACGGTCCGGATCGGCCGCCGCCGTGCCGTCGGGCACGTCCACGGCGACCACGACCCGGCGGCGCGGCGCGTCCGGGTCGGCGGCCAGCAGCCGCAGGGAGGCCAGCGCGGCCCGGCTGAGCGCCGCGTACTCCAGTTCCTCCAGGTCGTCGGAGAGGTACCACTCGCGCAGCGCGGGCGTGACGGCGTAGGCGACGAACGGACCGGTCCCCAGCGCGCCCGTCTTGTACGCCTCGGCCAGCGCGGGGAGGGTCAGGGGGACGTAGACGCGCATGCTGGCCGCTCTCTCTGGACGCTTCGACTCTGCCGGTACCGGACGTCCCGACGACCGCCGGGCCCTCCGGTTGCCTCCCGAGGGCGGTCGGGCCTTCCGGAGGGCCTTCAGGATACGTGCGGGCGTCCCCTTTCGAGTCCCGGGCCGTGACGTCGCGGGCGTCCACCCGGCGCCCCTCGGTTCACCCGGTGCCGCCGCCTGTCCGGCGGGTTTCCCATGCCCGTGACCACTCGGATAGGTGAATGTTCCGGAGCCCCGACACGGGCCGCCCTCGCCTTGCTGTCGCCGTCCCGGGCCCCGTACAAGATCCTCAACCTCAAGTTACCGCCCGGTATCAGCCGGGCCGCCGAACGGGGACCCCCCATGAACAAGGTCATGACCAGGACCGCCAAGCTCCGTCCGGACACCCGTCCGCCCGGTCGCCGTGACTCCCGCCGGCCCGGCGCCCCCGCCTCCCGCCGGCCGCTCACCCCGCCGGCCGCACCGACCGGCCCCCGGCCCACCGACCTCTTCGCGGAGCGTCTGCTGGCCGTGCTGAGCGGCCGCCGCCCGGTCCACTGGATGCTCCGGCACACCGCGGGCCCCGCCTACGACGACCTGGCCCGCCTCGCCGAGCGCGGCCCCCTGCGTGCCCGGGGCGCCGACCCCGTGGTCCGCGACATCGGCTACTACGTGCCGCGCACCGGTGCCCTCGAGGTCTTCGCCCGTATCGCGGCGGGCGAGCAACTGCGTGCCATGGCCTTCCGCCTGGAGCAGGGCGCCGACCTCCGCTGGCGCTGCACGGCGGTGGAACTCGGCGGTCCCCGCCCACCCCGGACCCACTGACGGACCGCCCCGAGCCGGGGACCGCCCAGCCGAGGGGTACGGCGACACCCGCCGCCTCTCACACAGGCCCGGCGACAGCCGTCCCACCCACATACGCGCTGCGACAGCCATCCCACCCACATACGCGCGGCGACAGCCATCCCGCCCCACAGGCGCGGCGCCAGCCATCCCGCCCCATAGGCGCGGCGACAGCCGTCCCGCCCGCGCAAGGCACGGCGACAGCCATGCCTCTCTCTCCTCGGCGCCGGGCATACGCCGAGGGGCCGGCCTCCTCTGGCGAGGTGGCCGGCCCCTGGGCGGTGGTGTCGGTGCCGTCACTTCCTGCGGCGGCGGCTGCCCTTCGCCTGCTTGCGGCGCTCGGCGCGGGTCAGGCCGTCGGCCTCGGAGCGGGCCGGCTCGTCGTCGTAGGCGAAGTCACCCTCGACGAGGCCGCCCTCGCCGTCCACGGTCGCCGCCGAGAAGTGCATGCCCCGGCGCTGCGGCGCCTCCAGACCCTTGGCCCGGATCTCGGGACGGGAACCCGCCTGGGCCGGGACCGCGTCCTGGACCCCGTCCACGGGCACCGCGGCGTCCTCGACCGGGACCTCCTCGACCTGCTGCTCGACCTGGACCTCCAGGTTGAACAGGTAGCCGACGGACTCCTCCTTGATGCCGTCCATCATCGCGGTGAACATGTCGAAGCCCTCGCGCTGGTACTCGACCAGCGGGTCCTTCTGGGCCATCGCGCGCAGGCCGATGCCCTCCTGGAGGTAGTCCATCTCGTAGAGGTGCTCGCGCCACTTGCGGTCCAGGACCGACAGCACGACCCGGCGCTCCAGCTCACGCATGATCTCGGAGCCGAGCTGCGTCTCACGCGACTCGTACTGCTCGCGGATGTCGTCCTTGATGGACTCGGAGATGTACTCGGCGGTCAGCCCCGCACGGTCGCCGGCCGCCTCCTCCAGCTCCTCGACGGTGACCTTGACCGGGTAGAGCTGCTTGAAGGCGCCCCACAGACGGTCGAGGTCCCAGTCCTCCGGGAAGCCCTCGGCGGTCTCCGCGCCGACGTACGCGTCGATCGTGTCGTCCATGAAGTGCTGGATCTGCTCCTGGAGGTCCTCGCCCTCCAGGACGCGGCGGCGCTCGCCGTAGATGACCTCGCGCTGCCGGTTGAGGACCTCGTCGTACTTCAGGACGTTCTTACGGGTCTCGAAGTTCTGCTGCTCGACCTGCGACTGCGCGGACGCGATCGCGCGGGTGACCATCTTGTTCTCGATCGGCACGTCGTCCGGCACGTTCGCCATGGACATCACGCGCTCGACCATCTGGGCCTTGAAGAGCCGCATCAGGTCGTCGCCGAGGGAGAGGTAGAAGCGGGACTCACCGGGGTCGCCCTGCCGGCCGGAACGACCACGCAGCTGGTTGTCGATCCGGCGCGACTCGTGCCGCTCGGTGCCGAGTACGTAGAGGCCTCCGAGGTCCTTGACCTCCTCGAACTCGGCCTTGACCGCCTGCTGGGCCTTCTCCAGGGCGGCCGGCAGCGCCTGCGCCCACTCCTCGATGTGCTCCTCGGGGTCGAGGCCGCGCTGCCGCAGCTCCGCCTCCGCGAGGTCCTCGGGGTTGCCGCCCAGCTTGATGTCCGTACCACGGCCGGCCATGTTGGTGGCCACCGTCACGGCACCCCGGCGGCCCGCCTGCGCGACGATCGACGCCTCACGCTCGTGGTGCTTGGCGTTGAGCACCTCGTGCTGGATGCCGCGCTTGGAGAGCTGCTGCGAGAGGTACTCCGACTTCTCGACGGACGTCGTGCCGACGAGGATCGGCTGGCCCTTCTCGTGCTTCTCCGCGATGTCGTCGACGACCGCCTCGAACTTGGCGACCTCGGTGCGGTAGATCAGGTCCGACTGGTCCTTGCGGACCATCGGACGGTTCGTCGGGATCGGGACCACGCCGAGCTTGTAGATCTGGTGGAACTCGGCGGCCTCGGTCATGGCCGTACCGGTCATGCCGGACAGGCCGGGCTGTTCCTTGCCGTTGTGGTCGTGGCGCTTGTAGAGGCGGAAGAAGTTCTGAAGGGTGATCGTGGCGAGGGTCTGGTTCTCGTCCTTGATGTCCACCCCTTCCTTCGCCTCGATCGCCTGGTGCATGCCCTCGTTGTAACGACGGCCGGCGAGGATACGGCCGGTGTGCTCGTCGACGATCATGACCTCGCCGTCGATGACGACGTAGTCCTTGTCCTTCTTGAAGAGCTCCTTCGCCTTGATGGCGTTGTTCAGGTAGCCCACCAGAGGGGTGTTCACCGACTCGTAGAGGTTGTCGATGCCCAGCCAGTCCTCGACCTTGGAGACGCCGGACTCGTGGATGGCGACGGTGCGCTTCTTCTCGTCGACCTCGTAGTCGCCGGTCTCCTCGATGCCCTTGAGCGGGTTGCCTGCCTCGCCCTTCTTCAGGCGCAGGACCAGCTTGGCGAAGTCGCCGTACCACTTGGTGGCCTGGTCGGCCGGACCGGAAATGATCAGCGGGGTACGGGCCTCGTCGACCAGGATGGAGTCGACCTCGTCGACGATGGCGAAGTTGTGGCCGCGCTGGACGAGCTCGTCCTGCGCCCAGGCCATGTTGTCGCGCAGGTAGTCGAAGCCGAACTCGTTGTTCGTGCCGTACGTGATGTCGGCGTTGTACTGCTCGCGGCGCTCGGCCGGCGTCATGTTGGCCAGGATGCAGCCGACGTTCAGGCCGAGGAACTTGTGGACGCGGCCCATCATCTCGGAGTCGCGCTCGGCCAGGTAGTCGTTGACCGTGATGAGGTGGACGCCCTTGCCCGCCAGTGCGTTCAGGTACGCCGGCAGGGTGCCGACGAGGGTCTTGCCCTCACCGGTCTTCATCTCGGCCACGTAGCCGAGGTGGAGGGCCGCGCCGCCCATGATCTGCACGTCGTAGTGGCGCTGGCCGAGGACGCGCTTGGCGGCCTCGCGGACGGTCGCGAACGCCTCGGGGAGCAGGTCGTCGAGGCTCTCGCCGTCTTCGTAGCGCTGCTTGTACTCATCGGTGAGGGCCCGCAGCTCGGCGTCGGAGAGGTCGACGAAGTCCTCTTCGATGGAGTTGACCTGGTCCGCGATGCGGTGCAGCTTGCGCAGGATCTTGCCTTCGCCTGCACGCATGATCTTCGAGAGGACGGACACGGGGGTTTGTCTCCTTGCCGGTCGGGCCTGGGACGGTCGGTTTCCATTTGACTTACTGAGCAACGGCCATCGTATGCGAGGACCCGGGCGCGCCGGGAGGCCCGGCGGTCCGACGACCGTCGACGCTTTTCCGATTCATACGGGACAACGGCCCGGACGCGCGGATAGTGCCGCATCGGAGCAAGGAATTGCGCGAATTGTGATCACCCGCTCACCCAGCGCGAAAGGGATGGCGAGCCGGACGCCCGGCCGAGCAGAATCAGCCGATGGAACCCGTCACGCTCACCACCCCTCGTCTGCTGCTGCGCGCGGTCGGCCCGCAGGACACCGACGCGGTGTACGCGGCCGTCCAGGATCCCGACATCCAGCGCTGGACCACGATTCCCTCCCCCTACCTCCCGGAACACGCCCGCGGCTTCACGGAGCAGCTGGTTCCCGACGGCTGGTCCGAGGGCTCGATGTTCACCTTCGGCGTCTTCCTTCCCACCCAGGGGCTGGCCGGGATGCTCGGCCTCACCATGCGCTCGCTGGGGACGGCCGAGGTGGGTTTCTGGTCCGCGCGGGAGCACCGCGGGCGCGGTCACATCACCGAGGCCACCCTCGCCGTCGCCCGGTGGGCCTTCACCGAGATGGCGATCGACCGGGTCGAATGGCGTGCCGAGGTCGGCAACCTGGCGTCCCGCGCGGTCGCGGAACGCGCCGGTTTCGCCATGGAGGGCACGCTGCGCTCCGGCATCAACAACAAGGGCGTACGACGCGACTGCTGGGTGGGCTCCCTGCTCCCCTCGGACCTGGGCCTGCCCTCGGCCGCGCCCTACCTACCGGCCCCCTCGCAGGGCTGAAACCGCAGTTCGCGCCGCACTGTCAGTGGCAGCCTCTAGGGTCCGAGTCATGACGACCCTCCCGCGCCCCGCCGTCCTCTCGGCGGACGAAGCCCGCCGTATCGCCCTGAAGGCACAGGGGTTCCTCGGCGCCCCCGACCGCCGTTCGGGCGTCCGGGGCGTGCTCCGCCACCTCGGCGCGGTCCAGCTGGACACGATCTCGGTCCTCGCCCGCTCCCACGAACTCATCCCGTACGCCCGCCTGGGCCGGGTCGGCCGCAGGACGGTCGAGGCCGCCTACTGGCAGGACACGCACGCCTTCGAGTACTGGTCGCACGCGGCCTGCATCCTCCCCATCGAGGAGTGGCCGCACTTCGCCTTCCGCCGCCGCGCCTACCGCGACCGTCCGCACTGGAACCACGACCTCCCGACGGGCGTCTACGACCGGGTCATCAAGCAGCTGCGCGCCGAAGGCCCGCTGACCGCCACGGAGTTGGGCGGCGCGAAGAAGACCAGCGAGTGGTGGGACTGGTCGGGCACCAAGGTCGCGGTGGAGCGCGCGCTCATGTACGGCGAGGTGGTGTGCGTCGAGCGCCGCGGCTGGAAGCGGGTGTACGACCTGGCCGAGCGCGCCGTCCCGGCGGAGTTGCTGCACGACGACCTGGACGACACCGAGTGCCTGCGCCGTCTGGTGCGGCTGGCCGGGCAGTCACTGGGGGTCGGCACGCGCGCGGACATCGCCGACTACCACCGGCTCAAGGGCGAGCAGGTCGACGCGGTGATCGCCGACTCGGGGCTGGTACCGGTGGAGGTGGCGGGCTGGGGGAAGCCGGCCTGGGCCGACCCGGCGGCGCTGGCCGCGCCGCTGCGTGGCCGGCACCGTACGACGCTGCTCTCGCCGTTCGACTCCCTGATCTGGGACCGGGCGCGCACCGAGCGGATCTTCGGGTTCACCCATCGTCTGGAGGCCTACGTGCCGAAGCCGAAGCGGGTGCACGGCTACTACGCGATGCCGGTGCTGGCCGGCGGGCGGCTCGTGGGCCGGGTGGACCCGGCGCGTGAGGCGGGCGGGGTCCTGGTGGCCCGGCAGGTCACGCTGGAGGGCCCGAAGGCGGTCCCGGCGGTCGCGGAGGCGCTGGTGGAGGCGGCGAGCTGGGTGGACTGCACCACGGTCCGCGTGGAGCGCGTGGACGCGCCCGAACTGCGCGAGCCCCTGCTGCGGGAAGTGACCCGTTCGCTGATGGCCGCACTGCGCTGAGCGGTTCCGGCCCGTGCCGGGCGGGTCAGCGGATCTCGAGGATCTTCTCGCGCATCGCGTAGACCACCGCTTCCATCCTGGAGTGCAGCTGGAGCTTCTCCAGGATGTTGCGCACGTGGTTCTTCACGGTGTTCTCGGAGATGAACAACTCCTTCGCGATATCGCGGTTGTTCATCCCCGTGGCGACGAGTTTGAGCACTTCGAGTTCACGGTCGGTGAGCCGTGGCGCCGGCACCAGTCGGCGCTCGTCGGTGCGCTGGATCATCGACTTGAACTCGGTGAGGAGTTTCGACGCCATGGACGGGCTGATCTGCGACTGTCCGTCGGCCACCGCGCGAATGGCGGTGGCCACCTCGTCGGTGGAGATCTCCTTGAGGAGGTATCCGGTCGCGCCCGCCTTGATCGCCTCGTAGAGGTCGGCCTCCTCGTCGCTGATCGTCAGCATGATGATCTTCGCGCTGGGGGCGACCTCCTTGATGGAGGTGCAGGCCTCGATACCGCCGCGTTTGGGCATCCTGACGTCCATCAGCACGATGTCGGGCAGGAGGTCGGCGGCCTTGTCGACGGCCTCGGCGCCGTCGCCGGCCTCTCCGACGACCTGGATGTCCTCCTCGGCGGCGAGCACGATCTCCAGGCCGCGGCGGAAGAGGGCGTGGTCGTCCACGACAAGGACGCGGATCGGTTCCTTGCGTGGAGTGCCGCCCGCGTCCGGGCCCATGCCGGCGACGCCGTCGTCGGCGTCACCGTCCCGCATCGGTCCGAAGCTTTCCGCCATCGTTCCTCCCCCTGAAGGCTGTGGCCTGTGGTGCTGTGCCATCGCCAACCCAAGGCAGCGGCCCACCGGTTGGGCCGTTGCCGCCATGATTCCATGTCCGGCCGACAACGCGGTGACAGAGCGGCACGCGAAGTGGTCGCACACCGGTGCCCCCGGGGGCGCACACGCGCTTCCAGGGGCACAGGTTCAGCTGTCGGCCGGGCAGGTCAGCCGCCCAGCGTGCCTCCCGCCGCCGGGGGTTGCGCCTGGGTGACCATCGGGTCGGTGCTGAGGTGGATGACGCCGTAGTCGTACGCGTGCCGCCGGTAGACGACGCTCGGCTCCTTGGTCTCGGAGTCGACGAACAGGTAGAAGTCGTGTCCGACCAGTTCCATCTCGTAGAGGGCCTGGTCGAGGCTCATCGGAGAGGCGACGTGGGTCTTCTCGCGGACGATCAGGGGGCCTTCGCCCCGGACCTCCAGCGAGCCGATCTTCTTGGTGGGTACGCCGTCCGTGTCGTCCGCCGGCACGGGGGTGCCGTTCCCGTTGAGCGTGGCCGCACCCGGGACATGGTCGGCGACCTCGGCGGCCGGGATCCGCTGTGCGCCACGACGCGAGAACCGCTTGTCGTGCTGCTTGCGCAGCCGCGCGTCCAGCTTCTCCGCCGCCAGGTCGAGTGCCGCGTACGGGTCACTGGCCGCTGCCTCCGCCCGGATCACCGGACCGCGGGAGCGGAGCGTGATCTCCACTCGGTCGCAACGGTCGGCCTGTCGGGGGTTGGGCTCCTTGGACACCTCGACGTCGAGGCTGATCACCTTGCCGTCGAGCTTCTGGATCTTCTCCAGCTTCAGCTTCTCGGCCACGTGCTTGCGGAACCGCTCGGGCACCTCGGTCTTGCGGCCCTTGACGACGATGTCCACGCAGAACTCCGTTCCCGGAGCGCTCCGCTTCGCTGCGGAGCATCTCCCTTTTTGCACCCGACTCCGGTGAACCCCGGAGCCTCGGACTCGGTGACTTCACCTCCTCCTCCCCCATGGGCAAGATCTGCACCCCGGCACCGCGATGATTACGGAAAACCCGCGGCACGGCATTCGGATACGGGAGGTATGGCCTGCGGCTTTCTCCCTCACAACCGAACATATCTCGCCCGGACGGATGTCGTCACCCTCTACTGATGCGTACCTCCATTCAGGTGAATTGACCCGGTCACTACCTGCAACGATGCTCGCTCGCAGTCAGTTCCGGTTCTTTTCGAAAGAATCCGGTACGGCCGCGATCACAGCCGCACGGACCGGTCCGGCGAGGGCGTCCCCCGCGGCCATTCCCGGTGCGTCCCGTGTCCACTTCGCTCGTTCTTCTCCTGATCCGGCCGTCCGTTCCTCCCTTACTTCCCAGGTCGCGCGCCGATACACAGCCGTTGCCTGCTCTCCTTTCCCACCGGTCGCCGCCGCCTCCCGTACCGCTCGTGCCGCCTCACTGAGGGTGGCGCCCGTGGTGACCAGGTCGTCGACGAGGACGATCCGGCCGCCGGCGAGCAGCCCGGCACCGCCTTGCGTCACCTCCAGCGCGCCGGCGACGTTGGTCATCCGCTGCCGGGAGTCGAGCCCCGACTGGTCGGCCATCGCCCGGCGCTGCCGCAGCACCGGGACCACCCGGGCCGGGGCCCCGGTCCGCCGCAGCTCGGCGGCCGCCGCGAGGGCGATCCGCCGCACCGGATCGTGCCCCCGTGCCCGCACGGCCCAGGGCGCGGAGGGCACCGGGACGAGCAGCACGGGTCCCGTGCGAGGGGCGACGCCGGTTCCGTCACCCGTCGGGGTACCCGCACCGGGTGACAAATCCCCCCGAGAGGTGAGGATTCGCACGGTCCGGGCCTCCCGCAGCCCCGCCCGCACAGCTCCCGCCACTGCGGCGCCCAGGGCCCCGGCGAGCGCCAGCGCACCCCGTTCCTTGTGGGCGAGGATCGCCGCCCGCACCTCGTCGGCGTAGGTCGCCGCCGCGTACACCGCCGGCAGCCCCGGCGGCTCCGGCACCGGTCGCACCCGGCGCGGTGCGGCCCCGCTCAGGGCGGCACGGCACTCGTCGCAGAGCACCGTGCGAGGCGTCCCACAGCCTCCGCACTCGGCCGGGAGCACCAGGTCGGTGAGGTCCTGCCACCACCCCCGCATGTGCCTACTGTGCCCACGCCCGACCGGCCCGGCCACCCCTGTGGACAACCGCCTGTGGACAACTCCACCCCGCCCCGTACGGCAGGTCCCCCACACGGTTGAAGGAAAGCCGAGGCGACGCCAGAGGGCCGTCTCCACCCCGGCCCGCGATCACAGCACCCACGCACGACGAAGCCGCACCGACGCACAACGAAGCGCCGCACCCACACACAACGAGGCGCGCCCCCACGCTCAACGGGGCGCCGCACCCACGCACAACGAGGCGCGCCCCCACGCTCAACGGGGCGCCGCACCCACGCACAGCGAACTGCCGCGCCGACGTACAACGAACCGCCGCACCCACGCACAACGAAGCGGCCGTCTCCACCCGGCGGCATGCCGGGCCGGGACGGCCGCTCACCCGCTGTGGCGGTTCAGCCCGGATAGACCGGGGCCGACCCGTCCTTGACCACCTTCTGCCACTGGTCCCCGGACGGCAGCCGGACGATCCCGTCGTCCTGCGAGTCGGCCACCAGCGGCACCCGGTCGTCCTCCGACGCGGCGATCGCCAGGACACCCGTGAGAGCCGCCGGCGCCGGTCCGTCCGGCGTGGAGCCGTCGACCTGGACGTAGCGCGTCTGCTGCACACCGCCCTGTTCGCGCCCGACCACCACCAGCCGGCTGTCCCCGGCCCAGGACATCGCGGTGACCTCCTCGGACCCGGGGGTCGCGGAACGCAGTTCGAGGACCGAGACCTCCTGCTGGTCGTCGGACTTGGTGCGCTCGACCCGCCCGACGAGCAGCGACTGCTTGCCGTCCTTCTCCACGACGAGCGCGATCCGCGCCCCGTCGGCGGCGACCCGCACGTCCTGGATCCGGCCGTTCAGCTCGGGCACCTGCACCGCCAGCGGCTGGCCGACGCCCTGCGCCAGCATGTACAGCTGCGGCTTGCCGGGGTCGCGGTCGGCCACCCACAGATCGCCCCGGGCGTCCCAGCTGGGCGCCGTCAGCCGGTCGGCGGCGCTCGCACCGTGGCTGGTCAGCACGGCGCCGCCGAGCGAACCGTCCGACGTGAGCGAGGAGACGTACAACGACCTGCCGTCGCTGGTGACCCCGGCCGCGGTGCGCTCGTCACGGGAGACCGCCACCGACCGCAGCGGCCTGGTGCCCGCGCCGAACGGTCCCGGTACCGCGACCGCGCTCGTACCGGTGCCACCGGTCGCCATCCGCACCAGCCGGTGCTTGCCGTCCAGGAGGTACAGGTACTCGGGCCGCTTGTCGGAAGCGCGCCAAGCCGTGTTCCCGGCCTGCTCCTCGTCGACGTCGCACATGTGGGCGCCGCTGACGGATTGCAGGGCGACCGAGTCCACGGTGGGCGTCAGGTTCCGCAGCGTGAACAGCAACTGGGTCGCCATCTCGGTGCACTTGGCCGCACCGATCCGGGACGCCTTGACGTTCAGCGGCACGGTGAGCTGGTTCTGGTCGTCGGGCGTCAGCCCGGACACGCCCTTCTTCAGCGCCGTACCGGTCGGGAAACTCGACCGGACCACCGGCCCGAGCCAGGTCGTGGGACCGTTGAGCAGCGAACGCACCAGCTGGGTCGTCGGATCCACCCGGCTGCGTACGAACACGGGGTCGGCGACCGCCACCGGCTGCCCGGCCTCCCCCGTCGACGCGTCCGAGGCGAAGTAGTACTTGTCGACGGACGTGTAGTTGCGCTGGAAGTCGGACTTGCCCATCACGACACCCTGCGGCAGCGAGTCGATCCGCCACTGCCGGCTCTTGCCGTCCTTCGTCAGGTGCACCGTCTTGCGGTACGCCCCGTCGGAGGGCGCGTACGCCTGCTCCGCGTCGACGGTGGCCACCCGGCTGCCCTGGAGCAGGTAGGTGATGCTGTCCGCGTCGTCCTGGTCGGTCGGGCGCCCGGTGGTCTGGATGCTCGGCCCGTTCGCGAGCACCGTCGCCTGCGACTCGGGCCGCCAGGTCTTCGCCGCGGCCGTCGTCAGGTACCTGCGCGCCGTGTCGAAGTGCGGGTCGTCACTGGTCAGGGCTTCCAGGAAGCCCTGGACGATCTCGGTGGCCGAGGCGTCCTGCTGCGGCGGCATGGCGAACACCCGTACCTGGGTGTCCTGCCGTGGCGTCGACTCGACGTCCCTCAGGTCGCCGTTGTCCGGCATGGAGGCACAGCCCGCCAGCAGTACGACCCCGCAGACGGCGTACGCCGCCGCGCGCACCGGTCTACGTCGGGCGCCCCCCTCGCGGTCAGCGCCCACGAAATGCCTCCCCTGGCTTGTTCGACTCGTCCGCCCCGCCGGCCTGGCCGGCCTCGGGCGTGCCCTCCTGACGCCGTGCGCCCTGGGCCGGCCGGGGCACCACGCGCGCGCCGTTGCCGGGCAGCGCGGTCGGGTCGGCGGTCGGAGCCGCGGTGGCCGCCCGCTGCGTCATCGAAGCGAGCGGGGACTGCTGACCACCGCCGGACTGCACCGGCACGGTCGCCCGCTTGCCCTCGCCGCCGTTCGAACCCGCCTCGGCGAGCCCCCGGTTGCGCCGGGAGTCCTTGGGTTCCAGGGGTATCGGCGAGCCCCGCAACGGCTCGTCCGCGGTCCTCGGCAAGGTCAGCCGGAACTGCGAACCACCGCCCGGCTCCCCCCACGCCTGAAGCCAGCCGCCGTGCAGGCGCGCGTCCTCCAGGGCGATCGACAGCCCCAGGCCCGTACCACCGGTGGTACGGGCGCGTGCCGGGTCCGCCCGCCAGAAGCGGCTGAAGACCCGGGTCGCCTCACCCGGCTTGAGTCCGACGCCGTAGTCGCGCACCGCGACCGCGACGGCGCCTCCGGCCGCCGCCAGCTTGACGACGACGTCCCGGCCCTCGCCGTGCTCCACGGCGTTGACGACGAGATTGCGCAGCACCCGCTCGACACGGCGCGCGTCCGCCTCGGCCACCACCGGCTGGAGATCGCCGACCACGCGTATGCGCGTGCCCTTGCGCTCCGCGAGCGGCTCGGCTCCGCTGACCACCCGCCGGACGACCTCCCTGAGGTCTATCGGCTCGGCCTCCAGCGCCGCCGCGCCCGCGTCGAAGCGGCTGATCTCCAGCAGGTCGGCCAGGAGCGACTCGAACCGGTCCAGCTGGTCGGCGAGGAGTTCCGCCGACCGCGCGGTGATCGGGTCGAAGTCCTCGCGCGCCTCGTGGATGACGTCGGCCGCCATCCGCACGGTCGTCAGCGGGGTACGAAGCTCGTGCGAGACGTCCGACACGAACCGGCGCTGCATCCGCGACAGGTCCTCCAGCTGCTGGATCTTCAGCTGGAGGTTCTGCGCCATCTTGTTGAAGGCCTCGCCGAGCCGCGCGATGTCGTCCTCGCCGGTGACCTTCATCCGCTCCTGGAGCCGCCCCGCCGACAGCCGCTCGGCGATCCCGGCCGCCATCCGCACGGGTGTGACGACCTGCCGCACCACCAGCCAGGCGATGGCCCCGAGCAGGACGACGACGAACAGCCCCGCGGTCGCGAGCGTGCCCTTGACCAGGCTGAGCGACTTCTCCTCCTGGGTGAGCGGAAAGAGGTAGTACAGCTCGTACGGGTTGTTGCCCGGGTCGTTGACCTGCTTGCCGATGACCAGGGCGGGCTGCGACTCCTTGTCGCTGTCCGTGTACATGATCCGGGTGTAGCTCTGCGCGGCCGTCATGCTGTCGTTGATCCGCGCGCGCAGGTCGTCGGGCACGCTGGCCGTCGGGTCGACGAACCCGGAGGCACGGGTGCGCCCGCCGCCGCCGTTGTTGTCGCCCGCGGGCAGCGTCACCACGTCGAAGGCGCCCTGACCGCCGCTGGACAGGGACTCCACGAGGTCGCTCATCCACGAGGTGAGGTTCTGCGACTGCCGTCCGTCCGACGTGTCAGCGGTGTCGGTGGCGCCGGCCGCGGCCTCGTCGGCCTTCTGCTTGGCCACCGCGAAACCGCCGGTGGCCTGGCTCTGCGAGGCCTTCACCTTGGCGTCCAGCAGGCCGTTGCGCACCTGGCCGATGACGACGAAGCCGAGCAGCAGCACGACGCCCAGCGACATCAGCAGGGTCGTGACGACGACCTTGAGCTGGATGTTGCGGCGCCACAGCCGCATGACCGGCAGCAGCGGCCTGCGCACCCAGCGCAGGAAGAGCCGCAGTACCGGGCTGCCCTGCACGCCGCCCTGGAGCAGTCCGCCCTCGAAGAGCAGCCGCAGGCGCGAGCCGGGCCTCTTTCCGCCGACAGGCCGCTCCGGACGGTCCCCGGACCGGCCGGGGGCCGTGGCGGCACTGTCCCCGGACATGTCAGCTGGGTCCGGCCTTGTATCCGACACCACGGACGGTCACCACGATCTCCGGCCGCTCCGGGTCCTTCTCGACCTTGGAGCGCAGCCGCTGGACGTGAACGTTGACGAGACGGGTGTCCGCCGCGTGCCGGTAGCCCCAGACCTGCTCCAGGAGCACCTCGCGTGTGAACACCTGCCATGGCTTGCGGGCGAGCGCGACCAGCAGGTCGAACTCCAGCGGGGTCAGCGCGATCGACTGGCCGTCCCGCTTCACCGAGTGCCCCGCCACGTCGATGACCAGGTCACCTATGGCGAGCTGCTCCGGTGCCGGCTCCTCCGACCTCCGCAGCCGGGCCCGGATCCGGGCCACCAGCTCCTTCGGCTTGAACGGCTTCACTATGTAGTCGTCCGCGCCCGACTCCAGGCCCACGACCACGTCGACGGTGTCGCTCTTCGCCGTGAGCATCACGATCGGCACCCCGGACTCCGCCCTGATCAGGCGGCACACCTCGATACCGTCCCGGCCGGGCAGCATCAGGTCCAGCAGCACCAGGTCGGGCTTGGTCTCACGGAAAGCGGCCAGCGCCTTGTCGCCGTCGGCTACGAAAGACGGCTCAAAACCTTCACCACGCAGCACGATGCCGAGCATCTCGGCCAGTGCGGTGTCGTCGTCGACGACAAGGACTCGTCCCTTCATAAACGACATCATCCCATTCTCATAACGGTGAAGGTTGCGCAGGTGACCAGGGTCACCGGCCAGTGACCATAGTCGCTGGAGACGGTCACTGTCTGCCCCGTGCCTACGCTGCGTCGCGAAGGGCCGGGACGGGGCGGCGTCGGCCGCGGTGCGCGAGGGGCGGGGAACGATGGGGCAATCGCAGGTGGCGGCCGGACCGCCGGAGCGCGTCCGGTACCGGTTGACGCGCCCTCAACGTCTGCTGTCCACGTTCCCGATCATCATCGCCGCCTTCTTCCAGGTCCTGCTCTGGCTGGACGGAGGGCCGTTCCAGCCCGTCCCGTTCACGCTGCTCCTGTGGGGTGTCCTGGTGCTCCTGGCGCTGGCCACCACCCGGACCCTCGGCGTCACGCTCACGCCGTCGGCGGCCGTCGCGCACAACTTCCGCCGCAGGACGATCCCCTGGTCGAACGTCCAGGCCGTCCAGGTCGAGACCCTCCTCGGCAGCCGGACCGTCGTGATCTACGAGGCGGGCGGCCGCGCCACCCGCCTGCGGGCACCGGTCACCGGGTTCCTGAACTGGGACCGGGGCTTCGAGGAGAAGTTCCACACCATCGGCAGATGGTGGCTGGACCACCGTGGCCCGGACTGGACCCCCGTCCCGCCACCGGCGGCCTGGTGGCGCGGCCCGCTGCCCCCGGACGGGAACCCCTACGCCCCGCCCGCCTAGCCGGGACGGCGGCCCCGGCTAGCTCGCCACCTGACGCGAGCCGGCACCCAGTCCGGCAAGGGCCTCGGCCGTCACGGGCGAGACGACGCCCTCCTCGGTGACGATCGCCGTCACCAGCTCCGGCGGCGTCACGTCGAACGCCGGGTTGTACGCCTGGGTCCCCAAGGGAGCCACCGGAAGACCGCCTCCCGCTCCCGTCACCGGCGCCTGCGGCGCTGTGATCTCGGTCACCTCGTATCCGGGGCGCTGTTCGACCTCGATGGCCGCCCCGTCCGGTGTCTCCGGATCGATCGTCGTCACCGGCGCCACCACGATGAACGGCACATGGTGGTACCGCGCGAGCACCGCGAGCGGATAACTCCCCACCTTGTTCGCCACCGAGCCGTCGGCCGCGATCCGGTCCGCCCCGACCAGCACCGCGTCCACCTCCCCCGCCGCGAACAGCGAACCGGCCGCGTTGTCGGTGAGCAGGGTGTACGCCATACCGCTGCGCGCCGCCTCGTACGCCGTCAGCCGAGCACCCTGGAGCAGCGGACGCGTCTCGTCCACCCACAGCCGCCGCAGCCGACCCGCGCGATGCGCCTGAAGGGCCACCGCGAACGCCGTGCCCTCCCCGCCCGACACCAGCGCACCGGTGTTGCAGTGGGTCAGGATCCGGTGCCCGCCGCCCGGCAGCAGCTCGTCGAGCAGCGCCAGTCCGTGCCCGGCCATCCGGGCGCTGGCCTCGGCATCCTCCCGGTGCAGCGCCCGCGCCGCGGCCAGCGCCGCGGTCGCCGCCGCCCCGATGTCGCCGCCCCCGGCCATCGCGGACCGGTACGCCGACGCGGCCCTGCGCACCCCCACCGACAGATTCACGGCGGTCGGCCGGGCACCCTCCAGCGCCGCCGCGGCCTCGTCCACGTCGAAGCCCCGCGCCGCGGCGAGCGCGACACCGTACGCCCCCGCGATGCCGAGCAGCGGAGCCCCGCGCACCGAGAGCGAACGGATCGCCTCCACCAGCGCCGGAGCGTCCGTGCACACCAGCTCGACCTCCTCCGCGGGCAGTCTGGTCTGGTCGAGAAGGACCACCACAGGCCCCTCGGGCGGCTCCTCCCATCGGATCGCGGGTATTCCCGTCGGCCGCTTGTCCTCGCCGGTTTGCGCGTACTGATCAGCCATGCGGTCAGTCTTCCCCGTATCCGGCGGACAATTGGAGGTGCGCAGCCTCCACCGCGGCAGGTCACTGGGCGACCGCCCCATGGCACGATGGCAGCCAACCTGCCACCGCGACCGCGGACGGGCACCGTGAAGGAGCTTCGATGAACGACACTCCGGGCTGGGCCTCGCCCGGATCCGCCCCGTCCGACGGGCGGGAACCCGGCGCGTCCGCCCCTGCCGAACAGCCCGCCGACCAGCCGGTCACGGACCCGCAGGGCTCCGGCTCGAAGTGGTCCAAGGAACAGCCGCCGCCCGGCCAGTGGTCCGCGCCCGCCGGCGCCCCGGCACCAGGCCAGGCACCGCCGCCCCCACCCCCGGGCCCCGGCTGGGGCGGCCGGCCCCCCGGCGGCGGCTACGGAGGCCCCTCCGGACCCGGCGGCCCCGGAGGTCACGGCGGCGGCCCCGGAGGATACGGCGGCCCCGGGGGATACGGCCCGCCCGGCGGCTACGGCGCCTGGGGCGGCGGCTGGGGCGGCCCTCCGCCCGCCGCCAAGCCCGGCGTGATCCCGCTCCGCCCGCTCGGTGTCGGCGAGATCCTCGACGGCGCCGTCTCCACCATGCGCACCTACTGGCGGACGGTCCTCGGCATCTCGCTGACGGTCGCCGTCGTCACCGAGGTCGCGGTGATCCTCCTGCAAGGCCTCGTCCTGAACGACACGGAGACCACCGACGCCCTCAACGACCCGAACGCCTCGCTCAGCGAAGTGGGCCACGCCGCGGGCGGCATCCTCGTCAGCTCCGGCGCCGTTCTGCTGATCACCCTGGTCGGCACCATCATCGCGACGGCCCTGCTCACGACCGTCACCAGCCGCGCCGTGCTCGGCCGGTCCGTGACCATCGGCGAGGCCTGGCGCGACGCCCGCCCGCAGGTCCCCAGACTGTTCGGGCTCATCGTCCTGATGGGACTCATCGCGGTCGGCGTCCTGCTCGTCGGCGCACTGCCCGGCATCGTCGTCGCCATCGCGGGCGGCCCCGACGGAGCCATCGCCGGACTGCTCGGACTCGGCATCCTCGCCGGTGTCGTCGTCGCCGCGTGGCTGATGATCCGCTTCTCGCTGGCCTCGCCCGCCCTCATGCTGGAGAAGCAGGGCATCACCAAGTCGCTCGGCCGCTCCGCCAAGCTCGTCCGCGGCTCCTGGTGGCGGGTCTTCGGCATCCAGTTCCTGGCCGGCATCATCGCCAACATCGTCTCGTCGCTCACCGTCATCCCCTTCACCCTGCTGGCGGCCGTCCTCAGCGGCGGCGGGTTCTCCGGCTTCCTCGAGAGCGGCAGCGACAACCCCGGCTGGACGTTCCTCGTCATCAGCGGCATCGGCTCGGTGATCGGCTCCATGCTCACCTTCCCGATCAACGCCGGTGTCACCGTGCTCCTCTACATCGACCAGCGCATCCGCCGCGAGGCCCTCGACCTCGAACTGGCCCGCGCCGCCGGCGTCGAGAACCACGGCACCGCCACCCCCGGCGCCGTCCCCGGGAGCTGATGCGGTGAGCCGGACGGGGGGAGTCCTCACAGCGGTGCCCGCGGCCCTGCCACGCGCCGCCGACGAGGCCGTGAGGGGCCTGCTGCGGGCCCGGCAAGCAGTCTTGCCGGCCGGCTCGGGCGACGAGCCGCCCGTGACCATCCCGCGCGACCCCGCGCGAGAGGCGGCACGGCACGAGCTGTCCAAACGGATGTACCACGAGAACGACCCCGGGCTGCTCCAGCGCGCCCTGAACACGGTCTTCGACTGGATCGACCGCCTGCTCTCCGCCGCCGCGTCCGCGACGCCGGGAGGCACGCTGGGCCTGGTCGTCGTGGTCGTGGCCGTCGTCGCCGTCCTGGGCGCCCTGTGGTGGCGCCTGGGCACCCCGCGCCACCAGCCCGCCTCCACCGCGGCCCTGTTCGACAACCGCCCGCGCAGCGCCGCCGAACACCGCGCGGCAGCCGAGGCCCACGCCGCCCAGGGCCACTGGAACCAGGCCCTCCAGGAACGCATGCGCGCCGTCGTACGCGCCCTGGAGGAACGCGCCCTGCTCGACGTCCGCCCGGGCCGCACCGCCGACGAGGCCGCCGCGGAAGCGGGCCGCGCCCTGCCCGCCCACACGGACCGGCTGCGCACCGCCGCCCGCGAGTTCGACGACGTGACGTACGGCGGCCGCCGGGCGACCCAGGCCTCGTACGACCGCATCGCCGAACTCGACCGCGACCTGGACCGCACCAGGCCGGTACTCACCGACAGCACCCACCACACGGCCCCCAGCACGGCCCACGACGCCCGCCGGGGAGACGCCGAATGACCACCGGTGTGGCGCCTGCCCCGACCACCTCCACCGCGCCCGGCGGCCGCCAGGTGTGGACCCGCACCCGAGGCGTCGTCCTCGCCGTGGTGCTCCTCCTCGCCGGTGCCGTCGCCATCGCCGTCATCCGATCCGACACCAGGCACGGCTACCTCGACCCGCGCTCCGCGGACCCCGCCGGCAGCCGCGCCGTCGCCGAACTCCTCGCCGACCGCGGTGTGTCCACCCGCGTGGTGACCACCCTCACCGAAGCCCGTGCGGCGGCCGGCCGCGACACCACCCTGCTCGTCGCCGCGCCCGACCTGCTCACCCCACGCCAGCAGACCAGGCTGCGGGCGGCGACCGCCGGATCGGGCGGCCGTACCCTCCTGGTCGCCGCGGGCAGTGCGTCCGTCGAACGGCTCGCCCCCGGCATCACGGCCGACCCCGCCACCAGCTCCAGGTCCACGCTCGACCCGCACTGCGGCCTGCCCGAGGCCCGCCGCGCGGGCAGCGCCGACACCGGCGGCATCCGCTACACCACCACCCACCTCGACGCCGATTCCTGCTACCCCAGCCAGCGCCTGGCCACGCTGGTCCGCGTCCCCGCCGCCTCCGGAGGCGGCGACACCGTCGTCCTCGGCGCGCCCGACATCCTGCTCAACGACCGCCTCGACGAGCAGGGCAACGCCTCGCTCGCCCTCCAACTCCTCGGCTCCCGCCCCCATCTGGTCTGGTACCTCCCCTCGCTCTCCGACTCCTCGGCCACCGGCGCTGACGACCGGAAGAGCCTGTTCGACCTGCTCCCCTCCGGCTGGCTCTGGGGCACACTCCAGCTCTTCATCGCCGCGGTCATCGCCGCCTTCTGGCGGGCACGCCGGCTCGGCCCCCTCGTGCCCGAGAAGCTGCCCGTGGCGATCCGCGCCTCCGAGACCGTCGAAGGCCGCGCCCGCCTCTACCGCAAGGCCGACGCCCGCGACCGCGCGGCCGCCGCTCTCCGCTCCACCGCCCGCAACCGCCTCGCCCCCCTCGTAGGCGTCCCCGTCTCCCAGGCCCACTCGCCCGAGGCCCTGCTCCCCGCCCTCTCCGCCCACCTGCACGGCGACGGACAGGCCCTGCACCCGCTGCTCTTCGGACCGCCGCCCGGCGACGACACGGCCCTCATCGCCCTCACCGACCAGCTCGACGCCCTCGAAAGAGAGGTACGCCGTCCATGATGGACCCGACCACTGACAACGCCGGGAGCACCGGGAACCCGGCCGACGCCAGGGCCTCCCTGGAGGCCCTGCGCGCCGAGATCGCCAAAGCCGTGGTCGGCCAGGACCCCGCCGTGACCGGACTCGTCGTCGCTCTCCTCTGCCGCGGACACGTACTGCTCGAAGGCGTCCCCGGAGTCGCGAAGACGCTGCTCGTACGCGCCCTCGCCGCCACCCTCGAACTGGACACCAAACGCGTCCAGTTCACCCCCGACCTGATGCCGAGCGACGTCACGGGCTCCCTCGTCTACGACACCCGCACCGCCGAGTTCTCCTTCCAGCCCGGCCCGGTCTTCACCAACCTCCTGCTCGCGGACGAGATCAACCGCACCCCGCCCAAGACCCAGTCGTCCCTCCTCGAAGCCATGGAGGAACGCCAGGTCACGGTGGACGGCACGCCCCGCCCGCTACCCGACCCCTTCCTGGTCGCCGCCACCCAGAACCCCGTCGAGTACGAGGGCACCTACCCCCTGCCGGAAGCCCAACTCGACCGCTTCCTCCTCAAACTGACGATCCCGCTCCCCTCCCGCCAGGACGAGATCGACGTCCTCACCCGCCACGCCGAGGGCTTCAACCCACGCGACCTGCGCGCCGCCGGCGTACGCCCCGTGGCCGGCCCCGCCGACCTGGAAGCCGCGCGCGCAGCGGTCGCCAAGACGGCCGTGTCCCCCGAGATCACCGCCTACGTGGTGGACATCTGCCGCGCCACCCGTGAGTCGCCGTCCCTCACCCTGGGCGTCTCCCCGCGCGGCGCCACCGCCCTCCTGGCCACCGCACGCGCGTGGGCCTGGCTCACCGGCCGCGACTACGTCATCCCCGACGACGTCAAAGCCCTCGCGCTGCCCACCCTCCGCCACCGGGTCCAGCTCCGCCCCGAAGCGGAGATGGAGGGCGTGACCGCCGACTCCGTCATCAACGCGATCCTCGCCCACGTCCCGGTCCCCCGCTGATGCCCCTCACCGGACGGGCCGCCCTCCTCGCGGCCATCGGATCGATCCCCCTCGGCCTGTGGGGACCGAGCTGGACCGGCGTCCTCGCGGTCGACGGCACGCTGGCCCTCGCCTGCGCCTGCGACTTCGCCCTGGCGGCTCCGGTACGACGGCTCGTGCTCAGCCGCTCCGGTGACACCTCCACCCGCCTGGGCGAGACGGCGGACGTCACACTGACGGTGACGAACCCTTCCGGGCGCCCGCTCCGGGCCCGCCTGCGGGACGGCTGGCCGCCCAGCAGCTGGCGGCCCGGTACGGAGGTCGAGGCCTCGCGCCACCGCCTGACCGTCCCTCCGGGCGAACGCCGACGCGTCACCACCCGCCTGACGCCCACCCGCCGCGGTGACCGTCAGGCGGACCGGGTCACGATCCGCTCCTACGGTCCGCTCGGCCTGTTCTCCCGCCAGGGCGGGCACAAAGTGCCCTGGTCCGTACGGGTTCTGCCCCCGTTCACCAGCCGCAAGCACCTCCCGTCGAAACTCGCACGATTGCGTGAACTCGACGGCCGCACCAGCGTCCTGACCCGAGGCGAGGGCACGGAGTTCGACAGTCTGCGCGAGTACGTCCCCGGTGACGACACCCGGTCCATCGACTGGCGGGCCACGGCACGGCAGTCGGCGGTGGCCGTACGCACCTGGCGTCCTGAACGCGACCGGCACATCCTGCTGGTCCTCGACACCGGACGCACCTCAGCCGGCCGGGTCGGCGACGCCCCGCGTCTGGACGCCTCCATGGACGCGGCACTCCTCCTGGCCGCTCTCGCCTCACGTGCGGGCGACCGGGTGGACCTGCTCGCCTACGGCCGTCGCGTCCGCGCTCTCGTCCAGGGCCGCGCGGCAGGCGATGTGCTTCCCTCTCTGGTCAACGCGATGGCGACACTGGAACCGGAGCTCGTCGAGATGGATGCCCGGGGTCTCGCCGCCACGGCGCTCCGTACGGCACCCCGACGCTCGCTCATCGTGCTGCTGACCACGCTCGACACCGCCCCGGTCGAGGAAGGCCTGCTTCCGGTGCTCCCCCAGCTGACGCAGCGCCACACGGTTCTGCTCGCTTCCGTGGCCGACCCGCACATCGCCCGGATGGCGACGGCCCGCGGGGACGCGGACGCGGTGTACGAGGCAGCGGCGGCCGCACAGGCGCAGGACGAACGGCACCGGACCGCGGAACAGCTCCGCCGGCGCGGGGTGACCGTCGTGGACGCAACACCCGATGACCTCGCTCCCGCACTGGCGGACGCGTACCTGGCTCTGAAGGCGGCGGGCCGGCTCTGAATTTCCCGTCGGCAGGCCCGTCATCGGGCCTGCCGGTAGTTTCACAGGCCCATGAACGCGAAAAGGCCCACGCCATATGGCGTGG
>NZ_LBMU02000090.1 GCF_001005085.2 Streptomyces humi
CACCCACCCCACGACCACCGCCAGGTCCGCCCGCCCCGCGCACTCCCACGGCCGCCCGCCACCCCTCCAGCCCGACCGACCGCACCGCGCACTCCGATGGCCGCCCGCCCCCCCTCCAGCCCGACCGCCCCACGTGACTTCCTCCGCAAGCTCCCGCAGTGCGTGGCCTCCCGCGATGCGCGACCTCCCGCGACACCTCGCGCACCGTCGGCTCTCCCCAGCTCACCCGGCCCCGATGCCGGCCCCGTCGCACCAGAGCCTTTCGTGTCCGGGAATGGGAGACACCTCGTCGTGTGTTGGCGCGGCAGGGGGCAGAGGACCGGAGCACGACATGGGCGATGCGCCGATCACGGCTTCCGTGGTCGAGACCCTGCGGACCTGGCGCCGTTCGGTGCCGGCGCCGCTGTGGCCGGCCGGACCCCTCCTGCTGATCGTCGCGATCCCGGTGGCGGACGCGTTCCTGCCGCCGGACATCCACCTCGCCCACCTCCTGGTCGTCGCGGTGGCGGTCGCAGCGGTCGGCTCCGGACCGCGCGCCACCGCGCTGACCGGGGCGGCGGCGGTCCTCTCCCTGGTCCTCGCGGGCGTCGAACGGGGGACCCTGACCACCGAGAGCGTCCTCGTCGAGCTCGCCGCCCTGCTGGCCGTCTGCGTCTTCCTCGTCCTGTTCACCCGGCTGCGGGACCGGCGGGAGCGTGAGCTGGTGCGGGCGCGCTCGGTGTCCGACGCGGCACAGCGCGTCGTGCTGCGGCCGCTGCCGCGGCGGGCCGGACCCGTCACCCTCGCCTCGCACTACCGCAGTGCCGAGGCGGACCCGACCATCGGCGGGGACCTGTTCGCCGCCGCCCGGATCCCCGGCTCCACGCGGCTGCTCATCGGGGACGTGCGGGGCAAGGGGCTCCCCTCCATCAGCGACACCGCGATCGTGCTGGGCGCCTTCCGGGCCGCCGCGCACCGCCCGATCCCGCTGCCGGAGCTGGTCGCCTACATCGAGGACGCCGTCCGGTGGGGTCTCGCGGAGTTCTCCGAGGCGGCGGAGGACGCCGCCGAGCGCTTCGTGACCGCCGCCGTCCTGGACATCCCGGACGACGAGCCGGTGGTGCACGTGATCAGCTGCGGCCACCCGCCGCCCCTCCTGCTGGACGGCCGCACCGGGTCGGTGCTGCCCCTGACGGTCCCCGAACCGTCACCGCCGTTCGGCCTGGGCGGCGGGCCCGGCGGCGCGCACGGCACGGACGGCTGTTACGTGGCGACGGCCTTCCCCTTCGGCCACGGCGACCGGCTGGTGCTGTACACCGACGGCGTCAGCGAGGCCCGGAACACCGCCGGTGAGTTCTATCCGCTGGCCGAGCGCGCCGCGGCACGGGCGGACCGGACGCCCGCCGCGCTCGTCGACCGGCTGGCCGCGGAAGTCCGGGCGTACGCCGGTGGCCGGCTGGACGACGACATGGCCATGGTCGTCGTCCAGCGGGACTGAACGGCGTCAACGACCTTCGGTCTTCGCAACCCGAACTGTGATCTTTGCGTCTTCCTTCGGCCAGGTACTCGACAGGAAGCTCACAGTGAGGGAGAAAGTGAACCTGACCAGAAGATGACGAGCAGGCGAACCCAGTCCGACCCACAACCGACAACACCCAAAAACCTACACATCGGCCGAAATTGAGACCTTCAACTTCGCAGTCAGTTCCGCGGGCCACCGCCGGGGACAACCGAAGCACCGTGCTCTCCGTGTGGCGCCGCCCCCGTACGGGACTCTGGGCCGCGGCAGGTGTCACGGCCCTCGCGTTCCTCGTCGCGCTGGAGTACGTGGCACGCCACTACGGCGTGCCCGGCCCGCTCACCGTCCAGGCGCGGGAGCTGGTGTTCCCGCCCAAGTCCGGCTTCCTGCTCTACGCCGGTCTCGCACTGACGATGCTGGTGCTCACCCCGCGCCAGCGGCTCGTCGCGGCCGGCGTCGCGGTCGGCATCGACGCCGTCCTGCTGTCCCTCCGGTGGGCGTTCGGCGTCGGGACGGGCGAGGGCCACCCCTTCGGCAACGGCGCGTTGTGGGTGATCCTCGGCTGCGCGGTCGTCGCCGTGACCCGCCGCACCGGCCCCGAGCGCACCCTGCTCCTGAAGGGCACCGGGCTGGGCCTGCTGCTGGTGGCCGGCCGCAAGACCGGCGACACCTGGCTGCTCATCACCTCGAAGAGCCGCCCGATGGTGCTCGACCAGTACGTGGCGACCGCCGACCACGCGCTGGGGAACCCGTCCTGGCTGATGGGCCGGCTGGTGACGGCCAGCGGCCCGGCCGGCTTCACCCTCCTCGACGTCGTCTACAGCCAGCTCGCCGTGGCCGCGGTCCTCGTCGCGCTGTACCAGCTGCGCAACGTCGCCGCCGAGCGCCGCTTCCCGCGCCACCACCTGGTGCGCACCTTCCTGCTCATAGGCCTGCTCGGACCCGGCATCTACATGCTCTTCCCGGTGGTCGGCCCGGTCTTCGCCTACGGCACCGGAACCGACCACTGGGCGACGGTCGGCCTCTGGCCGGACCACTCGCCGGGCGACGGGCACTGGCCGGTGCCCGACCTGTGGCCGGGGACGACACCGGCGATCAGCCCGCCGCACCCCGTCGTCTACGACGCGATCACCCCCCGCAACTGCATGCCCAGCCTGCACACGGCCTGGGCCACGGCGATCTTCATCCACTCCCGCCGCGGCCCCCGGTTCCTGCGGTTCGCCGGCGCGTTCTGGCTGGTCGCGACGCTCACCGCCACCCTGGGCTTCGGCTACCACTACGGCGCGGACCTCCTCGCCGGAGTGGTGTTCACCCTCACCATCGAGGCGGCCCTGCGCACCTACGACCGTGGCTGGGACCCGGCGGGGCTCCGCCTGACCGGGTACGGCACGGCGGTCTTCGTCGCCCTCCTGGTGTCCTACCGCTTCCTGCCGTTGCCGATGGCGGAGCACCGGTGGCTGTCCGGACCGCTCCTGGTACTGGCGATGCTCTCGGTGATCTACGGCTACGTGCGGACCACCGGCCGCTGGGAACCGGCGCCCGCCGCGGTCCCGCGCCCTCGCACGGAACCGCAGCCCGAACTGATCTGAGCCTGACCGGCAGCGATGCCGCCGGTCAGGCCCAGGCCGTCACCGCCGCGAAGGAGCTGTCCTGGCGGAACAGGTCCGTGCCGGGCGAGATGTCCACGCGCAGCTGGTAGTTGTAGTGGCGCAGGTAGTAGCCGGGGTAGTTGTACGACTCGAAGCGGACCGAGCCGCTCGTCGCGCCGGTGCGGGCGATGAACGTGGCGTCCTTCGCGAAGGTCGCCGTGCCGTCGTTCGCGTCGAAGCGGGCACGGAAGTCGTAGTGGCGCAGGTAGTTGCCGGACGCGTCGCGGAAGGAGTAGCCGTTGCCGTCGGCGAGGCCCGCGACGACGGTGAAGGTGGCGGCCTGCTTGTCCGCGGTGGCGCTGGAGCCGGTCACCACCGGCAGGTTGAGGAGGGAGGACTGCTCCTCCCAGTAGCGGGTGGTGTAGTTGGCCGACTGGAAGGAGCGGGTCGCGTTCTTCGTCACCGAGGCGCCGCCCGGCACCGTCTCCTTGATCACCGTGAAGTGGCGGGCCGTGCCCGAGAGGGTGGGCAGGGCGGTGGGGGTGCTCCACGTGGCGAAGGTGTCGTAACTGTCGCTGTAGTAGTAGGTGCCGTCGCCGTAGCCGTCGAAGAAGATCCGCCAGCCGCCGTTGTCGAGCTGGATCACCGACGGGCCCTCGCGGTAGCTCCCCCAGCCCGCCCAGTCGCCGGTCCTGGAAAGGGTGTAGGGCCCCTTGAGGGCCGAGGCGGTGCCGTACTCGATGTACTTCGCGGTCTCGTTCTTCGTGAACGCGTGGTAGGTCGAGCCGACCTTCACGATGTACGTGTCGATGTGGTTGGAGCCGATGCCGGACAGGGCGACCGGTGAGGTCCAGGCCGTGAGCGCGGAGTCGGTCGCCGTGAGGACGTACGGGGTGAAGATCCACTCGTCGTCGGTGGTCGAGCAGGACACGATCACGTTGACACCGGCGTCGCTGTCGACGAACCACTCGGGCTCCCAGGCCCGGGAGAGATCGGTGATCGGGATCGTGTAGTCGTACAGGAAGGTCCAGTTGACCCGGTCGGAGCTGCGGGCGAAGCCGATGGTGGTGCTCTCGTCCTGCCAGGTGTGCGTGGTGTAGGTGATGTAGTAGTAGCCGTCCGTGTGCTTGAGGACACTGGCGTCGCGGATGCGGTTGCTCGGCGGGGTGTAGGCGGAGGCCTGGAGGAGGCGGAAGTCCGTGGCGTCGTCGGACTGGTAGACGTTCACCGTGCCGTCGTCACTGTCCAGGAACGGGACGATGGTGTAGCGGGTGGCGTATCCGCTCGCGGGGGCGGCGGCCTCGGCCGTGCCGGCCAGTCCGGGCAGGACCAGGGCCGACACCGGCAGCGCGGCCAGCGCGCGGAGCAGGGTGCGACGGGACGGGGCGGGGGGACGTACGGTCACGGCGGCTCTCCCGGGGGGCTCGTGCAGATCCGGATCGCAGACAGGCAGCGTCCGGAATTTCGAACGAAGTTCGACAAGTCGCGCAGAAAGTAAGAGCGGCGACAGGTTCACGTCAATGCTTTGAGCGGTACTGGGGCACGGCTGGACGCCGGCTGTGCGAAAGCTGTCCCCCGCGCCCCCAATCGACGTTACTCTCCGGTAGACATCGTGCCGCCGGAGGTGGGCAAGCCATGCCGTACGACCGCTCCGCCGGGCTCGCCGAGTCCGTACGCGCCCTGGCCGCAGGCGAGTTGTCCTCCCGGAAGCTGGTCGAGGAGTCTCTGGCGCGGATCGAGGCCACCCAGGGCTCCCTCAACGCCTTCCGGATCGTGCGCACTTCGGCGGCGCTCGCCGAAGCCGAGGCCGCCGACCGGGAGTTGGCGGCGGGGGTACGGCGCCCCCTGCTCGGGGTACCGGTCGCGGTCAAGGACGACATGGAGGTGGCCGGCGAGCCGACCGCCTTCGGCTGCCGCGGCGACTTCCCGCCCGCGCCGCGGGACGCCGAGGCGGTGCGGCGGCTGCGCGCGGCCGGTGCCGTGATCATCGGCAAGACCAACGCCTGCGAGCTGGGACAGTGGCCGTTCACCGAGGGACCGGCCTTCGGCGCCACCCGCAACCCGTGGCACCCGGAGCACACCCCGGGCGGCTCCTCCGGCGGATCGGCGGCGGCCGTCGCGGCGGGACTGGTGCCGGCCGCGCTCGGCTCGGACGGGGCCGGCTCGGTGCGCATCCCGGCCGCCTGGACCCACCTCGTGGGCATCAAACCGCAGCGCGGCCGCATCTCCACCTGGCCGCGCGGCGAGTCCTTCCAGGGCATCACGGTCAACGGCACCCTGGCCCGTACGGTCGCCGACGCCGCCCTGCTGCTGGACGCGGCGAGCGGGAACCACCCGCGGGACCCGCACCGGCCACCGGAGTCGGCCGTCTCGGACGCGGTCGGCCGCGATCCCGGGCGGCTGCGCGTCGCGCTCTCCCTGAAGCCGCCGTTCACCGCGCTGCCCGCCCGCCTGGACCCGGACGTCCGCGCCCGTGTCGTCGAACTCGCCGGGAGACTGGAGGCGTTGGGTCACACGGTGGAGGAGGCCGACCCGCCCTACGGCCGCATCGGGCTCACCTTCGTGCCGCGCGCCACGGCGGGGATCGCCGAACGCGTCCGCGAGGCACCGCATCCCGCCCTGCTCGACAGGCGCACGCTGGAGGCCGCCCGCCTGGGCCGGCTGCTCGGCGGGGCCCCGCTGCGGGCCGCCCGGCGCGCGGAGGCGGGCCTGCGACGGCGCATCGGCGGCTTCTTCACGTCGTACGACCTGATCCTCGCGCCGACCACCGCCGCTCCCCCGCCCCGGGTGGGCGCGATGCTGGGCCTGGGACAGTTCGCCACCGACCGGGCGATGATCGCCGCCTGCCCCTACGCCTGGCCGTGGAACGTGCTGGGCTGGCCGGGGGTGAACGTGCCGGCCGGGTTCGTCGGTGCCGGGCTGCCGGTGGGCGCGCAGTTGCTGGGGCCGGCGAACAGCGAGCCGCTGCTCGTCTCGGTCGCGGCCCAGCTGGAGTCCGAGTCGCGCTGGCACGAGCGGTGGCCGCCGCGGGCCCTGGTCACGGACTCCCCCGCGCCGTGACGGCCTGCCGCTTTCCCGTCGACTGACCTGCCCGTACCCTCTGGCCATGGACGATGCGTCGATGGTGGGGCTGATGGGGCGGGTCACCGGCACGGTCGGGCCCGGACTCGTCGGCGAGGTGATCGTGCGGGTCCGCGGGGGTGCCGAGCACTTCCTCGCGTACGCCGCCGACGGCACCGGCCGGTTCGAGCGGGGCACGGTGGTGATGGTGGTCGAGTACCTGCCGCCGAGGACGGTCTACGTCACGCCCGCATACGACAGTTGAGCAGGTGTAGCCCCAGGTGAGGGGCGCATGCGTCAAGATTGCAACAAGGATTCACCGGTCCCTTCACCCCGCGCCCGGGCGGGCGCACACTCCCTTCGTTCGGTGCCGAAAGGGCACCATCCAAAGGGGGCGTATGCCGATGGTTGTCGGCGTCGTTGCGGGGGCGGCGGTTCTCGCCGTGCTCGTGCTGATCGGTCTGTTCAAGATGATGTGGCGGGTGGCCGAGCCGAACGAGGCGCTCATCATCTCCGGTTCGAAGCACCGGACCGAGGGTCTCGAAGAGGGCATGGGGTTCCGGATCGTCACGGGGCGCGGCACGCTGGTGCTGCCGGGCGTGCAGGCGGTGCGCAAGCTCTCGCTCGACCTGAACGAGACCGAGTTGTCGGTGGACTGCGTGACCCAGCAGGGCATTCCGCTGAAGGTGCGGGGTGTGGTCATCTTCAAGGTGGGCGACGACTTCGTGTCGATCGCCAACGCGGGCCGCCGTTTCCTGGACCAGCAGAAGATGATGTCCGAGCGGGTGCACAACGTGTTCGCCGGTCATCTGCGTTCCATCGTGGGCGGGTTGACCGTCGAGGACATGATCCGCGACCGGGACAAGCTCACCGGGCAGACCCGGGCCGCCTGCGGCACGGAGATGGAGAAGCTGGGGCTCATCGTGGACTCCTTGCAGATCCACGAGATCGAGGACCCGACCGGGTACATCCGGAACCTGGCGATGCCGCACGCGGCGGCCGTGCAGCGGGACGCGCGGATCGCGCAGGCGGAGGCGAACCGTCTCGCCACCGAGGCCGAGCAGCAGTCGTTCGCCCGGATGGCGGAGGCCACCCGGGACAGCGAGATCCTCCAGGCCGGCTACCAGGCCGAGCGGGACAAGGCGGCGGCCCAGGCCCGCCAGGCCGGTCCGCTCGCCGACGCGGCCGCCCGGCAGGAGGTCGTGGTCCAGGAGACCCGGGTGGCCGAACTCGAGGCGCACCGGCGGGAGCAGCAGCTCCAGGCGGACGTCCGCAAGCCGGCCGACGCCAAGGCCTACGAGAAGCGGACGCTGGCCGAGGCCGAGCGTGACGCGCGCATCTCGGCGGCCCAGGCCAAGGCGAAGGAGACGGAACTGGCGGCGGCGGCCGAGGCCACCCGGGTCAAGACGGCCGCGGGCGCCGAGGCCGAGGCGACCCGGTCCCGGGGTACGGCCACCGCGGCGGCGACCCGGGCCACCGGTGAGGCCGAGGCGGCGGCCGCACAGGCCAGGGGTCTCGCGGACGCCGAGGCGACCAAGGCCAAGGGACTCGCCGAGGCGGAGGCCATCAAGGCCCGCGCCGGCGCCCTCGCCGAGAACCAGGAGGCGGTCGTCGCCCAGCAACTCGCCGAGAACTGGCCGGAGATCGTCAAGGCCGGGGCGTCCGCCTTCGGCAACGTGGACAACATGGTGCTCCTCAACGGAGCCGACGGCATGGCCGAGTTGTTCGCCAAGGCCCTCACCATGGGCGGCACCGGGCTCGGTCTCGCCCGCCAGCTGCTCGCCTCGATGAACCAGAACGGGCAGCCGGCGAACGGGACCTCACCGGTGCTGAACGGAGTACCGGCGGCTCCGAGGTCCCAGAAGGTGCCGCTGGAGCCGGACGCCGAGTGACAGCGCGCCGGGGCAGCAGAGCGGCCCGGTGAGAAGACGGTCGAGGCGGCGCACCCCTCTGGCGACAGGGGGGTGCGCCGTTCCGACGACAGGCGCGCACCCGGCGGCAGGCGCGCGCCCTTCCGACGACAGGCGAGCACCGTTCCGACGGCAGAGGCACCCTTATGGCGGCAGGCGGCGCACCCTCCTGCCGACCAGGGGGAGACCGCCGCGTCCCACCCGCCGCCGCCTCCACCGCCGCGCCCGCCGCCCACCTCCACCGCGGTGTCCGCCCGCTCACTCCCGCGCGTTGAGGCGCTCCAGCAGGCCGAGCAGCGTCGCCCGGTCCGCCTCTGACAGTCCGGCGAAGCAGTCGGCGAGCACCTCGCCGGCCACCCCGTGCCCGGCCGCCAGCATCCGCTCCCCCTCGGGGGTGAGGCGGTGCTGGATCCGCCGCCCGTGGCCCGGCCGGCGTTCCACCAGCCCCTGCGCGGCCAGCCGACCCACCAGCGTGCCGAAGGCCTGCTCGCTCTGGAAGGTGGCCGCGGCCAGCTCGCGCGCCGAGGCACCCGGTGACCGGTCGATGGCGCGCAGCGCGTCCCACTGCGCGAGGGTGGTGCCGACGGCCGAGAGCGCGCTGTCCATCGCCCGGTGCTGCCGGTACTGAGCCTGTTTCACCGCTCGTCCGAGAACTTGCAGGTCGTCTTGCATGACCTCACTGTAGCCGACGACTAAGCTTGTTTATATAAACATCCTTAGTTAGATTGACGGCATGACGACGCACCGCACCGCCCAGGTGTACCCCGATCTCCCCGTCTCCCTCACCGAGGCCGGTTCCGGCCGCCCGGTGCTCGTGCTGCACGGAGGCGGCGGCCCCGCCACGGTCGCCGGCCTGGCCGCCCGCCTCGCCGGGTCGGCCCACACCATCACCCCGGTCCACCCCGGCTGGGACGGCACCCCCCGCCCCGACTGGCTGACCGGCGTCGACGACCTCGCCGTCGCCTACCTCCACCTGCTCCAGGACAGCGAGTTGAGCGACGTCATGGTCATCGGCTCCTCCCTGGGCGGCCGGCTCGCCGCCGAGATGGCGATACTCGACACGGCCGGGCTGATCACCGGCCTGGTCCTCGTCAACGCGGTCGGCGCGGACATCGACGGCGAGGAGGTCACCGACTTCTTCGCACTGGACCCGCGCGCCCAGGCAGAGCACTCCTGGCACGACCCGGACCGCTTCTACGTCGACCCGGCCACCCTCCCCGCCGCCGAACTCGCCCGGCGCCAGGCCAACATGGCCACCATGCGGCTGCTCACGGACGGTGGCCGGATGACCGACCCGAAGCTCCTTCCCCGGCTGGGACGGGTACGGCAGCCCGCACTGGTGATCTGGGGCGAGAGCGACCGCATCGTCACGCCCGCGTACGGAGCCGCCTACGCGAAGGCCTTCCCGCGCGGCCGGTTCGAGCCCGTCCCGGCGGCCGGACACCTTCCGCACCTGGAACGGCCCGACGTCACCGCCGAGTTGATCGAAGGCGAGCTGCGCCGTACCGGGACCCCGCCTGTTGTCGCAGGCTGAGGCAGCTTAGGGTGCCCTCGTGACTGCGTACATCGACGACGACATCCCCGGCCGTCACGGCCGCACCGCGACCACCGAGGCCGACCCGCGCGAGGTCGGCAGGGTGCGCACCGAGTACTCCCCCGCCCACGACGGCGACCCCGACCCGGGCGAGATCGTCTGGACCTGGGTGCCCTTCGAGGAGAACGACGGGCGGGGCAAGGACCGGCCGGTGCTGGTCGTCGCCCGCGAGGCGGCGGGCACGCTGCTCGCCGTGCAGCTGTCCAGCAAGCGGCACGACGACGACCGCGAGTGGGTGGCGATCGGCAGCGGCCCCTGGGACCGCTCCGGACGCGACTCCTGGGTGGACGTGGACCGCGTGCTGCGGCTGCACGAGGAAGGGATGCGCCGGGAGGCCTGCGCGCTGGACCGGGGCCGCTTCAACCTCGTACGCAACCGGCTGCACGAACGCTACGGCTGGAACTGAGCCGGACACCCCGCCGGGCACGCGGTTCCCTCACCGCGGTCCGGTGGGGCTGATCGCGCGGTTCCCCGCGCCGGTCACGCGGCGCCGGCCGGCGGAGGCCGGTCCCGCGGTCCCCGCGCCCCCAGCGGGGCGCCGTCCCGCGGCCGGCCGTACGAGGTCCGCTCAGCCCGCCGCGACCCCGAAGGACTCCGCGAAGGCGGCCCGGACCGTGGATCCCGGTGTGCGGTCGAGGATCCCGAACACCACGTGCGCGAAGCTCCGCGCGAACCGCCCGCCGGGGCCCAGCAGGCTTCGGAAGGCCGCCGCGACCTGCACCGGGTCGTTCTGGAAGACCCCGCAGCCCCACGCGCCGAGGACCAGTCGCCGGTACTCGTGCGCGGCGGCCACCTCCAGCACCCGCCCGGCCCGGACCGCGAGGGCGGCGGGCACCTCGCCGACGCGTTCCGGGGCCGTTCGGCGGATGACACCCGCGTTGGGCGCGGCGGCAGTGAGGAAGCCCGCCCGGTAGGGCTCGGCGAGCAGGGCGCCACGGTCGTCGCGGAAGACCGGGACGGCCGGGGAGTGGATCACCCGGTCCGAGTAGAACGGGTCCCGGTGGGCGCGGTGGTGGTCGTAGAAGGCGCGGGCGCGCAACTGGCAGGCGTAGAGCGCGGAGGCACGGCACAGGGCCTCCTCCTGCGCCTGCGCGCCGTTCAGGTAGCCGCCGCCCGGATTGCGGGCCGAGGCGAAGTTCAGGACGGCCACCGGGGCGTCGGCCAGCCGGCGGGCGGCCTCCAGGCTGCTCTCGCCGGTCACCTCGAAGACGGTGTCCGCGTCGAAGACGGTGTCCGCGTCGCCACCGGCTACGGCCGGCACCGGTTCCGGGCCGTACAGCCGCGTCCCGGCCTGTGCGGCCGCGATGTCGGCCGCGAGCGGGATCTCCCGGCCGTCCGGTGCCTGGTACGCCCCCCTCGCCACGATCTGCTCGGTCTGCTGCGCGATGCCGCGCAGGCGCGCGCTCATGGCGCCACCCCCGTGGACGCCATGAGCGCGGCTCGCGCGGCCTCCCCCGTCGTGCTCATATCAGCATCCTGGGTGATGCTGGTGATGCCCTGCAACGGGGTTTCCCGGGCCCGAAACCGCCGGTAACGGCCGGAAACACTGGAGGAAACGGAGATTACCGATCGCGAACGTGCCGTTTGGCACCCTTGTGCGAATCCGCGTAGGGGTCTTGGGTGGGATGGACGATGCCGTCCCGAGCCACCCGCGGCCGGGACGGTGGCATGGTGGAATCTCAGGAGGATCCCGACATGTCCGACTCAATATCCGACGGCGGCGACTGTACCGACGGGTCGGTGAGAACCGACTTCTCGGACGACCGCACCGCCGTCACCGAAGCCGAGGTGGAGGCCCTGGTCAAGGGCATCTGCTTCAAGACCGGTCCGCCCCGCACCCTCGGGGTCGAAGTGGAATGGCTGGTCCACGAGCTGCGGCGACCGCAGCTCCCGGTGACACCCGAACGACTCGAAGCGGCCTACGCCGCACTGCGCACGGTGCCCCTGGGGTCGGCGCTCACCGTCGAACCCGGCGGCCAGCTGGAGCTCAGCTCGCCGCCCGCCGCCTCCCTGATGGAGTGCATAGGCACCGTCTCCGCCGACCTGGACGCCGTCCGTACGGTCCTGGCCCAGCAGGGCCTCGGCCTCGTGGGCGTCGGTCACGATCCCTGGCACACCCCCCGTCGCTACCTGCGCGAACCGCGCTACGACGCGATGGAGGCCTGCCTGGACCGCACCGGCACCGCGGGCCGCCACATGATGTGCTCCTCGGCCTCCGTACAGGTCTGCCTGGACGCCGGCCACGAGGAGCCCGGCCCGCTGGGGCACACGCGCCGCTGGTGGCTGGCCCACCAGCTGGGCCCGGTGCTGGTGGCCGCGTTCGCCAACAGCCCGCTGGTCGGGCGGCGGCCCACCGGCTGGGCCTCCACCCGGCAGCTGCTGTGGATGGAGATCGACGCGGGCCGCGCCGGCGCGCCCCCGCTGGACGGCGATCCGCGGGCGGCCTGGGCCCGGCACGTGCTCGACGCGCCGGTGATGTGCGTACGGCGGGACGGCGGCCCGTGGGAGGTCCCCGAGGGCCTCACCTTCCGCGAGTGGACCCGGTCCGGGTCGCCCACCACGGAGGATCTCGCGTACCACCTGACCACGCTGTTCCCGCCGGTCAGGCCGCGCGGGCACCTGGAGCTGCGGATGATCGACGCGCAGCCCGGTGACGACGGGTGGATCGTGCCGCTGGCGGTGACGGCGGCGCTGTTCGACGACCCGCAGGCCGCCGAGACCGCCTACCGGACGGTGAAACCGCTGGCCGAACGGGCGGAGTCGCGGCCCGCCCCGCACAACCCGCTGTGGCTCGACGCGGCCCGTACCGGACTCGGTGACCCGGAGCTCCGGGAGGCGGCCGTCACCTGTTTCACGGCGGCGTTGCAGGCCCTCCCGCGGCTCGGCGCGACCCCCGAGGTCGTGGACGCCGTACGCGGGTACCTGGAGCGGTACGTCCTGCGCGGCCGCAGCCCGGCCGACGACCTGCTGGACCGAGTGCGCGACACGGCGGGTCGCGCCCAGGAGAGGGAACTCAGCGCATGACCGAGACCGAGACCGAGTTCGACATCGATATCGAGACCCTGCGGGACCGGGCGCTGAGGTCCCTGACCACCGCCCGCGCCCGCACCGCGCTCCTCACCGACTGCGTCGAGGGGCCCGACCTCACCGCCCAGCACTCCCCGCTGATGTCCCCGCTGGTCTGGGACCTCGCGCACATCGGCAACCAGGAGGAGCTCTGGCTGCTGCGCAACGTGGGCGGCCGGGAGCCGATGCGCCCCGAGATCGACAGCCTCTACGACGCCTTCGAGCACCCGCGGTCCGAGCGGCCCTCGCTGCCGCTGCTGGCGCCCGACGAGGCCCGGCAGTACGCGGCGGAGGTGCGCGGCCGGGCGCTCGACCTGCTGGAGGGCGCCGCGTTCACCGGCAGCCGGCTCACCGAGGCGGGCTTCGCGTTCGGGATGGTCGCGCAGCACGAACAGCAGCACGACGAGACGATGCTCATCACCCATCAGCTCCGCAAGGGCCCGCAGGCCCTCACCGCCCCCGACCCGGACCCGGTCCCGCCGTTCACCGGCCCGGCCGAAGTCCTGGTACCCGGCGGCCCGTTCACCATGGGCACCTCCACCGAGCCCTGGGCGCTGGACAACGAACGCCCCGCGCACCGGCGGGAGGTGGCGTCCTTCTGGGTCGACACGACCCCGGTCACCAACGCCCGGTACCTGGCGTTCATCGAGGACGGCGGCTACGAGCAGGAGCGCTGGTGGACGCCCGCCGGCTGGGCGCACATCCGCGAACACGCCATCCACGCCCCGCTGTTCTGGCACCGCGACAACGGCCAGTGGCTGCGGCGCCGGTTCGGGGTCACGGAGGTCGTACCGCCCGAGGAACCGGTGCTGCACGTCTCCTGGTACGAGGCGGACGCCTACGCCCGCTGGGCCGGGCGCCGGCTGCCCACCGAGGCCGAGTGGGAGAAGGCCGCCCGGCACGACCCGGCGGAGAACCGTTCACGCCGCTACCCGTGGGGCGACGCCGACCCGGGCCCCGCCCACGCCAACCTGGGGCAGCGCCATCTGCGGCCCGCTCCGGCGGGCAGCTACCCCGAGGGCGAGTCGGCGCTGGGCGTACGGCAGTTGATCGGCGACGTGTGGGAGTGGACGTCGAGCGATCTGCTCCCCTACCCCGGTTTCAGCGCCTTCCCGTACAAGGAGTACTCGGAGGTGTTCTTCGGACCCGAGTACAAGGTGCTGCGCGGTGGTTCGTTCGCCGTGGACCCGGTGGCCTGCCGGGGCACCTTCCGCAACTGGGACTACCCGATCCGGCGGCAGATCTTCTCCGGCTTCCGCACCGCCCGGACCGCGGAGACCGCCTGATGTGCCGCCACCTGGCCTGCCTGGGACCCGAGGAGCCGCTCGGCCGGCTCCTCGTGGAGCCCGCGCACTCCCTGTACCGGCAGTCGTGGGCACCGCGGCGGCAGCGGTACGGGACGGTCAACGCCGACGGTTTCGGGGTGGGCTGGTACGCCCCGGAGGATCCGCAGCCGGCCCGCTACCGGCGCGCCGGGCCGATCTGGGCCGACCAGTCCTTCGCCGACCTGGCGCGGGTGGTGCGCGCCGGCGCGCTGCTGGCAGCCGTCCGGGACGCGACGCTGGCCGGCGCGGACGCGGAGGCCGCGGCGGCGCCGTTCGCCGCGGGCCGCTGGCTCTTCAGCCACAACGGGGCGGTCCCCGACTGGCCGCGGTCCGTGGCGCCCCTGGCGCCGCTGCTGCCCCCGGCCGACCTGCTGGCGATGGAGGCCCGCACCGACTCGGCGTTCGTCTGGGCGCTGGCCCTGCACCGGCTGCGGTCCGGCACGGAACCGGGCCCCGCCCTTGCCGAAACGGTTCTCCAGGTGGCCGGGGCCGCCCCCGCCGCCCGGCTCAACCTCCTGCTCACCGACGGCGCGACCATCGCCGCCACCACCTGGGGCGACAGCCTCTTCTACCTCTCGGAACCCGGCCACCGCACCGTCGTCGCCTCCGAGCCGTACGACGACGACCCGCACTGGCGGGAGGTCCCCGACCGCACGCTGCTCCTCGCGAGCCGCGCGGGCGTCGAGCTCGCTCCGGTCGAGCACGTCCGGGCCGAGGACCCGGCCTCCGTAACCCCGAAGGAGCCCTGTACGTGAGTCCCCTCCGTGTCACCCGCACCCTTCCCGAGGACGCGACGGACGCCGCGCTGCGCGCCGACGTCCTGAACGGCCTCACCGCCACCCCCAAGACGCTGCCGCCCAAGTGGTTCTACGACGCCCGGGGCAGCGAACTGTTCGAAGAGATCACCGAGTTGCCGGAGTACTACCCGACCCGGGCCGAGCGGGAGATCCTGACCGCCCGGTCCGGTGAGATCGCCGACGCGAGCGGCGCCCGCACGCTGGTGGAGCTGGGCTCGGGCTCCTCCGAGAAGACCCGGCTGCTCATCGACGCGCTCACCGCCCTGGAGGTGTACGTCCCGGTCGACGTCAGCGAGAGCGCGCTGACACAGGCCGGGCGGGCGCTCGTCGCAGAGCGGCCGGGGCTGACCGTGCACGCCCTGATCGCCGACTTCACCGGGCAGCTGGCACTGCCGGAGACTCCCGGGCCCCGCCTGCTGGCCTTCCTCGGTGGCACGGTCGGCAATCTGCTGCCCGCCGAACGGGCCGTGTTCCTGGCCCGGATCCGCCGGCTGCTCGCGCCGGGCGACGCGCTGCTGCTCGGCACCGACCTGGTCAAGGACGAGGGCGTACTGGTCCGGGCGTACGACGACGCGGCCGGCGTGACGGCCGAGTTCAACAAGAACGTGCTGGCCGTCGTGGACCGGGAGCTGGACGCCGACTTCGACCCGGACGCCTTCGACCACGTCGCCCTGTGGGACCCGGAGCAGGAGTGGATCGAGATGCGGCTGCGCTCGCGGGTCGCGCAGACCGTGAAGGTGCCGGCGCTCGATCTCGCCGTGGACTTCGCGGCGGGCGAGGAGTTGCGCACCGAGGTGTCGGCGAAGTTCCGGCGGGACGGGGTGTCCGCCGAACTGGCCGGCGCGGGGCTCGAGCTGACGCACTGGTGGACCGACTCGGAGGGGCGTTTCGCGCTGTCGCTGAGCGTCGCCCGCTGAGCCGACCGCCCCACTCCGCCGGGAGTGCCGAGCCGCTCCGCCGGGAGTGCCGAGCCGCTTCGCCGGTCGTCCGCGGCGTCGTCGTGGCCGGTCGCGCCCGCGCGGCGGCGGCCGCACCGCGATACGGCCTCGCACCCCTTCGGGGCGCTCAGCCGAAGTTCGGTGCGAGCAGTTCGGTGATCCGGTTCGAGGCGCGGCGGGCCTCGGTCGCGGGGTCCGCACCGCCGAGCACCTTCGTCATGTAGCCCTTGATCGGATTGTCGGCCTCGACCGCCGGCCAGTCCGGGGTGTGGGGGGTCGCGCGTCCCCGCGCGGCCCCCGCCGCCATCGCGGCGACCCCCTGCTCCCCGGCGACCGCGCCGGCCAGCGTGGTCTTGTTGGGCACGTAGTTCATGGTGCGGGCCAGGTCGGTGTCCCATTTGGCGCCGGTCAGCGCACCGACCACGGCGGTGGCGTCGTAGGGCCGGTCGGTGTTCTGCGGCACCACGAGGTCGGAGCCGCCGGTGAAGACGGCGCCGGGGTGGCCGGCGGTGATGCCGGGGACCGGGAAGTAGCCGATCTTGTCCTTGAGTTCGGGGTTCTCCTGCACTACGGACTGAACGAGGCCCGGCACCGCGATGATCTGCGCGACCTTGCCGCCGGCGAACACCTGGGCCTGCGGCGGGTGTTCCTCGTCGGCGTCGGCGGGTCCCCGGCCGAGGGCCTGGAGACGCCGGTAGAAGTCCATCCCGCGCAGCGCGGCCGGGCTGTCCAGGGTGCCCTTCCACTCGCCGTCGGTCTCCGCGGCGAGGTCGCCGCCCTCGTCCCAGACGAACCCGGAGAGGGTGTACCAGTCCTGTCCGGCGAGGTAGATCCCCTGGTTCCCGCCGGAGTCGAGCCTCTCGGTGTCGGTCATCCACCGCGCGCGGGTCTTCGGCGGGGACGTGATCCCGGCCTTGGCGAAGAGGTCCTTGCGGTAGATGACGACCCGGTTGGCGGCGTACCAGGGGATGCCGTACTGGCGGGAGTCGTCCCGGCCGGGTTCGGCGAGACCGGGCAGCCAGTGCTCCTTGCCCCAGTCGCGCATCGACTCCAGCGTGAGGTCGGTGAGCCGGCCGTCCTCGACGTACTCCGGGACCTGGGTGTTGCCGACCTCGATGACGTCGGGTCCGGCACCGGAGCCGTCCTTCAGCGCGGCCTGGACCTTGTCCACGATCCCGGTCCACTGCTGGATCCGGATGTCGAGGCGGATGTCCTCGTGGGTGCGTTCGAAGTCCGCGGTGAACCGGTCCAGGAAGTCCTTCGAGGCGCTGTTCTGCATGAGCCACACCGTGACGGTGTGCCGCCCCTCCCCGCCGCCCGGCAGCACCCCACAGGCGCTCAGCAGGGCGGCGGACACACAGACGAGGGCGAGTGGGCGACGACGTCTCACGGGGATCCTGTTCTGTCTGGCGGACAGCGGAGGGGCCCGGCGTGGGGGAACGAGCAGGGGTGCCCGTACGGGTGTACGGGGGATTTTGGTATGGACCAATGCGGAGGGTCAAGGGTTGTCGGCGGTCGGGAACCGATGGCTCGCGCTCCGCTTCCGGATGCGGCACGGTGGAGTGACCACGAGAGGAGCTTTTCGATGACGAACCACACCTACCGGGTCACCGAGATCGTCGGCACCTCGCACGAAGGCATCGACCAGGCCATCCGCAACGGTGTCGCCCGTGCCGGCCAGACCCTGCGCAACCTGGACTGGTTCGAGGTCACGCAGGTCAGGGGCCAGATCGAGAACGGGCAGATCGAGCACTACCAGGTGGGCCTGAAGGTGGGCTTCCGCATCGACGACGGGGAGTGAGGGGGCCGGCTCAGGTCCGCCCCTCCCCCTCCTGGGCCTGCTCCAGCGTGGCCGACCGGTCGGCCCAGCGGGCCCGTACGACGGTGAACCCGGCCCGTTCGGCGTCGTCGCACACCAGCTCGTCGTCGTCGACCAGGACCTGGATCGCACGCCGTTCGGCGAGACGGCGCAGGATCTCCAGCTTGGTGCGCCGGGCCGGCCTGCGGTCGGAGTCGCGCCGCATGTGCACGCGGCCCTCGGGCAGCCCGTGGGCGGCGAGCCAGTCCAGCGTGTCCCGGCGGCAGCGCTCGGGACGGCCGGTCAGATAGACGATCTCGCACTCCGCCGCGCTCGCCACGGCCAGCGCGATCCCCTCGGCGAGCGGCGGATCGAGCCGCGCGGCGGAGAAGAACGCGTCCCAGTCCCGCGGTGCGCGCTCCAGGAACCGCTGCCGGTGCGCGGTGTCGGCGAGGGTGTTGTCGATGTCGAACACGGCGACCGGACGCTTCCTGTTCTCTGTCACCCGGCAAGCCTAGAACGGAGTGCCGGACCCCCCCCGGCGAGCGGCTGGTGCGGGCGGCGCCGGGAATCCTGCGGCAGCCCGGGTGTTGAACCCGCTGTGAACACTGTCATCGCCGGGACCCGGTTCTCCGTCCTCGACCGCTCGCGCACCCGTGCGGGACACACGCCCGGCGAGGCGCTTCGGGACACCGTGGCGCTGGCCCGGGAGGTGGAGGCCCTCGGCTACCACCGCTTCTGGGTGTCGGAGCACCACGGGGTGCCCGGGGTCGCCGGATCGGCTCCGACGGTGCTGGCCGCCGCCGTGGCCGCGGCGACCCGGTCCGTCCGGGTGGGCACCGGCGGGGTCATGCTGCCCAACCACCGGCCCCTCGTGGTGGCGGAGCAGTTCGGGGTGCTGGAGTCGTTGTTCCCCGGCCGGATCGACATGGGGATCGGCCGGTCCGTGGGCTTCACCGACGGCGTGCGCAGGGCGCTGGGACGCGACAAGGGCGACGCCGAGGACTTCGCGGCCCAGCTCGCCGAGTTGCTCGGCTGGTTCGAGGGGACCTCGCCGACCGGGGTACGGGCCCGCCCGGCGGACGGTCTGCGGGTGCCGCCGTTCGTGCTGGCGATGGGCGAGGGCGCGGAGGTCGCGGCCCGCGCCGGGCTGCCCATGGTCATCGGCGACCTGCGCGACCGGCAGCGGATGCGGCGCGGCGTCGAACGCTACCGCGAGCACTTCCGACCCTCGCCGTGGGCCGCCGAACCGTACGTCGTGGTCTCGGGGACGATCGCCGTCGCCGGCACCCCGGAGGCGGCCCGCAGGCTGCTGGTCCCGGAGGCCTGGTCGATGGCGTACTCCCGCACGCACGGCACGTTCCCCCCGCTCCCCCCGGCGGAGGCCGTCGAGGCCCGGACGATGACCGCGAGGGAACGCGACTTCTACGAGTCCGGGCTCGCCGGTCACATCGCCGGGACGGAGGACCAGGTGGCGGACGAGCTGGCGACGGTCATCGAGGAGACCGGGGCGGACGAGGTGCTGGTCACCACCAGCACCTACGACCGCACGGCCCTGCTCGACTCCTACCGGCGGCTGGCCTCGCTCGTGAACTCCCCTGTGTCCCGGACGTCCCCGACGCCCTAGACGTCCTAGACCGTCGCCGGCTTGTCCGAGCGGATCTCGATCCGGCCGTCGGCCGCGTCCACCACCGCCCGGTCGCCCGCGACGAGCTGGCCCGACAGGAGGAGGTCGGCGAGGCGGTCGTCGACCTCGCGCTGGATGGTGCGCCGCAGGGGCCGGGCGCCGAAGTCCGGTTGGTGGCCGAGGTCGGCGAGCAGCCCGGCCGCCGCGTCGGTGACTTCGAGGGTGACGTCCTGGGCGTGCAGCCGACGCCGGGTGTGTTCCAGCAACAGGTCCACGATCTCCCGCAGTTGGGTGCGGTCCAGGCCGCGGAAGACGATGATCTCGTCGACGCGGTTGAGGAACTCCGGCCGGAAGTGCTGCCGTAGGGCCGGCATGACCGCCTCGCGGACCTTGGTGTAGTCCTCGGTCCCGGCGGCCAGGATGCGGTCGGCACCGATGTTCGACGTCATGATGACGACGGTGTTCTTGAAGTCGACGGTGCGGCCCTGGGAGTCGGTGAGGCGGCCGTCGTCCAGGAGCTGGAGCAGGGTGTTGAAGACGTCCGGGTGTGCCTTCTCCACCTCGTCCAGCAGGAGCACCGCGTACGGCTGCCTGCGGACCGCCTCCGTGAGCTGGCCCGCCTCCTCGTGACCGACGTACCCGGGAGGGGCGCCGACCAGCCGGGAGACGGTGTGACGCTCCTGGAACTCGCTCATGTCGAGGCGGATCATGCGGGTCTCGTCGCCGAACAGGGCCGCGGCCAGGGCACGGGCCAGCTCGGTCTTGCCGACGCCGGTCGGGCCCAGGAACAGGAAGCTGCCGACGGGACGGCCCGGGTCGCTCATGCCGGCCCGGGCACGGCGGACCGCGCGGGCGACGGCGGTGATCGCCTCGTCCTGGCCGACGACCCGCTCGTGCAGGTGCTCCTCCAGCTTCATCAGCCGCTCCCGCTCCTCCTCGGTGAGCTGGGCGACCGGGATGCCGGTGGTGCGGGAGACGACCTCGGCGATGTCCTCGGCGGTGACCTTCGGCGCGTGTTCCTCGGCGGTGCCCGCCCGGTCCAGCTCGGCCTCGGTCTCCCTGATCCGGTCGCGGAGTTCCTTGGCCCGCTCGTACTCCTCGTCGGCGACGGCCTGGTCCTTCTCCCGGTTGAGGGCGGCGATCCGGTCCTCGATGTCCCGGGTGTCGGTGGGCGGGGTCTTGGCGCGCAGCCGTACCCGGGCCGCCGCCTGGTCCATGAGGTCGATCGCCTTGTCGGGCAGGAAGCGGGAGGTGATGTACCGGTCGGACAGCTCGGCCGCCGCGACCACCGCCTCGTCGGTGATGCGGACCTGGTGGTGGGCCTCGTAGCGGTCGCGCAGACCGCGCAGGATCTCGATGGTGTCGTCGACGGCGGGCTCGCCGACCAGGATGGGCGCGAACCGGCGTTCCAGCGCCGCGTCCTTCTCGATGTGCCTGCGGTACTCGTCGACGGTGGTCGCCCCGATCAGGTGCAACTCACCACGCGCGAGCGCGGGCTTGAGGATGTTGCCCGCGTCCAGCGCTCCGTCGCCGCCCCCGCCCGCACCCACCACGGTGTGCAACTCGTCGAGGAACAGCACCAGTTCGTCGCCGTGCTCGCGGACCTCGTCCAGCAGCTTCTTCAGCCGCTCCTCGAACTCGCCCCGGTACTTGGTGCCCGCCACCATCGCGGCCAGGTCCAGGGAGACCAGCCGCTTGCCCTCGAGGGTCCGGGGCACGTCGCCGGAGACGATGCGCTGGGCGATGCCCTCGACGATGGCGGTCTTGCCCACGCCCGGGTCGCCGATGAGCACCGGGTTGTTCTTGCTGCGCCGGGAGAGCACCTCGATGGTCTGCTCGACCTCCTCGTCCCGGCCGATCACCGGGTCCAGCCGGCCGGCCCTGGCGTCCTCGGTGAGATCACGGCCGTACTCGTCGACGGTCGGCGTGCTGCTGGGCTTCTTCCGCTCCGCCGCGCCCTCGACGGGCATCCGGGCCGGCTCCCAGCCGGTCTCGCCGAGCGCCCGGCCGGCCGCCGACTCGGGGTTCGCGGCGAGCGCGCGCAGCAGGTGCTCGGGGCCGATGTAGGAGGCGCCCTCGGCGCGGGAGACCTGGTAGGCGTCGAGCAGGGCGCGCTTGGCGGCCGGGGTGAGGGTGCCGGGTTCGGTCCGCTCGCCGCCGCCCTGACCGGCGGTGAGCCGTTCACGGAGCTGGTCCGGGTCGGCACCGGCCTCGGTGAGCAGCCGGCGGGTGGAGTCATGGGTGGTGGCGGCGGCCAGCAGGTGCCGGGCGTCCAGTTCCTCGCTGCCCTCGGCGGCGGCCAGGTCACGGGCCTCGGCGACCAGCTCCCGGGCCCGTTCGGAGAGCAGGCTGCCGATGTCGACCCGCTGGGGGCGGCGGGCCGGGGCGCCCGGTCCGGATCCGCCGAAGAAACGGGACATCAGCTCGTCGAACTCCTCGAAGGGACTGCGTCCGAATCCGAAACCGGGAGTGTTCATGGGCCGGGCCTTTCTGCGGACGGCTCTGCACGGCGGAATTCCGCGTCTTCCAAGCTGGCACAGGCATGCCGGGCCCGCACGGGGACACCCGTCGAGATGCGGACCCGGCCCGGGCCGGTGACGCTGGGGAGAAAGCCGCAACCAGCGAGGAGGGCTGCCATGTCCATGCTGGACAAGCTCAAGGGGATGCTCAAGGGCCACGAGGACCAGGCCAAACGGGGTGTCGGCAAGGGTGGTGACATGATCGACCAGCGGACCGGGAACAAGTACCAGTCCCAGGTCGACGCGGCCCAGAAGCAGGCCGACGACTACATCGACCGGAGCCGGAACCAGGGCAACCCGCCTCCGCAGTAGACGGCGCACGGGCTACGATCGCCGGGTTTGCCCCCGCCCCGACACGGAGTTCCCGCCCGATGCACAGCGCCCACGATCCCTACGTCCGCGTCCGTGGTGCCCGGGAGCACAACCTCAAGGGCGTCGACGTGGACGTCCCCCGGGACGTGCTGGCCGTCTTCACCGGCGTGTCCGGCTCGGGGAAGTCGTCCCTGGCCTTCGGCACGATCTACGCCGAGGCCCAGCGGCGCTACTTCGAGTCGGTCGCGCCGTACGCGCGCCGGCTGATCCACCAGGTCGGGGCGCCGAAGGTCGCGGAGATCAGCGGGCTGCCGCCGGCAGTCTCGGTCCAGCAGCGCCGGTCGGCCCCCACCTCCCGCTCCTCGGTCGGCACGGTCACCAACCTCTCCAACTCCCTGCGCATGCTGTTCTCGCGCGCCGGTGACTACCCGCCGGGCGCCGAACGGCTCGACTCCGACGCGTTCTCCCCCAACACGGCGGTCGGCGCCTGCCCGGAGTGCCACGGCCTGGGCCGGGTGCACGGCACGACCGAGGAATCCCTGGTCCCCGACCCCGCGCTGTCGATCCGCGAGGGCGCGATCGCCGCCTGGCCCGGCGCCTGGCAGGGCAAGAACCTGCGGGACATCCTGGACGCCCTCGGCCATGACGTGGACCGGCCCTGGCGCGAGCTGCCCGCCGCGGAGCGGGAGTGGATCCTCTTCACGGACGAGCAGCCGGTGGTCACCGTGCACCCGGTCCGGGATGCCGACCGTATCCAACGCCCGTACCAAGGCACGTACATGAGCGCCCGCCGGTACGTGATGAAGACCTTCGCGGACTCCAGGAGCCCGGCTCTGCGGGCGCGGGCGGAGCGGTTCCTGACCAGTGCGCCCTGTCCGGTGTGCGGGGGCAGCAGGCTGCGTCCGGAGGCACTCGCGGTGACCTTCGGGGGCCGTACGATCGCCGAACTCGTCGCCCTGCCGCTGACCGCGCTGGCCGAGCTCCTCGGCGGCCAGGGCGGTTCGGAGACCGTGCGGGTCCTCACCGGGGACCTCACCTCCCGGATCGCCCCGGTGGTCGAGCTGGGCCTCGGCTATCTCAGCCTGGACCGTGCCACGCCCACCCTCTCGGCGGGCGAGCTCCAGCGCCTCCGTCTGGCCACCCAGCTGCGCTCCGGTCTGTTCGGCGTCGTCTACGTCCTGGACGAGCCGTCGGCCGGACTGCACCCGGCGGACACCGAGGCGCTGCTCACGGTCCTCGAACGGCTCAAGGCGGCCGGGAACTCGGTGTTCGTGGTGGAGCACCACCTGGACGTGATGCGCGGCGCGGACTGGCTCGTCGACGTGGGCCCGCTCGCCGGTGAGCACGGCGGGGAGGTGGTGTACAGCGGACCGGTGGCAGGGCTGGCGGCGGCCACCGGGTCGGCCACCGCCCGCTACCTGTTCGACGACTCCCCCGTGCCGTCACGCGGCCCCCGTACCGCCACGGGCCGGCTGGCGGTCGGGCCGGTCGACCGGCACAACCTGCGCGGGGTCACCGCGGAGTTCCCGCTCGGTGTCCTCACCGCGGTGACGGGCGTGTCCGGGTCCGGCAAGTCGACACTGATCGGCGAGATCACCGGGGAACAGGCCGGGGTGGACCGGCTGGTCTCGGTGGACCAGCGGCCGATCGGCCGTACTCCGAGGTCCAACCTGGCCACCTACACAGGACTGTTCGACGTCGTCCGGAAGGTGTTCGCGGGCACCGGACAGGCCCGGGAGCGCGGCTACGGCGTCGGGCGGTTCTCGTTCAACGTGTCCGGCGGGCGGTGCGAGACCTGTCAGGGCGAGGGCTTCGTCAGCGTGGAGCTGCTGTTCCTGCCGAGCACCTACGCGCCCTGCCCGGACTGCGGCGGGGCCCGCTACAACCCCGAGACGCTCGAAGTGTTTTACCGGGGACGGAACATCGCCGAGGTGCTGGACCTGACCGTGGAGGCGGCCGCGGGGTTCTTCGCGGACACCCCGGCCGTGGCACGCAGCCTGGGCACGCTGCTGGACGTGGGGCTCGGCTATCTGCGGCTCGGGCAGCCCGCCACCGAGCTGTCCGGTGGCGAGGCCCAGCGCATCAAGCTGGCCGGTGAGTTGCAGCGCGGTCGGCGCGGCCACACCCTGTATCTGCTCGACGAGCCGACGACAGGGCTGCACCCGGCCGACGTCGAGGTGCTGATGCGGCAGCTGCACGGGCTGGTCGACGCCGGGAACACGGTCGTGGTGGTGGAGCACGACATGACGGTGGTGGCGGGCGCCGACTGGGTGATCGACCTGGGACCCGGCGGCGGCGACCGGGGCGGCCGGATCGTCGCGGCGGGGCCGCCGGCCGAGGTCGCGGGGGCACGGGACAGTGTCACGGCGCCCTATCTGTCCCGCGTCCTCCACCACTGATCACCGGGAACGCCCCGGGCCACCGCGCGCCCGCCGCCGATGCCCCCGCCGCCGATGCGCCCGGCGGCGGCTGCGGCGGCGGCTCGCCCGGCGGCGGCTACGGCGCCGGCCTGCTCAGGCGCCACTCGGCGGCCGGCCAGGGAGCGACCCGTACCGAGTTCACCAGGGCCGTGTGCGTCCAGGCCGGTTCGTGGGTCACGGGCTGGGCGGCACGGGCGAGGGCACGGCGGTCCGCGTGGCTGCCCGCCGGGATCAGCGGCCGGATGTCCACCTCGGCGACCAGTCCACGGGTCGACGCCACGCGCCACAGGGAGGCGAGCAGGGTGTCCTCGCCGACGTACGCGGGCACGGTACTGGCCTCGCCCGCCGACCGCCGGTACCGCAGCCGCACCGGCTGCACGGGCACGCCGGCGTCCAGCGCGGCCTGGAACACGGCCCGGTGGAACCGGCCCTGGGCCCGGCCGCACCAGGTGCTGCCCTCCGGGAAGGCGACCACCGCGGCGCCCTCCCGCAGGGCACCCGCGATCCGGGCGACGGTGTCCGGCAGCGCGCGCAGCCGGTCCCGGTCGATGAACAGGACCCCGGCCCCGGCCACCAGCGCCCCGGCCACCGGCCATGCGCGGATCTCCTGCTTGGCGAGCATCCGCGCGGGCCGTACGGAGGCCAGCAGCGGGATGTCCAGCCAGGAGATGTGGTTGGCGACCAGGAGCACCCCGCCCGTGCCCGGTGCGCGGCCGGTGATCCGGACCCGGACGCCGGCGGCCCGCACGAGCAGCCGGCAGAACCGCCGCACCCACTCGGCGGGGATCCTCCCGCCGAACGGGAGCAGCGCGATCGCGGTCAGCATCAGGGCCACGACCGCGGCGAACCGCAGCACGGCCCGAGGTACGGCCGTGAGGGACCCCGCACGTTCCACGCACGCGCCCGGGGTGCAGGGCGCGCTGGGCAGCCAGACGCTCATCAGGCCGGGACGAGCGAGAGGAAGTGCCGCAGGTAGCGCGCGTTGACCCGGCGCATCGACAGCAGCACGTACAGGTCGGCGACCCCGAAGTCCGGGTCGTGGGCGGGCTCCCCGCACACCCAGGCGCCGAGGCGGACGTAACCGCGCAGCAGGGCGGGCAGTTCGGTACGGCCCTCGGGGGCCGGTGCGCCGGGGATCCAGGGGTTCAGCGGCCGTACCCGGAACTCCTCCGGGGCGAGGTGCTTGGCCTGGACCCGGTCCCAGGTGGCGGCGGCGAGGGCGCCCCCGTCGGCGAGCGGGACGGAGCAGCAGCCGGCCAGCCACTCGTGGCCGCGGTCCACCATGTAGCGGGCTATGCCGGCCCAGATGAGGCCGATGACGGCGCCGTCGCGGTGCGCGGGGTGCACGCAGGAGCGGCCGACCTCGACCAGGCCGGAGCGGATGCCGTCGAGCCGGGACAGGTCGAACTCGCCGTCGGAGTACAGGCGCCCGGCGACCGCGGCGCGCTCCGGCGGCAGCAGCCGGTAGGTGCCGACGACCTCGCCGGTGAGGGCTTCGCGGATGAGCAGGTGGTCGCAGTACGCGTCGAAGGCGTCCGCGTCCAGACCCGGCTCCGGCCCGTCGAGCCGGGCGCCCATCTCTCCGGCGAAGACCTGGTGTCGCAGCCGCTGCGCGGCCCGGACGTCGTCCTCGTCACGGGCGAGCTGCACCAGGTAGCCGGAGTCCCCGGTCGGGGCGGCGAGAGCGGGGGGTGAGGCGGGCATGGCGGTCATGGAGGTCTCCTGCGCCGAGCGGAAGCTGAGGAAATCTGCACCTGCTTTCTTCCGTGGCAGGCTGGACTCGGCGTGACATGCGCGGGACCCGTGGATGTGCGACTGCTGAATGCCGGGAGTCGGACCGTTTCCGGTCACTCACGGATGCCCGAGAGTAGCGCTCCCGTGATCAGACGGCCGTAAGGAGACGCGAGACGGGGCCGGTGAGCACCACACCGACCCCGCCCGTCCGCACCTCTCGGCGAACGACTTTGACTTTCCAGCGCCCCTCGCAACAGCGCCCCTGAGAGGGGCGCGGGGAACTGCTCGACCAGCCCCCACGCACCCGCACCCCGCAACGGCGCTACCGCTTCCCGGCCTTCCGGGTAGCCCGCAGCCACTCCTTGTTCATACTGGTGATCGACACCAGCGGAATCCCCTTAGGGCAAGCAGTCGCACACTCCCCCGTCAGCGTGCACCCCCCGAACCCCTCCGCATCCATCTGCCCCACCATGTCCAGCACCCGCGTCTCCCGCTCGGGCGCCCCCTGCGGCAGCACGTTCAGGTGATTCACCTTGGCGGAGGTGAACAGCATCGCCGCCCCGTTCGGACAGGCGGCGACACACGCCCCGCAGCCGATGCACTCGGCGTGCTCGAACGCGAAGTCGGCGTCGGCCTTCGGCACCGCCGTCGCATGCGCCTCCGGCGCGGCCCCGGTCGGCGCCGTGATGTACCCGCCGGCCTGGATGATCCGGTCGAACGCCGACCGGTCCACCACCAGGTCCTTGATCACCGGGAACGCGGACGCCCGCCACGGCTCGATGTCGATCGTGTCGCCGTCCGCGAAGGACCGCATGTGCAGCTGGCAGGTGGTGGTCCGCTCGGGCCCGTGCGCGTCGCCGTTGATCACCAGGGAGCAGGCGCCGCAGATCCCCTCGCGGCAGTCGTGGTCGAAGGCGACCGGGTCCTCGCCGCGCAGGATGAGTTCCTCGTTGAGGGTGTCGAGCATCTCCAGGAAGGACATGTCGGAGGAGATGCCGTCCACCTCGTACGTGGACATCGCGCCGTCGGCGTCGGCGTTCTTCTGCCGCCAGACGCGCAGGGTGAGCTTCATGCGTAGCTCCGCTGGGTGGGGTGGACGTACTCGAAGACCAGGTCTTCCTTGTGCAGTACCGGGGCGTCCCCGGTGCCGGTGAACTCCCAGGCGGCCGCGTAGGCGAACTCGTCGTCCCTGCGGGCGGCCTCGCCGTCGGGCGTCTGGGACTCCTCCCGGAAGTGGCCGCCGCAGGACTCGGCGCGGTGCAGCGCGTCGAGGCACATCAGCTCGGCCAGTTCCAGGTAGTCGACGATGCGGTTGGCCTTCTCCAGGGACTGGTTGAACTCCTCGCCGGTCCCCGGCACCTTGATCCGCCGCCAGAACTCCTCACGGATCTGCGGGATGCGCTCAAGTGCCTTGCGCAGTCCGGCGTCCGTGCGGGCCATGCCGCAGAACTCCCACATCAGCTCGCCGAGTTCGCGGTGGAAGGAGTCGGGCGTACGGTCGCCGTCGACGGACAGCAGCAGGTTCAGCCGGTCCTCGGTCTCCGCCAGCACCTCCTGTACGACGGGGTGTCCGTCCGTCACCGGGTCCTGGTGGGGGTGGCGGGCGAGGTAGTCGTTGATGGTGGCCGGGAGCACGAAGTAGCCGTCGGCGAGGCCCTGCATCAGCGCGCTCGCGCCGAGCCGGTTCGCCCCGTGGTCGGAGAAGTTGGCCTCGCCGACCGCGAACAGGCCCGGCACGGTGGTCTGGAGGTCGTAGTCGACCCAGAGCCCGCCCATCGTGTAGTGCACGGCGGGATAGATCCGCATCGGCACCTGGTACGGATCCTCGTCGGTGATCCGCTGGTACATGTCGAAGAGGTTGCCGTACTTGGCCTCGACGGCTTTCCGCCCCATCCGCTCGATGGCGTCGGCGAAGTCCAGATAGACACCCTGCCCGCCGGGGCCGACGCCCCGGCCCTCGTCGCAGACGTTCTTCGCGGCGCGGGAGGCGATGTCTCGCGGGACCAGGTTGCCGAAGGACGGGTAGATGCGCTCCAGGTAGTAGTCGCGCTCGTCCTCGGGGATCTGGTTCGCGGGCCGGGTGTCGCCCTTGGCCCTGGGCACCCAGATCCGGCCGTCGTTGCGCAGCGACTCGCTCATCAGGGTCAGCTTGGACTGGTGGTCGCCGGTGCGCGGGATGCAGGTGGGGTGGATCTGCGTGAAACAGGGGTTGGCGAAGTAGGCACCGCGCCGGTGCGCCCGCCAGATGGCGGTGGCGTTGGAGTTCATGGCGTTCGTCGACAGGTAGAAGACGTTGCCGTAGCCGCCGCTGGCGAGGACGACGGCGTCCGCGAAGTACGTGTCGATCTTCCCGGTGATCAGGTCCCGGGCCACGATCCCGCGCGCCCGTCCGTCGACCACGATCACGTCGAGCATCTCGGTGCGCGGGTGCATCTCCACGTTCCCGGCGGCGATCTGCCGGCTCAGCGCCTGGTAGGCGCCGAGCAGCAGCTGCTGGCCCGTCTGGCCGCGGGCGTAGAAGGTCCGGGACACCTGGACACCGCCGAACGACCGGGTGTCGAGCAGCCCGCCGTACTCACGGGCGAACGGCACGCCCTGCGCCACGCACTGGTCGATGATCTCGACGGAGATCTGCGCGAGGCGGTGGACGTTGGACTCGCGGGCCCGGAAGTCGCCGCCCTTGACGGTGTCGTAGAACAGCCGGTGGACGGAGTCGCCGTCGTTGCGGTAGTTCTTCGCGGCGTTGATCCCGCCCTGCGCGGCGATCGAGTGGGCGCGGCGCGGGGAGTCCTGGTAGCAGAACTGGACGACGTGGTAGCCCTGTTCGGCGAGGGTGGCCCCGGCGGAGCCGCCGGCCAGACCGGTGCCCACGACGATCACCGTGTGCTTGCGCCGGTTGGCGGGGTTGACCAGCTTGGCCTCGAAACGGCGCTTGTCCCAGCGCTCGTTGACCGGCCCTGCCGGGGCCTTGCCGTCGGAGACGGGTTCGCCGGTCGTGTAGTTCACGTATTCGGTCATGTTCAGCTCACCACTCCGGTCATGACACCCACGGGTACGGCGATGAATCCGGCCGTGAGCAGCAGCGCGAGGACGTCGGCCGTGATCTTGAGGGCGCGGTCACGGGTGCGGCTGCCGACGCCGAGGGTCTGGGCGGCGCTCCAGAAGCCGTGCCGCACATGGAGGCCGAGGGCGAGCATCGCGACGATGTAGACGACGTCGCCGTACCAGGTGGAGAAGGTGTCCACGACGTTCTGGTACGGGTGGCCCTCCTGGAAGCCGCCGGGGTGCACGGTGCCGGTGGTCAGGTCGAGGAGGTGCCAGACGATGAACAGGCCGAGGATGATCCCGCCCCAGCGCATGGTGCGGGTCGCGTAGGACGCCCGGGCCTTCTTGTGCACGTACTTGCTGGGGCGTGCCCTGATGTCGCGGCGGCTGAGCTGGTAGGCGGACGTGGCGTGGGCGACCACCGCGACGACCAGGACGACCCGGATGAGCCAGAGCGTCCACTCGTAGTGCATGAACGGTTCGCCGATGGTGCGCAGCCAGTGGGCGTAGTGGTTGAACTCGCCGGCCCCGAAGAAGATCTTCAGGTTCCCGATCATGTGGACGACCAGGTAGAGCAGCATGATCAGGCCGCTGACGGCCATCACGGTCTTCTTGCCGACGGAGCTGTCCCACATCGTGCGCGCCATGGACGGCCGTCGGTCCGTCCGCGTTGCCAGAGCCATGCCGATGACGGTAGGCCGCCACGAGCCGATCGGTCCAAGACATGGTCCGGCTTGATTCGATAGCCAAGGGCTATCGTGTCACCATGCAGTTCCAGCAGCTTCAGTACTTCGTCGCCGTCGCCGAGACCCGGCACTTCACCCGGGCCGCCGAGCGGGTGCACGTCGCCCAGCCGTCGCTGTCCCAGCAGATCAAGGCGCTGGAGCGGGAGCTGGGGGCGGACCTGTTCCTGCGGGCCCGCGGGAACATCACCCTCACCGACGCGGGCGAGGCGCTGCTGCCGCTGGCCCGGCGGATCCTCGCGGACGCGGACACGGCCCGGTACGAGGTGCAGGAGCTGGTGCAGCTGCGCAGCGGGCGGGTGCGGCTGGGGGCGACACCGAGTCTGTGCACCGGGCTGCTGCCGGACGTGCTGCGGGCCTTCCACGACCGGTACCCGGGGATCCAGCTGCTGATCGAGGAGAGCGGGTCGCACGATCTCGTACGGGAACTGGCCCGCGGGGCACTGGACCTGGCGCTGATCGTGCTGCCGCTGCCGCCGGCGTCGCCCGCGCTGACCACGGTGGAGCTGTTGCGGGAGGACCTGGTGGTGGTGTCCGCGCCCGAGGCGACGGTGCCCGGGCGAGGCCGGGGTGGTGTGCGGATCGCCGATCTGGAGGGCGAGCGTCTTGTGATGTTCCGGCACGGCTACGACCTGCGGGAACTGACCGTCGCGGCGTGCCGCTCCGCGGGGTTCGAGCCGGGTTTCGCGGTGGAGGGGGGCGAGATGGACGCGGTGCTGGGGTTCGTGCGGGCGGGTCTCGGGGTGGCCGTGGTGCCCCGGATGGTGGCGGCGCGGTCGGGGCGGGGGCTGCGGGTCACTCCGTTGGCCAAGCCGGGGCTGCACCGGACCATCGCGTTGGCGCACCGGAGCGATGTGGCTCCGCCTCGGGCCGCCAGGGAGTTGCAGCGGATGTTGTTGGAGAGGTGACGTGGAGAGGAGACGGCAAGAGGTGACGTGGAGAGGAGACGGGGAGAAAGGTGGCGCGGAGAGGTGACGGAGCGTGGTCGGGTGCGGGTTATGGGTGGTTGCTCGCGCAGTTCCCCGCGCCCCTTTCAGGGGCGTCCACCTCGGCGCGCCTGAAAGGTGCGCGGGAACTGCGCGACCAGCCCCCACGCACCCGCACCGACGACTCAGCCCGTCGCATCCACCAATGCGAGGTCGTGGAGCCTCTCCGGTGGGCCCGGGCGGGCGTAGTACCAGCCCTGGGCGGTGTCGCAGCCGAGTATGCGCAGTTGTTCGGCCTGGGCGCCCGTCTCCACGCCCTCCACGGTGACCGCGAGGTCCAGGCTGTGGGCCAGGGTGACGATGCCCTCCACGATCTTGAGGTCCACCGGGTCGGCCGGGAACTGCTGCATGCTCTGAGTGAACGAGCGGTCCAGTTTGAGGATGCTGACCGGGAGGCGGCGGAGGTTCGCGAGGTTCGAGTAGCCCGTGCCGAAGTCGTCCAGGGCGATGTCGACACCCATCTCGGCGAGCCGCCGCAGCGGCTTGAGCAGATCGTCGTCGGCGCCGATGAGGGCCGATTCGGTGACCTCCAGGCACAGCGCGTCGGGCGACACCCCGGTGCGCTCCAGGATGTCCACCGTGTCCTGGACCAGACCGGGATGGGTGAGCTGGCACGGGGACAGGTTGACGTTGATGCGCAGCGGCCCCCCGGCGGTGTCCTCGCCGTAGCGTTCTCGCCACTCGCGGGCCTGGCGGATCGACTCCTCCAGCACCCAGCGGCCCAACGGGACGATGAGACCGGTGTGTTCCGCGAGCGGGATGAAACGGTCGGGGCCGAGCACCCCGTGCTGCGGATGCAGCCAGCGGACCAGCGCCTCGGCGCCGCGGACACTGCCGTCACCGAGGTGCACCAGCGGCTGGTACTCGATGAAGAACTCGCCCCGGTCCAGGGCGGCCGGCAGTGCCGTGGTCAGGCCGTGGCGGGTGATCGCGCGGGCGTCCGCCTCCGGGTCGGCCAGCTCGGAGCGGTTGCCGCCCGCCGACTTGGCCCGGTACATCGTGATGTCGGCGCTGCGCAGCACCTCGGCCGGGGTGCGCTCGCCGGCCGGGCCCTCGACGATGCCGATGGAGCCGCGCACCAGGAGTTCACGGCCGTCGATGCTGATCGGGGTGACCAGGGCGTTCATGATCCGGTCGGCCAGGTCGTCGACCTCGCGCTGGGTGGCGGCGCCGGTGGTCAGCGCCACGAACTCGTCGCCGCCGAGCCGGGCGACCATCTCGCCGGGCGCGGTCGCGCAGGACTGGAGCCGGTCGGCGACCTCCACGAGGAGCCGGTCGCCGGCCGAGTGGCCGAGGCTGTCGTTGATGGTCTTGAAGCCGTCCAGGTCGAGGTAGCACAGCCCGAAGCGCTGTCCCTCCCCCGCGGCGAGGGCCTTCTCCAGGCGCTCGAAGAACAGTGTGCGGTTGGGCAGGCCCGTGAGCGCGTCATGGGTGGCCTCGTAGCGCAGCCTGAGGTTGAGCAGCCGCCGCTCGGTGGTGTCCTCCATGAGGGCCAGCTGGTACTGCGGCTCGCCGTCCGCGTCCCGCAGCAGGGACACGGTCAGGTTGGTCCACAGGACCGTACCGTCGGAGCGGTTGAACGCCTTCTCCACGTGGTAGTGCTCGCGTTCGCCGCGCACCAGCTCCTCGTAGAGCCGCCAGGTCTGCGGCGCGTCCTCGGGGTGCGCCCACTCCAGGACGTTGCGGCTGCGCAGGGTCTGCTCCGAGCCGCCGAACATGCGCAGCAGCGCGCCGTTCACCTGGAGGACGTTGCCTTCGAGGTCGGCGATGCCGATCCCTATCGCCGCGCCCTCGAAGACCGCGCGGAACCGGGCCTCGCTCGCGTGCAGCGCCTGCGCGACCACGCCCTGGGCGCGCAACGCGGCCTGGGCGATGGCCTCCTGCTCGGCCAGCGTGCGCTCGCGCAGCGCCTGGGCGAACCCGGCGGCCATCGCGTGCTGGATCCGCGAGGAACGCATCCGCAGCTCGTCCTGCGGACCGTCCTCGCCGCAGTACAGCACCAGGTACGCGTCGACGCAGTCGAGGGTGCGGGTGAGCGCCTCGGGATCGGTGCAGTGCGCGTCGATCAGCGCGGCGCCCACCTGCCGGGCCTCGTCGGCGTCGAAGCCGTGCGCCCGCAGGATCTCGCTCAGCCGGCGTGCCAGCGGCAGCAGTTGCTCCTCGAACTCCGGCCGGGTCAGGGACGTCGAGGTCACCGGGAAGACCGTACGGCTCCAGATCGTCGCGAACCGGCGCAGTCTGTCCTCCGGCCCGTCCGGCTCCGCGATCACGCGGCGATCCCCACGCCGGCGAATCCGGAGAAGGCATACGGATCCTCGTCCTCCGGCGCCGACTCCGGCCGCCAGTGCGGCATCGGCACCAGTCCGGGTTCCACCATGTCGTACCCCTCGAAGAACCGCGCGATCTCGTCGCGCGAGCGCATGATCAGCGGGTTGCGAATGTCCTTGTATACGTCCACCGCGCCCTCGGCCCGCTCCGCGGGCAGCGGGATTCCCTCGTACGAGGCATGCGTGAGAACAAGCAGGCTGCCGGGCGCGAGTGCGTCGCGCAGCTGTGCCACTGCCCCGTACGGGTCGTCCGCGTCTTCCACGAAGTGCAGTATGGCAACGAGAAGCAACGCCACTGGCTGATTCAGGTCGATGAGACGCTCCACCTGAGGACTCGACAGGATCTCCTGCGGCTTGCGGAGGTCGGCGGCGACCACGTCCGCGTGCTCGTTGCCCTCCAGCACGGCGTCGCTGTGCGCGACGGCCACCGGGTCGTGGTCGACGTACACCACGCGTGCGCCGGGGTGCGCCTGCTGCGCCACCTCGTGGACGTTGCCGAAGGTGGGGATGCCGGAGCCGATGTCCAGGAACTGCTCGATGCCGGCGGCCGCCGCGTGCCGGACGGCGCGGCGCATGAACGCCCGGTTGGCCTGCATGATCTTCGGCAGGCCGGGCATGTGCGCCATCGCCTTGCGGGCCGCCTCCCGGTCGACCTCGAAGTTGTGCGAACCGCCCAGGTAGTAGTCGTAGATACGCGAAACGCTCGGCACCGAGATGTCGATGCTTCGTGGGGCCCAGGCGGGACGCTCCATGTATCTCTCCAAGGCTGAGGCGATCCGGTGTTCGAGCTGAGGCTACTGATCGCCCGCGAACGGGGGTAGCCGAAACGGAAATTGACCATCCGTTCCCGGTCAGGAGCTGGGGATTCGATGCGCGGTTTGGGGCGCGTTCGGTTTGTTCGTCGGGTGCGGGTGGTTCGTGGTTGCTCGCGCACGTCGACAGCCGCCGCCAGGACGCCAAGAAGCCCGCCCCCTCCGTGCGGTGTGGAGGGGGCGGGCGGTCGTGCGCCGTTGTGTCTCGTCGTCCGGGACTCTCGCTGGCCTCTGCCCTCCCTTCCGCGATGTGCGAATGTGGACTCGGGCGGGGCGATCAACCCTGGGGAGGTGATCCCTACTTGCTCGGCGCGCCGACCAGCTTTCCTTCGGGCGAGACGGCGTACCAGGTGCCGCCCACGCCCTGACCGTTGGTGTCCCCGGCCTTCGTGTCACCGGAGAAGGTGTAGATCGGCCAGCAGTCGACCGTCTGCTGCTTCTGGCCGTTGTCCGGCCGGGAGAAGCCCATCAGGCCCTTCTTCACGATGCCCTTGGTGTCGCTCGACGCGACCTCGGCGACGGCAGGCCACTTCTCCAGGCAGGCACCGGTGCAGTTCGAGACGACCTTGGGCCACGCCTTGTCCTTGATGAAGCGGTAGACGGTGTGGCCGTTCTTGTCGACCACGATGTCACCGAGCTTGGCGTCCTTGCGGACGGACAGGCCGGGCAGGGAGGCCAGGGTGGCCTTCTTGCCGTCGGGGGCGAGCGCGAACCACTTTCCGCCCACGCCCTGACCGTTGACGTCACCGGCGTTGACGTCCTTGGCGTAGCGGTACACCGGCCAGCCGCCGACGGTCAGCTGCTTGCTGCCGTCGGTGCGGGTGACCTCGCCGAGCAACGCCTTGTCGATGCCCGCACCGGCCGTGGCGTCGTCGGCGGGCACCGGCGGCCAGGCGGTGGCGCAGTCGCCGTCGCAGTTCGACTTCGGGGGATTGGCGGTGTCGGCGTCGAAGCGGTAGAGGGTGAGCCCGCTCCCGTCGGTCAGCACATTGCCCAGGTCGGGGTTGCTGGCGACGGTCAGCTTGCCGGCGGGCTGGACCGCGGCCGGGGAGCTGGAGGCCTGACTGCCGTCGGCGCCGTAGCCGTTGCCGGCGCCGCTCGAGGCGGTGGGGCTGGTGATGCTGCCGATGCCTGCCGGAGCCGTGGCTCCGACGTTCTGGGCCGCCGAGGACGGAGTGGTCGGATTGTCCTGACCGCACGCCGTCGCGAACACCATCACCCCCGCGGCCGTGGCCACCAGAGAGGCGCTCCTCCACGAGGTCTTCATCGTCAACTCCCCATAATCGCCTGGATATTGCAGCGCCTCTGCGCCGCCGCACGACACCAGGTACGGATCCGGGGGGCCGGAGTGTTCAACCGGCGCACAAATTTCTTTTGGAGCACTGTGCGCTCGGGACGCGCTCCGCACGGGCGTACGCTTCGAGCCATCTGCCGACCGGCGTGATTCAAACCGGTTTACGCCACATGTCCCCCGTTCGGATCAATCCTCCGGTACTACGGCGTGCGACGGCTCGCGGCACCTCATGATCTCGGTCGTGCATGCACCCGAAGCGATCCGACGTGCGCCCGCCTCAAAGGTGTTGGCTCTGCTGACCTTGACGTGGACCCTCGTGGGCTGCCCGGTCGGCACGGCCTCGGCCGACGCCTGCGCCTACGCCTCGGCGGGCCCCGACGGTGTCCACGCGGTGGCCGTCGCGGGCGACGTCGTCGCCGTGTCCGGCACCGGAGACTCCTGGCCCGCTCCGCCGCCGTGTCCGGCGCCGACACCGCCGCCCTGCCCCCCACCCACCCCGACGCCCGCACCGCCACCACCGCCGCCGGAGCCCACCCCCGAACCCAGACCCACACCGAAGCCCGAGCCGCCGCGCCCCGCGCCACCGCCGCCGCGTCCGGCACCGCCACCGCCCCGGCGGGCCCCGGCGGCGAAGCCGGCCCCGGCCTTCGTCCCGCCACCGGCGCCCGCGCCCAAGCCCAGGCCGACGCCGACACCGACCCCCACGCCGACGCCGAAACCCACTCCGCGGCCGTCACCGACGCCGGTGACCTACCCGCCGTACCACGTTCAGTCGACCGCCTCGAAGGCTCCGCACCGGAACTCTCCGGTCACCTACGTCCTGCTCATCGCCGTACCCGCGATCGTCGCCGTCGCCGCGTTCCGCGCGCGCTGACGAGCGGCCACCGATACCTGGAGGAATCCGTTGCCGGATTGGCTTGTTCTCGTCCTCGCGATCCTCGCGGCCTGCGCCGTGGTGGTCGTCATCACCCTCGTCCGGGACAAGAGGGCGTCGGAGGACGAGGATCCCTCCGAGACGCCGGACGTCATCGAGTACATGACGATGTGGATCGGTGTCATCTACGCGATCGTGCTGGGCCTGGCCGTGGCCGGCGTGTGGGAGGCCCGCAGCGCCGCCCAGGACCACGTGCAGTCGGAGGCACAGGCGTTGCACGAGATCTACGAGCGGGTACGGGTGTATCCGCCCGATGCCCGCGACCGCATCCGCGCGGACGTCGACGCGTACGCCCGGCAGGTCGTCGGCAAGGAGTGGAAGGAGATGACCGACCACGGTCGTCTCACCCCACGCGGTGCCGACCTGCTCGCGCAGATCCGTCAGGACGTCACCGACTACCAGCCGAAGACCGATTTCCAGGCGCAGGCCTACCAGCCGCTGGTGGACCAGGTGGCCGCGCTCGACCAGGCCCGCAGCGCCCGGGCCGACGCGACCGGGGCGACGATGCCGAACGTGGTCTGGGGCGGACTGCTGACGGGGGCGGTGATCACCGTCGGCATGGTCTTCGCGCTTCAGATCCGGCGTACCAGGCGGGAGCTGCTCCTGGCAGGCCTGTTCTCCGCGACCATCGCCTTCATGCTGTTCCTGATCTGGGACTTCGACGAACCGTACAGCCGGGGCATCACCGCGTCGGTGCAGCCCTTCCTGAACCTCTTCCCACAGATCAAGGGGTAGGGGCCCGCGAGGCCCGGCCCCGGGGTGGGGACACCGGCGGCGCGCCGCCGGTGTCCCCCGGTCGCCGTAGCGACGTCCCCCGGACGGCCGACCGGCCTCCCCCGTTCGCGCTACTGCGTTCGCGTGCGTGTGCGGACGTTCCTAGCGTTCCGATCACCGGGGCACGTTTCCGGCGCCGGCGGAACAGGTCCGCATGCCGCTCCCCGGGGACCGGAGGAACCATCATGCGTGCGATACGCGTCGCTTCCGTCGCCCTGCTGGGCGTCGGCGCCCTCGCCCTGTCCGCTCCGGCCATCCTCGCGGACGACAGCGGCGACGGGCCGGGGGACGGCGGCCGGCAGACCGCGCCCTTCGGATTCCGGGTCACACCGACCACCGTGGCGGCGGGCGGCCGGGTGAACTTCCACCTGGACCGCGACGACGGTTGCCGCGGCATCGCGACCGTCGCCTCCAGCGTGTTCGACACGATCCGGATCCCGGCGGGTCAGGACTCGGGGACGGCCACCGTGGGCCGGGACGCGCGGTCGCAGTCCTCGTACCGGGTGACGTTCGACTGCGACGGGACCAGCGGGTCGGCCGAACTGGCCGTCGCGGGCGGCGCCCCGGACGGCCACGGCGACGGACGCGCGGACGACCAGACCGGCGGCCGCACCGACGGACGGACCGACGGACGGACCGACGGGCACGCGGACAGCCCCGCCGTCGGCGGGACCGGCGGCCGTACGGACGGTCGTACCGACGAGGACACCGGCGGTCGTGCCGACGGACGCGCCGACGACGGCACCGAAGACGGCGGCGGCACCGGCCGGGACGAGGCGCTGAACCCGCAGCCCTTGCCGCCCTCACGGGGTGTGCGGGCCGGCGAGGGCGGCAGCTTCGGAGGGTTCGACCTGAAGGAGATCGGGCTCGGCGCGGCGCTCGTGGCGGGCTCGGTCGGCACCGCGTACCGCCGCGCCCGCGCACGCACCGGCGAGGACGGCGCCTGACCCGCTCCCGGCGGCCGGCGCTCCGCGGCCGCGCGGGACCCGCGCCGCGGTCTCCTGGGAGACCGGAGCAACAGGCCCGCGCGCGAGCGTCAGTACCGCTTCTCGTGCCTGCGGCGCAGCCAGAACCCGCAACCGGCCAGCACGGACGCGCCCACCAGCCCGCCGCCGATCGCCATGTCGGCCTGGGTGGCCCCGCTGGAGACGCTGCCGCCGAGACCGCCGCGCACCCCGCCCAGTACGGTGAACGCGTTCGGCCTGGTCAGGGTCCGGTTGTCGCAGCGGACCGTGAGGTTGTACGGGCCGGGACGGGTGCCCCGTTCGATGGTGGCGACACCTCGCGCCATGTTCCCGCCGAACGGGAACAACCGGGTCGTCCGGAAGGCCCGCGAGCTCATGACGCCCTCGCGGCAGCCGTTGACGGTGACGGTGAGCTGGGCGCCGCTCGCGATCGCCCTGGGCTGGGCGACGATGTCGCGGGCGCCCTCGCCGCCCCGGCACCGGAAGTCGTTCTCCAGCCCGTCGTCGCCCGGGCCGCCGAAGTCGTCTCCGCGTCCGTCGTCGCCGCGTCCGCCCTCGAATCGCTCCTCGTCCCGGCAGTCGGAGCGGTCCCTGCCCCGCTCGTTGAAGTCGTCCCTGCCCCGGCCGTTGAAGTCGTCCCTGCCCCGCCCGTTGAATCCGCCCACGCCGAACCCGGGGACCGCGGGGACCGCGATTCCCGGGACCGCCGCGACTCCGGGGGCGACACCGACGCCGGGGGCGACCCCGACGCCACCGACACCGGTGCCGGGAGCGACGCCGACCCCCGGGTTGACGCCGGCTCCGCCGACGACCGGGGCCTGGGTGTTGGCGGGGCCGCCGCCGTTGCCCATGCCGTCCGCGACGGCCATGGGGGCGGCGGCCCCGAGAACGGCGACCACTGTGCACGCGACCGCCAGCGCACGTGAGTTTCGCATCTCTTCCTCCGCGGAAGGCGCCCCGGGAACCGTCCCCGGTCGATCGGCGAGAAAGCACCTCCCGAACAGACCCTCAGATGCCGGGAACACGCCCGCATTTCGAGAATGGTCCGTCCTGGTGAGGGGACACGCCGACGGAAAAGCGCACAATCGGATATTGCCGCAGGTCACGGACCGTCAGAAAAAACCTGGGAACGGCAACTCGGATGGCTCACCACGACAGCGGGGGGCCACCCGTTCGCCCGTCGCCCCGTCGCCGCCCGCGTGCGTGGGACTTAGCGTTTTCCCATGCGCGACACGGACGTGGCGGCGGCCGCGTGGAAAGGGGATGGCGAATGTCTGCGTCCGGATTCTCCGAGTTCGCCGAAGAGGAGGAACGGCGGCGGAAGCGTGCCCCCTGGGGCGTGATAGCGCTGGTTCTGCTGACCGGTCTGGCACTCATCCGAAACGGTTCCGGAGAGTTCGACGTCGGTCCGCCGCAACCGGCCTCGGCCGCCGCCCCGGACAGCCGTACCACGATCCCGGGCACCTTCGCCACAGCACCCGCGGCGCTGCCGTTCTCGGCGGCGAACCGGGTCCGTATCCCCGCGATCCGGGTCGACGCGCCGGTGATGCCGGTGGGTCTGGACACGGACGGCTGGGTCGCGGCCCCGCCGCCGGACGACCCGAATCTGGCCGGCTGGTTCACCGGGGGTGTCTCCCCCGGGGAGAAGGGCACGTCCGTCATCGTCGGCCATGTCGACAACACCAAGGGTCCGGCGGTCTTCTACGGTCTCGGTTCGCTGAAGAAGGGGAACCGCATCGAGGTCGACCGCGTCGACGGCAGTACCGCCGTGTTCGAGATCTACGGCATCGAGGTCTTCGCGAAGTCCGGTTTCCCCGGCGACCGGGTCTACGGCTCCAAGGGCACACCGGAGTTGCGGGTCATCACCTGCGGCGGCGGCTTCTCCAAACAGAACGGCTACGACGGGAACGTGGTGGTCTTCGCCCGCCTGGTCGAGGTCCACTGAGGCGGCGCGACCGGGCGGGCGAGGGCGCGGTTCAGGTGCGCCGGCGCGGCACGGTCAGGCGGTAGCCGTTGTCCAGCAGGTAGGGCAGGTACTGGCGCAGGGCGCTGACGCTCTGCGAGCGGTCGCCCCCGGCGTCATGGGAGAGCACCACGACACCGGGGGCGGCGCCGTTCTCCACGATGTCGACGATGGTCCGGGTGCCCGGGGTCGTCCAGTCGGTGCTGTCGACGGTCCAGGCCATCGGCTCCATGCCCATCTTGGCGCCGAGCTGGAAGGCGGCCTTGTTCCAGGCGCCGTAGGGCGCGCGGAACCACTGCGGGCGCTCGCCGTAGGTGTCCTCGATGGCGTCGCTGGTGCTCTCCATCTCGTCCCGGATCTCGCCGCGGTCCAGGGTGGTGAGCAGCGGATGCGTCCAGGTGTGGTTGCCCACGACATGCCCCTCCTCGGCCATCCGCGCCACCAGCTCGCGGTTCTCCACGACGCACTCACCGCACAGGAAGAACATCGCCCGCACGTCGTACTTGGCGAGGGTGTCCAGGATGTGCGGGGTGTAGTTCGGGTTGGGGCCGTCGTCGAACGTCAGCATCATCTGCCTGCCGCGTTCGGAGATCTTCAGGATGGGCTCCTTACGGACCTTGAGCTTGCGCGGCCTGGTGCGCGGCGCCCCGTATCCGGTGAGCGGCTGGAGCCGGAAGGCGGAGGACTTGAGCTCCTGGCGGGCCGCGGGCCCGGCGGCCGGGGCGGCCGCGGGGGCCGCGGGGCCCGCCTCCTCGCCGCTGCCGGCCACGACGATCCCGGCGGTGCCCGCGGCCCCCAGGGCGGCGGCGCCGGCCAGCAGCAGCCGGCGCCGGGTGAACAACTGATCCTTCTGCATGACTCATCAGTCGCCCGGCGGGGCTCCGGGGCACCGCTTCGACACCGGTGCGGCGGCGCGAAAACACCCGCACGGACCAGCGGAGAGAGGTTTCGAAAAGAAACGGTCAAGGAGGTGCGGGGGAAGCGGTGGGCCTCCGGGCGAAGCAGCCGTCAGCGGCGGCGGACCAGCGGGAAGGGCAGTGTCTCCCGGATCGTCAGGCCGGTGAGGAACATGACCAGCCGGTCCATGCCGATGCCGAGCCCGCCGGTGGGGGGCATCGCGTATTCGAGGGCGTCGAGGAAGTCCTCGTCGAGTTCCATCGCCTCGGGGTCCCCGCCGGCCGCGAGCAGCGACTGGGCGGTGAGCCGGCGGCGCTGTTCCAGCGGGTCGGTCAGTTCGGAGTAGGCGGTGCCGAGTTCGGTGCCGAAGGCGACCAGGTCCCAGCGTTCGGCGAGCCGCGGGTCGGTGCGGTGCTGCCGGGTGAGCGGGGCGACTCCGGTCGGGAAGTCCTTGTAGAAGGTGGGCAGTTCGGTGCGTTCCTCGACCAGCCGCTCGTACATCTCCAGCACCACGTCGGCGGGCCCGTCGTCGGCGGTGTACGGCACCCCGACGCGGTCGCAGTGCCGGTGCAGCCGCAGCAGTTCGGTGCCGGGTCCGATCTCCTCCCCCAGCGCCTCCGAGAGCGCCCCGTACACGGTCCTGACCGGCCAGCTGCCCGAGATGTCGTACTCCTGCCCGTCCCTGCGGGCCACCGGGGCGCCGAAGGCGGCGGTCGCGGCGCCCTGGATCAGCTCGCGGGCGAGGTCGAGCATCACGTCGTAGTCGGCGTACGCCTGGTAGGCCTCCAGCATCGTGAACTCGGGGTTGTGCTTGTGCGAGACGCCTTCGTTGCGGAAGGTGCGGCCGAGTTCGAAGACCTTCTCCAGGCCGCCGACGCAGAGCCGTTTCAGGTACAGCTCGGGGGCGATGCGCAGGTGCAGGTCGAGGTCGTAGGCGTTGATGTGGGTGGTGAAGGGGCGGGCGTTGGCGCCGCCGTGGATCTGCTGGAGCATCGGGGTCTCGACCTCCAGGTAGCCCCGGTCGAGGAGGCCCTGGCGCACGGACTGTAGGGCGGTGGAGCGGGCGCGGACCACGTCCCGGGCGGCGGGGCTGGTGGCGAGGTCGAGGTAGCGGCGGCGGACCTTGGCCTCGGGGTCGGCGAGGCCCCGGTACTTGTCGGGCAGCGGGCGCAGGCACTTGGCGGTGAGCTGCCAGTCGGTGACGAAGAGGGTCGGTTCGCCCCGGTCGCTGCGGCCGGCCCGGCCGGTGGCGGTGATCTGGTCGCCGATGTCGGTGTCGGTCCTGAACCGGTCGAGGGCGGGGCCCGACGTGTCACGGGTGAGGGCGAGCTGGCGGTCGCCCGACCAGTCGCGCAGGACCGCGAAGAGGATGCCGCCGAAGTCGCGGACCAGCATGACCCGTCCGGCGACGGTGGCCGTCTCGCCGTCCTGGATCCCGGCGAGGGCGCGGACCGGCCGGCCGTCCGCCACCGGGTAGGGGTCGGTGCCGGCCGCCCGCAGCCGTTCCAGCTTGCGGCGGCGGACCCGGAACTGGTCCGGCAGGCCGGTGTCCGGGGCGCCGGGCCCGGCCCCGTCCCCTCCGTCGAGACCTGGCACCGGCGCGGACCGCGGCCCCTCGACGGGACGCGGTCCGGCCTTCGGGTGCCCCTTTCCCCAGAGTTTGCGCAGGGACGGTACGGAGACGAAGCCCTCGGCGATTCCGGAGGCGAGGCCGATCCGGGCTAGGGAGCCGGCGTCGGCGTAACAGAGGAAGCGCGGGTACCACTCGGGGCGGTACTTGGCGTTGGAGCGGTACAGGGCCTCCAGTTGCCACCAGCGGGAGAAGAACAGCAGCAGCCGGCGCCACAGCCGCAGCACCGGTCCGGCGCCGATGCGGGCGCCCTCCTCGAACACCGAGCGGAAGACGGCGAAGTTCAGCGAGATGCGGCGGACGCCCAGTTTGGGGGCGGCGGCGCACAGGTCGGCGACCATGAACTCCATGACCCCGTTGGGGGCGGCGCGGTCCCGGCGCATCAGGTCCAGGGAGATGCCGTCGCCGCCCCAGGGCACGAAGGAGAGCAGGGCGAGCAGCCGGCCGTCCTCGGCGAGCGCCTCGACGAGCAGGCAGTCGCCGTCGGCGGGGTCGCCGAGCCGGTCCAGGGCCATCGAGAAGCCGCGTTCGGTCTCGGTGTCGCGCCAGGCGTCGGCCTTGTCGACGACCTCCTCCATCTCGCTCTCGGTGAGCGTGGCGTGGCGGCGGACCCGGGTGGTGGCGCCGGCCCGCCGGACGCGGTTGACGGCCTGCCGGGTCACCCGCATCTCCCGGCCGCCCAGGTCGAACTCGGCGACGTGCAGGATCGCCTCGTCGCCGAGTTGCAGGGCCCCGAGTCCGGCGCGGACATAGGCCTTGGCGCCGTCCTCGGAGGCGCCCATCACCGCGGGCACCCAGGCGTGCCGGCGGGCCATGTCCTGCCAGGCGGCGATGGCGTGCGGCCAGGCCTCCGGGTCGCCGACGGGGTCGCCGCTGGCCAGGCAGACACCGGCCTCGACGCGGTGGGTGACGGCGGCCTTGCCGCTGGGTGAGAAGACCACGGCCTTGTCGCGGCGGGTGGCGAAGTAGCCGAGGGAGTCCCGGTCGCCGTAGACCTTGAGGAGGGCGCGGATGCGGGTCTCCTCGTCGCCGTGCAGGGCCGCTTCCAGGCGCTGTGAACGGAACAGGGTGGCGGCGGCGTCGAGCAGGGCCAGGGCGCCGAAGAGGCCGAGCAGGAAGGCGACGAAGCGCGGCGGCCGGCCGCCGTAGCTGTAGCCGGAGACCAGGCCGCCGCAGACCCGGTCGGCGGCGTAGGCGAGGTGCTGGCCGTGCGGGAGCGAGCCGGGGAAGAGCGAGACCAGCCCCCAGCCGGCCAGGATCGCCAGCAGCAGGCCGACGAGGAGGACGGCGAGGGCGTGGCGCACCGCGGCCCGGCGGGAGGCGGCGTAGAACTCGCCCCTGGCCACGATCAGCAGGGCCAGGGCGAGCCCGCACACCAGCAGTGAGCTGAACGAGTACCAGTCGAATCCGAGGGCGACCGTCACGATGTCGGCCAGCACCAGCAGGCCGAGGTAGACCACCACCAGCCACCAGGCGACCTTCTTGCGGGCGGCGGTGGCGCCGCCGAGCAGGAACAGGAAGACGGCGTAGGCGAGGTTGGGGCTGACCGGCACCACGACGGCGTTGAGGAAGTGCACGACGGGCCGGAGCAGTACCCGCAGCGGGGCCAGGAAGGAGAGCAGGGCGCACAGCAGGGCGAGGACGCCGAAGAAGGTCCCGAAGGCCTCCGGCACCCAGGTCGTTCGCCCGCCGCCGGGCGGGCGTGTCGGGCCCGCCGGGGCCCTGCCCGTGGCGGGCGCCACGGCGGCACCCATGTTCCGACTCTAGGAAGGGCGCGCCCGGCGCGCCCGTCGAGCGGCCCCGGACCCCCACCGGACCTGCGGATTCCGATAGCCTCTGGCCCGTGGCGGAACAACACCAGTTCGAGCGGGGCACGGACGGGCCCAAGGTCATCGTGGTCGGGGTGGACGGCTCCGACTCCTCCCTGCGCGCACTCTCCTATGCCGGCGGTCTGGCGCGACGGCAGCGCGCGTTGCTGGCCGTGGTGTACGTGCAGCCGGTGCTCGCGGCGGGGGCGGTGCTCGGGGCGCCGGTGGCGGAGACCACCGACGAGATCGCGGAGGACCTGGTCCGGCAGATCAGGGACGCGGCCGAACGGGTCAAGGGGATATTCGAGGTGCGCTGGGAGTTCCACACGTTCCGCGGCGACGCCTACAACGGGATGGTGAAGGCGGCGGACGAGCTGAAGGCGGACGCGGTCGTGGTGGGGGCCTCCGAGCAGGCCGGGCACCGGTTCATCGGCTCTGTGGCGATCCGTCTGGTGAAGGCGGGACGGTGGCCGGTGACGGTGGTGCCGTAGCTGTCCGCCGCAGCAGCGGCAGCGGGGTCGCCAGGAGCAGGACTCCGGCGAGGGCGATCGCGGTGCGCGGGCCGGTGAGGCTCGCCAGCAGACCCCACAGGGCGGTCATGGCGGCCGTGGTGGCCTTGCCGGTGATCGACCAGGCGGACAGGGTGCGGGCGACCCGGTCGTGCGGGGTGTGCTCCAGCCGGCGGGTGGCGTACACCGGGCTGTAGACGGCCGAGCAGGTGATCACCCCGAGCTCCAGGGCCATCACCAGCAGCAGTCCGGGCAGTCCGGGTCCGACGAAGGCCAGTCCGAGGGGCCAGACGGCGCGCAGGACGCTCGTGGCGCGCAGTACCCGCCACTGCCCGTACCTGGCGACCAGCGGGCGGGCCAGCCGGGCGCCCAGGAGACCGCCGAGGCAGGGCACGGCGAAGGCGAGGCCGTACTGCCACGGGGTGAAGCCGAGCCGGCCGAGCATGAGGACGGCCAGCGGCGGGGCGGCGACCATGATCAGGGCGTTGGCCGCGAGGTTGTTGAGGAAGAGGGGCCGCAGGGCCGGGCTGGCGAGGATGTGCCGCCAGCCCTCCGCCAGGTCGGCGGCGCGCAGCCGGTCCGTCCCGCGCGGCGCGGGGCGGGGCTCGCCGCCGCCGACGGCGCGGATGCCGAGCGCCGACAGCAGGAAGCTGACCGCGTTCGCCGTGACCGTGGTGACGGGTCCGAACAGGCCGATCGCGGCGCCGCCGAGGGGCGGTCCGAGGACCAGCGCGGTCCAGTTCGTGGACTCGAACCGGGCGTTCGCGGTGAGCAGCCGGTCGGCGGGGACCAGCCCTTTCAGGAAGGCTCCGGAGGCGGCGCCGAAGGTGATGTCGGCGGCGGCCACGACGACGGACACGAGCAGCATCTGGCCGAGTCCCAGGCCGCCGAGCGCGTAGGCGGCGGGGACGGTCAGCAGGGCGCCGAACCTGACCAGGTCCATCGCCATCATCACCGGCCGCTTCTGCCGGAACTCCACCCAGGGCCCGAGCGGCACCGCCGCGGCCGCGCCCACGGCCGGCCCCGTCGCGGCGAGCAGCGCCACCTGGGCGGGGCCGGCGTGCAGCGCGACGACGGCGATCACCGAGAACGCGTCGAAGGCCAGATAGGTGCCGAGCGCGCTCACCGCGTAGGCGGCCCACAGCCACCCGAACCGCCGTCCCATGTACAACCTCCCGTTGACCCGGGATATGAAAACGCGCAGGTGGCCGCCGAATCAAACAACCGGCGGACCGGCTGCCACAACCAGCGGTTGTACGGTGGCGGGGTGGACCTCACAGCAGTGCGGACGTTCGTCGCGGTGGCCGACTCGGGGCAGTTCCAGGAGGCCGCGGCGGTGCTGGAGGTCACCCAGCAGGCCGTGTCCAAGCGGGTCGCCGCCCTGGAGCGGGAGCTGGGCGTGCGGCTGTTCACCCGGACCGCCCGGGGAGCCGACCTGACCGTGGACGGCCGCACCTTCCTGCCGCACGCCCGCGAGCTGCTGCTGGCCGCGGACCGGGCGGCGGCGTCGGTACGGCCCGGCCGGCGCGCGCTGCGGGTGGACGTGATCGGCGCCCGGCTGGCCCCCGCGGCGCTGCTGCGCGGCTTCCACGAGGCGCACCCCGGGGTCGCGCTGGACGTGGTCACCCTCTTCGACGTGGACTCGGCGCTGGCCGCGCTGCGCTCGGGTGCGGTGGACGCGTCCTTCCGTGCCGTCGCGATGCCCGGCCGGCCGCTGCCGAGGGGCGTCGAGGCCGTCCGGGTGTACGACGAGCCGGTGCAGCTGCTCACCGGCCCCGGGCACGCCCTGGCCGGCCGGGACTCGGTCACACCCCGGGAGCTGGCCGGGCACCGGATCTGGATGCCGGGCATCGTGGACGGCACCGAGTGGGCCGCCTACTACGCCTCCCTCGCCGCCGAGTTCGGTCTCACCATCGACGCCTCGGGCCCGAACTTCTCCGGGGCCCTCCAGGAGGCGCTGGCGGGCTCCGGCACCGTGGCCACCCTGGTGAGCGAGCGCACCGGACTGGCCTGGCCGGACGGTCACGGACTGCGCCGGATCCCCCTGACCGGACCGACCCCCCTCTACCCGCACTCCCTGGTGTGGACGACCGCCAATCCGCATCCGGGGCTGGTCGCGCTGCGCGCCCATCTCACGGACACCCGGCCGCCCCGGCCCGTGACCGGGACCTGGGTGCCCGGCTGGGCCGAGACCGTGCGTGGCGTCTTCCGTCCGTGACGCCCCTGCGCCATCATGATCCGCCGGCGGCCGTTCGCGATCGGCGAAGAGGTGAGGCACATGGCCAAGCTCCGTATGGGTGAAGGAATTCTCCGTCGCAAACCCATCGAGCACATCGAGGAGACCGAGGTCACCGAGGGCCCCCGGCTGGACAGATCGCTGGGGCTGGTGCAGCTGACCGCGATCGGCGTCGGCGGCATCATCGGCGCGGGCATCTTCACCCTGGCCGGCACGGTGGCCAACGAGACGGCGGGACCGGCGGTCCTGGTCTCGTTCCTGATCGCCGGTGTGGCGAGCGCCTGCGCGGCGCTGTCGTACGCGGAGTTCGCCGGGCTGATCCCGAAGGCGGGGTCGGCCTACACGTACGGCTACGCGGTGCTCGGCGAGTTCGCGGGCTGGTTCATCGGCTGGGACCTGCTCCTGGAGTACACGGCGATCGTGGCGGTGGTCGCGATCGGCATCTCCGGGTACTTCAGTTTCCTGGTCGAGGAGATGGGCGCGAACCTGCCGCACTGGATGCTGGGTGCCCCCGGCACCGGCGCCGGGCACCGCGTCGACCTGTTCGCCGCGGTGCTCTGCCTCCTGATCGCCTACCTGCTCAATCTCGGCATCCGCAGCGCGGCCCGGTTCGAGACCTTCGTGGTCGTGCTGAAGGTGCTGGTGGTGCTGCTGGTGATCGGCGTCGGCGTCTTCCACATCAACTCGGACAACTACCACCCGTTCTTCCCGTTCGGCGTCAGCGGCGCGTTCACGGGCGCGGCCACCGTGTTCTTCGCGGTGTTCGGGTACGACGCGATGTCGACGGCGGCCGAGGAGTCCAAGGACGCGCAACGGCACATGCCGAAGGCGATCATCTACTCGCTGGCGATCTCGATGGTGCTGTACGTGGCGGCCTGCCTGGTCCTGACCGGCATGCAGAACTACAAGGACATCGATCCGGAGAGCGGCTTCTCCACCGCGTTCAAGTCGGTGGGGCTGAGCGGGCTCGCGGACGTGATCGCGGTGGGCGCGATCATCGGCATCCTCACGGTGATGTTCACGTTCATGCTGGGCGTCACCCGGGTCTGGTTCTCGATGTCCCGGGACGGACTGCTGCCCGCCTGGTTCGCGAAGACGCACCCGACGCGGCACGTGCCGACCCGGGTGACCTGGATCGTCGGGGTGGCTTCCGCCCTGCTCGCCGGGTTCGTGCCGATCGGTGAGGCGGCCGAGCTCACCAACATCGGGATCCTGCTGGCGTTCGTGGTGGTGTGCGTGGCGGTGATCGTGCTGCGCTACCGGCAGCCCGACCTGCCGCGCGGCTTCCGTACCCCGGGGATGCCGTTCGTGCCGGCGCTGGGTGTCGTCTTCTCGCTCTGGCTGATCACGTTCCTGAAGTGGGAGACCTGGGTGCGGTTCGCGGTCTGGTTCGTGGTCGGGTGCGTGGTCTACTTCGGCTACTCGTACAAGAGGTCCCGGCTGGCGGGGCGTTAGAGCGCGCGGAGGAAGTCGAGCAGGAGGGCGTTGAACTCCCGCGGCTTCTCCAGGTTCGGGTAGTGGTCCGTGCCCTCGACGATCTCGGCGCGGCCGTCGGGCACCTCGCGGGCCAGGCGTTCGGCGGCGGCGAGCAGGTCGGCCGGTTCCAGGCCGCCGTTGACGGTGAGCACCGGGACGTCGATCTTCGGCAGCCGGGGCCAGGAGCCGGTGACGGGCACGAGCCGGTCCGGCTCGTCCGGTGTGTGCTTGGAGATGGAGTGCAGGGCCAGCTCCCGCAGCAGGCGCGGGATCTCCGGGTCGATCGCGTCGAGGGTGCGGTGCTCGCCGGGGACGAGCTTCACGAACGCGTCGAGCCAGCCCGCGATGTCTCCGGCGCCCAGGGTGCGGGCGTACTCGGCCTGGAGTTCCTTGTGCCAGGGGTCCGTGTACCGGAAGTCTCCGGTGGCGGCGCCGCAGGTGACGACCGCGCGGACGAGCTCCGGGTGTTCCAGCACGGTGTCGGTGGCGATCACCCCGCCCATCGAGACGCCGACGAGCACGGCGGGCCCCGCGTCGAGGTGCCGCAGGAGCTCCGCGAGGTCGTCGGCCCAGCGGAACGGCCTGCTCGCGTTGGCGGAGAAGCCGTGGCCGCGCACGTCCGGGGCGATCACCCGGTACTCGGCGGCGAGCGCCGGGATCTGCCGGTGCCAGAAGCGGTGGTCGACGTATCCGGCGTGGAGCAGGACCACGGGGTCGCCGGAGCCGGTGTCGAGGTAGGCGAGGTCGCCGTCGGAGGACGGGAAGAGGCGGACGTCCGCAGCACCATTCATGACAACCAAGGTGTCATCTTCACGGAGTTTTGACAACTGGGTTGTCATGTTGGGCGGGGTGCATGATGGCCGGGTGAACGACATCGACGAGCCCCCGACCCCCGGCGAACCCCTCGACCCCGACGAGCTGGGCGAGCGCGTCACCGAGGTGTTCGACCTGATCGGCCCGCTGTACCGGCGCGCCTTCCGCAAGATCGAGCAGGGCGAGCTGATCGAAGGAGCCTCCGTCGGCGTGCGCTCGGTGCTGGACCTGCTGCGCCGGTACGAGCCCATGACGGTGCCCCAGATGGGCAAGATCATGGCGCTGAGCCGGCAGTTCGTGCAGCGCACGGTGAACGACGCGGTGGCGCGCGGCTGGGCCGAGGCCACGCCCAACCCGGCGCACCAGCGCTCCTCGCTGATCCGGCTCACGGAGGAGGGCCGGACGACCATCACCGCGGTCCTCGCCCGTGAACACGCCCTGAACCGGCAGGTCGGGGGCGATCTGACCGACGCCGACCTCACGGCGTGCGTACGGGTGCTGCGGGAGCTGCTGAAGACGTTCGACCACGTGGACGTCGAGTGACCTCGGCTACTCCCCCATGGTCAGCCCGTCCTTGGCGGCTCCGCGGCTGAGCACGACGTCCCGGATGGCGTCCCGGGCGGCGGTGTAGTCGGCGCCCTTGCCGATGGCCGCGTCGAGGTCGACGACCCGGCCGGCGTCGAGGTCGTACAGCTGGGGGACGAACTCCGCCCGGGTCACCTCCCAGCGGCCGCCCGGCCGGGTGGGAGGGGCGAAGGTGAAGCGGGCGATGGTGGACTCGTTGCCGCGCGGGTCCGGCCGGCCCTGGCTGTCGTTGAGCTCGCCGGCGAGCTGGTCGCCGAGGCTGTAGGCGACCCAGGTGCCGTTGACCTTCTCGTAGGCCTGCGGGATGTGGGCGTGGGTGCCGAGGATCAGGTCGATGTCGGGGCGGCCGCCGGTCTCCGACGCGGTGAGCCGTCTGGCGAGGGTGAGCTGCTGTTCGTCGGGGGCGTCCTGGCCCTCGGTGCCCCAGTGCACGGAGACCACGACCACGTCGGCGCCGGCCCGCCGGGCGGCGCGGGCGTCGGCGAGGATGCGGTTCTCGTCGAGGAGGCCGACGGCCCAGGGCTGCCCGGGCGGCAGCTCGTTGCCGTTGACGTCGTAGGTGTAGGAGAGCTGGGCGACCCGGGCGCCGCCCGCCCTCAGCAGGGTGAGGGTGCCGGCCTCGGTCTCGGTGCGGGCGGTGCCGGCGTGCCGCAGGCCCGCCCGGTCCATGGCGTCGAGGGTGCGCCGGATGCCGGCGGCGCCGTCGTCGAGTGCCCGGTCGGAGGCGGTGGAGCAGCCGTCGTACCCGGCGGCGGCGAGGCCCTGGAGGAGCTGCGCCGGGGAGGTGAGGCCGCCGGGAGCGCCGTCGGCCCCGGTGACCGTCGCCAGGTGACAGAGCGCCAGATCGGCCCGGGAGACGACGGGTTCGACACCGGAGAACATCGGACGGAAGTCGTAGCCGCTGCCGCCCGCGTCGAAGTTCGCGTGGTCGACGGCGGACTTCTGCGGCATGACGTCACCCGAGGCGACGAGCGTGAAGGCCCCGGCGGCGGCCGCGGTGGGGGCCGGCCGGCCGGACGGCGCCGCACGCTCCTGCCGTTCGTGGTTCGTGCAGGCGGCCGCGGTGGCGAGGAGGGCGGTCAGGGCCAGGGCCGCCTGGCGTCTGCGATTGATCATCAGGAGCACCCCAGAGTCGCAAGGCTCGTCCTATTTACAGATCAATGGGTACGAAGGTGGGCGGGAACCCAAACAACTCAGGCGCCCCGATTGACCCATCCGGGTCGGGTACGGGGCAGGACGGACCGTTCGTCGCACCGTTCGCCGACGCGATCGACCGTCCGCCGCAGATCCCTGTGCGCCCCCTGTCCCGGCGCCCGGCCCTGCGATGCCATACGGCCATGACGGCCGGAACCACCCTTCCCCACGGGCTTCCCGACGGGCTTCGCGACGGGACGACGACCGCCGAGCACGAGCTCGCCGCACTCCAGCGCGAGCACGGCCGACCCCTCTTCGCGCTGCTGCTGCGGCTCAGCGACGGGGACCGGCAGCGCGCCGAGGACCTCGTGCAGGAGACCCTCGTCCGCGCCTGGCAGCACCCCGAGGCGCTGCGCGCCGACGAGTTCGACTCCGTGCTGCCATGGCTGCTGACCGTGGGCCGGCGGCTCGCCATCGACGCGCGCCGGGCCCGGCAGGCCCGCCCGCCCGAGGTGCACGACGCGGTCCTGGAGAACACCCGGGCCGTCGGCGACCACGCCGAACGCGCCGCCGCGGCCCTGGACGTCCGGGAGGCTGTGAAGACTCTCACCCCGGAACACCGTGACGTCCTGGTGCTGGTGTATTTCCAAGGGGCGAGTGTTGCGGAGGCCGCGCGGACGCTCGGGATTCCTCCCGGTACCGTGAAATCGCGGGCGTACTACGCGCTGCGTGCCCTGCGCCGGGTCCTTCCCGGTTATGCACCCGACCTGGGATGAAACCGTGAGCCAGGTCAAACCTCGGTAAAGCGCCTTGCTGAGGACCGTGTTCGAGCAATCAGCTGTCTTCATCCGTGTTCCGCACCGGGAGAGGGACGGACCCGGGGTCGGGGCCACGCGCGCACCGGAGGAAGGCAGGACGGGATGCTGCACAGAGGTCAAGAGAGCACGGGCGGGGCCGGGAGCGGGGAACTGGCGGTCCCGATGGCCTGGTTGTACGCCGAGTACATCGCCGACGAGCTGCTGCGCACCGGCGATCTCATGCCACCGACGTCCTTCGAGTTCCGGGCCGGCCGTGACGCGCTGGCGCTGACCATCTTCCTCTCCGACACGGACGGCGAACTGTCGGGCATCCGGGTCGTGTCCCAGTTGGAGACCTGGCTTTCGCTCACGGCGTACGACCAGCCGTGGCAGGACTGGGTAAGGGAACGTATGGCCGGGCTGGCGGCCGAGACGGCCGAGTCGGGCGGCCCCTCGCCCGACCTGGACCTGGCCGTCGCCGCGTGGCGCTGGCTGGAGGAGACCGAGCTGCTCGCGCCCGACCTGGACGCGGTGCCGGGCGGTGGTTCGGTCTTCGGCGAGGACGACGGACCGAAGGTGTGGACGGCCGCCTGGCGGCTCGGTCTGCCCCTCGGACACCTCGCCATCCATCTTTTTTGATTCAGGACCAATCCGCGGGCGGGGCCGCTCCGAATCCGTTGATTACGATTCTGTACGTGCCTTGAGTGAATCCTCTGCCGACTGCGTACGGGTGGGAGCAAGGAGCAACGAGTAACACCACCCCCACCCTTCGGCACGAGGATTCGGCATGAGGTCCCTGGAAAGGCATCGCGACGTCGGCGCGTACGCGCTCGGCGTGCTGGACGAGGCGGAGGCCTTCCGCTTCGAGGACCACCTCATGGAGTGCCCTCGCTGCGCGGCACACGTGACAGAGTTCGGCCCCGCGGCACGGCAGCTGATGCTGTACCGCAGGGCCACGCCGCGCTTCGTGCACCCCATGGCCCAGCCGGGTCCCCGGCTGCTGGACAGGCTGCTCGCCGAGGTCGCCACCCGGCACCGCGCCAAGCGCCGCAGGCTGCTGTACGGCCTCGCCGCGTCCGTGGTGTTCGCGGTCGCGGGCCCCGGCATCATGGCGTACGCCGGTCACGAGACCGTGCCCACCGTGCAGGTCGCCGCGACCACCGACGCCCAGTCGGGCGTGTGGGCGCAGGTGAAGGAGGCGGACACGGACTCCGGCACCGTGGTCGAGCTGAAGGTGAAGGACGCGGCCGGACCGCGTTCCTGCCGGCTGATCGCCGTCGGCACCGACGGGTCCGAGCAGATCGTCACCACCTGGGCCGAACGGGACCACGACGACCGGACGAGCACCATGTCGGGCGGCTCCTCGATGCATCCCGACGAGATCGACCACTACGAGGTGCGCAGCGCGGACGGACAGCGCCTCGTGACCGTCGATCCCAAATGACCGCCCCTCACCTGAGCAGCCGGGACATCCGGCGGTCCGCGAGCGGCTTGCCGCCGGTCTGGCAGGTCGGGCAGTACTGGAGCGAGGAGTCGCTGAAGGAGACCTCGCGGACGGTGTCACCGCACACCGGGCAGGCTTCGCCGGTCCGGCCGTGGACGCGCAGCCCGCTCTTCTTCTCCGCCTTGAGCCGGCCCGCCGCCAGGCCGTGGGAGCGCTCCACCGCCTCGGTGAGGGTGCCGCGCAGCGCCTCGTACAGGCCGTGCGTCTCCTCGGGCGTCAGGGACGCGGCCAGTTTGAACGGGGACATCCTCGCCGCGTGCAGGATCTCGTCGCTGTAGGCGTTGCCCACCCCGGCGATCAGGCTCTGGTCGCGCAGGGCGCCCTTGAGCTGCCGCCGTTCGCCCTTGAGCAGCGCGGCGAGCCGGGCCTCGTCGAAGTCGGCGGCGAGCGGGTCGGGTCCGAGCCGGGCGATGCCGGGGACCTCCAGCGGTTCGCGGACGACGTACACGGCCAGCTTCTTCTGGGTGCCGGCCTCGGTGAGGTCGAAGCCCGCACCGGTCTCCAGGGCCGCCCGCAGCGCCAGCGGGCCCTTCCCGGGCCGGGGCAGACCGTCCGGCAGCCGGTCCTTCCACTGGAGCCAGCCCGCACGGGCCAGATGGATGACGAGGCGCAGGCCGCCGTCGCCCTCGATGTCGAGGAACTTGCCGTGCCGGCGCACCGCGACGACCTCGCTGCCCTCGAAGGCGGTGGCCGGAGGGTCGTACGTCTTCAGCACGCTGACGGCGACCGGCAGCACGCGGATGACCTCGTGGCCGACCAGGTGCTCGGTCAGGAATTCCCTGAGCGCTTCCACCTCGGGCAGTTCGGGCATGCGTCCAGAGTGCCACCCGGGGCGCCGGGGGTCAGCTCCCGGCGGGCTTCTCCGGCATCCGGAACTCGCACCACACGGCCTTGCCGCCGCCGCGCGCCTCCACGCCCCACGCGTCGGTCATCAGGTCGACCAGCAGCAGCCCCCGCCCGGACACCCCGTTCTCGCCCGCCTCGCGGCGGCGCGGCAGGGCGCTGGAGGAGTCCTCGACCTCGACGCGCAGCCGGCGCTCACTGCCGCCGAGGACCCGGAGGGTGACGATCGCCGATCCCTCGGTGTGCATGAGCGCGTTGGTGATCAGCTCGTCGGCGACCAGCTCGATCTCGTCGGCGCGGTCCCCCGCGCCCCAGGCGCGGACGGCGGCGCGGATCATGTGCCGGGCCAGGCGCAGCGCCTCGGGGTCGCCGGAGGCCACGTGCTGCTGGAGGCGGCCGACGGCCCGTGTGCTGTCCTGGCCGCGGCGGCGCAGCAGGAGCAGGGCCACGTCGTCGTCGCCGCCGCGCTCCTCGGCGAGTTCGATCAGCCGGTCGGCGAGGTCCCGTACGTCCTCCGGTCCCGCGGCGACCTGCGCGGTCAGGGCCCGCATCCCGTCACCGAGGTCGGTGCCGGGCTGTTCCACCAGTCCGTCGGTGCACAGCAGCAGCGTCTCGCCCGGATCCAGCTCCAGCGTGGACACCGGGTACTCCAGGCTCTCGAACTCCGCGGACAGGCCGAGCGGCAGCCCGCCCTCCACGGGCACCCGGCGGCACCCGCCGTCGGCGCCGCGGACCAGTGGGTCGATGTGCCCGGCGCGGACCACCTGGACGACACCGGTGGACAGGTCGGCCTCGGCGTACAGGCAGGTGGCGAAGCGGTCGGTGTCCAGTTCGTCGAGGAAGACGGAGGCGCGGGCCATCACGGTGGCCGGGGGGTGGCCCTCGGCGGCGTAGGCGCGCAGCACGATGCGCAGCTGGCCCATGACGGCCGCAGCGTGCGTGTCGTGGCCCTGGACGTCGCCGATGACCGCGCCGACCCGGCCGCCGGGCAGCGGGATCAGGTCGTACCAGTCGCCGCCGATGTCCCGGCCCAGGGTGCCGGCGGCGCTCGCCGAGCGGTAGCGGACGGCGACGTCGGCGCCGCGCACGCTGGGGATGGTGCGCGGCAGCATCGCCTGCTGGAGGCCCTGCGCGAGGTCCTTCTCCTGCTCGTAGAGCATGGCCCGCTGGAGGCTCTGCGCGATGCTGCTGCCGAGGGCGACCAGGACGGCGCGTTCCTCGTCGGAGAAGCCCAGCCGGTCGTCGTAGAGCAGGCCCATGGCGCCGATCGGACGGGCCTGCGCGATCAGCGGCAGGTAGGCGGCCGACGTGATGCGCAGGCCGGTGATGTGCGGCCACAGTACGGGGTAGCTCTCGGCGAAGTCCTCGGGCGACTCGATGAAGCGGGGGCTGAGCGTGCGCACCACCTCGCCCATCGGGTAGGGCTCCTCCACCCGGGTGATCCGGGTACCGGGTACGAAGCTGCCCGCCGGCCCCTCCGCGACCAGCCGGATCCGGCCCGCCTCCAGCAGGCCCATCACCAGACTGGCCGCCCCGAGGTTGGGGATCCCCTGGGCGTCCTTGAGGGCGTCGATGACGTCCTGGACGCTCCGGGCGTGCGCGAGCGCGACGGTGATCACCTGGACCACGTTGGTCTGCTGCCGCAGCGCCTCGTCCTGGGCGGCCCGCAGGCTGCGCGCCTCGCTGTCCTCCAGTTCCCGGGTGGCGTCCCGGACGATGCCCACGACCCGGCGCGGGCGGCCCGTGGCGTCCCGCCGGATGTAGCCCTGGGTGTGGGTCCAGCGCGGGGTGCCGTCGCGGCGGCGGATGCGGAAGTACGCCCCGTAGTTCTCGCTGCCGTCCTTGATGGCCTGGGCCACCACCGCGTCCAGCCGGCTGCCCTCCGACAGGGGCACCCGGACGGCCAGGCTCTCGGGGCGCCCGTCGTACTCCTCGGGGAGCAGGTCGAAGACCTCGTACGCCTGCGCGTCCATGTGGAACAGACCGGCGTCCAGGTCCCAGTCGAAGGTGCCCAGGCGGTTGAGTGCCAGGATCGGGTGGTCCGGGTGTGCGGGCCAGTCGTCCGGGAGTGACGGAGCGCTCGCTCCCCGATCAGCCATGGGGCCACCTTGCCAGGCGCAGCACGACCGGGCAATTCATCCCCATTGTCCACATCACTCACCCGGGTTACGCGACCGGGGAGGCGAGGTACACAGGGTGACAGGCCCCTTCCCACCGGACCCAGGCAGGAGCGCACGGCCGTGGACTGGTTCACCGCACCCGGGTACTGGTTGAGCCGGCTGGTCTTCCAGCGGGCGCTGGCCGGTGTCTACCTCTTCGCGTTCCTGACGGCGGCGCTCCAGTTCCGGGCCCTGCTCGGGGAGCGCGGGATGCTGCCGATCCCGAGGTTCGTGGCACGGGTCCCCTTCCGGCGGGCACCGAGCCTCTTCCACCTGCGCTACTCGGACGGGTTCTTCGCGGGCTGCGCCTGGGCGGGCTGCGCCGTGTCGGTGGCGCTGGCGGCCGGCGCGGACTCCGAACTGCCGCTCTGGGCGGGGATGCTGCTGTGGCTGGTGCCCTGGGCGCTGTACCTGTCGATCGTGAACGTCGGCCAGACGTGGTACGCGTTCGGCTGGGAGTCCCTGCTGCTCGAGGTCGGCTTCCTGGCGGTCTTCCTCGGCAACGACGAGGTGGCCCCGCCGTTCGTGGTGCTCCTGCTGCTGCGCTGGATCCTGTTCCGGGTGGAGTTCGGCGCGGGCCTGATCAAGATGCGCGGGGACGCCTGCTGGCGCAAGCTGACCTGCCTGCACTACCACCACGAGACCCAGCCCATGCCGGGTCCGCTGAGCTGGTTCTTCCACCACCTCCCGGGACCGGTCCACAAGGCGGAGGTGGCCGCGAACCACCTCACCCAACTGGTCGTGCCCGTGCTGCTGTTCACCCCGCAGCCGATCGCGACGGCCGCCGCGTCCCTGATGATCCTCACCCAGCTGTGGCTGGTGGCGTCCGGCAACTTCTCCTGGCTCAACTGGATCACCGTCGTGGTGGCCCTGTCGGCACTGGAGCTGCCCACGGACCGTACGGCCGCGCCGCCGGCCCCGCTGTGGTACGAGGCCGTCGTCCTCGCCGTGACCGCGCTGATCCTCTTCCTGAGCTACCGCCCCGTGGTGAACATGATCTCCCGCCGCCAGGTGATGAACCGGTCCTTCGACCCGCTCCACCTGGTCAACACCTACGGCGCGTTCGGCAGCGTCAGCCGGATCCGGTACGAGGTGGTGGTCGAGGGCACCCTGGACGGCACGCCGCGCGAGGACTCCGACTGGCGGGAGTACGAGTTCAAGGGCAAGCCGGGCGATCCCCGGCACTGGCCGCGCCAGTTCGCCCCCTACCACCTGCGCCTCGACTGGCTGATGTGGTTCGCCGCGCTCTCCCCCGCCTACGCCGACGACTGGTTCGGCGGCCTGGTGGAGCGCCTCCTGGAGGAGGACCGCGACACCCTGCGGCTGCTGCGCCGCTCCCCGTTCCAGCCCGGCGAGCCCCCGCGCTTCGTCCGCGCCCGCCTCTTCCGCTACCGCTACACGACCTGGCGGGAGCTGCGCGAGACGGGCGCGTGCTGGAAGCGGACATACGTACGAGATTTCCTGCCACCGACCCGACTGGCCACGAGGACACGCCGACCGTAGCCGGGCGGGCCGGCGGCCGGGCCCGCGGGGCGGTTCAG
>NZ_LBMU02000091.1 GCF_001005085.2 Streptomyces humi
ATCCACGCCACCGTGGTGACCGCTCGGGGCGCGGACGGTGACCGGCGTCTGGTCGCCTACGTGGTCCCGGCCGACGCGGCTGCCGGAGTTCCGTCGGTGTCGGAACTGCGTGAGCTTGTGCGTGAGGTGCTGCCGGAGTACATGGTCCCGTCGTTGTTCGTCGAGCTGGCGGCGTTGCCGCTGACCCCGAACGGGAAGATCGACCGTGCCGCGCTGCCCGAGCCGCAGGCCCCGCACGCCGGCTCCTCGTACACGGCCCCGGCGACCGCGACCGAGGAACTGCTGGCCGGTATCTGGGCGCAGGTGCTCGACGTCGACCGGATCGGCACCCAGGACAGCTTCTTCGAACTCGGCGGACACTCCCTGCTCGCCACGCAGATCGTCTCGCGGGTGCGTGAGGTGTTCGCGGTGGAGATTCCGTTGGCCGCGCTCTTCGACCAGCCCACCGTGTGCGGTCTGGCCGCCGTGATCGACGGCGCGGGCCGGGGGAGTGTCCTGCCGCCGGTCACACCGGCGGACCGCGAACGCCCGTTGCCGCTGTCGTTCGCGCAGCAACGACTGTGGTTCCTGGACCAGTTGGAACCGGGGTCGACCGAGTACAACATGTCGACCCGGCTGCACCTGCCCGGCGAGCTGGACCTGCGCGCCCTGGGCGCGGCCCTGGACGCGATCGTCGCCCGCCACGAGGTGCTGCGCACCCGCCTGGTGGCCGACGCCGACGGCGTACCGCACCAGATCATCGACCCGCCCACCTCCCTCCCCCTCCCCGTCATCGACCTCTCCGGAGCCACGCACCCGGCGCGTGAGGCCGACGCGGTGACGGCTCGACAGGGCCTCGCTCCCTTCGACCTGGCGACCGGCCCTCTCGTGCGGGCCGGCCTCCTGAGGATCGCCGACAGCGACCACGTGCTCGCCCTGACGTTCCACCACGTCGTCTTCGACGAGTGGTCCGACCGCGCCTTCCAGGGGGAACTGGTCGCCCTGTACGAGGCGTTCCGCGCGGGCCTGCCGGACCCGCTTCCGCCGTTGGCGATCCAGTACGCCGACTTCGCGGTGTGGCAACGGCAGTGGTTGAGCGGCGAGATCGTGGACGCCCAGCTCGGATACTGGCGGGAGAAGCTGACCGGTGTGCCGGTGCTGGAGCTGCCCACCGACCGGCCGCGTCCGCCCGTGCGGTCCACCGACGGTTCGGTGCGCCGGTTCGCCGTTCCCGCGGAGACGGCGGACGCCCTGCGTGCCCTGTCGCGTGAGCACGGCACGACGATGTTCATGACGCTCCTGGCTGCCTTCGACGTGCTGCTGAGCCGCTACGGCGGCGCGGAGGACATCGCGGTCGGCACACCGGTGGCGAACCGGAACCGGGCCGAGACGGAGGACCTGCTCGGGTTCTTCGTGAACACGCTCGTGCTGCGCACCGACCTGTCCGGTGACCCCACCTTCACCGAACTCCTGGCGCGGGTCCGGGAGACGGCGCTCGGCGCCTACGCGCACCAGGACCTACCGTTCGAGCAGGTGGTGGACGATCTGGTCGTCGAGCGCGACCGCTCCCGCACACCCCTCTTCCAGGTCCTGTTCAGCTATGACTCCGAGGAACGCGGCTCCGGCTCCGAGGGACGCGTCGGCGAGCCCAGCGCCCAGGCCCTCCCGGTGAACCTGCCCGTCAAGTTCGACCTGATGGTGACGCTCGGCACGGAGAGCACGGAGAGCGCGGAGAGCGCGGAGAGCGCGGAGAGCGCGGAGAGCGCGGAGAGCGCGGAGAGCGCGGAGAGCACGGAGGGCACGGAGGGCACGGAGGGCACTGACGCCGGCGCCCTGACCGGGGAGATCCAGTTCAGCACCGCCCTCTTCGACGCCTCGACGATCGAGCGGATGGCCGGGCATCTGACCGCACTGCTGGAGGCCGTCGCCGCCGACCCCGGCCGGCCTGTCGGTGTGCTCCCACTGCTCACCGAGCCCGAGCGCGACCACCTGCTGCACACCTGGACCGACACCGCCGCGGCCCTGCCGGAGGTGAACGGTATCCATGAGCTGATCGCCGAACGCGCGGCCGCACGGCCGGACGCGGTCGCCGTGGTGTCTGGTGAACACACCCTGACCTATGGGGCGTTGCTCGCCCGTGCGAACCGGCTCGCGCACCTCCTGCGCGGCGCGGGCGTGGGCACGGAGTCCGTGGTGGGCCTGTGCCTGGAACGCGGTCCGGACATGGTCGCCGCCGTGCTGGCGGTGTGGCAGGCCGGCGCCGCCTACCTGCCGCTGGACCCCTCGTACCCGGCGGACCGTCTGGAGTACATGCTCGCCGACAGTGGCACGTCGGTGCTCGTCGGGCACCGGGAAGTAGCCGCGGGCCTGGTCGGCGCCGGCGGACCGGAGACGGTCGTATGGCTGGACGACCCGGCCACCCGCGCCGCCCTCACGGCCCTGCCGGACACGTCGCCGCGGGTGCCCGTCCTGCCGCTGGAGCTCGCGTACGTCATCTACACCTCGGGTTCGACCGGCCGTCCGAAGGGTGTGCAGATCACCCACCGGGGTGTGCTGAACCGTGTGTCGTGGATGCAGGACCGCCACCGACTGGCCGACTCCGAAAGGGTGTTGCAGAAGACACCGCTGACCTTCGACGCCTCGGTGTGGGAACTGCTCTGGCCGCTTTCCACGGGTGCGGAACTCGTCCTGGTGGCGCCGGGCCGGCACGGGGACCTGGACCACGTAGTGGCACTGCTGGAGTCCCGGCGGATCACGGTGGTGCAGTTCGTGCCCTCGCTGTTCAAACTGTTCGTGGCCCATCCATGGCCGTCCGCCCTGCCGTCGCTGCGCGCGGTGTTCTGCGGGGGTGAGGCGTTGCCCGTGGACGACGTGGCGCGCTTCTACGCCCGCAACGCCACGGCCGTCGTCGCGAACCTCTACGGTCCCACCGAGAACACCATCGACGCGGCCAGTACCGTGTGCCCGCGGCCGCACGGCACGACGGACTGGTCACCGGGCGGGCTGGTCCCCATCGGTGAACCGCTCACCAATGTGCGGCTGCTGGTGCTGGACGAGCGGCTGCGGCCGGTGCCGGTGGGTGTCGCGGGTGAGCTGTACATCGCGGGTGAGTCGCTGGCCCGGGCGTACGGGGACCGGCCGGCGCTGACCGCCGAACGGTTCGTGGCCGACCCGTACGCGGGGGACGGCTCCCGTGCCTACCGGTCCGGCGACCGGGTGCGGTGGCGGGCCGACGGGCGGCTGGAGTTCCTGGGCCGCATGGACCAGCAGGTGAAGGTACGGGGCTTCCGCGTCGAGCCCGGTGAGATCGAATCGGTCCTCACGGCGCATCCCGGTGTGCGGTCCGCCGTCGTGACGACCTGGGGCGAGGGCGCCGACCGCGCCCTGGTGGCCTATCTGGTCCCGGCCGAACCGGCCGACGGCGTCCCCGCCGCCACCGAACTGCGGGAGCATCTGCGGCACAGCGTTCCCGAGTTCATGGTCCCGGCCGTCTTCACCGAACTGGCCGCGCTGCCGCTGACCCCGAACGGAAAGCTGGACCGGGCCGCCCTCCCGGCGCCCCGCGCGACCCGGTCGGACGCCGACGCCTTCGTGGCGCCGTCCGGTACGGCCGAGGAACTGCTGGCGGGGATCTGGGGCCGGGTCCTGGGCGTGGACCGGGTCGGCGCACAGGACGACTTCTTCGAGCTGGGCGGGCACTCGCTGCTCGCCACCCAGGTGGTCTCCCGGATCCGGGACGTGCTGGGCGCCGAGGTGCCGCTCGCCGCGCTCTTCGACCGGCCCACCGTCCGCGGGCTGGCCGCGCTGGTGACGGCCTCGGAGCGGACCACGGTGCGGCCGGTGACCCCGGTCGGCCGGGACCGGCTGCTGCCGCTGTCGTTCGCGCAGCAACGGCTCTGGTTCCTGGACCAGTTGGAGCCCGGGTCCACCGAGTACAACCTGCCGATGCGGGTGCGGACGGGCCGGGACCTCGACATCAGGGCGCTGCGGTCGGCGCTCGGGGCGCTCGTCGCACGGCACGAAGTCCTGCGGACGCGGCTGGTGACCGGCGCGGACGGGGTGGCGTACCAGGTGATCGACCCGCCTGCGGAGTTCCCGCTGCCGCTGGTCGACGTCTCCGGCGCGGGCGACCCGCTCGGGGCCGCCGGGCGGCTGGTCGCGACGGACGAGGCGACGCCGTTCGACCTGGCGGCCGGGCCGCTGATCCGCGCCACCCTCGTCCGGCTCGCCGCCGACGACCACGTGCTCGCGCTGTCGCTGCACCACGTGGTCTCCGACGAGTGGTCGACGCGGATCTTCCAGCGTGAACTCACCCACCTCTACGACGCGTTCCGCGCGGGCCGGGCGTCCGAGCTGCCCGCGCCGGCCGTGCAGTACGCCGACTTCGCGGTGTGGCAGCGGCAGTGGCTGACCGGTGACGTCCTCGACGCGCAACTCGCCCACTGGCGCGACCGGTTGCGTGGGGCGCCGGTGCTGGAGCTGCCCACGGACCGGCCCCGTCCCGCGGTGTGGTCCCCGGCGGGTGCCCGGGCCCGCTTCACCGTCCCGCAGGAGACGGTGGCCGCGCTGCGGGGACTGTCCCGCGAGCACGGCACGACGATGTTCATGACGCTGCTGGCCGCTTTCGACGTCCTGCTGGGCCGCTACGCCGGTACGGACGACGTGGTGGTCGGCACGCCCGTCGCCAACCGCAACCGGGCCGAGACCGAGGATCTGATCGGGTTCTTCGTCAACACCCTCGTGCTGCGCACCGACCTGTCCGGCGACCCGGCCTTCACCGACCTGCTGGGCCGCGTCCGCGCACTGGCCCTCGACGCCTATGCCCACCAGGACCTGCCGTTCGAGCAGCTGGTGGACGATCTGGTCGTCGAGCGCGACCGGTCCCGCAGCCCGCTCTTCCAAGTGCTGTTCAACTACTTCTCGCAGGGTGACGGCGGCGAGGTCGTCGACGACGACCAGGCGTTCCTGGACGCCGGCGGTGACGTCCTGACCACCCGCTTCGACCTGCGGCTGGTGCTCGTGGAGGACGGCGGCGCGCTGTCCGGGGAGTTCGAGTACAGCACCGCGCTGTTCGACGCGAGCACGGTCGAGCGGATGGCACGGCACCTCGTGACCCTGCTCGCGGGCGTGGCCGTGGACGCCGACCGGACCGTGGGCGAGCTGCCGCTGCTGGCCGACGACGAGGCCCGACGGCTGGTGCGCGACGCGGACGACACCTGCGCGCCGGTGCCGTCCGTGCGCGGTGCGCACGACCTGATCGTCGCGCGGGCGACGGCGGCACCCGACGCAGTCGCGCTCGTCGCGGGCGGGCGGACGCTGACGTACGCGGGGCTGCTGGAGCGGGCCGGGCGGCTGGCGCACTACCTGCGGGACACCGGAGTGGGCGCCGAGTCGGTCGTCGCCGTGTGCCTGCCCCGGGGGCCGGAGATGGTGGTGACACTGCTGGCGGTGTGGCTGGCGGGCGGTGTGTACCTGCCACTGGACCCGGAGTACCCGGCCGAACGGCTGGGGTTCGTGCTGGCCGACAGCGGAGCGTCGGTGCTCGTGGGCACCGAGGACCTGGTGGACGACCTGCCGGTCGGACGGCTGCGCACGGTCGTCCTGGACGACCCGGCCGTGGCGACGGCCCTCGCCGGCCGGCCCGCACGGCCGCTCGACGTGACCGTGCACGGCGGCCAGTCCGCGTACGTCATCTACACGTCGGGATCGACCGGGCGTCCGAAGGGCGTCCAGGTCACCCACGCGGGAGCCGTGAGCCTGGCCGCGGCGCAGCGGTCGGTGCTCGGCCCGGACGCGGGTACACGCGTGCTGCAATTCGCGCCGTTCGGGTTCGACGCGTCCGTCTGGGAGGTCCTGATGGCCCTGGCGGGCGGCGGCACGCTGGTCATGGCCGGCGCCGTGGAGCGGGCCGAACCGGACCGGCTGGCCACGCTCGTCGCGCGCGGCGGGGTGGAGGTGGCGACCGTGCCGCCGTCGCTGCTCGACGTGCTGCGGCCGCAGGAGTGGAGCACCGTGGGCACCCTGTTCACGGCTGGCGAACGGCTGGAGGGGCACCTCGCGCGGCGCTGGGCCGCCGGGCGCCGGCTGTTCAACGCCTACGGCCCGACCGAGACGACGGTCTGTGCCACGGTCGGCGCGTGCGACACGGCCGGCACGCGGGCGCCGTCGATCGGCGAAGCGGTTCCCCGCACCCGGGTGTACGTCCTGGACGCCACGCTGCGGCCGGTGCCTCCAGGAGTGGCCGGTGAGCTGTTCATCGCGGGGGCACAGGTGGCGCGCGGGTACCTCGGGCGGCCGGCGCTGACGGGCGAGCGCTTCCTCGCCGACCCGTTCACGGGCGACGGGCAGCGCATGTACCGGTCGGGGGACCGGGTGCGCCGGCTGGCGGACGGGCGGCTGGAGTTCCTGGGCCGGGCCGACGACCAGGTGAAGGTGCGCGGGTACCGGATCGAGCCGGGGGAGATCGAGGCGGTCCTCGGCGCCCACCCGGCGGTCCGCACGGCCGTGGTCACCGCCCACGGCGACGACACCGACCGGCGCCTGGTCGCCTACCTGGTCCCCGCCGACCAGCGTGCGGGCCTGCCCCCCACCGCCGAGCTGCGGGCCCACGCGGCCGGCCGGCTCCCCGCGTTCATGGTCCCCGTGGTCCTCGTCGAGCTCACCGAGCTGCCGCTCACCACCAACGGCAAGGTCGACCGGGCCGCCCTGCCCGAGCCGGCCGGTGCGGCCCGTACGGACTCGGCGCAGGCGTACGTGGCGCCCCGTACCGGGACCGAGGACGTGCTCGCCGGGATCTGGGCGGAGCTCCTGGGGGCCGAACGGGTCGGTGTGCAGGACAACTTCTTCGACCTGGGCGGACACTCCCTGCTGGCCACCCAGCTGGTCTCGCGCATCCGGGAGGTGTTCGACGTCGGTCTGACCCTCGCCGAGGTCTTCGAACAGCCCACGATCGCGGCGATCGCCGCGATCGTGGGCCCGGACGGCGAGGCCGAGGACGGGGCAGAGTACGAGGAGTTCGACCTGTAGGCGTCCTCCTCAGGGAGGACACCACGGACGCCGCCCATCCCTCATGTGGGGGAGGGGCGGCGTTTTTCCTCCCTCACAGGGGCGCCGTGAAAGCTGGCTCTGTGCCGTGACGACCGCGGACCCCGTTCTCCCTAGGGTTTTCACCATGGAGAAGACGATCGATGAGTCGGATGCGACGATCGAGGTCAGGGACGTGCGCAAGCGCTTCGGGAGCACCCAGGCGCTGGACGGGATGACGTTCACCGTCAGGCCCGGTCAGGTCACCGGCTTCGTCGGTCCGAACGGTGCCGGGAAGTCCACCACGATGCGGGTGATCCTCGGCCTCGACAAACCGGACGCGGGGAGCGCCCTGGTCGGCGGCCGCCCCTACCGGGACCTGCGCACACCGCTGAAGCACGTCGGGGCGCTGCTGGACGCCGCCGCCGTGCAGCCCAGCCGTTCCGCCCGCCACCACCTGCTGTGGCTGGCGCACTCACAGGGACTTGACGGCGTCCGGGTCGACGCGGTGCTCCGCCAGGCCGGCCTTCAGGAAGTGGCCCAGCGAAAGGCGGGCGGGTTCTCGCTCGGCATGCGACAGCGGCTCGGCATCGCGGCGGCCCTCCTCGGCGACCCGCCGGTCGTCATGCTGGACGAGCCGTTCAACGGCCTCGACCCCGAGGGCTTCATGTGGATGCGCGGCTTCCTCGCCTCGCTCGCGGCCCAGGGCCGGGCGGTGCTCGTCTCCAGCCACCTGATGAGCGAACTCCAGGACACCGCGGACCACGTGGTCGTCGTCGGACGGGGCAGGGTCCTCGCCGACATGAGCGTGCGTCAGCTGCTGGAGTCCATGTCCGAGGGACGCGTCACCCTGCGCACCTCCGCCCGCAACGACGCCATGACGGTACTGGCCCGCGCCGGCGCCACCGTCAGCTCCAGCGGAGCCGACACCATCAGCGTCACCGGCATGCCGGCCGAGAACGTCGTCTCCCTGCTCGGCGCCCACGCGGTGCCGTTCTCCGAGGTCTCCTCGCACCGCGCGTCGCTGGAGGAGGCCTACATGGAACTCACCCGGGACGCCGTGCAGTACCGCGGGACGATGCCCGAGGAGGCCGGTCGATGACCTCCACCCTCACCCCGCCCCGCGCGAGGCCACGGCCGGAACGCGGCGGCTTCGGACGGCTGCTGCACGCGGAATGGACCAAGTTCCGCACCGTGCGCGGCTGGACCGCGAGCAGCATCGGCGCCGTCCTCGTCATCTGCCTGGTCGGACTGCTCGCCACCGCCGCGGGCAACGCGTCGGGTACGGACGGCAGCGCCGCGCTGCCCGTCGGCCCCGGCGGCGAAGCGGTCAACGACAGCTTCTACTTCGTGCACCAGCCGCTCCAGGGCGACGGCACCATCACCGTCTCCGTGTCGTCGCTCACCGGGGTGGTCGCCACCGACCCCGAGCACAGCCGTACCGGACTCGCGCCCTGGGCGAAGGCCGGGATCATCGTCAAGGACGGCCTGGACCAGGGCTCGGCGTACGCGGCGATGATGCTGACCGGCGCACACGGCGTGCGCATGCAGTACGACTACACGCACGACATCGCCGGCCCGTCCGGACGGGCCGGCCGCGAGCAGCCGGCCTGGCTGCGTCTGAAGCGCTCCGGAGACACCGTCACCGGCTACCAGTCGGCCGACGGCACCAAGTGGACCGAGACCGGCAGCGCACGGCTCTCAGGGCTGTCGGCGACCGCGCAGGTCGGGCTGTTCGTGACCTCGCCGTCCGTGGAGGAGAAGACCGGCACCGGGACGGGCTTCGCGCCCGCCGTGGCCACCGGCACCTTCGACCAGGTGGACCTCGGCGGCCAGTGGACCGCGGGCAACTGGCAGCAGGTTCAGGTCGGTGACGGGGCGGGCACCTCCGGCAGCTACAGCCAGAACACCAAGGGCCAGGCCGTCCCGTCCGGCAGCGGCTTCGCCGTCACCGGCGCCGGAGACATCGCGCCGGTCGTGGGCGGGCCCGCCACCAGCGGCGTGCGGACCATCGAGAACTTCCTCGTCGGAGCGTTCGCCGGGCTGATCATCATGGTCGTCGTCGGCGCGGGCTACATCACCGTCGAGTACCGGCGGGGCCTGATCGGCGTCACCCTGGCGGCGAGCCCGCGCCGCGGCCGCGTCCTGGTGGCCAAGGCACTCGTGGTGGGCACCGTCGGGTTCCTCGTGGGGCTGGTCTCCGCGGCCGTCATGGTGCCCCTGGGCGGACAGCGCTCGAAGGCGAACGGCTTTCCCGTGCTCACCGTGCCCACCGGCACCGAACTGCGGGTCGTCGTCGGCACGGGCCTGCTGCTCGCCGTCGCGGGCGTCCTCGCCCTCGCCGTCGGCACCGTCCTGCGGCGCAGCGCCGTCGCCATCACCGTGGTCGTCGTCGGCATGGTGCTGCCCTACCTCCTCGCCACCGCCTCGGTGCTGCCGGACGGCGCCTCCGAGTGGCTGCTGCGGGTCACCCCCGCCGCCGGCTTCGCCATTTTGCAGAGCGTCGCGCGGTACGAGCAGGTCGTCACCGTCTACGCGCCCGGTTCGGGCTACTTCCCGCTGGCGCCCTGGTCCGGCTTCGCCGTGCTGTGCGTCTACGCGGCCGTGGCGTTCGCCGCCGCCGTGGTCCTGCTGCGCCGGAGGGACGTATGAGGAGGGCCGGACACGCCGAGTGGACCAAGCTGCGTACCGAGGCCGGCAACGGCTGGCTGGTACTGGGCGTGGTCGCCCTGACCGTGGCGGTCGGCGCCGCGGTGGCCATGACCTCCCGCTGCGACGCCGCGGGCTGCGGGCAGGACCCGGCCCGGCTGAGCCTCACCGGGGTGATGGTCGGGCAGGTCGTCGTCGCCATCGTGGCGGTGCTCATGGTGGGCAACGAGTACAGCAGCGGCATGATGAAGACGACCCTCGCGGCGGTGCCGCGCCGCCTCACCGTGCTGGGCGCCAAGGCGTCCGTCCTCACCGCGGTCATGCTGGTGGCCGGTACGGTCGCGGTGCTGGCGTCCCTGCTGACCGGCCGGATCGTCCAGCCGGACCGCGGATTCACCAAGGCGCACGGCTACGGAGCCCTGTCGCTGGCCGACGGGTCCACGCTCCGGGCCGCCGTGGGCTCCGTGCTCTACCTCGTCCTGATCGGTCTCCTCAGCCTCGGGATCGCGCTGGTCGTACGGAACTCGGCGACCGCCATCGGCATCGTGCTCGCGTTGCTGTTCGTCTTCCCGATCCTCGCCCAGGTGGTCGCCGACCCGGACTGGCAGCGCCACCTCCAGCAGATCTCCCCGATGACCGCCGGCCTCGCCGTCCAGAGCACCATCGACCTGGACAAGCTGCCCATCGGACCCTGGAAGGGCCTGGGCGTGCTGGCGCTGTGGGCCACCGGCGCGCTGCTGGCGGGCGGCTGGCTGCTGCGCTCGCGGGACGCGTGACGGAACCTCCGCACCGCACCACCCGGTTCGCGTGTTCAACCGCCGCGCGGGAAGCGGTTGAACACGCGAACAAGCCGTCCCGCACGGGCACTTATGGATGAGCAGGCACCATTGCCGTACGCTGAGAGCGCCTAATCACGCGACAACACGTTTCGCGGCATTCCGACGAACTCCTTTTCCCGGTGCTGCGCGTGCCCATGTTCGCCGTCGGCTCGCTTTCGGAGGTTCCGGTGAGGAAGTACTGCAAGTCCTACCTGCTGGGTGAATTGCGTCGGTTCCCGGGCTGGGCGGCCGGCGCTCAGCCGGAAGAGCGCGAGATGACCGACGACACCACGGTGTTCCTCTGTGACGAACTGACCGTGCTGATCAGCCCGGTCGGCGTCGACAAGGACAAGAGACTCTTCACCGAGGACACCCCCGAGTGGCGCGAATTCTGCGAGACCACGCTGAAGTTCCGCATTCCCGAGGACCTCGCCTTCGCCTACGCCGACTCCGAGCAGAACTGAGCCCACGAGAAGCCCACGAGAGGCTGCCATGGATGAGCTGACGCAACGCCTGAGCGACGCACAGCCGGTGGAGGTGGGCGGACCCAAGCCCACCCTGGAGGAGCTGCACACCCGTCTCACCGACATCGGCACCGTGTTCGTGAAGTTCACCGAGACCCGCGGCGGCACCGACCTCGGGATACGCCTGGACCGGGACGCGACCGAGCTCGGCGCGGCCGACTTCGGGCAGGGCACCGGCACCGTCCACGTCGAGGGCACCCTGATCCTCAACGACGACCCGGTGCGCTGCATCGCCGACATCGACCTGGCGACACTCAAGGGAACCGGTCGCCTCGTCGTCGTGGAGATGTCCGAGGCCGCCGGCTGACAGGTTTCCATCATGAGGGCGGTGAGCTCTCCGCATCCGGCGCTTCCCCCGGTCGGGACCACTCCGATCGTGGATGTCGCCGTGACGGTGCACGGACTCGAGCGCCGGCTCCGGCTGAAACTCGAATCGCACAATCCCCACGGCTCGTTGAAGGACCGCATCGCCGCCTTTCTCATCGAGCACGTGGCCGACCGCATCGACAAGGACATCGGCATCATCGAATCGACGTCGGGGAATCTCGGCGTCGCGATGGCGGCCGAATGCCAGGGGCGCGGAATTCCCTTCAACGCCGTCGTCGATCCCCGCACCAGCTCGTTCTTCGTGGACCGCATGCGTGAACTGGGCGCGCGGGTCACGGTCGTCGACGAACCGGATTCCTCCGGTGGTTATCTTCTCAACCGCATCCGGCACGTCCGGGAACAACTGCGCACCCGTCCCGGACTAGTGTGGACCAACCAGTACCGCAGCGAAGCCAATCCCCGCGCCCACTTCGTGACCACGGCGCCCGAACTCAGACGGCAGGTGCCCGGCCCCGCGACCCTGCTGGTGCCCGTCTCGACGGGCGGCACCCTGGCGGGCCTCGCCCGGTACGTCGACGAGACCGACGTCCCCTGGAAGCTGGTCGGTGTCGACGTGCACGGCTCCGCCGCACTCGGCGGGGCACCGCCCGGCAGGCGGCTGCTGTCCGGGATCGGGGCCAGCTGTCCGTCGTACTTCCTGCCCGCCGACCGGGCGCAGGCCCTGTACGTCGACGTCAGCGAGGCGATCGCGGCCTGCCTGTGGCTGTCCGAGCACGCCGGCATCGGCGTCGGCGGCAGCTCCGGAGCCACCGTCGCCGCCGCGCTGCGGCTGTTCGGCGAGGAACCGGAGACACACGAACTGGTCTGTCTGTGCCCCGACGGCGCGGACCGGTACCTGAGCACCCTCTACCACCCCGGCTGGCGGGCGGCCCACGGCATCACGGCGGCCCGGATCGGCGGCGCCGGCGCCGGGGGAGACCCGGCCGAACCGTTCGGGTGAAGCCCCTCGAGAGCGGAGAATCATGGTCGCAAGGGAACGCGGGCTGCTCACGCTGTCCGACCTGACCAGGCAGGACCTGGAACGCCTCGCGGCCCGGTCCCGGGACCTGTTCCACGACGAGACGGCGCACGGACGTCCGCTCCGCGACAAGGTCGTCGGGGTGCTGTTCACCAAGACGTCGACGCGCACCAGAACCGCCTTCAGCGCGGGCACCGTCAAACTCGGCGGATTCCCCCTGCTGTACGGCCCCCAGGACCTCCAGACGGCCACCGGGGAAACCCTCCAGGACACCGGACGTGTCTTCGGATCCATGCTCGACGGACTCGTCGCGCGCACGGCCGGACCGCTGCGCGAACTGCGGGAGATATCCCGCGCCGGCGACCTTCCCGTCATCAACGCGATGGCCACCGAGGAACACCCGACTCAGGGCGTCTGCGACCTGGGCATCATGCTCGTGGAATTCGGGACCCTGGAAAATCTGACGGTGCTGTACGTGGGGGAGGGGAACAACACGGCGTCCGCACTCGCGCACGGGCTCTCCCGACTGCCGGGCTGCGACGTCACGTTCGCCACGCCACCCGGCTACGGACTCGACCCGCAGATCCTCGACGACGCCGCGAAGCAGGCGGCCGCGGCCGGCGGAACCGTCCGGCAGGTCCACGACCTCGACGAACTCCCCGACCAGGTGCACGTCGTCTACACCACTCGCTGGCAGACCACCGGCACGGTCAAACCGGATCCCGACTGGCGCCGGGTCTTCCAGCCGTTCCATGTCGACGAGCGGCTGATGGCCCGCTGGCCCGACGCGAAGTTCATGCACGACCTGCCGGCCCACCGCGGCGAGGAGGTCTCGGCAGCCGTCCTCGAAGGGCCCCGCTCGATCGCCTGGAAACAGGCCCGTATGAAACTCACCAGCGCCATGGCGGTCCTCGAAGAAGTCATCGCCGGGACGGATCGCGCCTGATCGCTCTCCGCAGGTGCCCCGCCCGGCGCCGCAGTTGAACAGAGTCATTCCCGGTTGTCTTCCGGTGGAATCAGCTGATTCTCTGAAGTGGTCGTTCCACCTCAGGCATTCCCCGATTCCCCGATTTCTCGCATCCCGATTTCTCGATTTCTCGATGTCCGATCGGTTTCTCCTGGAGGCGGCAAGCACATGGCTGAAGAGCAGCTGTATCTGCGGTCCAAGGTCATCGTCGAGCCGCTCGTGGACCGGTTCTACGTCTGGCCGCACACCCTCGCTCCCGTACAGGCCGCGATGAACCTGGCCTTCCTCCAGGTCCCGCTGCTGGAGTCCTACCTGCAATCCCCCAAGGTCCACGTCGCGGCCAGCCACAACCCCGAACTGCGCGGCGGCTACTTCATCAACATCCCCGAAGAGCGCGCCGACGAGGTACGCGACCTGCTGGCCACCATCAAGCGCGAGCGGGCGGAGATGCTGCGGTTCGCCGAGGCCATCGCCGAGGGCCAGGAACTGCTGCGGGCGAACGCCACCGGCTTCGACCTCACCCCGCTCTACCCGAAGCTGCCCCCGGAGCTCGGCGGCCTGGTCGAGCTGGCCTACGACACCGACAACCAGGCGCAGATCCGCTTCCTGGAGCCGCTGGCCTACCACAGCAGCGTCTACCAGGAGGCACGCCAGTCGGTACAGCTGTCCTTCGAGACCGGCATCGAACGTCCGTTCATCCTCAGCACCCCGCGACTGCCCTCCCCGGACGTCCTGGAGCTGCCGATCCCGTTCCGGCACGCCGGCCTCGAAGAGCTGTTCAGGACCCGCGTGCGCCCCACCACCCTGGCCCACCTGCGCGAGGCCCTGGAGCTGGACGAGGATCAGACGAAGCAGCTGTCCGGGATGCTCAGCGAGCAGCCCGCCCTCTCCCCGGACCGCCACATCGACAGCGGCGGCCGGATCCGCTACTTCGGACACGCCTGTCTGGTCCTTCAGACCCCCGAAGCGGCTGTCGTCACCGACCCGTTCATCAGCGCCGACAACACGGCCGGCGACCGCTACACCCTCGACGACCTGCCGGACTTCATCGACCTGGTGCTCATCACCCACGGCCACCAGGACCACATCGTCCTGGAGACGCTGCTCCAGCTGCGCGGCCGGGTCGGCGCGGTCGTCCTGCCGCGTGCCTCGCGCGGCAACCTGGCCGACCCCTCGATGGCGCTGATGCTGAAGTACCAGGGCTTCCCCGTCATCGAGGTCGACGACTTCGACGAGGTCGCCTTCCCCGGCGGCAAGGTCACCGCCACCCCGTTCCTCGGCGAGCACTGCGACCTCGACATCCGCGGGAAGTCCACCTACTGGGCCGAGTTCGCCGGCAAGAAGGTGTTCGTCGGCGCCGACTCCTCCGGTATCGACCCGCTGCTGTACCGGCACGTGAAGGCGCACCTCGGCACCGCCGACATCGCCTTCCTCGGCATGGAGTGCGACGGCGCCCCGCTCACCTGGCTCTACCAGGCGCTGCTGACCAAGCCCGTGACCAAGAAAATGAGCAGTTCCCGCAAGCTGTCCGGCTCCAACGCCGCGCAGGCCGGCGACATCATGGTCGAACTCGGCGCCAAGGAGGCGTACGTCTACGCCATGGGCGAGGAGCCCTGGCTGGGCCACGTCATGGCGACGACGTACACCGAGGACACGTACCAGATCAAGCAGATCGACGAGTTCATGAGCTGGTGCAAGGACCGCGGCATCAAGTCCGGACACCTCTACGGCCAGCAGGAATGGCGCTGGTAGCCGATCGACAGCCCGGATCCCCGGTCCCTCAGGAGGTACGTCCATGACGGCGCACGACATAGCGCACGTCGAGCTGTACACGAAAGACGCACCGTCCACCGTCGACTACTTCGTCGAGGGCATGGACTTCACGCGCGTCGCGGATTGCGTGCAGGCCGACCGGAGCTCCATCCTGCTGCGCCAGGGTGAGACCCACCTCGTCATCACGTCGGGCCGGGGAACGTGGAAGTTCCTCGACCAGCACGGGGACGGCATCGCCGACCTCGCCCTGGCCTGCGACGACGTGGACGCCACCTACGCCGAAGCCGTCGCCGCCGGGGCCGAACCGCTCGACCCGGTGTACGGCAGTCCGGTCGTGTCGGGCTTCGGGGACGTCACCCACACCCTGGTGGCCCACGCCCCGGACGCCGCGGAAGCCCGGTGGCCCGCCGGACGCCGATGGGTCCCCGCGCCGCAGGCTCCGCCCGGCCCCGCGGGGCGGATCCGCCTGCTCGACCACGTCGCGGTGTGCGTCGAGGGCGGCAGCCTCAGCAGGTACGCCGACTTCTACGGCGCCGCTTTCGGCATGGACCGCTACTCCTCGGAGTACGTCGCCGTCGGCGGACAGGCGATGGACTCCGTCGTCGTCCGCAGCGGCACCGGACGCGTCACCTTCACCCTCGTCGCGCCCGACCCCGGCAAGGACCCCGGACAGCTCGACGCCTTCCTGGACCGCAACGGCGGCCCCGGCGTACAGCACCTGGCCTTCCTGGTCGACGACATCATCCCGGCGGTCGGCGAGTTCCGCGACCGGGGCGTGGAGTTCCTCAGCACCCCCGGCACGTACTACGACCTGCTCGCCGAGCGGTTCGCTGACATGCGGGAGGAGATCTCCGAACTGCGCGCCGGGCAGATCCTCGCCGACCGCGACGAATGGGGATACCTGCTCCAGCTGTTCAGCCGCTCCCCCTACGAACGCAACACCCTCTTCTACGAGTTGATACAACGTCAGGGATCGCGCGGTTTCGGCAGCGCCAACATCCGTGCCCTGTACGAGGCCGTGGAACGCGATCGGCTGGCCGCCGGGTGAACGCCGCGAGCGCCGCCGAAGCCGCGGACACCCCGAACGCCGCGGGCCCCGCGAACGCCGCGGGCCCCGCGAACGCCGTGGGCACCCCGGACGCCGTGGGCTCCGCCGGGGGTCCCTACACGCCGGCCGAGTACGCCGAGTTGGCCCGCTCCGCGCTGAGCCCCGGGACGTGGGACTTCATCGAGGGCGGCGCGGGACAGGAACGGACCCTCGCGGCCAACGTCGAGGCGTTCGACCGGGTACGGCTCCGGCCCCGCGTCCTGACCGGCGCGGGCCGGCCGGATCTCGGCGTGCGGATCCTGGGCCGCGACTGGGCGGCGCCGTTCGCCGTCACACCCGTCGCCTATCACACGCTGGTCCACGAGGCCGGAGAGGTGGCCACCGCCCGGGCGACAGGCCGGGCCGGCGTCCCCCTGGTCGTCAGCACCTTCGCCGGGCGCACCTTCGAGGACATCGCCGAGACCGCGTCCGCACCCCTGTGGCTCCAGGTGTACTGCTTCCGGGACCGGGCGGTGACCCGGGCTCTGGTGGAGCGCGCCGAACGGGCGGGCTTCGAGGCGCTGGTGCTCACGGTGGACGCGCCCCGCCTCGGCCGGCGGCTGCGCGACCTGCGCAACGGCTTCCGGCTCCCGGCCGGCGTCCTGCCCGCCAACCTTCCCGGCGAGCGCGTCTCGTCCCCCGCCGACCACGCGCTGACCGCGTTCGACGACCGCCTCGACTGGTCGTCCGTCGACTGGCTGCGCTCCGTCAGCTCCCTCCCCGTGCTGGTCAAGGGCATCCTGACCGCCGACGACGCGCGCCGGGCCCTGGCCGCGGGCGTCGACGGGATCGTCGTGTCCAACCACGGCGGCCGCCAACTGGACGGAGCGCCCGCCACCCTGGACGTCCTGCCCGAGGTCGCCGCCGCCGTGGACCACGCCTGCCCGGTGTTCGTCGACGGCGGGGTCCGCCGGGGTCACGACGTCCTGGCCGCGCTGGCGCTGGGCGCCGACGCGGCCCTCCTCGGACGGCCCGTCCTGCACGGGCTGGCGGTCCACGGGGAGACAGGTGTGGGACGGGTGCTGGACACCCTCGCCGAGGAACTCACCGAGGCGATGACGCTCACCGGGACGGCCTCCGTCGCCCAGGCGGGCCCCCACCTGGTGGGCGCCGCCGCCCCGGCCGCGGCGCGGCCCCGCGCGGCGCGGAGCGGTGCGGAGAGCTCCGGTCTGCGCAAGGCGGAACTGCACGGCAGTCTGCGGGATCCGGTCCTGGACACCATGAACTTCCTGAACGAGATCACCCACCGCTACCCCGACGCGATCTCCTTCGCCCCGGGCCGCCCCTACGACGGCTTCTTCCGCACCGAGGACATCTTCACGTACCTGCGCCGCTACCTGGACCACCTCGAGGAGGGCGGCGCCTCACCGGAGCAGGTGCGCTCCGCGCTCTTCCAGTACGGCCCGACGAGCGGGCAGATCCGCGAGCTGATCGCCGACTCGCTGCGCAAGGACGAGAACATCGACGTGGGGCCGGAGTCGGTCGTGGTCACCGTCGGCTGCCAGGAGGCGATGTTCCTGGCGGTCCGCGCCCTGATCTCGGGCCCCGACGACGCGCTGCTGGTCTCCAGCCCCTGCTACGTCGGCATCACCGGCGCCGCCCGGCTGCTGGACGTCGAGGTGACCGCGGTGGAGGAGGACGACGACGGGTTCGACCCCGCGCGCCTTGAGGCGGCCCTGCGCGCCGAACGGGCCCGCGGACGGCGGCCCCGCGCCTTCTACGTCATCCCCGACCATTCCAACCCCTCCGGCCGGACCATGCCGCTGAGCGCCCGGCTGGAACTCCTCGACCTCGCGCGCCGCGAGGACCTGCTGATCCTGGAGGACACCCCGTACCGGATGGTCAGTCCGGGCCGGCAGCTCCCGACCCTCAAGTCCCTGGACCGCGACCGCAGGGTCGTGCACCTGGGCTCGTACTCCAAGACGCTGTTCCCCGGGGCCCGGGTCGGGTTCGCCGTCGCGGACCAGAGCGTCGTCGACGACGCGGGACGCACCGGACTGCTCGCCGACGAACTCACCAAGATCAAGAGCATGGTGACCGTGAACACCTCCCCGGTGAGTCAGGCCGTCGCGGCGGGCATGCTGCTGTCCGCCGACGGACGCACCTCCGAGCTCAACGCCCGGGCCGCCGCCTACTACGGGGACGCGATGCGGGTCACGCTCCGGGAACTGGAGCGCGCCTTCCCGGAGGACGAGCGCGCCCGGCTGGGCGTGCGCTGGAACGAACCCGCCGGCGGTTTCTTCCTCGCGGCCCAGGTGCCGTTCCGTGCCGACAACGCGGCCCTCGCCCGCTCGGCGGAGGAATTCGGCGTCATCTGGACGCCCATGTCGTATTTCTATCCGCAAGGCGGCGGGGATCACGAGATCCGGCTGTCCGTCAGCTATCTCACCCATCAGGAAATAGCCGACGGAATCGAGCGTCTGACCCACTTCGTGAAAGCGCAGACGGCTTAACCGTCCCGCTGCCGAAACGGCTCACCGACACGGCTTGCCGGTACGGTTCTCTCACTGCCCGCCGGACGCCTTCCAGCGTTCGGCGGGCAGTGCGAACACCAGCATTCCGATGCGTTCCCTGCCTGCCCGGGCGAACACCGTGCGCTGCCCCGTGCACGTGAATCCGATTCGCTCCAGCAGACGCACGGACCGCTCGTTGCGTACGTCGCACTCGGCCGCCGCCGTGCGCAGCCCCCCGGCGAACAGGGTGCCCAGCACGCCGCGGACCGCCTCGGTCGCGTACCCCTGTCCCTGCCGGTCACGGGCCAGGCTGAAGCCCAGCTCGGCCTCCTCGCCCGACCGTCGGCGGTGCACCGCGACGTCGCCCACCACACAGCCGTCGGCCTTCACCTCGATCGCGTACGGGAACCAGCCCGGCGCGCCAGGATCGCTGCGGGAGTACGCGCGGACCAGTCGGCGCGCCGATTCCAGGGGCAGCGGGAACTCCCAGTCCTGATAACGGGCGACCTCCGGGTCCGAGCGATAGGCGACGAAAGCCTCGACGTCGGCGGGGGTGAAATGACGGAGCCGAAGGCGCGGAGTGTCCATCTGCATCCACCCAAGGTCCCATGACGCCGTTCCGTGGGAAAGTCCGCACTGACCCGACCGGTTGATGGCTTTACCTTCGCCGCGTCATAGTGGGCCCTCGCCACTGTTGTCGGACCGGCTCTCCGGCCGACTCCTGGAAGGACGAAAAGTGTTCGTACCGAAGTTTCTCGTACGCAGCAAGACCCGAATGTGGGGGTGGACCTTCCGATGACCCGAGCCGCCAGTTCTCCGGGTGCAGCGACCCTGGAACCGCCCGCGCCGGCGGGGAAGAACACCTCCGGCACCGCCAGGATCGCGGGCGTCGGAACCGCGACCGGTGAGCAGTCGTACTCACAGGCCGAACTCCTCGACCTCTTCGCCATCACCGATCCCAAGGTCCGCTCCGTCTTCCTCAACAGCGCGATCGAGCGCCGCTTCCTCGCCACGCCGCCCCGGGGCGCCGACGGCACACCGCAGGCCGAGGCCCAGGGCCAACTGCTCGCCAAGCACAAGCGGCTCGCCCTCGACATGGGCGCCAGGGCCGTCCGGGCATGCCTGGCCGACTCGGGCCTGGAGCTGGCTGACATCGACTACCTGTGCTGCGTCACCACCACCGGCTTCCTCACCCCGGGCCTGAGCGCCCACCTCATGCGCGAGATGGGCATCCGCTCCGGCGCCAGCCGCGTCGACGTCGTCGGTATGGGCTGCAACGCCGGGCTCAACGCCCTCAACGCCACGGCGAGCTGGGCCGTCGCCAACCCCGGCAAGGTCGCCGTGATGCTCTGCGCCGAGGCCTGCTCGGCCGCGTACGTCATCGACTCCACCCTGCGCACCGCCGTGGTCAACAGCCTCTTCGGCGACGGCGCGGCCGCCATCGCGCTGGTCGCCGACCCGCCGGACGCCGCCTACGGCCCGCCCGCCGGCACGCCCGACCCCGGCAGCCCCCGCATCCTGGGCTTCGCCAGTCACCTCATCAGCGACGCGATCGACGCGATGCGCTACGACTGGGACGACAGCCAGGGCAAGTTCAGCTTCTACCTCGACCCGAACGTGCCCTACGTCGTCGGCGCCAACGCCGAACAGGTCGTCGACCGCCTGCTCGGGGCCGCCGGGCTGCGCCGCAGCGACGTCCGGCACTGGCTGGTGCACTCGGGCGGCAAGAAGGTCATCGACGCGGTGCGGATCAACCTGGGCCTGACCCGCCACGACGTGCGGCACACCATCGGCGTGCTGCGGGACTACGGCAACCTGTCGAGCGGCTCGTTCCTGTTCTCCTACGAACGGCTGCTGACGGAACGGGCGGCCCGGCCCGGCGACCACGGCGTTCTCATGACCATGGGGCCCGGTTCGACCATCGAGACTGCCCTGGTGCAGTGGTGACGGAGGAACAGATGAGTGGGGGCGCGAGCACGCGCGACGCCGACCCGGAGACCCTGGACCACGTCCTGGGAATCGACGGACGCCGGCCCCTGTCGGCCGAGACGATCGCCGCCGTGGCAGCGGCCTGCGACCGGGCCGAGGACCTGGCCGGTCGCGCCAAGGTGATCGTCCGGGTCTCCGGGCTGCCCGAGGGCCCGTGGGCGCGCGGACTGACGGTGGCGCTGGTCAACAAGTGGGAGCAGGCGCTGCGCCGGCTGGAGCGGCTGCCCGCGGCCACGGTCGCGGTGGCCGACGGCGCCTGCGGGGGAGCGGCCCTGGACGCCCTGCTGGCCACCGACTACCGGGTCCTGACACGGTCGGCGCGCCTGGTGGTGCCCGTGGACGACGGCGCGACCTGGCCGGGCATGGCCCTCTTCCGGCTCGCCCGGCACGGTGCGAGCAACGCGACGATCCGCCGGGCGGTGCTGTTCGGCACCCCCATCGAGGCGGCCGACGCGCTGGCCCTGCAACTCGTCGACGAGGTCGTGGACGACGCCGAGGCCGCCGACGCCGCCGCACGGCAGCGGGCCGGCGCCGTCGGCGGCAGCGAACTCGCCATCCGGCGGCAGCTGCTGCTGGACGCGTCCACCACGAGCTTCGAGGAGGCGCTCGGAGTCCATCTCGCGGCCTGCGACCGGGTACTGCGCCGCTCCGCCGTCGGAGCCGAGGCATGACCGTCACCGACGCCGGTGCCCTCGCGGGCCACGACCTCGACGCCGTGCGGGCCGACCTCGGGGCCGCGAGGACCGCGCTGGCCGGGGCGGCCGCCCGCACCGAGGACCTCCTGGCGTCCCTGCCCGAGCCGTCGCAGCGGTCACCGGAACAGCGGGACGTCGCCGCGCGGCGGAAGAACGCCACCCGGATCCTGCGCGCCGCCTTCCTCGACACGCACGCCGACACGGTGCACGACGAGCTCACCGGGGGCCGCACCCGCCACCTGAGGGTGGCCGAACTGGCCGCGAGGGCGGCGACCGTGTTCCCCGGCCTGGTGCCCACCGCCGCGCGTCTGGAGACCGAGCGGGCCCGGCCCCAGGCGGAGAAGGAGGGCGACGAGATCGACCAGGGCGTCTTCTTCCGCGCGCTCCTGCGTGCTCCCGGCGCCGGACCCCACCTCCTCGACGCCATGCTCCGCCCCACCCCGCGCGCCCTGGGCCTGCTGCCGGAGTACGCCCGGACGGGCACGGCCGACCTCGGCTCGGTGCGTCTGGAACGCGTCGGCGGCGCGGCGCACCTCACCATGTGCCGCGTCGACTGCCTGAACGCGGAGGACGACCGGCAGATCGACGACATGGAGACCGCCGTCGATCTCGCCCTGCTGGACGAGCGGGTCGAGGTCTGCGTGCTGCGGGGCGGAGAGATGACCCACCCCCGCTACCGGGGCCGGCGGGTCTTCAGCGCCGGCATCAACCTCAAGGCGCTGCACGGAGGCGGGATCTCCCTGGTGGACTTCCTGCTCCGGCGCGAACTCGGCTACATCCACAAGATCTTCCGGGGGGTCCTCGCCGAGGCCCCGCCGAACCCCTGGTCGCGCACGGTGGAGAAGCCCTGGGTGGCCGCCGTCGACACGTTCGCGATCGGCGGCGGCGCCCAGATCCTGCTGATGTTCGACCACGTGCTCGCCGCCGCGGACGCCTACTTCAGCCTGCCCGCCGCGGCGGAGGGCATCGTGCCCGGCGCCGCGAACTTCCGGCTGACCCGAGCCGTGGGTCCCCGCCTGGCCCGCCAGGTGATCCTGGACGGACGCCGCATCCGGGCGGCCGAGCCCGAGGGGCGGCTGGTGTTCGACGAGGTCCACGAGAGCGAGGACCTGGACGCGGCGGTGGAGCGCAGCGCCGAACGGCTGCGGGGTCCGGCCGTGACCGCCAACCGGCGGATGCTCAACCTCGCGGAGGAGTCGCCCGCCGCCTTCCGCGGCTACCTGGCGGAGTTCGCGCTGCACCAGGCGCTACGGCTCTACAGCCCCGACGTCATAGCCAAGGCGGGACGCTTCACCGCCCGGGGGCCGGGGTCCGACTGACGCCGTACACAACGGTGTTCGACTGACGCCGTACACAACCCTGTCGACTGACGCCGTACACAACGCTGTTCAACTGCCGCCGCGCGCCATCTGAACACCTTGGCACACCCCGCCGACGGGGTCACCCCGCCTCGTCGGCGCGGGCCTCGGCGGCAACCGGCTCACCGGGTCCCGCCGGACGCGTCGCGCGGTGCGGCGCGTCCGGCAGGGTCACCACGTTCGGGGTCCAGCCGCCGGCGCGCAGCAGCCGGAAGAGATCCGCCACCGAGGTCCGCGGCACGGACAGCGACACGTTCCCGCGCGGCGGGTCCTGGGCGCTCTCCAGCCGGACCTCCTCGATACGGCCGCCCAGTTCTCCGACCGCGCCGAACAGCCGGGCCAGGGTGCCCGGCCGGCCGGACACGGCGACGCTGAGCCGGACCGCGGCCGGCGCCCCCGATGCCGCTCCCGCCACCCGGGCACGCCCCCGGTGGCCGAGCCGGAGCAGGCCGTCCAGCTCCGCTTCCGCCCGTTCGCGCACCGTGCCGTCGGTGTGACCGAGGGCCCGCAGCGCCCCGACGGCCCGGCCGAGGTCGGCGGCGTAGGTGTCGAGGACGTCGGCCAGGGCGTCCGCGTTGGCGGTGAAGACGTCCCGCCACAGCCCCGGGTCGCCGCCCGCCGGGCCGGTGACGTTCCTGAGTCCCTGTCCCGCGACCCGGAGGTCGGACTCCGTGGCGTCCACCAGCGTGGCGGCCATCAGCGTGGAGATCAGCTGCGGCGCGTGGGAGGTGCGGGCCACGGTGCGGTCGTGCACCAGCGGATCCATGATCACGGGCACCGCTGCGCACAGGGAGACGAGTTCCAGCGCGCGGTTCAGCACCGACTGTGCGGTGCGTGCCGTGGGGGTGAGGATCCACGGCCGGTCCTCGAACACGTCGGCCCGTGCGGCGAGCGGGCCCAGGCGCTCGGTGCCCGCGAGCGGGTGGCCGCCGATGAAGCTGGACGGATCGGCGCCCGCCAGCCGCAGGTCGTCGTACGGCCGCGTCTTGACGCCGGCCACGTCCGTGTAGGCGTGGGCGACCCCACGGCGTTGCAGCTGTCCGAGCACCGGACCGGTGTGCGCCGGCGGGACGGCGATCACGGCGAGGTCGACGCGTTCGGCCGGTGCGCCGACCGAGCCCGCCCCCATGGCCTCCGCGGTCCTGACGGCCGTGGCATTCACGTCCTCGAGGTGGACGGTCAGGCCCCGTCGGCTCAGGGCGAGCGCCACGGACGTGCCGATGGCGCCGGTTCCGACGACCGCGACGGTCTTCACGCGGCCGGCTCCCGTTCACCGTTCGCGACCTCGAACTCCGTCGGGAGACCGGGCCGCGCATAAGAGTCCGATATCCGGATCCCATTCACCCGTGGATAGACATCGCCCGCGCCGGGCGGGACGAATGCATAATCTCGCGAGCCGTCGAAGCACACCGCACGACCAGTGATCACGCCGACCCCCAACAGATCCGGACTCCTTGCCCGGAGAACCTGCGTCGGATCGTAGTCATCGCGCCACCGTATGAGCGACTTGCGGCCCATCGGGGAAGCCGGGTCGGGCCGCCAGGAAAGGGAATATGAAATTCCACTAAACTCTGCTTCGGAATATGGTCAGGGGATTTCGGGGCGAACGGCCGGTGGAGTGAGGGTCCGGTCCTAGTCAAGCCCTGGGCGAGATGGATTTTCCCTGTTCTGCCGGTCGACAGGTGCGAAGTGGAACAGCGACGATGGCGACCGTACGGTGTGCCAGGAGGGGTGTGGGGCGTGTAGGGGGCCCGCGCTCCTCGGTCAACCGGTTCCGGCGCGTGATCTTCGGCGCGACGGGGCCGGTGGACCCTGGTGTGAGAACGGGAGCATGTCCGCTTGCGCGGATCGAAAGGTATGTGCAGGTAGAAAACCAACGGGGTGGCTATTTTGGTTCAGTCGGTTCGTGCGCTGGAATCAACGTCCGATGAAAGTGCTGGGCTGATCGGTCCGGCAAGACATTCTGTAAATCCCAGGAAAAGCGCTTTCGCTGTTCCTGTCGTCTCGCTCCTCCCAGGCGATTCCCTGAGAGCACTGGGACAGGACGAGGAACACGTGGCCCGGCTCGCGGAAATAGACGCCGCGCTGCCTCCGATTCTTGTTCACCGGCTCACCATGCGGGTGATCGACGGAATGCACCGACTGCTGGCCGCACGGGTGAAGGGCCAGAAGACGATCGAGGTCGAGTTCTTCGACGGAACTCCCGAGGACGCGTTCCTGTACGCGGTGGAAGCAAACATCTCCCATGGTCTCCCGCTCTCCCTGGCCGATCGCCGGGCCGCGGCGACCCGGATCATCGCCTCGCACCCGCAGCTGTCGGACCGGGCCATCGCCCGGGCGGCCGGGCTGGGAGCCAAGACGGTGGCAGCCATCCGCCGACGCTGTTCCGGGGGTATACCGCACCTGAGCGCGCGGATCGGCCGGGACGGCAAGGTGCGTCCGCTCAACAGCGTGGCCGGCAGACGCCGGGCCGCCGAACTGATCGCGGAACGACCGGAAGCCTCCCTGCGCGAAGTGGCCCGGCTCGCCGGTATCTCGCCCGCGACGGTCAGCGACGTCCGCAAACGACTGGAAACCGGCCAGTCGCCGGTCACTGAGCGCGTCAAATCCCCTTCTCCGAGCGAGAGTTCGGAGGAGACGGCACCCACCGCCAAACTGCGGGCCGACCGCCGTCCGCCGCTCGTTTCGGCGGATCCCGCAAACGTGCTCGAAAAGTTACTCCGAGACCCTTCCTTGCGTCACAAAGAGGGAGGACGCCAATTGCTGCGACTGCTGCGGCAGAACGCGATCGCCGCGGACGAGTGGGACGAACTGATGGCCGCCGTCCCGAGCCACTGCGGGGCGCTGGTGGTGGGTCTCGCCCGCCACTACGCCGAGATCTGGACGGATTTCGCACAGCTGCTGGACGAGCGCGTGCAGATCGAAGGCCGCAAGCCGGACGACGAGTGACCGGACCCGAGGACCCTCAGGCGTGCGGCCGGTCCGGCCCGCACGCCTGACCCGCACGTGGTGTCAGCCGTCGCACCGGTAGAGGGTGCCCTGTGCGTCCGTACTGTTCCCGCCGTACACGGAGGCCGGTACGACGGTGCAGTCGGTCCGCACCCAGGAGCGCACCGCGGTGATGGCCGCGTTCCCCGACCCCTGGGTCTGCGCGAACCCCTCCCAGCCGTCGGCGGCGAGGACCACGTAGCGCAACCGCCCCTCGGCGACGAGCCGTTCGACGTCCGCCACGGTGGGAGTGGGTGCGCCGCCGCTGAACCCGCCCATCGGCAGGATCCTCGCGCCGGACGCCAGGATGTAGTTCCACGACATGACGGCGGAGTCGGTGGCGAAGGCGAACGCCGTCCTCCCGCTGTGCTGTCGGGTGTAGCGGAGCAGACGGTGCTGGGAGGCCGTGAGCGTGTCGGAGTCGTTGAGGGAGGCACGGGCGGCGGCCGTGCCCTGTGGTGCGTTCCCGCCGTGCACCACGTTCGCCGCTCTGTGCACCGCGCTGCCGCCCGTGGCGAACGGGCCGGCCGAGGCGTCCATCGCGGTTCCGGCGTACCGCGGGTCGAGCACCGACAGCGACCAGGCCGCGGGCGCCGCCAGGACGGTGACCAGCGCGGCCACCAGGCCGACGGTGGCGAGTCTTCCATGGTGCAGCCGTCTGCGGTGGGCGATGGTCAGAGCCGCGATCGCGCCCGCGCCCAGCGCGATGAGCAGCCAGGGCAGCCAGGGCAGGAAGTCGGGGTAGAGGAAGCAGAGGAACGCGCTCCACACCAGCTCCGCCCCGACAGCCGCGGGCAGTGCCCAGGTCCTGCGGCCGTCCCGGTACGCCCGCCAGAACATCACGAGCCCGGTGGCGGACAGGGCGGCCAGCGCCGGCGCGAGCATCGCCACATAGGCGGTGTGCGGCACCTCGATGGCGCTGAGCACCAGGGCGCTGAAGGTCAGCCACAGCCCCCACAGCACGAATCCGCCGCGGATCCGGTCGGTGCGCGGGGTGGTGCGCCGCCACCGCAGGCCGAGCACCAGGCTCAGCAACGCGAGCGGGTACAGCCAGCCCACCTCGGGTGCGAAGCGGCTGCCGAGCAGCTTGCCCGGCGTGGGCCCGCCACCGGAGGGGCCGCCGCCGGCAGGACCGCCGCCGGGTGCGGTCCCGTCCGGTTGCCCCGCCGCCGGGTCGCCGGCGTTCGGCGGGGAGCCCGCGGTGCCGACCATCCCGGTCATCTGGTCGACCGAGCCCTCCACCAGGTCGTCGGAGAAGCGGTTGAAGCCGTTGTAGCCGAACACCATGGTGACGGCGCTGTTGTCGGTGGTGCCGTCCACGTACGGCCGGTCGGAGGCAGGGGTGACGGCCAGGAGCAGCACCGAGGAGAGCGAGACCGCGAGGGTGACGGCGCCGGCGGCCAGGACGTGGGCCGTCCTGCGGCGCAGGGGGCCCGCGGCCAGGAGCAGGTAGGCGAGGGCGAGAGCCGGCAGGACCACCCAGGCCTGCAACATCTTGGCCTGGAAGCCCAGGCCGATCCAGGCGCCCGCGGCCAGCAGCGGCCGCAACCGGGCGCCGAGCACGGCCCGCTGACCGGCATCGGCGGCCAGGACCAGGCACATGGTGAGCGCCCCGTCCTCCATCGAGTGCCCGAACATGGACGCCAGCACGGGGGTGAGTGTCATGATGCCGGCCGCGAGGATGCCCGGTACGGGACCCGACCAGCGACGGACCACCCGGTAGGTGACGAGGACCGTGACCACGCCCTCGACGACCTGGGGGAGCGTCAGCGCCCAGGCGTGGAAGCCGAAGAGCCGGGCGGAGAGCGCCTGCGGCCACAGGAAGCCGGCGAGCTTGTCGATGGTGAGGGTGGCGCCCGGGTCGAGCGCGCCGTAGAAGAACGCCTTCCAGCTCTGCGACATGCTGCGGGCGGCGACGGCGTAGAACGGCGCGTACCCGCTGGTGGTGATGTTCCAGGAGTAGAGCAGGGCCGCCAGGGCGGCGACGGCCAGGAGCGCCGGTCGCGCCCAGCGCGGCTGGTCGGCGGGGGACTTCCACACTTCCCAGCCACGCCGGGCGGCGGCCGGAGACGGGGAGGCGGGCTCGGGTAAGGAGGCGGCGGGGGAGTCGAGAGCGGTGCTCATGACGATCCATCATGATATGCGGTGTCCATGACAACAGAGAGTAGGAGCGGCCCCACTGTTCACACCACACGGACGTCCCGTGAGCCCCGACCGACACAGGTTCGCAAGCCCTGACCGGCACAGGTTCGCACGCCCGTGTTACGAGCGCGTACTGGCACGCGCCGCGTTCTCGGCCTGCGCCCCTTACCTGGCGTGCACCGCTTACTCGGCCTGCACCGCGTACCTGGCCCGCGCCGCCTACTTGGCGTGCGCCGCCTTCTTGGCGTGGCGCTTCTTTCGTGCCTGACCCGGTGGTTCGCCGTGTGCCGCGGACCTGCCCTTGCCGGCCGCGTCGGCCGTGGCCTGTCCGTCACCGCCCGGAGGAGAGACGTCATCACGGGCGGGCTGGGCGGAGCCGGCGGGCGTCCGCGCTCCGGGTACCCGGTCGGAGTCACCCGGTGAGTGGGCGGCGGCGGAAGGGCTGTGGGAGAGCGACGTGGCTCCGTCGTGACGCGCGGCGGTGTCATCGGACTTGGACGACGTGGTGGGGTCGGTGACGGACGGGGCGGCTTCGGTCGTGGTGTCGTGGTGGGGAAAACCGTCGCCGACGACGAGCCCGGCGGCGGCGAGCGCGACCAGCACGGCCGCCGACCCACGTGCCCGCAGGCGGCCGCGGGCGGACACGGGACGGGAGGGCGCCGGGGTTCGGCCGGCCGGAACGCTCGGGGTGGAGGCCGCTCCCGCGGCGGGCGACAGGCTCCGGTGGGTACGATCGACGCGATCCACCGCGGTCCGCGGCACGGTCCCGGACACGGGCCGGGGAGCGGAGGCAGACTCGGCAACGGACGCGGGCCGGGGAACGATCGTGGGCCGGGGGACGCATGCGGCGGGCTCCGCGCTCGTACCGGCGAGGCGCGTCAGGGCCTCGGCGCAGTCCCGTGCCGAGGGTCGTGTCTGCTGGTCCAGAGCGGTCATGTCCCGCAGCAGGGCGGCGAAGGAGGCGGGCAGGAAATCGGGCAGGACCGGCGGGCGGTGCAGGCGCGCTATCGCGGACTCGAGGGGGCCGCCGTCGTATTCGAGGCGACCGGTGAGGCTTTCGAGGAGCACCAGGCCGAGGGCGAAGACGTCGGCGGGGCGGCCGACAGGCTGGCCCAGCACCTGTTCGGGGGAGAGATAGGCCGCCGTGCCGGTCAGGGTGCCGGTCGCGGTGCGCGTGGTCGCGTCCAGCAGGCGGGAGATCCCGAAGTCCGTCAGATGGGGCCGTCCGGCGGCGTCGAGGATGATGTTCGACGGTTTGACGTCCCGGTGGACGATGCCTGTCTCGTGGGCGTGCGCGAGGGCGTCGCCCAGGTGCGCCCCGAGCGCGGCGGTGGCCGCGCACGGCAGGGGGCCCTCGGCGATCCGGCTCTTCAGGGTGGGGCCGTCGATCAGTTCCATGACGAGGAAGGCCTCGCCGTCATGGGTCCCGGCGTCGTAGGCGGTCACCAGTCCTGGATGCGCCAGCCGGGCCAGGATCGTCGCCTCGCTGCGGAAGTCCTCCTCGGTGTCGAGACCGGTACCGGCGCGGAAGAGCTTCACCGCTACGGCCCGGCGCAGCCGGAGGTCGAATCCGCGGTGGACGTTCGCCGCCCCGCCCGATCCGATCAGCGCGTCGAGACGGTAACGGCCCCCCAGTATTCTGGCGAAGCCTCGAAAAGCCCGCGGACCCCGTACCTGGCCCACCGTCATCTCGTCCGCCCCCTTCCACGCACCGGCGCCGGCCGGACGCCCGCCGCCTGCGGCCGTGGCACGCAGGTACCCACCTACCGGCCACTTGCACAACGACAAACGTTTTCACGCGGCCGGCGTCCGGTGGGGCGGGGCCGTTACTTGATGCCGGTGGTGGCGATGCCCTGGACGATCTGACGCTGGAAGACCAGGAAGACCGCGATGAGCGGGATGAAGCCGAGCACCGAGGAGGCCATGATCTCGGCGTACTGCGGGCTGGTGGGGTCCACCAGGGAGGCGAGACCCACGGGGATGGTCTGGGACTTGGTCTGGCTGAGGACGAGCAGCGGCCACAGGAACGAGTTCCAGGAGCTGATGAAGGTGAGGATCGCGACCGTGGACACGGCCGGCCGGCAGATCGGCATGCAGACGGTGGCGTACACCCGCCACCAGCTCGCGCCGTCGATACGGGCCGCCTCGATCAGCGCCGTGGGGATGCCGCGGAAGAAGGAGTGGAAGACGAACACCGAGATCGGTGCCGCGACCGACGGCAGGACCAGCGCCCAGAACGTGCCGAGCAGGTGGAAGGACCGGTACTCGATGAACTGGGGCAGCACCAGCGCCTCGGTCGGCAGCATCAGGCCGGCCGTGACGACGGCCATGACCAGGCCCCGGCCCCGGAAGCGCAGGAAGGCCAGCGCGAATCCGGCCATCGAGCAGAAGGCCACCGTGAAGACCACGGCGAGTACCGAGATCACCAGGCTGTTGAGGTACCAGGTGCCGATCGGATGGTTGTCCCAGGCGGTCGCGTACGCCTTCAGCGACCAGCCGCCGTCGAAGACCGACGTGGGGCTCTGAGTGATGGCGGCGTCGTCGCGCAGCGAGGTGATCAGTGCCCAGACGAAGGGCACCAGCCAGATCAGCGCGAACAGGGTCAGGCACACGGCGCAGAGCCGGTTGAAGAGCGTGGCGCCGTTGACCGCGCCGTTCGCTTCGGCGGGCCGTGGCTGGGTGATGGTGGTCATGGGTCCTCCGCTCAGGCCGCGCTGCCGGTCGCGCGGCGGCGCCGCAGCCCGTACCAGGCCGCCGAGATCGCGACGATGATGACGAAATACACCATGGTGGCGGCAGCGCCGTAGCCACCTCGGTAGGCGGTGAAGCCGGTGTCGTAGATGTACTCGATGACCGGTCGGGTGGACTGGTCGGGTCCGCCGCCGAGCAGCTGGTAGATCTGGTCGAACACCTTCAGCGAGGCGAGGATCTGGAGGATCAGCACCAGGCTGGTGGTCCGGCCGAGCAGCGGCACCGTGATGTGGCGGATCTGCTGCCAGGGGCTCGCCCCGTCGATCGCCGCCGCTTCGTACACGTCCGCGGGCACGTCCTGGATCGCCGCGGTGTAGAGGACGAAGTTGAAGCCGAACGTCCACCACACGGTCATCAGCACCACGGCGGTCCAGCCGCCGGAGGTGCTGCCGATGAAGTCGGGGACCGGCAGTCCGACCGCGTCGAACACCTTCGGCAGGAGGCCGATCTGAGGGGTGTACATCCACAGGAAGACCAGGGTGACCACGGAGGACGGCACGACGTACGGCACGAAGAAGGCGATGCGGTAGAAGAGCCGGCCGCGGCGGATGCGCGAGGCGAGGATGGCGACGCCCAGCGCGAGGACCACCAGCGGGGGCGTGGTCAGCAGGGTGAAGAGCACCGAGTGCCACATGCTCTGCCAGAAGAGGGAGTCGCCGAGCACCTCCTGGTAGTTCGACAGGCCGACGAAGTCCCCGAGGCCGCTTTTGACGGTGGTGGTGTTGAAGAAGCTCAGCACCACCCCGACGAGCAGCGGGCCGGCCAGGAACAGCAGGTAGACGATGAGGAAGGGGGCGGTGAGCAGCCTGCCCGCCCGGCGTTCGGAAGGGGCGGGCCGGTCGGCGGCGTGGTTCGTGGGGGATGCGGCGGGTGCCGGTCGCGTCGAGACGACGGTCGTCATGGTGTCTGCCTCCTACTTCATCGTGACCGGCGGTCGGGACGTGGTGTACCGCTTCAGCGCGGAACGCATCGCGCCCGCCATGCCCTTGGGCGTGATCCGCCCGGCGAGGGCTTCGATGACCGTGCCGCCGATCACGCCCTGGAAGTCCGAGCCGGCGCCGGTGTACCAGGCCACCGGGTCGTACTGGGCGTCGAACGCGGCCTGGACGTAGTTGCGCTGCGGCGACAGTTCGAGGAACGCCGTGCTCTTCTGGGTCGGCAGCCAGGCCGGGATGTGGCCGCCCTCGGCCCACACCGCGCTGCTGTCGAGGAGACTCCTGACGAACTTCGAGGCGTTGCGTGTACGGGTCTCGTCGCCGCGGTCGTTGCGCGGCAGGATCAGCGCGTGCGAGTCGGCGTACGCGACGGGCTTCGGGCCGAGCAGCGCCGGGAACGGCACGACGTCGAACTTCAGGCCCTTCACCCCACGGTACGACGGGATCTGCCACTCGCCGTCGAAGAGGAAGCCGGCCTTGCCGGTGCTGAAGAGGGCGTTGGCGCCGGCGCCGGTGAGGTTCCTCGGCATCAGGTCCGGACCGGTGAGGCTCTGCATGAAGGCGACCGTCTCCTGCATCGCCTCGTCATCGATGACGATCTTCGTGCCGGAGTCGGTGACGATCGGTCCCGCCAGGCCGGAGTAGACCATGCTGAAGAAGCGCCAGGCGGTGGACGGGTCGGCGGTGATCGACATGACCGCCCCGTACCGGGCGCCGCCCGCGTCCTTCATCGCCTTCACCGCGGCGACGAAGTCCTCCCCGCCCTTGAGGGGCACGAGTCCGTCGCCGGCGGAGTTCAGCAGGCCCGCCTTGCGGGCGATGTCCACGTTGTAATAGAGGACGAAGGGGTGTGTGTCCAACGGGACCGCGTACACCGTGCCGTCCACGGTGGCCTTCTTCCAGGCCGCCGGGGTGAACTTGTCCTCGGTGACACCCAGCTCCCCGAGGGGGGTGTCCCGCACCGGCTGGAGCAGGCCGGAGGCGGCCAGCAGCGGGAGCCGGGAGAGATGGGTGATGCCGACGTCCGGCGGGGTGCCGCTGGCCGTGGCCAGTGCCAGCTTCGTGTAGTACGGATTGCCCCAGCCGAGGACGGTCGCCTCGACGGTCGTTCCCGGGTCGGCCTTCTGGAACGCCTTCTCCATCAGCACCATGTTGGCGCCGTCACCGCCGGTGAAGAGGTTCCAGAAGATGACATCCGCCGTGTCCGGCTGTGAGCCCGTCAGGCCGGACGCGAGCGGGGAGGAGCACGCCGCGAGCCCTCCGGTCAGGGCAAGGCCACCGCTGAGGGCAAGAAACCGCCGGCGCGCCATCGCTCCGCTCATGGGGTTATTCACCTCGTTAATTCGATGTGAACTCGATGGCGCAGACCCTCGCACACGTTTTGCAACGATGCAATAGATCGCCGGGAAGAAGTCCCCGAGGCCGCGGCCGGGCCCCCGGTCACTCCAGGGCGGTCCCGCGGCGCGAGGACTCCCGGACGATCAGCCGGTACGGCGTGGCCTCCTGGGCTGCCACCACGACCGCTCCCGCCTGCGCGTCCTCTCCGGGAGCGGCCTCGCCGGGACCTCCTGGCGCCTGCATCTGCTCCTCCAGCAGGGCCAGTGAGCGCTCGGCGATCGCGTCGAGGTCAGGGGCGATGGACGTGAGCGGCGGATGGGTGTAGGCGGACTCCTGGATGGCGTCGATGCCGACGACGGCCACGTCCTCGGGCACCCGCACCCCTGAGGCGTCCAGAGCCCGGAGCGCACCGACGGCGAGCGCGTCGTTGAAGGCGAAGACGGCGTCCGGCAGCGGGCCGTCGCCCTCCAGGAGCTCCCGCACGGCCTCGTGGCCCTGGTCCCTGGTCCAGTCCTCGACCGGTACGACCAGCCAGTTGACCCGCCGTACCCGGGCCGCGGACATCGCCTGCTCGTACCCCTCGGTGCGCTGGCGGCCGTTCTCGCTGCCGTTGCGGCCGAGCGCGACGATCCGGCGGCAGCCCTGCTCCAGCAGGTGCTCGACGGCGGTGCGGGCGGCCGCGACATTGTCGATACCGACCCGCGGGAACTGGTCACCGACACTGTGCTCACCCAGCATGACCAGCGGAAAGTCCGGTTTCTTGGCGGCGACGTCGGCCGCCGGCAGGGTCAGGGCGCTCAGCAGTACGCCGTCGGCGACGTTGGTCAGCCCGCCCTCGATGATCCGCCGCTCCACCTCGCTGTCGCCCGCGGTCGACTCGACGAGCACCGTGATGCCGCGCCGTCCCGCGGCCCGGATGACGGCCTGGGCCAGCTCGGCGAAGTAGGGCTCGGCGACGAACGGCACCGCCAGCGCGATGAACCCGGTGCGGCCCGAACGCAGGCCGCGGGCCAGGTAGTCCATGCGGTAGCCCAGCTCGTCGAGCGAGCGCTGCACCCTGGCGCGGGTGTCCGGGCTGACGTGCGGATAGCCGCTGACCACGTTCGACACCGTCCGCACCGACACCCCGGCGTGCTCGGCCACGTCCCGCATCCGCACTCTGGCCACTGGGGCCTCCCTTCCCGTCCTGCCGCCACCGGCGCCCGCCGGGTGACCTCCATCGGGCTCCCGACGGCCCTCAGAGTCTGCCGCACCGGTGAGCCGCGACCTCGTCCTCGTGCCCCACCCGAGTCTTGCATCGATGCAAAAGATCACTCATGATGGCAGGGCTTCGAACGCGTAAACGCCCATGCCGGGAATTCCGGAAAAGGGCAGGAGGAGGATCCGTGAGGGCGAGCGAGCAGGACGGGACGTATCCGAGGCCGATCCTGCGCCGGGAACGGTGGCACAGCCTCGACGGCGTCTGGGAGTTCGGGTACGACGACGCCCGTGAGGGCGAGCGCGAGGAGTGGTTCTCCGAGGGGACGACGGGTGCGTTCGACCGGGAGATCACCGTCCCGTTCCCACCCGAGGCCCCCGCCTCCGGCATCGGCGAGACCGCGGCGCACGCGGTGGTCTGGTACCGCCGCCGGATACCCCACGAGGTACTCGCCGTCAGCGGCGGCGAGCGGGCGCTGGTGCACTTCGGTGCCGTCGACCACCGGGCCAGGGTCTGGCTGGACGGCCGGCTGGTCACCGAACACGCCGGCGGCCAGACGCCGTTCACCGCCGACGTGACCGACGCGCTGCGCCCCGGCGCCGACGAACACGTGCTCGTCGTACGTGCCGAGGACGACCCGGCCGACCTGGCACAGCCGCGCGGCAAGCAGGACTGGCAGGACCGGCCGCACGCGGTCTGGTACGAGCGGACCACCGGCATCTGGCAGACCGTGTGGACCGAGACCGTCGCCGCCCAGCACCTCACCGACCTGGCCTGGATCCCCGACCCGGCACGGGGCGTCGAGGCCGAGATCACCCTGGCCTCGGTGCCGGCCGCCCCGGTGACCGTGGAGATCGTCCTGACCCACGACGGCGAGACCCTCGCCGAGTCCGTCACCTCGGTCCGCACCCCGCGCAGCCGCGTCGACCTCGTCGTCCCCGCCCTGCGCAACGGCATCGACCGCGAGGACCTGCTGTGGAGCCCCGAGCGGCCCACCCTGATCGACGCGCGGGTGACCGTCCGCGACGCGGCCACCTCCGAGGTGCTCGACACCGTCGACAGCTACGTCGGCCTGCGCAGCGCCGGCGTCGGCCGTGGCGCCTTCCTCCTCAACGACCGCCCCTACTACGTACGTTCAGTACTCAACCAGGGCTACCGGCCCGACACCCTGATCGCGAACTCCGGCACCGCCGAACTGCGCCGCGAGGTCGAACTGATCAAGGCGATGGGCTTCAACGCGGTCCGTGTCCACCAGAAGGCCGAGGACCCCCGCTTCCTGTACTGGGCCGACCGGCTGGGCCTGTTGGTGTGGGGCGAGACCGGCGCCGCGTACGAGTACGGCACCGAGGCCGTCGAACTGCTCACCCGTGAATGGCTGGACCTGGTCCGGCGCGACCGCAGCCACCCCTCGATCGTCACCTGGGTGCCGGTCAACGAGAGCTGGGGCTGCTCCGACATCGCCAACTCCCCAGCACAGCAGGCCTACACGGTCGCCCTCGCGAACCTGACCCGTGCCCTGGACCCGACCCGTCCGGTCATGTCCAACGAGGGCTGGGAGCACACCGACAGCGACATCATGGGCGTGCACGACTACTCCTCCGACCCCGAGCTGCTCACCCGCCGTTACGGAGACACCGACGGGTTCGAGGCGCTGCTCGCCTCACCGGGCCCGGCCGGACGCGTCCTCTCCCTCACCGCACGACAGACGGAGCGCTACCGAGCCGGTGAAGCCCCGCTCATGGTCACCGAGTTCGGCGGGCTGTCCGTGGGCGCCGAGGAGGACGAGTTCTCCTACACGCGCACCAGCTCCGACACCCAGTACGCCGCCCTGCTCGGCGACATCTTCAAGGTCCTGCACACCAGCCCGATCGTCGCGGGTTTCTGCTACACGCAGTTCATGGACACCGCCCAGGAGACCAACGGCCTGCTCTACCCGGACGGTTCGCCCAAGCTCCCGCTGGAAACGATCCGCCACATCGTCACCGGCACCGGGCCCCTCCCCGAAGAGAAGCCCGACCCCCCGGCTGACGGCATGAGTTGACCGACGACACCGCTGACCCGGCCGGCCGGCGGCTGCCCTGACGCGGGGCAGGAGCGGCTGCCGGCCGGCCGACGGCTTCGGGGAGGGTGACGACGAGGTCGCTGTCGCGGACGAACAGCGGTGCCGTGCCCGCGGTGGCGCGGTCATCAGACGCAGCCCCTCAGCTCAACAGGGCAGCCGTGAAGGACTCGCGACGGACCGCCAGCCACTCCTGGATGCGGTCCCAGCGCTGCCAGCCACCACCCTCGGACAGCGCCCGCAGGTAGCCGGGGTCACCCTCGGCCACCCGGTCGGCGACGAAGGCCCGGCAGGACGCGGTGGCCTGTTCGACGACACCGGGCAGTTCAGCGCGCTCCTGCCGGGAGAGGCCGTAACCGTCGGCGAGGATCCGCAGCCGTGCCCGGGCATCCAGCCCCGCTGGATGGCGAACTGCCGCGGACGTGGGATCGAGCATGGGAACCCAGTAGCGGGCGGTCATGGCGACGTCCCACACCGCGCGGCCGGGAGCCGCCAGATCGAAATCGATCAGCGCCACGGCACGGCCGTCGCGGAAGACGACGTTCTCCGGGCAGACGTCGTTGTGGCACAGCATCGTCCCTCCCTCCGGGTCGGCGAGGGAGCGGGGCCACTCGACGGACGGGTCGACGGTGACGGCCCTGGCGGCATTGTGCAGCCGCCGCAGCAGTCCTCCCACCGATCGCAGCGCGCTCTCGGACATCACCCAGCGCGGAAACGGCGGCAGAGCGACGTCGCCCGGGACGAAGGTCAGCTGCTCCCGGCCGTCCGCCGTAAGACGGATCGGCCTCGGAGCCCCGTCGAACCCGTGCTCGCCGAGCGCGCGGAGATGGGCATGCAGGGCGCGCGCGGTGGGCGGCGCCGGGCGTTCCACCAGGGCACCGTGGCGGAACACCGCGCCCACGTTCATCATGCCGCCGACCAGGGCTGCACCCTCCGCCGCCGCATCGTCAGCCGTCACGCCGATCACGCTACCGTCACCGCCGCCTGCCACGCACCCGGGCGCATGCCTGTCGCCTTGCGGAAGAACACCGAGAAGTTCGAGGCGTCGGGGAAGCCGAGCGTGGTGGCGCAGCGAGCCGCGGTGAGGCCGTCGTGCGCAAGGAGCCGTTTCGCCTCCAGGACGATCCGGTCGACGATGTACGCCTTCGCCGTGCGGCCGGTGACCTGCTGCACCGCTCGAGAAAGGGTACGGGGCGCGTATCCCAGGGTACGGGCGTAGTAGCCGGCCGCGTGATGTTCCCGGAAGTGCGCTTCGACACTGGCGCGGAACAGCGGGAACACCGGGTGCGTGAACCCCGCCTGGGCGTGCGGTGGCCGCAGCCGGGCGATGAGCGCGGAGAGCAGGATCCGGGGCAGCTCCGCCGGGGCGTTCCCGGGCGGGGCGGACGCCTCCAGGAGCAGATGGTCGCGCGCCGTTTCGACGAAGGGCCAGTCGGCGTCGGGGAGCCTCCAGTGCGCGACGAGGTCCGGTGACGCGACGAGCTCACGGGTGGCGTGCGTGACCGGCGCGGTCGGCACGAACAGCACCAGGTGGCCGGCCACACCGGCGATGTCGTCCCACCGGTGTACGGCGCCGGGTGGAATCCACACCGCGGACCGCTCCTCGAGCGGGTGGTGGAGGAAGTCCACCGTGACCGTGCCGTGCCCGGCGTCGACGACGGCGAGGACATGGAAGTCGGCGCGCTGCGTACCGCCGTCGTTCAGCTCGCGAAGGCGGTCGAACGTCATCGTCTCGACCGCGGCGGCGCGGTGCTCCGCGGGCTGGTAGGTCATCTGCCGGATCACACGCACGAGTCCATTTTTCACCATCCGTCGACCAGTCGCGCCGATGCCTCGAAGGGGCCCGGCGAGTTCACTGAAAGACAAGGGGCGACCGCCCAGCACACCGACCGGAAGAGCCCACTGTGAACACGACGCAGCAGACGCAGATGCCCGCTTACGACCACCGGACCGGGGCCGGCCCGACCCTGGTGTTCCTGCACTACTGGGGTGGTTCGGCCCGGACCTGGGACCTCGTCGTCGGCCGCCTCGCGGACCGTGACACCCTCACGGTCGACTTCCGTGGGTGGAGCCGGTCGAGCGGTCTGCCCGGCCCCTACACGCTCGGTCAGCTCGCCGACGACACGCTTGCCGTGCTGGCCGACGCGGGCGTCACCGAATACGTCCTGGTGGGGCACTCGATGGGCGGCAAGGTCGCGCAGCTGGTCGCGGCCACCAGGCCCGCCGGCCTGCGCGGCATCGTCCTGGTCGGCTCCGGTCCGGCGAAGCCCGCCGCGCAGATCACCGACGAGTACCGGGCAGCTCTTTCCCACGCCTACGACTCTCCCGAGTCCGTCGCCGGGGCACGGGACCACATCCTCACCGCGACCGAGTTGGCCGCGTCGGTCAAGGCGCGGATCGTGACCGACTCGCGGACCGTCTCCGAGGCCGCCCGCACGGAGTGGCCGCTGCGCGGCATCGCGCAGGACATCACCGAGCACACGCGCATGATCGGCGTTCCCTCCCTCGTGATCGCCGGAGAGAACGACCAGGTCGAGCCTGCCGATGTGCTCCGTAGCAACCTGGTGCCGTATCTTCCCCGAGCCGACTTCGTGGTGATCCCGCGCACCGGACACCTGATCCCGCTGGAAGCCCCGGCCGACCTCGCCGACGCCATCACGGCCTTCGCACCGGCGGCCTGACCGTGAGCGCCCCGCCCTCCGCGGAGGGCAGGGCGTTTCGGGGCGGCTAAGGGCAGGTCTCGCCGAACTTCACCGCGGTGACCGACACCGGCTGCCCGTCGATCGCGGTGCCCGCCCTGGGGGACTGGGTGCAGACCTCCCAGTTGGACTCGACGAGCACCCATCGCGCCTCCGGCGAGGCGTCCTTCACGCTGAAGGACGTACTCGGATCGAGGGCCGCGCGCGCGGCCTTCACCGAGTTCCCCTTGAAGTCGGGAAGCTTTCCGCCCTCCGCGGACGGGGGCTTCTCGTCCTTCGCCGGGCAGGTCTCCTCCAGCTTCACCGTCCCGAAATCCAGGGTGGTGTCCGTAGGGACGGTCCTGCCCGCGGCGATGTTCTGGGAACACACCTTCCAGTTGCGGTCGAACGCCTGCATCCGGTCCCGGCCGAGCGCGTCATGCGACTTGAGGACGTAGAAGCCGTCCTGCTGGGCGCTGTCCTGCGCCGACTGGAGCCCCATGCCGACGAAGTTCGGCACCGTCTTGCTCACGACACCGGCGACACCGGCGACACCGGCGTCCTTGGGGTCGTCGGCGGGACTGCCGGTCGTCCTGGCCGGTGCGGTCGTCGCGACGGGGTTCTTTCCCGAGCTGTTGGTGTCGGCAGGTTCGCATGCGGTGACGCTGATGGCCGCCACCCACAGCAAGGTGGCACTGATTGCGCGGGATCGCACTGATTCCCCCTGAGTAGTACCTGTTCAGGCGGACACGGTAGAGCAGGCGTGGGAAAACGCGAGGCCGTGCCGCCGGGTCGTCACACGAACGAGCGCTCACCGCGCCGCCGCGGCGGCGCGGTGAGCGCCCGTTCCGCTGCGTCTAGTTCCAACCGCCGAAGAAGTCGCTGCTGAGCTGCGCGGAGCAGATGTTGTATCCGCCGGCCGCGTGACCCTTCTTCGTCTGCCCTTCCACGGTCACGGAGCAGTGGATGTCGCCGCCGCCCTGAAGCTGCGCGGTTACCTGGAAGTACATGGCGTCGTCGGTGAGTTTCAGCGTCTTCGTCATCGGCAGGCCGGAGCCCTGGAGGTTGTCGGTGTCACTGCCGTAGGTGATGTCCGTACCGGCCGGGGCGCTGCCCCACACCTTGAACACCACCTGGTCGGCCGCCGTCGCAGTCGTCGTGTCCTTCGTCTTCTTCGGTGTCGCCTTGGCCGCCTTGGCCTTCGCGGTCTTCGTGACGGTCACTGTCGGAGCCGGCTCAGCCTCGCCCTTGGCGGTTTCGGTGACGGTGACGCGCGGCGCCGGCTTGGCGTCAGCGGCCGTCTTCTGGTCGCTGCCGGAGGAACCGATCCCCACCCCCAGGAAGAGGATGAGAACAGCCGCGGGAATGACGACCCTCTTGCGCGCCCACTTCGGGCCGCCGGCCGGCCGGCCGGGGCGGGAGCGGAGGCGGTGGCGGCACCTGGTTCCAGCCCGAAGAGTCCGACGGCGGCGGTTGGTTGTACGACATGCGTCCCCCTGAGACGTTCGTGGAGGGATGACCGTAACGGGGAAGGTGAGAAAGATGTAAGACTCATGAAGTCGAGGTGATGAAACCGTAACGAATGTGAAGCTTCAACGAGCAAGGGCGGCTTGGGGCGCCTTCGGCCCACCGACGCCCGTGCCACCGGAAAATCCGGTTGCATCTACCATCGAGTCCGCGGCCATGGTCCGCGTCCCGCTAGCGGGTACCAACCGGGTTCCTGAGGAGGGACTGTGATCACCGTCGTCGGCGCCGGCCTCATGGGTGCGGCCACCGCCTGGCAGCTGGCGCGCCGTGGCCATGAGGTCACCCTGGTCGAGGCGTACGACATCGGGCACCGGCACGGCAGCTCGCACGGCAGCTCACGGATCTTCCGACGGGCCTACGGCGACCCCTTCTACGTCCGGCTGACCGGGCAGGCCGAGGAGCAGTGGCGGGAACTGGAGGACGACAGTTCCACCGGCCTGCTGCGCAAGACCGGTGGGTTGGACATGGGCGAGCGTCTGGACCCGCAGGCGATGGCCGCGCTGCTCGACGCGGCCGGGGTTCCCCATGAACTCCTCGGCGCGCGGGCCGCGGCGGAACGCTGGCCGCACATCCGTGTCACGGGACCGGTGCTGTACCACCCGGACGCCGGCGTGGTCGACGCGGACGCCACCGTGCGAGTGTGTGTGCGGCGAGCGGCGGAGCACGGGGCTGAGGTGGTGCTCGGTGCCCGGGTCACCGGTATCGACGTCCAGGCCGACGGGCGGGTGCTGCTGCGGGCGGGCGAGGACCGGGAGATCCTCGCCGACACGGTGGTGATCGCCGCCGGGGCCTGGCTGCCCGAGCTTCAACTGCCCGTTCCCCTGCCCTCGTTGCGGGTGACCCAGCAGCAGGTCTTCCACTTCCGCCAGCGCGATCCCGAGGTTCGGTGGCCCACCCTGGTCTGGGACGGGGAGCTGCAACTCTACGGGCTGCCGTCCGGGACCGACGGAGGCCCGTCTCCCGCGGTGAAGGTCGCCGAGCACGACCGGGGCACGCCCACCACCGCCCGTACCCGCAGCGGGATCGTCGACGCGTCGTCCCGGAGCAGGGTGAGCGCCTTCGTCAGTGACCGGCTGCCCGGCCTCGACCCGGATCCGGTGGCAGAGGCCACCTGTCTCTACACCAGCACGCCCGACGAGGACTTCGTCCTGGACCGGCACGGTCCGTTCGTCGTCGTCTCCCCGTGCTCCGGTCACGGCGCCAAGTTCACCCCGCTCATCGGCGCACTGGCGGCGGACCTGGCCACCGGCCGTACCGCACCCCACCCCCGCTTCCGCCTCAAGGGCCCCGCGCGGTAGGCGCGGCGGAAGTCACTCGGTCGATGGGCGATGGGCGATGGGCGATGGGCGATGGGCCTTTGGCCTGCGGCCTCTGGCCTTGGGCTATGGGCTATGGGCTATGGGCTATGATGGATCTTGAGCCGGTCGCCGAACTATCGGTGTGCCGGACGCGCGTTGGTGGTCCAAGGAAAGACGCCCCGCTTCCTGTGGGGAGATGCAGGTGCAAGGCCTGCCCGGCGCTCGATCACGGGTCCGTCCGCATGATGCGGGCGGACCCGCATCTTTTTGACGCGCACCCCTTCGGTAGGCGGGGCCGTTGTCGTCTCCCTCGCACGCCACGGTCGGCAGGCACCGCCCCTCACGCGCGGCCCTCGTTCGACCTGAACCGGCAACAGCCGCCGCCAGGGAATTGAACGTTTCAATTCTCTCCTCCCGGGTCTTCCGGCGGCACCTCGTTCCCGATCCCGGCCGCTCGGCAGGCTGAACCATCCATCCCCACCTGCGATGTCACGCATTCCGGCAGGCGTGGCTCGATCAATACATGTGAGAAGCCTTGACGCTTGCCATGACCGACCTTAGCGTCAGCGCCTGCATCGTAAAACGATTCAATCCTGCCGAGGGAGTTCCGTACGTTGCCCGCACCTCGCGACACCTCCGGCCCGTCCCGCCGTCGGCTACTGGTCACCGCCTCTGCCGCGGCGGCGGCCACCACCGCGATCAGCCCCGCTGTCACCGCCCGTGCCGCAGCCGGAGGCGGAATCACCGCTGCCCCCGCCGCCGGGGGTCCCGCGCTCGCCGCCTTCGACCTCGCCGACGTCCGGCTCCTCGAGAGCCCCTTCCTCGCCAACATGCGCCGCACCTGCGCCTATCTCCTCTTCGTCGACCTCGACCGGCTGCTGCACACCTTCCGCCTCAACGTCGGCCTGGCGTCCACCGCCGAACCCTGCGGCGGCTGGGAGGCCCCCACCGTCCAACTGCGCGGCCACACCACCGGACATCTGCTCAGCGCCCTCGCTCAGGCGTACGCCAACACCGGGGACACGGTGTACGCCGACAAGGGCCGCGCCCTCGTCGCCGCGCTCGCCGAGTGCCAACGCGCCGCCTCCGCCGCCGGGTTCACCCCCGGCTACCTGTCGGCCTTCCCGGAATCGGTCTTCGACCAGCTGGAGGCCGGCGGCAAACCCTGGGCGCCGTACTACACCCTGCACAAGATCATGGCCGGTCTGCTCGACCAGTACCGGCTCGCCGGGAACGCGCAAGCCCTCGACGTGCTGCGGCAGCTGGCCGCATGGGCCGACGCGCGCACGGCGCCACTCTCCTACGAGCGCATGCAGAACCTGCTCAAGGTCGAGTTCGGCGGTATGAACGACGTGCTCATGCGGCTCTACCTGGTGACCGGTGACCCGGCGCACCTGCGCACCGCCCGCCGCTTCGACCACGAGGACCTGTACGCGCCACTCGCCGCCGGGCGCGACGAACTGGCCGGGCGGCACGCCAACACCGAGATCGCCAAGATCGTCGGAACCGTGCCCTCCTACGAGGCCACCGGTGAGGGCCGCTACCTGGACATCGCCGACACGTTCTGGGCGGCCGTGGTGCGGCACCATTCCTACGCCATCGGCGGCAACTCCAACCAGGAACTCTTCGGACCGCCGGACGAGATCGTCAGCAGACTGTCCGAGGTCACCTGCGAGAACTGCAACAGCTACAACATGCTCAAGCTCGGCCGGCAGCTCTTCCTGCACCGCCCCGGCCGGTCGGCCTACATGGACCACTACGAGTGGACCCTCTACAACCAGATGCTGGGCGAGCAGGACCCCGACTCCGCACACGGGTTCGTCACCTACTACACCGGTCTGTGGGCCGGTTCCCGGCGCGAGCCGAAGGGCGGCCTCGGCTCCGCTCCCGGCAGCTACAGCGGGGACTACGACAACTTCTCCTGCGACCACGGCACCGGACTGGAGACGCACACCAAGTTCGCCGACTCCGTCTACTTCCGCGCCGACGACCCGCGTTCCCCCGCCCTCTACGTCAACCTCTTCATCCCGTCCGAAGTCCACTGGAGGCGCCAAGAGGTGATCGTCCGTCAGGAGACCCGGTATCCCGCCGAGGGACACACACGGCTCACCGTCACCGCCGGCCGGGGGCACTTCGCCCTGCACATCCGGATTCCCGGCTGGGTCGCCGACACCGGCCGGGACGCCCTGCTCAAGGTCAACGGCCGTCAGGTCACCGCCCGCGTCCGCCCCGGCGCCTACACGGCGGTCGAGCGGACCTGGCGCACCGGCGACACCGTCGAACTCACCCTGCCCAGGCGGCCCGTGTGGACCCCGGCCCCGGACAACCCGCAGGTGACAACGCTGTCGTACGGCCCCCTGGTGCTGGCCGGCGCATACGGTGACACCGAGCTCGCGACCATCCCGACCATCGCGCCCACGTCGCTGCGCCCGGTCACCGGCACCACCAGCCGGTTCACCGCACTCGCCGACGGCGACCCGGTGGCCCTGCGGCCGTTCCACGAGGTCCAGCACCAGCGCTACAACGTGTACTGGGCGGTGTCCCCACGCCCCGGCCGCGCCCGAGACGTCGCCCGCTACCCACTGGACGAGGGCACCGGCACCCCCGCCGACGCCACCGGCCGGTTCGCCGACGCCGCCCTCGACGGCGGTGCGGACTGGGCCGACGACGGGACCGGACCAGCCGTCCGGCTGAACGGCACCGGAGGCCATGTCGCCTTGCCCGCAGGCCTGTTGACGGGCCTGGACGAACTGACGATCAGCGTACGGGTACGGGTCGACGCCCTCGCGGCCTCAGCGCGCGTCTTCGACTTCGGCTACCACAAGGACACCTACCTCTTCCTCGCCGCCACCACCGGAGCGGGCCGTGCCCGGGCCGCGCTGAAGATCATGGGGATGGAACGGGAGGACTACATCGACGCCGCCGGACCCCTGCCGGTGGGCAGCTGGACCCATGTGGCACTCACCCTGGCCGGCGGTACCGGGGTGCTCTACCTCGACGGCACCGAGAGCGGCCGCAACCCGGCGATGGTCGCGAGCCCGTTGCTGCTCGGCGTGACCACCCGCTCGTACCTGGGCCGTTCGCAGAACACCACGCACCCCTACCTGAAGGGTGCCGTACGCGATCTGCGGGTGCACAACCGCGCTCTCACGGCGGCCGAAGTGGCCCGGCTCGCCGCGGCCTGACGGTCCACCGCCGAAGCTCACCCGCCACCTCCATCGCCCCTCCCATCGCCACCTCCATCGTCATCCCCGTCTCCGCGTCCACCTGCACGTCCCCTCGCATCCGCTGGAGCACCCGCATGTCCGAACCCACCCCCGAAGTCCCCCTGTCCAGACGCGGATTCGTCGCCGCGGCCGGGGCCGGCGCAGCCCTCGCCACCGGGCTGACCGGCTTCGGTATCGCCGTACCGCAGCCGGCCTCCGCCGCGCCGGAGCACCCGGCCACCACCCTGGCCACCACCTCCGCCGCCTTCACCGCCCGCCACTTCTCCGACCCGCCCAAGGACAGCCGCCCCACCGTCTACTGGTACTGGAACGGGCCCGTCACCCCCGACCTGGTCGACCGCCAACTGGCCGACCTGCGGGACAAGGGCATGTACGAGGTGATCCTCTTCTCCTTCGACAACGACGCCATGCGGCCCGTCTTCTTCACCGAGGAATGGTTCGACATCGTCGAGCACGTGCTGCGGACCGCGGAACGCACCGGCATGCGCGTGTGGCTGTTCAACGACGACCACTTCCCGAGCGGCCGGGCCGGCGAGTTCATCGTGAAGGGTGGCACGGTCGGCTCCCGGACCTACCAGCCCCGCCCCGACCTGCGGCTCAAGGCGCTGTGGCGGTCCACCACGGTGGTCGAGGGGCCGATCCGCGCCGACCTCCGCCGCAGCACTGGCGTGGGGGTGGAGGCCGGGCACCTGGTCGCCGACGCCGCCGTGCTGGCCGGCGCCACCGTGCTGCGCGGCGGCGACCACTGGACCGACCTGACCGTCACCGCGAGCGCCAAGGCCGACCACACCGCCGCCGGACTGGTCGTCCGCGCCGCCGCCGACGGCCTCGACGGCTACGCCGTCACCTTCGACCAGACCGGTGTGGTCACCGTACTGAGGCTGGCCCGCGGCGCGGACCCCGTGGAACTGCTGCGCAGCACCCGCACCGACGGCTTCAACAAGACCAAGTACCACACCCTCGTCGTCACCGTCAGCGGGACCACCCTCACCGTCACCCTCGACGGCCGGGCCAAGGGCACGGTCACGGACGGCGCCCACCCCGCCGGCGGGGTCGGGGTGCGCGCGGTCGGCGACGAGCGCGGCCTGTTCGACAGCCTCGCCGTCACCGCGCCCGACGGCAGCACCCTGTACACGACGGCCTTCGACGACCCGGCCGCCGCCGGTGACTTCCCCGAGCGGGCCGCCCTCGCCGTCGAGGCCGTCGCCGCCGCCGCGCGCCCGGTGGGCACCACGGACGCGTCCGCCGTCGTCGACCTCACCGACCGGCTGACGAAGAACGCCGACTGGCAGGTCCCCGAGGGCCGTTGGCAGCTCGACCTGTTCGGTGGTGTCCCGCTCGTCGACGACACCCAGGGCTACAGCCGCAGTTACGTCGACCTCCTGGACGACGAACCCGTGCGGCTCTTCCTCGACATCGTCCCCGGCGAGTACCACCGGCGCTTCCACCGCTGGTTCGGGACCGTCATCCCCGGCTTCTGGGACGACGAGCCGTTCTTCGCCTCCGCCGAGGCCCACTTCAAACGGCTGCCGTGGTCGCCGACGCTCGACCGCGCCCTGCGCGACGTCGGCGTCGCACCCGGTGTCGCCTACGCCGCCGCCTCCGACGACCTCGGCCGTGACGGCCGTATCGCGCGGGGCCGTTACTGGCAGGCGGTCTCCAACCGGTTCGCGCGCTACTTCCGCGCCCAGGGGGAGTGGTGCGCACAGCGCGGGGTCGCCCTCATCACCAATCCGCTCTACGACGAGACGGCCCCCGCCAAACGCGTCCCCAGCACCGGTGACCTGCACAAGGTCAACCAGTGGGCGCAGGTGCCCGGCGGCGACATCATCACCGCCGAGTACGTGGCGGGCCAGCAGACCATGCTGCCCCGCAACCCGGTCTCGGTCGCCCACCAGATGGGCCGGGAACGGACCCTGATGGAGATGTTCGGCAACATGGGCTGGCAGGTCACCCCCGGCTTCGTGCACGCGACCGTCGGCGCCCAGGCCGCCCGCGGCGTCAACCTGACCGTCCTGCACGCCCTGTGGACCGACGAGACCGTCGTCTACTTCCCGCCGCCCTTCGGGCCCCGCGCCCCCTGGTGGTGGTCGATGCGGCCGCTCGCCGAGTGGATCGGCCGGGTCATGGAGGCGGCCCGCGGCACGTCCGCCGCCCGTACCGCGCTGCTCCAGCCGCAGCGGGCCGCCGAGCAGTGGACCGGTACCGACAAGCAGGGCACGGTCGACGGAGCGCTGAGCGACGCCGCCTACGCCCTGGAACGCGCCCAGGTCGACTTCGACCTCCTCCACGAGGGCGCCCTCACCGGAGACCCGGACCTGCTGGCCCACGCCCGGGTGCGCGACGGCAGGCTCGCTGTGGGAGAGGCCCGCTACGACCTGGTCGTCCTGCCCGAGACACCGACCCTGGACACCGCGACCGTCCGCGCACTGGACGCCTTCGTCAGGGCGGGCGGCACGGTGGTGGCCGTGGGCACGCTGCCCGCCGACGAGGCGGACGCCGACGACCGCTCCCTCACCCGCGCCCTGCACGACCTGTTCCCCGACACCACCCCGGGCAGCCGCGCCCTGGGCCGGGGCCGCGCCGTTCGCGTGGCCGACGCCGGCGGTCTGGGCGGCGCGGCGCACGACGCGGGAGCCGCAGCGGCCGTCCTGGAACCAGCCCAGGACTCGATCCGCGCCCTGCGCGTCACCCGGGGCGACGACACCGCCTTCCTCTTCAACAACGAGAGCGGCACCGCCGTGACGACCACCGCGGTACTGCCCGCCGACGGCGTACCGGAACTGTGGGACCCGACCACCGGCGAGACCGGACCGGCCCCGCTCCACCGCACGGGCAGACGGGGCCTCCTGGTGCCGCTGACCTTCGCACCGTACGAGACCCGGATCGTCGTCGTCCGCGCGCACGAGTCGGTTCCGCCGCACCTCACCGCCGCCCCGGTCGACGTGCTGGCCGTCGAGCGGCACGGCCGCGTCCTGCGGGCCACCGTCGAGACGGCGGAGCCCGGCAGCCACCCTCTCGGCGGCACCGACGGCAGCCGCGCCTACCAGGGCACGGTCCGCGTCGACGACCCGCTCACCCCGGTGCCGGTCACCGGCGACTGGACGCTCACCCTGGACCGGGAGGCGGACACCCCGGTCACCGGACCGCCCGGCAGCTGGACGTCGTACGCCCCGCTCTTCTCCGGCAGCGGCACCTACACCAGGGACCTCGACGTGGACGGCGCGACCCTCGACGGCCGGCGGGTCCTGCTCGACCTCGGGGACGTCCGGGACGTCGCCCAGGTGACCGTCAACGGCACGGCCCTCCCCCCGCTGCTGTGGGCGCCCTTCGTCAGCGACGTCACCGGACTGCTCGTCCCCGGACGCAACCGCGTCGCCGTACGGATCGCCAACACCCTCTCCAACGAACGCAACAAGCCCCTGCCGTCGGGCCTGCTCGGCCCGGTCACCCTGCGCTTCAAGCGCCGCGTGACCGTCGACCTCGACCGCGTCTGACGATCCCGCCCCGCCAGGAAGGACCGCCATGCCCCGTTCCGGACCCCGCGCCGGCGGCCGGCGCCTCGCCGCCCTGCTGTCCGCCACACTCACCGCCCTCGTCACCGCCGTGTCCGCCACCGTCCCGGCCGCCGCCGCGACCACCGGCCCGCTCACCCCGGTCCACCTGCGCACCCAGCACCTGGACCAGGCCCTCGGTATCGACGACACCACCCCCGACCTCAGCTGGGCAACCACCGCCCGCACCGCGAACACCCTCCAGAGCGCCTACCGCGTCCAGGCCGCCACCTCGCCCGACCGGCTGCGCTCCGGCCGCCCGGACCTCTGGGACTCAGGGAAGATCGCCTCCGCCGTTCCGGAGACCACCTACGCGGGCCGTGCCCTCGGCTCCCGCACCCGCGTCTACTGGCGGGTCCAGCTGTGGTCCGGCGCGCACCGCACCTCCGACTGGAGCGCCCCGGCGGCCTTCGAGACCGGCCTGACCAAGGCCGACGACTGGCAGGCCCAGTGGATCACCCACCCCGAATGGCGGCTCAGCGAAAGGGAGACCGAGCCCGTCGTCGTCAAGGTGCCCCGCACCACGGCCCGTTACCTCCGCCTCGACGTCACCCGCCTCGGCCTGCCCCTCGAGGAGAGCGTCGACGCCCGCACCTGGCGCCTCCAACTCGGCGAGATCGACGTACGGGACGCGCAGTCCGGGACGACCGGACTCGCCAAGGGCGCCGCCGTCACCGCCTCCGAGACCTACACGATCCGCAAGACCTACGAGCCCGCCCTCGCCGTCGACGGACTGACCAACAGCGCCCTGCAAACGGCCGCCGGCTACTCCAGCGCCGCCCACACCTCCGCCGACACCTCGGCCACCCCGGTCACCCTCACCCTCGACCTCAAGTCGGCGAAGACCTTCGACCAGGTGGCCCTCTACCCGCGCGCCGACGTCCTCACCGACGACGGCAAGGTCCCGAACTTCCCCGTGGACTACGCCCTTTCGGCGGCCGACGCCGCCACCGGACCCTTCACCCCCCTCACCCAGGTCACCGGCCAGCAGCCCCCGAAGCCCTACCTGCCCGCCGGACTCCCGCTGCTCGCCGACGACTTCACCCTCCCGCACGGCATCCGCAGCGCCCGCCTCTACATCGCCGGACTCGGCATCTACGACGCCACCCTCAACGGTGAACCCGTCGGGGACGCGGTACTGGAACCCGCCAACACCGACTACCGCGACCGCGTCCAGTACGCCACCTACGACGTCACCGGCCGGCTGCGCACCGGCGCCAACACCCTCGGCGTCGCCCTCGGCAACGGCATGTCCGACGTCGTCAGCACCGCCGACCGCTACCGCAAGCTCTACGGGAACATCAGTGATCCCAAGCTCGTCGCCCAGCTGGAGATCACCCTCGCCGACGGCAGCCGCCGCGTCGTGAGCAGCGGCGACGGCTGGCGCACCACGCTCGGCCCCACCACCTCGAGCAACTGGTACGGCGGCGAGGACTACGACGCCCGCCGCGAGATCGCGCACTGGGACGACCCGAAGGGCGACCACCGCACCTGGGACCACGCGGTCACCGTCGCCGCCCCCGGCACCGCCGACGCCCCCGCCGCACTCAGCGCCCGAGAGACCGAGCCGATCCGGGTCGTCCAGACCCTCACCGGCAAGGAGGTCGCGGGCGCCACCGGCAGCCGCGTCTTCGACCTCGGGCGCAACATCGCCGGCTGGCCGGAGATCACCGTCAGCGCGCGCGCCGGCACGGAGATCCGCGTCTACCCGGCCGAAAGCCTCAAGGACGGGCACGCCTTCCAGTCCGTCAGCAACGTCGGCGCACCCCTGTGGGACAGTTACACCACACGCGACAGCCGCACCGCCACCTGGCACCCCACCTTCAGCTACCACGGCTTCCGTTACCTGGAACTGAAGGGCCTGCCCGGCACCGCGACGGTCTCGGTACGCGGCCTGGTGCTGCGCACCGACAACAACTCCGCCGGCGACTTCACCAGCTCCGACCCGCTGATCAACGGCATCCACGGCATCATCCGCCGGGCGATCGAGGGCAACATGATGAGCGTCCTCACCGACTGCCCCAGCCGGGAGAAGCTCGGCTGGCTCGAACAGGACCAGCTCGTCTTCCCGGCCCTCGCCGCCAACTACGACATGCAGGCCTACCTGCGCAAGATCGTCCGTGACATGGCCGACGCCCAGACCGCCGACGGCCTGATCCCGAGCACCGTCCCCGAATACACCAGCCTGCCCGGCGCCTACCGCAACGACTCCAACTGGGGCGGCTCGTTCGTCCTGGTGCCCTGGCAGCTCTACACCACCTACGGCGACCGCGACACCCTGCGCACCTACTACCCGCGGATGCGCCAGTACGCGGCCTTCCTGAAGACCCAGGTATCGGCAGGCATCCTCGACTACGGCCTGGGCGACTGGTTCACCCCGGACCGCACCTTCCCCCGCGCGGTCGCCGGCACCTACGGCTACTGGCGCGTCGTCGACGCCCTGTCCCGGATCGCCGCCGTCCTCGGCGACGACACCGCCGCCGCCGGATACCGCACGGAGGCCGACACCTCCGCACAGGCCCTCGCCGCGAAGTACTACGACACAGCCACCGGTACGTTCGGCGGCGGCGGGCAGGGCGCCGAGGCCCTCGCCCTCGACATGGGCGCCTACCCGGCGGGGGAGAAGGACCGGCTGCTGGCCCACTTCACGTCGTCCGTCGAGGCCGCCGACTACCACCTCCAACTCGGCGAGATCTCCCTGCCGTCCGCGTTCCGGGTGCTGTCCTCGGCCGGCCGCGACGACATCGTCCACCGGATCGCCACCCGGACCACCAGCCCCAGCTACGGCTACCAGGTGCTCGCCGGCAACACCACCCTCGGGGAATCCTGGGACGGCGGCACCGGCCAGTCGCAGAACCACTTCATGCTCGGCGCGATCGACTCCTGGTTCACCGGCCGCGTCGCGGGCCTCGGCCAGACCGCCGACTCCGTCGGCTACCGCGAACTCCTCGTCGACCCGGCGGTGGAAGGCGACCTGACCTCCGCGACCGGCTCGTACCGCACCCCTTACGGACTGGCCCGCACCGACTGGACCCGCACCGGCGACACCTTCCGCCTCACCGTCGACGTGCCGGCCGGCAGCACCGCCGAGATCCACGTGCCCGCCGCCGACGGCCACGCCACCGCCCCCGCCGGAGCCCGGCCGCTCCGCGCCACGCCCACCGAGACCGTCTACGAGACCGGCTCCGGCCACTGGACCTTCCACTCCGCACTCCCACCCACCGCGTCCTGACGGAGCCCTCGCACACAAGCCGGGCAGGAGCCGACGGCCGGCCCCCGCCCGGCACGGGCACAGCCCCCGCGACAGGCCGGCGCCGGCCCGACCGCTCCTGCCCAGGACGGCGAGCAGCGGGGCCGGACCACGCCCTACGCCGGAGACACCGGTGTGCGTCCGGTCGCCGGGGCGAGATGCGCCAGCAGTGCGCGGGCACCCCGGACCGCGAGGGCGACGGACGTCAGAGTGGGATTGCAGGCGGTCGCGGTGGGGATGACGTTGTTGCCGGCGACCCACAACCCCCGGGTGCCCCAGACCCGGCTGTGACTGTCGCAGACGCTGGTGCCGTCGTCCACCGGGCCCATGCGTGTGGTGCCCTGGTAGTGCAGTGAACTGCCCGCGGGCAGCAGGACGGGAGCGTCGCCGAGGGGAATGCCCAGAGCGGCTCCCGCTTCGGTGACCGCCTTCTTGGCCTCTTCGATGGTGGCCAGGTCGTCGTCGGTGTAGCGGTAGTGGATCCGCATGTCCGGCAGGCCGTAGGCGTCGGTCGCGCCGTCGGTGAACTCGACACGGTCGTCGGCGTTCACGTCCTTGGCGCAGAACCAGCCCAGTCCGACGACGGCGCCGGGTTCGGTGCCGGCGCCGTCGGCGAGCGGGACGGGCGACGCGTCGAGTTGCATCACCTGGCCGTGGAAGGGCTGTGCGTCGGTGTACGGCACCCAGCTCACGCCGCTCTGGGGCACGATGGCGCCGTCCTCGTCGCGGGTGCGGCCCGTGACGGCCCGGTGTGCGGCCACGACCTCGTCCGGCAGCCGGACGGCATGGACGATCTGGGGCTGGTCGTTGAGATAGCGGCCGAGTGCGGCCGGCCGGACCCCGGAGGCGTGGAGCAGCTGCGGGGTGCGCAGGGCGTCCGCCGCCACCACGACCGCCCGCGCGGCGATGTCGCGTTCCGCGCCGGTGGTCAGGTCCTTCACCACGACTCCGGTCACGGTGCCGCCGTCCAGGACGACGCGCAGACACAGACAGCGGTCGGCGATCTCGACGCGTTCGTCCCGTGCGGCCGCGCCCAGGACGACGTCGGTGCCGCTCCAGGTGTGGGCGCCGTCGGGACGCGGGGTGACGGCCAGGGGCATCGGGGCCACCCGGCGGTGGCCGGGCCGGCCGGGGTCGAAGAGGGCGGACAGCCGGCGGCGTACCTCGTCCGCGAAGGGAGCCTCACGACGAAGGACGACCATGCTCGAACGCCCCATCATTCAGCAGCGCGGATTCCGCAACACGGCCGACGGCTCCGGGGCCACGGGCTTCCAGCTCCGCCTGCGCAACCCCAACTACCGGGGAATCTCCGGCAGCCTCGTCGACGGCGCCGACGTGATCGTCGACGGCCGGGCGTTTCCGCGCGACGCGCAGCGCTGGACGCTACAGGGCCGCACCTTCACCCTCGCCGAACTGCGCGCCTCCACGGACGTACGGTGGCAGCTCGACGAAACCGCGACGCTCCACATCGACCATCCGGGCGGTCTCGGCGCGGGCGTCCACCAGGTCGAGGTCGCGGTGCGGCTGCGCCGCCCCTACATACCCGAGATCGCCGGACCGTCGGTGTTCCGCTGCTCGACCACCGCCACGATCGTGCCGGGGACCGGCACCCCGCACGGACTGCGCCACGGCGTCTCGCTCTACAGCTACTCCGGTGACCTCTACACGTCGATGACGCTGGAGGACGCCATGGCGGACATCGCCGATCTCGGTGCCACCGGCATCGAGATCCTCGGCGAGGGCAACATCCCCGGTTATCCCCACCCCGACCCGGCGTGGATCGACGGCTGGCACCGGCTTCTCGACGAGTACGGACTCACCGCGACCAACTACGGCGCGTGGGTCGACACCGCCATGTGGCACGACCGCGACCTGACCGCCGAGGAAGGCAGCGCCCAGCTCGAACGCGACCTCCGCCTGGCCAAGCTGCTCGGCTTCACCTCCCTGCGCCCGAAGTTCGGAGTCGTCACACCCGAACTCGACCCGCACCCCCTCTGGGAGCCGGCCGTCGAGCGGGTCCTCGACCTCGCGGCCGACCTCGACATCGTGATCTGCCCCGAGATCCACAGTCCCACCCCGATCAAGCACCCGGTCACGCAGGCCTACCTCGACTTCGTCGAGCGGACCGGCAGCGACCACTTCAAGCTGCTCATCGACACCGGAATCTTCCAGACCGCGCCCGTGGACGACGGCCACGAGGGCTTCGAGGGCAAGAAGCGCCCGCCGTTCCTCGAACCCCTCGCCGTCCCCATGGGCGACCTCGCCGAGATCCTGCCGCACGTGCACTTCATCCAGGCGAAGTTCTTCGAGATCGACGACCACCTCACCGACCTGCACATCCCCTGGCACGACATCATCGCCACCCTGCACGCGGCCGACTGGCAGGGCTGGCTCTCCAGCGAGTACGAGGGCCGACGCGAGCCGGGCCGCGGACGTGACCAGGTTCGCCGCCAGCACGCGCTGCTCCGCTCGCTGGACGGCACCGCCCGCGCCTGACACGGCGCCGCGCACGGGCGGCTCCGGATCCACGGCCGGGCACCGAGCGGACAGGCGCCCGGTCGATCGGCGGGCACGCGGATCGGCCGTTCGCGGCTTCCTCCGGGGCACCCGGCTGCTGTCGTCCGGTGACACCCGGCTGCTGTCGTCGGCGTCCTCGACACCCGCGGTGTTCTACACGGTGAGGACGAGCTTGCCCGTGAGGTGGCCGCCGTCGAGCAGCCGGTGCGCGTCGGCGACGTGCTCGAACGGGAACGTCCGCTGCACGTGGACCCGGAGCCTGCCCTGTTCGACGAGGTCGGCGAGAGCGCGCAGGGCGACCGGATCCGGGTCGACCCCGATACCGCTGAAGCGCAGGCCGGCCGCCTCGTACCTGGCGATGAGTTCCGCGTCCTCCTCGGCGACCGCCGTCACCAGATGACCGCCCGGCCGGAGCACTCCGAGCGACCGCTCGACGGTGTCGCCGCCGATCGTGTCGAGCACGAGGTCGATGTCGCGGACCGCCTCGGTGAAGTCGACCGCCGTGTAGTCGATCACCTCGTCCGCGCCGAGCGCCTCGACGAACTCCCGCCGGTTCCCGCCGGCGGTCGTGATCACGTACGCGCCGAGCGCCTTCGCGATCTGGATCGCGACGTGACCCACCCCGCCACCACCGCCATGGACGAGCACACGGTCGCCCTTCCCCACGCCACCCAGGTCGACGAGACCCTGCCAGGCGGTCAGCCCGACGATCGGCAGCGCCGACGCCTCGACGTGCGAGAGCGACGCCGGCTTGCGTGCCAGGTGCAACGCCGGCGCCGAGACGACCTCGGCATACCCGTTCGCCGCCCGGGGGAACAGCGGCATTCCGAACACCTCGTCGCCGGGCCTGAACCGCCACGACCCCGACGCCTCCTCCACGACGCCGCTGATGTCCCAGCCGAGGACGAACGGCGGCCGGCCGATCAGCGGGAACTCGCCGGCACGCAGGCGTGCCTCCAGCGGGTTCAGCCCGATCGCCCTGACGCGGACGAGGACCTCGCTCGGGAGGGGCCGGGGCTCGGGGGCGTCCACGAGGGTGAGTACCTCGGGACCGCCGAGCGTGTGCTGGGTGATGACTCGCATGACTCTCCAGGCTCGGTAGGGGGGACCACTCAGGCTAGGTTTCCGACAGGAACCAACAGGTGCCTGCGGCGCGGGTACCTTGGGGCCATGAGCGGTTTCGGTCCCGGCGATCCCTTCCTCGCCGACTGTCCGGCGCGTCTGGCGGTCGAACTCATCGCCGACAAGTGGACGGTGGTCGTGCTCTACGGCCTCAGCAGGGGGCCGGTGCGCCACGGCGAGCTGATCGGGCTGATCGGCGGCATCTCCCGCAAGGTGCTGACCCAGACGCTCCGACGTCTCGAGGCGCACGGACTCGTCCGCCGCCACGCCTACGCCGAGGCCCCGCCCCGCGTCGAGTACGAACTCACGCCGCTCGGGGCGACGTTGATCGACCCGATCCACATGCTGACCGAGTGGGCAAGGGCGCACGGCGACGCGGTGCTCGACGCCCTCGACCCCGCCCCCGAGCCCGTCACCCACGACACCTGAGACCCCGCCGGGGCACGGCGCACACCGAAACCCGGGCCGGTCACCCCGCGTGTGGCCGCCCCGTTCCCCATGGGCGGGACCCGCGGCAGCCCTGCCGGACGGGAAGCCGTCGTACGGGCCGAAGCTCTTCGGCTCACTCTTGACGGTATTGGTCTGGTCCAATAACGTCTGCCCCGCGCAGAACCTCACATGGCTCAACACCCCCCACCATCACGTGTGTTGACGAGGCCGGCCGCCTGCCGTGGGCCTGTCTGTTCTTCGGAGGTCGGACGAATGCAACTCCCCTTTGCAAGGTCAGGGCGCGGCAAGTGGAAGAGAGCTCTGACTCTGATTCCCGTCGCCGTGGTGACCGTGGCGACCACCCTCACCATGACGCCGAACGCCCAGGCGGCGGTGCCCCCGACGCCGTCGGGCTTCACGCTCACGTGGAGCGACGACTTCAACGGCGCGTCCGGTACCGGCATCGACCAGAGCCTGTGGAAGTACGACACCGGACCGGGCAGCAATTTCGGCACCGGTGAGATCGAGACCATGACCAACAGCACCTCGAACGTCTACTACGACGGCCAGGGGCATCTGGTGCTCCAGGCCCTGCACTCGGGTTCCGACGCCCGCAGCGGATGGACCTCCGGACGCGTCGAGACGCAGTCGGCGGGCTTCGGCGCCCCGGCCGGCGGCGTCGTACGCATCGAGTCCGTACTCCAGCAGCCCAACGTCACCACCGCCAACGGCGCGGGCTACTGGCCGGCGTTCTGGATGCTCGGCGCACCGCTGCGCGACGGTGTGACCTGGCCGAAGTCCGGCGAGGTCGACATCATGGAGGACATCAACGGCCGCAGCTCCGTCTTCAGCACCCTGCACTGCGGCGTGAACCCGGGCGGCCCGTGCAACGAGTCGACCGGCATCGGCTCGGGTGAACGGGCCTGTTCGGGCTGCCAGACCGGCTTCCACGACTACGCGGCGGAGATCGACCGCTCGGTGTCGCCGGAGCAGATCCGGTTCTACCTCGACGGGAACAACTTCTTCACCGTCAACGCCAACCAGGTGGACGCGACGACCTGGTCCGACGCGGTGGACCACCCGTTCTTCATCATCTACGACCTGGCGATCGGCGGCGGCTTCCCGGACGCCTTCGGCGGGGGCCCGAACGCGTCCACGGTCTCCGGCGGCAAGCTGGTCATCGACTCGGTGGCCGTCTACAACAAGGCGCCCGGCTCCGGAGGCGGCGGCGGTGGTTCGGCGACCGGTCAGACGATCACCGGGCCTGGCGGCAAGTGTGTCGATGTGGCCGGTGACGACACCGGCGGCGACGGGACCGCGGTGCAGCTGTGGGACTGCCAGTCGGCGGCCAAGGACCAGCACTGGACCTGGAGCGGCCAGACCCTTCAGACCCTCGGCAAGTGCCTGGACATAGCCGGCGGCAACAGCGCCGCGGGCACCAAGTTGCAGCTCGCCACGTGCAACAGCGGCGGCTACCAGTCATGGGTGCGGCAGGCCGACGGCACGCTGCGGAACCCGACGAGCGGCCGGTGCGTCGACTCGCCGTCGGGTGCCACCGCGAACGGCACCCGCCTCCAGATCTGGGACTGCAACGGCTCCGGCGCCCAGCAGTTCGCCATCGGTACCCCGATCTACGGACCGGGAGGCAAATGCGTGGACGTGGCGGGTGACGACACCGGCGGCGACGGCACCGCGGTCCAGCTGTGGGACTGCCAGCAGGCCACCTCCCTCGACCAGAAGTGGACCTGGAGCGGCCAGACCCTGCGCACCCTGGGCAAGTGCCTGGACATCGCGGGCGGGGTGAACGCGGCCGGCACCAAGCTCCAGCTGGCCAACTGCAACGGCGGCGGCTACCAGAACTGGGTGGCCAACGCCGACGGCTCGATATCCAACCCGACCACCGGCCGGTGCGTCGACTCGCCGTCGGGTGCCACCGCCAACGGCACCCGCCTTCAGATCTGGGACTGCAACAGCTCCGCGGCCCAGAAATTCGCCCTGGCATGACAGTGGCTCACGACCGCCGAAGGAAGCCCCTGCCAGGCTTGGCGTGAAGTGACGTCGGGTGCCTCGAAGGGCCGCACCTCACCCGTGCGGCCCTTCGACGCGGAGGCGGCCCGTTCAGAACCGCACCTGCTGTCTCACACCTCCTGTGCCTGCCGCCCTTCGAGTTCCCGCCTGGCGGCAAGCGCCTTGGCCAGGACCCTGGCCCGATAGGGGTTCGCCGTATCCAGGGCCGATGCCACCGTCACCGCCTCGTCCAACAGTGCCAGCCGCTGCTCGGGCAGGTTCCGCACCAGCGCCGAGAAGCTCGCCTCCACCAGGACGTACGCCAGCTTCGACCCGTACACCTCCGGCTCGACCTGTGTCAGCAGACGGTAGATCCGCAGCCCCTCGGTGCCTCGCACCACCCGCTGGTTGGCACTCAGCAACTGGACCCTCGCCCGCATGACGATGTCCTGATCCATCGATCCCCCTCCGTTCCCCACCCCCGCCCGCACCCGTCCCGCGACGAGACAGCACGACGAACGCGACGACACCCGGGAACGGATGCCGACACGGACGTCGGGGAGTGGATGACGACGAGTCTGCGGGCAGGCCGGCACACCGGACAAGCCTGAACGGACGTGCGCTCCGTCCTACCGGAAACCACCTTCGAACAGGCATGATGGACCTGACACTCACTCATGCCCCGGTCATGGACGCAGCAAGGCCCCGGCGACTTCCTCCAAGAGGGCCACGGCGAGGAGTTCGCCGTCCACAGGCCCGAAGCGCTCCAGGGCCCGCCGGTGGAGCCGCAGCACCGCGTCGGCCAGTTCGTGTGGCGTGCCGAGGTCGCGGGCCTGACCCGTGACGACCTCGAGCTGGTCGTGGATGCGGTCGAGTCCGTAGGAGGGGAGGTAGTCCCCGGCGAACAGCGCCGACAGGTCCCTGCGGACGAAGTCGCTCCCGGCCGCGCTGGCGCCCACCGTGTCACGCAGCACCGTGAGGTCGACGCCCGCCCGCTGTCCCAGCAGCAGGGCCTCGGCGGTCGCCGCGGCCTGCCCGAACCACAGCAGGTTGATGAGGAGTTTCGTCGTGTAGCCGGTTCCCGGGCCGCCCATGTGGCTGATCCGGTCCATGGTCGTCACGGCCGACAACAGTGGCCTGCACCGGTCGAGGACTTCGGGAGAGCCGCCCACGAACAGCTTGAGGCGCCCGTGTTCGGCGTCGTCCGGGCTGCCGCCGAGGGGTGCTTCGAGGACGTCGACGCCGTGGGCTTCCGCTCGTTCGCGCAGCACCTCCGCCACCGCCGGGGCGTTGCTCGTCATGTCGATCCACACCGCCCCGGGGGCCAGGGCGGAGAACACGGCGTCCGGAAGTGCCGCCCGGGCCTCGGTGGGCCCCGGCACCACGGTGACCAGTACGTCCGCTCCGGCCGCGGCCGCCGTGACGGAAGGCGCCCAGTCCGCGCCCGACGAGCGCACCGCTTCCTCCCGTTCGGGACGCGAATCGAAGGCGGTCACCGTGTGGCCCGCGGAGACGAAGCGTCCGCACAGAGGTGTCCCCATACGGCCGACGCCGACGAGCGCTACGCGCGAGGGCACGGATTCACCGCCATGGCAGTCGTTCTCACAGCGGGCATCCTAAGACGCGTCGGCGCGAACAGCGGGCGGACTCCGGTACGGCCCTGGTGGGCGCGTGCTTCCAGGTGCCGCCCGGGTCCGGGCGGTGTGACGGTCGGCGGGATGCGTTACCGGTGTGTGTCCCGAGGTTAATTTCCCTGTCCGACGGGTTGGCTGGAAGTCGTCCGCTGGTTATCGTTCACGCACTTCACTCAATCGTTCCGCTGAACGAATAGCGAGAGAGACGGTCGGTCCATGCCCGACACCCACCTCCCGGGGCGCCGCTCGGTGCTCGCCGCGGGCGCGGCCGCTGCGGCCTCGCTCGGCGCGTCCTGGCTGCTCACCGGCTGTACGGGGGCAGCCGCCGCCCCCGGCCTGACGGCTGCCGCCCTGCCGGGCACTCCCGACCCCGGCGGCACCCTGCGCATCGCCCGGCCCCCGGCCTCCGACGCCGAGACCCTCGATCCGGCGAGTTCCCTGTCGGCGTACGAGTACCTCGGCGCCCTCTACAACCGGCTGGTCCGCGTCGGCGCGGACGGCGAACTCGCCCCCGACCTGGCCGAGTCCTGGGAGTCCGACGCCAAGGCCCGCACCTGGACCTTCCGGCTGCGCAAGGGCGTCACCTTCCACGACGGCCGCGCCTTCACCTCCGCCGACGCCGCCTACACGCTCCGCCACATCCTCGACAAGGCCACCGCCTCACCCCAGGCCGCCGTCCTCGCCCCGCTCGTCGACCCGGGCACCCTGCGCACCCCCGACGCCCACACCCTCGTCGTCCCCCTGAAGACCCCCAACGCCGAGTTCCCGAGCCTCCTCACGCACTACAACTGCTACGTCATCCCCGACGGCAGCGCGAAGGGCATCGGCCGCACCGGCACCGGCACCGGCCCCTTCAAGCTGGAGTCCTTCGCCCCGGCGGGCCCCGGCCGGGTCACCGCGAACAAGGACCACTGGGCCGGCCGCCCGGTCCTCGACGCCATCGCCTTCTACTCGGTCGCCGACATGTCCGCCCGCGCGGGCGCCCTGCTCGCGGGCCAGGTGGACCTGCTCTCCCAGACCAACCTCGACTTCGCCACCGCCCGCGTCGTCGCCGCCTCCGACCGGGCCACCGTCACCCGGGTGAAGGACGCGCAGTGGTACGTGCTGCCGATGCTCACCACCGAGAAGCCCTTCACCGACGTCCGCGTCCGCCAGGCGATGAAACTCGCCTACGACCCCGAGCACGTCGTGAAGGCGGCCCTCCAGGGCGCGGGCACCGCCGGCTGGGACAACCCCGTACCGCCGAGCGACCCAGCCCACATCGCCGCCCACCCCGCGCACGACCCCGAGCAGGCCCGCCACCTCCTCAAGCAGGCCGGGCACGAGGGCCTGACCGTCGACCTCTACACCTCCTCCTACGACCCGCTGTTCACGCCGATGGCCCTCGCCTACCAGGACTCCGCCAAGCGGGCCGGCATCCGGATCCGGGTGAGGACGGCCGCCGCCGACTCGTACTACACGCAGATCTGGATGAAGAAGCCGCTGATGGCCACCTACTGGTTCACCGGGCGGCCCGTCGACCAGCTCTTCACCCAGATCTTCCGTAGCGGCTCCTCCTACAACGAGACCGCCTGGGCCGACAAGGAGTTCGACGTGGTCCTGGACCGGGCCCGCGCCGAGACCGACGACACGAGACGCCGTGAACTCTACGGCGAGGCACAGACGTTGGTGATCGAGCGGGGCGGGGCGATGACCCCGATGTTCGCCGACCGGCTCGTCGGCATCTCCCGCGAGGTCCGCGGCTACGCCGAGCACGGCTTCGAGTTCGACTACCTCAGCATCGGCGTGAAGGGGGCCTGAGCATGCTGTCGTTCACCCTGCGCCGGCTGGCCTCGGCCGTCGGCACCCTGTTCCTCTCCTCCGTCCTGGTCTTCCTCGCCGTACAGGCCCTCCCCGGTGACGTGGCCACCCAGATCCTCGGCAAGGACGCCACCCCCGACGCCGTGGCGGCCCTGCGCCAGCAGCTCGGCCTCGACCGGCCCGCCTGGGAACGCTACGTCGACTGGATCAAGGGCGCCCTGCACGGCGACTTCGGCACCTCCCTCGTGTCCGGCAAGGGCGTCGGCGGCGAAGTCGCCCAGTACCTCGGCAACTCGGCACTCATCGCCTTCGTCACCGTCCTCTTCGCGGTGACCGGGTCCCTCGTCCTCGGTGTCCTCGCCGGCCTCTACCGCGACCGCTGGCCCGACCACCTCATCTCCACCGTCAGCCTCGTCGGCATGAGCGTCCCCGAGTTCGTGGTCGCCACCGTCCTGGTGCTGTGCTTCTCCGTCGCACTGCCCTGGTTCCCCGCGGTCGTCCTGTACGGCCCCGAGGCGGGCGTCGGTCAACTCCTGCCCGCCGTATGGCTGCCCGCGCTCGCGCTCGCCGTGGTCATGGCCGCATACATCGTGCGCATGGCCCGCACCTCCGTCATCGACGTGATGGCCGGCGAGTTCGTCACCACCGCCCGCCTCAAGGGCCTGTCCACCTGGCGGATCGTCACCCGCCACGCGCTGCCCAGCGCCCTGCTGCCGACCCTGCACGTGATCGCCCTCAACGTCGCCTGGCTCGCGGGCGGGGTCGCGGTCGTCGAGAACGTCTTCAACTACCCCGGCATCGGAAAGCTGATGCTCTCCTCCGTGCAGAACCGCGACCTGCCCGTCATCCAGGCCATCGCCCTCGTCAGCGCCGTGATCTACGTCGTCTGCAACCTCGCCGCCGACCTCGGCGCCATGGCCCTCAACCCCAGGCTCCGCACCCGAGGGAGGACCCGGTGACCGCACTCGACACCACCCCGGCGACCACGGCCGCCACTCCGGCGGGCCCGCACGCCGTCACCCGCGCCTGGCGCGCCCTGCGCTCCTCCCGCACCGCCCTGGTGGGCCTGGCCGTCGTCGCCGTCCACATCCTCGTCGCACTGCTCGCACCGCTGCTCACCTCCTACGACCCGATCGCGGGCGACGCCTCGCAGGCCCTGCTCGGCCCGAGCCCGCAGCACTGGGCCGGCACCGACCAGTACGGCCGTGACGTCCTCGCCCGGGTCCTGTACGGCGGCCGGTACGCGCTCGGCGTGTCCGTCGCCGCCACCCTGGTCACCGTCGCCCTCGGCACGGTCGTCGGCTGCGCCGCCGCCCTGCGCGGCGGCTGGTTCGACGACCTGCTCGGCCGGGTCCTGGACGCGATCCTGTCCGTGCCGTCGATCCTCGCCCTGCTGGTCGTCGTCACCGCCCTCGGCACCGGACCCGCGGTGATCGTCCTCGCCATCGCCGTCGTCTACGTCCCCCAGGTCGTCCGCGTGGTGCGCGGCGCCGCGCTGGCCGTCGTCCCCATGGACTACGTCACCGCCGCCCGCGCCCGCGGCGAGAGCACCTGGGCGATCCTGCGCCGTGAGGTGCTGCCGAACATCACCGACGTGGTCTGCGTCGAGTTCGCGATGCGCGCCTCCTGGGTGGTGCTGCTGATCTCCTCGCTGTCCTTCCTCGGTTTCGGCGCCGACCCGCCGACCCCCGACTGGGGGCTGATGGTCGCCGAGAACCGCACCGCCATCACCGTCGTCCCGATGGCGAGCCTGGCCCCGATCATCGCCCTGGCCACCCTCGTGGTCGGGCTCAACCTCGCGGCCGACGGCCTCGCCAAGGCGTGGGGCGTGGACCGGATCAGGGAGGGTTCCTGATGACCTCTGTCGTTTCCGTCGACTCCCTCTGTGTCGCCTACCGTTCGGGAGGCCGCGAGGTGCCGGTCGTGCGCGAGGTGTCCCTGGAGGTGGCGCCGGGCCGGACCCTCGCCCTCGTCGGCGAGTCCGGCAGCGGCAAGTCGACCGTCGCCGCCACCCTGCTGGGCCACCTGCGGCACGGCTCCCGGGTCACCGGCGGCCGTGTCCACGTCGACGGGCGGGACGTGTTCGCGCTGCCCGCACGGGAGTTGCGGCAGCTGCGCGGCGGGACCGTCGCCATGGTCGCGCAGAACGCCGGACAGGCGCTGACCCCGACCATGCGCATCGGCCGGCAGATCGCGGAGGCGGGCGGCGAGATGCCGGTCGTCGACCTGCTCGACCAGGTCCGCCTGCCCCGCCCCGCCGAACTCGCCCGCCGCTACCCGCACGAACTGTCCGGCGGCCAGCAGCAGCGCGTCGCCATCGCCATGGCCATCGCCGCCCGCCCCAAGGTCCTGGTCCTCGACGAACCCACCACCGGCCTCGACGTCATCACCCAGCGCGGCGTCCTCGACCTGATCGCCGCCCTGCGCGACGAACTCGGCCTGGCCGCCGTGCTGGTGAGCCACGACCTCGGCGTGGTCGCGCACCTGGCCGACGAGGTGTGCGTCCTGAACGCCGGCCGGGTGGTGGAGGCGGCGGCCACCCGCCGCCTGTTCACCGCACCCCAGGACCCCTACACCAAGCGGCTGTTGGCGAGCGTGCCGCGCCTGGACGACCCGGGACTCGCGGTCGTGAACGAGGCGGGGGAGCGGACGGTCCGCGCCAGGGCCGCCGTCCCCGACGGCGCGCCGGTCGCCGTCGCCGCGAGCGACGTGACCGTCGACTACGGCAGCGCGCGTGCCGTGCACGGGGTCTCCTTCGCCGTCCGCCGGGGCGAGGTCCTCGCCCTGGTCGGCGAGTCGGGCAGCGGGAAGTCCACGCTGGCCTGGACCCTGGCGGGGCTGCGCACCCCGTCCGGCGGCACCATGAGCCACGAGGCCGGGGACCTGGGCCGCCCCGCCCCGAAGCGCCCGCTCGCACTGCGGCGCCGGGTCCAGCTCGTCTTCCAGAACGCCGACACCTCCCTCAACCCCCGCCGCTCCGTGGGCGACGCGGTAAGCCGCCCGCTCCGCTTCTTCGGCACCGCCACCGGCCGCACCGACGCCGACGAACAGGCCCGCCGGCTCATCTCCGACGTACGCCTGGACCCGGCGCTCGCCGACCGGCTGCCCGCCCAGCTCTCCGGCGGTCAGCGCCAACGCATCGGCATCGCACGCGCGTTGGCCGGCGAACCGGACGTCCTGATAGCGGACGAGATCACCACCGCGCTGGACGTCTCCGTCCAGGCCGAGGTACTGCGCCTCCTGGACGACCTGCGCCGGGAGCGCGACCTGGCCTGCCTGTTCATCAGCCACGACCTCGCCGTGGTGCGCGGCGTCGCGGACCGCGTCGTCGTACTGCGGCGCGGCGTCGTGGTCGAGGAAGGACCCACCGAAGCCGTCTTCGGCGCGCCCGGACACCCCTACACCAGGCGGCTGATGGCGGCCGCTCTAGAACCCGACCCCGACGCACCCGGCCTGCCCGAGGACACCCCCGAGTGGGTGGACGCGGCCGGCACCGACGGCATCTGGACCGACCTCGGCGACGGCCACCGCGTCCGTCACTGGCAGCCCGTCAACACCCCCGTGGCCGAAGGAGTCTCGTGAAGTACCGCGAACAGTTCGAGCGCCAGGTCGTCCGCGAGGACGTCTGGATCCCCACCCGGGGTGGCGAGACCCGGCTGCACGCGCGGATCTGGCGGCCCGCCGACGCCGAGGCCGCCCCCGTACCGGCACTGCTCGAATACCTCCCGTACCGCAAGAGCGACTGGACCGCGCCCCGCGACGCCCAGCGGCACCCCTGGTACGCGGGGCACGGCTACGCCTCCGTCCGCGTCGACATCCGCGGCCACGGCGACAGCGAGGGCACCCCCGGCGACGAGTACGACGCCCAGGAACTCGCCGACGGCGTCGACGTCGTCAACTGGCTCGCCGCCCAGCCCTGGTGCACCGGCAAGGTCGGCATGTTCGGCATCTCCTGGGGCGGCTTCAACTCCCTCCAGATAGCCGCCCTCGCCCCCGAACCGCTCAAGGCGGTCGTCACCGTCTGCTCCACCGACGACCGCTACGACAACGACGTCCACTACACCGGCGGCGCCGTCCTCGGCATCGACATGCTCGCCTGGGCCGGCACCATGCTGGCCTTCGCCTCCCGGCCGCCGGACCCCGCGAACGTCGGCACCGACCGCTGGCTCCCCATGTGGCGCGAGCGCCTCGACGCCCTCGAACCCTTCCTGCACACCTGGCTCGACCACCAGCAGCGCGACGCCTACTGGAAGCACGGCAGCGTCTGCGAGGACTACACGTCCATCGACGCCGCCGTCCTCGCCGTCGGCGGCTGGCACGACCCGTACCGCGACACGGTGTTCCGCCTCGTCGAGCACCTTCCGTCCGACCGGGTGCGCGGGCTGCTCGGCCCCTGGTCCCACCAGTACCCCGACCGCGGACTGCCGCCCGGCCCGGCCATCGGCTTCCTCCAGGAGACCCTGCGCTGGTGGGACCAGCACCTCAAGGACACCGACACGGGTGTCATGCGGGAACCGCTCCTGCGCGCCTGGATCAACGACCCCGTCCCGCCCGCCACTTCGTACGACGTGATGCCCGGCCGCTGGGTAGGGGACGACAACTGGCCGTCCCCCAGGGTGACCTGGAGCGAGCGTGCCCTGGCACCCGGCAGCCGCGCCCCGGTCCTCGTCCGCTCCCCGCTCCACACCGGAGTGGACGCCGGCCGGTTCTTCCCCTTCGGCAACGCCGGTGACCTGCCGCCCGACCAGCGTGAGGAGGACGGCCGTTCGGTCTGCTTCGACTCCGAACCCCTCGCCGAGCGCGTCGAGATCCTGGGCAGGCCCCGCGTCCGGCTCCGCCTGGACAGCGCCACCGCACGGGCGCACGTGATCGTCCGGCTCTGCGACGTCGCACCCGACGGCTCCTCGACGCTCGTCACCCGCGGAGTGCTCAACCTGCTCAGCCGGCACGGGCGGGACAGGGTGGTGGAATGGACCCCGGGGACCTACGAGGACGTCGAGGTCGAACTCACCGGAAACGGCTACGCCTTCCCGCCCGGACACCGCGTCCGGGTCGCCGTCTCCGACGCCTACTGGCCATGGGTGTGGCCGCACGGCGAGCGTGGCGAACTGCGGGTCGTGCCCGCCGACAGCGCCGTGCTGCTGCCGGTGCGGGCGGCGGGGGAGGAACCGCCGATCGCCTTCGAGGAGCCGGAGCAGGCCCCGCCGCTGCCGGTCACCCACGACGCGCCCGCCGAGGTCCGGCCCGCCCGGCTGGTCACGCACGACGTGGCGGCGGGGGAGTGGACCCTGGAGGTCGACCCCGACTACGGGGGATCACGGACGTATCCGGACGGCCTCCGCTACGAGGAGAGCGCACGGGAGACGTACCGGATCCGCGCCGGCGACCCGCTGTCCGCGAGCGCCGTGTCCCAGTGGCGGATCCGGCTGCGGCGCGGCGACGACTACGACGCTGAGATCATGGCGCGTACGGAGCTGCGCGCCACGGCGGCGGACTTCGTCACGGACAGCCGTATCGAGGCACGGGCGAACGGAGAGACAGTGGTCAAGCGGTCCTGGCAGCACACCAGCGCGAGGACGTCGGGATGACCGCCGCCAAGCCGCAGCGCTCCGCGAAGCCCCCGCGCCGGGCCGTCGCCGCCGCCGAGCGCACCCGCCAGCCCACCGAGGTGCGCCGGCGGCTGATCGTCGAAGCGGCCGTCCCGCTGATCGCGGAGCGCGGCTACGCCTCGGTGGGCGTCCGGGACGTCGCCGCCGCGGCCGGGGTGTCGGTCGGTACGGTGACCTACCACTTCGGCAGCGTGCAGGAGATCCTGTCCGAGGCGATGGTGCTGCACATCGAGCGCTACTACGCGGAGCTCAGTGAGGCCGCCGAGCAGGCGGGCAGTGGCGCCGAGGCACTTCGGCTGCTCGTCGATGCCCTCTTCACCGAGGACACCGACCGGCACTGGCGGATGTGGTTCGACTACTGGCACGCGGGCGAACCGGCCACCGACGAGGCGTTCGCGCGCGGCCAGGCCGAGCGGTACGCGGCCTGGCACCGCCAGATCCGCGCGCTGGCCGAACGGGGCGTCGCGGAAGGCGAGTTCAGCGGCAGCGACCTCGACGGCTTCACCGTCCGGTTCGCCGCTCTCGCCGACGGTCTCGCCCTCCAGCGGCTGCGCCAGTCGCCCCCGCTCAGCACCGAGGACGCCCGCCGCCATCTGAACCGCCTGGTGGAGACGGAGCTCACCGCTCGCGGCGACCACGCCTGAACGGCGCCACCGGTCGCGCGCACGACGCCGGAACGCCGGTCAGCCGCGTCCCGACCCGGCCGGGCGCGGAAGCCGGCGCGGCTGTCCGGACGGTTCCCGACCGACTGGGCAGCACGGCGGCGGGCAGCACGGCAGCGGGGAGCACGGCGGCGGGCGGCTACCGCAGGGCCCTTCGTTCGTCGGCCTCGAGTCCGCGGAGTGTCCTGAGCCCGTACAGGGCCAACAGCGGCTTGAGGACCGTCCACTCGCCGGGGCGGTAGTCGTCCGCGCGCACCAGCTTCTCCGCGAGATCGGGGCGCTGTCGCCGCAGGTACGCCCGGGCCTTGAGCGCATGAGCCGGTTGGGAGGCGATCTTGATGAGGTCCACGTCCTCGATCAGTGGGATCACGTTCGTGATGTTCTCCCACGTCGTCGCGCTCTGGTCCTCCAGGAGCACCGTGCCGTCGAACTCCCCTGCCGAGGCCGCGTAGTCAGCCATCAGCTTGGCCTCGGCAACGCTGCTGCCGGTCGCACCGCCGCTGAAGACCACGACGGTCCGGTGCGTACCGCCGCTGACGGAGCGAATTCCGACACGGACTCGCCACCGATTGATGAAGTTCGCCGTCGCCTGAGGGTTCCGGAAGCCCAACACGATCACGGCCTCGGAGGCGCCCTCGCGGTTCCCCACCAGAATCCGGGACCAACGCCAGTTCAACCACTCGCCCCAGGCCAGAGCCGCAACTCCCGCCATCACCAAGCCGGTTCCTCGCCGCATACGGTGACTCTAGGGCACCTGGGTGCCGGCCGGGAAAGGCCGCGAAGGGCTTCGTGTCGCGGCGGCTACAGCCGACGGAGCACCGAGCTCAGCGTCTCGATCTCCCGCGCGGAGAGCTTGTCGGTGAAGTGGCGGCGCACCGCGGCGTCCAGACCGGGTCCCACGGAGGTGACGGCCTGGCGGCCGGAGTCGGTGAGGGTGACGGTGACACCGTCGGCACGTTCGCGGGTGACGAGTCCACGCTTGCCCATGCGGGTGAGCTGGTGGGAGATGCGCGTGCGGTCCCAGCCGAGCGACGCGGCGAGTTCGCTCTGACGCAAGGAGCCCCCCGCCTTGTCGAGGTTGACGAGGATCGTCAGGTCCGGCTCGGACAGGCCCGCCGCCTCGGCGGTGTCCGCGATCACGCGGGCTCGGACGATCTCGTGGGCCCGCTTGAAGGCCGACCAGAGATCGACGGGCTCCGGCGGGGTGGCGTCCAGGAACTCGTCCGGGTCGCATGCACCGCTTCCCGATGTTGACATATCAACGCGCCTCTTCCTAGTGTTGAAATGTCAACGCTAACAGGTGGCCGTGCCCTCGGCAGCCCTGCCGTGCGCACCCACCCTCACTCGTCCCCGCGGAAGGATCCATGCAGACCCGACTCCTCGGTACCGGCGGCCCGCAGGTCGCCCCTCTCGCACTGGGCTGCGCCGGCATGTCCGACCACACCGCTCCCACCGACGAGGCCGACGCCATCGCCACCATCCACACCGCACTCGCCGCCGGCGTCACCCTCCTCGACACCGCGGACTTCTACGGCATGGGCCACAACGAGGACCTCATCCGCCGCGCACTCCGCGCCGGCGATCGCGAAAAGGCGCTGCTGAGCGTCAAGTTCGGCGCTCTGCGGGACCCCGGCGGAGCCTTCGTCGGCATCGAGGGCCGCCCTGCCCACGTGAAGAACGCGCTCGCCCACTCGCTGCGCCGCCTCGGCACCGACCACGTCGACGTCTACCGACCCGCCCGCCTCGCCCCGGACACCCCGATCGAGGACACGATCGGTGCCGTGTCCGAGCTGGTACAGGCGGGATACGTGCGCCACATCGGGCTCTCCGAGGTGGGGCCGGAGACCATCCGTCGCGCCCACGCGGTGCATCCCGTCTGCGACGTACAGATCGAATACTCCTTGTTCAGCCGTGATCCCGAGACCAACGGCATCCTGGACACCTGCCGCGAACTGGGGATCGGCGTCACGGCCTACGGGGTCCTCGCACACGGGCTGCTCACCGGAACGTACCGACAGCCGGTCGGCGGCGAGCCCCGCGCCCACTGGCTGCCCCGCTTCCACCCCGACAACCTCGCCACGAACCTCGCCCTCGCCGACCGGCTGCGACCCCTCGCCGACGCGCACGGCGTCAGCGTCGCGCAACTCGCCACCGCCTGGGTCATCGCCCAGGGCCGGGAGCGCGGGACCGTCGTGGCCGTCGTGGGCACCCGCCGACCGCACCGCGTGCGGGAGGCTCTGGCCGCGGCCGACATCACCCTGACCGCGCAGGAACTCTCCGCGATCGAGGAGGCCGTCCCGGCCGGCGCGGTGGCAGGAACCCGGTACGCCAGACCGCTCATGGCGCTGCTGGACAGCGAACGCGGCCCGAAGCCGGCCGGCGCGCACACGGAACCGACCGTCGACAGGACAGGCAGCGCCTCATGAACACAGCTGAGTCACGGATCGCCGAGCTGGCCCGGTCCGGGAAGCGGATCGGAGTGGGGGTGATCGGACTGGGGGCGCACGGGAGCTGGGCCGAGCGCTCTCACCTTCCGGCCCTGCGCGCCGTGCCGGGTTTCGAGCTCAGGGCCCTGAGCACGAGCTCGAAACAGTCGGCGGAGCGCTCCGGACAGAAGCACGGTGTGTCCCGCACCTTCGGGTCCGCGGCCGAACTGGTCGCCTGCGACGAGGTGGACCTCGTGGTCGTGGCGGTCAAGGTGCCGCACCACCGGGAACTGGTGGAGGTGGCGCTGAGCGCCGGCAAGAGCGTGCTGTGCGAGTGGCCGCTGGGCAACGGGCTCGCGGAAGCCGAGGACATGGCGCAGCGGGCGAGCGGCCGCGCCGTGCCGACCGCGGTCGGGCTCCAGGCGCGGTCGCATCCCGTCCTCGCCTACGCGCGGGATCTCGTGGCCGACGGCTACGTGGGGGAGGTGCTGTCCACGACGGTCGTCGGCTCCGGCGGTGCGTGGGGAGGCACCGTCGGCCCCGGCGATCACTACGTGCTCGACGCCGCCAACGGCGCGACGCTGCTGACCGTTCCCTTCGGCCACACCCTCGACGGCCTCGCGTCCGTCCTGGGAGAGCCCGAGGAACTGCGGATCGAACTGGCTTCGCGGCGCAAGTCCGCCGTGGACACCGAGAGCGGACAGCCCGTGCCCATGACCGCCGCGGACCAGGTGGTGGCCTCGGGACGGCTGCCGGGCGGCGCGGTGGCCACCTTCCACTACCGCGGGGGCACGGCCCGGGGCACCAACTTCCGCTGGGAGATCAACGGCACCGAGGGCGACCTCGTCCTCACCGCCCCGGTCGGCCACCTCCAGCTCAGCCCGGTCACCCTCGAAGGCGGGCGCGCCACGTCCACCGAAGTCGCTCCCCTGACGGTGCCGGAAGCATACGTTCGAGTCCCGCGACTGGACCCCCGAGCCGACGCGCCGGCCTACGCGGTCGCTCATGCCTACCGGCAGTTCCTGGACGACCTCCGCGAGGGCACGTCAGGCGTACCCGATTTCGCGCACGGCGCCGCCCGGCACCGCAGCCTCGAAGGGCTCAGCTGACGACGCGCATACTTCCGGCCGGGGTGGCGCCCGCGTCCCTCAGCCGTCCGGGCTCAGCTCGGTGTGCACCAGGTCCACCAGGTCGTCGGCCTCGGGGGTCCGGGAGTCCCGGGGGACCTGGTAGTAGCCGCCGAGGGTGGCGATCACATCGGTGCGGGAGTCGTCGTACTCGTGGCCGTCGTCCTGCCACCACCAGACCGTGTCCCGGATCTCCTCCTTCGACAGGCCCCCGGACAGGACGATGTCCCGGCCCTGGACCTTCCCCGTGATCCTGGCGGAGTTCACATCGGCTGCCATGTACCACGTCTCCCTTCGTCCACGGCTGCGGATACCCGCCGGACGGTGGCTCAGTCCGCCGGCCCGGCGACCGGGACGCCGAGCCGGCCGGCGACGGTGGTCAGGGCCGCTCCCAGCGGGAGGGCCACCCGGGTGAGGGCGTGCGGGTCGCCCCGGGTCGGGTCCCGGTTGACGATCAGCACCGGCTTGCCCTCCCGCGACGCCTGCCGGACGAACCGCAGCCCGGACATCACCGTCAGCGACGAGCCGAGGACCAGCAGCGACGCCGCCTCGCGGACCAGGCGCCGGCAGTGCTCGACGCGCTGCGGCGGCACCGCCTCGCCGAAGAACACCACGTCCGGTTTGAGGACGCCCCCGCAGTCGGCGCACGCCACCACGCGGAAGTCGCCGACCTGCGCGTCGGTGAGGTCGGCGTCACCGTCCGGGTTGATCCCGGCCGCCACCGGGTCGAAGCCCGGGTTCTCCGCCTCCAGGCGCCGGGCCAGCTCACGGCGCGGGCTGAAGGTGCGGCAGGAGAGGCAGACGACCCGGTCCAGGCTGCCGTGGAGCTCCACGACGCCCTCGCTGCCCGCGGCCTGGTGCAGACCGTCGACGTTCTGGGTGATCACACCCGAGACCCGGGCGTCCCGGGCGAAGGCGGCCACCGCCAGGTGACCCGCGTTGGGACGGGCCTGCCCGAAGGTGCGCCACCCGAGATGGCTGCGCGCCCAGTACCTGCGGCGCGCCTGGGCGCTCCCGGTGAAGTCCTGGTACGTCATCGGGGTGTGCCGGCTCAGGCTCCCGCCCTCGCCCCGGTAGTCGGGGATGCCCGACTCCGTGGAGATGCCCGCCCCGCTGAGCACCAGGACCCCGCCGGTGTTCAGCGCGTCGACGACCGGCTCCAGGTCGGTGGTGCCCGGCGGCAGGTCCGCGGCCGGGGTCCAGCTCAGGGTGGGGCGCATGCGCATGCGACCAGGGTAAGGAATCGCCGGCGGCCCTGGCGGGCCCTGGCGGGCGCGGGCGGGCGCGGGCGGCCGCAGGGGGACGACCCTCCGCCCGCCGCGGGTGAACCGGCGCCCGCCGCGGGTGAACCGGCGCCCGCCGCGGGTGAACGGGCGCCTGGTGCGGGCAAACCGACGCTCGGTGCGGGCAAACCGGCGCTCGGTGCACTGGTCCGGCTCGTGGGCGCGCGGGGCCTGGACGAGGTGAGCGCGAGCGCCGTTGCGGGGCGGTCGGCCACGGAAAGCATGTCCTCAGCACCACGCGTGAGGAGGCATGTGATGTCCAGTGAGTTCCAGCGGAACAAGCTCCAGGCCATGTTCGAGGCGTTCGACGCGGACGGCAACGGCTATCTGGAGGAGGCGGACTTCGTGGCCCTGGCGGACCGCTGGAGCAGGCTGCCTGGGGTGAGAGAGGGATCGGAACTGGCGGCGCGCGTGGACGGCGTGCTGAAGGGCTGGTGGCAGCAGCTGTCGGAGACCGTGGACACGGACCGCGACGGCCGGATCGACATGGAGGACATCCTCGCCATGGTGGATCTGCTGCCGACGATTCCCGAGGCCGTCACCGCCACCGCCGACACCATCTTCGACGCGGTCGACGAGAACGCCGACGGGCGCATCTCGCGCGGGGAGCACCAGCGCCTGGTCGACACCTGGCACGGACGGCCGGTCGAGACAGGCGGTGTCTTCGACCGCCTCGACCAGGACGCCGACGGCTACCTCAGCCGTCCCGAGTTCGCCACGCTGTGGACCCAGTTCTGGACCAGCGACGACCCCGGCGAACCCGGCAACCTGATGTGCGGCCCGATCGGCACCGGGTGAGGACACCGCCGCAAGCCCCGGCCTCCCGGCGGAAAGGGGCTACGGCGTGGCGAGGACGTCGGAGAGACCGGCGGCAGGGCGGCCGAGCAGTGCTGTCAACGTGCGCTGCTGGCGCTCGGTCAAGGGGGCGACAAAGATCACCGCGTCAGCGTCGGCCTGCTCGCAGACCTGGGCCACCTCGCGGACTTTCCCATGGGACAGCAGAGTCCGCGCGGAGTAGGGCAGGCCCATCCTCCGAACCCCTCCGTCCGAGACGCCTCGCCGTTGCACGACCTGCGCGACGACCCGTGCGCCGCGCGCTTCCAGCTCCGTGGCCGCCGACGCCATGAGCGTCCCGAAGTCCTTCTGCTTCGCGGAGAAGTAGCCGACCAGGACCACGTCGGCGCCCCCGGCCGGGAGCCGGAACGGCCGACGCCGGGCCGGCCTCGACGGGGCGCGGCGAGCCGGGCGCCGGTCGCGCCTGCGGGGCTGATGCATGCGGCACAGGCTAGACGCGTGGCCGTCGGCAGGGACACCGGGTTTCTCCGACCGGGCCTGGACGAGCAGGGCCAGGGCACTCGGCTCAGTCGCGGGCGTCGAGCGTCCGCGCGAGGGCGTCGAGGGTCACGTCGACGACGGCGCGCAGCTGTTCCGTACTCGTTCCGGCTCTGCTCATGACGGCGAGGGACTGGTTCACGGCCGCAAGGTGGGCCGCGTAGGACTCGGCGGTCTCGTCGGTCAGCCGGCCGGCCTTCAGAGCCGTGCGCAGCCGGGTGTGCTGGAAGCCGATCGCCTCCCGCGCGCGTGCCGCGACGCTCGCGCTCAGCACCGGGGTCGCCATGACGGTCTGGGCCACCAGGCATCCGTCGGGCAGACCGGGGTCCGCGATGCGTTCCAGGGTGACGTCGAAGAAAGCCCGCGCGGCTGCCAGCGGCCGGTCGGCGGCGCAGGACAGCGCGGCGTCGTACCTGTCTCCGTAGCGCGCGGTGTAGCGCTCCAGGCAGCGGAGGAAGAGCGTGTCCTTGTCGCCGAGGGAGGAGTAGATGGAGCTGCGGTTGAGCCCCGTCGCCCGGGACAGGTCGTCCACCGACGTGTTGGCGTAGCCGGCCCGCCAGAACTGGATCATCGCGGCATCGAGCGCCGTGGCGATGTCGAACTGCTTCTTGCCCGCCACGCCGCACCTCCCACTTGACCTGCCTTCTCGGTAGGGACCATCCTCCCATCTTGAACCACTCAGTTCAAGATGGGTTAGGGTGAGGCATGAGTCACTTCGCAAGCGCCGCCCCTGTCCCCGGCAACCCGATCCGCGGCCTCCCGCTGCCCGACCTGGCCGGTTTCACCCACCGTTGGGTCGACGCGGACGGCGTCCGGCTGCACGCCGTCGAGGGCGGTCGGCCGGACCGTCCAGCCGTCGTGCTGCTCGCCGGGTTCCCGCAGACCTGGTGGGCGTGGCACAAGGTGATGCCGGACCTGGCCGACCGGTTCCACGTCGTCGCGATCGACCTGCCGGGCCAGGGCCACTCCGAACGCCCGGACATCAGCTACGACACGCACACGGTCGCAGCGCACGTCCATGCCGCGGTCAAGGCGCTGGACGTCTCGGCGTACTGGCTGGTCGCCCACGACATCGGCGCGTGGGTCGCCTTCTCCCTCGCCCTGAAGTACCAGGACCAGTTGCGTGGCCTGGCGCTGCTCGACGCCGGCATCCCGGGCATCACACTCCCTGACGCCGTTCCGACCGACCCCGAACAGGCCTGGAAGACCTGGCACTTCGCCTTCCACCTCGTGCCCGAGCTGCCCGAGACACTGCTCGCCGGCCGCGAACGGGACTACGTCGGCTGGTTCCTGAAGGTGAAGACCCTCTCCTCCGACACCTTCGGCGACGCCGAAATCGAGCAGTACGCCGCGGCCGTGGCCGCCGACGGCGGTCTCCGTGCGTCCCTGGCCTACTACCGGGACGCCGCCGAGTCGGCGCGGAAGAACCACGAAGCGCTGGAACGACAGCGCCTGACGGTCCCGGTTCTCGGGATCTCCAGCAGCCACGGCTCCATCCCCGACATGGCGGCCTCCATCAAGCCGTGGGCCGACCACGCGACCGGGATCGTCGTGCCGGACGCAGGACACTTCATCCCCGACGAACAGCCCGGTGCCGTCGCCGCCGCGCTGACCGGCTTCATCACCGAGGCGGACTGAGACCGGCCGCAAGCGCCAAGTGCCGCGGCCGGAGGTGTGTGGGGACTCAGCTCGACGTACTCCCGTCGACGAGTTCGCGGACGACGTCCGCGTGGCCGTTGTGCTGGGCGTACTCCCTGATCAGATGCATCATGATGCACCGCACGTCGAGCTCACCGAAGCGGTGATGCGTGCGAACGTCATCCAGGGAGACCCCGGCGAGGATCTGGCGGCTGCGCTCGCACGCGGCCAGGTAACGTGCGACGTCCTCGTGCAGCGTCGCGCCGTCGTCCAACAGGAAGTCACCGTCCTTGCGGTTCGGCCAGCCGAAGGGCGCCGGTTCCTCACTCCGCTCGATGACGTTGACGAACCAGATGAGCTCGACCTTCGTGAGGTGGCGCACCAGTCCGTGCAGGGTGGTGAGAGACGGAACGACACGCTGGGCAGCCTGTTCCTCGGTCAACCCGTCGAGTTTCTTCAGCAGTTCGGCGCGAAGGAAGTCGAGCCACCCGGCCAGGGCCTCGCGTTCGGGCGCGACGGTGCGCAGGTCGACGGGCTTGAGCGGCGAAACGAAGGTCTGCGGACCAGAGGCGTCAGTCATGGGCGCATTGTCGCAGGCGAGGCCGACGCCGGTCCTGGTGGGCCGTACCAGGTGCTCACCCGGGGAAACGGCCTGTCGAACGCAGCGCCCAGCGTCGTTCGGCGTAGGCCAGGTCGTCGCGCCACAGACGGCCCGCCGCGTAGCGCATGACGGGGCGGAGCAGGGGAGCGCTCCGGCGGGCGGCGGCGAAGCCCCGACGCTCCGAGGTGGCGATGACCGCCTCCACCACCGCGGTGCGCGGCCTGCCCAGGCTGTCCGGGCCGAGCGGGGTGGCATGGGTCTCCACGACGGAGCCCTCCCCCTCGCCGCCGGTGATCCGCATGACGACCGTGCGCGGGCCCGGGGCGGTGAACACGGCACGGACCGGTACGACGAGCCGGCCGGCGAGCTTGAAGGAGACGTCGACCGTGAACGCGTCCTCGCCGTCGTCCCGCCCCGGGGACTCCACGACGGTGAGGTCGACGAAGGAGTACGGGTGGAACCAGGCCCCGTGCCAGGGGTCGAGGCGGTTGGCGACCACGTCGGCGGGTTCGCAGACGCCCTGCCCGGTGTACACGGCGGTCAACGCGCCTGCCGCGGCGGGCCGTTCGGGCACCGGCGGCCGGGCGGTGGGCTCCTCGCCCCCGGCGTCGTCCAGCCGCACCCACAGCAGCACCCCGTCGTCGTACGCGGGCCAGGGCTCCCAGCCGCCGAACGGCCCGCCGTCCAGGGCGAGTCCGTGCCAGTGGCAGACGAGGGTGCCGCACCGCACCGGGCTGTCCCGCAGCGGCGCCCCGAGGTGCGGGCAGATGCCGGGACCGGCGACGAGACGGCCCTCGCCGTCGCGCCACAGCACCACCTCCTGGCCCGCGACGGTGCGGGCCAGCGGGCGGTCCCCGGGGAGGTCGCCGGCCGCCCCGACGACGTACCAGTTGCCGCTGGGCCGCTGCTGCGCCCGCTTGAGGGCGTCGGCGATCAGCGCGGGCCGGGCCTCCCGCCAGGTCGGGCGCTGGCGTTCCCAGGCGACCGGGTCACGGCGCAGTCGCAGGGGCAGTCGGGCTCGCCGGGGCGGACGGTCGGACGTCACGCGGCCTCCTCGCAGGGGGTGGGCGGGGCAGCGGGTTCGCGGCGGGCGGCGAGCCGGGCCGCGGTGACCCGGAGCAGGCCGTCGGCGGCGACCAGCGCGCGGCGTCTGCGAGGGACCGCGGCCCGGCGGGTCAGTACCGCCCAGCCGTCGGCGGCGACGGCGTCCAGGATGCCGCCGTAGAGCACGAACGCCGTACGGATACAGGGCCGGGCGACCGGGTCGAGCATCGGCACGCCGGGGGCGGCACGCCGGTAGGCGGCGCGGGTGAGGTCGGCGAAGGCGCGCAGGGCCTCGGTGACCCGGCGGTCGGTGCGGCCGTCCTGCCGGCAGCGGCGCAGCAGTCCGGTGTCCACGCCGTGCGCGGCGAGCAGGTCCTGCGGGAGGTAGACGCGGCCGCGGTCGAGGTCCTCGCCGACGTCCCGCAGGAAGTTGGTGAGTTGAAAGGCGACGCCCAGTTCGGCCGCGTACGGGGCGGCCTCCGCACGGGGCACCACGGTGCCGAGGACGGGCAGCATCTGTAGGCCGATCACCGCCGCCGAGCCGTGCATGTACCGGCGCAGCGCCGCGTAGTCGGCGTACTCGGTGACCGTCAGGTCGCTGCGCATGGAGGCGAGGAAGTCGGTGAAGTGGCACCGGTCGATGGCGTAGCGGCTGCTGGTGTCGGCGAGAGCGGCGACCACCGGCGCGGCGTCCCGTACGCCGGTCCGTGCCCCTGGCAGGCCGCCCGCCAGGCCGCCCATCCGGCTGTCCGGCGGGTCGTACGGCAGGCCGCCGGGCCGGGCTGCCGCCAGGCCGCGGGTCAGGTCGTCGGTCAGGCGGTCGAGGGCGGCAGCGCGCCGGGCCGCCTCGTCGCCGGTGGGGGCGCCGGGGCCGTCCCCGAGCGAGTCGACGATGTCGTCGGCCCAGCGGGCGAAGCCGTACAGGGCGTGCACGGCGGGGCGTCGTTCCGGTGGCAGCAGGCGGGTGGCGAGGAAGTAGGTCCGGCCGTGCCGGGCGTTCAGCTGACGGCAGTGCGTGTAGGCGGCGCGCAGCCCAGGGTCGGTGATGCGAGCGGCGTCCAGCTCGCGGGCGGTCATGGACGTACTCCTTCGGCGGTCGGCCGGGCGGCCCGGCGGGCAGTGGTACGGGCACGGGGGCCGCCGGTGACGCGGGCCGCGGCCAGCTTCCCCGACAGCAGGACGGGCGGTACGCCCACCCCGGGGGTGGTGCCGCAGCCGGCGAGGACGGCGTTGGCGGTGCCGCGCACCAGGTTGCGCGGGCGGAACGGGCCGGTCTGGGCGAAGGTGTGCGCGGCGGAGAAGGGCGTACCCGCGGCATGCCCCTGCGCGCTCCAGTCGGCCGGGGTCACCAGGCACTCCTCCTCGATGGCGGACGCGATGCCCGCGAGGCCCCGGCGGTCGAGTTCGCGCAGCAGGCCGTCGCGGTAACGGGCGCCGAGCACGGTCCAGTCGGCGCTGCCCGGCCCGATGTCGGTGTTGGGGCAGGGGGCGAGGACGTAATGCAGATGGCGGCCCGGCGGGGCCAGGCCGGGGTCGGTCGCGGTGGGCCGGGTGATCAGCAGGGAGGGGTCGCTCATCAGCTCGCCGGTGTGCGTGAGTTCGCGGAAGGTGCGCCGCCAGGCACCACCGAAGGACAGCGTGTGGTGGGCCAGTTCGGGCCACGTGCGGTCGCAGCCGGCGTGCAGGACGACCGCCGAAGGGGCATGCCTGAGCCGCGCCGGGCGGCGCGGGACGCGACCCAACAGCCGGTAGGTGACCGGCAGATCAGGGGTCAGGACGACCGCGTCGCAGGGGATGCGCAGGTCGTCGGTCACCACGGCGGTGACGCGTTCACCGGCGCGTTCCAGACGGGTCACCCGCTGCCCGTGGTGGAACACCGCCCCCGCCTCGGCCGCCGCGTCGGCCATGGCCCGCGGCAGGGCGTGCATGCCGCCGCGCGGGAAGAACACCCCGGCGACGGTGTCCATGTAGGCGATCACCGCGTAGGCGGCCATCGCCCGCTCGGGCGGGACACCGGCGTACAGGGCCTGGAAGGAGAAGACGCGGCGCAGCCGCTCGTCGCGCAGGTGCCGTGCGACCCGCGCCTCCCAGCGGCCGAAACCGCCGAGCGCGGCGAGCCGGACCAGGCCGGGGCCGAGCAGTTGCAGCGGCGAGTCGAAGTCGGCGTCGAGGAAACGGCCGCGCTCGGCCTGGTAGAGCTGCCCCAGCCAGTGGCGCAGCCTGCGGTAGCCGGCCGCCTCGGCGCCCCCGGCGAACCGTTCGATCTCCGCCTCCATGGCCGCGCCGTCGGTGTGCACGTCGAGGGTGCTGCCGTCGGCGAAGCGCGCCCGGTAGGCGGGGTGCAGCTCGATCAGCTCGACGCGCTCGCGCAGCGAGGTGCCGACGGCGGCGAACGCCTCGTCGGCGATCTCCGGCATGGTGAGCACGGTGGGCCCGGTGTCGATCTGATAGCCGCCGAGCTCCATGCGGCCGGCACGCCCGCCGGGCAGGGTGTCGCGTTCGACGACCGTGACCCGACGGCCGGCGCCGAGCAGGTGCAGGGCGGCGGACAGACCGGCCAGTCCGGCGCCGACCACCACCACGTGGTCGGTCGGTCCCGCGATGCTCCGGGTCACCGGCCCGCCTCCGTTCCGGCGGCGGTGAGGGCGGCGGCGAGCGGACCGGCGGCCGGATCGGCGACCGGATCGGCGGGCGGACCGGCGGCCGGATCGGCGGCCGGATCGGCGGGCGGATCGGCGGCCGGATCGGCGGCCGGATCGGGCGCCTGGCCCGCCGCGCCGGTGATCTCGGCCAGCAGGTGGCGCAGCCGGCCTGCCGCGTCCGGTTCCAGGGCGGCTTCGCCGAGGTGGCGCAGGCAGCGCCGATTGAGCCGGGCGATTCGCGCCTCCACGTGGTGACGGGCCCCGGTGCCGGTGACGACCTCCCGTACTCCGGCCAGTTCGCCGTCGGTGAGATCGGCCCGGCCCATCGCGTGGTCGAGCACACCGAGCGCGTCGCGGTCGCCGGCGGCGACGGCGAGGGCCCGGGCCACGGCCAACGGGTAGGTCGGGGTGCCCTCGCGCACGTCGCCGCCGGACGGCTTGCCGGTGGCCCGGGGGTCGGCGAACAGGTCGTCGAGGTCATCCCGCAACTGGAAGGCGAGCCCCGCGCAGCGGCCCGCTCGGCGCAGCGTCCCGGTGGTGGCGTCGTCGGCACCGGCGAGCACCGCGCCCAGTTGCAGCGGCCGTTCCACCGTGTACAGGGCGCTCTTGAGGCAGGCAGCCCGGATCGACCTGGCCGGGGTGCCGGAGGACACGGCCTGGCCGCGCACGTCGAGGTACTGGCCCGCCACCATCTCGGTGCGCATCACCCGCCACACCTCGTGCAGCCGGTGCGCGATGTCGCGGGGCAGCGCGGGCTCCAGCAGCAGTCCGGCCAGGGTGTCGTCCGCCCAGGCCAGGGCGAGGTCGCCGGCGAGCACCGCGGTGGACGCGCCGAGCCGTCGCGCGGCGGGCCCAGGGGCGGTGCCGGCGTACTGCGCGGTCACGTCGGCGTGCAGCGCAGGCACGCCGCGGCGGGTGGCCGCCTGGTCCATCAGGTCGTCGTGGACGAGGGCACACGTCTGGAGCAGTTCCAGCGCCGCCGCCGTCCGCAGCGCCACGCGCACCTGGGCCCGGTCCCCGCCGCCGCAGGCCCGCATCGACCACCACAGCAGCCGGGGCCGGATACGGCGGCCGCCGCGCCGGGTGAAGCGGGCGGTCCGCTCGGCGACGTCCCGTGCGAACACCGGGTCCAGGCCGTGGCAGCCGGCGAGGCGGTCCGCGAGCAGTTCGCGCAGTTCCCGGCCCACGGCTTCCGGCACGTCCTGGTCCACGGCGCGCGCATCCCCGCAGGACGCCGGCTCACCGGTGCCGTGGGGGTCGGGCTCAGCCGGCGGACCCGGCACAGCGGGCGGGCCGGGCACAGCGGGCGGGCCGGGCACAGCGGGCGGCCTGCGCGGCGGATCTGCCGTGAGACGGCCGATCGCCTGGGTGGAACGCATCGCGGATCCTCTCGCCGGTCGGAGACCCGGACTGCCTGCCGGCAGGCCGGGTCGGTCGCGCTGTCGGTGCGGCGTGCCGGCCGCGACCGATGTCGGTACGGGCCGCCGCCCGCACGCCGTCGTGACACATTCCGCGCGGACGGCTCCAACGGATGCGCTGTTCGGTGGACATGCCGACGCGATGGGCGCCCACCGCACGACGCGAGGGGCGCCCAGCCGCGCGACACGCTCCCGGGTGCATCCGCCGGGGCCGATGCGCGGGAAGACTGGCCGAGCCTCTGGTCCGCAAGAGCCCGCTAGAGCCCGCTAGAGCCCGCAAGAGCCCGCAAGAGTCTGGAACTGGAAGAGGAAGAGGGAGCCGCCGTGGAAGTGGAGTCGGAGGTGGACGTCGCCGTCGTGGGCGCCGGGGCCGCCGGCCTGTCGCTCGCGCTTCGGCTGGCCCGCCCGCCCGCGGGCGGGCGCCGGGTGACCGCGGTACTGCTGGCGGCGCCACCGGGGCCGTTCCGGGCCGCGCGGCGCACCTGGTGCTACTGGGAGACGGGCGCGGGACCGTACGACAGTGCGCTGACGGCCTCCTGGGGGCGGCTGCGGGTGCGCTCCCGGGACGGGCGGACGGTGGACGCCGGGATCGAGCCGCTGCGCTACAAGATGCTGCGCTCCGACGCGCTGGAGGACCTGGCCGGCCAGGTGCTCC
>NZ_LBMU02000092.1 GCF_001005085.2 Streptomyces humi
CCACTGAACCCCACCGGCCCGCCGAACCCCATCGGCCCCACCACCCCACTGAACCCCACCGGCCCGCTGAACCCCATCGGGCCCGCCGACACCGCCGTCCTGCGAAAACCCGCCGGCTCCCCCCACCCCACCGGCCCGTCCAGGGCTGGCGGGGTCGGTGGTTCGGGTGGGTTTCTGGGGGTGGCGGGCGCGGGTGAGGAGGGTCGGGAGGGTTGCCGCGTGTTCCGGCAGGCCGGAGCGGGAGGCGATGCCGGCGGCCAGGGTCGTGAGCGTGAGGGCGAGGGCCGGGTCGAGGGCCGGGAAGTGTTCCGAGGCGTCGGCCAGCAGCTCGAACGCCTCGCGCTGGGCGGACTCGTGGGAGAGGACGGAGGCCAGCGCGCCGGCCGCCACGCACAGGAGTTCCGGGTCGGCGTCCTCCTGGACCAGCCGCCCGTACAGCTCCCGGGTCCAGCCGGGGTCCCCCACCGCCTGCACCGCCGCGAGGGCCACGGCGAGCCGCCGGGCGCGGTCGGGGCGCCCTGGGCTGAGCCGGGCCGCCTGCTCCAGGGCGCGCGCGGCCCGCACCGCGTCGCCGTGCCGCCAGGCGGAGGCCTCCAGCGCGGCGGCGACGGACGCGTCCGTGCCCACGGTGGCGGCCGCCAGGTGCCGGGCCCTGGCCTCGGGCCGCGCGGCGGCCTCGGCGAGGTCTCGGTGGGCCCGCTGGCGCTCGGCGGCGGGGCGCCGCAGATAGGCGGCCGACCGCGCCAGCGGATGCCGGAAGCCGAACCGGTCCTCGGCCAGCGCGACCAGTCCGGCCGCCTCGGCGGGCGCCCACACCGCCAGGTCGCCGGTGCCGAGGGCGGCCATGACGGCGGCGACGCTCTCGCCGGGTTCCGCCGCCGCCGCGTACAGCAGGGCCCGGCCCGTCTCGGCGGGAAGCGCGTCGAGCCGTACGCCGAAGACGTGTTCCGCGGGCGTGTGCCGCACCGCCTGCGCGGGTCCCGGCGCGGCACGGCCGAGTTCCACGAGGGCCAGCGGGTTGCCCCCGGCCTCGGCGAGGATCTCCAGCCGCTGTCTGCCGGTGGGCGGTAGCGGCTGCCGGTCGAGGAGGGCGGCGGCCGAGGCGTCGTCCAGCGGGCCCAGCCGCAGGGTCTCGGTGCCGGGCGGCGGTGCGGGCAGGGCCGCCTCGTGGCGGGCGGTGAGCAGTACCGTCAGCGCCCGGCCGGTCAGCTGCCGGGCCGCGGCGAACAGCGCGTCCACGAAGGCGCGGTCGCACAGGTCGGCGTCGTCCACGCACACCAGCACCGGCCCGTCCGCGGCGAGCCGGTCCAGCAGCGAGGTCACCGCCGGCAGACCGGCCTCGTCCGGTCGCTCCAGCTCCGGTGGTACGGCGCCCGGTGTCCGTTCGCGGGGCGCCGACGACGCCATGAGCTGGCGCAGGCAGGCGTCCGCGGGGCGCGGATCCCCGGCCCAGCCCTGCGCGGCCGGCACCAGCACACCCTCGGCGGCGGCCCGCTCCCGGACGTACCGGAGCAGTGTCGTGCGTCCGGTCCCCTCGTCGCCGACGAGCAGCAGGGTCTGGGCGGTGCCGGGTTCGCGCCGCACGCACCGCAGGATCCGCTCGGTCTCGCCGTCCCGGCCCAGCACGGCGGCCGGGCCGCCCTTCGCGGACTGCCGGGGTGGGTGGCCCGTCATTCACGTACTCCCGTGGCGGTGCGCGTATTCCCTGGTCAGGGCCATCTTCGCGAAGTCCGGGCCAGGACGCTTCTGTCATATGACCAGTGGAGCACTGGCAGGATGGACGTACGCGCCCACATACACATCAACCAACAGACATAAGTAACCATAGGCATATCAAAGTTCCGAAATAACAACACACAGGCGTATCCGCGAACAGGCGTATCCACGCCCGGACGAGAAGGACGTTCATGCACGGCGGCACCGACCACCCCTCCGAACCGCGCATCCTGGGCCGGGCCGCCGAGCTGGCCCGCCTGGACCGGCTGCTCGCCGCGGTGGACGGCAGCGGCCCGCAGGTGCTGGTGCTGACCGGGGAGCCGGGCGCGGGCAAGAGCACCCTGGTCGACCAAGCGGCCGAGCGGGGCCGGGACCTGGGCCTGGGGATCCTGCGGGTGCGCGGCAGTGAGGGCGAGGCGGGCCTGGGCCTGTCCGGGGTGCACCAGCTGCTGCATCCGCTGCTGCCGGGCGACGGGCTGCCCGCGGCACAACGGGAGGCCCTGGGCCGCGCCTTCGGTCCGGACGGGACGGAGGACGGGCCGGGACTCGACCAGCTGTCCCTGTGCGTCGCCGTGCTCGGCCTGGTCACCGCGGCCGCCGCCCGCCGCCCGCTGCTCCTGCTGGTGGACGACGCGCAGTGGCTGGACCTCGGTTCGGTGGACGTGCTCGGCTTTCTCGCCCGGCGGCTCGAGGGCAGGCCGGTGGTGCTGCTGCTGGCCGCCCGCGAGGAGGGCGTACCGGCCCGCTTCGACCGGGACTTTCCCCAGGTCACCGTGGGTCCGCTGAGTCGCACCGCGGCGGGCCTGCTGCTGGACGCGCAGCCGGATCCGCCCCGGGGCAGGGCACGGGCCGAGATCCTCCGGCAGGCGGCCGGCAACCCGCTGGCCCTGATCGAACTGCCCCGCGCGCTGGCCCGGGGCCGGAGCGCGGGCGGCGACGGCGGCACCGGCGCCGCGCTTCCGCTGACGTCGCGGCTGGAGAGCCTGTTCGCGGCCGACCTGCCCGGGCTGCCCGCGCCCACCCGGCGGGCGCTGCTGCTGGTGGCCGCGGCCGGCGCGGCCCCGCTGGCCGACCTGATGCGGGCCGCGCCGGAGCTGGACGTCGTGTCGGCGTTGGACCCCGCCGAGCGGGCCGGTCTGGTGCGGGTGGAGCAGGGCAGGGTGCTGCCGCGCCACCCGCTGGTGCGGTCGGCCGTCTACCAGGCGGCCTCCTTCCAGGAGCGCCGGCAGGCGCATCTCGCGCTGGCCGCCGCGCTGGCCGAGGAGCCGGACCGCCGGGCCTGGCAGCTGGCCGCGGCGGCGACCGGCCAGGACGCGGAGGTCGCCGAAGCGCTGGCCGAGAGCGCCGAGCGGGCCCGCGGCCGGGGCGGTCACGCGGCGGTCGCGACCGCCCTGGAACGCGCCGCCGAGCTGACCCCGGCACCGGACCTGCGCGCGCGGCGGCTGCTGGCGGCCGCGCAGGCCGCCATGTTCGCCGGCCACCCGCAGTGGGTCGGCGAGCTGAGCGGCCGGGTCGGCGAGATCACCGAGGATCCCCGGCTGCGCGCCGAGGCCTCCCTGCTGGGCGGCTGGGCCCTCGGCGTGACCCTGCGCCACGAGGACGCGCTGGCGCTGCTGCTGGGCGTGGCGGAAGCCGCCGCCCGGCCGGCTCCGGGCCTCGCCCTGGCCGCCCTGAGCACCGCGGCGACGTCCGTCTACAACGCCGGTACGCCCTACTACCGGGAGGAACTCCGCCGGATCGGCGGCCTGATCGCGGAGGACGGCGACCCCGCGGGCCGCGCCTGGGCCCGGGCGGCCGTCGATCCGCACCACGAGCGGGCGCTGCTGCTCCCTCTGCTGGAGGAGGGGCGGGCCGCCCTGGCCCGGGAGGAGTCCCTCGGGAACCTCACCGCGCTGGGCGGCACGACCTGGATCCTGGACGAGACCGAGCAGGCGGTGCGCGTCCTCGGCCGGACCATGGACATGCTGCGGCGCGCGGGCAGCGCGGGCACCAACGCGACCGTGACGCAGGCCCTGGCCCTCGCGCTGTTCGAGAACGGCTCCTGGACGGCGGCCGGGGACGCGGCGGGCGAGGCGTTCTGGATGGCGACGGAGGCGGGTGCCGACAACGTGACGGTGGGCGCCCGGGTCCTGCGGGCCACCCTGAGCGCACTGCGCGGTGACCACGCGGCGGCACGGAAGCAGGCGGCCGAGGCCGTGCACGGCGTGGACCTGCGCGACTCGCTGAGCCTCCTGGTCCGGCACCAATACGCCCTGGGCATGGCCGCGTTCGTCGCCGGCGAGCACGCGGACGCCTACGAGCGGCTGCGGGCGACGTTCACCCGTGACTTCCACCCCGCTCCGGTCCACTACCACGCCTCGCTCTACCACCTGGGCGACCTGGCCGCCGCGGCGGTCCGTGCCGGACGGGCGGACGACGCGCGCGCGGTGCTCGACGCCGTGTCGCACGACCCGAAGCCCGACCCCTCCCCCCGTCTGGCCGCCGTGCTCCACCGGGCCACCGCGCTGCTGACCGACTCCGACGAGGCGGAGCGGCACTTCCGCGCCGCGCTCGGCGATCCGGCCTGCGACGCGTGGCCCTTCGAGAGAGCCCTCGTCCGGCTCGACTTCGGCGAGTGGCTGCGCCGGCGCCGCCGCAGCGTCGAGGCCCGTCCGCACCTGGGCGCGGCCCTGGAGTGCTTCCAGCGGCTGGACGCCCGTCCCTGGACCGAGCGGACGACGGCGGAGCTGCGGGCGGCGGGGGCGCCGGGAGCGGCGCCGGACGCCTCGGCCGCCGGTGAACTGACCCCGCAGGAGCGGCAGATCGCCGAACTCGCCGCTCAGGGACTGACCAATCGTGACATCGCGGCCCGCCTCTACCTGTCCCCGCGTACGGTCGGTTACCACCTGCACAAGATCTTCCCCAAGCTCGGCATCACGGCCAGGGCCCAGCTCCGGGACGCGCTCTCCGCCGACAACCCGCGGTGACGGGCCCTTCCGTGCAGGGCGCCGGGGCGCCCGGCACCGCCGACGGTGCCGGTGTGGCCGGATGTATTCGCCGTGGCAATGTCCGCGAACTGCCGTTCTTCGAGCCCAGGGACATAGGGACAGGCTGTTTTTCCCCGCCGGAAATGCTTCTCGCGGCGCCGGTTTGACTTTCCGTTCACAGGTATGCTGCCGACACCCCTTGGGCAACATCATGACGCGCCGACACGCACGATCGTGCAAGACCTTTTCACTTTCGCCGCCGCATGATCGACACTGGAGCGGGGCAACCACAGGGGGTTGATAGCCTTCGAAAGAAAACTCCCGTGCGCCCTCCGAATAACCGACCCAGGAGGGCAACAATGGTGCCAGCGGTACCGAAGGCTATGCACGACATTTAACTTCATCGCCATCTGACGTTCGTTGACATCGAGTTTCGAAGCGGCAGTTCGTGCCGCACGGCACGAGAGGAATGGCAGACGTGGAAAACATGAAGAGGTCGGACGTGAAAATCGTCCGCTGGCCGGCCGAGTCGGGCAAACTGGCGCGCTTTCGTACGCAGGGGCTGCCCTGTCTGATCGTGGTGGCCCGGGGCGCACAGGTACCGGAGCTGACGAGTACGCGCGAGGACTGGGTACGACACCCGGTCGAAACCTGGGAACTCCAGGCCAGGGTGGCCTCTTTACGCCTGAAGGCCACCTCGCACGGCACCGCGCCGGTCGTGGACGAGGACGGGCTGCTGCGCTACGGCGGCGAGGTCCTGCCGCTCACGGTGTCCGAGGCGGAGGTGCTGCGCGGGCTCCTGCACCGGCGGCCGGGCCTGGCCAGCCGCACCGAGCTGGCGGAACGGCTCCTGGACGCCAACCGGTCCGCCAGCCCGAACGCCCTCGACCTGCACATCATGCGGCTCAGACGGAAGGTCGATTCCATAGGACTGGCCATAGAGACCGTACGGGGGCGCGGCTTTCTCCTGAAGGCACAGTCCTGAATACCCGGCCCCGAAGCCAGGGCGGGCCGGTGGCGACGTACCGGAAAAGGAAGCGCGCCTGCCGTTCATTCGGCCGGCGCATCGAATTTCAAATACAGCGAAAGGAGAACGCTCCTGCGATGGCAGGCGATACGGAGAGGCGGCCGCGATGCGCGACGCAATGACCGCCCCGATCTATGTCGCATTGCGGGCGAGTGAACCACTCCTCGAACACGCCGTCACGGCGTATCTCCAGTCCTGTCCGCATTTCAAGCTCGTGCCCAGGGAACTGCTGCCCGGCGCGGACGTGTCCGTCCTGCTCGTGGACATGATGGACGACGAATGGCTGAAGGTGCTCAGACATGACGCGCTGCGCACCGCCGAGGCACCCGTGCCGCTCGTGATGATGGCCGACCGGATCACCGAGCGGCAGCTCACGCTGGCCGTCCAGTACGGGCTCACCCGGTTCGTGCACCGGAGCACGTCGGGCCTGGCGGAACTGGTAGAGGCGATCGTGGAGGCGAGCGCCGGGAACGGCCATGTCCCGGAAGACCTCGTGAGCCACCTGATCCTCGAACTGGGGCAGCTCAGACGACGACGGAGCGTGACAACGTTTTCTGCCGAGACGGGGATGTCCGCCCGGGAGATGGAGGTGCTCCGCATGCTGGCCGACGGCATGAACAGCGTCGAGATCGCCCGGGCCATGAGCTACTCGGAGCGTACCGTCAAAGGGGTGATACAGGACGTCATGCGGCGCTGGAAGGTCCGGAACCGGACGCACGCCGTGGCCTACGCGATCAGGACGGGAATCATCTGAACCGCGCCTGAACCGCGTCTGAACCGCCGTACCGGGGGCGGCCGCCCGGCTCGCCTGATGGGCGAGGCCGGGCGGCCGGGGCCGTGGGCGTTCTCGTGGGACGCCCGGTCGGCCGTGACGGCCTACGGCCGCGGGTGGGCGGCGCCGGCCGGTCCGGGGGCGACGTCAGGTGCTCGTGGACGTCGCGCGAGGGCGGTGGAGTTGGGCGGCCAGGGAGACCAGCAGCGCCTCGTCCCCGTACCGGGCGCCCAGCAGTACGCCGATCGGCAGGCCGGCCGCGTCGCGGGTCAGCGGGACCGTGATCGAGGGCATGCCCGTGAGGTTGTGGACCGTGGTGTACGGCATGAAGGCGGTCATCCGGGCGAACTCGGCCGCCGGATCGGCGTCGTCGCGCAACTCCCCTATGAGAACGGGTGGTTCGGCGAGCGCCGGGGAGAGGATCACGTCGTACGAGGCGAAGAGCAGGTCGGTGAGCAGCTGCCCGAGCCCCCGGAAGGTGGCCAGCGCCGCGGCGTACTCCCGTGCCGGCACCCCGTCCGCGACCTGTCTGAGCCAGGCCGTGAAGGGCATCAGCTCGCCCTCCCGTCCGGGTTCCACCTCGTACGAGGCGGCCTCCACCGACCAGACCCGGGTGAACGCGGCCACGAGGTCCCCGTCCGGGGGCATCTCCACGGCCGTCACCTCGTGACCCAGCGCTTCCAGGGCCGCCGCGGCGCTGTCGAGGGCGGCCGCGCAGTCGGGGTGCAGCACCGCGCCGGGCACCATCGGCTCCCGCAGCACCACCACCCGCACCGGCCGGGGCTCCCGGCGGGCGTGTTCGAGGAGGGTCAGGCCACCGGGATGCGGGGGCGCGGTGTAGACGTCGCCCGGCATCCAGCCGGCCATCGCGTCGACCAGCGCCGCCGCGTCGGCCACCGTACGGGCCAGGGCACCGTGCGTGGACAGTCCGGTGATGTCGGGGCGCAGCGGGCCGTTGCTGATCCGGCCCCTGCTGGGCTTCAGGCCCACCAGGCCGCAGGCGGAGGCCGGGATGCGGACCGAACCGCCGGCGTCGGTGCCGTGCGCGAGCGGGGCGAGGCCCGCCGCGACGGCCGCCGCCGCGCCACCGCTGGAGCCGCCGGGCGACCGCTCGGGCGCCAGCGGGTTGCGGGTGGGCGGTCCGAGCCGGTTCTCCGTGTAGCAGGGCAGCCCGAACTCGGCGGTGTTGGTCTTGCCCAGCAGGACCGTGCCGGCCTGCCGCAGCCGGGTGACCACATGGTCGTCGGCGTCGCTGACGTGGTCCGCGAACGCCGCCGAGCCCCAGGTGCAGCGCACCCCCTCGACCTGGACGAGGTCCTTGACCGGCACCGGCACCCCGTGCAGCACACCCAGCCGGGTGCCGTCCCGGCGGGCGGTCACGGCCTCCTGCTCGGCCTGCCGCGCCGCCGCCCTGGCGAGTTCCGGGGTGACGGTGAGGAAGGCGCCGAGCCCGCCGTCCAGTTCGGCGATCCGGTCCAGGTAGTGGTCGGTCAGTTCGACGGGCGACAGCTCGCCCCGGGCGACGGCGCCCGCCTGGGCGAGCGCCGTCATCTCGTGGAGGTCGGACATCCCGTCAGGCCCCCTTGCCGCCGCGCGCCAGTCTGAGCAGCCCCGGTGTCAGGGCGGCCAGCGCGGCGATCCGGCGCGCCCGGGTGAGCAGCTGCTGCCGGGGCGGGCGGACCTGCTGGTGCACGTCGACGTAGACCTCCGGGCGCACGCTCGCCCCGGAGAGCAGCTTCACCACCATGTGGGAGGTGAGCGCGCCGAACATCATGGCGACGTAGGTGACCTGCGGGAAGCTGTAGTCCGGCCGCCCCAGGTTGGCCCTGACCTCGGTGAGCATCTCCACCGGCACGTAGCGCAGCGGCACCGCCCGCAGCAACAGCTGCCAGGAGGTCAGCCGGTCCAGGTCGGCCTCGGCGATGGCACCGTCGAACGGCTCGGTGACGTGCCGGTAGTCGTAGCAGCGCACGTACTGGGCGCCGGCGATGTCCCAGCCGGTGACCAGCGGCAGCCGCCGTCGCGCGGCGAGCCGGTGGAGCAGGTGCTTGGCCCGCCAGCCGTCCATGGTGGTGACGTCGACGCCGTCCACGATGACGTCGCACTCCTCGACCAGCGCCTTCGCGGTGTCCTCGGTGACGCCTTCCGGGAAGACCCTGACCGTGGCGTACGGGTTGATGGCGGCCACCCGTTCACCGGCGACCGCGGCCTTGTTGCGGTCGACGTCGGTGACCGCCGCGCTCTGCCGGTTGAGGTTGTTCACCTCGTACGTGCCCGGGTCTGCCAGGACGAAGGAGAGCACCCCCAGCCGGGCGAGCGGCTCGACGGCGGCGCCGCCGATGGACCCGCAGCCGGCCACGAGCACGGTCGCCCCGCGCAGCGCGGCCTGCTCGGCCGGGCCGACCACCCCCCGGTTGCGGGTGGTCAGTTCGGCGTAGAAGTCCTTCGCCTCGGGGAGCCCTCCGGGCAGGCCCGGTCCCCCGGTCCGCGGACCGCTCATCTACGACGCCTCCTTCACTCGGCGTGCTCCGGCCCGGCGGGACATCGTCGCCACCAGCTTCGCGAGGGTCGGCGCGTCCGGGCCGCCGGCCAGGTAGTCCTCGACGAGGTCCACGTAGTCGTCCAGGTCGTCGTGGACCCGTGCCACGAACGGGACCGCGTTGACGTCCTGTTGGTAGATGGGGGACATGAGGTCCGTCTCGGGGAGCCGGGGCGAGGTGCCCCGGGCTATCTGGAGGGGGAAGCCCATCAGCCGGAAGTGCCGGACGGCCACCTTCTCCTTGGCGTCGCCGAGCAGGACCCGCATCCGGTTCGAGGCCTCCGCGGCGGCGACGACCCTGCCGAGGCTCGCCAGCAGCCGCCAGGACACCCGTTCGGTGCGGGGCGCGGCCGGCAGGTCGAGGTTGCGCAGGAACCGCTTGATCTCGAACGCCTGGTGGGTGCCCACCCCGTCGGCGGCGAACCGGCCGAGCAGGTCGATGCCGTGCGCCTCCTCGGTGGCGAACCGGCGGCGGTCCGGGTCGTCCAGCGGCCGGGAGACCGGGTCCTGGGAGCAGCCCAGGCTGATGTACCCGTCGATCCGGCCGGTACGGATGCAGAGGCTGACGGTGTGGATGTTCTGCACGCCCTCCGGGTGCCGGACGGTCTCGCGGAACACCGCGCGCTCGTACATGAGACGGGGGGACATCCAGCCCAGCCGCAGGTACTGGACGAGCCGGAAGCCCATGATCCCGTTGAGGTAGCGCAACGGGAGCTGGTCGTCCTGGACGCTGAGGGTCACCAGTTCGTCGGCCGGGTCGTGGGCGTAGTGGAGCGGTTCGCCCACGATGTGGTCGGGCAGCGCCCGGAAGTCCAGGGAGGAGTGCAGGCGGCAGATGTCCGCGACGTACCGTTCCCGTGCCTGCGTCTGGTCCAGCGCGCGTACCCGCTCCAGTTCCGGCACCAGGTCCGTCATGTCCGGTCCCGGTCGTAGAGGCTCTCGGTGACCGCGAGGGCCAGCACCTCGGGGGTGCCCTCGTAGATGCGTGCCCCGTAGGCGTCGCGCAGCCGCTTCTCCATGCCGAAGGACTTCACGTAACCGCGGGCGCCGGTGAGCGACATGGCCAGGTCGGCGACGTCGATGGCGACCCGGTCGGCGAAGAGCTTGGCGGCGGCGGGCTCGTACTGCGGGGCGGGGAGCTCGTTGTCGACCTTGTGGGCGGCCTTCAGGTACAGCAGCCGGGCCGCGTCGATCTTCGCGGCCATCTCGGCGAGCTTGGCGGCGGTGAACTGGTGCTCGCGCAGCGGCCGTCCGCCCTGGACCCGGGTGTCGCACCACTCCAGGGCCTGTTCGAAGGCGCCCCGCGCGACTCCGACGGAGATGCCGGCGACGGAGGCACGCGCCATGTTGCTCTGTGCCATGTTGATGGCCATGCCGTCGCCCTCCTCGCCGATCATGTTCTCGGCGGGGATCCGGACGTCGTGGAACTCCAGTTCGCTGCCCAGGCAGAGCCGGTAGCCCATCTTGTCGGCGACCGGTCCTCGGACCACGCCGGGCAGGTCGAGCGGCACCATGAACGAGGTCAGGCCGGTGGCGCCGGGCGCGCCCTCCATGTTGGCGAACACCGAGGCGAACGCGGCGACCTGGGCGTTGGTGATGAAGCGCTTCCTGCCGTTGAGGACGTAGTGGTCACCGTCGCGGCGGGCGGTCATCACGTCCCGGGCGTGGACGGCGTTGGCCGGGATGATGAGGTCGCAGCCGGCCTCCTCCTCGGTGACCGCGTTGCAGGCGAGGACCGGCGAGTCCCCCGAGAACATGGGCAGGAAGCGGGCCTGGAGCCGCGGGTCGCCGGAGAGCAGCACGGGGCACTGGCCGAGCATGGCGGCGCCGAAGATCAGGGCGGTGCCGGCGCAGACGGACGCCACCTCCTCCAGGGCCACGGCGCAGCCGATCATGCCGAGACCGAGGCCGCCGTAGTCCTTGGGCACGGCGACCCGGGTGAGGCCGAGGGCGTGCCCCTGGGCCACCATCTCCCAGTCGAAGTCGTCGGCGGGGGCCGCGTCGAGGGCGGTCACGCGGGGCGCGACGACCTCGCGGGCGAATTCCCGTACCTGGAGGCGGAGTTTCTCCACCTCTCCGGGAAGGACGTCGAAATTGAGGTCGATCGCGTCGTGGTTCGTCATGTCTCTCCGAAACTCCGAGAATCCGGGACCCGAAAGGAAATACCCGGGGGTACGTACCAGGGAAATACCGAAACGCCGACTTTCACGGCCCGTCGGCCCGACGGCGGTTCGGGAGGATCGGCACCGCGGCCCCGCGCCGGCACGTCACCACGCGGGCGCGGCGGTGCGGTCGTGCGGGCCGGCTGCGGGTGGTCGCCCACGCCCGGGTGCTCAGACCGGAAGTCCCTCTTTCTCGGCCAGTTCCGGGTAGCGGTCGAAGGCGGGGCGCAGGATGGGGACCAGCTCCAGCACCCGGGCCACCTTGCCGCGGATCCGCACACGTCCGGTGGCTATGGCGGTCGGCATCATGAGCTTGCCGAGCCAGAGCTGGTGTGCGGTGTCGCTGGACATCTTGATCCGGATCGTGGCCTGTTCGGGGGCGTCCGCACCGACCGTCAGCGCGTCCGCGGACACGTGCAGGACGCAGTCCGGGTTGGTCTGGGTCAGCAGAATGGACATGTCCCCGGCACGGAGCTGCGACGTGAACTGCTCGTCCTTGAGCAGGATTTCGAAGAGCGTGCCGAATACCCGCTCGGCGACTTCGGTCGACTCGAAAACAGCCATGGATTTCTCTCCCGGAGGCAATGCCCGACGGTGGTTCAGCGCGTCGGCGTCGAATGCATCGTAGGAATCACGGGAGGCCGCGATGGGCATACCGACAGGGCGGCAAAAGGGAAAGGAAGGGGGCCTGAAAGAATCATGTCCTGTCATGGCGGCGGCCGCCGCCGCGGCACCCGGTGCCGGCTCCGACGACACCGCAGGCCACGACAGTTGTCCCGGGACCTTCGGGTGCCCCGGGCGGGCGGTGTCGTAGATTGGGGGAATGGCAGGCGACCGTTCCCGCCCCTCCCAGGACTGCCTCGTCTTCGGCCCGCTGGAGAACGAGATCATGGAGGTGCTGTGGCAGGCTCCCGGACCGATGACCGTCCGGGAGGTGCTCGGTGCGCTCAACTCCGGCCGCGCGACCCCGCTGGCGTACACCACCGTCATGACCGTGCTGAGCCGTCTCGCCGAGAAGGGCGCGGCCGACCGCACCAAGGCAGGCCGGGGGTACGCGTACTCACCGGTCGTCACGGACGAGGCGGCGATGGCCGTCCGTGAGGTCATCCGCGACTTCGGGGTGAGCGCGGTGGGCCACTTCCTCGACGAGATCCTCAGCGCCCCCGACCTGCGCGAGCGTTTCGACAAACTCATGCAGGAGGGCCCCGGCCGCTGAGCGGGCCGGCCGTCCACCCGCCCGACCGGCCGTCCACCCGCCCGCCCGCCACGAGGGCACCGACAGGCTTTCCTTCACCTCGACTTCACCCGCGTCAGGCCGTACCGCGACCGCTATCTACTATGCTCCCGTAGTAGTTTCAGGGGCGGCGCCGACCGGGTGCACCACGCCCCTCCGACAGGAGGTGTGCATGAACGCGGCACTGACCGCAAGCGGGCCGGTACCCCGCCGTGGGCTGATCATGACGGTCTTAGGCTGCTGTTTCCTGATGGTGATGATGGACAACACCATCCTGAACGTCGCCCTCCAGACGATCCAGGAGGACATCGGCGCGACCAACGCCGAACTCCAGTGGGCCCTGGACTCCTACATCCTGTTCTACGCGGCCCTCATGTTCTCCTCGGGCATCCTCGCGGACGCCTTCGGCCGCCGCCGCGTCCTGGTGATCGGGCTGGTCGCCTTCGCCGTGGCCTCCGCGCTGGCCGGCTTCGCCGACTCCGCGCAGGAACTCATCTTCTGGCGCGGGGTGATGGGGGTAGCGGGCTCGGTCGTGCCGCCCGCCACGCTCGCGGTGATCAACGACATCTACGCCCCCGAGGAGCGCGGCAAGGCGATCGGCATCTGGTCCGCGCTGGGCGGCACGTCCATCGCGTTCGGCCCGATCGCCGGCGGCTTCCTGCTCGAACACTTCTGGTGGGGCTCCGTCTTCCTCATCAACGTGCCCATCGCCGCCGTCTGCGCCGTCCTCCTGCTGCTGGTCCTCGCCGAGTCCCGGGCCGCGAACCGGCCGCGCATCGACCTCGTCGGCGTCCTGCTGTCCGTGGCGGGCATCGGCGCGCTCGTCTACGGCGTGATCCGCGGCGGCGAGACCAACGACTGGACCCGCACCGACGTCCTCGGCACGCTGGTCGGCGGAGTGCTCCTGCTGGCCGTGCTCGTCGTGTTCGAGAGCCGGACCCGCGCACCCGCGCTGGACGTCAGACTGTTCCGGAACAAGTCGTTCGCCGCGGGCACCGCGAGTCTCGCCCTGTCCTTCTTCGCCCTGACCGGCGGCACCTTCCTGATGGTCTTCTACGTCCAGGCCGTCCGCGGCCACACCCCCCTCGGACTGGGCGTCATCCTGCTCCCGGTGGCCGTGGGCGCGGTGATCTCGGGCGTCCTGAGCAACCCGATGGCCAAACGGTTCGGCCCGAAGGCGGTGGTGACCGGGGGCCTCGTCCTGCTCGCCCTCTCCTTCGCCGGCCAGGCGGACATCGGCGCCGACACGGCGATGTGGTGGTACGAGATCCTGCTGGGCGTCTCCGGCCTCGGCCTCGGCCTGGTGATGGGTACCACGACCACCACCACGATGGCCGTGGTCCGCCCCGACCAGGCCGCCATCGGCGCGGGCGTCAACAACACGCTGCGCCAGGTCGGAGCCGCGCTCGGCGTGGCCGTCCTCGGTTCGGTGCTGTCCGTGCAGTACCGCGACGACCTGGGCTCGGCGGTCGACGTGCTCCCGGCGAACGTACGGGACGCGGCCTCGGAGTCCCTGGGCGGCACCGCGGCCGCCGTACGCGGGCTGGAGAGCGCCGGCACGCTGCCCGCCGAGACCCGGCAGCAGCTGCCCGGTCTGCTGGCCAAGGCACAGGACGCCTACCTCTCGGCGATGCACGTGAGCTTCGGCGTGGGCGCGGCAGCCCTCGTGGTGGCCGCGGTGGTGGCGCTGCTCTGGCTGCCGGCCCGCATCGGCGCGCCCAAGGCCGCGGCCGGCACCGGGACCGCTCCGGAGCACGTCACACCGGAGACCTCCGCCGAACCGGCGCACTAGGGCCGGTCCGGCGGACGGGGCGTGCTGGTCGACGGCTGCGGGGCCGGGCGGGACTCCCGCCCGGCCCCGCACCGGGCTAACCCTTCGGGAGGTCCTCGGCGGCCGTGGCGCACAGGGCGTGGTCGACGAGGGTGCCCGTGGCGCGGTTGAGGGTGGCCAGGTCCGGCGGCGCGGTGGTCGTCGTGACGGAGACGGTCACCGCGCGCCTGCCGTCCGCGCTCACCGCGGGACGGGTGTTGACGCCCACCCCGTCGCCCTCGTGGGTGTAGTAGTGACCGCCGCAGGAGAGCGGGATCTCGCGCAGCCCGAGGCCGTACGTGCCCTCCGGCATCTCGGCCACGTCCTCCGGGTCGTCGGTCCGCTCGACGGTCCGCCGCATCTCGCGCCACTGCGCGGCGGGCAGCAGCCGGCCGCCGGCCAGGGCGCGGAAGAAGGTGTTCAGGTCGCAGGTGGTGCTCACCACGCCGGAGTCCGCGGTGTGCTGGAAGCTGTGGTCGGTGACGTCGAGACGACTGCCGTCGGCGAGGGTCAGGTACGCGTTCACGTGCGGGTCGGGCAGGTGCGGGTCGAGCCCCGGGACGGAGGTGCCCCGCAGCCCCAGCCTGTCGATCACCCGCCGCTCCACCAGTTCCGCCCAGCTCGCGCCGCCGGCCTTCTCGGCGATCATCCCGGCCAGCAGGTAGTTGGTGTTGGAGTACGCCCAGCGCGTGGCCCCGCCCCGCTCGGGCACGAACAGCGGCCGGTGCCTCATCGCCACCGCGACCAGGTCGGCCGCGGGCGTGGTGTCGTGACGGTTCTCGTCGAAGTGGTTGATCAGCCGGTCCTGGATCTCCGGGTCGTCGACGTAGTCGTACAGCCCGCTGGTCTGGCGGAGCAGGTCGCGCACGGTGATCCGGCCGCCGTCGTTGCCGTTGCCCGCGACGACCCCCGGAAGCCAGTGCTCGACGGTGTCCTCCAGCGACAGCCGTCTCTCCGCCACGAGTTGCAGGACGACGGTCGCCGTGAACGTCTTCGTGGTGCTGGCCGCCCGGAAGCGGGCGTGCCACGGGATCGGGGCGGCGGAGCCGGCCGTCCGGGTGCCGATGCGTGCCATGAGCGGCCCGCCGGCCGTCCCGTCGACCCTGGCCAGCACGTTCACGTCGCCTCCCCCGGCCTGCCGTACGGCCGCCAGGTCCCGCCGCAGCGTGTCCTCGCCGTAGCGGTGGGAGTGCCGCGCCGCCGGATGACCGCCGGACGCCGCCGACGCGGCGGGCGCGGCCATGGGCGAGGCGAGCGCGAGCGACGCGGCGGTCAGGAAGACGACTCCGGCCTTCTTCGGTAACAACATGCTCATGTTCGTATCCCCCGTGTGGGTCTTGTTGCCTACCCACGGCATCCAACCCGACCCGGCGCCGCGTGGGAATGGGGCGCTCCTCCGCACGCGGGGTGTACCCAGGGCCACCGCCGACACGGCCGGACGCCTCAGCCGCCGGCGTGCGGGGCCGTTTGCGGCCCGGCGTGCGCGGCCGTGCCCGGCCCTGCGTGCGTGGCCGTGCCCGGCCCTGCGTGCGCGGCCGTGCCCGGCCCTGCGTGCCTGGCCGTGCCCGGCAGTTCCACGGTGACGCGGATCCCGCCGGCGGGGCGCGGGGTGAGGGTCAGGGTTCCGTCGTGGGCCTGGGCGATGGTCCTGACGATGGCCAGTCCGAGGCCGACGCCGGCGTGATCGCTGTGGACGCGCGCGGTGCCGCGCTGGAACGGCTCGGTGAGGGTCGGGACCAGCTCCGGGGGCAGCTTCTCGCCGGTGTTCTCGACGGTGAGCACCACGCTCCGGGGGCCGACGCCGGTACGGACCCACACGGCGCCCCGGCCGGGCAGGTTGTGGACGATCGCGTTGTGCACCAGGTTCGTGGTCAGTTGCAGCAGCAGCGCGGGCGATCCGGTCGCGGGGGTGATCTCGCCGCGGGTCTCGACGGTGACGCCGTGCTTCTCCGCGAGCGGGAGCAGGGTCTCGGTGGCCTCCTCGGCGAGCAGCGACAGGTCGACGCGTTCCCTGCTGAAGGACCGCCGGTCGGCGCGGCTGAGCAGGAGCAGTGCCTCGGTGAGGGCGATCGCGCGGGTGTTGACCGCGTGCAGGCGGTCGATGACCTCGCCGGTGTCGCACGCCGGGTCGGTGCGGGCCACGTCCAGGAGTGTCTTCGAGACGGCCAGCGGGGTGCGCAGCTCGTGGGAGGCGTTGGCCGCGAACCGCCGCTGTTCCGCGACGTGTGCCTCGAGCCGTTCGAGCATGGTGTCGAAGGTGTCGGCGAGTTCGCGGAACTCGTCCTCGCGTCCCGGCAGCCGGATCCGGTGCGACAGCGATCCGTTCGCGGCGGTGCGGGCGGCCTCGGTGAGCCGGGACAGCGGGGCGAGCATCCGGCCGGCGAGGATCCACCCGCCGCCGAGACCGAACACCAGCAGGAACCCCAGCGCGACGGCGGCGACCGGGGCGAAGGCACGCGCGACGGCGAGTTGGTAGTCGGGGATGAAGAGGAGGCCGGGGTGGGACACCCGGTCCAGGAACACCCAGACCGCCGCGAGCAGCAGAACACCGGCGACCACCAGGAACCCGGCGTAGCTGAGGGTGAGTCTGACACGCACGCTCAGACCCGGCGGCCTATCCACGGTCCGTCCCCGCGCCCCCGGCCCGCGGCAGGGCGTCGATACGGTAGCCGACGCCCTGCACCGTGGCGATCAGCCAGGGTTCGCCGAGCCGTTTGCGCAGCGCCGAGACGGTGATGCGGACGGCGTTGGTGAACGGGTCGGCGTTCTCGTCCCAGGCGCGTTCCAGCAGTTCCTCGGCGCTGACCACACCGCCCTCGGCGGCGGCGAGGACCTCCAGCACGGCGAACTGCTTCCTGGTCAGCGCCACGTAGCGGCCGTCCCGGTAGACCTCCCTGCGGAACGGGTCCACGCGCAGTCCCGCGATCTCCCGCACCGGGGGTCTGCTGTGGCCGCGTCTGCGGTCGAGTGCCCTGAGTCTGAGCGCGAGTTCCTTGAGTTCGAAGGGTTTCGTGAGGTAGTCGTCGGCGCCGAGTTCGAACCCGGACGCCTTGTCGTCGAGCCGGTCCGCCGCGGTGAGCATGAGGATCGGCATGCCGCTGCCCGAGGCGACGATACGTGCGGCGATCTCGTCACCGGAGGGTCCGGGGATGTCGCGGTCGAGGACAGCGATGTCGTAGGCGTTGACGTCCAGCAGGTGCAGCGCGGTGTCGCCGTCCCCCGCGATGTCGGCGGCGATCGCCGCCAGACGCAGGCCGTCGCGGATGGCCTCCGCCAGATAGGGCTCGTCCTCGACGATCAGCACACGCATGCCGTCCAGGCTACGAGTCGCCGCATATCGGCGGCGTATCGAGAACCGCATACCCGCCGGCTACCCGGGACCGCCTTGACTGGTGGGCCGACCCCGCTCCGACCCGAGGACGCAGCAGTGACCGGCAGTGAACGAGAACAGACGACGGCGACGGTACGACCGGACCCGGCACAGGCGGGCCCGCCCGGCGCCGGCCGCGGCGACCCGGGCCCCGGAGCCGACCTCGGTGCCGGTGCCGACCTCGGTGCCGGTGCCGACCTCGGTGCCGGTGCCGACCTCGGTGCCGGTGCCGGGACCGGGGCCAGGGCCGGTGGCGGGACCGGGGCCAGGGCCGATGACGTGGACGGTGGCGGAGGGTCGTCGCGCGTTCGCCGGGCGCTCGGTGTCGCCGCCCGGCGCGGCCCGTGGAGGCGCGGCCGGGTGCTCGCGGTCCTCGCGCTGCTGCTCGGCCTGCTGATGCTGCTGCACGCGCGGATCACGGACGGCTGGGGTCTCGGCAGCCTGGTGGAGACCTTCCTGCCGTGGTTCGGCCTGTTCGTCCCGGCGCTGCTGGCCGGGGCGCTGTGGCGTCGCTCCGCCGCCGCCGTGGTCGCGCTGCTGCTGCCGGTGGCGGTGTGGCTGAACCTCTTCGGCGGACTGCTCGGCGACCGGTCCCGGCCGGGCGGCGACCTCACCGTGGTCAGTCACAACGTCGGTGCCGGCAACCCCGACCCGGCCGGCACCGCCCGCGCCCTGGCCGCCTCCGGCGCGGACCTGCTGGCCCTCGAGGAGATCACCCCGCGGGCCCTGGGCACGTACGAGAAGGTGCTGGGGAAGACGTACGCCCACCACACGGTGGCGGGCACGGTCGGGCTGTGGAGCAGGCTGCCGCTGTCGGGCACCCGGCCGGTCGACATCGAGACGGACTACGGGCCGCTGGGTGACAGCAAGCCGGCCGCCGCCAAAGCGGCCTACAACCGGGCGCTGCGCACCACGGTGACCACGGACCGGGGGCCGGTGGCGGTGTACGTGGCCCACCTGGGGTCCGTGCGCGTGTTCCCGCGGAACGGCTTCTGGACGTCCGGCCGGGACCGCGGCGCGCACGCGCTCGCCGCGGCCGTGGCCGCCGAGCCGGACCGGCGGGTGGTGCTGCTCGGCGACCTCAACGGCACCTTGGACGACCGCGCGTTCGCGGGCCTCACCGCGCGGCTGCGCTCGGCCCAGGACGCGGCCGGGGACGGGTTCGGCTTCAGCTGGCCGGCGGGGTTCCCGGTGGCGCGGATCGACCAGATCCTGGTCCGCGGTGTACGGCCGACGCGTTCCTGGGTCCTGCCGGCCACCGGCAGCGACCACCTGCCGGTGGCGGCGGCGGTCAGCTGGTGAGCCTCCGGCCCGGCCGACAGCGCCGCGGCGGTCTCCCCCTCACGCCATCTCCACCTCACACGGTCTCTCCGTCACGCGGTCTCTACGTCACGCGGCCGACCGGGGTCCGGTTCGGCCCCGGTCACGGCGTACCGCGACCGGGGCCGGTTCTCACCGCCGGCGGGGCCGGCCGACGGCCTCCGGGCGGCGGTGCTCGGCCGGACCGGGCGGTGCCGGCAGGAATCCCGTGTGGACGAAATGACGCACGTGCCGCCGGAAGACGTCCTCGTCCATGGGTGTCAGGGTGACGCCGTGCGCCGCCGCGCCGGCCGCCGCGGCGGTCCCGTCGAAGCGGACCTCCTCCGAGTCGCCCGCACCGACCATCTCGGGGGCCATCACGCCGAGCAGCGGGAACGCGGCGTTGTCCGGCACGCGTTCGACGGCCCGCGTCCACTGCGCGAGGGGCACCGGGGCCAGGTCGTAGCCGAGCCCGACGAGGTGACCGGCCAGGTCCGTGAGCGGGGTCCGCGTGCCACCGGCGAGGTGGACGGCCGGGTGGGGCGCGGGATCGAGGGACAGCGCGACGATCGCCGCGCTCACGTAGTCGACGGGAACCAGGTCGAAGCCGAGGCCCGCGTCGACCGGATAGAGCCCCGCCTGAACGCATCCCTTGAGGAGCAGCCACAGGAAGTCGGCCGGCTGGCACGCGCCCGTGGCGGTGTCGCCGCTGATACGGGTGGGGCGGTAGACCGAGACCGGCAGCCCCCGCTGCCGCGCCTGCCCGACGAGGCTCTCGGCCGCCCACTTGGTCTGCGCGTAGCCGTGGCGCAGCCCGTCCACGGGAGGCAGGGGTTCGTCGGCGGTGACACCGCGCCCCAGCAGGTGGGCGCCGGAGAACACGCCCACGGTGGAGACGTGGTGCACGGGGACCGTGCGGTCCAGGGCCGCCAGCCGCAGCACCGCCAGCGTTCCGGCCACGTTCGCCGCCTCCAACTCGGCGTAGGGCAGCGCCAGATTGACCGAGGCACCGCAGTGGTAAACGGCGTCGACGGTCCTGGCGAGCAGGTCGTGGTGCGCCGGGTCGAGTCCCAGGCCGGGCAGGGCGAGGTCGCCGGGCACGGCCACGGTGCGGGCGGCCGTCTCGGCGGTCCACAGGCCGTACTCCTCGGCGGCCTCGGCCAGCCGGCGCCGCGCGTGCGCCTCGTCCCGCGCACGGACCAGGCAGTGCACCGTCGCACCGGTGCGGCGGATCAGCTCCCGCAGCACGAAGGCCCCCAGGAACCCGGTGGCCCCGGTGAGCAGAACATCCCCGACTCCACCACCCCACACCCCCGCCACTCCAGACTCCGCGCCCCCCACCTCGGTCGCCCCAGCCACCGCGCCCCCCGCCTCAGTCGCCCCAGCCTCAGTCGCCCCAGCCACCGCGCCCCCCGCCTCGGTCGCCC
>NZ_LBMU02000093.1 GCF_001005085.2 Streptomyces humi
TTCGTCTCCTCCCACCTGATGAGCGAGATGGCACTGACCGCCGACCACCTCGTCGTCATCGGACAGGGCCGGCTGCTCGCCGACACCTCCATGGCCGATTTCATCCGAACGAACTCACGGTCGTACGTCCGGATCCGCTCCCCGCAGCGCGAGCGGCTGCTCGACGTCCTGCACCAGGCCGGGATCACCGTCGTGGAGACGGGCACCGGGGCGCTGGAGGCCGAGGGCGGGAAGGCCGAACCGATCGGGGAGCTCGCCGGCCGGCACGGGATCGTGCTGCACGAGCTGAGCACCCAGCAGGCCTCACTGGAGGAGGCGTTCATGCGGCTGACCGCGGAGACGGTGGAGTACCACGCGCACGCCGACTCGCCCCCGGAGCCACGGGCCTGGGGCGCCGGCTGGGACGAGGGAGCCTGAGATGGCGGTCGTCACCCAGGTCGTACGGTCGGAGTGGACCAAGATCCGGTCGGTCGCGTCGACCGTGTGGACACTGTCGCTGGCCGTCGTGGTCACCGTGGCGCTCGGGATGCTGCTGTCCGCGCTGGCGAACAGTCAGTTCGGCAACATGCCCGTGCGGGAGCGGCTCTCCTTCGACCCGACGAACATCAGCTTCGCCGGCATGACCCTGGGCCAGCTCGCGATGATCGTGTTCGGGGTGCTGGTGGTGTCCAACGAGTACAGCACCGGCATGATCCGCACCTCGCTGGCCGCCGTGCCGCAGCGGGCCACCTTCCTGTTCAGCAAGATCGCGGTGGCGGCGGCCCTGGTGCTGGTGGTCGGCATGGTGACCAGCTTCGCCGCCTTCTTCCTGGGGCAGGCGATGCTCGGCCCGCACCGGGCGTACCTCGGTGACCCGGGGGTGCTGCGCGCGGTCGTGGGCGGCGGGCTCTACATGACGCTCATCGCGGTGTTCTCGATGGGCGTGGCCGCGATGCTGCGCTCGCCGATGCTGTCGCTGGGCATCCTGATGCCGTTCTTCTTCCTGATCTCCAACATCCTCGGCAACGTCGACGCGACCAAGAAGATCGGCCGGTTCCTGCCGGACCAGGCGGGCAGCCATGTCATGCAGGTGGTGCCGAGGGTCGGCGACGAGGTCCCCTACGGTCCCTGGGGCGGGCTCGGCATCATGGGGCTGTGGGTGGTCGCCGCGCTCGCCGGCGGCTACGCGCTGCTGAAGAGACGGGACGCCCAGTGAGGCCTCGGGACGCCCGGTGACCTGACCGGTACGGACCGGCTTTGCCAGCTCTTGATGGGAACCGTCAGCTCCCCGATATCCTCCTAACCCTTACGGGGGCGTCTGCCCTGCTGTCCTGATCCTTTCGATGGGTGCGGAGCATGATCGAGGCTGTCGGCCTGACCAAGCGATACGGCGACAAGACCGCCGTGTACAACCTTTCCTTCCAGGTACGGCCCGGAGCCGTCACCGGCTTTCTCGGGCCCAACGGCTCGGGCAAGTCGACGACCATGCGGATGATCCTCGGTCTGGACAACCCGACCGCCGGCTCGGTCACCATCGGTGGCTACCCGTACCGCAAGCTGCCCAACGCCGCCCGCCAGGTCGGCGCGCTGCTCGACGCCAAGGCCGTGCACGGCGGCCGCTCCGCCCGCAACCACCTGCTCTCGCTGGCCCAGCTGTCCGCGATCCCGGCCCGCCGGGTGGACGAGGTGCTCGGCGTGGTGGGCCTCCAGGACGTGGCCGGCAAGCGCTCCAAGGGCTTCTCGCTCGGCATGGGCCAGCGCCTCGGCATCGCCGCCGCGCTGCTCGGCGACCCCCAGGTACTGCTCTTCGACGAGCCGGTCAACGGCCTCGACCCGGAGGGCATCCTGTGGGTGCGCAACCTGATGAAGTCGCTGGCCGCGGAGGGCCGCACGGTCTTCGTCTCCTCCCACCTGATGAGCGAGATGGCGCTGACCGCCGACCACCTCATCGTGATCGGGCGCGGCCAGCTGCTCGCCGACATGAGTGTGACCGACTTCATCTCGGCCAACTCCGCCGACTTCGCGAGAGTCCGCACCCCGGACACCGAGCCGCAGCTGCGCGAGAAGCTCACCTCGGCGCTGACCGAGGCCGGCGGCCACGTGCTGCCCGAGCAGGACGGCGCGCTGCGGGTGACCGGCCTGCCGCTGCCGCGCATCGCCGACCTCGCGCACGAGGCGGACGTACGGCTGTGGGAGCTCTCCCCGCACCAGGCCTCCCTGGAGGAGGCGTACATGCGGATGACGCAGGGCGCCGTCGACTACCGGTCCACCGCCGACGAGCTGGCCGGGTTCCAGCCGCCGCTGCCGCCCGGCGCGCAGCCGCCGATGCCGGTGCCCGGGCAGGGCCAGCCGGGCTGGTACGCCCCGCCGCCGCCCCAGCAGGGCGGCGGGCCCTTCACCGGGGTGTACGGCGCCCCGGGGGCACCCGCCAGTCCGTACGGCGCTCCGCAGGCCCCCCAGGGCCCCTACGGCGCTCCGAACCCCTACGCGGCGCCCGCACCCGCGCCGGTGCCGCCCGCGGCCGCGCCGGTCCCGCCCGCGGCCGCCACGCCCGCACCGGCGGCGCCCGCGCCCTCCCCCGCGGCTCCTGCTCCTGCCCCCGCCGACCTGACCAAGCCCGAGGACGCCCGATGAGCACCCACCAGCCCGTGACGCCGCAGGCGGCCCCGGCCGCGCCCGAATGGCAGGCGGCGCCCGGCGGCCCGTACGCCGGCTACGTCTCGCCGATCCCGGTGGTCCGCACCCACCTCGGGCACGCGATCGGTTCCGAGTGGACGAAGATCAGGTCGGTGCGTTCGACGATATGGACGCTCGGCGTCTTCGTGGTGCTGGTCGTCGGCATCGGCCTGCTGGCCGGCGCCCTGGTCAGCGGCGCCTCGTCGTCCTCCGACATGAGCGGTGAGAACCCGCTGTCGCTCGGCTTCTTCGGACTGCTCATCGGCAGCATGTGCATCATGACGCTGGGCGTGCTGACCACCGCCTCCGAGTACGGCACGGGCATGATCCGTACGACGACGGTGGCCTGCCCGTCGCGCGTGCGGGTGCTCGCGGCCAAGGCGATCGTCTTCTTCGCGGTCGCCTTCGTGGTCACGCTGGCCGCCAGCGCGTTCGTCGCCATGACACAGGCGTCCATGCTGAGCGACACCGGCGCGCGGACCCCGACGAACGAGGACTGGCTGAAGGCGACCCTGGGCGTCAGCTTCTACATGGCGCTGCTGGGGCTGCTCTCGCTGCTCGTCGGCTCGATCATCCGGCACTCCGCGGGCGCCATCACGATCATGATCGGCGCGCTGCTCGCCCCGCTGGTGATCGCGCTGTTCATGTTCTCGCAGTCGCTGGAGAAGGTGCGGAACGCCCTGTTCGAGTACTCGATCCCGAACCAGCTGAGCATCTTCTACTCCAACTCGCTGAGCCAGGACGGCCCGTCGGGCTGGGACCCGCTGTGGATCATGCTGGTGGTGACCGCGCTGGCCTTCGGCGGCGCCTGCCTGCTGCTGGAGAAGCGGGACGTGTAGCCGGCTAGAACTTCGGCGCGTTACGGGACCGCTGCACCCGCGTGGTGCGGCGGTCCTTCGCGTTCCAGCACGCCTTGTGCCAGTGCCGGCGCTCGTCGACGCCGGAGTGCTCCGGCCAGGCCACCACGTGCGGCACGCCGGAGGGGATCACCTGGTCGCAGCCCGGGCAGCGGTATGTCTTTCCGACCGCGCTGGCGCCCGCCACATGCCGTACGCTCCACTCCTCGCCCTGCCAGCTCACCGTGGACTGCCAGCCGCCGTAACGGTCCGTACGGTCCTCCTCGGCGCTCTGGCCGGACGAGGCCGCTCCGTTCGGGCCCTTGGGTCGGTTGCGACGCGGGGACACGGGACACCTCTCGGGGCTATACAGGAAGCACGGGCTGTGTCCAGCCTACGACGCGCACACAGGGGTACGCGTAGGGCACCAACCCGCACAAGTCCCCCTTCAGGGCGACCCATTCTCCAGACAATCGGCAAATCTCTCCGTCAGGCCGTGTCCTCGGCACGTGTCAGACGGTTATGCCGGGTGGGGGAGCTCCGGGTAGGAGCCAGGAAAGCAGGAAAGCGATGCGCGTAGGAAGTTTTGTGCTGGCCGCCCAGTTCCCGGGCCAGGGCCAGGGGGAGGCCCTGCACCGGGCGGTGCGCACGGCGGAAGTGGCCGAAGAGGCCGGTCTGGACGCGGTCTGGCTGGCCGAGCACCACTTCGTGCCGTACGGCACGTGCCCGTCGGCGGTCACGCTGGCGGCCCTGTTGCTGGGCCGCACCCGGCGGCTGCGGGTCGGCACGGCGGTCAGCGTGCTGCCCACCATCCACCCGGTCGCCCTGGGCGAGCAGACCGCGCTGCTCCATGTGACGAGCGGCGGCCGCTTCACGCTCGGCGTGGGGCGCGGCGGGCCATGGGTGGACCTGGAGGTCTTCGGGTCCGGACTGGAGGCGTACGAACAGGGCTTCCCCGAATCACTCGATCTGCTGACGCGCTGGCTGCGCGAACCGGCCGTGTCGGCCTCCGGGCCGCGCTTCTCCTTCCGTGAAGTGCCCGTCGTACCGCGCCCGTCGGAGGCGCTGACGGAGGACCTGGCGGAGGTGCCGGGGCCGGAGGTCGTGGTCGCCTGCACCTCGCCGGCGAGTGTCCGGCTGGCCGCCGAGCGGGGCCTGCCGATGCTGCTCGGCATGCACGTCGGGGACGAGGAGAAGGCCGAGATGGTGGCGCTGTGGCGGCAGCACGCGCGGGCCGCCGGACGGCCGGGCGACGAGATCGCCGGCGCGGCCCATGTGTCGGCCGGCGTCTGCCAGATCGCGGACAGCCGCGCCGACGCCGCGGAGACGCTGACGAAGGCGATGCCGGGCTGGCTGAAGCAGGGCCTGGAGGCCCATGTGACGGTGGACGGCCGGATCCGCTCGATGCGCGACCCGCTCGCGTACACCGAACTGCTCTGCGGGCTGCACCCGGTGGGTACCCCGCGGCTCTGCGCCGACCGGCTCGCCGCGACCTCCGAGCGGACCGGCATCTCCCGGTTCGCCCTGCTGACCGAGGGCTCGGGGGATCTGGCGGCCACGGAGGAGAACGTACGACGGCTGGGTACCGAGGTACTCCCCAACCTCGGGTGACCCGGCCGCCGCGGGGAGCTTGCCGCCCCAGTGACTGATGCACCTCCCGCGTGTGGAGCGGCAAGCAAGCGGCTCACTGCGTCAGCAGTGGCGAAACTCCGCGTCAGCAGTCCCGCAGTTCCGGGGACTGGTTCAGCAGCTGACTGCGCACCGAGGTGAAGCGGGCCAGCGTCTCGTCGACCGAGGCGTCCAGCGGGAACACCGCAACCCGGTGGCAGTTCTGGAAGGCCAGCCGCACACCGAAGTGCCGCTGCAAGGCGCCGCGTATGGCGTCACTCGCGAGCGCACGCAGCAGCTGACCGCGTGCCTGCTCGTCCGGCGGGGGCGTCTGGTTGTCGGCGAACTGTCCGCCGTCCACCTTCAGCTGGGCCACCAGGGAGCTGATCATCTCCCACGCGTAGGGCAGGGAGGTCCGGACGCAGTCGACGAATTCTGCTTCGTCGACCTCGCCTCGCTCGGCCTGTTCGAGTAGGGCCGGTGAGACGTCGAGCGACATGGGTTCTCCTCTCGCACCCCCGAACAGCAGGGGTTGCCGGACAGATAAAGGGAGTTCGCGATACCGAACACGCTGAGTACACACATCGCGACCTCCCGTTCACTACGGTAGGCAACGGACGGTGACCCCACCAGGAGATTGCGTATATGCGACGGTCCCTTTAGGCACACAATCGGCCAGGGTTGAACAGAGGTGTGCAGGCGACACGTCAGACCCCGGTCACGGGGGCACCGGGCGAATCGCGTCCGGGGCGGCGCGTCGAGTAGCGTTGCCGACCATGCGTCTCGTCATCGCCCGGTGCTCCGTCGACTACGCCGGCCGGCTCACCGCCCACCTTCCCTCGGCTCCCCGTCTGATCCTGGTCAAGGCGGACGGCAGCGTCTCGATCCACGCCGACGACCGGGCCTACAAGCCCCTCAACTGGATGTCGCCGCCGTGCACGCTGAAGGAGGGCACCGGCGACGAGGAAGGCGTCTGGACCGTCATCAACAAGGCGGGCGAGAAGCTCATCATCACGATGGAGGAGGTCCTGCACGACTCCTCGCACGAACTCGGCGTGGACCCGGGCCTGATCAAGGACGGCGTGGAAGCGCACCTCCAGGAGCTGCTGGCCGACCGCATCGAGACCCTCGGCGACGGCTACACGCTCATCCGGCGCGAGTACATGACCGCGATCGGCCCGGTGGACATCCTCTGCCGCGACGCCGAGGGGCAGACGGTCGCGATCGAGATCAAGCGCCGGGGCGAGATCGACGGTGTGGAACAGCTCACCCGCTACCTGGACCTCCTGAACCGCGACCCGCATCTGGCCCCCGTCCGCGGCATCTTCGCGGCCCAGGAGATCAAGCCCCAGGCGAAGGTCCTGGCCACCGACCGGGGCATCGGCTGCACGATCCTCGACTACGACGCCCTCCGAGGCATCGAGGACGACAAACTCCGCCTGTTCTGATCCCCCTGAACCCCCCGACCACACCCGCCCCGGAGCCCACCGGGTACGCCCGCCAGCGAGCCCGCCGGGGACGTCCGCTTCCGGGCCTGCCGACCAGGCGCGCTTCGGGGCCCGCGGGGTACACCCGCTTCCGACCGCCGCGACGGTGCTCCGCCACGGCGGTGCGGGCCGGCGGTGCCGAACCGGGCTGAGCGGGTCCGGCCCCGCCGGCCACCGCCGTGGGGGCTGAGCCCCGTCGCGGCGGTCGGAAAGTGAGCGGCGGACAGAGGTGGAGGCCGGGCCCACAGGAAGCAACGGGCACGAGTCGGAGCCGAACACGACCGAGGGCCGGTCTGCCGCAAGGAGACCGGCCCTCCGCCGTGGTTCAGATCACCGTGCCGGTCGGGGTACCCGGCGTGATGCTCTCCGACGCGCTGGACGTGGTGATCGACGGGGAGTCGGACACCGGGCCGCTGGCGCTGTCCGTCGTGGACGGTGTGTCGGACGGCTCCGGAGACGTCGAGTCCGACGGGGACGCCGACGGAGAGGTCGTGGCGGACCTCGACGGGCTCGCGGACGGTGAATGCGGGGTCGACCTCGTCGGTGTCGGTGACGTGGACGGCGCGTGGGTCGTGCCGCCGCCCGACGTGCCCTTCGTGCCGCTCGGTGTCGTCGACGGGGTCGGCGTGTCCGAGGGTGGGGTCGGGTCGTCCGAGGTGCCCAGGGTGCCGTCGGGGCCGGGGTCCGTCGGCTTCGTCGTGGCCGGACCGGTGTCTGCCGTACCGGAGCTCTGTCCCGGGTCCGCGCCCAGGCTCCCGTCCCCCGTACCGTCGCTCGCCGAAGGGTTGACGCTGACGTTGTCGGACGGGTTGTCGGCGTTGTCGTGGGAGGTCATGCCGAGCCCCACCACCGTGCCGAGGACCGCTGTGAGCAGGACGCCCGAGCCGACCGCGACCAGGTTGCGGCGGGCCATCCGGCCGATACCTGCGACTCCGCCGCGGCGGACGGGCTCCGGCTCGGCCCGCGGGGTGACGATCGTGTCCGAGATCGGCGAGTGGACGGCCGGGAAGGGCGTCGTGACCCCTCCCGCCGGGGATATGGACTCCTCGTGCCGGGCGTCGGGGATCTCGTCGCCCGTCATCGCGGCGAGGACGGGAAGCACCTCGCCCGAGCGGTCGGCGACCAGCGCCAGCGCACGGCGGCCGGCCGTCGTACCCCGTTTGTCGGCGAGCGCGCCGCGCAGCCCGATCGACGCCTCCAGCTCCGCACGGGCCCGGTCCAGGCCGCCCTCGCAGAGCGCGAGGATGCCCAGCTCGTGGTGGAAGTAGGCCTGTTCGCCGACCTCGCCGGCGAGCCGGGAGGCCTCGGTGCCGGCCCGCAGGGCGCGTTCCCAGGCGCCCCATTGCAGCCCCGCGGCGAACGCGGGCGCGGCCGTGCGGGCCAGCCGTACCGGCGTGGACTCCTCGCCCTCCGCGGGCGGCACCGTGGCCGGGACCACGACCGCCAGGGCGGCGAGGATCGCGTCGGCCTCGGCGCAGACCCGCTCGGGGGTGACGGACGGGTGCCCGGCCCACCATGAGTAGTGCCGGGCCGCGGCGAGCGCCTGCGCCTCGATGTCGTCGGCGTATCCGGCGGCCGCCAGCTGTTGCAGCACGCCGGTGGCGAGCCGGTAGCGGGAGCCCACCGGGGACACCAGTCCGCAGCCCGCCAGTTCGCCGAGGGCCGCGTCCGCGTGGGTGTCGCCGACGAGGGCCGGCAGATGCGCCTGGTGCGGCACCTCGCCGTCGAGGGCGACCGCGAAGCGCAGCGTGGCGCGGGCGGAGGCGCTGAGCCGGGCGGCGAGCAGCGAGGCGGGCGCGGCGGCCTCGCCCAGCGACGGCAGCGGGGCCTCCTCGACGGCCTCGGCGTCGAAGGGCACGTCGGCCGGCAGGGCGTCCTCGAAGACCCCGAACTCGTCGACGGCACCGGTGCTGGCGCGCAGTTGGTCGCGCTGCCGCAGCAGGGCGCCGGCCTGGACGAAGCGCAGTGGCAGGCCCTCGGACTCGAACCAGAGGTCGCCGGCCCAGTTGGCCTCCTCCTCGCTGAGCACCCGGCCGACCGCGCGCTCCAGGATGTCCACGCCCCCGGCCCGGTCGAGGCCGCCGAGGACGACCTCCTCGACGGCGGAGTCGGCGGACGGCGCCGGTACGTCCGGGGTGGCGCCGATCAGGAAGGCGCACTCGGGGGTGGCGTCGATCAGCTCGTCGAGTCCGGCGCCGCCGAACTCGATGTCGTCGAGGACGACGACCGCGCCGATGTCACCGGCCAGTTCGAGGAGTTCCGCCGGGTCGGGCCGGTGCTCGGGCGCCTGGTAGACGGCGTGGAAGAGGTCCTGGAGGAGGTCCTCGGGTGTGCGGTGGAAGCCCGTGAGGCGGACCACGCCGTCGGGGGCGAGGTCGGAGCAGTCGTCGGCGACCAGGTCGAGGAGCGCGGTGCGGCCGGAGCCCGAAGGGCCGGTGAGGCGTACGGAGCGGCCGCGGGCGAGGAGTCGTACGAGCCGCTCACGGTCGTCCTGGCGCTCCAGGAGCGGCAGCTCGGGCCGGGCGGGGCCGGGCGGTACCGGCGGCCGGGCGGCGCGCTCGTACTCGGCGCGCTCGGCGGCGGTGCGCTTCTCCGGCCGGGCCGGGCGCTCGGTCGGCGGGCAGGGTTCTATCTCGCTGCCGTCGACCGGGTTCACGGTCAGCAGGAAGTCACCGGTGACCAGCCGCGCGGTGCGGGCGAGCGGCGGTGCGCTCTGGCCGAACTCGTTGGTCAGGGATTCCCTGGGCGGGCGCTGGCGCGGCGCGCTGCCGTCGCCGTCATGGCCGTACCCCTCGGGTCCCGGGTTGATCGGGTCCATAGGTTCCTAGCCCCCCAAAAGCGTCGTGTGCCGTGAATACCGGCCCCTCCCGGCCTGTTGCACAACGCGCTGTCGCTTCTGGTCCGGGCCCGTGCTCGAAGGGTGGCAAGGCAGCGGGCGACCGAACCTTAAACCTTCGCACAGTATCTACGACAGTCCGGGGTACCGCGCCGTCCGGGACATCACGGTCTCGTGAGGATTGCACCCCGCACGGATCTGACGCGCACCGCGGTGCCCGGGAGTCACACCCGGGGCAGTGACTCCACCCCGATACCGCCCTCGATCGCCAGGATGCGGTGCAGCCGGGTGGCCACCAGCAGGCGCTGCATCTGCGGTGGCACACCGCGCAGCACCAGACGGCGGCCGCAGCGGCCGGCCCGCCGGTGGGCCCCCATGATCACCCCTAGTCCGGTGGCGTCCCAGGAGTCCAGCTCGGACAGGTCCAGCACCAGGTCGCCGACTCCGTCGTCGACGGCCGAGTGCAGGACCGTACGGGCGTCCGCCGCGCTGCGGACGTCGAGGCGGCCCCCGACGACCAGCTCGGCGTGGTCGCCCCTGATGTACATATGCGCTCCCCGAGAGTGCGTGTCCTACTCCGTGAAAGTGATGTCCGGTGATGCAACTTCTGACTGCGTTCGACAGCCAGAGGTTGCCATCTGTAAGCGAACCGATACCGAATTCACCCCCGAGAGTGAAACTCCCGGGATCTGTGCGTTTTTCGGAGGCGGTCAGGGGCTCTGGGTACTGATGTTTCAGTACGTGTAGAAGCCCTGCCCGCTCTTGCGTCCGATGTCACCGGCGTCAACCATCCGGCGCATCAGCTCCGGTGGCGCGAACTTCTCGTCCTGCGACTCGGTGTAGATGTTGCCGGTGGCGTGCAGCAGGATGTCGACGCCGGTCAGGTCGGCCGTGGCCAGCGGGCCCATGGCGTGACCGAAGCCCAGCTTGCAGGCCAGGTCGATGTCCTCGGCGGAGGCGACACCCGACTCGTACAGCTTGGTGGCCTCGACGACGAGCGCCGAGATCAGCCGGGTCGTCACGAAGCCGGCGACGTCCCGGTTGACGACGATGCAGGTCTTGCCGGTCGACTCGGCGAACTCCCGTGCGGTGGCGAGGGTTTCGTCGCTCGTCTTGTAGCCGCGGACCAGCTCCACGAGCTGCATCATCGGCACCGGCGAGAAGAAGTGGACGCCGACCACCCGCTCCGGGTGCTCGGTGGCCGCGGCGATCTTGGTGATCGGGATGGCGGAGGTGTTGGAGGCGAGCACGGCGTCCGGGCGCACGATCTTGTCGAGCGCGCGGAAGATCTCGTGCTTGACCTCAAGCTTCTCGAAGACGGCCTCGACCACGATGTCCGCGTCGGCGACCGCGTCCAGGTCGGTGGTCGTGGTGATGCGGGCCAGGGCGGTGTCGGCGTCGTGCGCCTCCAGCTTCCCCTTGCTCACGAACTTGTCGTACGAGGCCTGGATGCCGCCGACGGCGCGGTCCAGCGCCTCGTCGGTGACGTCCCGCAGGACGACGTCCCAGCCGGCCTGCGCGGCGACCTGGGCGATGCCGGAACCCATCAGGCCGGCACCGATGACGGCAAGCTTCCGTGCCACTCCGCTCCCCTTACACGCTGTTCAGATATGCCTCTTGGCCGGACCCTAGCGCTGGGAGGCTCCGGGAAACCCGGTAAGTAACGCGTGTCACGGTCTCAGGGGGTGAGACAACCGTCACGTCCCGTCAGGCGGGCGCGGCGGCACCGGTCATTCCGCGCCACGCACGGCGTAGTTGAGGACCTTCTCGCTCAACAGGTCCTCGATGTCGTCGAGGAGGACCAGGACCTCCCGGGACACTTCGCGCGGATCGCGAGACTTGACCATTTCGCGCCCGATGACCGCCATGACCGTGCTGTGGACCCAGCCGAGCTGACCGGCGATCAGGTGGGGCATCGGGTCGCCGGCCGCGGCTCCGGCGTCCTCACGCAGGGCGTCCTCCAGCCTGGCCTGGACCTCCTGCCCGATCGCCCACAGCCGGGAGCGCAGCGCGGGCGCGTCCTCGATGACACGCATGAAGGCGGCGTATCCGGGGATCAGGCCGACCCGGGGCGACACCGCCTCGACCTCCTCGCGCAGCTCCCGCAGGACGGCCGCGGCGGCCGACTCCCCCGCGTTCCGCCCGCGCACCCAGCGGGCCATCCGCTCCACCAGCCCGGCGGACCGGTCGAAGAAGAGGTCCTCCTTCGCCGGGAAGTAGTTGTAGACGGTGTTGACCGAGACGTCGGCGGCGGCGGCGATCTCCGCGACCGTCACGGCGTCGAAACCACGCTCGACGAACAGGCCCGTGGCGACATCCGAGATGTACTGCCGGGTCTGCCGCTTCTTCCGCTCCCTGAGCCCTTCCGCCATGACCGCATCGTAACCCTTCCTGGGTTCCCTGAAATTTTGGAGGCATTGCAAACTTTAAGAGGCTCTGCTTTTCTGGACGGCATGGCAGCAGTCATCAGCGCGGCCGGACTGGCCCGCACCTTCCAGACCAAGCACGGCCCGGTGGAGGCGGTGCGCGGCGTCGACCTGACCGTCCGCCAGGGCGAGATCCTCGGCTTCCTCGGCCCGAACGGCGCCGGCAAGACCACCACCCTCCGCATGCTCACCACCCTGCTCGCGCCGACCGGGGGCACGGCCTCGGTCGCCGGACACGACCTGGCGGCCGATCCGGCCGGGGTGCGGCGCGCGTGCGGATACGTGGCCCAGTCCGGCGGGGTCGACCCGAACATCGGCGTGCGCGAGGAACTCGTCACCCAGGGCCGCCTCTACCGCCTGAGCAGGGACCAGGCGGCCGCCCGGGCCCGGGAGCTGGCGGCCGACCTGGGCTTCGCCGGTCTCCTCGACCGCAAGTGCGGCGCGCTCTCCGGCGGCCTGCGCCGTCGCCTCGACATCGCGATGGCCCTCACCCACCGCCCGAAGGTGCTGTTCCTCGACGAGCCGACGACCGGCCTGGACCCCGGCAGCCGGGCCGACCTGTGGGAGCTGGTCCGCCGGCTGCGCGACGAGCACGGCACGACCGTCTTCCTGACCACGCACTACCTGGACGAGGCCGACGCCCTGGCCGAGCGGCTGGTGATCGTCGACCGGGGCGTGGTCGCCGCCGAGGGCACGCCGACCGCGCTGAAGCTGGCGCACGGCGGCTCGATCGACGCGAGCCTCCAGGACACCTTCCTCGCCATCACCGGCCGCGCCCCCTCCCCTGCCGACGTGACACCCGTAGCCGTATAGGAATCCGGAAGAGATGCTGCTCCACGACACCGGCCTGATCTACGGCCGCTACCTGCGCCAGTCCCTGCGCTCCCGCTTCGCCCTGCTCTTCGGCGTGCTGATGCCGTTGCTGTACCTGCTGTTCTTCGGGCCACTGCTGACGCGCCTGCCGCTGGGCCCCCGCGGCTCCAGCTGGCAGCTCCTCGTCCCCGGCCTGCTGCTCCAACTGGGCTTGTTCGGTGCCTCGTTCGCCGGATTCAGCATCATCCTGGAGAACGGCCAGGGCGTGGTGGAGCGGATGCGCGTGACGCCCGTCAGCCGTCTCGCACTGCTGCTGGGCCGGGTCCTGCGGGACGCCACCGTCTTCGTCTTCCAGGCCGTGCTGCTCGTGCTCACGGCGGTGGCCATGGGCCTGCGCGCGCCGCTGGCCGGCATCCTGGTCGGCTTCGCCTTCGTCGCCCTGCTGACCGTCGCGCTGGGCTCGCTGTCGTACGCGCTGGCCTTCAAGGTCCGCACACCGCAGGAGTTCGGCCCGATGATCAATGCCGTGACCATGCCGTCCATGCTCCTGTCCGGCCTGATGCTCCCGATGAGCCTGGCACCGGCCTGGCTGGACGTCCTGTCCCACTTCGTACCGTTCCGCTATCTGGTGGACGCGGTGCGGGACGCGTACGTCGGCGCCTATACGACGGACCACATGCTGTACGGGGGGCTGGTGGCCGTCGGCTTCGCGACACTCGCCGTGACGGTGGGCACACGCGTGTTCCGTACGGCCGGAGCGTAACTACGCTGGTCGCATGGTCAATCTGACGCGCATCTACACCAGGACCGGCGACCAGGGCACCACCGCCCTCGGGGACATGAGCCGGGTCGCCAAGACCGATCTCCGGATCGCGGCCTACGCCGACGCCAACGAGGCGAACGCGGTGATCGGGACGGCGATCGCGCTGGGCGGGCTGGACGAGGAGATCGTCGCGGTGCTCACCCGGGTGCAGAACGACCTGTTCGACGTGGGCGCGGACCTGTCGACGCCGGTGGTGGAGAACCCGCAGTTCCCGCCGCTGCGGGTCGAGCAGTTCTACGTCGACCGGCTGGAGGCGGACTGCGACCGCTTCAACGAACGGCTGGAGAAGCTGCGTTCCTTCATCCTGCCGGGCGGCGCGCCGGGCGCGGCCCTGCTCCACCAGGCCTGCACGGTGGTGCGCCGGGCGGAGCGGTCGACCTGGGCGGCGCTGGAGGTGCACGGCGAGGTGATGAACCCGCTCACGGCGACCTACCTGAACCGCCTGTCGGACCTGCTGTTCATCCTGGCCAGGACGGCCAACAAGGACACCGGGGACGTGCTGTGGGTACCGGGCGGGGAGCGCTAGCGGCCGTACCGGCAGGGGGAGTCGGGAATCTGACAGCCCGTATACAGAGTGGTCCAGACCTATTGACCGGTGGTCCAGACCTTTCTATTCTCGCGGCACCATGGGCATGAAGGCTCAGTCATGCTCACGTCATTCTCGATGAAGAGGGAGGCGCAGCATGCGCTTCAGACACAGAGCCGCGGCAGGGTTCGCGACCCTGTTGCTCCCCCTGGCCGGCCTGGTCGGGCTCGCGAGCCCCGCCCAGGCCGCGACGGCCGCGACCGCCACCTTCAGCAAGACCTCGGACTGGGGCACCGGGTTCGGCGGCCAGTGGACCGTCAAGAACACCGGTACCGCCTCGATCAGCTCCTGGACCGTCGAGTGGGACTTCCCCTCCGGGACCTCGGTGACCTCCGCCTGGGATGCCGACGTCACCTCTTCCGGCACCCACTGGACCGCCAGGAACAAGTCCTACAACGGCACCCTCGCCCCCGGCGCCTCCGTCTCCTTCGGCTTCAACGGAGCCGGATCCGGATCGCCGAGCAACTGCCTCGTCAACGGCGGGAGCTGTGACGGGGGAACCACCACCCCCGGCGACTCGGCCCCGTCCGCGCCCGGCACCCCCACCGCCTCGGGCATCACCGACACCTCGGTGAAGCTGAGCTGGTCCGCGGCCACCGACGACAAGGGCGTCAAGAACTACGACGTGCTGCGCGACGGCAAGGTCGTCTCCACGGTGACCACCACCTCGTACACCGACACGGGTCTCACCGCCGGCACCGACTACTCGTACACCGTCCAGGCCCGGGACACCGCGAACCAGACCGGCCCGGTCAGCGGCGCGGCCGCGGTGCACACCACCGGCGGTACGACCACTCCCCCGACCACCGGCTCCAAGGTCAAGCTCGGCTATTTCACCGAGTGGGGCATCTACGGGCGCAACTACCAGGTCAAGAACCTGGTGACGTCCGGCTCCGCGGCCAAGATCACGCACATCAACTACGCCTTCGGCAACGTGACCAACGGCCAGTGCGCGATCGGTGACGCCTACGCCGACTACCAGAAGACCTTCACCGCCGACCAGTCGGTCAGCGGCGTCGCCGACACCTGGGACCAGCCGCTGGCCGGCAATTTCAACCAGCTGCGCGAGCTGAAGGCCAAGTACCCGAACATCAAGATCCTGTGGTCCTTCGGCGGCTGGACCTGGTCCGGCGGTTTCGCGCAGGCGGCGGCCAACCCGACCGCGTTCGCGAACTCCTGCTACAACCTGGTCGAGGACCCTCGCTGGGCCGATGTCTTCGACGGCATCGACATCGACTGGGAGTACCCGAACGCGTGCGGGCTGAGCTGTGACACCAGCGGCTCGGCGGCCTTCAAGAACCTGATGTCCGCACTGCGCGCCAAGTTCGGCACCGGCAACCTCGTCACCGCCGCCACCACGGCCGACGGCTCCGCCGGCGGCAAGATCGACGCCACCGACTACGCGGGCGCCTCCCAGTACGTCGACTGGTACAACGTGATGTCGTACGACTTCTTCGGCGCCTGGGCCGGCACCGGGCCGACGGCCCCGCACTCCCCGCTCACCTCGTACTCCGGCATCCCGACCGCCGGCTTCGACACGGCCGACGCCATGGCCAAGTTCAAGGCGCAGGGCGTACCCGCGAGCAAGCTGCTGATCGGCATCGGGTTCTACGGCCGCGGCTGGACCGGGGTCACCCAGGACGCGCCCGGCGGGACGGCCACCGGACCGGCGGCGGGCACGTACGAGCAGGGCATCGAGGACTACAAGGTCCTCAAGACGTCCTGCCCGGCCACCGGCACGATCGCGGGCACGGCCTACGCGCACTGCGGCAGCAACTGGTGGTCGTACGACACCCCGTCGACGATCGCCGGGAAGATGAGCTGGGCCAAGTCCCAGGGTCTCGGCGGCGCGTTCTTCTGGGAGTTCAGCGGCGACACGAGTGACGGTGAGCTGGTGGGCGCCATCAACTCCGGGCTGTCGTGAAAAGCACCAGGGGTAGAAAGCACCAGGGGTAGAAAGTACCCCTAAGCGACGTTGACGCGCTGACCGGGCGGGGCTGCTTCCAGCCACGCGAGGAATCCGGTCAGCGCGTCTTCGCTCATCGCGAGTTCGAGGCGGGTGCCCCGGTGGGCACAGGCGAGGATCACCGCGTCGGAGAGCAGGGCCAGCTCCTCCTCGCCGTCGGGGAGCCGGCGGCCGGCCACCTCGATCTGGGCCCGCTCCAGGACCCGGCGGGGGCGGTAGGCGTAGGAGAAGACGCGGTACCACTCGACGCTGTCCCCGTTGTAGCGGGCGACGCCGTAGCTCCAGCCCTTGCCGCTGGCGTCGGGTTTCTCGGGGACGTCCCAGCGCAGGGAACAGTCGAAGGTGCCGCCGGAGCGCTGGATCAGTCTGCGGCGCAGGCCGAAGAGGAAGAGTCCCACCACCACCAGCGCGACCACGATTCCGGCCACAGTCAGAGCGAGGACCATCGGCACCGACCTCCCCGTCTCCTAGGTAATGGAACGTAAAAAGACCCAGATCTACCTCAGCCGCGGCTGGGACCCGAAGGTCCCAGCCGCGGCTGAATGGCGTCATCGCACAGCGTGCGGTGTCAGCGTGCGGTCGCCGCCCGCAGGCGGACGTCGGCGCGCCGCTCGGCGGTGGCGTCGCCCTCCGCCTTCGCGCGCTCCAGCTCCCGCTCCGCGCGCTGGACGTCGATCTCGTCCGACAGCTCGGCGACCTCGGCCAGCAGCGACAGCTTGTTGTCCGCGAACGAGATGAAACCGCCGTGCACCGCGGCGACGACCGTTCCACCATCACTCGTACGGATGGTCACCGGGCCCGACTCCAGCACACCGAGCAGCGGCTGGTGACCGGGCATGACGCCGATGTCGCCGGACGTGGTGCGCGCGACGACCAGGGTGGCCTCGCCGGACCAGACCTCTCGGTCGGCCGCGACCAGCGCGACGTGCAGCTCAGCAGCCAAGGTGGCTCCTCGGGTCACCACCCGGCAGGGGGTGCCGGGTGTTGGGGTCAATTCTAATGGGCGTGAGAGAGGGGGCGGGACGCACCCGCCCCCTCAGTCAGAGCACGGGCTCAGGAGACGCCCAGCTCCTTGGCGTTGGCCTTCAGGTCCTCGATGCCACCGCACAGGAAGAACGCCTGCTCCGGGAAGTGGTCGTACTCGCCGTCGATGATCGCGTTGAAGGCCGCGATCGACTCGTCCAGCGGGACGTCCGAACCGTCGACGCCGGTGAACTGCTTCGCGACGTGGGTGTTCTGGGACAGGAAGCGCTCCACGCGACGGGCACGGTGGACGGTGAGCTTGTCCTCCTCGCCCAGCTCGTCGATACCGAGGATCGCGATGATGTCCTGGAGGTCCTTGTACTTCTGGAGGACCGTCTTCACGCGCATCGCGGTGTTGTAGTGGTCCGCCGCGATGTAGCGCGGGTCCAGGATCCGGGACGTGGAGTCCAGCGGGTCCACGGCCGGGTAGATGCCCTTCTCCGAGATCGGACGGGACAGCACCGTCGTCGCGTCGAGGTGGGCGAAGGTGGTGGCCGGGGCCGGGTCGGTCAGGTCGTCCGCGGGGACGTAGATCGCCTGCATCGAGGTGATCGAGTGACCACGGGTCGAGGTGATGCGCTCCTGGAGGAGACCCATCTCGTCGGCCAGGTTCGGCTGGTAGCCCACCGCGGAGGGCATCCGGCCGAGCAGGGTCGAGACCTCGGAACCGGCCTGCGTGAAGCGGAAGATGTTGTCGATGAAGAACAGCACGTCCTGCTTCTGGACGTCACGGAAGTACTCGGCCATGGTGAGGCCGGCCAGCGCGACGCGCAGACGGGTGCCCGGGGGCTCGTCCATCTGGCCGAAGACCAGGGCGGTCTTGTCGATGACGCCCGAGTCGGCCATCTCCTCGATGAGGTCGTTGCCCTCACGGGTGCGCTCGCCGACACCGGCGAACACGGAGACACCGTCGTGGTTGTTGGCGACGCGGTAGATCATCTCCTGGATGAGCACCGTCTTGCCGACACCGGCACCGCCGAACAGACCGATCTTTCCACCCTTGACGTACGGGGTGAGAAGGTCGATGACCTTGACGCCGGTCTCGAACATCTCGGTCTTCGACTCGAGCTCGTCGAAGTTCGGGGCCTTGCGGTGGATGGACCAGCGCTCGCCCGTGTACTGCTCGTCGACGTTCAGCACCTCGCCGAGGGTGTTGAACACCTTGCCCTTGGTGAAGTCGCCGACCGGGACGGTGATGCCGTCGCCGGTGTCGGTGACCGGGGCCTGGCGGACCAGACCGTCGGTGGGCTGCATGGAGATGGTGCGGACCAGGCCGTCACCCAGGTGCTGGGCGACCTCCAGGGTCAGCGTCTTCTTCTCGCCGGCGTTGGCCGGGTCGGCCACCTCGACGTGAAGGGCGTTGTAGATGTCCGGCATCGCGTCGACGGGGAACTCCACGTCGACGACCGGGCCGATGACCCGGGCGACGCGGCCCGTGGCCGTCGCGGTCTCAACAGTGGTCATTTATCGGTCACTCCCCGCGGTCGCGTCGGCCAGGGCGCTGGCGCCACCGACGATCTCGCTGATTTCCTGGGTGATTTCGGCCTGGCGGGCCGCGTTGGCAAGACGGGAGAGCGTGTTGATCAGCTCGCCCGCGTTGTCGGTGGCCGACTTCATCGCACGCCGCGTGGCGGCGTGCTTCGAAGCCGCCGACTGGAGCAGCGCGTTGTAGATACGGCTCTCCACGTAGCGCGGCAGCAGGGCGTCGAGGACGTCCTCCGCCGAGGGCTCGAAGTCGTACAGCGGGAGGATCTCGTCGCCCTTGGCGGCGCCCTCCTCCGCGACCTCGTCGAGGCGCAGCGGCAGCAGCCGGGCGTCGAGCGCCGTCTGCGTCATCATCGACACGAACTCGGTGTAGACGATGTGGAGTTCGTCCACCCCGCCGTCCGCCGTCTCCGTCTCGATGGCCTCGATCAGCGGCGCCGCGACCTTCTTGGCGTCCGCGTACGAGGGCTCGTCGGTGAAGCCCGACCACGACTCCACGACCTTGCGCTCGCGGAAGTTGTAGTGGGCCAGACCGCGGCGGCCGACGATGTACGTGTCGACCTCCTTGCCCTCCGCCTCGAGGCGCGCCGTCAGCTGCTCGGCGGCCTTGATGGCGTTGGAGTTGAAGGCGCCGGCCAGACCGCGGTCGCTCGTGAGGAGCAGCACCGCGGAACGCGTCGGCGCGTCCGCCTCAGTGGTCAGCGGGTGCTTGGTGTTGGAGCCGGTACCGACCGCCGTGACCGCGCGGGTGAGCTCGGTCGCGTACGGCGCGGAGGCCCGCACCTTGCGCTGCGCCTTGACGACACGCGAGGCGGCGATCATCTCCATCGCCTTGGTGATCTTCTTGGTCGCGGTGACGGATCGGATGCGACGCTTGTAGACCCGGAGCTGGGCTCCCATGAGTCAGGTCCCTTCCTTACGTCACTTGGCCGCGGCCGGGGCGTCCTCGCCGAGAAGCTTGCCGTCCGAGGTCTCGAACTGCTTCTTGAAGTCGGCGATCGCGTCGGCAACAGCGGTGAGGGTGTCGTCCGACATCTTGCCGCCCTCCTTGATGGAGGTCATGAGGCCCTGCTCCTTGCGGTGCAGGTACTCGAGCAGCTCCTTCTCGAAGCGGCGGATGTCGGAGACCGGGACGTCGTCCATCTTGCCGGTGGTGCCGGCCCACACGGAGACGACCTGGTCCTCGGTGGACATCGGCTGGTACTGAGCCTGCTTGAGCAGCTCGACCAGACGCTGGCCACGCTCCAGCTGCGACTTCGACGCGGCGTCCAGGTCGGAACCGAAGGCGGCGAACGCCTCCAGCTCGCGGTACTGGGCGAGGTCCAGACGCAGCCGGCCGGAGACCTGCTTCATCGCCTTGTGCTGCGCGGAACCACCGACTCGGGAGACGGAGATACCGACGTTCAGCGCGGGGCGCTGACCGGCGTTGAACAGGTCCGACTCCAGGAAGCACTGGCCGTCGGTGATGGAGATGACGTTGGTCGGGATGAACGCCGAGACGTCGTTGGCCTTGGTCTCGACGATCGGCAGACCCGTCATCGAACCGGCGCCCATGTCGTCGGAGAGCTTGGCGCAGCGCTCCAGGAGACGGGAGTGCAGGTAGAAGACGTCACCCGGGTAGGCCTCACGGCCCGGCGGGCGGCGCAGCAGCAGGGACACGGCGCGGTAGGCGTCGGCCTGCTTCGAGAGGTCGTCGAAGATGATGAGGACGTGCTTGCCGTCGTACATCCAGTGCTGGCCGATGGCCGAACCGGTGTACGGCGCCAGGTACTTGAAGCCGGCCGGGTCGGACGCCGGGGCGGCGACGATGGTCGTGTACTCCAGCGCGCCGGCCTCTTCCAGGGCGCCACGCACGGAGGCGATGGTCGAGCCCTTCTGGCCGATGGCGACGTAGACGCAGCGGACCTGCTTCTTCGGGTCGCCCGAGCGCCAGTTGTCGCGCTGGTTGATGATCGTGTCGACGGCCAGGGCGGTCTTGCCGGTCTGGCGGTCGCCGATGATCAGCTGACGCTGGCCGCGGCCGACCGGGGTCATCGCGTCGACGGCCTTGTAGCCGGTCTCCATCGGCTCGTGCACCGACTTACGGGCCATGACGCCCGGAGCCTGAAGCTCCAGGGCGCGGCGGCCGGACGTCTCGATCTCGCCGAGGCCGTCGATCGGGTTGCCGAGCGGGTCGACGACGCGGCCGAGGTAGCCCTCGCCGACCGCGACGGAGAGGACCTCACCGGTGCGCTGCACCGGCTGACCCTCCTCGATGCCGCTGAACTCACCGAGGACGATGGCGCCGATCTCGCGCTCTTCCAGGTTCAGCGCGAGGCCGAGGGTGCCGTCCTCGAACTTCAGCAGTTCGTTGGCCATGGCCGAGGGAAGACCCTCGACCTTCGCGATGCCGTCGCCGGCAAGGGTGACCGTACCGACCTCCTCGCGCGAGGCCGCGTCCGGCTTGTACGACTGGACGAAGTTCTCCAGCGCGTCCCGGATCTCCTCCGGCCGGATCGTGAGCTCCGCCATCTGGGTTCCCTGCTCTCCTTGTTGGGCCCGAAGTTTCACTTGGGGGGTCTGGGGGCGACCCCCAGGATTCTTCTGCACACCGGCCCAACCAGGGCCGTAAGTACGTACTGACTCTTGAGTTGGGTACTAGCTCGCCATGCGGCGGGCCGCGTCCTCGAGCCGGTCCGCGATCGAACCGTTGATGACCTCGTCACCGACCTGCACCCGGATCCCTCCGACGACCGCGGGGTCGACGTCGAGGTTGAGGTGCATCGTGCGGCCGTAGAGCTTCGCGAGGGCGGCGCCCAGGCGCTGCTTCTGCGGCTCGCTCAGCGGCACCGCCGACGTGACGACGGCGACGACGCGGCTGCGGCGCTCCGCGGCGAGCTTGGACAGGGCCTCCAGGCCCGCTTCCAGGCTACGTCCCCGCGGCGCGGTCACAAGGCGCGTGACCAGACGCTCGGTGACCGGCTTGGCGCGGCCCCCGAGCAGCCGGTGCAGCAGCTCGACCTTGGCGGCGGCGGTGGCCTTCCGGTCGGTGAGCGCGGCACGCAGCTCGGTGCTGGAGGAGACGATCCGGCCGAACCGGAACAGCTCGTCCTCCACGTCGTCCAGCGTGTTCGACTTCTGCGCGGCGGTGAGGTCGGCGATGTTCGCCAGCTCCTCCAGCGCGTCCACCAGGTCGCGGGGCTGCGACCAGCGGGACCGGACCAGACCGGCGACCACGTCGGCGGTGGTCTCGGAGACCTGGCCGCCGACCAGGCGCCGGACCAGCTCGGCCTTGGCCTCGCCGGGCTGCGCCGGGTCGGTGAGGACCCGGCGCAGGCCTGCCTCACGGTCGAGCAGCGCCGTGACGGCCGCCAGCTCGTCGGCGAGCCGCGTCGCGTCCACGGACGTGGAGTCCGTCAGCGCGTCGAGACGCTCGCGTCCGGCTGCCAGGGCCTCGCGGCTCGCTCCGTGCGCTGTCATCGAGCCGCCTCGGCCTTCTCCTCGAGCTCGTCGAGGAAGCGGTCGATGACACGGCTCTGCCGGGCGTGGTCCTCGAGGGACTCGCCGACGAGCTTGCCGGCCAGGTCGGTGGCCAGGTGGCCGACGTCCTGACGCAGCGCCTGCGCGGCGGACTTGCGGTCGGCCTCGATCTGGGCGTGACCGGCGGCGACGATCTCCTCACGCTGCCGCTGGCCCTCGGCGCGCATCTCGGCGATGAGCGCGGCGCCCTGCTCCTGAGCCTCCTGGCGCAGGCGCGCGGCCTCGTGCCGGGCCTCGGCGAGCTGGGCCTTGTACTGCTCAAGGACGCTCTGGGCCTCGGTCTGCGCGGCCTCGGCCTTCTCGATACCGCCCTCGATCGCCTCGCGGCGCTGCTCCAGAACCTTGTTGATGTTCGGAAGGAGCTTCTTGGCGAGGAAGCCGAAGACGATGACGAAGGCGATGAGGCCGATCACGAGCTCCGGGACCGGCGGCAGGAGGGGGTTTTCAGGGTTCTCCGCCGCCAGCTGAACCAGGTGGCTCATATCAGTGCCTTTCGTCTATTGGTGCGCGACGGTCGGGTCAGGAGGTCGGGTAGACGAACGGCATGACCAGACCGATCAGGGCGAGCGCCTCACAGAAGGCGAAGCCGAGGATCTGGTTGGCGCGGATGAGGCCGGCCGCCTCGGGCTGGCGGGCGAGCGCCTGGGTGCCGTTGCCGAAGATGATGCCGATACCGACGCCCGGGCCGATCGCCGCGAGGCCGTAACCGATGGAACCGAGGTTGCCCTTGATCTGGACGCCGGCGGCAATGGTTTCGAGAGCGGACATGCCGGTTCTTCCTTCTCTTTCAATGACCGGTGGGGGTTGGCCACCGGATGTCTGGGTGGGTGTTCGGGTTGGCGCTCAGTGGTGCTCGGCGAGCGCGCCCTGGATGTAGCTGCAAGTCAGCAGTACGAAGACGTACGCCTGGACAGCCTGGATGAAGAGCTCGAAGGCGGTCATCACGAGGACCATGACGAACGAGACACCGGAGTAGGCGATGCCGATGCCGTTCAGCATGTACCAGCTGGCGATCGTGAAGAGCAGCAGCAGGGTGTGACCGGCGAACATGTTCGCGAAGAGTCGTACGGCGTGGGTGAACGGCCGGACGATGAGGTTCGAGAAGAACTCGATCGTCATCGACAGCGGGAGGACCCCGCCGAGGGTCTTGTCGTAGCCGGTGACGTTCTTGAAGAAGCCGACGAAACCCTGGCGCTTGAAGGTCAGGACGACCCACGTGATGTAGACGAGGCCGGCCAGGACCGCGGGGTACGAGATGATCGCGGTGACCGGGAACTGGGCGATCGGGATGATCGACCACAGGTTCATCATCCAGATGAAGAAGAACAGCGAGACGACGAACGGGACGTACTTCTCGCCTTCCTTCTTGCCGATGGTCTCGTAGACGACGCCGCGACGGACGAAGTCGTAGCCGGTCTCGGCGATCATCTGGAGCTTGCCCGGGACGACCTTCGGACGTGCGAAGGCGGCCCAGAAGAAGCCCACGATGATGATCGACCCGAGCAGCGCCAGCAGCATCGTCTTGTTGAAGTACACGCTGCTGTCCGCGTCGCCGAAGAGCGGCTTGAACAGGAACGAGTGCAGGCCCGGAGCCGGGAAGCCACACCCGTCGAACAGGTGACAGCTCGTGTCGAAAGCGAGCGTCTGCGTCGGGTCAGCACTCACCGCGGGCTCCTTCATCGTGGCGCATGGGTACGGCAACCTCGTTGTGTCGGCGCGGCGCAGGGCCGCGGTTCGGCACGGGACTGGTGTTACGGATGTGGGGGCGGCTGGGGGGCATCTCGCCTCGCGATTGAGCAGGCGTCAGCTCAGATGCCCGCGCCCGCGATGCCGCAGTTGGCACCGGACGATAGCAGGATCTCTCGTACGCCTTTATCCCGGCCCTACCCCTCACGAGGAATGCCCGGTCTTCTCGGCCTTGTCGGCCTTGTCCGGTTCGACGTAGAGGATCTTGGCCTTCATGTGGGCGCGGGTCTGTGCGGCGATCCACGTGAGCGTGGCGACCACGAGGGTGATGGCGAAGGCCCGGGGGTTGAACAGCGTCGTGTTCTTGAACACGGCCATGAAGACGACCAGCGGCAGGAGCTGGGCCGCGTAGAGCATCAGGCCCATCATCTGGAAGAGCTGCGGCATGGACCTGGCCGTGCGCTGGAGGACGTAGAGGCCGATCCCCATGAAGAGGATCACGATCACCGTCCCGACGAGCGCCCCGATCGCACCCTTGCCGCCCGCGACAACCGCGCTGACGGCGGCAGCGAGCACACCGACGGCGGCCGTGGGTACGGCGGCCTGGGCCAGGATCCGGGCGTCATTGGACGGCATGGCGGCAACTCCGCTTTCACAGGGGGCAGGTGTCGTCATGGACGAGCGTAGTCCCGGTCGGAGGGGCGAAAACCTCACGCCTGCCTCACGCCAATGGACCAACGCGGTTGCGTCCTTCGGCTCTGTCCGGGGTTCTCGTGAACCGTATCACAAACTATTTGATGAGGTCTTTACCTGGTAGGTGTGCTCGCTGTCACACATGAGAGTGAACCTGCCCGTCTGAGCGAAAACCGAGCCGTTGTGTCTGGTATTGGGGGTCTTTGCTCCCCCACGACTTGGCAATGCTCTAGTCAGATTCTTACCTTGGCGGGGTCAGCGGGAGCTTCCCGAGGTGCGCCGGTCCAGGAAGCGCGAGCGGCCTCCGATGGCTGTCGCGCCGTTGACCGAGGCCACCGCGGCGGGTACCGGGGAGCGGTCTCCGACGGCCTCCTCCTCGCACTCCTGGTCCGCAACGGCCGCGGCCGTCTGCGGAGTTGCCGCGGCCGGCGCCTCGGCCGCCCGAGCGGCCCCGCGACGCCGGTAGCGGGGCGGCACGAAGGCCTGCGCCCACAGCGGGACCCGCGGGGTGAAGCGCGGCAGCAGGAGCAGCGCCAGGCCGACCGCGCTGAAGAACGCCACACCCAGCACGATCCACATGGACGCCGAGTTCACCGAGTAGGCCAGCGTGCCGAAGCCGATCAGCGCCGACCAGAAGTACATGATCAGCACGGCCCTGCTGTGCGAGTGGCCGATCTCCAGCAGCCGGTGGTGCAGGTGGCCGCGGTCCGCCGCGAACGGCGACTGACCGCGCCAGGTGCGCCGCACGATCGCCAGCACCAGGTCGGCGGCCGGCACCGCGATGATGGTCAGCGGCAGCAGCAGCGGGATGTACACCGGCACCGTCTGGTGCACGGCGTTGCGCTCGGATCCGGCGAACAGGTTCATCACGTCCGGGTCGACCTGACCGGTGATCGAGATCGCGCCCGCGGCCAGCACCAGCCCGATCAGCATCGAGCCCGAGTCGCCCATGAAGATCCGCGCCGGGTGGATGTTGTGCGGCAGGAAGCCCAGGCACATGCCCATCAGGATCGCCGCGAACAGCGTCGCCGGTGCGGCGGCCTCGATGCCGTACGAGTACCAGATGCGGTAGGCGTACAGGAAGAACGCCGCGGCCGCGATGCACACCATGCCGGAGGCCAGGCCGTCCAGGCCGTCGACGAAGTTCACCGCGTTGATCGTGATGACGACCAGGGCCACCGTCAGCAGCGTGCCCTGCCACGGGGTCAGGGCCACGTTGCCGACGCCGGGGACGGGCAGCCACAGGATCGTCAGCCCCTGCATGACCATGACGCCCGCGGCGATCATCTGACCGCCCAGCTTGATCAGGGCGTCGATCTCGAACTTGTCGTCGAGCACTCCGATCAGCCAGATCAGCGCGGCGCCGGAGAGCAGCGCGCGCGGCTCGTTGGACTTCTCGAAGACCTCGTTGAGGTTGGTCATGTGGTCGGCGACCAGCAGACCCGCGCACAGCCCGAAGAACATGGCGATCCCGCCGAGCCGCGGAGTGGGTTCCCGGTGCACGTCACGGGCCCTGATCTCCGGCATGGCCCCGGCCACGATCGCGAACTTCCGTACCGGCCCTGTCAGCAGATACGTCACCGCGGCCGTGATGCAGAGCGTCAGCAGGTATTCACGCACGGGCTTCCCCACAGGTCTCGCTGGCCATCACAGCCCCACACCCTAGCGAGGGACGCATATGTATGGGGACTTCCGGGTAGCGACGATGGTTGCACGTGCGGCTGTGAACCGGGCGCACAACAGTGTGTACGACGCTGCGCCTACCCCCTCTCAACGGGGATACGGCGGAAATCTACCGGTGAGCTCACGCACCTCGTCACGCACCCTCCCCACCTGGGCCTCCCCGCGCACCACGGCCGCCAGCAGCACCGCGATCCGGGCCATCTCCGGCGCCCCCATGCCCTGGGTGGTCACGGCCGCCGTACCCAGCCGCAGCCCACGCGCGTCACCGTGGGGAAGAGCACAGCAGTCGAGGACGATCCCGGCGGCGGCGAGCCGCCCACGGGCGACGCGCCCCTCCACCCCGAGGGGGGCGGGGTCGGCGGCGATCAGATGGGTGTCGGTGCCGCCCGTCGTGACCGCGAGCCCCTGGTCGGCGAGGCCGGCGGCGAGGACCCCCGCGTTGGCGACCACCTGATGGGCGTACGCGGCGAACGCCGGTGTCGCCGCCTCCCCGAACGCCACCGCCTTGGCGGCGATGGTGTGCATCTGCGCGCCGCCCTGGGTGAACGGGAACACCGCCCGGTCCAGGCGCTCGGCCAGCTCGGGCGACGCGCACAGCAACATCCCGCCGCGCGGCCCGCGCAGCACCTTGTGCGTGGTCGCGCACACCACGTCCGCGTACGGCACCGGGTTGGGCGCCGCTCCCCCGGCGACCAGCCCGATCGGGTGCGCGGCGTCGGCGATCAGGTACGCGCCGGTCTCGTCGGCGATCTCGCGGAAGGCGGCGTAGTCGAGGTGGCGGGGGTAGGAGATGGACCCGCACACGATCGCCTTGGGCCGGTGGGCGCGGGCCAGCGCGCGCACCTGGTCGTGGTCGACGAGCCCGCTCTCCGCGTCCACCCCGTACCCGATGAAGTCGAACCAGCGGCCGGAGAAGTTGGCCGGGGACCCGTGGGTGAGATGGCCGCCGTAGGGCAGCCCGAGGGCGAGCACGGTGTCCCCGGGGCGCAGCAGGGCGGCGTAGGCGGCCAGCACGGCGGAGGACCCCGAGTGGGACTGGACGTTGGCGTGCGCGGCGCCGAACAGGGCCTTGGCGCGGTCCACGGCGAGCCGCTCGGCGACGTCCACGATCTCGCAGCCACCGTGGTGCCGGGCGCCCGGATAGCCCTCGGCGTACTTGTTGGCGAGCGGCGAGCCGAGCGCGGCCAGCACGGCCGGGGAGGTGAAGTTCTCGGCGGCGATCAGCTGCAAGGACGTCGACTGCCGGGTGAGCTCGCCCAGCAGGAGCTCGGCGAGCTCCGGGTCCTGCCGGCGCAGCAGCAGATCGGCCTCGTCGAGGGTAGGGGTGACCGACATGACGGGCTCCGGGCGGTCGACGGTGACGTACAGCCAATGTAGGCCCGGTACGGAGCGGACGCGCGGTATGCGCGTACGGGTGTGGTCAGGTGCGGTCAGGTGTGGTGCCGCCGGTACCGCCGCCGGGGCTACATCCGCGCGGGGACGCCGGTGAGCGCCGTGACCACCGGGTCCAGGGCCTCGTGTATCTCGTCGCCGATGGACTGGAAGAACGGCAGCGGGGCGCCGTACGGGTCGTAGACCTCGTCCGCCTCCGCCGTCGGTGCCAGCAGCCACCCGCGCAGCGCGGCGGCCGCCCGGACCAGCGCGCGGGCCCGGATCACCACGCCCTCCGAGAGCGGCGGCAGCGTCGCCGGGTCGATCGCGCGGACCAGGCGGGTGAACTCCTTCAGCGTGAAGGTGCGCAGGCCCGCGGAGTGGCCCATGGAGATGACCTGCTGGCGGTGGTCGCGGGTGGCCGTCAGCACCAGGTCGGCCCGGATGACGTGCTCGTCGAGGAGTTCCCGGCCCACGAACCCGGACGGGTCCGCGCCGAACTCGGCGAGCACGGCCTCCGCGTTGGCCTCCATGGGCGCCCCCTCGTGGCCCCAGGTGCCCGCGCTCTCCACGATCAGCCCGCCGCCCAGGAACGTACCGAGCCGGTCCGTCACGAGATGACGGTTCAGCCGCTCGGTGATCGGCGAGCGGCACACGTTGCCGGTGCTGACGTGGAGGATGCGGAAGCTGTCGCGCGGCAGCCCCACGAACGTGGTCGTGATCTCCGCCGCGCGCTCCCCGTTGCCTATGCCACGCCCCGCGTCAGGGGCTGTCAATTCGCCACCTCGAGGTCGGGTACGACCTTGCGCAGCTCCTCCGCCGAGATCGCGCCCGCGCGCAGCAGCAGCGGAACCTCACGGGTGACGTCGACGATCGAGGACGGCACGTTGCCCGGGGTCGGGCCGCCGTCGAGGTAGACGGAGACGGAGTCGCCGAGCATCTCCTGCGCGGCGTCGCAGGTCTCCGGCGACGGGTGGCCGGTGAGGTTGGCGGAGGAGACGGCCATCGGACCGACCTCGGTGAGCAGTTCGATGGCGACCGGGTGCAGTGGCATGCGCACGGCGACCGTGCCCCGGCTGTCCCCGAGGTCCCACTGGAGGGACGGCTGGTGCTTGGCGACCAGGGTGAGCGCGCCCGGCCAGAACGCGTCGACCAGTTCCCAGGCCAGCTCGGAGAAGTCGGTGACCAGGCCGTGGAGCGTGTTCGGGGAGCCGATGAGCACCGGGGTGGGCATGTTGCGGCCCCGGCCCTTGGCGTCGAGGAGGTCGGCGACCGCCTCCGAGGTGAACGCGTCGGCGCCGATGCCGTACACCGTGTCGGTCGGCAGCACCACCAGTTCGCCCCGGCGGACGGCGGACGCGGCCTCGCGCAGACCCGTCACGCGGTCGGTCGCGTCGTTGGTGTCGTATCGCCGTGCCATGTCTAGCGGGCCTCCTCGTACACGAAGTACACGTACTTCCAGGACATCCGGTTCCGGCAACTCCGGGACTTCCGGGAAACAGTCTGCGGGGTGATCACGGCAGCGCCTTGCGGGCGGTCGCGAAGCGGGGGCGGTTGTTGAGGTCCGGGTGGTCCGCCGCGTCGGCCCAGCCCCGCTCCTCGGTGAAGATCCACGGCACCTGGCCGCCCTGGGTGTCGGCGTGCTCGATGACGACGACACCGCCGGGGCGCAGCAGCCGGTGCGCGGTGCGTTCGATGCCCCGGATCAGGTCCAGGCCGTCCTCGCCGGAGAACAGGGCCAGTTCCGGGTCGTAGTCGCGGGCCTCGGGGGCGACGTACTCCCACTCGGTGAGCGGGATGTACGGGGGGTTGGAGATGACCAGGTCGACATGGCCGTCGAGGTCGTGGAAGGCGTCCAGGGCGTCTCCCTGGCGCAGGTCGACCCGGGAGCCCGCCATGTTCTTGCGGGTCCACTGGAGCGCCTCCTCGGACAGCTCCACGGCGTGCACGCGCGAGCGCGGGACCTCCTGGGCGAGGGCGAGCGCGATGGCGCCGGAGCCGGTGCACAGGTCGACGATGCGGGGCTCGACGACGTCCATGGCCCGCACGGCGTCTATGGCCCACCCGACCACCGACTCGGTCTCCGGGCGCGGCACGAACACGCCGGGACCCACCTGGAGTTCGAGGTACCGGAAGTACGCCCGCCCGGTGATGTGCTGGAGCGGTTCGCGCTGCTCCCGGCGGGCGATGACCTCCCAGTAGCGGGCGTCGAAGTCCGAGTCCTTGACGGAGTGCAGCGCGCCCCGCTTCACGCCGTGCACGAACGCGGCGAGTTCCTCCGCGTCGTTGCGCGGCGAGGGCACGCCGGCGTCGGCCAGCCGCTGGGCGGCCTGGGCCACCTCGGCGAGCAGCAGGTTCACGCTGGTCCTCCGTGTAGTAACTCGTACCTCTTATGCGGCTGCCAGCTTGGCGGCCGAGTCCGCGTCGACGCAGGCCTGGATCACCGCGTCGAGGTCGCCGTCCAGGACCTGGTCCAGGTTGTACGCCTTGAAGCCGACGCGGTGGTCCGAGAGACGATTCTCCGGGAAGTTGTACGTGCGGATCTTCTCGGAGCGGTCGACGGTGCGGACCTGGCTGCGGCGGGCGTCGGCGGCCTCCTTCTCCGCCTCCTCCTGCGCCGCGGCGAGCAGCCTGGAGCGCAGGATACGCAAGGCCTGCTCCTTGTTCTGAAGCTGGCTCTTCTCGTTCTGGCAGGAGGCGACGACTCCGGTGGGCAGGTGCGTGATGCGCACCGCGGAGTCGGTGGTGTTGACGGACTGCCCGCCGGGTCCTGAGGACCGGTAGACGTCGATGCGCAGGTCGTTGGGGTTGATCTCGACGTCGACCTCCTCGGCCTCCGGCGTGACCAGGACACCGGCCGCGGAGGTGTGGATCCGGCCCTGCGACTCGGTGGCCGGCACGCGCTGCACGCGGTGCACACCGCCCTCGTACTTCAGCCGTGCCCAGACGCCCTGACCGGGTTCCGTCGCGCCCTGGCCGCCCTTGGTCTTCACGGCGACCTGGACGTCCTTGTAGCCGCCCAGCTCGGACTCGGTGGAGTCGATGATCTCGGTCTTCCAGCCGACGCGCTCGGCGTACCGGAGGTACATGCGCAGCAGGTCGCCCGCGAAGAGCGCGGACTCGTCCCCGCCGGCCCCGGCCTTGATCTCCAGGATGACGTCCTTGTCGTCGGACGGGTCCCGGGGTACGAGCAGCAGCCGCAGCTTCTCGGTCAGCTCGTCGCGCTGCTTGTCCAGCTCCTTGACCTCGGCGGCGAAGTCGGGGTCGTCGGCGGCCAGTTCACGCGCGGTCTCGATGTCGTCGCCGGTCTGCTTCCAGGAGCGGTACGTGGCGACGATCGGGGTGAGTTCGGCGTAGCGCTTGTTCAGCTTGCGCGCGTTGGCCTGGTCGGCGTGGACCGACGGATCGGCGAGCTTCTTCTCCAGGTCTGCGTGCTCGACGACGAGTTCCTCGACGGCCTCGAACATTTTTGGCTCCTGATACTGCTACGGCGTGGGGAAGGGAAGGCGGGCGACCAAAAACGCCGGTCCCGGGCACACCCCTCGCGGGGGCGTGGCCGTGGACCGGCGCTAGGGCCTGTCCGGCGGATCAGGTCGGAGGAAATCCGCCGTACCTCTTCGATGCCGGTGAGCGGGGCCTGGTGCGTGCAGCTGCAAGGCCCCGCGTCTCCGACAGGATCCGCCGGACAGGCCCTAGGGGGCTCGCTACTTCTTGGAGCCGGCGGCAGCCTTGCCGAAGCGGGCCTCGAAGCGGGCCACACGGCCACCGGTGTCGAGGATCTTCTGCTTGCCCGTGTAGAACGGGTGGCACTCGGAGCAGACCTCAGCACGGATGGTGCCGGACTGGATGGTGCTGCGGGTCGTGAACGACGCGCCACAGGTGCAGCTGACCTGCGTCTCGACGTACTCGGGGTGGATGTCGCGCTTCAAGGGGTTCTCCTAGGTATCGGGAGGGCACCGGGTCGCCGTCGCGGGCTGCGGGGCGTGAACCGGGACCGACGGTCCAGTCTGCCAGGGCCGACCGCATCTCCCAAAACCGGGGACCTTGGATCTTTATTCCGGGGGCGTCGGGGGTCGCATACGGGGGCGGCGGGGGTCGCCTACGGGGGGCGCGGTGCGGGTCGCATACGGGCGCGGTGCGGGTCGCATACGGGGG
>NZ_LBMU02000094.1 GCF_001005085.2 Streptomyces humi
TTCCCTTCGGTGTTTCCGACTCTATCAGATCTTTTCTCGATCCGATTTCCTCGGTGCTTTCCAGGTTTCCGCTCTCGCGTTTCCCTTTCCGGCGGTTCCGACTCTATCAGATCCTTTCGGCGTCTGATTCCCAGTCAGCGGGAGTTGCCTTCCCGGCCGTTGGGCCGTTCCGACGTCCCAAACCTTAGCGGATCCGCTCGGCGATTCCCAATCGGGGCCGCCGGTCCCTATTCGAATTGAATTCGGGCACGCCGAAAACAATCCCGTCAGGAGATCGTGCTGTGGTTTGAGGTGCCGCTCGAGGCGGCGGATGTGTCGCCGGAGAACCGTTCCGGCTCGGCGGCAACCCGAAGAACTCTACGGATCGGTCCGGGGCGTGTCAAGCACCCCTTGTCAAGATCTTTTAGTCCAGGTCGGTGAGCCGGCCACCGGCGTCGGGCTGAGCGTGCTCCACGCGGCGCAGCAGCCTGGTGAGGACCTCGCCGAGCACGGCCCGTTCCGCCGGTGAGAGGTCCTGGAGCAGGTCCTCCTCGAAGACGGAGGCCAGGCGCATGGCCTCCAGCCACTTCTCACGGCCCTCGGGGGTCAGCTCGACGATCACCCGGACGCGGTTGTTCTCGTCCCTCTCCCGGGTGACGAGCCCTTCGGCGACCATCCGGTCGATGCGGTGGGTCATGGCGGCCGGAGTGAGGCCGAGGCGCTTGGCCAGATCGCTGGGGCCCAGGCGGTAGGGGGCACCGGAGAGAACGAGGGCCTTGAGGACCTCCCACTCCGCGTTGCTGATGCCGAGGGCGGCGGTCTGGCGGCCGTAGGCCACGTTCATCCGGCGGTTGAGCCGGGACAGCGCCGAGACGACCTGCTCGACCTGCGGGTCGAGGTCCTGGAACTCGCGCTGGTAGGCGGCGATCTGTTCGTCGAGTGTCGGCTCGCCGGCGCCGGGGGTGTCGGCCATGGGTCGAAGTATCGCACGGACGCGCTTGGCGTTGAAGTCCTTCGAGATGTACTCTTTAGCATCGAACTTTAGCTTCTAAGTCTTCAGACTTCAGCAGTCCGGGACTTGACTACCTGAGAGAGGTGAACGTGACCAGGGCGATGGGCGCAGCGATGCGCCGGATCCACGTGGGCAACGCACTCAGCGCGTTCGGGCTCGGCTTCACCGTCCCCTACCTGTACGTCTATGTGGCGCAGGTGCGGGGACTGGGTGCCATGACGGCGGGGCTCGTGCTCGCCGTCTTCGCCGTGGCCGCGCTGATGGTCCTGCCGCTGGCCGGCCGGGCGATCGTGCGACGCGGCCCACTGCCGGTCCTGGTCGCCGCCCTGGTCACCGCGGCGGTCGGGGCGCTGAGCCTGGGCCTGGCGGGAAACGCACCGGCCGTGCTGGGCGCCGCGGCGCTGCTCGGGGCCGGGCAGGCCGTGATGCAGCCGGCGCTGGCGACGATGATCGTGGACTGCTCGTCGGCCGAGAGCCGGTCGCGGGCCTTCGCGACCCAGTTCTTCCTTCAGAACCTCGGCCTTGGCGTCGGTGGTCTCATCGGCGGTCACCTCGTCGACACGACCCGGGTCTCGTCCTTCACGCTCCTCTTCGCGATCGAGGCGGCGATGTTCCTGCTGCTGGTCGTGGTGATGTCGACGGTGCGTACGCCGCACTCGCCGCGGATCGCGGACGCTCCGGCCTCCGCCGCGAAGGGCGGCTGGAAGCGGCTGCTGGAGAACCGGGCGATGGTGCAGCTGTCCGTGCTGGGCTTCGTGCTGTTCTTCGCGTGCTACGGACAGTTCGAGTCCGGGCTGAGCGCGTACGGCGTCGAGGCGGCGGGGATATCGACGTCCGCGCTGGGGACCGCGCTGGCCGCGAACACGCTGATGATCGTCGTCGCGCAGTTCGCCGTGCTCAGGTTCGTGGAGCGTCGGCGGCGGTCGCGGGTGATCGCCGGGGTCGGGCTGATCTGGGCCGTGGCATGGGTCGTGGCCGGGTACGCGGGGCTGGGCCATGGCAGCCAGGAAATGGCGACGGCCGCGTTCGTGTCGACGTACGCGCTGTTCGGGCTGGGTGAGGCGATGCTGTCGCCGACGGTGGCCCCGCTGGTGGCCGACCTCGCGCCGTCCGGGATGGCCGGCCAGTACAACTCGGCGTTCGCCCTGGTGAAGCAGCTGGCGCTGGCGGTCGGCCCGGCGGTGGGCGGCCCGCTGGCGGCCTCGCTGCCGGCGCCGTACATCGTGACGTTCCTGCTGTTCTCACTGGGCATCAGCGTCCTGGCGATACGTCTCGGCAAGCGGCTGACCACAGCCCAGGACCAGCCCTGGCTCGCCACCAGGACCAAGGTCGTGGCACGGGGCGGCGCAACCACGGAGTCCGTCTCCGCGTAGTGGTGGCGGGCGCCGGGGCGGCACACTCACCAGCGCTTGCCGGATGCAGCGCCCCCGCCAAGGGGCGCGAGGAACCGCGCGAGCAACCACGACGCACCCGCGCCCGCCCGACGGCCGCCCGGCGCTACCCCTTGGGCAGTACGAACTCGCACCACACGGCCTTGCCGCCGCCGGGGGTTCTTCTCGCCCCCCACCCGGACGCGATCGTCGCCACGATGTCGATCCCCCGGCCCGACTCGTCCGCCGGTTCCGCGCGTCTGCGTCGCGGCAGGTGGTCGTCGCCGTCGGTCACCTCGATGATCAGCCGGCGGTCGGTGCGGCGGAGCCGCAGCCGCATGGGCGGGGTGCCGTGCTGGAGGGAGTTGGCGACCAGCTCGCTCGTGGCGAGGACGCCCAGGTCGTGGAGGTCCGCCGGGAAGCGCCAACTGGTCAGCACGCCGGAGGCGAACGCCCGCGCGCGGGGCGCCGCCTCGATGCCGCCGAGGAGTTCCAGCGCGGCGTTGCGGAACAGCTCGCCGTCCGGGCCCGTGCGGGCCGGGTGCTGGAGGACCAGCACGGCGACGTCGTCGTAGTGGTCGGCCGTGACGCCGGCGGAGCGGACCAGGCGGTCGCAGACGACCTGCGGGGTACCGGTCGCTCCCGCGAGCGCGCGTTCCAGCGCCGCGATGCCCTCGTCCAGGTCCTCGTCACGGCGTTCCACCAGGCCGTCCGTGTAGAGGACGGCCGTGGAGCCGGGTCCCAGCGGCACCGAGCCCGAGGCGTGGATCCAGCCGCCGGTACCGAGCGGCGGTCCCGTCGGCTCGTCGGTGCGCAGCACGGCGCCGTTCTCGTCGCGGACCAGGATCGGCAGGTGACCGGCGGAGGCGTACACCAGCCGGCCCTCGTTCGGGTCGTGGACGGCGTAGACGCAGGTGGCGATCTGGTTGGGGTCGATCTCGGCGGCGAGGCCGTCGAGGAGCTGGAGGACCTCGTGCGGGGGGAGGTCCAGACGGGCGTAGGCGCGGACCGCGGTCCGGAGCTGGCCCATGACGGCCGCCGCGCGCACGCCGCGGCCCATGACGTCACCGATGACGAGGGCCGTGCGGCCGCCGCCGAGGGTGATCACGTCGTACCAGTCACCGCCGACCGCGGCTTCGGTGCCGCCGGGCTGGTAGGTGGCGGCGATACGCAGGTCGTCCGGTTGTTCGAGTTCCTGCGGGAGCAGGCTGCGCTGGAGGGTGACCGCCGTCTCGCGCTGGCGGCGTTCGCTGGCGCGCAGCCGCTCGGCCGCTTCCGCGTGGTCGGTGACGTCGGTGGCGAAGAGCAGGACGCCGCCGTCGCGGTCGTCGTTCTCGACGACGGGGGTGCAGGTGAACGTGTAGGTGCGGCCGTCGAGTGCCTTGCGGGACTTGAGTGTGCGGGGCTTGCCGCTGCGGAGCACCTGGTCGAGGAGCGGGAGGAGACCGAGCTCGGCGAGTTCGGGCAGGGATTCGCGCGCCGGGGTGCCCAGGGGGCGTACGCCGAATGCCGTCGTATAGGCGTCGTTGACGTAGGCGATGTGGTGGTCGGGGCCGTGGACGAGGGCGACCAGGGCCGGCACGTGGTCAAGGACGTCGCGGGCGGGCAGTTCGTCGACGGCGGGAACACAGGGCGGGTCGTCGGTCAGTTGTTCGGCGCGGGCAGCCGGCACGGAGCCTTCTCCCCGTCGGTCCGTAGGGACCGTGTGCTCGGTCCGCGCTGCGGCGCGGCGCTGCGTTCCGGGGAGCCGGGCGCTCCAGCGCGTGAAGTTCACGAATCCTTGCCTCGTGTCGTCGTCTCCGGCCGGCTAACGGGAGCGGCCGGGGAGTCCGGGGGAGGTCCCCCGGTGCAGTTCTGGGGAGAAGCCTTGTGCTCGGTCGCAGGGCAGTCTGGCAGGGTGGCCGTGGGCGGCGACATTCGTCAGACGCCGGGGCGGGCCGTGGAGTTCCTGAGTTCCGTCAGGACGACCCGTTCGAGTCGCCGGAGGGACTGTGAGGAGGCTTTCCACCGGCCGCGAGTTCGAACTCCGCTCGGGGATGTTCGAGTGATCCGAGCGAGACGATCTCCCGTTTGAAGAGCCCGGAGAGGGTCCATTCGGCGAGCACGCGGGCTTTGCGGTTGAAGGTGGGCACCCTGCTCAGGTGGTAGACGCGGTGCATGAACCAGGCAGGGTAGCCCTTCAGCTTGCGCCCGTAGACCTGCGCGACGCCCTTGTGCAGGCCGAGGGAGGCGACCGAGCCGACGTAGGCGTGTTCGTAGGTGTCGAGGGGTTCACCGCGCAGGGTGTGCACGATGTTGTCGCCGAGGACCTTGGCCTGGCGGACCGCGTGCTGGGCGTTGGGGGCGGTCTCGGTTCCGGGTTCGGGGGCGGTGACGTCGGGGACGGCGGCGGCGTCGCCCGCGGCCCACGCGTGGTCGGCGCCGTCGATGGTCAGCTCGGCAGTGCATTTCAGCCGCCCGCGCGCGGTGAGCGGAAGGTCGGTGGCGGCGAGCAGGGGGTGCGGTTTGACGCCGGCCGTCCAGACGAGGGTGCGGGTCGGGAAGCGCTGGCCGTCGCTGAGGACGGCGACGCGGTCGACGCAGGATTCGAGGCGGGTGCCGAGCAGTACCTGGATGTTGCGGCCGCGCAGTTCGGTGATGGTGTAGCGGCCGAGTTCGTGGCCGACCTCGGGGAAAATCCGGTCGGTGGCCTCGACGAGGATCCACTTCATGTCCTCGGGCCGGATGTTGTGGTAGTACCGCGCGGTGTAGCGGGCCATGTCCTCCAGTTCACCGAGGGCCTCCACGCCCGCGTAGCCGCCGCCGACGAAGACGAAGGTGAGGGCGGCGTCGCGGATCGCGGGGTCGCGGGTGGAGGAGGCGATGTCCATCTGCTCGATGACGTGGTTGCGCAGCCCGATGGCCTCCTCGACGGTCTTGAAGCCGATGCCGTGCTCGGCGAGACCGGGGACGGGCAGGATGCGGGCGACCGAGCCGGGCGCGAGGACCAGTTCGTCGTACTCCAGAAAAGTGGCGCCTTTTCGCTCCTCGGCGGTGGCGAGCGTGCTGACGGCGGCGGTCCGCCTGGCGTGTTCCACGGCCGTCACCTCGCCGATGACGACATGGCACCGGTCCAGAACGCGCCGCAGGGGTACGACGACGTGACGAGGGGAAATCGAACCCGCAGCCGCCTCCGGAAGGAACGGCTGGTACGTCATGTAGGGATCGGGCGCGACGACGGTGATGTCGACCTCACCCCGGCTGAGCTCCCGCTTCAGTCTCCGTTGCAGCCGCAGGGCCGTGTACATCCCGACGTAGCCGCCGCCGACAACGAGAATGCGCGCACGTTCCTTCACCATCCCATGACGCACCCGTGACTCTTGTTTGTCCACAGCCCCGACAATTTGTGTGACCGGCGGGCGGCCGCGCGGGGCATCGGGAGTACGGTCAGGACCGGACGAAAGGGGCCAGGTCAGCGGGGGCGGGCGTGGGGGTGCGAAGGCACCGAATCGGGGCGTAGACGACTCGTACTCCGATCGGGGGGCGCTCCGTGCGGAACGTCCCCCTTCTGAATTGACAGTCTCTCAACTATGTTCGTGTGTCGACGGGGTGTAGGGGATGTGGTCGAACGGCCCGCGACGGGCGGTCCGCCCGGCCGACGGTCCATGGATCGGTCATGGTCCGGTTGTCGGTCGGTCATGGACCGGCGTCAGTTCCGCTCGCTCCGGCTATCAGTGGCGGGGAGAGTCTCCGGGGGGAGACGTCATTAACCGGGGGAACACAGATGCACATTCAGGACACACACTGGTCAACGGCTTCCGCCCTCGCACCGGGCGGCGGAGCGGTGGGCGCGGCGCCGGGCAACGGACGCGGTGACGGGCCGCGTACGACGCCGCTGCGGGTGGACGCACAGCGCAATCTGGAGCACGTGCTGCGGGCCGCCCGCGAGGTCTTCGGCGAACTCGGGTACGGCGCGCCGATGGAGGACGTGGCGCGGCGGGCCCGGGTCGGCGTCGGCACGGTGTACCGGCGGTTCCCGAGCAAGGACGTGCTGGTACGGCGGATAGCCGAGGAGGAGACCTCCCGGCTGACCGACCAGGCGCGGGCCGCGCTCGGTCAGGAGGACGAGCCGTGGTCGGCGCTGTCGCGCTTCCTCCGTACGTCGGTGGCGTCGGGCGCGGGGCGGCTGCTGCCGCCGCAGGTGCTGCGGGTCGGGGTCCCTGAGGAGGTCGGCGCCCCGGGTGCTGGCGCCGAGGAGGCCCGGGTGCCGCAGCAGCGCACCCAGCCGGGGGCCGGTGAGCTGCGGCTGGTGGCCGAGGAGCCGGTGGCCGACGCCGACGACGCGGGGGCGGCCGCGCTTCTCGAGGTGGTGGGGCGGCTGGTGGACCGGGCGCGGGCGGCGGGCGAGCTCCGGCCGGACGTCTCCGTCTCCGACGTGCTGCTGGTGATCGCCACGGCGGCGCCGTCGCTGCCGGACGCCGCGCAGCAGGCGGCTGCTTCGTCCCGGTTGCTGGACATCCTGCTGGAGGGGCTGCGGTCCCGGACCTGACGGTGCGCGGTCCCGGACCTGACGCTGCGTGGTCGCGGCGGTGGCCGCACTGCGGTTGCCGCCGCGCGCCCTCTGCGGGGCACGACAGTTGATGCTTCCCCGAACGGGTGATCATCAGTGCGGCGCATTGACAAGTGCGCTCGGACGAGTGGTCCGTTCGTCTCCCGGGGCCGGAACAGGGGCCTCTGTGGGAGTCTGACCCGGTGATTCGGTCGGTTCGGGCAGGCATCGGGGGCGTCCGCAGTGAGCGTTGACGGATGGGACGAGTCCTCCGTCGGGGACGGGACGGCCTCGCCGCAGGTGCCGAGCCAGGGCGGACGTGCCGATGTGCCGCATCCGGCCGGCCCCCACCCGGCCGGCCCCCACCCGGGCGTGCCGCACCCGGGCCCCCCGCCGGAGGGGAACGTTCCGCCACAGCGCGACGGGAGCGTGCTGCCGCCGCCCCGGGAACTGCCGCCCGCCGACAGCCAGCTGATCGAACGCATGCGGGGCGGCGACGACTCGGCGTACGCGGAGCTGTACCGGCGGCACGCCGACGCGGTACGGCGGTACGCGCGCGGCTGCTGCCGGGACGCGCACACCGCCGACGACCTGACCGCCGAGGTGTTCGCCCGGATGCTCCAGGCGGTGCGCGGCGGTCACGGCCCCGAGCACGCGGTACGCGCCTATCTGCTCACCGCCGTACGGCGGGTGGCGGCGCAGTGGATCAGGTCGGCCCGGCGCGAGCAACTGGTCGACGACTTCGCGGTGTTCGCGGCGCAGGCCGCGCACGGCTCCGAGGCGGGCGACGCCGACACCCTCGACCTGGGTGCCGACGTCCGCGCGATGCACGAGGCCGAGCAGTCCATGGCGATGCGGGCCTTCCGTTCGCTGCCCGAGCGCTGGCAGGCCGTGCTCTGGCACACCGAGGTCGAGGACGAGTCGCCGAGCGAGGTGGCCACCCTCTTCGGGCTCGACGCCAACGGAACCCGGGTGCTCGCCAGCCGGGCCCGCGAGGGACTGAAGCAGGCCTACCTCCAGGCCCACGTCGGTGCCTCCCTCATCGACGACGAGGCGTGCGCCCGCTACGCCGACCAGCTCGGCGGCTACGCCCGCGGGAAGCTGCGCATCCGCGCGGAGCGGGGGCTGCGCAAGCATCTGGAGGAGTGCGCCAAGTGCCGGCTGGCCGCCGCCCAGATCGAGGAGGTCGCCGCCGGTATCCCGGCCGTCGTGCCGGTCGCGGTCATCGGCTGGTTCGGGGCCGCCGGGTACGCCAAGGCGCTCGCGATCGTCGCGGGCGGCACCGGCGCCGGGGCCGCCGGCGCGGCCGCCGCGACGGGCGGTTCGTCCGGCGGCGGAGCGGGCGGCGGGGCCGCCGCCGAGGGGCTGGGGGCGCCGGTGAAGGCCGGTGTCGCCGCCGGCGTGGTCGCCGCGGCGATCGCCGCCGTGGCCCTCGCCCTGACGAACGACAGCCACCCGGCGAAGGAGATCGCGAGACCCACCCCCTCCCGACCGGCCGTCCAGCCGGAGACACCGGCCCCGGCCCCGTCGAGGAAGCAGCCGGCGGCCGCGCCGGTGGTCCTCGCCCCCGAGCCGGCCCCGACCCCGACACCCACGCCTCCCCGGCCCCCGGCTCCGAAGCCCGCGCCGCGCCCGAAGCCGAGCCCGACCCCCACCCCGGCCCCCACCTCGGCCCCGGCGCCCAGTCCGGAACCGACGCCCGCACCCACCCCGCCGCCCACGCCACCGCCCGCCCCGGTCGCCTACCAGCTGAGCGAGCTGCGTTTCGACGTCATCGGCGACGGCACCCGGCCCGAGATCCGGCTCGGCGAGAGCAGCTGGGTGTGGCAGCGCTACGGCGTGACGGTCGCCGACAAGCAGTACAAGCCGGGCGTCACCGTGCACGGCCGGTCCTCCGTCACCGTCGACCTCAACCGGCAGTGCACCGCCTACGACGCGATGGCCGGGGTCGACGACATGACCCTCGGCCTCGGCCGGGTCACCTTCGCCGTCTACGCGGACGGGGTACGGCTGTGGCGGTCCGCGGTGGTCGAGGGTGGACAGGCCGCCGTACCCGTCCATGTGGACCTCACGGGACGCGGGACCGTGCGTCTGGTGGTCGAGCCGGAGAACGGCGCCTTCGACACACTGGCGCTCGCCGACTGGGCCGAGTCGAAGTTCAGCTGCCGGTAGCCGTCGGAGCCCTGCCCAGCTCGCTCAGGACGTCCTCCGTGGTGAGGGACGCGCCACGGGAGCGCTCGGCCGTGTAGCGCGGCGGGGGCAGCACCGCGCGGGCGGCCACGTCGACCTCCTCGGCGCGGGTGCGCTCCGGTTCGGGCCGCGGGCTCCCGTCACGCCAGTGGTCGGCGGCCGCGTACAGCCGTACCGCGCCCGCCAGGTCGCCGAGCCGGGCCAGCAGGTCGGCGCCGATGTCCGCGAGGGCCGCCGTGATGCCCTCGGCGCACCGCTGCTCCACCGCCTCGCGCAGCGCGTCGGCCACGATCGGCAGGGCCCGTGCCGGGCCGTGCTCCCCGGCCACGAGCAGCGCCTCGACCCCGTGGAACGCCGCCAGGAACTGCGGGGGCGGGGTACCGCCGGCCGTGGCCGCGCGAGCGGCCTCGTAGGACGCGTGGGCCAGGACGACGTCCCCCTCCTGGTGGGCGAGGCTCGCCCGCAGCAGCGCCACGTAGGCCTTCGTCTCCGCCACCCCGTACCGCTCGGAGGCGTCGTCCGCGCGGTCCAGGACGGCCCTGGCGCCAGCCCGGTCGCCGGACCGGAGGGAGATCTCGGCGAGCCGCGCGAGCAGGAACGGCGTCTCGGCGTACGCGCCCACCTCGTGGGCGAGCCGCAGCGCCTCCTCGTACTCGCCCGTCGCCCTGCCGTACCTGCCCCGCGCCATGTCCGCCTCGCCGGCCGCGCTGCACACCTGGGCCCGCATCCAGCGGTCCCCGACCCGCCGGCTGAGGACCCGCAGCTCGGCCAGGTCCTCGTCGACACCCCGCAGGTTGCCCGGCGAGTCGACCCGGACGTGGGTGCGGTACATCAGCGTGACGCCGACCTCCCAGGCCCCGCCGTGCACCCGGCAGTTGGCGACGACGGCGGCCATGTCGGGGCCGATGTCCGCCGGGCCGCCCAGGAACCAGGCGGTCAGCGGCCAGATGAGGCCCGGCAGCCGCGCGGCGGACGGGCCGCCGCCCTCGTAGGCGGCGCGTACCCGGGCGAGGTACGGCCGGACCCGGGTGTCCGACAGCATGTCCGCGGGGTCGGCCTCGGACATCAGGAAGAGGTCGTAGAGCCGCAGGTCCATGCGCAGCTCGTGCAGCGGATGCGCGGCCGCCACCTCCTCGGAGACGGCCAGCAGCGCGCCGACCGGGTCGGCCGTGGCGGCGAGCGCCCGCAGTTCGTCCGGGCCGGCGCCCTCGGGCAGGGCGTCCCGGGCGATGCCCAGGCGCAGCACCGCGCGCACCGAGGCCATCGCCTCCTGGCGGTAGTTGCGCAGCCACCAGAACCAGCAGACGGCCATCACGATCGCGCCCGCCTGTACCTCGTCGCCCGCGTGCACCGCGCGGTCGAGGGCGGCGCGGATGTTGTCCAGGTCGGTCTCCAGTCGGCGGATCCAGGGGAGTTGCTCCCCGGACCGCAGCTTCGGCTCGGCCTCCTCCACCAGGGCGCGCACCCACGCCCGGTGCCGCAGCTCCGCCGCGGCGCGCAGCCCGGGGGCCTCGGCCGCCCGCTCCACGGCGTACTCGTGGATGGTTTCCAGCATGCGGTAGCGCATACCGCCGGTGCCCTCCGGTGCCTCCGGGGCGGCGACGATCAGGGACTTGTCGACGAGCGCGCCGATCAGGTCGGCCGCGGGGCCCGTGCACACGGCCTCCGCCGCCGCCAGGTCCCAGCCGCCGGCGAAGACGGACACCTCGCGCAGGACCGTCCGCTCCCGCTCGTCGAGCAGGTCCCAGGACCAGTCGACGACCGCGCGCAGGGTCTGCTGGCGGGGCAGGACCGTACGGCTGCCGGAGGTGAGCAGGCGGAAGCGGTCGTCGAGCCGGTCGGCGATCTGCCGGGGCGTCAGCAGTCGCAGCCGGGCCGCCGCCAGCTCGATCGCCAGCGGCAGTCCGTCCAGGCGGCGGCAGATCTCGTCGACCGCCGCCGCCTCGTCCGGCAGTACGGCGGCGGCCGGGCGGACGGTGGCGGCACGCTCCTCGAACAGGCGGTGCGCCTGCTCGGGTGCGAGGGGCTCGACCGGGCGGACCGACTCGCCGGGGACGCCCAGGGGTTCACGGCTGGTGGCGAGGATCGTGAGCCCCGGGCAGCGGGTGAGCAGGGTCTCGGCGAGGGCGGCCGCCGCTTCGATGACATGTTCGCAGTTGTCAAGGATCAGGAGTTGGCTGCGCCGTGCGCAGTACTCGACCAGCAGGGCCGTGGGGTCGGCCTGCGGGGCCGCCAGCTCGTTGGTCCTGAGCACGGTCTCGCGCAGGCCGAGCGCGCTGACCACCGCGCCCGGCACCGCCTCCGGCCGGTCGAGCGGGGCGAGCTCGACCAGCCATGCCTGCGGGAGCCCGGCGGCGGCCTCCTCGGCGAGACGGGTCTTTCCGGAGCCGCCCGGTCCGGTGAGGGTGACGAGACGGGCCCTGTGCAATTCGGAACGAACGGCTTCGAGTTCGGGTTCCCGGCCCACGAAAGAGGTAAGGCGTGGACGGAGGTTGCCGGTGCGGGGCGGGGGCGCGGCGAGCGGCACGGGTCCCGGTGTCAGCAACGACTCGTGCAGTGCCCGCAGTTCCGGGCCGGGGTCGGTGCCGAGGCCGTCGGCGAGGGCGCGGCGGGCGGTCTCGTACGCGGCGAGGGCCTCCGCCGGGCGGCCGCTGTCGCGCAGGGCGCGGATCAGGAGGGCGTGCAGCGGTTCGTCGTACGGGTGGGCGCCGGTCAGTTCGGTCAGCTCCGGTACGACGCCGAGGGCGCGGCCGAGACGGAGGGCGGCGTCGGCGCGGGCGCGGGTGGCCTCCATGCGAAGCGCCTCCGGGCGGGCGGCGGCCGTCGCGCGGTCCGGCAGGTCGGCGAGGGCGGGTCCGTGCCACAGGGCGAGGGCCTCGGTGAGGACGCGGTGGGCGGTCGCCGGGTCGCCGCCGGCCAGGGCCTCGGTGCCTTCGCGGACCCGGCGCTCGAAGACGTGCAGGTCGATGTCGTCCTCGGCGGCGGCCAGGCGGTAGCCGCCGGGGGTGGAGATGACACTGTCCTTGCCGAGGGTCCTGCGGAGCCGGCCGACGAGGGCCTGGAGGGCGGCGGGGGCGTCCTGGGGCGGGGCGTCCTCCGCCGCCCAGATCTCCTCGACGAGGGTGTCGGGGGTGAGGGTGCGGGCGGGGTTCAGGGCGAGGACGGTGAGCAGCGCGCGGAGGCGGGGGCCGCCGACGGATATGGGAGCGCCCTGGTCGTCGTCGACTTGGGCCACGCCCAGAATTCGGTACCGCACCGGGTCATTGTCGCCGGGCGGAGCAACTGGGGCACGGAGTTTCGGACCCGGCGTTTCCCGGCCGCCCCGGGCAAGGGCCGGGCGGAGGACACTCACCGGCGCCGGCGGGCTGCCTCCGCCGGTCGAAGGCCGCGGGAGGGACTGCGCGATCAGCGCCCGTCGGCTCGCAGGCGGAATCCGGGGTGTCCTTTCGGAAGCCGGGGTCCGGGGGGGCCGCCCCCAGGGAGAGCAGCCCGTCTCGACGGGTCACGTCCCCGAGGCCAGTGCCCCCCGCATCGGCCGCACCCCCGCCGGTACCGCACGCGCGCGTGCCGGTGTGCCCGTCCAGCAGGTGCCCCGGCGGGACAGCAGCCGTCGTAGCCACAGCTCCAGGGAGACCAGGTCGGCCAGGCCGTCCAGCGGCAGCGGTTCACCCGCCGCCGCCGCGCGCAGCGCCTTGCGGACCACCCTCGCCTCCACCAGCCCCGCCTGTGCCAGCAACGGCGTGGCGAAGAGGTCGATCAGGTCGTCGGCGGCCACGCGCAGCCCCGTACGGGTGGCGGCCGCCGAGGACGCGTGGGAGGGGGCGCCCCAGCCCGGCGGCAGGTCGGTGACGCCGGCGCCCTCCAGGACCGTGCGGAGGATGGCCGCGCGGGCGCCCGGCTGGACGCGCAGCGCCTCGGGGAGGGCGCGGCAGGCGCGGACCACCTGGTTGTCGAGGAAAGGGGTGTGCAGGCGCTGGGAACGGATCTCGGCGGCCTGTTCCAGGACTCGGATGTCGGCCGCGTGCCGGGCCAGTGCCGCCCGCGCGCGGTAGTCTCCGGGGCGCTGTCCGGGTCCGACGCCGGAGCGGTTCGCCGAACCCTGGAGGAGAACCGATACTTCTGCCAGCGCCTCGCCCGTCAGCCAGCGCGCCGCCGGGCCGGGTCTCGCCCAGGTGAGCGCCGCGAGGGAGGCGCCGACCGCGCCTCCGGGGTCGTCGAAGCGGCGCCGCAGCAGGCGCTCGGCCAGGGACTCGACGCCCGCGCGGTACGGCGTGCGCGCCAGTCTGCGCGCCGCGCTGTACACACGCGCGGGGACCATCACCGAGCCGTCGGCCTTGGCGAGGGCGGCCACCGGGCGCACCAGGTGGCGCCGCTTGCGGTCCATGAGCAGGTCGGCGAGGCGGGCCGGGTGCGCGTCCAGGACCTGGCGGGCCCCGTAGCCGGTGAAGTGGTCGGCGCTGCCCGCGGCGAGCCGGGCGCGGTGCCGGGCCGCGGAGATCAGGGACGGCCCCGGTTCGTCGGTGAGCGGGCCGTCCAGGTCGGCGTACGGGAGGATCTCCTCCCCGCCGGTCACCACCACGTGGTGCAGACGCGGGTTGGCCGCCAGGGTGCCCGCCCGTTCGAGTTCCGACTCGCGGCCGGCCACGGCGAGGTCGTTGAAGGTGACGGCGAGAAGGCGCTCCCCGGCGCCCGTGCCGTGGCCGAGAACGGTGCCCGGCATGCCGGGCAGGCCGGCGGCGAGCAGCGCCAGCGTCCCCGAGGCCGGGCCGCCCGAGAGGTCCGCGCCGATGCCCGGGACCGGCATCCCGCGGGCCGCGCGCCGCTCGGCGGGACCCATTCCGGGCACCGGACCAGGGTCGATGTCCGGGACGTGCCGGGGTGCCGACAGCCGTGCGCGTACGGCTTCTACGAGTGCGTCCCGTACGGCGTCCACGGCGCTGTCGGGATCGGCGGAGGGGGCGGCGACGGCCAGCGAGGCGACCTGCTCGTAGCCGGCCACCTCGCGCGCCCCGGTGCGCAGGATGAGCGCATGGCCCGGCGGGATGCGCCGCACCCCCTCGTACGGGGTGGAGTCGTGCAGCGCCGCGGGCACGTCGGGGGCGGCGAGCAGCGCGGCGAGGTGGCCGTAGTCGAGGTTGGCCTCGATGAGGTCGGCGAGCGGCAGTGCGGCCGTCGCGTAGGCCGTTCCGCCTGCCCAGGGGCTGTAGAAGACCGGGCGGGCGCCCGCGAGGTCGCCGCAGACGGTGACCCGGCGGCCGACCTGGACGACGGCCGTGTAGCTGCCGGGCCAGGCGGTCAGATGCCGGAGTGCGCCCCCGCGCGCCGTGAAGAGGCCGAGGCGCAGCTCCTCGTCGGTGGCGCCGCAGGTGCCGAGGACGGCGATGCGGTTCTGCGCGTCGGCCTTGATGACGCGCACCTCGTCGGGGCGCCAGTCGCCGACCGCCCAGAGCGGGTCCGGGTCGCCCCACAGCAGCATCGAGCCCACCGGGTGGACGGTCTCGCCGTCGAGCCCCATGGCGCCGGCGGAGCCGATCGCGGCGGCACCGGAGGCGGTGCTGCTCCATCCCACCAACCACCGCATCGACGCCTCCACAGGCTGTGGACAACCATGCACGGTACGAACCGGGTCCCCATGCTGCCATGAAGGACGCGCTTCGTAGCGCCGGTGGGGGTGCCTTTGATCCCGCGCGGACGGCGGGGAGTTGCCGCAGACGAGGGCCCGCGTCGATGCCTCGGAAGAGCCGAACCGCCGTACGGCACAAGGCGACTGCGACGCGAATGCGCCCCCTGTACGCTCCCCCAGAACGCCCTTCGCGCCCTCAATTCCCATGGTAGGAGCGTTGATCGCCCGCGAAAGGCGGGGTCGATTTTCGGCCAAATCGGCGAAGGCCGCGCGGGCTTGCGCACGCTCCGTACATGCTTTGCGCACCACACGCGCGCGCGTCCGGACACGCACAGTCCGGGAGGCGGGCATCGCCTCCCGGACCGGTCCGCCACCCGCGGGGATGAAGGTGGCGGTGTCCCCCAGCCCACTGGATCCAGTACAGCGGGCCGACCCACGCAGAACCATGGAATCGCTCCCCCCATGGCCGGAGAAGAGCGCACGGCCAGGCGCACGGCCACACGGCGGGGGCACGTCGCGACGGGCCGTGCACGGTGCGTACATGGGCCGCACTCGCGTACGGACCACAATCCCGCCATCCGGAACAATGCCCCTTAACGCTTGGGATGCGGCGAACTACGCTGGGTTTACGAATGCCGCGTGGTTATGCCAGCGCGGCAGCCGTCTGTGTCGAGGGGTGGCGCATGTCCAGGGAGCAACGCGGGCCGAACGAAAAGCTCGGCGCCGTTCTCGCCCTCGCGGGAATCAGCAACGCAGGACTCGCGCGACGCGTCAACGATCTTGGCGCTCAACGCGGGTTGACTCTTCGCTACGACAAGACGTCGGTGGCGCGCTGGGTGTCGAAGGGCATGGTGCCGCAGGGCGCCGCGCCGCACCTCATCGCGGCCGCGATCGGCCAGAAGCTCGGCCGCCCGGTGCCGCTCCACGAGATCGGCCTGGCGGACGCGGACCCCGCGCCCGAAGTGGGCCTCGCCTTCCCCAGAGACGTCGGACAGGCGGTGCGGTCGGCGACCGAGCTGTACCGTCTCGACCTCGCCGGCCGCCGGGCCGGCACGGGTGGCATCTGGCAGTCGCTGGCCGGTTCGTTCGCAGTGAGCGCATACGCAACGCCCGCCTCGCGCTGGCTGATAACCCCCGCCGACAGTTCGGTCGCGCGCGAGGCCTTCGGCGCCGAGGGTGCGGGCGCACCGCTCAAAGTCGGCCACAGTGACGTGCAGAAGCTGCGGGAGGCCGCCGAGGACGCCAGGCGCTGGGACTCCAAGTACGGGGGCGGCGACTGGCGTTCTTCGATGGTGCCGGAGTGTTTACGGGTGGAGGCGGCACCGCTGCTGCTCGGCGCGTACTCCGACGAGGTCGGGCGGGCGCTGTTCGGGGCGAGTGCCGAGCTGACGCGGCTGGCCGGGTGGATGGCGTTCGACACGGGCCAGCAGGAGGCCGCGCAGCGGTACTACATCCAGGCGCTGCGGCTCGCCCGCGCCGCCGCGGACGTGCCGCTCGGCGGGTATGTCCTGGCATCGATGTCGTTGCAGGCGACCTACCGCGGGTTCGGCGACGAGGGCGTCGATCTCGCGCAGGCCGCCGTGGAGCGCAACCGGGGACTGGCGACGGCGCGGACCATGAGCTTCTTCCGGCTCGTCGAGGCGCGGGCACACGCGCGCGCCGGTGACGCACAGGCCGCGGGCGCCGCGCTGAAGGCCTCGGAGGGCTGGCTGGAGCGGGCCCGGGAGGGGGACAACGACCCCTCCTGGCTCGGCTTCTACGGCTACGACCGGTTCGCCGCGGACGCGGCGGAGTGCTACCGCGACCTGAAGGCGCCGCGGCAGGTACGGCGCTTCACCGAGCAGGCGCTGTCCAAACCGACGGAGGAGTTCGTGCGGTCGCACGGGCTGCGGCTGGTGGTGTCGGCCGTTGCCGAACTGGAGTCCGGAAACCTCGACGCGGCGTGCGAGCAGGGGGTGCGGGCCGTGGAGGTGGCCGGGCGGATCTCGTCGGCACGGACGACGGAGTACGTGAAGGATCTGCTGCACCGGCTGGAGCCCTACGGGGACGAGCCGAGGGTGGTGGAGCTGCGGGAGCGGGCCCGGCCGTTGCTGATGGCGCCGGCGTGAGGGTCGCCCAGTCGTCCGCCGAGTTCATGCGATCAGGCGGGTGCGGGTGTGTGGGGGCTGGTCGCGCAGTTCCACGCGCCGCTCGCGGGGCGCTTCACCAACCGTGCGTTTGAAGTGGCTGTCAGTGGCGCAGTGCACTATCGACGTGGGAGGTGGTGCAGGTGCGGGCCGGGATCGCTTACGACTGTGACGTGCTCGTCGTCGGGGGTGGGATCGTCGGGCTGTCGACGGCGTACGCGATCAGCCGTGCCGCGCCCGGCACCCGGGTCACCGTGCTGGAGAAGGAGGCCGGGGCGGCCCGGCACCAGACCGGACGGAACAGCGGGGTCATCCACAGCGGGATCTACTACCGTCCCGGGTCGCTGAAGGCCCGGTACGCGGTCAAGGGCGCCGCCGAGATGGTCAAGTTCTGCGCGGAGTACGGCATCGCGCACGCCGTCACCGGCAAGCTGATCGTGGCCACCGAGCGGGCCGAGCTGCCCCGGCTGCACGCCCTCGTGCAGCGCGGCCGGGAGAACGGGATACCGGTGCGGGAGCTGGGGGCCGCGCAGATCGGGGAGTACGAGCCGGAGGTGCGCGGCCTGGCCGCCATACACGTCGGGACGACCGGGGTGTGCGACTTCGTGGGGGTGGCCCGGCAGCTCGGCACGGCCTCGGGGGCGGAGATCCGGTACGGCGCGCGGGTCGTCCGGGTGGACCGGCGGCCGGAGCGGGGCGTGGCCGTGCTCACCTCGCGCGGCGACGTCGTACGCGCCCGCGTGCTGGTGAACTGCGCCGGGCTGTACTGCGACGAACTCGCCCGCCTGACCGGGGACGAACCGGGGATGCGGATCGTGCCGTTCCGGGGCGAGTACTTCGAGCTGGCACGGCCGGGGCTGGTGCGGGGCCTGGTGTATCCGGTGCCGGATCCGGCGTTCCCGTTCCTCGGGGTGCACCTCACGCGCGGGATCGACGGCGGTGTCCACGTCGGCCCCAACGCGGTGCCGGCGCTGGCCCGGGAGGGGTACGGGTGGAACGTCGTACGGCCCCGGGAGGTCGCCGGGACGCTGGCCTGGCCGGGCTCGTGGACGCTGGCACGGCGGCACTGGCGGTACGGCGGCGGGGAGCTGCGCCGGTCGGTGTCGAAGCGGGCGTTCACCACGGCCGTACGGCGGCTGCTGCCCGCCGTGGACGAGGGGGACCTGGTGCGGACGGCGGCCGGGGTGCGGGCGCAGGCCGTGCTGCGGGACGGCACACTCGTCGACGACTTCCTGATCAAGGAGGGCCCGCGCGCGGTGCACGTGCTGAACGCGCCCTCGCCCGCGGCGACGGCCTCGCTGCCGATCGGGCGGGAGGTGGCGCGGCGGGCGCTGGAGATGCTGGGTTCGATGTGACCCCCGCACGGGGCCCGTCCGCGTCCGGTACGGGCCGTAAAATCGGATGCACTGTGTCTGACTCGCTCAATGCCCACGAAGCCCCCCAGCCCACCGGGACCGTCCCCGGCGCCGGCTCCCACCACACCCCCGGGGTGTCCGTCCGGCACACCCGGGCCAAGGGGGAACCCCGGTTCCCCGACGGGCCCACGGCCGATCCCGCCGGGTCGCACTTCGAGCGGCGGATCCGCAGCTTCCAGCCGCGCCGCAGCCGGGTGACCGCCGGGCAGGCCGACGCCCTCCAGCGGCTGTGGCCCAAGTGGGGGCTGGACATCGACGGGCAGCGGGTCATCGACCTCGGTGAGCTGTTCGGCAACGGCGACCCGGTGGTGCTGGAGATCGGGTTCGGGATGGGCGAGGCGACCGCGCAGATGGCCGCCGAGGACCAGGGCGTCAACATCCTCGCCGTGGACGTGCACACACCGGGGCAGGGGAACCTGCTCAACCTCGCCGACCAGCAGGGGCTGTCCAACGTCCGGGTCGGCAACGGCGACGCGATCATCCTGCTCCGGGAGATGCTCACGCCCGACTCGCTCGACGGACTGCGCGTCTACTTCCCCGACCCCTGGCCGAAGAAGCGGCACCACAAGCGGCGCCTGATCCAGCCCGAGTTCCTCGACCTCGCCGCGACCCGCCTCAGGCCGGGGGCGACCGTGCACTGCGCGACGGACTGGGAGCCGTACGCCGAGCAGATGCTCGACGTGCTCGAAGCGCATCCCGAGTTCGAGAACACGCAGGCCGACGGCGGTTTCGCGCCACGTCCGCGGTACCGGCCGCTGACCCGTTTCGAGGGTCAGGGACTGGACAAGGGACATGTGGTGAACGATCTGCTCTTCCGTCGCGTACAGCATCGGGTGCGGCAGAGCGAGCAGCACCGACTGGAGTCACCTCGTTAGGGTCGATGCCGTGGCCACCTATTCGCCGCCGTACCCGCCGTACCCCCCGCACCCCGGCGACCAGGGCCTGCGGCATCCCCGCTGGTGGCAGCGGCGCTGGGTGCGGTACGGGGCGCTGGGCACCCTGCTGGCCGTCTCCGGGCTCGTCATCCTCGCGCTGGTGCGGGAGCAGACGGGGACGGAGGGGTTCCTCGTCGGCCTCGGGCTCGCCGTGCTGCCCGTGCCGCTGCTGGTGGGCGCGTTCCGCTGGCTCGACCGGGTACAGCCGGGCCCCTGGCGGAACGTGCTGTTCGCCTTCGCCTGGGGTGCCTGCGCGGCCGCGCTGATAGCCATCGTCGCCAACAGCTTCGCGACGCGCTGGATAGCGACCGCGACCGCGGACCCGAGCGGCGCGAACACGCTCGGGGCGACCGTGATAGCGCCGATCGTCGAGGAGTCCGCGAAGGCGGCCGCCGTACTGCTGGTGTTCCTGTTCCGCAGACGGGACTTCACCGGGATCGTCGACGGGGTGGTGATAGCCGGGGTCACCGCCACCGGGTTCGCGTTCACCGAGAACATCCTCTACCTCGGTACGGCCTTCGGGACCGACCAGCTGACCGGTGACAGCGGGATCGCCTCCGTCACCGCGGCCACCTTCTTCGTACGCATCGTCATGTCGCCCTTCGCGCATCCCCTGTTCACCGTTCTCACCGGGATCGGCTTCGGCATCGCCGCGCTCTCCGGGCAACGGCAGCGGGCGCGGCGGGCGCTGGCGCCGGTCGCCGGGCTGCTCCTCGCGATGGGCATGCACGCGTTCTGGAACGGGTCGTCGACCTTCGGGCAGTTCGGGTTCTTCGCCGTGTACGGCATGTTCATGGTGCCGTCGTTCGGGCTGCTGACCTGGCTGGCGATCTGGACGCGGCAGCGGGAGCTGCGGGCCGTGCGGGAGGAGCTGCCCGCGTACGTCTACGCGGGCTGGCTGGGGGCGGCCGAACCGTTCGTCCTCGGGTCGATGCGGGCCCGGCAGATGGCCCGGGAGTACGCCGCGTACCACTTCGGGAAGCCGGCGGGGCGGGCGGTCGCCGAGTACGAGGGGTACGCGACGACGCTGGCGCTGCTGCGGCGCCGGGGGCAGCGGGGGCGGGCGGAGGCCGATTTCGTCGTACGGGAACGGGAACTGCTGACCGAGCTGTGGAGCCGGCGGGAACTCGCCCGCCCCGCCCTGGAGTACGCGGCCCGGACGGCGGGCACGGGGTACGGCTACCCGGTCACTCCGGTCTACGGGGCGCCGGCCTGGTACGGGTCGGCGGTGCCGGCGCCGGCCTACAACCCGTACCGGTCGTAGGCACGGGGGCGTGGCCTGCCTGGCACCGCCGAGCCGCACCCTCGTGACTGAACACCGCCGCGGCGGAGAGAAACGCGAGCGAGCGGCCGACGGAGAAGGCGGGGGGCCAAGAGAAGGCGGGGCCCAAGAAGGCAGGGGGCCAAGAAGGCAGGGGCCGAGAAGGCAGGGGCCGAGAGGAGGGGGCGGAGAGCAGCCGGGCCGCCACCCCGCCCCCGGCAGGCCCCGCCACCCCGTCACCGTCAGGCCCCCTCAGGCCCCCTCAGGCTCCGTCACCGTCAGACCCCGTCACCGTCAGGCCCCCTCAGGCTCCGTCACCCTCAGGCCCCCTCAGGTCCCGTCACCGTCAGGCCGAAGCGGTCGTCAGTTTTTGCAGGTCGGTCTCCGTCAGGGTCAGGTCCGCCACTCCCAGCAGGGCCGGGAGCTGGTCCACCGTGCGGGCCGAGGCGATCGGGGCCGCGACGGTGGGCTGGGCGGCCAGCCAGGCCAGGGCGACCGTGGGGACGGGGGCCGCGTGGGCCTCGGCGACCTCGTCCAGGGCGGTCAGGACCCGCTGACCGCGCTCGGACTCCAGGTGCTTGGCGGCGCCGCCCGCCCGGGCGCTGTCGACCGTCGTACCGGGGCGGTACTTGCCGGTGAGGAAGCCGGCGGCCAGGGCGAAGTACGGGACCGCGGCGAGCCCGGTGCGGGAGGCGAGGTCCTGGAGGGAGCCCTCGTAGGTGTCCCGGGAGACCAGGTTGTAGTGGGGCTGGAGGGCGACGTACCGGGCCAGGCCCTCGCGGTCGGAGAAGTCGAGGGACTCCTGGAGCCGCTCGGCGCTGATGTTGGACGCGGCGATGTGCCGGACCTTGCCCGCCCGCACCAGCTCGTCCAGCGCTCCGACGATCTCCTCGACCGGCACCTCGGGCTTGTCGAAGTGGGTGTAGTAGAGGTCGATGTGGTCGGTGCCGAGGCGGCGCAGGGACGCGTCGGCGGCGGCCTTGATGTTGGCGGCGGACAGCCCCTGGTACTCGGGGTGCTGGCTGACCTTCGTGGCGATCACGACGTCGTCGCGGTTGCCGCGGGCCTTGACCCACCTGCCGATGATCGTCTCGGACTCGCCGCCCTTGTTGCCCTCGATCCACGCCGAGTAGGAGTCGGCGGTGTCGACGAAGTTGCCGCCCGCTGCCGCGTACGCGTCGAGGACGGCGAAGGAGGTGGCCTCGTCGGCGGTCCAGCCGAACACGTTGCCGCCGAGGGCGAGCGGGAAGACCTCCAGGTCGGAGGCGCCGAGCTTACGGAGGACGGGGGAAGCGGAAGAAGCAGTCATGCTTCATTCCAACGCGCACCGGCAGGTTGGCCATCCCACGCAATACGAAGTTCTCGTAAAAGCGGAGGGCCCGGCGCGGGCGCGAGGCGTGCCGGACACACCTGACCGGCGGCCTCGACGTCGGGGGGCCGTCGGGCCGCCGGGGACAGGTGGAGGTTCCGTCAGGGGTTGAGGCCCTTGCCGCGGAGCCAGGTCATGGGGTCGATGCCGGTGGCCTGGCCGCCGGGGTGGACCTCCAGGTGGAGGTGCGGGCCGGTGACGTTGCCGGTGGCGCCGACGCGGCCGATGACATCGCCGGTGGCGACCTTCTGGCCGACCTTGACGCCGATCGAGGACTGGTGGCAGAACCACAGCTCGGTGCCGTCGTCCAGGGTGAGGATCGTGCGGTAGCCGTAGGACCCGGCCCAGCCCGCCTCGGTGATCGTGCCGCCGTGGACGGCCTTGATGATGGTGCCGGTGGGCGCGGCGAAGTCGAGGCCGGTGTGGTAGCCGGAGGACCACATGGAGCCTGCCTGACCGAACGTGCCGGTGATCGTGTACGACACGACCGGCAGCGTGTACTGCTTGGCCAGCGCGGCGAGCCGGGCCTGCTCGGCCTTCTGCTTGGCCGCGGCGACGGCCTTGTCCTTGGCGTCGCTCGCCTTGGCGGCGGCGGCCTGTTCCGCCTTGGCCTCCGCGGTGGCGACCGCCTTGTCGGCGGCGGCCACGGCCTTGGCACTGGCCTTGCTGTCGAGCTGGCTCTGCTGCCGCTCGGCCTGGGCGATGATCCGGCTGCGCAGCGCCTCACCGGCGTCGGCGGCGGAGTCGTCCGCGTCGGTGGCGGTCGTCGTGGTGACGCTGCTGAGCGCGGTCTGCGTCGCCTGGTGGCCGCCGTCCTCACCGAGCAGGGAGTCGACGGAGGGCAGGTCCGGCAGGGAGATGGAGACCGGCCGGTGGCCGGTGTTGGCGCTGGCCATGCCGCCCGCGCCGACGGCGGCGATCACGCCGACGCCGAGGACCGTGGAGCTGCGGGCGAGTCCGCCGCCGCGCTGCTTGGCGACCCGGTGCCGGCCGCGTTCGGGGGCGAGGGACTCCTCGGTGGGGTTCCACTCCTCCCAGGGGCCCTCGTCGCTGCGGTAGCTGCCGTAGCCGAAGGTGTCGGGCTGACGCCGACCGGGTGCGAACGGGGCTGTGGGGGCAGACGGGTTGGACGCCACGCGGGCGCACTCCTTTCCTTCCGCCGCCTACCGGGTTAGCTGACGGGTTCGGAGCGGGAAGGTCTCCTACGCGCGTATACCGGCCGTTTCGTACTCGGCGGCAGCCGTGCGATTCACCCCAAGGTGGTGGTTCCCCGGTTCCCTTGACGGGATTCGGCGCGTGCGCACGGAGCCGACTCGGGTGACGGCTGGGACGACCGCGCTGCGTTATCGAACGTTAATAGACCCGGCTGTCAGATTCCAAGCCATTCGCCTTGATCATTAAGCTTCCACAGCATGGACTTACCTGCCACGACCGGTCAAAAACGGTCGAGTTGGCCACGCCCTTCGATCGGATCAGGCGTCACACGCGTTTTGATGGTGACTCAGATGTGATGCGGAGGGGCGCCGTCCGGGCACCCTGCGTGACACCGGGGAGCGCGAACCTAAAAAGACCCGGGGCCGGAATCCTCGATCGGATTCCGGCCCCGGGTTTCAGTAGCGGGGACAGGATTTGAACCTGCGACCTCTGGGTTATGAGCCCAGCGAGCTACCGAGCTGCTCCACCCCGCGTCGGTGACACCAGCATACGCCATCGGAAGGGTGCGAGTCACACGGGTTACGGGAGGGGTGCCGGCGGCCGGTCGCCGAGCGCTACGCGGGAGGCGTCTCCAGGTGGGCGTTGGGCGCCTTGGCCAAGGCCTCGTACTGCGCCAGCACCACCACCGCCACCCCCTGCTCCCGCAGCATCCCCGTCCCGTCCGCCGCCCGGACGAACGTGTCGGGTTCGCGCCAGGCCGTGACCACCCGGCGCACCCCCGCCGCGAGGATCAGCTCGGCGCACGGGTGCGGGCGGGAGGCGCGGTGGGTGCAGGGTTCCAGGCTGGTGTAGACAGTGGCCGTGGACAGCCGGGGGTCGGCCGGGGAGATCTTGGCCAGGGCCGCCTCCTCCGCGTGGGCCACCGGGTCGCCGGCCTCCCGGGAGTGGCCGCGGGCCAGCTCCGTGCCGTCGGCGGCGACCACCACCGCGCCGACGCTGAACGCGGTCCGCGAGGGCGGGCACCGGTCCGCCAGTTCGCAGGCGAGCCGCAGCCAGTGCCGGTCGGCGGCGGACGCCGAGCCGCCCACGCCGGGCGCGGTGGGCTCGTAGCGGGCCAGGACGACGTCCTCGATGCGGCGGCTCTCCAGCAGGCGCAGGCGGCCGCCCTGATAGCCGCCGGGGCCGAACAGGCGCGGCGCCTTCGGGTCGCCGACCAGGACCGGGGCGAGGACCAGCTGGAGCTCGTCGGCGAGCCCCTGCTGGAGCAGCTGGGTGTGCACGGTGCCGCCGCCCTCGACCATCAGGCGGTCCACGCCCCGCACCTCGTGGAGGTGGGTCAGCAGCGCGGGCCAGTGGAGGTCGGGGCCCAGCGGGACGATGTCGGCGGCGATGCCCAGGGCCACCGCCCGCTCGGCGCCCGCATCCGTCGTGTAGAGGACCTTCTCGCCGCCCGTGTGCCAGAACCGCGCGTCCGGGTCGAGGTCGCCGGTCGCGGTGACCGTGACCTTGAGGGGGTACTCGGGCCGGCCGGCGGCGAGCCGGGCGGCGCGGCGCTCCTCGGAGTACACCAGGAGGCGGGGGTTGTCCGCGCGGATCGTGCCGGCGCCGACCAGGACCGCGTCGGCGGTGGACCGCACCTCGTCGACGCGGTCGAAGTCGGCCGGGGAGGAGAGCAGCAGCCGCTCGGGGCCGGTGTCGTCGAGGTAGCCGTCGAGGGAGACGGCGGCGGACAGCAGGACGTGGGGGTACGGCATCGGACGCGCTCACTCTCGGCGGCGGGCGGGGTGTGAACCGGAAGCTTGGTTAAAGTTTGAAACAAACCTACACTGGCCTCATGACGACTCGCTGGCTCACCCCGAAGGAGCAGCGCGCCTGGCGCGCGTTCATGGCGGCGACGAACCTCCTGGAGGACGCGATCGACCGCCAGCTCCAGCAGGACGCCGGCATGCCGCATCTCTACTACGGCATCCTGGCCAACCTCTCCGAGGAACCCGAGCGCAAGCTGCGGATGACCGACCTCGCCGCGAAGGCGAAGATCACCCGGAGCCGGCTGACGTACGCCGTCACCCGGCTGGAGAAGGACGGGCTGATCCGGCGCGAGGACTGCCAGTGGGACAAGCGGAGCAGCTTCGCGATCCTGACGGACGAGGGCATGGCGGTGCTGGAGCGCACCGCGCCGGGCCATGTGGAGACGGTACGGGCGGCGGTGTTCGACCGGCTCTCCGACGACCAGGTGGGGCAGCTGGAGGAGATCAGCTCCGTGATCGCGCGGGCACTGGAGGGCGACGCGTCGACCCCGCGGCCGACGGCGGACGAGGTGCCGTGGCGACGGCGGTCGTCACCCTGTTCCGGTTCGTGAACCCGGGTTTCTCCGACCTCACGGATTTCTCCGACCTCACGTAAATCTGTTGCTTCAAATTTAAAACACGGGGTATGGTTCCAGCCGTGGATCTGTTTCAAATCTGAAGCAGGCACGACGTCCCACACCGGGACAGCCGTCCCGAACCCGGACACAGGAGACCCCGATGACCGACTTCCCCGCCGCCACCCAGCGCGCCCGCGTCCGGGTCCCGCTGCGCTTCGCCGACGGTTACAGCGTCAACTCCGAACTCGTCACCTTCCACGGCCTGACCGACGGCCAGGAGCACGTCGCCGTCGTCCTCGGCGACCCGGCCCCCGGCACCCTCCCGCTGGTCCGCCTGCACTCCGAGTGCCTGACCGGGGACGTCTTCGGCTCGGCCCGCTGCGACTGCGGACCCCAGCTGCGCGAGGCCGTCGAGCGCATCGCCGACCGCGGCGGCGTCCTGCTCTACCTGCGCCAGGAGGGCCGCGGCATCGGCCTCTACAACAAGCTCGACGCGTACGCCCTCCAGGACCAGGGCCTCGACACCTACGAGGCGAACGCCGCCCTCGGGCTGCCCGAGGACGCCCGCGACTACACCGCCGCCGCCCAGATGCTCCAGGCCCTCGGCCACGACGAGCTGGACCTGCTCTCCAACAACCCCGACAAGGCCGAGCAGTTGCGCGGCCTGGGCATCACGGTCCGCGACCGCGTCCCGACGGGCGTCTTCAGCACCGCCCACAACGTCCGCTACCTGCGCGCCAAGGTCCTGCACACCCAGCACACGCTCCCGCTGGCCGAACTGACGGAACTCAACGCGGGCTGAGCAGCGCCTGGCCGAAGGTGCCGACGGCAACGGGCACACCGGCGAGCGAAGCCTTGGTGGACGCCCGGCCGGCGCGTGTTCTCGACGCCCTCCACCGGGAAGAGACGACCACACCAAGACCCGCCGGCCGACCCCTGCGGGCCCGCCGCGCCACATCCGGCTCGAAGACCGGCGTCTCCAGAGGAGACGGCCGGCACCGCACCCACGGAAAACGTGGAACCGTCAGAGCTGCTCTGCTGTCTTCACTCGCCCCCTCCCTCGGCCGGGGCAGTCAAGCCCGCAGGGAGCGGAGTGATCCGCATGGAACGGATCGCCTCGTCGGCCAGCTCCGTGATCTCTTCTGTGCGGGCGATCCTCTCCCAGGTCACGGTGACGACGACGGGGGTCTCCATCCGGGGCGGAAAGACTGCGTGGCGAATGAATTCGGCCAGCTTCCGGCCGAACCCGAGCCTGCGCCTCACCTCCAGCATGGACTGGACCCGGACCGCCGGTCCGGCGACCAGATCGAGTCGGGTGATCTGCGGCTCACCGGTGACCCGGGCGTTCCCCCACTCCAGCAGCAGGGGGGTGACCTCCTCGGCGCTGGGCCGGGGGACGCCCTCATCGCGACAGCCGTCGACCATGAGGCGGGCGAGCGCCTCCCCCGTCTCCGTGTAGTACGCCGCCGCGAGGACCGGCACATCGTCGTTCAGGCGCACGGCCCGTCCGACCATGTCGTCACCTCTGTGGCCAGGGTCTTGGCCTCGGCCTTCGTACCTTCCTGAAGCGTCAGATCAATCCAGCCTGGCTGGAACTCGAAGGTGCACTCGAAGATTTCAGACGGCGGGGCGCCCTTGCTCGATGCGGTCACGTCTCTCCCTTTCAGCGAAGCGTGGTCGTCTGTTCGACCCGGTGTTTAGCGGGTGCGGGTGTGCTGAGCCGCCGGGTCAGTGTCGGTCCGCGCTGCTGTGGGGGGACGCCGGGGGGGTTCGGTGAGCCGTCGGCTGTGGGTGGCGTGAGCGCGGATCCGGGCAGGCGTGGGGCCAGGGCCAGGGCGCCCGGGACCGTCACCAGGGCCAGTGCCGCGAGGGTGACCCAGGGGGCGACGCCCGACACGTCGAGCAGCAGTGAGAACAGCAGCGGCGCTACGACCGTGGCGACGGCGAAGGAGTACTGGAAGACGGCGATGTAGCGGCCGCGCATCCCGGCGGGCGCGGCGTCGGCGGACAGGGCGTTGGACACGGGCGAGTGCACGAGCTGGGCCGCCGAGTAGCAGAGCACGGCCACCGTCAGGCAGGGGACCCACAGGCCGCGCGGCAGCCACAGCGGCCCCGCCGTCAGGCCCGCCCACGCGGCCCAGAGCACCCCGGCAAGACACAGTGACCGGTGCCGGGGCAGCGGCCGGATCAGCCGGACCACCGTCGTCTGAAGCGCCGCCTGGACCACCGTGTTCATCGCCAGCAGCGGTCCGACCGCCCAGGTCACCTCGGGCAGCCGGCGTTCGACGAACGGCGGGAAGGCGATGCTCAGCATGACGTTGCACAGCGCGAACGCCGTGTTCAGCGCCACCAGCCCCAGGTAAGGGCGATCGGCCCACAGCTCTCGGTAACCGCGGCCCGGCGGAGCCGCGGCACCCGGCTCGGCGTGGCCCGTGAGGACCGGCAGCGTCGCGTTCCGCGGCACTCCCCGCACCAGCAGCAGGGCGGCCATCAGCAGCAGCACGGCACACGTGCCGATCGCCCCGCGGTACACCGGACCGGACTTCACCGACAGGGCGACGCCCGCGGCTACGGCGCCGACGCCGTAGCCCGCCGCACGCAACGAGCCGGCGACGCCGAACCACCGCTCGCGGGAATGCCCGCCGGGGTCGCCGTCGGACACATTGCTGACCAGGGTGAACGCCGAGGACCAGAAGGCCCGTTGTCCCAGTGAGGCGATGGTCGCGGCCACGAGGATCCCGACGTCGTCGCGGACCACGAGGTATCCGAGGAATCCTGCCGCCTGGAGCAACTGCGCGGCCAGCACGGTCGGCCTGGGTCCGTACCGGTCGACGAGGGGGCCGATCCACAGCGGCAGCGGCAGCGAGAGCAGGCCGGCCAGGCTCAGCAGGGTCCCGACGCGGACCAGCGAGGCGCCCGAACTCGCCGACAGGTACAGCAGGGACAACGGGACGAACAGCCCGGTGACGACGGAGTCGACCATCAGCACGAGGAAGACCGCGATCCCCGCCGTGTTCCGCGCAGACCGCTCGGGACGCCGCCCTGACGCTGTCAAAGACCCTCCCGACTGCCGACCCCGACACGAAAGTCGGACACAGATGTGGGCACGAACATGGAGCACGGACATAGGGCACGGACGTGTGGCACGGGGCACGGACGTGGGGCACGGGATACGGGGCACGGATACGGGCACGGACGCGTCACGTCGTATCCACGGCTCGCACGGTCATTCCTCCGCCGGACGAACCTTTGGCAACCCCTTGCTCTCCGCGTACTCCGGCGGAGCCGCCCGGGAACGCGGCGGCGCCCGGCTCGACCGGAGTCGAGTCGGGCGCCGCACAGCAGGTCAGGGGGTTGGATCCCCCGCCCGCAACCGGTAGGCCGTGTGGGACTCGAACCCACAACCAATGGATTAAAAGTCCACTGCTCTGCCAATTGAGCTAACGGCCCAGGCGATGTTGCCTCCCCGAGCATAGCCGGACGGAGCCGTGTCGCCGATCGGGTATCGGGGTCACGGCCGCGTCGGGTGGCAGAAGTGGGCCGGAGCGTCAGAGATCGACCAGTTTGGCGGTGTCCTCGTGGCGTGCTCTGTCCGGGTTCAGGAACCAGTGGCGAGCCGAGGCCTGCCACCAGACCGCGGCGAAGCCGAGGACCGCCAGGACGGCGACCGGGGCGTAGTTGAAGGTCTCCCAGGTGACCGGCGAGACCTGGGGGAGCATGAAGAGGACCGTGATGACAGCGACCCAGGTCACCGAGACGACGCCGATCACGCGTGACCAGCGGCCCAGGTGCCACGGTCCGCGCTGGAACTCGTCCCCCTTGCGCACCCGCAGCAGCGTCGGGATCACGTACGCCACGTACAGGCCGATCACCGCGATCGACGTCACGGCGGCGTAGGCCGTGTAGTTGATCAGGTAGGGCAGGCCCAGGGCGAGCGCGGACAGGGCGGCCAGCCAGACCGCCGCGACGGGAGTACGGGTACGCGGACTGACCGTGTGCCAGACACGGGAGAAGGGCAGCGCGCCGTCGCGCGAGAAGGCGTAGATCATGCGGCTGTTGGCCGTCACGGACGCCATCCCGCAGAAGAGCTGGGCGCCGATCACCACCAGGAGCAGGAGCTTGCCTGTCGTCGCGCCGAGCGCGTCCAGGAGGATCTGCGCCGGGGGCGCGCCGGTCGGGGAGTTCAGCTCCTTGCCGTACGACTGGATCGCGAAGGTGAAACCGAGGAGGAGCACGAAGCCGGCGATCCAGGACGTCCAGATGGAGCGGACGATGCCCTTGGGGCCGGCCGTCGACGCGTCGTGGGTCTCCTCCGTCATGTGCGCCGAGGCGTCGTAGCCGGTGAACGTGTACTGGGCCATCAGGAGCCCCAGCAGGACGACGTACGGGCCGCTGCTCCAGCCGGTCTCGTTCACGAACTTCGTGAAGACGAAGGACGCGGACTGGTGGTGGTCGGGCACGAAGGTCAGCGCGCCGACGATCACCAGGACGCCGAGCACGTGCCACCACACGCTCACGCTGTTCAGGAACGCGACGATGCGGACGCCGAAGGTGTTGAGGAGGCCGTGCAGGACCAGGATCGCCGCGAAGAGCAGGATCGTACGGCCCGGGGTCACCTCGAAGTCGAACTGGAGGTTCAGGTACGCGCCGAGGAAGGACGCGGCGCCGAAGTCGATGCCCGCGGTCACCGCCACCTGGCCCAGCACGTTGAACCAGCCCGTGAACCACGCCCAGGCCGCGGCCGAGCGGGGCGGGGCCAGCCGGTGGGCCCAGAAGTAGAGGCCCGCGGAGGTGGGGTAGGCGGAGCAGATCTCGGCCATCGAGAGGCCCACGAAGAGGGTCATCAGGCCCACGGCCACCCAGCCCCAGGTGATCACCGCGGGACCGCCGGTGATCATGCCGAAGAGGTAGAGGGTGAGACAGCCGGACAGGACCGAGATGATCGTGAACGAGACCGCGTAGTTCGAGAACGCCGACATACGACGGGCCAGAACCTGGGTGTAGCCGAGCTGTGCCAGCCGCTCCTCGTCGGAGAGGCCGCCGGAAGGCGACTTGCCTATCGCGTCTTCTGTCATGCCCCCAGCGATTCCCCCGGCGGGGTCGTGACATGCGTCACAGCATGGCCGAAAAGAACCTGGAACGGGCACGAAACAGCCCCCCGGTCGGGCGGGGCTCCGGAAACGGCTGAGCGCCGCGTCCCGGTGCGGGACGCGGCGCTCAGCCGGATGTCACGGAGCGTCAGCCGTTGCGCTTCCAGCGCGGCTTGTCGTCGCGGCGCCCGAAGGAGCCGGAGGACGAACCGCGGTGGTCGTCACGACGGCCGAACGGACGGTCGTGGCCCGGACGGTCGTGGCCGGGGCGGTCGTGACCACCGCTGCGGAAGCCCGGACGGTCGTCACGGCGGTCGCGGTTGAACGGACGGTCGCTGCCACGGTGGCCACCGCGCTCGTCACGGCGGAAGCCGCCACGGTCGTCACGGCGCTCGAAGGAACGGCCACCGCGGTCGTCACGGTCCCGGTCGAAAGAGCGGCCACCACGGTCGTCGCGACGCTCGAAGGAGCGGCCGCCACGGTCGTCACGGCGGTCGTCGCGACGCTCGAAGGAACGGCCGCCACGGTCGTCACGGCGGTCGCGGTTGAACGGACGGTCGGTGCGGTCGCGGTCACGGTCGAAGGAACGGCCACCACGGTCGTCCCGACGGTCGTCACGACGCTCGAAACCGCGGTCGCGGTTTTCGCGGCGCTCGAAGGGGCGGCCACCACGGTCGTCACGGCGGTCGCGGTTGAACGGACGGTCGGTGCGGTCGCGGTCACGGTCGAAGGAACGGCCACCACGGTCGTCCCGACGGTCGTCACGACGCTCGAAGCCACGGTCACGGCTGTCACGGGCCGCCGGAACCTCGGGCTGCGCCTCCACCGCGGTCTCCTCGACCACGGCCTCGGCCTCGGCCTGCGCCTCGGCGACCGCCGCCTCCGGGTCGTCGCCGCGCTCGCGGGCGGCACGGGCGACCAGGCGGTCGGCCTCCTCGCGCAGTTCCACGGCCCGGCGCTGCGCCCGCTCCAGCTGCTTGGTCAGCTGGGAGACCTCACGCTCGGCCTGCTGCGCCGCGTTGCCCGCGGACTCGGCCTGCACCTCGGTCATGGAACGGGCGCCGGTGATCTCCGCGACCTCCGGCTCGAACGCCGTACCGGAGTTGATGATGTGACGCGAGGCGTCGACGCCCGCGTCCTCCATCAGCCGGAAGATCTGGCGCCGCTGGTGCGGCAGGGAGAGGGAGACGACCGTGCCGGTGCGGCCCGCGCGGGCGGTACGGCCGGCCCGGTGCAGGTAGTCCTTGTGGTCGCCGGCCGGGTCCACGTTCAGGACCAGGTCGATGCCGTCGACGTGGATGCCGCGCGCGGCGACGTCGGTGGCGACGAGGACGTTGACGTAGCCGTCCTTGAAGTCGGCGAGGGTCCGGGTCCGGGCGCCCTGGGTCATGCCGCCGTGCAGCGCGTCGGCCTTCACACCGGCGTCGCGCAGCTGCTCGGCGACGCGGTCGGCGCCCAGCTGGGTGCGGACGAAGATGATCGTGCGGCCCTTGCGGGAGGCGATCGCGGCGGTGACCGGAGCCTTGTCCTTGGGCTTCACGATCAGGATGTGGTGGGACATGGTCGTGACCGCGCCCTGGGCCGCGTCCACCTCGTGGGAGACGGGGTTGTTCAGGTAGCGCTCGACCAGGGTCTGGATCTCGTTCTCCATGGTCGCGGAGAAGAGCATGCGCTGGCCGCCGGCCGGGACCTGGTCGAGCAGCTCGGTGACCTCGGGCAGGAAGCCCAGGTCCGACATCTGGTCGGCCTCGTCGAGGACGGTGATCTGGACGTCCTCGAGGGAGCAGGCGCCGCGGTTGATGATGTCGCGCAGCCGGCCGGGGGTCGCGACCAGGATGTCCACGCCGCGCTCCAGGGCGTAGATCTGGTTGCCCATGGACGTACCGCCGCAGACGACCTTCATCTTCAGGCCGAGGACGTCGCCGTAGGGCTGGAGCGCGTCGGCGACCTGCATCGCCAGCTCGCGCGTGGGGGTCAGGATGACGGCACGCGGCCGCTTCTTCTCGGTGCGGCCGCCGGCCAGCGTGGCCAGGGTGGGCAGACCGAAGGAGAGGGTCTTGCCGGAGCCGGTGCGGCCACGGCCGAGGATGTCCTTGCCGACCAGGGCGTCCGGGATGGTCGCGGCCTGGATCGGGAAGGGGGTGGTCACGCCGTTCTGCGCGAGCTTGCGCACGACGCCCTCGGGGAGGCCGAGGTCGGCGAAGGTGGTCTGGGGGGTGGTGTCGGTGGTGTCAGCGGCCTCTTCGGAGGCCTCGGTCGTCAGGTCGTCGTTCTCGAGCTCGTTCTCGAACTCGTTCTCGGACACGACGAACTGATCAGTACTGGACACGGACATGCGAATGCGAAACCTTCCGGAGTCTCTTCGGCACGCGCCCGTCAACTCCGTGATTCGCTCACGACCGCCTCAATGCGGTCCGCCACGGCAAGGGAGAGTACGCGCCACACGGCGCGCTCTGCGGTGGCGCCGGGCAAATGGGATCAAACGATCTACCACCATACGCACCCACCACCCCCCAAGGCAAACCGAGCCCCAATCTCGCAGCTCACAGCGGTACGGCCGGGCAGCGGAGCGAACGGTTCGCCTCGGTCCCGCGACTCCCGGACCACCGCGCCGACGCACACACCCGTGCCCCGCCGCGACATCCGGACAGCCACACAGACCAGACGCGCTTGCTTACCCCACCGCCAACACCGACCCCCACCGACTTCTTCCCGCCCCGCACACCCCCCGGGACCGGCAACCGACCGGCCCGGTGAGGCGAGGCCGGTATCGCCGGAGGGGTGGCGAGCGGTGAGGTGGAGGCGGTGCCGCCGGGGACAGTGCCGCCGAGGGCGGTGCCGACAGTGAGTTCGAGGGATAGCGGCGAGGGAAAGCCGCCGGACGCCGAGGTCGAGGCGATATCGGCAAGGGCCGGCCGGCGAACGGCGAAGTCGGACGGTATCGCCGAGGAGCGGCCGACCAACGGTGAGGTCGGGCGGTATCGCCGAGGAGCGGCCGACCAACGGCGAAGTCGGACGGTATCGCCAAGGAGCAGCCGACCAACGGCGAAGTCGGACGGTATCGCCAAGGAGCAACCGACCAACGGCGAAGTCGGACGGTATCGCCAAGGAGCAACCGACCAACGGCGAAGTCGGACGGTATCGCCAAGGAGCAACCGACCAACGGCGAAGT
>NZ_LBMU02000095.1 GCF_001005085.2 Streptomyces humi
CCGCCGTGGACGTCGTGGCGACCGTCGGGGCCGGTGACGCGTTCGCCGCCGGTTTCCTCTCCGGTGTCCTGCGCGGACTGCCGGTCAGGCAGACGCTCCGGCTCGGTCACCTCTTCGCCGCCGCCACCCTCACCAGCCCCGCCGACCTCGCCCCGCCGCCCGCCCGCGACACCACCGACCGCCTGACCGCCCTCGACGGCACCGCGTGGGAGAGACTTCGACTCGGCCCCGGCTGGACGCAAGCCGAAGCGGCCGATGAGGAGGTACGCACCCCATGAGCCAGACCGTCGACCGAGCGCTCAGCATCCTGCCCCTGCTCGCGGAGGGCCCCGCCGACCTCGGCCGGGTCGCCGACCGCCTCGGCGTGCACAAGTCGACCGCGCTGCGGCTGCTGCGCACCCTCCACGAACACGGCCTGGTCTACCGCCAGTCCGACCAGCGCTACCGCCTCGGCGCCCGCCTCTTCGCGCTCGCCCAGGAGGCCATGGAGAACCTCGACGTCCGCGAGATCGCCCACCCCCACCTGGCCCGCCTCAACGCGGCCTGCGGACACACCGTGCACCTCGCGGTGTTCGAGGAGGGCGAGGTCCTCTACATCGACAAGGTCGAGAGCCGCTACCCGGTCCGCATGTACTCACGGATCGGCAAGCCCGTCGCCATCACCGTCGCCGCCGTCGCCAAACTGCTCCTCGCCGACCTGCCCGAACCCGAGCGACGGGCCCTCGCCGACAAGCTCGACTACCCGATGTACACGGCCCGTTCGACACCGAACGCGGAGGCGTTCCGCAGGGAACTGGCCAAGGTGCGCGAACAGGGCTGGGCCACCGACCTCGGCGGCCACGAGGAGTCCATCAACTGCGTGGCCGCACCGATCCGCGGTGCCGACGGGCGCGTCGTCGCCGCGATGTCGGTCTCCGCCCCCAACGTCGTCGTCACCGCCGACGAACTCCTCACCCTGCTCCCGCAGGTGCGCCGCACGGCGGACGCGATCAGCGGCGAGTACTCAGGCAGAACCCCGATCACGGAAGCCGGTAACCGATGACCGAGAAGCTCGCGCTCACCCCGAAGACCCACACCACCCCGCCCGCGAAGTTCTCGCACGGCGTCCGCAAGGGCAACATCCTCCAGGTCGCCGGGCAGGTCGGATTCCTGCCCGCCGAGGAGGGCAGGCCCCCGACCCCGGCCGGCCCCGCCCTGCGCGAGCAGACCCTCCAGACCCTCGCCAACGTCAAGGCGATCCTGGAGGAGGGCGGCGCCTCCTGGGACGACGTGATGATGATCCGCGTCTATCTGACGGACGTGGACCACTTCGCCGAGATGAACGAGATCTACAACACCTACTTCGAGGAGCAGGCGCTCACCGCCCCGCCCGCCGCCCGCACGACCGTCTACGTCGGCCTCCCCGCGGGTCTGCTCATCGAGATCGACGCCCTCGCCGTCCTCGGCTGACACACCGTCACTTTTTGCACACCGTACGTCCGTCACGGCACGGCACCCGCCCCGGGCGCCGTGCCGCGATCTCCCCTGCCCGAAAGCGCGATGCACTTACGCAGAAGAGGACCCCCGCATGTCCCTACCGCTCGCCGCGTCCACCACCCCCGCGACCCCACCCCACACCGGAGGCCTGCTCCTCGTCCTCGACGGCACCGCCGGTCTCCTCACCGTCGCCGCCGTCGGCATAGCCCTGCTGCTTTTCCTGATCATCAAGGCCCGGCTCCAGCCCTTCGTGGCCCTGCTCGCCGTGTCCATAGCCGTCGGCCTGCTGGCCGGGCTCTCGGTCACCGAACTCTTCGGCACCGTGCAGCGCTCCGACGCCGTCTCCACCGTCGAGTCCGGGATGGGCGGCATCCTCGGCCACGTCGCGATCATCATCGGCCTCGGCACCATGCTCGGCGCGATCCTCGAAGTCAGCGGCGGGGCCGAGGTGTTGGCCGGCCGCCTCCTGAACCTCTTCGGTGAGAAGCGGGCCCCGCTGGCCATGGGCCTGACGGGTCTCGTCTTCGGCATCCCGGTCTTCTTCGACGTCGGCATCTTCGTGCTCGCGCCCCTCGTCTACGCGGCCGCCAAGCGCGGGGGCAAGTCGATCCTCCTCTACTGCCTCCCGCTCCTCGCCGGTCTCTCCATGACCCACGCCTTCCTGCCGCCGCACCCGGGCCCGGTGGCCGCCGCCGCGCTGCTGCACGTCCAGCTCGGCTGGGTCATCCTCATGGGCATCGTCTGCGGCGTCCCGGCGGTGCTGGCCGCGTGGGCGTTCTCGGCGTGGATCGGCAGGCGGATCTTCGTCGCCGTACCGCAGGACATGGTCGAGGCGGCCGACGAGGCCAGGCAGGCGCTGCTGGCGGAACAGCGGGCGGCCGGGGTGGAGCCGCAGGAGAAGCCGGTCCCGCTGGGCACGGTGCTCGCCATCATCGGCACCCCGCTCGTGCTCATCCTCGCCGCGACCTTCTCCTCCATCGCCCTGGACCCCTCCACCGGCCGCTCGGTGCTGGAGTTCTTCGGCACGCCGATGGTCGCCCTCACCATCGCGCTGGTCCTCGCCTACTACCTGCTCGGCATCCGGCGCGGCTGGTCCCGCAAGTCCCTGGAGACCGTCTCCACCGCGTCCCTCAAGCCGGTCGGCAACATCCTGCTGGTGGTCGGCGCGGGCGGGATCTTCGGCGCCGTGCTGAAGGCCAGCGGGGTCGCCCAGGCCCTCTCCGACACCTTCAACGGCGTGGGCCTGCCGGTGATCGTCCTCTCCTACCTGATCTCCGTGGTGCTGCGGGTCGCGCAGGGCTCGGCGACGGTGGCGATCGTGACGACGGCCGGCATCGTGGCCCCGCTGCTGACCGAGGGCGACCACTCCCAGCCCTTCGTCGCCCTGGTCATCATGGCCGTCTCGGCCGGGTCGATCTTCGCCTCGCACGTCAACGACGGCGGGTTCTGGATGGTGTCGAAGTACTTCGGCATCACCGAACGCGACACCCTGAAGACCTGGACCGTGCTGGAGACGGTGCTGTCGGTGGCCGGCTTCGCGATGGCCGCCGTGCTCAGCCTCTTCGTGTAGGTGTCTGATAACGAAGTTGGGGTGGGCTGTGTCCGGCACAGGTTCTTCGACCATACTGCCCGCTGTGGAGCAGCGCATAGGAGCCAACAGCCAGCCCCTGGAGGGCGCCGGATTCGACCCGGCCTTCGTCCCCGGGCTCACCTCACCCGCGCCCGCCGAGCCGCAGGACGCGGAACCGCGGGACGCGGGGCCGGCGGACGCCGAGGTGAAGGCCGCCGAGGCGGAGGCCGTGGAGGCGGCGGACGACGAGGTGGAAGAGGCCGACGCCGTCGAGCCGAAGGCCGAGGACGCGGCGGACGACGAGGAGGAGCCCGCCGAAGGGCCCGTCTTCGAGGCCGCCGACCGCCGCGCGAGGATAGTGGCGGACGCCACCGGTGTGCGCCTCTCCCTCGACGAGGAGAAGTGCGAGTTCCGCTGGGACGAGATCGGCGCGGTCGAGACCGAGACGCCGCGCTTCGGCAAGCGGTTCACGATCACCGTGCACACCCCGGACCGCCGCTGGTACCCGATCGAGATCGAGGCGACGGCCCGGTCCCGCTTCACGGAGTGGGAAGAGCAGCTGGACGCGGTCCTGGACGCGTACTTCGACGAAGGCGCCGACGCGTCCGACGCCGACATCGACGCCGACGCGGACACCGGCGCCGAGGAGTCGCGCGCCTAACCGCAGTACTGGGCCTCCTTCCCGATCGCCCGGTACACGCAGTCCGCGTTCTCCAGCAACTGGAACACCGCGTCCCGGTTCCGGGCGGTCTCCCGCTCGATCACCTCGTCGGGCGGGTAGAACCCACCCCCGGAACTGGACGTCGGATACATCTCGAAGGTGTAGTCGAAGATCTTCTGCGTGCCCCACAGGTAGTCGTCGATCGACCCGTCGGTGATGTACAGGTCACTGGACTGCTCCGGCGTGTAGCCGTTGCTCGCGGCCATCTTCTGCCCCAGCGCCTTGAACGCGGCGGCGTCGTCCGCGGTCATTCCCGTCGCCGTGTCGGCCGTCGTGTACCCGAACGGCCACAGCACCAGCTCGCTGTACGTGTGGAAGTCGATCCCGGCCTTGATCTGCTGCTTCCCGCCGACGACCCGGCTGCGCACGAAGTCGGCGACCACCTTCACCTCGGGCGCCGACTCGGCGGCCGCGCCCCGGTAGGTCTCCGAGGACGTCGATCCCGAGGAGCCGCCGCAGCAGCCCCACTTGTAGTTCCAGTTCCGGTTCAGGTCCGTACCGACGTACGAGGAGCCGGAGTTGGGCTGCCGGTTCTTGCGCCAGGACCGGTACGACCCGGTGGCGATGTCGTACTCGCCGCCGTCCGGGTTGAGGTCGGGCACGATCCAGATCTCGCGGCTGTTGACGATGTTCGTGACCCGGGAGTCGGTGCCGTACCCGGCGCCCAGCTCCCGCAGCAGGTACAGCGCCATCTCCACCGTGAGGTGCTCGCGCGCGTGCTGGTGGAAGGTGAGGAGGACCTCGGGTTCGTTCTCGTCCGTCGCCACGTTGTCGCTGACCTTGATGGCGACGATGTCCCGGCCCTGGTACGACTTGCCGATCACCTGCTTGCTCATGATGCCCGGGTAGGCGGCGAGCCGCTGGTCGATCTCGGCGTTCGCCTCGGCGTAGTTGTGGTACTTCGAGTCGGCGGTCGGGAAGTCGAACAGCCGGAGCTGATCGGCGGGGGTCGACCGGTCCGGGGCGGCGCCGAGCGGGGTGACCTCGTAGCCGAGCCGCTTCAGTGCGGAGATCTGCGCGGCCCGGCCGGAGACGACCACCGTCTCCTCGTCCGCCTCGTCCACGGTGACGCCGGTCCGCTGGATGGCCGCGCGGGTCACGGGGGTGGTGCTCTGGTGGATCTCGTACTGCCGGACCTCGTCGGCCGAGGGTGCCGGCGGTCGCGTGCCGTCGGCGGTCGCCTGCGTGGCGGTCGCGGTCACGGGGGCCGCGAGGGCGAGGGCCAGCAGGGCGCCGAGTGCGGCGCTCCGTCTGCCGCCGCGGGCGCCGGAGGCGCGGGTGCGAAGTCGCATGAAGTCTCCTGAGGGGGAGGTGGGGGTGGTCCAGTGCGACGTACCTGTGGAACGGCTGTGCGGTGCCGCTCATCGTCTGCGAATGGCATGGACAGGTCAAGACGGTAAAATCAGCCGCTCACGTCAACTCCCTTCGGGCGGCCGCGCAGTGTACGCCCGCCCACACTCTCGCAAGCGACCCCCGCCGAAGTGCACTCTCCCGCGTGACCTTCGTGTGCGTTCACCCGGTCCGCCGGGGGAACGTGGGCGAACGGCCAACAGGAGGGCTCGCTGATCATGGGCGGATCGGCGCCGCGCGGGGGCTGCCATCTGCCGGTCGAGACGACCAGTTTCGTCGACCGGAGGGACGAACAGGCCGCGGGCCGTGAGCTGCTGGCCAAGGCCCGGCTCGTCACGCTCACCGGCCCCGGCGGCGTCGGCAAGTCCCGGCTCGCCGCCCACATCGCGGCCCGGGTCGCCCGCGCCTTCCCCGACGGCGTCCGCTACGTCGCTCTCGCCGGCCTGCGCGACCCGGAACTCGTCCCGCTCGCCGCGGCCGACGCCCTCGGGCTGCACGACCACTCCGCCCGGCCGCCCCTGGACGCGCTGGTGACCCGGCTGCGCGACCGCCGGCTGCTGCTCGTCGTCGACAACTGCGAGCACCTGCTGGCCGCCTCCGCCGGTCTCGCCGCCGCCCTGCTGCACGGCACCACCGGGGTCCGGGTCCTCGCCACCAGCCGGCACCGCCTCGGTCTCACCGAGGAACACCTCCTGGAGGTACGGCCGCTGCCGGTCCCCGACCCGGACGGCGACCTGTGCGCCGCCGGGTCCCAGGCCGCCCTCGCCCTCTTCGCCGACCGCGCGGCCGCCGTACTCCCGGGCTTCCGGCTCACCCCCGCCAACCGGGCCGCCGTGGCCCGGCTGTGCCGCCGCCTCGACGGGCTGCCCCTCGCCATCGAACTCGCCGCCGTCCGGATGCGCGTCCTCGGCCTCGACCAGCTCCTCGCCCGCCTCGACGACCGCTTCCGCCTCCTCACCACCGGCAGCCCCGCGGCCCTGCCCCGCCACCAGACGCTGCGCGCGGCCGTCGACTGGAGCCACGACCTGTGCGGCGGGCCCGAGCGGCTGGCGTGGGCCCGGCTGTCGGTGCTGCCCGGCAGCTTCGACCTGGAGACCGCCGAGGCCGTCTGCCACGAACTGCACGCCCAGGACGTCCTCGAAGCCGTCGCCGGGCTCGTCGAGCAGTCCGTCCTCGTCCGGGAGGACGCCCCCGACGGCGCCGGCACCCGGTACCGGCTTCTCGACACCCTCCGCCAGTACGGTCTCGACCGGCTCCGGGAGCGGTCCGGTGCGGAGGCCGCCGCACGGCGCCGGCACCGCGATCACGTCCAGCGGCGGGCGTCCGCCCACGAGGCGGCCTGGTTCGGGCCCGGGCAGCGGGAGACCGTCGCCCGGCTGAGGGCCGACCAGGACAACCTCCGTGCCGCCCTCGACTTCTGCCTCACCACGCCCGGCGAGGCCCGCGCCGGGCTGCGGCTCGCGGGCACCCTCTGGTTCTACTGGCACGCCTGCGGCGCCCCGCGCGAGGGCCGCCACTGGCTCGACCGCGCCCTCGACGCCGACCCCGAGCCGACCCCCGAACGCGCCCGCGCCCTCTGGGTCTCCGCCCTGCTCGCCGGCAGCCCCGAGGACCTCACGCGGGGCCTGCGCCGGGCCCGCGAGGCCCGTGCCCTCGCCGAGCGGCTCGGCGACCCTGCGGAGGCCGCCCACGCCGACTACGTGATCGGTGTCGTCCAGCTGTTCGCCGACGAGCTGACCGCCGCCCGCGTCCACTACGAGACCACCGTCGCCCGTGGCCCGGTACCCGGCCAGCACCTCAGCCTGCACGGCCTCGACCTGGTCGAACTCGCCTGCGTGCACGCCCTCCTGGGCCGGGCGGAGCGGGCCGTCGCCGTCTGCGGACGGGCCCTGCGGCTGTGCGAGGCGCACGGCGAGGACTGGGTCCGCTCCTACGTGCTGCGCGTCCTCGCCCTCGCCCACGCCGTCCGCGCCGACTGGCGGCGGGCCGAACCGCACGCCCGCGAGGCGCTGCGCCGCAAGCTCGACGTCCATGACGTGATCGGCATCGGGCTCACCCTGGACCTGCTGGCGAGGATCGCCGACGGCCTGGGCGCAGCCGAGCGCACCGCCGTACTCCTCGGGGGCGCCGACCGGGTCTGGTCCGACATCGATCCGGACCGCTGGGGCTCCGCCGCCCTCGACTCGGCCCGCCGGGCCTGCGAGACCCACGCCCGTGCGGCCCTGGGGGAGGACGGGTACCAGCGGGCCCACGGCCGGGGCGGAGCGCTCGGGCTCGCGGAGATCGTGGCGTACGCGCTCGACGGACGGCCACGGCCGTCCGGGGCGGAGCCGGCGCCCGGGACCGCTCCGGTCCGGCTCACCCGACGTGAGACCGAGGTCGCCGAACTCGTCGCCGAAGGGCTCGGCAACCAGCAGATCGCCGACCGCCTGGTGATCGCCCGCCGTACCGCCGAGGGCCATGTGGAACGCATCCTCGGCAAGCTCGGCTTCCGCAACCGCAGCCAGATCGCCGCCTGGGTGACCGCCCGGCGCTGACGCACAGGAGACCCGATGAGCAGCAGTACGAGCGCCCGCCCCGCCGTGGCCCGGGAGCGGTTCGACCACCGGATGGCCGTGTTCGGCTCGGCCGACGCGTTCGTCGCCGCCGCCCTGCCCTTCCTCGCCGAGGGCCTCGCCGCCCCGGACGAGCCGCCGCCGGTCGCCATCGCGGCCCCCGGCAACCTGGCCGCCCTGCGCGACGCGCTCGGCACCGACGCCAAGGACATCGGCTTCGTCGACCACACCGACTGGTACACGGGCACGGCCGCCAACGCCGTGGCCCAGGGCGCCGGTTTCCTCGCGGCCAACGCCGGGCCCGGCGGCCGTATCCACCTGCTCATGGAGCCCGACTGGGCGGGGCGCGCGGGCCGTTCGGCACGGGAGAGCACCGAGTGGATCCGTTACGAGTCCCTCGCCAACCTGCTGTTCGCGCCCTTCGCCACCACGGCCCTGTGCGCGTACGACACCCGGACGGCCGGCCCGGTGGTGGTCGACGCGGCCCGCCGTGCCCACCCGCGCACCGGGGTGTACGAGCAACCGCCGGTGCTGGTGCGGGAGCTGGACGCGGTGCCGCTGCCGCCGGCGCCGCGGTCGGCCGTCCCGCTCACGGACCCGGCGGCGGTGCGCGACTGGGCGGCCGGGCGCGGACTGGCGGCCGCGGAGGCGGAGTTGTTCACCCGGGCGGTGACGGAGGCGGCGGAGGCGCACGGACCCGTCATCGAGTTCCTGGTCTGGGGCGAGGCGCCGGGCTGTGTCTGCGAGCTGCGCCTGTGCCGGGCCGTGGCGGACCCGCTGGCCGGCTTCGTGCCACCGGCGGGCGGGGACCTGGCACCCGGCCAGGGACTGTGGTTCACCCGCCAGGTGTGCGCCTATGTCGACGTCCGGGACGGGGTGCCGGGGGACGGCGGGCGGATCCGTGTCCAGTACGCCTGAGCGAGCCGCCGTACGCACGTGCCCCCGGAGGTCCGCGGGCACAGGTACCTGATCAGGTATTCCTCCCCCTGCGCGGGCAGCCGGGCACCGGCACGCTGGGAGGCATGCTGCAACCCTTCGGGGGCCGGCTCCCGGACACCGGTCCCCAGTACGCCGCGTACCCGCAGCCACCGACCCGGGCCGGTCATCTGCGCGTCGAGTACGAACCGCGTCCCACGGCGGCGGGCGACGCCCGGGCGGCGGTACGGCGGCAGCTGGAGGAGTGGGGGCTGGAGGAGCAGGACGACGTGGCGTACGTGTGCGAGCTGCTGGCCGGCGAGCTGGCGGCGAACGCGCTGTGCCACGCGGCGAGCCGGTTCCGGCTCACCCTGTCGGCCTCGCACGGCCTGCTGCGCTGCGAGGTCGCCGACGAGGACCGCCGCCCGCCGCGGGTGCTGGACGCGGGGCTCGCGGAGGGCGGCAGAGGGATGTACCTGGTGGATGCGCTTGCCCGGCGCTGGGGCTGCCACCAGGACGGGCCGGGCAAGACCGTGTGGTTCGAGCTCGGCACCTGCGGGTGCGACGGCTGCGGTCGGCGGCAGCCGTAGCACCCCACAGCCCGGGTCCCGGCGGCCGGCCCGGCCGCCGGGACCCACCCACGGATCACGGCAGGGCGTGCACGTGGGCCCCCACCGACGACGACCAGGCGTTCCCGGAGGACGCGTCCCAGTTGGTCGACCAGGTCATCGCGCCCCGCAGCCCCGGGTACGTGGTGGACGGCTTGAAGGAGCCGCAGTTGGTGCCCTTGGCGAGACAGTCCAGCGCGTTGTTCACCACGGTCGGCGACACGTAGCCGCTGCCCGCCGCACTGGCCGAGGCCGGCAGGCCGAGGCCCACCTGGGACGGCGCGAGTCCGCCCTGCAACTGGATGCAGGCCAGCGCGGTGAGGAAGTCCACCGAGCCCTGGCTGTACACCTTGCCGTCGCAGCCCAGCATCGAACCGCTGTTGTAGTACTGCATGTTGACGACCGTGAGGATGTCCTTGATGTTCAGGGCCGTCTGGAAGTACGAGTTGGACGTCGACTGCATGTCGATGGTCTGCGGAGCCATGGTGATGATCAGCGAGGAGCCCGCCTTCGTCGACAGCGCGCGCAGCGCCTGGCTCATGTAGGTGGCGTTGAGCCCGTTCTCCAGGTCGATGTCGACGCCGTCGAAGCCGTACGTCTGCATCAGCGAATAGACGGAGTTGGCGAAGTTGGTGGCGGACGCCGAGTCGCTCACCGAGACCGTGCCGTTCTGGCCGCCGATCGAGATGATCACCTTCTTGCCGGCCGCCTGCTTGGCCTTGATGTCCGCCTTGAACTGGTCGACGGTGTAGCCGCCGAGTCCGGCCGAGTCGAGGCTGAAGCTCACCGCGCCGGGTGTGCCGGTAGCGTCCGCGAAGGCGACGGCGATGATGTCGTACGAGGACGGCACGTCGGAGATCTTCTGGACGGTGGCGCCGTTGTTGAAGTTCTGCCAGTAGCCCGTCACCGCGTGCTTGGGCAGGGTGTCGCCGCCCCCCGTGCCGGTCGCGGTGGTCGTCGCCGTCACCGCGGACGACCTGGCCGACTCGCCCGCCGAGTTGGTGGCGGTGACCTGGAACGAGTACGACGTCGAGGCCGCGAGCCCGGAGACGGTGGCCGAGGCGCCGCTGACCGCCGAGACCTTGGTGCCGTTCTGGTAGACGTTGTAGCCGGTCGCGCCCGAGACCGCGGTCCAGGACAGGGACGCCGAGGACGACGTCGTACCGGAGACCGCGAGCCCCGTGGGGGTGGCCGGGACCGTCGGGGCCGGGTCGCCGCCACCGCCGCCGTCGGGGCCGTAGACCGAGACGTCGTCGGCGTAGTAGGCGGCCTGGCCGTACCAGCCGTGCGTCCAGACCGTCACCGAGGTGGTCGAGGCGCCGGTGGTGAAGGTCGTGGACAGCTGCGTCCAGGTCGTGTTCGGGGTCCAGGTCGACACGTCCGTGGTGCCGGTGCCGGTCACCCCGAGGTAGGTGTAGGAGCCCTGCACCCATGCGCTCAGCGTGTACGTCGAGTTGGCCTTCACCGCCACCGTCTGGCTGCACTGGGCGTAGTCCTGTCCGGCCGGGGTCGCCTTCAGCGCGGCGGCGCCCGTGTGGACGGGGGAGGAGACGGTCGTACCGCTGCCCGCGGAACAGGTCCAGTTGGACAGGGCCGACTCGAAGCCGGCGTTCTTCACGTTGTTCACGTCGGCCGCGGAGGCCGGGGCGGAGGCCAGACCGGCCATCGCGAGGGCCGTGGCGAGGGTGGCCACGGCCGACCAGGTGCGGATGCGTCGCCGTCCGGTGTACCGGGACGCCAGTCGGGGGATGAGTCTGGGCATGACAATCAAGGTGGTCCAGACCAATTCGACTGTCAATAGGTCCAGACCAAATTCGCGTCGCCTCAGGCCTCGGTCATATGCTCAACCTGTCCCGATTTGGCGCTGGTTGTGCGGTCACAGATCCCAGACGGCTGCACAAACGCTGTTCTCCGGCCACAGACGCGTGGTTACAGTGCTGAGGTAGTCACGCAATGAAGTCGTCCCGGCTCTCTGGAGTGACACCGGTGGGCCGTCGGGGTGTGAAGAGCGGGGAGCTGCGCGTGCCAACTGCCATTGCCGTGACCAGCGCCGACATGGCGCTGCCGGTGCAGGACGAGCGGACCATGCCCGCGGTCGTGCTCCGGGACCTCGACAAGCGCCCGCTCGAACAGACCCTCGCCGAGTTCGTCGCCCTCATCGAGCAGCACGGACACGTGATCGTCGTGTACTCCGGGGCCGTACCGGACGCCGTGACCCGGCGCCTGCACACCCTCCGCTCCCTCCTGGAGAGCGACCGGATCGCACTGTTCCGCCCCGAACTGCCGCCCCTCGGCATCGCCGTGCTGGCCCGGCAGCTGCGGCAGCTCGCCACCTGCGACCTCAGCCCCGGCGTGCTCGCCTCGGCCGGCCGGCTGCTCACCCACTACATCCACTCCGGTGCCGTCCTCGGCTCGGTCGCGAAGCTGGACCGGGTCCCGGTCACCCTCAAGGCGCACGCCAAGTCCTGGATGCCCGGCACCCAGTTCGGGGTCGTCGCGCACCCCGAGCCACAGCTGGTCCGGATCGGCCCGGACGCCGTCCTCGGCGGCCCCGAGTTCAGCACCTGGATGCTGGTCGCCAAGGGCCAGTTGCAGTCGGACTGGGTCGGCGGGCTCGCCAAGGCCTGGGGCGCGCACGGCCTGCGCGAGACCCCGCTGCCCGCCGAGTCGTCCGAGTGGTGGGGGACCGGCCGGCTGATCGAGTTCACCAGCTACCTCTCCGACCTCTCGGTCCTCTACCAACTGGTCACCTCCGTACGGCGGACCAGCTGTCACTGGTGCGGCATCGACGTCATCGGCGACCGCTGCGTCTTCTGCTCGGCCACCCCGCCCGTCTACGACCCGCCCGCGCCCCGTGCCCTGGAACAGCGCACGCCCGCCTGACGGCCGGGGCGGCGGCCGCCCCGGACGAACCCGCACCACCCACCGCACGGTTCCCCCACATCCTCCGCTTCCCCGATGAGGTCGCACGGTCCATGAACTCCCGTCAGCGCCGCGGCGTGATACTCCTGATCCTGTCGGTGATCTGCGCGTTCGGCGCGTTCGCCGGCGTGCTCTCCGTCATCGACGACGTGAAGTCGAAGGTCGGCCCCGAGGTCACCGCGTACGAACTCAGGGCCGACGTGGCCCCGTACACGACGCTGAACCCGGGCCAGTTCAAGAAGATCTCGATGCCCAAGCGGTGGCTGTCCGCCAACGCGGTCACCAGCCTCGCCGGGATACAGGACAAGATCGCGGTCACCACGCTGAAGAAGGGCTCCCTGCTCCAGTCCGACATGGTCGTCGACCAGCCCGAACTCAAGGCGGGCGAACAGGAGGTCGCGATCATGATCGACGCGGCCACCGGCGTCGCCGGCAAGATCACCCCGGGATCGCTGGTCAACGTCTACGCCACCTTCCAGGGCAAGCAGCAGAGCGACCCCGACCAGTCGAAGATCATCGTGACCAACGCCCGGGTCCTGGACGTCGGCGAACTCACCTCGCTGGAACCCGACAACAACAAGAACCAGCAGCCCACCGACGCCGTCCCCATCACCTTCGCGCTGTCCACGCTCGACGCCCAGCGCCTCACCTACGCGGAGTCCTTCGCCCAGCGGGTCCGGCTCGCCCTGGTCGCCCCCGGCACCACGACCACCGTGCCGGACAAGGACCGTACGTACGAACTCGCGACGGACAAGTGAGAGGCGCCCCGCATGCCCATCAGGATCCTCCCCGCCGTCGGTGACCCGGACGCCGCCCGCTCCCTGGTCTCCCTGCTCAGCCAGCTCCCGGACGCCGAACCGCTCGCTCCTGTCGTGGACTCCACCCAACTCGTCGACCTGCTCGCCCGGTTCGCCGCCGAGTCGGTCGACGAACTCCCCGAGGTCGTCGTCGTCCACGAACGCGTCGGCCCGGTACCGGCGCTGGAACTGATCCGCGAGGTGGCCCTGCGCTTCCCGGCCGTCGGCGTCGTCCTCGTCACCACCGACACCAGCCCCGGCCTGTTCGCCGCGGCCATGGACTCCGGCGCCCGCGGCCTGGTCGGGCTGCCCCTCAGCTACGAGGAACTGGCCGGCCGCGTCCAGGCCGTCGCCCAGTGGTCCACGGGCGTACGACGGCACCTCGGCCACGGCGCCGACGTCCTCGCCGGCGTCGGCGGCACCGTCGTCACCGTCAGCGGCGCGAAGGGCGGCACCGGCGCGACCCTGGTCGCGGTCCAGATCGCCCTCGCCGCGCAGGCCTCCGGTCACGCCACCGCGCTCGTCGACCTCGACCTCCAGACCGGCGACGTCGCCTCCTACCTCGACGTCCAGTTCCGCCGCTCGGTCGCCGACCTGGCCGCGGTCAACGACATCTCCCCGCGGGTCATGGCCGAGGCCGTCTTCCGCCACGACTCCGGACTGGCGCTGCTGCTGGCTCCGGCCGAGGGCGAACGCGGCGAGGAGGTCACCGACCGCGCCGCCCGCCAGATCCTCAGCGCCCTGCGCTCCCGCTACGAGGTGGTGGTCGTCGACTGCGGCGCCCAGCTCGGCGGGGCGGGCGCGGCGGCCGTGGAGACGGCCGACCTGGCGCTGCTGGTCACCACGCCCGACGTGGTCGCCGTCCGCGCGGCGAAGCGGACGGTCCGGATGTGGGACCGGCTCCAGATCCGCAAGGCCGAGGAGACGACGGTGGTGGTGAACCGGTACACGAGGGCCACGGAGATCCAGCCGACGCTGATCCAGCGGATCACGGGGACGGCGGTGGCCGGCACACCGGTCCCCGCCAACTTCAAGGAACTCCAGGGCGCGGTGGACGCCGGCCGGCTGCACGAACTGGACTCCCGGAGCACGGTCAAGCAGGCCCTGTGGGCACTGGCGGGGGAGCTGGGGCTGGTGCGGACGGGGGAGGGGCGCCCGGCCCCCACGCGACGTGCCCGGGGCGGGGACCGGGCCGCGGTGGGCTTCAGACGACGGAAGGAACTCCCGTGAGGCGGGTGAGGGGGAGGGAGGCCGCGCGCCGGTGGCCGGGTGCGGCCCGGCGGGGGCCGATCGCGCAGTTCCCCGCGCCCCTTGGGCGCGCCGCAGTGAGGCGCCTCTTCGGAACGCCCCGTAGGGGCGCGGGGAACTGCGCGATCGGCCCCCACGCACCCGCACCCGGCCGACGACCGCGCGACCGCGGCCAGGTCTCCATCGAGCTCATCGGCATGACCCCGATCATCATCCTCACCCTCGTCCTGGTCTGGCAGGCCGTCCTCACCGGCTACGCCTTCACCCTCGCCGGGAACGCCGCCGACGAGGGCGTCCGGGCCGGCACCGCCGTCCCCCGGGGCGAACGCTTCGGCGTCTGCCGGACCGCCGCCCTGGAGGACCTCTCCAGCGCCTGGCGGGAGGGAGCGACAGTGGACCAGTGCGGCGGCACCGGCACGGTCACCGCGGACGTCTCCCTGCGCGTCCCGGTCCTCTTCCCCGGCACGATCGACTTCCCGGTCACCGTGCACGGCCACGCCGGCACGGTGGAGGAGGTGAAGCGCTGACATGCACCCTCGTCGGCAGTCCCGCGACCGCGGCCAAGTGGCCGTCGAGTACCTCGGTTTCGTCCCGATCCTCCTTCTCGTCGCCCTGGCCGGCATCCAGCTCGGCGCCGTCGCCTACGCCGCCGAACAGGCCGGGACGGCGGCCCGGGCGGGGGCCAGGGCCGCCTCGCTGGAAGAGGACGTCGGCGCGGCCTGCGCGTCCGCCGTGAGCAGCGGGATCGACGTGAGCTGCGCCTCCTCCGGCGGCGGCGACTCCGTCACCGTCACCGCCACGGTCCACATCCCGAAGATCGTCTGGGAGCTCGGCAACGCCACCAAGTCCGCCACGATGCCCGTCGACCACTGAACGAGGAGCACGGCAACCATGAGCCTGCGGGCACGCATCAACTCCCCCGAGGAGAACGGCAGCCGGGGCGAGGACGGCCACCTGGTCTCCTCGTACCGCGCCAAACTCCTGGAGGAGATCGACCTCGCGGAGATGAGCGCGCTGGCCGCCGCCGAGCGCCGGGCCCGTCTCGAACGGGTCCTCGGTCACATCATCAGCCGCGAGGGCCCGGTCCTCTCCACCGTGGAACGCTCCCAGCTGATCCGCCGCGTGGTCGACGAGGCACTGGGCCTCGGCATCCTGGAACCGCTCCTCGAAGACGCCTCGATCACCGAGATCATGGTGAACGGACCGGACGCGATCTTCGTCGAACGCGCGGGCCGGGTCGAGCAGTTGCCCCTGCGGTTCGTCTCGGCCGACCAGCTGATGCAGACCATCGAGCGGATCGTCTCCACGGTCAACCGCCGCGTCGACGAGTCGAACCCGATGGTCGACGCCCGCCTCCCGTCCGGCGAACGCGTCAACGTCATCATCCCGCCGCTCTCCCTGACCGGCCCCACCCTCACCATCCGCCGTTTCCCCCGCTCCTTCACCCTCCAGGAGCTGATCGGCTTCGGCTCGCTCGACGAGCACATGGTGTTCCTGCTGGCGGGCCTGGTGCAGGCGAAGTTCAACATCATCGTCTCGGGCGCCACCGGCACCGGGAAGACGACCCTGCTGAACGCCCTCTCGGGTCTCATCCCCGCCCACGAGCGCATCATCACCATCGAGGACTCCGCCGAACTCCAGCTCCAGCAGTCGCACGTGGTCCGGCTGGAGTCCCGTCCGGCGAACGTCGAGGGCAAGGGCCAGGTCACCATCCGCGACCTGGTCCGCAACTCGCTGCGGATGCGCCCCGACCGGATCGTGGTCGGTGAGGTCCGCGGCGGCGAGTCGCTCGACATGCTCCAGGCCATGTCCACCGGCCACGACGGCTCCCTCGCCACCGTCCACGCCAACAGCGCCGAGGACGCGCTCACGAGGTTGCAGACCCTGGCGTCGATGTCCGACGTCGAGGTCCCCTTCGTCGCCCTGCACGACCAGATCAACAGCGCGGTCGAGGTCATCGTCCAGCTCACCCGGTTCGCCGACGGCGCCCGCCGGATCACCGAGATCGCCGTGCTGGACAGCCACGGCAGCGAGCCGTACCGGATCGCCACGGTGGCCCGCTTCGACGCCCAGCCGATGACCCACGACGGCCGGGTGCACGGCGCCTTCCAGTACTTCCCGCTGCCGCGCCGCACCGCCGACCGCCTCTACATGGCGAGCCAGCCCGTCCCGCAGGCCTTCGGCGTGGCCCACCACCTCGACCAGCTGACCACCCGAGAAGCGAGGTAGCCATGCCTCTCCACGACCTCGTCGCCCTCACCACCGGAATCACGCTGCTGGCCTCTGTGCTGGCCGTGCTGGGCCTGCACAGCTACGCCTCCGGCCGGGCCCAGCGGGCCGCCCTGGTGGACCGCCTCTCCTACACCGGCCAGGGCCCGCTGTCCGGCCGCCGGCGCCGCTTCCGCAACCTCGACCGGCGGCTGCGCGGCACCTCGGCCGGCCGCCGCCTGGAACTGCGGCTGGCGGCGACGGGCCTGGACGTGACACCCGGCGAGTTCTTCGTCTACATGCTTGCGACCGTCGCCGCCCTCTGGCTCGTCGGTCAGGCGGCCCTCGCCCCGTTCTTCGGTCCGATCGCCGGCCTCGTCGGCGTCTTCGCCGCCGTCCAGTTCCTCAACTGGCAGCGGCAGAAACGCATCGAGCGGTTCATCGGCCAACTCCCCGAGCTGGCCCGCATCCTGGCCAACGCCACCCACGCGGGCCTCGCCCTGCGCACCGCCATCGGCATGGCGGCGGAGGAGCTGGAGGCCCCGGCGGGCGAGGAACTGGGCAAGGTGGCCGACCAGTTGGCTATCGGCCACTCCATGGACGACGCGCTGGGCGAACTCGCCGAACGCCTGCCGTCCCGCGAACTGGTCGTCCTGGTCACCACACTGGTCCTCTCCAACAGGGCGGGCGGCCAGGTGGTGTCGGCCCTGCGCAACCTCACCGAGACCCTGGAGGAACGCAAGGAGACCCGCCGCGAGATCCGGACCCAGCTCTCCCAGGTGACGATGACGTCGTACGCCGTCCCGGTCCTCGGCATCGGCGCCCTGTTCCTGATGAACGGCGTCAAGGACGGCACGCTGGACCGCATGACCGGCTCCCCGCTCGGCCAGGGGGCGGTCCTCGTCGCCTTCGGCCTGTACGCGGTCGGCTTCGTCCTCATCCGCCGCCTCAGCCGGATCGACGTGTAGGGGACCATGACGATGGCACTGCTCCTGGCCCTCCTGATGGCCCTCGGCGTCTACGGAGCCTTCGCGGGCATCCGGATGTACCGCGCGGACGCGAAACTCCCCGCCGACCTGGCGATCGCCCTGGAGGTCGGCGCCACCCGCACCGGCGCCGCCAACTCCCTCATCGACCGGATGGGCATGCGCTACGCGCCCGCGGTGCTCCGCCTGATGGGGCCGGCGCTGGTCGCCAGGTACCGCCGCAAGATCGACCTGGCCGGCAACCCCGGCGGCCTCACGATCGACCGCTACGCGGCCCGCCGGGCGGTCTACGGCGCCCTCGGCGCGACCGGTTTCCTGGTCTTCCTGCTCCGCGGCCAGTACCTGATAGCCCTGGTCCTGCTGCTCTTCGGCGCGTTCTGGACGGAGGTCGGCATCTGGTCGGCGATCCGCGTCCGCAAGGACGTCATCGAACGCACCCTGCCGGACTTCCTGGACGTCCTCGCGGTGGTCGTGGGCGCCGGCCTCGGCTTCCGCCAGGCACTGGACCGGGTCGCCACGCACTACGAGGGCCCGTGGGCTGACGAACTGCGCATCACGCTACGCCAGATGGACCTCGGCATGAGCCGCCGGCAGGCCTTCACCGAGCTCAGGAGGCGCAACGACTCCGAACAGGTCGCGATGTTCGTGACGGCGCTCCAGCAGGGCGAGGAACTGGGCGCGCCGATCGTCGACACCCTGGTGGCGCTGGCCAAGGACATGCGCCGGACGGACGCCCAGAACGCGCGCCGCAAGGCGGCCCGGGCGGTGCCGAAGGCCACGCTGATGATCACGACGTTCATGGTCCCGGCGACGATGCTCCTGCTCGCGACGGGCCTGCTGCTGGGCTCGGGGATCGACTTCGGGTCGGTCACGGGGAAGTAGACGGGGGTGACGACGACCGTGACGAGGAGAGAGGAAGACGAGCGGACCGAGCCGACGCGAGACACCGAGACCGAGACGGCCGTGGAGCGCGCGGCGGTCGGCGTGCGCGAGGGGGCCCACGGGGGTGAGGCGGCGCCGGGGCGCGAGGGGGCCGACGGGGGTGAGGGGGCTCGGGGGCGCGCGGGTGCCGATGGGGGTGAAGCAGCCGACGGGCGTGAGAGGGCCGGTCGGGGTGAGGGGGTCGAGATCCGGGCGCTTCAGGCCATGTGCCGTCAGGTCTTCGGC
>NZ_LBMU02000096.1 GCF_001005085.2 Streptomyces humi
GCGGGGTGTAGACCGGAGGGGTGGGGTCCGGGGTGACCACGGTGGTGTAGGGGTTGTACGGGGTGGTCTGGGGGTGCGGTTGCGGATAGCCGTACGCGGGGTGGGCCGTGGTGTGCTCGGGGGGTGTGCCGTTGTGGGGCGGCTGCGGGTGGGCCGTGGCCGGCCGCGCCGCGGCGGCAGCCGCCGATTCGGCACCGCCCCGTGCCTCCGGGTCGCCTGTCCCTCGCGCCTCCTGATCGGTCGCGGCACGCAGGGCGCCGTGGATCGTCGGGTCCTCCACCTCCAGCAACTCCACCGCGTGCCGGCCGAGCTGGGCCACCAGGGAACCGGGCAGCCAGGGGTCCCTCGACCGGCCCTGTTCGACCGTGTCGACCGCTCCCGTCCGGGACAGGATCGCGTCCAGGGTCGGGCGGGTCGCCGGGTCCTTGCGCAGGCAGTCGCGGACCACGTCGGCGATGCCCTCGGGGAGGCCGGAGAGGTCGGGGTCCTCCTGGGCGATGCGGAACAGCACGGCGTGTTCACCGCCCTCGGTGGAGCCGAAGGGGAGCCGGCCGGTCGCCGCGTAGGCCAGCACCGAGCCGAGGCAGAAGACGTCGCACGCCGGAGTGATCCGGTCGCCGCGCACCTGCTCGGGGGCCATGAAGCCGGGCGAGCCGATCAGCGTGCCGGTCCGGGTGAGCCCCTCCCCCGGCGAGGTCTCCAGCGCCCGCGCGATGCCGAAGTCGATGACCCGGGGGCCCTCGATGGTGAGCATCACGTTGGACGGCTTGAGGTCGCGGTGGACGATCCCGGCCGCGTGGATGTTGGACAGCGCGTGCGCCAGCCCGGCCGCGAGGATGCGCACCGACCGCTCGGGCAGCGGCCCGTGGTCGTGCTCGACGACCCGCTGGAGGCTCGGCCCGGCCACATAGCCGGTGGCCACCCAGGGCACCGCGGCCTCGGTGTCGGCGTCCAGCACGGGCGCGGTCCAGAACCCGCCGACCCGCTGGGCGTTGCGCACCTCCTGCCGGAAGCGCGCCCGGAACTCCTCCCGCGCGGCCAGTTCCGCACGCACCAGCTTCACGGCGACCGTGCGGCCGCGTTCCGACCGGGCGAGGTACACCTGGCCCATGCCGCCCGCACCCAGCCTCGCGAGCAGCCGGTAGCTCCCGATGTGCTGCGGATCCCCGGGCCCAAGCTTCTCCATGGCAGATCCGCCCCTCCTCCACATGTGTGATCGAGCCGAGAATATTCCGGCCGTGCGGGCAGCCGAGCCCCGCCCTGTCTACGGTTCCGTAACAGGTACCGGAGACTCCGGCACATCCACCGGTTGTGGACAACGTGTCGCGGAATCCGCCGGAGCACGGAACATGTCGCCGATATCGCGCCCCCGCCGACCGCTCCTACGCTCCCCGCCATGACCCCTCAGCCCAGTCCCCAGACCGGAGCCGCCGTGAAGGCGGCCGACCGTGCGCACGTCTTCCACTCGTGGTCCGCGCAGGACCTCATCGACCCCCTGCCCGTGGCCGGTGCCGAAGGGTCGTACTTCTGGGACTACGACGGCAGGCGGTACCTGGACTTCACCAGCGGGCTCGTCTTCACCAACATCGGCTACCAGCACCCCAGGGTGGTCGCCGCCATCCAGGAGCAGGCCGCGCGGATGACGACCTTCGCGCCCGCCTTCGCCGTCGAGGCACGCTCGGAGGCCGCGCGGCTGATCGCCGAGCGGACCCCCGGGGACCTGGACAAGATCTTCTTCACCAACGGCGGCGCCGACGCGATCGAGCACGCGACGCGCATGGCCCGGCTGCACACGGGCCGCCCCAAGGTGCTCTCCGCGTACCGCTCGTACCACGGCGGCACCCAGCAGGCGATCAACCTCACCGGTGACCCGCGCCGCTGGGCCTCCGACGGCGCGGCCGCAGGGGTCGTGCACTTCTGGGCCCCCTTCCTCTACCGCTCCCGTTTCTACGCGGAGACCGAGGAGCAGGAGACCGCCCGCGCGCTGGAGCACCTGGAGACGACGATCGCCTTCGAGGGGCCGGGGACCGTCGCCGCGATCGTCCTGGAGACGATCCCCGGGACCGCCGGGATCATGGTGCCGCCGCCGGGGTACCTGGCCGGCGTCCGGGAGATCTGCGACAAGTACGGGATCGTCTTCGTCCTGGACGAGGTGATGGCCGGGTTCGGACGGACCGGCGAGTGGTTCGCCGCCGACCTGTTCGGGGTCGTTCCGGACCTGATGACCTTCGCCAAGGGCGTGAACAGCGGATACGTGCCGCTCGGGGGCGTGGCGATCGGCGGGCGGATCGCCGAGACCTTCGGGAAGCGGCCCTACCCGGGCGGGCTGACGTACTCCGGGCATCCGCTGGCCTGTGCCGCCGCGGTCGCCACCATCGACGTGATGGCGGAGGAAGGGGTCGTCGAGAACGCGCGGCGGCTGGGCGCGGACGTCGTCGGGCCCGCGCTCGCGGCACTCGCCGAGCGGCACCCGAGCGTCGGCGAGGTGCGGGGTACCGGCATGTTCTGGGCGCTGGACCTGGTGCGCAGCCGGGAGACCCGGGAGCCGCTGGTGCCGTACAACGCGGCCGGGGAGGCGAACGCGCCGATGGCGGCGTTCACGGCGGCGGCGAAGCGGCACGGTCTGTGGCCGTTCGTGAACATGAACCGGACGCATGTCGTACCGCCGTGCAATGTCTCCGAGGCCGAGTTGAAGGAGGGGTTCGCCGCGCTGGACGCCGCGTTGGGCGTGGCCGACGAGTACACGGTGTGAGGCTGCGGGGGTCCCTCACCGAAGAGAAGACATACGGAGGCAACCCGAACGCGTAAGGTGGCGTGCTCGTAGATGTACATGTAAGCGAGCACGTCACCCGAACGCGTGAGGAGTGGCACCCGACGATGCCCGGCAACGGCGCTGTGACGCGCAGTACCCTGCGCCAGCAGATCGCGGACGCGCTCCGTGACGAGGTGCTCGCCGGGCGGCTCCAGCCGGGCCGCGAGTTCACGGTCAAGGAGATCGCCGAGCAGTACGGGGTGTCCGCCACGCCGGTCCGCGAGGCCCTGGTCGACCTGTCCGCGCAGGGCATCCTCGAAGCCGACCAGCACCGCGGCTTCCGGGTCCCCGAGTACACGCTCGCCGACTACCGGGGCATGATCGAGGCCCGCAGCATGGTCACCGACGGCATGTTCCAGGCGCTGACCGACGGCCGCCACCCCGCCTTCAAGGACCCGCAGGACACCCGCGTCGCCGCCGCCCTGGCCACGGTCCGCCGCCGTGGCGAGGAGGCGCAGCGCGCCGCGACCGCCGGCGAGCTCACCATCCTCATCGGGTACGACCTGCGGTTCTGGCGCGAGCTGTCCGCCCTGTTCGGCAACCCCTACCTCGGTGACTTCCTGCACCGGCTGCGCGTCCAGTCCTGGGTGTGCGCGGTGCAGCGGCTACGGCGGCTCCCTGATCTACGCGGGTATCTGTGGGCCCGGCACACCGAGTTGGTGGACGCGCTGTCCCGCCGGGACGCGGAGACCGCCCGGGGGATCGTCACCGCGTACAACACCCACTCCCTCGCCCTCATCGAGCGACTGTCGGAGAACGGATGACCGAGCCAGCGGAGCGGGCCGACACGGAGGAAGTCGACCTCTCTGTCGTCATACCCGCCTACAACGAGGAGGCGCGGCTCGGCCCCACGCTCGACGCCGTCACCCGTTACCTCACGGACAACGAGAGCCGTTTCGGCTCCTGGGAGGTGATCGTCTCCGACGACGGGTCGACGGACGGCACCCGCGAGGTCGCCGCCCTGGCGCATCCGCGCGTCCGGCTGGTCGCCGCCGACCGCAACCGGGGCAAGGGCAACGCCCTGCGCCTCGGCGTCGCCGCCACGACGGGCGGCCGGGTGCTGGTCACCGACGCCGACCTCGCGGCCCCCATCGAGGAGCTGGAACGGCTCGACAAGGCGCTCGGCGAGGGCGCGGCCGCGGCGATCGGCTCGCGTGCGGTGCCCGGCGCGGAGATAGCCGACCACCAGCACCGGCTGCGCGAGCTGCTCGGCCGGGCCGGGAACCTCCTGATACGCGCCACCGCCGTGCCGGGTCTGCGGGACACCCAGTGCGGTTTCAAGCTGTTCGACGGCGACCTGGCCCGGGAGTCGTTCGCCGCGTCCCGCCTGGACGGCTGGGGCATCGACGTCGAGGTCCTCCAGGACCTGCACCGGGGCGGCCACCCCATCGCCGAGGTCCCGGTCCGCTGGAGCCACCAGCCGGGTTCGAAGGTGGGCCCGCTCGACTACCCGAGGGTCCTGGCCGACCTGGCCCGGCTGCGGCTGCGCCGGCTGCGCCCGGCCGACCTGCTGGTGGCGGCCCTCTTCCTGGTGCTGTCCGTGGCGTTGTACTCGGGCCGCTTCTTCGACCCTGACCACCGCTATCTCGTCGACTCCATCCAGGACCAGAACCAGTGGGAGTGGTTCTTCGCGGTGACCGCGGACAACCTCGCGCACCTGCGCAACCCGCTCTTCTCCGATCTCCAGGGCTTCCCCGACGGCGTGAACCTGATGGCCAACACGGTCATGCTGGGCCTGTCCGTCCCCTTCGCCCCGCTCACGCTGCTCGCCGGGCCTGCGGTCTCGCTCTCCGTCTGCATGGCGCTGGGCCTCGCCGCGACGGCGGTCGCCTGGTACTGGCTGATCGTGAAACGGGTGACGGGGCACCGGGGCGCGGCCGCCGTCGGCGCGGCCCTCGCGGCCTTCGCACCGCCGATGGTCAGCCACGCCAACGCGCACCCCAACTTCGTGATCCTGTTCATGATCCCGCTGATCGTGGACCGCGCCCTGCGGCTGACGACCGGTGCGCGGGTCCGGCGGGACGGCATCGTGCTCGGTGTGCTGACGGCCTACCAGGTGTTCCTGGGCGAGGAGCCGCTGCTGCTGGCCGCGCTCGGGATGGCGCTGTTCGCCGTCGGGTACGCGGCGGTACGGCCGCGGGTGGCGAAGGAGGCCTGGCGGCCCCTCGGCAAGGGCCTGCTGGTCGCCGGGGCGGTCTGCCTCCCGCTGGTGGCCTTCCCCCTGTACTGGCAGTTCACCGGGCCGCAGAGCTACCACAGCGTCCTGCACGGCGACGACGCCGGAAACAGCCCGCTCTCCCTGCTGGCCTTCGCCGAGCGGTCGATGCTCTTCGGGGACGCGGGCCGGGCCAACGAGCTCTCCCTCAACCCGACCGAGCAGAACGCCTTCTACGGCTGGCCGCTGGTGCTGCTCGCCTTCGCGATCGTCGTACGACTGTGGGAGCGGCCGCTGGTCAAGGCGCTGGCGTTCACCTCGCTGGCCGCCGCGGTGCTGTCGCTCGGACCGAAGATCCGGATCCCGCTGACGGACACCGTGTACCCCGGGCCGTGGGCGCTGGTGCGGAAGTTCCCGCTCTTCGAGTCGGTGATCGAGGGCCGGGTCGCGATGATCTGCGCGCCGGCCCTGGGCGTCCTGCTGGCGGTCTTCCTGGAGAAGGTGCTGTCCGCCCGGCGGGTCGGCACCCTCTACTTCGGCCTGCTCTCGGTCGCCCTCGCCCTGCTCCCGATCATCCCGGCGCCCCTGAAGGCGGCGCCGCGGGCGGCGGTCCCGGAGTTCATCACGAGCGGGATGTGGAAGTCGTACGTGGCGAAGGGCGAGTCGCTCGTCCCGGTTCCGCTTCCCGACCCGGGCGCCGCGGAGGCGCTGCACTGGCAGACCACCGCCGACCTCGGTTTCAGACTGCCCGGCGGATACTTCAACGGCCCCTACGGCAACGACCGTATCGGTATCTACGGCGCCGTCCCCCGCTACACCTCCGACATGCTGCGGGACGTCCGCTACACCGGGAAGGTGCCGGTGATCGGCGCGAACTGGCGGGCGCAGGCGAAGAAGGACTTCGCCTTCTGGAAGGCGGGCGCCCTGGTGGTCGCCCCGCAGCCCAACGACGACAGACTCCGGCAGGCCGTGTCGGCACTGACCGGAAAACCCGGTAAGTGGACCGGTGGGGTCTGGGTATGGGACCTGCACGAGGGGAGCTGACCGGCTCCGCACCGACTACTCTTCCTGACCACCCGGCTGTACACCAGCTGTGAACGCACCGATACGAGGAGCCCTCTTTGGCCTGTGACCTCTGGCTGGTACCGCTCGTCGACGTGTTGTGCCACACGCCCGACAATCCGTTCGCCGAGGAACTCGCGCAATACAACAAGGTGCTCGCCGAGGCCGGACTGCCACCGGTGCCGGTGTACCAGTACATGCCGGGCCTGTCCGGCGAGGTCGCGCCCGTGGCCGGCTTCGACTACGACGCGCTGCACTTCCTGCGCCGCGCCTATCTGCTCCAGGTCTGCGGTCTGCCGGTGTCCCCGGTCGACGACCTGGGCGGCGACTACGAGCAGCTCCTGGAGATGTTCGAGTCGACGGCCCAGCAGTCCCACCTCGTCTGGCACTACGACCACGCGGGCGCCTACGTCCCGGTCGACTTCCCGCACCCGCTCTCCAGTGACGAACTGCTCGCGAGCGGCGGCCCGTTGGGCTCCTCGCACGCGCTGCTGCGGGAGCTGGAGTACGTCGCCCCCTCGATCGGCATCGACCCGGCGAACCCGCCGGCCGCACCCCAACCGCCGTCTGCTCCCACGGACTTGGAGGAACCGGCGGATCCGGCCCCCTTCGACCCGAGTCCCTTCGCGCGAGAACGGCACGTATGGCTGGGGCTGCACGCGGCGGCGACCCGCAGCCTGGCCCAGGGTTCCATGATCGTCTTCAGCTGACGGTCCGTGAAACCGCCCCCGTACGGCGGAACCCCGTATGGCTCCTCCAGGGGGCGCGGCGAGAGATGTCGATCTAGCCTCCGAAATGAGCGCTTATCAGATCTTTTGTCGCGCGCTCCAGTGAACCCAAGGAGGAGACATGCGCAAGCTTCAGAAGGCAGCTGTTGCGGTCGCCATCATCGGCGGCGTCGGTTTCATGGGCACCGTCCCGGCCACGGCCCTGCCGCAGGGCGGGCACCACGGCGGCGGTTGCCGGTCGCACGACTTCAACCTCGACATCCTCGGTGAGGTGGGCATCGCCAACGGGCTCGCCGGCAACCTCCTCAACGGCGAGGGCAGCCCGGGTGCGCAGTTCACCGACATGGGTTCCGACTGCGGCCACGACTGGTAGGCCGTCACGCACCGACTGAACCGGCCTTGAGCCGCGTGATCATCTCTGAGTGAAGTGGACAGGGCTCCGGACCGCGTCGGTCCGGAGCTCTGGGGTGTCCGTCGGTCACCTCTGCTGCGGCAGCCTGATGGTCCGCACGAGGGGCATGTCGGCATAGCGGCCGGGTTCGACGGTCACGACATGACGACCGTCGGGCCAGTCGAGCGTGGGCCGGGACAGGTGAACCGCATGCCCGAGCCGCCACTCCACGCCGTCACGCAACAGCGCGCCGACCGTAGAGGCGCCCGCGAAGTCCAACTCCACGATCTCGACGGCCGGAAGCGCACCGACGTGCTCCGCGAGCCCCTTGCGCATGCCGTCGGCCGCGGCCAGACAGAGTGCGGGAACGTACACGTGCCGGGTCGGCCCGTGCTCCGTGTTCGCCACGAAGTGGGAAGCCAGCGAGTTCCCAGAGCCGAGCGCCAGAAGGGCGGACTCGTCGAAGACGACACTGGTGGAACCGGCCCTCGTCGCGCTCACAGACTGTCCACCGGGCGGCCGGCCTCGAGGTCCTGCCAGACCTTCTCCACACGGTCGTGGTCCTCCTGCGTGAAGGTCACCCCGAAGTGCGTCTCGCAGTACGCCTTCGTCTCCTCGTAGCGCTTGTGCAGTTCCTCCTGCGTGGGCGTGGCTCCCGCGAGCTCGGCGATCAGGTCGCGCATGGTCATCCCGCGCTCCCTGGCGAGCACCATGAGGCGGTCACGGACAGCGGGGTCGACCTTGACGGTGGTGTCAGCCATGACGCAAGTATACCTCCGGTATACCATCTCGGGCCGTTCAAGCAAGGCAGCCATTGCAGTCTTCTCTCCTTGGTACTAAGCCGCCACAAGGCGAACTTTTTGCATTTCACCCGTCGGTGCAGTGGATTCGTACGGACTGTCGAATACCTCGCAGACCGTCGAGTACTGCCGGGTCACCGGGTCCCGCGCCACCACCCGCCGCAGATAACCCCGTTCCTCCAGCTCACGCAGGGAGGCGACGACCGACATGCACCCCTCCCGGCGCCGCTCGGCGAGAATGCGTTCGGTGATCCAGGAACCGTCGGGCAGCCGCAAGAGGTACGCCAGTACGCCTACCGCGCCCCAGGACAGACGACGGTCCCCGAAACCGGTGCGGGCAAGGGCTGCGAAGGCGCGCACGGGCGCCATACGATGAACGTGCATGGGGAGCCCCAGCTTTCCTGGTGGAGCTGCCGCTCCTGGTGTCGAGCCCCCGGGTGTTGGCGCACCGCGGGGGCAATCTGTTGATCGTGACTTTAGGGCCCCGCAAAGCGGCGAGCGCAAGCCACAATCCCTTTTTCCCGGCGTCACGTTGACGGATTTCACTCCGGGGAGTGAAGCGCGGAACGCAGCAGTCGCGTGTGCACGAAACGGTCCGGACAAGTCGGCCGGTACCGCCAGGACAGCGGCCAGGTCATGTCGTCCAGCGCGGGGATCGGGATGTACGACACCCGGTCCGGAACCGCCGGCGACCTCGATGACGGGCCCGGGATCACCCCCTGTCAGCTCCGCGAGCCGGTCGGCGAGCCGCCGCCCCCACGCCCCGTCGTCCACCCGTACGGCGTCGAACTGAACACCGGCTTTGCGGAGTTGCCGGAACCCAGCCGAGGTCCTAGGGGTCACTTTCCGTGTTCATGGGATCAGTGTCGGCACCGGCGGCTACCGTCGCCATAACCCGGAGTCAAGAGCTGCGAACTCTGGGAATTCGGGGTCCGGTGGTTGTGACCCTTTGAGTTCGGTTGAGTTCGGGGGTGACCGCAATGGCGCGGACCGAGAACAAGGCGGAGGCGGGCAGCACGGCACAGCTCCTGGCCGCCCTCGCGAAGGCCTTCCGTGCACGGCGTGCGCTGTTCGACCGGGCGGAGCCGACGGCGACGATCGAGCTGATCCTGGAGGAGACCAAGGAACCATTACGACGTCGTTCACCTCGAAGTCCAGGACGAAAGCCTCCTGGTCAGCGATCCCACGAAGGTCGCTCTTCTCGCCCACCGCTATGCAGAGATCCGGACTCAGGCACTGAGCCCGGACGACTCACTGAGCCTCATCCGAAAGTTGGCGGGAGAAGAGCAGCCATGACCAGCACCCTGCGATGGTTCAAGTCGAGTTACAGCGACGCGGGTGGGGGCCAATGCCTCGAAACCGCCTACACCTGGCGCAAATCCTCCTACAGCAACGCCAGCGGCGGCGATTGCGTCGAAATTTCCCCCTGCCCCCACACCATCCACGTCCGCGACTCCAAGACCGCCCCCGACGGCCCCCGCCTCACCCTCTCCCCCGCCGCCTGGGCCGCGTTCCTACAGTCGGCCGGATGAGCGCCCCGTGAGGGGCGCTGGGGGTACCCCCGGCCGAAGGCTGGGGGAGGAACTGCGCGACCAGCCACCACCGCGCCGCGGACGAATGACGGCGAGGCGTCTAGCCGAAGACGGTGAACAGGGCGAGCGCAGGGCCCGCCGCGTACACGAGCACGCCCACCGCCAGGGCGGTCCACGGTCGCCGGGCCTGTACCGCCCCGAGCACGACCGTGACGACCGCGGCGGCCAGCGCGACCCATGGCCCGAACATCGCGACGAGTATCCAGACGCCGGAGTCGTCGCAGAACCGCGCTGTCCCGGCCGAGGTGCCGCAGCTGTCACCGGCGAAGGCCATGCCGAAGAACAACAGCCCGTTGACGGCGACGGCGACCGCGAGCAGCAGCCCGGCCGCCACCGCGAAGACGGCCCCGAGCGGCCTGCGCGGCGCGGGACGCGGCGCCGGGAACGGCGGGTGAAGAGGCGGCGGAAAGCTCATGCCTCCCATCTCACCGCCGTCGGCGCGTCCCCGCCTGAGTAGACCTACTCAACCGGCGTGAGTCACCGGGGCACCTCCCCGTCGTCGTCGAAGAGGCGGCCGGTCGGGCCGCCGTCGGCCTGGTCGGCGCCGCCACGCGGCTCACGAACGGTCCGGGGCCGCGCGCCATCGGAGCGGTCTGAGTCCGCCCCGCGGTGTGCTGCGGATGCGGGTGGCCAGGGTCCACCCGGTGCTGGTGAGGGCGGCCAGCGTCAGGACGGTCAGCAGGAGCGTGGTGTGGGAGCCCACGCTGTCGGCCGTGCGGGCGACCGGATTGGGCAGGCCGAGGCGGTCGACGAGCCAGCCGAGGGCCGCGATGCCGGTGAGCACCGCGCCGGTCAGGCGGAGTGCGGGCTGGACGCGGAGGCGGGCCAGGACCAGGAGCGAGGGCAGGGCGAGGCAGACCAGCAGCAGCTGGACCAGTTCGATGCCGAGGTTGAAGCCGAGGAGGCTGGTGACCAACTGGCTTGTGGAGAGGTGCATTTCGGCGAGCACGAAGGAGAACGCCATACCGTGGCCCAGGCCGAAGACGCCCGCCACGGCCGCTTCCCGCCCGGGGAAGAGGGGGCGGATCGCGTGGATCGCGCCGACCAGGATGCTCGCGGCGATGAACGCCTCCACCGGCCAGGACGGGATGTCGAGCCGGCCCAGGGAGCTCGCGGCCAGGGCGACCGAGTGGCCGGCGGTGAAGGCGAGGGTGATGCCGCCGATGCGGGCGAGTGCTTTGCGGGGGCCGACCAGGCCGGTCCAGCGGCCGCCGGTCGCGGCGAGGGGGGCCGGCAGGAGCAGGATCAGCAGGAAGAGCAGGTGGTCGGTGCCGGTCAGGATGTGGTTGCCGCCGAGTCCGACCATGGCGACGAAGCCGCGCCAGGCGCTGCCGGGGCCGAGGTCGACCTTGAGGGCCGGGACCTTCATGTGCCGGACGTCGAGCTCGATGGTGCCGACCTGGGTGGTGCCCTTGCCGTCGACCTGGCCGTTGGCCCAGTCCTGGCGGACCGTCACGAGGGTCACGTGGGTGACGACCTGGTGCACGATCACGTCGTAGCGGAAGGTGAAGTGGCGTACGTCGGCGTCGGCGGGCGGGGTGAGGACCGCGGCGACGGTCAGCTCGCGGTAGGGACCGGTGGACGTCTGCCGGGTGGCGCTCAGGTGCATCGATCCGATGGCGACCCGCCAGGCCTTGCCGCCGGTCGTGGTCGGGTGGATGTGCTTGAGCAGGTAGGCACGGACGGCGGCGGCCCGGGACGGCAGTCGGGCCTTGGTCGTCTCGGTGAGGTCGATCCCGCTGGCCCGGGAGAAGTCGCTGACCGGCAGCTCCAGGCGGGCGGCGACCGAGGACCGGTACACGTCGAGCTGGACCACCGAGTGCGGCATCGGATGCGCGGCGGCCGGCGACGCCCCGAGCAGGAGCGCCGCCGGTACCACGATCGCGATCCCGGCCACCAGGCGTGCGAGCGCTGTGGTCAGCCAGTTTCGCGGTCCGGTCATGAGAAGGAGAACTCGTTTCCGTAGTCGCGGGTGTGGTCCCGGTACACCGTGTGGTAGTGCACCTGGTCCCGGTAGACCACGCCGTTCTGGCAGACGAACTCGATCCAGACGCTCGGGCCGTCGATCCGGACGTAGTCGCCCTGGGTGTCCAGAGCGGTCCCGCCGGAGTAGGAGACGTAGGTCTGGTCCAGCTCGCGCTCGTACGTCTTCATGAGCTGCTTGGCGGTGGCGTCGTCCACGTTGGCCACCCAGGGGTGGATGGCTTCGAGGACCAGCTTCTTCTGCTTCGGCGACAGCTCGCTGACCTTGATGCCCTCCTTGGTCTCCGGGAAGTCGCCGTCCTTGCCCGGACCGAGCAGTACGTCGCTGAACGACTCCGACAGCTTGGCCTCGGCCAGCTGCTCGGTGGTCAGGCTGCCGGTGAGCTTCAGCAGACCGTCGCGGAACTTCGCGAGCGGCGAGTACGTGGTGCCGTCGTCGTCGGTCCAGGTGGTCGGCTCGACGCCGGTGAAGTACGGGCTGGCGCCCGCGACCTTGCCGTCCTTGTACGTGATGTCGACGGCGAGGTGGTGGCCGCCGAAGTGCAGCTGCCAGGTGCCGGTCGCCGACGGGGTGCCCAGGAACGCCAGGAAGTAGATGCCGCTGCCGTAGCCGCCGCCGGCGCCGCCGGAGGGCGGGGTGCCGGTCGGGACGTCGGTCGGGACGTCGGTCGGGACGTCGGTCGCCGTCGAACTGGCGGTGGCGGAGGGCGCGTCGGAGGCGCCGCCCGTCGGGGCGTCGGACGAGGAGCTGGTGCTCTGCGCGGAGGCGAGCACGTCGTCGGCCTTGAGGGTCTCCAGGACGTGCTCGTAACCGGTGCTCTTGCCGGTGCCCAGGGCGACCTTCAGCACGTTCTTCAGGGCGGCCAGCTGGTCGTCCGAGAGCGAGCCGGTCTGGATGCCGGGGCGGCAGGAGGAGCCGCACGGCAGGTTCGACCACGCGGTCGCGTTCGCCTGGGTGAGGTCCAGCAGCGTCTCCGCCTGCTGGTCCGAGGTCAGCGTGTTGAGGAACGCGTTGGCGGCGCTGACCACGGCCGCGACACCCTTGGCGTCCTTGTGGACCGGACGCTGGACGCCTACGGCCGTTTTCTGCGCCGAGTCGGTCGACGCATTGGCGACGGCGAATCCGCCGCCGACCAGCACAATAGCGGTGGCAGCCCCGGCCACACCCCGCCAAGTACGTCGGTTACGCACCTGACGAGTTCTGTCTCTGCTCACGAAAAAAGCTCCTTGTGCGACAAGGTGGAGGCAGGCATGGAATGACGCATCAGCCTTTCGGGAAGCACCCGTTGGCCTGCTGCGACGCCAGGGACAGTACCAACAACATTGTTGACACTCAACACGTGAAAGGCAACTGAAAAACAGCTTCGGATTACATCCGAAACCCTTCAGGATTCACAGCGTTTAAGGTTTCACAGATTACGCTTAATTCGCTGGGCGAATTAACAGGTTCCGCTTGCCGGGCAAATAAGAAGTGGCGGCCCCACACGAGGTGGAACCGCCACGAATCAGGAGGCAGCGACCGCTAGAACACCGGCGTGCCGCCCTGCGTCAGCTTCCAGTTGACGGCCGCGAAGGCGGACGGGTCGATGGTGCCCTTGGCCGTGGCGTAGGCGACCATCAGGTCGCGGACCTGGTTGGTGGAGCTGTAGGCGATCTCGGCGGACGCGATGTGCGGGTAGCCGGAGCCGCCGTTGGCGCGGTAGTTGTTGACGGCGACGACGAAGACCTGGTCGTCGGCGACCGCGGTGCCGTTGTAGCTGAGGTTCTTGATGCGCGAGCCCTCGGCCGCCGCGATGTCGATCTCGTAGTCGACGCCGGCCGCCATGTCGTACATGTAGTCCCAGAAGCTGTTGGCGTTGGTGAGGGTGGCGGTGTCCACCGCCGTGCCCGCCGGGACCTGGTGGTAGTACTTCGCCGCGTACTCCAGGTAGTCCTTGAGCTGGGCACCGGTGAGCTTCTTGCCGTACAGGGTGTTCTCGTAGACGTAGAGGCCCGCGACGTCGCGGATCGTCACGTCACCGGCCGGGATGGTGGCCGTACGGCTGAAGCACGCGGCCACCGAGATCAGCGGCAGCGCCGCGTCCGCCGCGGACAGGCCCGCCTTCACCGCGTCCATCTGGACCTGCTGGATGAAGTCGATGGCGGGGACGTCCTTCCAGCAGGCCTCCGCCGTCGACATCGCCGCGGTGCAGGTGCCGATCGCGGTGTTGACGTACTTGACCACCAGCTCGTGGTCCTTGGTGAGGAGTTCGGTGATCCGCGGGTCCTCGGCCACCGTGTTGCTGTTCAGGGTGGTGGCGGTCTTCCTGGTGACCTTCCAGGAGCCGTGCACGTGCTCCAGCTCGAAGTCGAAGCGGGAGAGCCGGTAGCCGTAGCAGTACGGCTCGGAGAGCAGGACGTCCTCGCCCGTCTCCGCGTTCTTCACCGTGTACGACGGGACGTCGACGTGGGTGTGGCCGACGAGGATCGCGTCGATGCCGGGCACCTGCTCGGCGACCAGGTTCGACGCGTTCTCCACGTAGGGGAGTTCGTCGCCCCACGAGGTCGAGCCGTCCAGGCCGGAGTGGTCGGTGAGGAAGACGACGTCACAGCCGAGGGCGCGCAGCCGCGGCACGTACTTCTTCGCCTGCTCGACCAGGCCCGTGAAGGCCATCTTCCCGGAGACGTTGTCCTTGTCCCACAGGGCGATGCCCGGGTTGGTCAGGCCGAGGATGCCGACCTTGATGTCCGGGCCGTGCGGGACCTTGATGTGCTTGACGGTGTAGGGCCGGAAGGCGGGCTTCAGCGTCTTGGCGTCCAGGGCGTTGGCACCGAGCAGCGGGAAGTCGCACTGCTTCTCGAAGGTGCGGACCACCTCGATGCCGTAGTTGAACTCGTGGTTGCCGAGGGCGGCCGCGTCGTAGCGCATCTCGTTCATGGCGATCGCCATGGGATGCTCGGGACCGCGCTTGCCGTCCTTGCCGGTGATCGGGTCGACGCTCGCGAAGTAGGAGGCGAGGGAGGTGCCCTGGATGATGTCACCGGCGTCGACCAGGAGGACCCGGTCCGCGCCCAGCTCCTTGCGGATGTTCTTCACCAGGGTGGCGATGCGTGCGATGCCGTACGTGTTGCCCTTGGAGTCCACGGGCGCCGCGTTGGTGTAGTAGTCCCAGTTGAAGACGTGGCTGTGCAGGTCGGTGGTGCCCAGGACGGTGAAGCTCCAGGTCTTGGGCGCCTTGGGCGGCTTGGTGTGGCCGTGGCCGTGCTCGGCGGCCTGGGCGGTGCCGGTACCGACGGTTCCCGCGACGGCCACGGCGGCGCCGGTGACGGCCGACTTCTGCACGAACTCACGGCGGTTCATGGGATTGACGGGCATTCAGGACTCCTGGAGAGGCACAGAGGACGGGTGAGGCGTGCGGGCCGCGGCGGGCTACCCGCGTAGATGCTGACCCTCGCCCGTTACCGGCGTAACCACGAGCGGACCAAGGGCCGGTCAAGGATTCCCAAGACCGGCCCAAGTGCGACAGTGAAGGCGCGCCCTACAGGAACGAGTTGACCTCGATCGTCTCGTCCCGGCCCGGACCCACGCCGATCGCGGAGATCGGGGCGCCGGACATCTCCTCCAGCGCCTTGACGTAGTTCTGGGCGTTCTTCGGCAGGTCCGAGAAGGACTTGGCCTTGGTGATGTCCTCGGACCAGCCCGGCAGGTTCTCGTAGACCGGCTTCGCGTGGTGGAAGTCGGTCTGCGAGTACGGGAGTTCCTCGACCCGCTTGCCGTCGATCTCGTACGCGACACAGACCGGGATCTGCTCCCAGCCGGTGAGCACGTCGAGCTTGGTGAGGAAGAAGTCGGTCAGGCCGTTCACCCGGGTCGCGTAGCGGGCGATGACCGCGTCGAACCAGCCGCAGCGGCGGTCCCGGCCGGTGGTCACACCGCGCTCGCCGCCGATCCGGCGCAGCGCCTCGCCGTCCGCGTCGAACAGCTCGGTCGGGAACGGGCCGGCGCCGACCCGGGTCGTGTACGCCTTGAGGATGCCGATGACCCGGCTGATCTTCGTCGGGCCGACACCGGAGCCGGTGCAGGCACCGCCGGCCGTCGGGTTCGACGAGGTCACGAAGGGGTACGTGCCGTGGTCGATGTCGAGGAGCGTGCCCTGGCCGCCCTCGAAGAGCACGACCTTGTCCTCCTCCAGCGCCTGGTTGAGGACCAGCACCGTGTCGGCGACGTACGGAGCGAGCTTCTCCGCGTAGCCCAGCAGCTCCTCGACGACCTGCTCCACGGCGATCGCGCGCCGGTTGTAGAGCTTGGTGAGCATCTGGTTCTTGACGTCGAGGGCCGCCTCGACCTTCTGCGTCAGGATCGACTCGTCGTACAGGTCCTGGACCCGGATGCCGACGCGGTTGATCTTGTCGGCGTAGGTCGGGCCGATGCCGCGCCCGGTGGTGCCGATCTTGCGCTTGCCGAGGAAGCGTTCCGTCACCTTGTCGACGGTCACGTTGTACGGCGTGATGATGTGCGCGTTACCGCTGATCATGAGCTTGGACGTGTCGACGCCACGCTCGTTCAGACCGCTCAGCTCGGAGAGCAGGACCGACGGGTCGACGACGACACCGTTGCCGATGACCGGGACACACGTGGGCGAGAGGATTCCGGAAGGGAGCAGGTGGAGCGCGTACTTCTGGTCGCCCACGACGACCGTGTGGCCGGCGTTGTTGCCACCCTGGTAACGCACCACGTAGTCGACGGAACCGCCTAGCAGGTCCGTCGCCTTTCCCTTGCCTTCGTCACCCCACTGAGCACCGAGCAGCACAAGTGCGGGCACGCGCGTACACCCCTTCCGGGCGGGGCATGTCCAAGGTCAGGGGCGTACGCGTATTGTTCAGCGCCGCGTACCACCGCGACCGTCGTTGGCCGCACAACCGTCGGACCGGATGCCCCGGAATAGACGAAACCCCTGGCGCAATAGCGCAAGGGGCTCTTGCACAGTGATGCTACCCGAGGAAGCGAGGCAGGACCGAGGTGGCGACTTTCGCGACGTCCGATCAGCTGCTGGTGATCATCGATCCGGCGGCCAGGGAAACGGACAACGAATCCGTCCGGATCGCGAAAGACGTGCTCAGCGCGGGTGCGGCGGCGAAGGTGTGCCTGCCGGACGGCCCCGAGGAATTCGCCCGCGCGCTGTCCCGCCGGGGCTCGCGGCGGCCGGTGGTCATCGGTGACGACGGCGCCCTGGTCCGCGCGGTGACCCTGCTGCACCGCCGCCGGGAGCTGGCCGGATGTGTGCTGTCCGTGGTCCCCGTCGGGGGCGCGCAGAGCGTGGCGCACACCCTGGGCGTGCCGGCCGGTGCGGTGGCGGCGGCGCGGGCGGTGCTGGACGGGGTGGAGCGCCGGATGGACCTCCTGGTCGACGACAGCGACGGGGTGGTGCTGGGCGCGCTGCGCATCCCGCCGGTGGCCGACGAGCCGCAGGCGCCGGAGCCGGAGACCGCGATACGGACGTGGCTGCGGCCGTACCAGACCCTCGTACGGTCCCTGTCCGCCCGCCCGGCCCCGGTCGTGTCCCGGCCGGGGCCCGCGCGGCTGCGGGTGGAGGTCGACGGGCGGACCGTGGTGGACCTGGACCAGCCGCTGGAGGGCGTGTCCGTGACCCCGGGCGACCGCGGGGTGGCCGAGGTGGAGGTGCGGCCCCTGTCGGTGGGCGCGGAGGCGACCCCGCTACGCGCGTCGGGCCGGACGGTGACGGTGGTGGGCGCGGACTTCCGGTACCGGGCCGACGCGGGGGTGGCGGGCCCGGTACGACGCCGGACCTGGCGGGTCCTGGAGGGCGCGTGGGGGCTGACGGTGCCGGCTTAGCCGCACGTGTCCACGAGGGTTCGTGGAAGCGCAGTGAAGGTTCCGCCGCCCGGACTGACGTACCGCATCCGGTTACGTACGGTGCGTATATGCCAGGTGCATTACAGGCCGGACGCACGGCCGCCGCATGGATCGCCGGGGCCGTCCTCGTCTTCGCCGCAGGAGCCGCCCCGGGAGCCGCCGCAGGAGCCGCCGCAGGAGCCGCGAGCACGGCGGCCGCTCCCCGGGCCTTCCGGTACACCTGCGATTTCGGGCTGCTCGGCGGACAGGCCATGACGGGGTCGGTCGCGTGGGACGTCTCCGACACCCATGTGGTCGGCCGCCCCACTCCCCGGCTGCCGGTGGACGCGTCGGCGGCGGTCGGCGGGCTCGTCCCGGCGGGACTGCGGACGGTCGGGGCCACCAGCCTCGAAGGCACGGCGAAGGTGCACGCGGTCGTGGCCGCGCCGCAGGGGGACGTGGACGTCACGGTGCCGATGGACGTGCCCGTGACCCAGATCCCGTCGTCGGGGTCGCTGACCGTCCCGGCGCACGGGACCGCACCGTCGCTCACCTTCACGCGGGCGGGCACCGCGAGGATCGTCGCGGGTGACATCGAGTTGCGTGTGACGCCACGGCAGGCGGACGGCAGCGAGACGGTGCTGCGCACGGTGAACGCGTCGTGCGACGTGGAGCCGGACCAGGACAGGGTGCTGTCGTCCTTCCGGATCCTGCCGGCGGAGGCGTCGCCCGCACCGACGGGGACGGGGCCGGGAACAGGCGGGGGGTCGGGGTCGGCGTCGGGTGGGTCGGCGTCGGGTGGTGGGGCGGGGACGGGCG
>NZ_LBMU02000097.1 GCF_001005085.2 Streptomyces humi
GGCGGGACGGGCGGGACGGGCGGGACGGGCGATCGCAGGATCAGGCGGCTGCCGAGGGTTCCCCGGCGACCGGCAACCCCGCCGTCCGCAGCACGGACCGCTCCGCGTCCACCACGAACACCTCGCAGCCCGGCCGGGCCGCCGCCCACGCGGTGCCCTCCGCGCCCAGTGCGAAGGCGGCCGTGGCCACCGAGTCCGCCTCCGTCAGGGTCGGGGCGACGACCGTGACGCTGAGCAGGCCGGTCGCCGGACGCCCGGTGCGGCCGTCGATGATGTGGTCGCCGCGCTCGTAGCGGGCGGAGGTGGCGACCGCGCCGTCGGTCAACTCCAGGACCGCGCACAGCCGGTCGGCGTCTTCGGGGTGCCGCACCCCCACCCGCCAGGGTCCGCCGGAGGCGACCACGTCTCCCCCGGCGTTCAGCACGAACCGCCGCGCCCCGGCCGCCGACAGCAGTTCCGCGGCCCGCTGCACCGACCAGCCCTTGACGACCGCGCACGGGTCGAGGCCCCGCCCCGGCAGCCGCACGTCGAACGCGCCGCCGGTCGCCAGCCGGTACTCCTCGCACAGTGCGAGCACCTCGGCGAGGTCCGGGGAGACCGACGTCCCGGCGAGCTCACCCCGGTCGAGCCGGGAGACCTCGCTGTCCGGCCGAAAAGGGCTGAACCGCTCGTCGACCTCGCGCAGCCACGCGAAAGCGGCGTCCGCGGCCTCCTCGAAGTCCCCGTCGTCGTCGATGCGCAGCGACACCGGGAAACCCATGACGTGTTCGACCCGGCGCATGATCAGCCCTTCGCGTCGATCGCGGCCTGGAGGGACTCCTTGTAGCCGTCGCTGGTGATCGTGGCGCCGGAGACGGTGTCGATGTCCGCGCTCTGCGCCTTCAGCGTCTCCGAGATCAGCACCGGCACCGCGGCCGTCGTCTGCGGGTGGTCCGGCTGCTGGAGCATCCTCACGGCGGTGATCTGGTCGCCGGAGAAGGTCACCTGGACCTGGACCGGGCCCTTGTCGGTGTTGACGGTCGTCCCCTTGACGACCGTGCCCGAGGCCGCGGTGGTGCCCGAGGCGCCGGTCGCGGCAGTGGACGGGGTGGCGGCGGACGGGGTCGTGGCCGGTTCGGCGGTGGTGGACGTCGTACCGCCGACCGACGGCTCGTAGCGCCAGACGGGGATCAGGCCCGCGATGCTCAGGACGACGACAGGTATGGCTCGCTTCACGGTGTCTCTCTCATCCCGCCAGGCTGAAACGCTCGAAGTGGATCTGCGGCTTGGGCACGCCCAGGTCTCCCAGGCTGCGCAGCACCGCGTTCATCATCGGGGGCGGCCCGCACAGGAAGACGTCCCGGTCGGCGATGTCCGGCACCAGCCGGGCCAGTTCGCGCGCGGCCAGCCTGTCGGGCACCGGCGGGCCGGTGACCAGGTGCAGTTCGGCGCCCTTGGCGACGGCGAGGTCGCGGAGTTCGTCGTAGAGGACGGCGTCGCGGTCGGAGCCGACGCGGTAGATGACGACCGCGTGGCCTTCCAGGTCCTCGAGGAGGGCGCGGATGGGGGTCACTCCGACGCCGCCGGCGATCAGCAGGGACTCGGCCCTGCGGCGGTGCAGGGTGGTGAACGCGCCGTAGGGGCCCTCGGCGAAGACCCGGGTGCCGACCTTCAGGTGGCGCAGGGCGGCGCTGCCGTCGCCGGCGGCCTTGGCGGTCAGGCGCAGGGTACGACCGTCGGGGGCGGCGGAGAGGGAGAAGGGGTTCGCCTGCCACCAGCGGTCCTTGGTCAGGAACCGCCACAGGAAGAACTGGCCTGCCTGGGCGCCCAGTCTGTCCAGATCGCGGCCGGTGACGTGGACCGAGACCACGTTGTCGGACTCGGGGACGACGGCGGAGACCCGGAACTGGTGGCGGCGGTTGCGCCACAGGGGGAGCACGGCACGGCCGGTGACCACCGCGCCGAGGGCGACGCCCCACACCGCGTACCAGTACGCCGTGGCGGCGGACGAGGACGTGAAGGTCGTACCGACCGCGACCTGGTGGCTGAAGGCCAGCACCACGGCCACGTAGGTGTAGAGGTGGACGAAGTGCCAGGTCTCGTAGGCGAGGCGGCGGCGGGCGTAGCGGGCCGAGACGGCGCCCACCACGAGGATGACGCCGAGCGCGACGACGGCCCGGAGCACGCCTTCCGTGGTCTCCGCGAGGTCGACGACCTCGGTGACCGGGCCGACGCCCGCGCCGTCGGCGTAGCCGAAGGCGATGAAGACGGCGTGCGCGAGCAGCGTCCACAGCAGGGCGAAGCCGGTCCAGCGGTGCCAGGAGGTCAGCCGGTCCATGCCGATCCGGCGGTCCAGCCAGGGCAGCCGGGCCACCAGCACCAGTTGGAAGGCCATGACGAGGGCGCCGTACAGACCGAAGAGCCGGCCGATGACGATCAGGGCGTTGGAGGCGAAGCCCGCCTGGGCGAAGAAGCAGGCGACCACGGCCGCGTTCACGGCGAGCACGGCGTACAGGCCCGTGCGGGCCACCACCCTGGGGCGTATCGCCGTGGGGGGCGCAGGGGGTGATTGGACGGTCGTCACGGGTCGGCAGCTCCTTGATCGGGTCCTGGGAGTCGAGCTTCACCCGTGGCTGCTGTCGTTTTCCTGTCGGGGTGCTTTCAACTGGTTATCGATGTGTTCTCTGTGTGAGCTCGGGTCTGGTGTCCACGGCCGGGTGGCGCAATATGAGCGGGTGGAAAAAGTACGACTCCTCGTCGTGGACGACGACCCGCCGATCGCCGACCTGGTCGCGACGGTCGCACGGTACGAGGGCTGGGACGCGGTCACCGCGTACTCCGGCGAGGACGCGCTGGTCCGGGCCGCCGAGTTCCGGCCGGACATCGTCGTGCTCGACCTGATGCTGCCCGACCTCGACGGCTTCGGGGTCCTGGACCGGCTGCGGCACTCCGGGACGATGGTGCCGGTGGTGTTCCTCACGGCCCGCGACGGGGTCGCCGACCGGGTCGCCGGGCTCACCCGGGGCGGTGACGACTACCTGGTCAAACCGTTCGCGGTGGAGGAGCTGATGGCCCGGCTGCGGACCGTGCTGCGGCGCAGCGCCGGACCCGGCTTCCAGCGCTCGGTGCTCCGGGTCGCCGACCTGACCATGGACGAGGACACCCGCGAGGTCCGCCGCGCCGACCGGCTGCTCTCCCTGACCCCCACCGAGTTCGAGGTGCTGCGCTACCTGATGCGCAGGTCGCCGACCGTGCTCACCAAGGCGCAGATCCTCGACCACGTGTGGGAGTACGGCTTCGGCGGCCGTTCGAACGTGGTGGAGCTGGTCGTCAGCCGGCTGCGCCGCAAGATGGACGAGGCCGGCGGGGAGCCGCTGATCCACACCGTGCGCGGCTTCGGGTACGTCATACGCCGGCAGGCGGCGGAGTGATCGGGCGGCTGCGGCGGTCGTACCGGAGCACACGGCTCGGCACCCGGCTGGCGCTCGGGCTCGGCGCGCTGGCCCTGGTGGTGTTCGCGGTCGTCGGCACGGCCCTGACCACCTACATGCGGGACTACCTGTCGGCCCAGCTGGACAGCCAGCTCGGGCTCGCCCAGACCGCCCAGTCGAAGAGCATCGAGCAGAACGGCTCCCTCCAGGGCAAGAAGTACTACCGCTGGTACTACGCCGTGTACGACGTCTCGAACGGCACCCCGGTGCTGCGCAGGCCCGAGGAGACGGGTGACCTGCCCGCGGACATCGCCGACCTCACGTCGGTGGCGAAGGCGCAGATCGCCGCCGGTACCGAGGTGCTGCGCACCAGGGACCTGACCGGCGAGGGCGAGTACCGGCTGCGCGGCTGCGCGGTGGAACCGGGGGTGGTGCTGGTCAGCGGCGCCCCGATGGACAGCATCGACGACACGGTACGACAACTGGTCACGGTCCAGGTCGTCGCCTTCGGGCTGGCCCTGCTGGCGCTGGTGGTGTTCGGCCGCCGGCTGCTGCGGCACGGTCTGGAGCCGCTGAGCGACATGGCGCACACCGCGCACGGCATCGCCTCGCACAACCTGACGGAGTCGGCGGCCCGGCTGCCGCTGCGCGCGGCCAAGCGGGGCGGCGGTCCGGAGGTCGAGGAACTGCGCACCGCGTTCAACACGATGCTCGAACACATCGACCACTCGCTCGCCGTGCGCGCCGAGGCCGAGCAGCGGCTGCGCCGTTTCGTCGCGGACGCCTCGCACGAACTGCGCACCCCGCTGATGTCGGTACGCGGCTACGCCGACCTCTTCCAGTACGCGGCCGCCAACCAGCCCGAGGAGCGCGACAGGCACCTGGCCCGGCTGCGCGCCGAGGCGGCCCGGATGGGCGTGCTCCTCGACGACCTGCTGCTCCTCGCCCGTCTGGACGCCGCCGAGGTGGAGACCCCGCTGCGGCTGGAGGACACCGACCTGACGGAGCTGGTCCGGGAGGCCGCCGACGCCTTCCGCGCGGCGCACGCGGACCATCCCCTGACGGTGACGGCCGGTCCTGACCCGGTCCCGCTGCGCCTGGACCCGGTCCGGATCCGCCAGGTCCTGGACAACCTGCTCACCAACGCGGCCGTGCACACACCCGCCGGGACCCCGGTGGCCGTGACGGTCGAGGTCGCCGCCGGCTCGGCGTCGGTCCGCGTCACCGACCGGGGGCCCGGCATTCCGCCCGGCGACCGGGACCGGGTCTTCGACCGCTTCTACCGCGTCGACAAGGCCCGCAGCCGCGACCGCGGCGGCAGCGGTCTGGGGCTGGCGGTGGCACGCGCGCTGGTGGAGGCCCATGGGGGGACGATCACGCTGGACGAGGAGCGGGACCGGACGACGGCGTTCACCCTGACGCTCCCGCTCGCCCCGGCACCGGCCGGACAGACACCGACCGCCACGCCCGTATGACGACGGCACCGGTCGGCGTCCGCCGGGCAGGACCGCCCGCGGGACGGCAGGTGTCAGAGATCCAGGACGACGTCCCGCGCGGGTCTGCTGCAACAGATGAGGATGTTGCCGTCGCCCGGTGGCTCGACCGGGTCCGGGGAGTAGTCGACGGCCCCGGACATCATGGCGAGCTCACAGGTGTGGCAGACCCCCGTGCGGCACGACCAGCGGACCGGGACATCGCATGCTTCCGCCAGTTCCAGCAGGGAGCTCCGGTCGTCGTTCCACGGGACGGTCAGTCCGCTGCGGGCGAAGGAGACGCTGGGACCGGTGCCCGGGGCGCCTTCGGGCCGGTGCGGCGTCCGCACCGCGGACGTGCCCTTGATCCCCGGCGTGAGCGAGGGGCCGCCGCCGAAGTTCTCGGTGTGCACGCGGGACGGCCGCAGACCGGCCTTGACCAGCGCCTCGGTCATGCCGTCCATGAAGGCCGCGGGTCCGCAGACGTAGGCGTCGGCATCGGTGGGCAGGCCCAGGCCGAGGACCCGCTCGGCCGAGATGCGGCCCGCTTCCGAGTAGTCCCTGCCACGCTCGTCGGCGAGGCCGGGCCTGCTGTAGTAGACGACGGACCGGGCGTCGGCCAGGAGTGCCACCAGGTCCCGCACCTCCTGGGCGAAGGGGTGCTCACGGCCGTTGCGGGCGGCGTGCAGCCACCACACCTGTCTGCCGGAGGCGGCGTCCGCCAGTGAGTGCAGCATGGCCAGCACGGGAGTCGCCCCGATGCCGGCGGACACCAGCACGACCGGTGTGTCACCGCCGGGCAGGCAGAAGGTGCCGCGCGGTGCGGCGAACTCCAGGCTGTCGCCGGCCCGGACGTGCGCGCGCACGTAGGCGCTCGCCAGGCCGTGGGGTTCCACCTTCACACTGATCCGGTACGTACCCGTGCCGGGCCCGCCCGACAGCGAGTAGCTGCGGATCACGGACGTCCCGTCCTCGGCCGCGCGCATCCGCACGGTCAGGAACTGTCCTGGCAGCGCGGCGGGCAGGGCGGAACCGTCAGCCGCGGCCAGCGTCAGGGAGACCACGTCCTCGCTCTCGGGGTGGACGTCGGTGACCGTCAGCGGACGGAAGCCGCGCCACGCCGGGGGCGGGACGCCGGCCGCGACGGTGAGGCCGGCGCTGCCGGACGAGGCGGTGGCGCCCTTGTCGGCCTGTTCGAGCAGGGCGCGCATCGAGCCCTGCCAGCCGGGACTGAGAGCCGGAATGCGCAGGGCACGGCGCACCTGGTCGGGCGTGTGACCGGAGAGGTACAGGACGGAATCGATCTCCTCGACGGTCATGGCCTCCGGGCCGGTGGAGACCTTGACGATCTGCTGTCCGGCCTCCACCTCGCCCTCTTCGACGACTCGCAGGTAGAAGCCGGGCCGGTGGTGGGCCACCAGCAGCGCCGCCATGCGCGGTTCCCGCAGGCGCATGCCGACCCGGTAGCAGGTGACGCGCGGTTGGGAGACCTCCAGAAGGGCTTCGCCGACCCGGTAGCGGTCGCCGATGCACACCTCGTCGTCGGGGAGCCCGTCGACCGTGAAGTTCTCCCCGAAGCTGCCCGGCGTCAGGTCGTCCCGGCCCAGTTCCCGGGACCAGAAGCGGTACGAGTCGAGTTGGTAGACCAGCACGGCCCGCATTTCCCCGCCGTGGCCGTCCAGGTCGCCCTGACCGTCGCCGTCGATGTTGAGCCGTCTCACCATCCGCGGCCCGGACACGGGCTGCTTGTGCACGCCGGTGTACACGGTCCTGCCCTGCCAGGAGACGTCTTTCGGCATCCCCACGTTGACTGAGATCAAGGTGGCCACCGCTCGCCCTCCTCGTCCACCCTCGGCAGGTCACAGCCGGCTGCTCGGTGGCACGTCCACCCTAGTCCCGGCCCCTGAGACGAGCCACCTCGCCCCGGACCCGCCCAAGGCGAGCCACCTCGTCCCGGACCCGCCCAAGGCGAACCACCTCGCCCCGGACCCGCCCAAGGCCTGCCTCAGATGCCCGCGGTCTCCTCCTCTGCCGTGATTCCCTCCATCGCCGTCTCCTCGGCCTTGCCCCGCAGGGCGACCACGCTGAGGAGCGAGCAGACCAGGGCCGCGATGCCGCAGACCACGTAACCGACGGCGTAGCCGTTGCCGAGGGCTTCCAGGGCGATGGGGGCCGCGCCGCCGGGCGGGGAGGTCGCGGGCACGGAGTTGACGGCGAGCGGTCCGCCCTCGGCCGCCACCTGCCCGGCCGCGGCCTTCACCTGGTCGCCGAGGCCGGACCCGGCGAGCTTGCGGGTGAACTCGTCGGCGGCCCGGCTGAGGGCGACCGCCCCGATGACGGCCGGGCCGAGCGTGAAGCCGAAGTCCCGCAGCAGGCTGGTCGAGGCGCTGGCCATGCCCGCGTAGTGGACCTCGACCGTGTTGACGGCGGTGGCGGTGATGGAGGAGACCGTGAGGGCGAATCCGATGCCGACCAGGCCGATGGGCAGGATCAGCGAGGTCAGGGCGCGGTCGTGGACCGAGAGCGTGGCGGCGGTGAAGTCGCCCGCCGCCATCAGGGCGAGGCCCACCCCCAGCACCCAGCGCGCGCTGACCTTCTCCAGGAGCCGCGAGATCAGCGGCAGCAGCACCAGCGTCCAGGCGTTGAGCAGGATGAACGCGAACGACCCGCGCAGCGGGCTCTGGTGCTGGATCGGGCCGAGCCGGATGCTGGTCGCGTACGCCGTCCCGAGGTAGCTGAACATGCCGACGACGGCGACGAACGAGGCGACCGCGAAGGCCCGGTTCCTGAAGAGGTCCAGGCGCAGCAGGGGGGCGGCCGCCCGGCTCTCGGCGGCGAGGAAGAGCCCGATGAAGACCGCCGCGACCACGTAGGCGATCACCACCGGGGTGGCCGTCCAGCCGTCCGAGGGGCCCTGGATCACCGCGTACAGCAGCGCGAACATGCCGACGCCGATGGTGATCTGCCCGGCCAGGTCGAGGGAGCGGCCCTCGGGCGCGCTGGAGTTCTGCGCCAGCAGCTGGCTGAGCACCGTGCTGACCAGGGCCAGCCCCGTGACCACGATGAACGCCCAGCGCCAGGAACCGTAGTTGCCGGTGATGCCGCCGAGGACGGGCGCGACGAATCCGCCGCTGGAGAGGGCTGCGGCCCAGATCGTGATCGTGCGGGCGCGGTCCCGGGCGGTGTGGGTACCGGCGGCGATCACCGCGAGCGAGGTCGGGAACAGCGCCGCGGCGCCGAGACCGGCGATGGCCTGGCCCACCCAGAGCATGTGGATGCCGGTGCTGGCCGCGGCCAGCGCCTCGCCGACGACCAGCAGCGCGCCGCCGCCGACCAGCAGCCGCTTGCGTCCGAAGAGGTCGCCGAGGACGCCGAAGGTCAGCTCCAGCACGGTGACGGGCAGCAGGAACGCGTCCGAGATCCAGGTCAGTTGCGAGCCGACGGGGTGCAGATCCTCCTGGAACAGTCCGTTCAGGGTGGCCGGCATGGCGAGCGCGATCTGCGCCAGGCAGACCGCGAAGCAGCCGGCGACGAGGGTGCCGACGGGCAGCGGCCCGGACGGTTTGCGAAGGGCCGGGGGGTCGGACGGCGAACGCGTTTCAGTGGACACGGGTGCTCCCCTTCGAACGGTGCGGGAGATGCGGCGGTCGCGGCGCGGGGACGGCACCGCCTGGAACGCGACGAATGTAGGGCAGTTTTTTCACGTCGGTCAATAGACTGCACAATGTCGATCGACGGTGCGGCCACGGCCGACGGGCACACGAGAACACCCCGCCGCCCGGAAGGGCGGCGGGGTGCGGGAAGGTCGGCGGTGCGGCGCGTCAGCTCTCGTCGGCCGTCAGCCGCAGCGAGATCGAGTTGATGCAGTACCGCTGGTCGGTCGGGGTGGCATAGCCCTCCCCCTCGAACACGTGGCCGAGGTGGGAGCCGCAGCGGGCGCAGCGCACCTCGGTGCGGACCATCCCGTGCGAGCGGTCCTCGATCAGCTCCACGGCGTCGGTGTCCTTCGGGTCGAAGAAGGACGGCCAGCCACAGTGGGACTCGAACTTCGTGTCGGAGGTGAAGAGTTCGGCACCGCAGGCGCGACAGGAGTACACGCCCTTGGTCTTGGTGTCGGTGTACTCACCGGTGAAGGCCGGCTCGGTCGCGGCCTGGCGCAGCACGGCGTACTCGGCCGGCCCCAGCTCCGCGCGCCACTGCTCGTCCGGCTTCTCGACGTCGTACGACATGAGTCTCAGCCCCTTACTTCGCCAGGCGTTCCAGGATCCTCGGGCCCAGGTCGGTCACATCGCCCGCGCCCATGGTGAGAACCAGATCACCGGGCTTGGTCATTCCCGCGACCACGGCGGGCACCTCGTCCTTGTCGTGCACGGCGGTGACGTCGGCGCCCGCGGCCCGCGCCGCCTCGATGATCAGCTCGCTGGTGACCCCGGGGATCGGGTCCTCGCGTGCCGGATAGATGTCCAGGACCACCGACGCGTCCGCGAGAGCCAGCGCCTCACCCATCTCCTTGCCCAGTTCCTGGGTGCGGGAGAACAGGTGCGGCTGGAAGACGACCAGGATCCGGGCGTCCCCGGCGGCGCCGCGCATCGCCTCCAGGTCGGCGGTCATCTCGGTCGGGTGGTGCGCGTAGGAGTCGATCACCTGCACCCCGGCCGCCTCGCCCTTGAGCTGGAGGCGCCGCTTGACCCCGGTGTACGCGGCCAGGGCGGGAGCGAGTTCGGCGGCCGGGACACCCAGGGCCACGCCCGCGGCGAGCGCGGCGACCGCGTTGTGCGCGTAGTGCCGGCCGGGGACGGAGACCGCGAAGGTCAGCTCGGCCCCGTCCAGCAGGACCGTCACCTCGCTCTTCAGGCCCTGCGGTACGACCGACAGCACCCGCACGTCGGCGTCCGCGGCCTCGCCGTACGTCACCGTGCGCACGGTGCCGGCGACCCGCCGGGTCAGCTCCCGGGCGCCCTCGTGGTCGGCGTTGACCACCAGTGTGCCGCCGGGCACGATCCGGCCGGCGAAGGTCTCGAAGGACTCGTAGATCTCGTCCATCGAGGCGTAGTTGGCGTGGTGGTCCAGCTCCACGTTGAGGACGATGGCGACCTCGGGCGCGTACTTGTGGAAGCTGCGGTCCGACTCGTCCGCCTCGGCGACGAAGATCTCACCCGCGCCGTGCAGGGCGTTGGAGCCGGGGGCGTCCAGGTCGCCGCCGATGGCGTACGACGGGCTCCGCCCCAGCTCGCTCAGCGACACGGCCAGCATGGACGTGGTCGTGGTCTTGCCGTGGGTGCCGGCGACAGCGATCGGGCGCAGCCCGTCCATCAGGGCCGCCAGCGCGTCCGACCGGTGCACGACCGGGATGCCCAGCTCGGCCGCGCGGGCCAGCTCCGGGTTGTCCTCGCGGATCGCGGACGACACGACGACACAGCTGGCGTCGTCGGCGAGGTGCCCGGCCGCGTGCCCGATGTGCACGGTGACACCGAGCGCCCGCAGCGCCTCGGCGGTGGCCGACTCCTTGGCGTCGCTGCCGGCCACCGCGGCCCCGCGCTGGGCGAGGATCTTGGCGATCCCCGACATCCCGGCGCCGCCGATGCCGATGAAGTGCGGTCGGTCCATGGCGGCAGGAAGGCCGGGTGCCATGTGGTTCTCCCCAGAGACGATGACGTGCGAAAGCGTCCCTAGCCTATGCGCTGGGCCCCCGACCCCCTCGCAAGGGGCGCGGGCATCAGCGCCCCGCAAGGGGCGCGGGGAACTGCGCGATCAGCCACGACGCACCCGCACCCACAGACGCACCGCACCGCACCGCTCCCCTCCCCCCCCACGACCTCTACGCCTTGCTGTGCGAGAACAGCTTCAGCACCGGCACCCCCACCTTGTGCCGCGCCCGCGACGCCCAGTCTCTGTGGAAGAACTCCTCCACATAGTGCGGATCAGTCAGCACGATGACCTCGTCCGCCCCCACCTCTTCCACCAGCTTCCGCAGCGCGTCCAGCGGGTGGTCCTCGACCATCCGCCCCTCCGCCGCGCTCCCGGTCGCCCGCAGGGCCGTCAGCGACACGTCCAGCGCCTGCTCGGCCGGCCCCTTCGCTGCGTCCCCCTCCGGCGTGTCCCGCTCGCGAGCGGCCTCGTCGAGTTCGCCGAGTGCGATGTCGTCGATGGCCCGCAGCAGGCGGTCCGCCTGGTCGCCGCGCGGCTGGAGCAGCACGTGGAAGGCGACCTGCTCGTCCCCGTGCAAGGTGGTGACGAACTCCACGTCGGCGGACGTCAGGGCCTTCTCGATCATCAGAACGCTTGTGAACACCAGGCGCCTCTTCTCCTTAGAGGGCCGCTTCGGCCCTCTGTCCTCCGCGGGGCCGAGCACCCTGCGGAAACCATCCTGCCCCGTGATCGCACGGGTACTGCCGGATTCAGTGTGCCCGCCGAAAGCTAAGCGGAACGGTAGATTCCGCTGATGTCAGGACCGGCGGTAGCGACCGAACAGGAATCCGGCCTCTTCCAGGAGGGACACTAGTTCGAGGCGGTGCGGCACGGCGACACCGGGTCCGCCGGAGATCCGCTGCGCGGCCCCGGCGGTGAGCATCGGGGAGACCGTCAGGCACAGCTCGTCGAGGACCCCGGCGGCGATGAACTGGCCGAGCAGCCGCGGGCCGCCCTCGGTGAGCAGCCGGGTGTGGCCCAGGTCGGCGAGGGCGCGTACCGCGCGCGCCGGGTCGACGCCCATGCCGTCCCCGGCGGTCACCACCCGGGCACCGGCCTTCTCCGCGGCGGCGACCCGGTCGGGCGCGGCCGCCGCGCCGGTCAGGATCAGCGTGGGCACGAGGGGCGAGGTGAACAGCGGGAGCGAGAAGTCGAGATCCAGGCTCGCGGTGACCACGGCGACCGCGGCGACCTCCGTCTGCCCCGCCGCGGCGCGGGCCCCCGCGAACTCCGCACGCGCGCGTACCGGCCGGTACTCCTCCTGCCGTACCGTTTCCGCACCCACGACGACCACGTCCGCGAGCCCCCGCAGGGTGCCGAAGATCCGCATGTCGGCCGCGCCGGAGATGGGCTGTGAGCGCCCGTCGTGCTGGCCCGCCCCGTCCAGGGTGGAGACCATGTTGGCCCGCAGCCACGCCTGGCGCCCCGCGGACTCGGGATAGGCGTAGGCGAGGGCCAGCTCGGCGAGGCTCCACTCCCCCTCGCGCTCCCGTCCGGCCGCACCGCCGGAGGCCTGGGCTGCTGTTTCTTCGGTCACAGGGAACAGGCGTCGCATGCCGTGCAGTGTGGCACGGCAACTAGCATGGGTGACCGTGTCCTCTTCTCCCGCCGCTTCCGAGGTCAGCCCCATAGCCGACGCGGCCCCGTTGTCCCTGTGCGCCCGCGCGCCGCACGTTCCCGCGGACCGGCTGGTCGCCGAGATGGTGCCGCCGCCGCGCTTCGACTCGGTCCGCTTCGCCACGTACCTCCCGGACCCGAACCAGCCGAGCCAGACCGAGGCCGTACGGGTCCTCGAAAGCTTCGCGGCCGGTCTCGGCGGGGCGCACGCGGCGGGCGGCGGGAAGCGCGGCTTCCTCGGCCTCGGTAGGGCCAGGGCGCCGAAGGTGCCCGCGGGGCCCCGGGGTGTCTATCTCGACGGCGGCTACGGCGTCGGCAAGACCCATCTGCTCGCCTCCCTCTGGCACGCGACCCCCGCGGAGCCCGCGCTGAAGGCGTTCGGCACCTTCGTGGAGCTGACCAACCTGGTCGGCGCCCTCGGCTTCCAGCAGACCGTGCGGACCCTGTCCGGCCATCGTCTGCTGTGCATCGACGAGTTCGAGCTGGACGACCCCGGCGACACGGTCCTGGTGTCGAGCCTGCTCGCGCGGCTGGTCGAGGCCGGGGTGGCGCTCGCGGCCACCTCCAACACGCTGCCGGGCAAGCTCGGCGAGGGCCGGTTCGCGGCCGTCGACTTCCTGCGCGAGATCCAGGGCCTGTCCGCCCACTTCCGCACGCTGCGCATCGACGGCGAGGACTACCGCCACCGCGGCCTGCCCGAGGCGCCCGCGCCGTACTCCGACGAGCAGGTGACCAAGGCCGCGTACGCCACGCCCGGCGCGTCGCTCGACGACTTCCCGCACCTCCTCGACCACCTGGCCAAGGTGCACCCCAGCAGGTACGGCGCGCTGACCGACGGCCTCGCGGCGGTCTGCCTGACGGACGTGCGTCCGGTGCCGGACCAGTCGACCGCGCTGCGGCTGGTGGTCCTCGCGGACCGGCTCTACGACCGTGAGGTCCCGGTACTGGCCTCCGGGCTGCCCTTCGACAGGCTGTTCAGCGAGGAGATGCTGAACGGCGGCTACCGCAAGAAGTACTTCCGTGCGATATCCCGGCTCACCGCGCTCGCCCGGGACGGCAAGGAACTGGTGTCAAGAGCCTGATCAGGCCACGCCACCGGCGCTTTTCACGCTCTCTTCGGGTCGCAACACGGAGTTAACCCTGCAAACGACTTTGCGGGGTTAACGTGTTTCTTGACCAACCGTTGACCCGTGCTTGGTGCACACGAGAGGCGTGAACTGCCGCGAGGGGGGCTCATGTTCCGAGGTACGACGGCCCGGACCGTGATCTCGCTCCTGGCCGCCGCCCTGCTCGCCGTCCAGTTCTTCGCTCCCGCGGCAACCTTCGCAGCCGCGCATACTCTCAGTCATACCGAGGCCAAGGCCCAGCCCGGATCCAAGCCCCCGGCGAACGCCGTACGCAACGGCTCGCACACGCTCCGCCACCACGGACTGTGCGGCGAGCCGCCCGGTCCGCCGCAGAGCGCGGACCGCCACCGCACCGCCACCGCCGGCTGCGCCGACGACCGTCCGGCCACCGCCCGGCACACCGAGGCCATACACGCCTCGACGACCCCCTCGGCCAAGCACCGACGCGCCTTCAGAGCATCCAGAGCCCACTCGGCGGCCGCACTCCAGGTCTTCCGCTGCTGAGAGACCGGTCCGGTCCCGGCTCACCCCCCCCACAACCGTCGTGCAAGCCCGACGCGCCGTTCCGGCGCGCCAGGAGGAGTCCACACACCATGCAGCCCCTCATCGACAACGCCCGTACGTTCGGACAGCGCCCTGAGGAGTTCGCCCAGCTCGCGGCAGGCCAGTCCCCACAGGTGCTCTTCATCACCTGCTCCGACTCCCGGGTCGTCCCGGCCCTGATCACCGGCGCCCGGCCGGGCGAGCTCTTCGAGCTGCGCACCGCGGGCAACATCGTCCCCCCGTACGCCTCGGTCCACCCCACCAGCGAGGCGGCCACCATCGAGTACGCGGTGGAGGTGCTCGGCGTCCGCGACATCGTCGTCTGCGGGCACTCGCACTGCGGCGCCGTCGGCGCGCTGGTGCGCGGCGACGACCTGACCGCCGTACCCGCCGTGCGGGACTGGCTGGCCAGCGCCGAGCCGCGCCCGAGCGGGGCGGCGGAGGACCCGGCCGTGGCCGAGGGCGTGCAGAGCCATGTGCTCGCCCAGCTGCTGCGGCTGCGCTCCTACCCGTTCATCGACAGGAAGCTGGCACGGGGCGAACTGACCCTGCGCGGCTGGTACTACGAGGTCCACACCGGTGCCGTGCGCGAACACCGCGCCGGCACCGACACCTTCGAGGCCCTGTGAGCGCCACGATGACCAAGTTCCCATACATACGTCAGGACTTCGCCGCCTCTCTCGTCGTCTTCCTGGTCGCGCTCCCGCTGTGCGTGGGCGTGGCCGTCGCCTCTGGTGTCCCGGCCGAACTCGGCCTGGTCACCGGCATCGTGGGCGGTCTCGTCACCGGGATGCTGCGGGGCAGCAGCCTTCAGGTGTCGGGGCCGGCCGCCGGTCTGACCGTGCTCGTCTACGAGGCGGTGCAAGAGTTCGGGCTGCCGGTGCTCGGCGTGATCGTGCTCGCCACCGGCGTCCTCCAGATCACCATGGGCGTCCTGAAGCTGGGACGCTACTTCCGGGCCATCTCGGTCTCGGTGGTCGAGGGCATGCTGGCCGGAATCGGGCTGGTTCTGATCGCCGGGCAGCTGTATCCGGCGCTCGCCGCCAAGGCGCCCGAATCGGGGCCGGGCAAGATAGCCGGGCTGCCCGGGGCGTTCCTGGACGCCCTCGGGGACGGCGGGGCGCTTGCCTCGCTCGCCCTCGGCGCGGGCACCGTGGCGGTCCTCGTGCTGTGGAAGTACGCCCCGGCGAAGGTGCGTACGGTCCCCGGCCCGCTGGCCGCCGTCGGTCTCGCCACCCTGGCCGCGCTCCTCCTGAGCCTGCCGGTCGCCACCGTCGAGGTGCGGGGGCTGCTGGATTCCGTGCAGCCGCCGTCGCTCAGCGCCTTCGGCGAACTGGCGGGCCTCGGGGTGATCGGCACGATCGTCGCGTTCACGCTGATCGCGTCCGCCGAGTCGCTGTTCAGCGCGGCGGCCGTGGACCGGCTGCACAACGGCCCGCGCACCCAGTACAACAGGGAGCTGGTCGCCCAGGGCGCGGGCAACGCGCTCTGCGGGGTGCTCGGGGCCCTGCCGATGACCGCGGTGATCGTGCGCAGCGCGGCCAACGTCCAGGCGGGCGCCCGGACCAAGGCGTCCCGGGTCATGCACGGCCTCTGGCTGCTGCTGTTCGCGGCGCTGCTGCCGGGTGCCCTGGGCTACATCCCGATCCCGGCGCTGGCCGGGATCCTGGTCTACTCGGGCGCCAAGCTGATCCCCGTACGGGCGCTGGCCGCGCTCTGGCGCGAGCACCGGGGCGAGGCGCTGATCCTGGTGGTCACGGCGGTGTCCATCGTCGCGGTCAGCATGTTCGAGGGGGTCCTCATCGGTCTGGCGCTGTCGATCGTGAAGACCGCCTGGGAGGCCTCGCACCTCAGGCTGGAGGTCGTCGACAAGGGCGCCGGACCCATCGACGCCCACCTGTCGGGCAACGCGACCTTCCTGCGGCTGCCGAAGATCCTCGACAGCCTGGAGTCGCTGCCGCAGGACCGCCCCATCCGGGTGGACCTGTCGGGGCTGCACCATCTCGACCACGCCTGCCGGACCGCGCTGGAGAGCTGGGCCGAGCGGCACAGCGACGCCGGTACCGAACCGGTGCGGGTCAGCGCCGAACCGGTGCCGTCCGGCCCCGGACCGGCGAAGCTCCCGGCCACCTGAGCCGCGGCCCGCACGCGGCCCCGGGACCCGGCCGCCGCGACCGGCGGCCGCTCCCGGGCCGGGGTGCCGACGCCCCTCGGCACCCCGGCCCGGACCTGATCTCCGGCGACCGTGGCCCCACCCTCCCGCCGGGCATATCGTTGCAGCATCAGACAAATCGGTCCTCTTTTTCCGGGGGTCGTGATGATTCAGGAGCTGCTGGCCGCGGTGGTGGCCGCCCTGTGCTTCGGCGTGCTGTACCTGGCCGCCGGTGCACGGGTCGTCAAGCAGTACGAACAGGGTGTGCTGTTCCGGCTCGGCCGCGTCTCCGGTGAGGTGCGGGAGCCCGGCTTCAACCTGGTGATCCCGGTCGTGGACCGGCTGCACAAGGTCAACATGCAGATCGTGACACTGCCGGTGCCGGCCCAGGAGGGCATCACCCGCGACAACGTCACGGTACGGGTGGACGCGGTGGTCTACTTCCGGGTGATCGACGCGGTCAGCGCGCTGATCAAGGTCGAGGACTACAAGTTCGCCGTCTCCCAGATGGCCCAGACCTCGCTCAGGTCCATCATCGGCAAGAGCGACCTGGACGACCTGCTCTCCAACCGCGAGAAGCTCAACCAGGGCCTGGAGCTGATGATCGACAGCCCGGCCGTGGGCTGGGGAGTGCAGGTCGACCGGGTCGAGATCAAGGACGTGTCGCTGCCGGACACCATGAAGCGCTCGATGGCCCGGCAGGCCGAGGCCGACCGGGAGCGCCGGGCCCGGATCATCAACGCCGACGCCGAACTCCAGGCCTCGAAGAAGCTGGCCGAGGCCGCCCAGCAGATGGCCGGCACCCCCTCCGCCCTGCAACTGCGGCTGCTCCAGACGATCGTGGCGGTGGCGGCCGAGAAGAACTCCACCCTGGTGCTGCCCTTCCCGGTGGAACTGCTGCGTTTCCTGGAGAGGGCCCAGCACCCCCTGCCGGGCGGCGGACCCGGGCCCGGTCCGGCCGGTCCGGCCCAGCCGCCGCCCGGGTGACCCGGCGCCGCGCCGACCGGAAAAACCCGATATTCCGCCCTACGTTCGTATGGTGATCAGACTAGTACGCCGTATTGCCGGTACGACCGCCGTCTGCGCCCTGGGCGCCGCGCTCGCCGCCTGTGGCTCCGCCCAGGCGCCCAAGTCCGGAAGCCCTGCTCCCGCGAGGCCCGCCCCCACCACGAAGCCGGCGAAGCCGCCCACCCTCCCCGCGGGCCCGGGCGGCGCGGCCCCCGTCTTCATGAACGGCCCCCGCACCCTGGGCAGGACCGTCGCCCTCACCTTCGACGCCGACATGACCGCCGACCAGGGGCCGCGCGCCGCGGCCGGCGAGCACTTCGACAACCCGGCACTGATCGCGACCCTGCGCCGGCTGAAGGTGCCGGCCACCGTCTTCATGACGGGCCGCTGGGCCGACCAGTACCCGGACCAGGCCCGCTCCCTCGGCCGTGACCCGCAGTTCGAGGTCGGCAACCACTCCTACAGCCACTACGCCTTCACCGGCGACTGCTACGGCCTGCCGACCGTCTCCGCCGACAGGATGACCTCGGACGTGCAGCGCGCCTACACGGCACTGCTCCGGGCGGGCGTGCCGCACCCGATGCCGTACTTCCGCTTCCCCGGCGGCTGTTACGACCGGCAGGCGCTGCGCGCGGTCGGCCGGCTCGGGGTCACCGCGGTGCAGTGGGACGTGGTGAGCGGGGACGCGTTCGCGACCGACGCCGACGCGGTGACCAAGCAGGTGCTGGACGGGGTGAAGCCGGGCTCGGTGGTCGTCATGCACTGCACGCGCAGCGCCGCCCCGACCACCGAGCAGGTGGTCCGCGACGTCGTACCGGAGCTCCGCAAGCGCGGCTTCCGCTTCGTGAAGGTGTCCCAGCTGATCGGGGAGACACCGGGCCACCGGTGACCGTCCTACGCTGAAGGGATGAGCGACGAGAGCGACTACTGCACGATCGCCGGGACCGCGCGGCCACCGAGGGCGGACGGGCCGCCGTACGCGGAGTGCGTGCTGTGCCGGGATCCTACGGAGTACCCGGAGTCGTACAAGGGCGTGACCCTGTGCCCGCGGTGCGAGTGGCAGGAGGCGCAGCGGAGCGCCTGTTCAGGGTGAGCGGCGGCCGTCGAGGAAGCAGGCCACGGTGAAGGCGACGGCGGCGAGCAGGGCCGCCGCGGCCGTCGGGAGCGGCGAGACCGGGATCCGGCCGGACTCCGAGCCGGTGACCAGGCCGCTCACCGCCGCCCGTGCCGGGGAGCCCGCGGCCACCGTCGCGAGCAGCGCGGCCAGCAGCATCGCGGGCACCGCCCGGCCCGGTGAGCGCAGCAGCGGCCGGTTGGTGAGCGCCCCGACGGCGGTGCCGAGCAGCGCGCAGGCCAGGGTCGCCAGCAGACCGGCGGCTCCGGCCCGCAGGGGCGGTACGGGGAGCCGGTGGTCGTTGGTGGCGTGCCGGCTGATCACCGTCACGACCAGGGTGGCCGCCGTGCCGAGAAGCGCGGCCGCGGCCAGGGCGGTGAGCAGGGCGGCCAGGTGCGCCCTGGCCGGGCCGGTCGCCGCGGTGACACAGGCGCGGGCGGCCGGGGGTTCGCCCGTGACGCAGATCCGTACCAGCCAGGCGGCCACCGGCAGCAGGGCGGCGGCGGTGTAGCCGAGCGAGTCCAGCACCGGCTGACCGCTCTGCACGCCCACGCCCAGGAACACGGCGTACAGGATCACCGGCGGCAGCCAGCGCTGGGAGCGCAGCAGGAGTGCGGTCTGGTAGCGCAGGAGTGCGGTCATGGGCGGTCTTTCTCGTCCGGAGGGACGGCCGGGGCCGGGGCGGCCGCGGGGCCCACGGTGACCACGTGCCAGGGCGGGTCGGCCGTGAGGAGGGCGCGCAGGACCACGTCCGAGTGGGACGTGGGAACCGTAAGACGATAGGAGCCGGCGACGGGTTCCGTCGCGGACACCGCGGCACGGGTCGCGTCGGCGGGCAGGCGGCCGCCGGCGGGACCCCGGACGGTGACGACGGTGAGCGGGCCGTCGGGGGCGGTCTCCTCCGCGGCGCGGGGTGCGAGGCCGCCGGCGACGACCCGGTAGGCGGCGGTGTGGGCGCCCGCCAGGCGCCGTGGGTCGTGGTCGACGAAGACGACGGCGCCCCCGGCCGCGGTCCGCTCCGCGACGGCCCGCTCCAGCTCTTCGCGGGCCTCGGCGTCCAGGCCGGTCCAGGCCTCGTCCAGGACGAGGAGTTCGGGGTCGGCGAGCAGGGCCTGGGCGACCGCGACCTTCTGGCTGGTGCCCTTGGAGAGCTGGGCCATGGGGGTGGCCGCGTGGTCCGCGGCGCCGAACCGCTCCAGCCAGTCCGCCGCGCGGGCGGTCGCCGTGCGGCGGGAGAGGCCGTGCACGGTGCCGAGGTGGGTGAGGTACCCGGCGGGGGTGAACGGGAGCGCCGACGGGAAGCGCTCGGGTACGTACGCGGTGCGGGGGCGGCCGGTGATGCGGCCCTCGGTGGGCCGGTCGATGCCGGCGACCAGGCGGAGCAGGGTGGACTTGCCGGTGCCGTTGGCTCCCTCGACGCGGGTGAGCGTGCCGGGGGTGATGACGAGGTCCACGCCTCTTAACACCCAGGGGCCGCGTATGCCGTACCGGCGGCCTACGCGGGCCAGTTCAAGATCACGGTACATGGACGTATTGTCGTGCGGTTTCGCCTCGGAGATACGCGTCGTCTCGGTCCGCGGGCCGGTCCCCTCCCCCGGCGACGGGGCCGGGGACCGCCACGCCCGGCGCCCTTTAGGGTGATGTGGTGAGCGTTGATTCGAAGTCACCCGGCGACAGCCCCTTCCGGACCGAACCCACCGCACGCGACGAAGCACCCCAGTTCGTGCTGCCCCTCGTCGTGCGGATCGAGAAGTCGGCCCCGCCTGCCCGGACCGACGCCCTGGAGACCGCCGCGCGGGCCGTGCTGACGATGCTCAGTGACGAGCGCGCCCTCGGCGACGGGGAGTGGGCACAGGCCGTCCGGGACTGGGAGGACGCCCGGATCCGCAAGGTCGTGCGGCGGGCCCGGGGCGCCGAGTGGCGGCGGGCCGGGGAACTGCCCGGCATCACCCTGACGGGGAAGTCCGCGGAGGTACGGGTGTTTCCCCCGGTTCCCCTGGACGGGTGGCCCAGGGAGCTGGCGAAGCTACAGGTGTCCGGGACCGAACTGGAGGACCCCGAGCCGCCCGTCGGCGCCGACCCGTCCGCGCCCGTGCTCTGGCTGAACCCCGGGGTGGAGATGTCGGCCGGGAAGACCATGGCGCAGGCCGGACACGGGGCCCAACTGGCCTGGTGGGCACTGTCGGAGGAGGAGCGGACGGCCTGGCGGGACGCCGGGTTCCCGCTCGCCGTACGGACCGCCGATCCGGCCGAGTGGCGTGAACTGGCCCGCAGCGAACTGCCGTTGGTCCGGGACGCCGGGTTCACCGAGATCGCTCCCGGCCTGACCGTCGCCGCGGAGGGCGGCGAGAACTTCGCTCCGCTGGGCCGCCTGCGGCGCCCCTGACGGGCCGCTCACGGCCGGGCCGGTTCCGTCAGCGCGGCGGAGCGGCCGCGCGGGGCGGCTCCGGGCGGGTCCGGCCATGACAGGACCTCGTTCCGGGCGAGCACGGACCGTGGTCCGTCGAGCCGCTCGTGGGGGAAGACGTCGTCCGACTCCCGTCCCGCCGACCACGATCGGGCCCGAAGCGGCCCGCTCGCCCAGCGCCGAGCTGGGGATTTTTGAATTCCCTGGGAAACTTTGCCGTTTGTTTGAACAGCGTCGCGGGTGCGGCCGTACGTCCTGGCACTGAACCAGCGACACGGGGAGGAATCCTTGCGGCGTTTGAACGGAACGGCCCTCATCCTGACGGCACTCGCCGGGACCGTCGGCGCGCTCGTGTACCCCGTGTGGTCGTACGGCGACCGTGCCGGCACCGGGCAGGCGAACGTGGCGGCGGGGACCGTCAACACCGAGTGGGGGCCGCTCACGGCCGCCGACCGCGATCTGATCGTGCGGGTCAGGCTGGCCGGGCTGTGGGAGCTGCCGGCCGGACAGCAGGCCGTCCAGCGGGCGCCCAGCGCCGCGATCAAGGAGGCCGGCGACCATCTGATCGTCGGTCACACCGACCTGGACAGGCGGGTGCGGATCGTCGCCGCCAAACTCAACGTCGAGCTGCCCAACGTCCCCAACGAGCAGCAGCAGGGCTGGCTCCAGGAGATGTCGTCGGCGACCGGCGCGGAGTACGAGTACAAGTTCGTGAACCTGCTGCGGGCCGCGCACGGCAAGATCTTCCCGGCGATCGGGACGGTACGGAACACCACCCGCAACAGCCTGGTGCGGCAGCTCGCCTCCGACACCAACCAGACCGTGCTGGACCACATCACGATCCTGGAGAAGACCGGCAAGGTCGACTTCGAGGCGATCGCCAACGAGATCGCCAACGCGACCACGGCCAGCCCGACCGGCCCCGCGGTACCGGCGCCGGGGCTGGTGGCGCCCTCCGCGCCGGCCGCGCAGGCCAGCGGCGACGTGCGGACGACGTCCAGTCCCTCGCCCGGAGCGCCGGGCACGGTGAACACCGGGCGCCCCGACCCGGAGGACTCCGTGGGCGGGGTCGGCCGGTAGCCCATCGGCTCCCCGGAGCGCGCCGCCGAACCTCAAATGTTGCTCTGAAGCGGCAGGCAACACGGTTCGCCGGCGCGCTCCGGGGCCATACCCCCGTCACCCGCCGACGCGAAGACGACGGCCTCGGCGGAGGAGGGGGAGGACCATGGTCCTGGAGCGGCTGGGAACGGGGATCGGCTGGCGGCCGGAGATCGCGGACGCCGTGGAACACATGCCGGGCGTCGACTGGGTGGAGGTCGTGGCCGAGAACACCTGCCCGGGTCACCTGCCCGAGTCGCTGCGGCGGCTCCGCGAGCGGGGCGTGACGGTCGTCCCGCACGGCGTCTCGCTGGGCCTCGGCGGCGCGGACCGCCCCGACGGAGAACGGCTGCGGGCGCTCGCCGAGCGGGCGGAGGCGCTGGCCGCTCCGCTGGTCACCGAGCACATCGCGTTCGTCCGCGCGGGCGGCCCGCGCACCGCGTCGCCGCTCCTGGAGGCGGGCCATCTGCTGCCCGTCCCGCGCACCCGGGACGCCCTCGACGTGCTCTGCGAGAACGTCCGCGTCGCGCAGGACGCGCTGCCCGTGCCGCTCGCCGTCGAGAACATCGCCGCGCTCATCGCGTGGCCCGGCGAGGAGATGACCGAGGGACAGTTCCTGTACGACCTCGCCGACCGCACCGGGGTACGGCTGCTGATCGACGTGGCCAACCTGCACACCAACCACGTCAACCGGGGCGAGGACCCCGCCAAGGCGCTCTCCGAACTCCCCGTCGAGGCGATCGCGTACGTCCATGTCGCCGGCGGCTTCGAGCGGGACGGCGTCTGGCACGACAGCCACGCCCACCCGGTGCCGCCGGCTGTCCTGGACATCCTGGGCGACCTCGCGTCCCGGGTCGCGCCGCCGGGGGTCCTGCTGGAGCGCGACGAGAACTTCCCGGAACCGGCCGAACTGGAACGGGAGCTGACGGCGATCCGGGCGGCCGTGGCGGCGGGCGGCGCGACGGCCGCCGCCGACAGCCGCCTCGGCGGGCCGGTGCCCGTGGCCGCCGTCCCCGAGGCCACCCGGCAGCGGGTCGGACTCGCCCAGGCCGCGGTGCTGTCGTCGCTGGTCGCGGGGACGCCGGTGCCGGAGGGGTTCGACCGGGTGCGGATGGGGGTGCAGGCGCGGGCGCTGGCCGGGAAGCGGGCGGACGTGGTGGCGAAGGTGGCGCCGGAGCTGCCGGAGATCCTGGGCGAGTCGTACCGTCCGGCGTTCCTGGCGTACGCGCAGGAGCAGCCGATGACAGGGGGGTACCGGCGGGACGCGCTGGACTTCGCGGGCCGGCTGCTGCGGGAGGGCCGGCCGGCGGACCGGGCCTCCCGGCGGCGACTGCGGGCGTGGTGGCAGCACCGCGCCGGCCCGGCACCGCGGCGGAGGACCCTCCTGCGGAGGGCGTGACCCGTGCGGGGGGGGGCTGGTGCCGGGGGGCTGGTGCCGGGGGGGCTGGTGCCGAGAGGGCTGGTGCCGAGGGGGCTGGTGCCGGGGGGGGCTGGTTCCGGGGGTTCGCTCAGAGGGCGTGAACCGTGCGGGGGGCTGGTGCCGGGCGTTTCGCTCACCGCCGCTCGCGGGGTGCCGCTCGCGCCCACCCGGTGCCGCCCAGGGGTCCCCC
>NZ_LBMU02000098.1 GCF_001005085.2 Streptomyces humi
GGCTGGGTGGGTGGAGTTGTCGGGGGTGGGCGGAGTGGCGTGTCGGTGTTCGTCTTTGGGCGCGGCAGAGTCACCTGTTCATGCGCATGCGACTGAGCACCCCCCTGTCCCTCTGCCTAGCCGCCGCAGCCGTCGTCCTCGTCCCCGGGGCCACGGCGACCGCAGCCCCCGCCGCCGCGGAGGCGTCCTGCACGGGCGCCGACGCGCAGGGCTTCCCGCTCGCCACCCGCATCCACGACGGCCCCTCCTCCTACGAGCCCGGCGGCTACGGCATCTGGTACCTCGACCTCACCAACACCACGAACCGCGTCTGCACCGACGTCCACCCGGTCGTCGTCCTCGTCGACGACCACCGTGCCCTCAAGCCCGCCCAGACCGAGCTGGAGTTCTACGACGGCCGCAGCGCCCGCCCGGTCGCGCTGACCGAGACCGACGCGTCCGAACTGGTCGGCGTCTTCGACGGGAACGACTTCCCCGGCTTCACCGTGGCGCCCGGGGCGACCGTCTCGGTCAAGGTCAGACTCGCCGTCGCCGCCGACGCCGTCCCGAACGCGGTCACCGCCAACGCGGCCCTCGTCCAGCGGCAGGGTTCGGACGGGGACTGGGTGGGGGAGTCCAACGACTACCGCTTCGGCATCGGCCAGGACCCGCCCCCGCCCCCGCTCCCGTCCTCGCCCATGGCCTCGCCCACGGCATCCGCCGGACCGGACCCCACGGCCGACCCCGACGCCCCCGCCACCCCGGACGCCCCGGCCTCCGCCCTCCCCTCGGCCGGCACGGAGGAGGTCTCCGGCGCGGCCACCCCGGGAGCCTCCCCGGGGACCGCGCCCACCGCCTCCCCCGACGGCGCCCTGCCCTTCGCCGTGGAGGCCGCCGAGGCCGGGGAACGCGCCCGGGAACTGGCCCGTACCGGCGCCGGCCTGGCCCACGGACTGCTCACGGCGACGGCCGCGCTGCTCCTCGTAGGCGCGACCGCCTTCCTGCTGGCACGTCGCCGGCCATGACTCCGTCCGCATCCGCCGTCGCGGAAACGGCCGGTGGTCCGCCGAACCACGTGCCCGACGCGGTGGCCGGGCCGTCGAGTTGCCGGGAGCGCCCACGCACCGTGCCCCGACGAAGCGTGCGACCAGCCACGATGAGTTCGCGGAAGGCCGCCGGCCCCTCCCGGTCCGTGTCGCGGAACGCTTAGGCTGGGGGCCGTCGGTACGCCGTGGTTCCGGCGCCCCAGCTCAGGCATGACCCGCACACACGCCATCCGCACGCCAGGAGAAGCACCAACATGGCAGACCGCAAGCCCATCGAGTCATGGCTCACCGACATGGACGGCGTTCTCATCCACGAGGGGGTCCCGATCCCCGGCGCGGACGCCTTCCTGAAGAAGCTGAAGGAGTCCGGGCGGCCCTTCCTGGTGCTCACCAACAACTCCATCTACACCGCCCGCGACCTGCACGCACGGCTGCGGCGGATGGGCCTGGACGTGCCGGTGGACAACATCTGGACCTCCGCCCTGGCCACCGCCCAGTTCCTGGACGACCAGCGGCCCGGCGGCAGCGCCTACGTCATCGGCGAGGCCGGTCTGACCACCGCGCTGCACGACATCGGGTACATCCTCACCGACCACGAGCCCGACTTCGTGATCCTCGGGGAGACCCGCACCTACTCCTTCGAGGCGCTGACCAAGGCGGTGCGCCTGATCAACGACGGCGCCCGGTTCATCGCCACCAACCCCGACAACGTCGGTCCGTCCACCGACGGCGACCTGCCCGCCACCGGTTCGGTCGCCGCGCTGATCACGGCGGCGACCGGCAAGAAGCCGTACTTCGTCGGCAAGCCCAACCCGCTGATGATGCGGGCCGGGCTGAACGCGATCGGCGCGCACTCGGAGACCTCCGCGATGATCGGCGACCGGATGGACACCGACGTCCTCGCGGGCCTGGAGGCCGGGATGCGCACCTTCCTGGTGCTGTCCGGCGTCACCCAGCCCGACGACGTCGACCGCTACCCCTTCCGCCCCTCCGAGGTCGTCGACTCCATCGCGGACCTCGTCGACCGGGTCTGACTCTGGTCTGAGTCCGAGACCGGGTCTGAGTCCGAGACCGGGTCTGAGTCCGAGTCAGGCCTGAGACGGCCGTCCGTCGGGGCTGGGCCAAACCTGAGCTCACCCGTACGGAGCAATCCGGCGCCCCCCGAGGATGCGGGGGTGCCGGGTGCGGGGGAGCCTCCAGATATCTGGAGGTTCACGATGGGCTCAATTCGCCTCACTCTCTGTGCGGGGCTCCTGGTCACGGCCGCCGGCCTCGCCCCGACGGCCGCGTACGCGGCGGACGGCCGCGGGGTCACCGTCACCCCCGCCTCGCCGGCCCCCGGCTCCGTGGTGACCCTGCGGGTCGCCGGCTGCTCCGGTACGACCGGCAGCGCCGTCTCGACGGCCTTCGTCTCCGACGCCCGCCTCAGCGGCTCCGACGGCACGCTGACCGGTGAGACCCAGGTCCGCTCCACGACCGGCCCCGGCTCCTACGACGTGCGGGTCGGCTGCGCCGGCTCGGAGGTCACCGGCCGTGTCACCGTCGTGGCGCGGTCGGCGTCCCGGCAGGACGCGCCCGACGCCCTGTTCTCCTCGCCCATCGCGCCCGTGCACGCGGGCGGCGGGGGCGCAGCTCCGCTCGCCTCGGTGGAGTCCCGCTCGGCCGGTCCCGACACCGCGCAGGCGGTCACCGGTCTCCTCCTCGCCGGGTTCGCCGCGGCCGCCGTCGGGCTGCTGAGCGCCCGGCGGAGCCGCGGCTCACGCTGAGGACGGGGCCCGGATGTCCGACGACACCGAACGTCCGTCCGGCACCGGACGGCTGCTGACCGGCGTGGCCTGGGCCGTCCTGCTGCTCGGGCTGTGGCTGTGGGGGCGCGGGGTCACCGAGGTGCCCGACGCCCTGACCGGGCCCACCACGGGTGACGTGGCCGCCGTGGGGCGTCCCGCCGGCGCCGAACTCCCGCCCGCGGCGGAGCCGTTGACCTCGGCCGTACCCCAGCGCATCGACATCCCGGACCTCGGCGTGCAGGCCCCCGTGGTCGTCCGTGGCCTCGACGGGAACGGCGGGGTCGAGCCGCCGCCCTTCGACCAGCCCGGCGTGGTCGGCTGGTACGGCTCCGGGACCGGGCCGGGGTCGGCCGGCACCGCGGTCCTGGTCGGGCACGTCGACACCGCGACCCGGCCCGCCGTCTTCTACAAGATCAGCGCCCTGCGCCCCGGCGAGCGGATCCGGGTGGTCCGTTCCGACGGCACCGTGGCCGAGTTCACCGTCGACGACATACGGGTCCTGCCCCGCGACCACTTCGACGCCCGGCAGGCGTACGGGGCGCGCGAGTCGGGCCGTGCCGAACTGCGCCTGATCACCTGCGGCGGCACCTTCGACCGGAGCACCGGCAGTTACACGGCGAACGTGGTCGTCTCGGCGTACCTCACCGGGACGGCCGCGTAGGGGGCGCCCCGCACCTGGCGCCCGGTCGACGGCCCGCTCCCCTGAGACCGCCGACCGGGCCGGTCCTCGACCGCGCGCGCTCGGGCTGCGGGAGTAACCCGGCGGCAGGCGCGGGAGGCTGGGAGGGCGGGGCCGGGGGGCTGGGCGGCCGCCCGCAAGCGACTCTAGAGGGCGACGGCCACCCGAGCCTAGGGATCCACCCGCCAACCTCCACACCAACCCCCACCGCCGTTCCCGTCCGCGGCTTGGTGGTGGCTGGTCGCGCGGTTCCCGTGCCCCTGGCGGGGTGCGTTGCGGCGCCCCCACCGCCGTTCTCGTCCGCGGCTTGGTGGTGGCTGGTCGCGCGGTTCCCCGTGCCTCTGGCGGGGTGCGTTGCGGCGCCCCCACCGCCGTTCTCGTCCGCGGCTTGGTGGTGGCTGGTCGCGCGGTTCCCCGTGCCTCTGGCGGGGTGCGTTGCGGCGCCCCCACCGCCGTTCTCGTCCGCGGCTTGGTGGTGGCTGGTCGCGCGCCTGGCGGGGTGCGTTGTGGTGTCCCGCCCGCCGTTCCCGTATGCGGCTCGTGGTGGCTCGTCGCGCGGTTCCCCGTGCCCTGGTGGGGTGCGTTGCATCTCGTGGTGAGTGCGGGGGTATGTCACGATTGGGTGTGGTCAAGTGCGGCCGTCCAGGGGGGAATTGGATGTACGGCAGCAGGGGGGTCCGGCTGTTCGGCCGGGCGGTGGCGGTCGCGGTGTCGGTACTGCTCGCCGGCTGTTCCCCGGACGGCGGGACGGGTGGCGCCGGTACCCGGCGGTCCGTCGGGGCGGACCCGTTCTGGGTGAATCCCGAGTCCAACGCGGCCCGTCAGGTGAGGAGTTACGCGCGGGCGGGCAAGGACTCCGACGCCGAGCAGATCCGCAAGATCGCGGTACAGCCGACCGGCGAGTGGATCGGCCCGGAGAACCCCGAGCAGGAGGCGCGCGGCTTCACCGAGGCCGCCCGGAGGTCCGGCCGCACCGCCCTCCTGGTGCTCTACGACATCCCGCACCGTGACTGCGGCCAGTACAGTCAGGGCGGCGCGGCCGACGGCGACGCGTACCGGGCGTGGATCGACGGCGTCGCCCGCGGCATCCAGGACCGCGCCGCCACGGTGATCCTGGAACCGGACGCCGTACTGCACCTCGTCGACGGCTGCACCCCGGCCCGGTTCGCCGAGGAGCGCTACGACCTGCTGCGCGGCGCGGTCACCAGGCTGAAGTCGCTGCGGAACACCAAGGTGTACCTGGACGCCGGGAACGCCGGCTGGGGCCACCCCGACCAGATCTACCGGCCCCTGGAGCAGGCGGGCGTCGCACAGGCGGACGGCTTCGCGGTCAACGTCTCCAACTTCTACTCCACCCGGGACTCCATCGCCTACGGCGCACAGCTCTCGGCGAAGGTGCGCGGCAAGCACTTCGTGATCGACACCAGCAGGAACGGCAACGGCCCGTACGCGGGCGGCGATCCGGCCGAACGCTGGTGCAACCCGCCGGGCCGCTCGCTCGGCGAGACCCCGACGACGAGGACGGCGGACGCCCTGGTGGACGCCTATCTGTGGGTCAAGCGCCCGGGCGAGTCGGACGGCACCTGCAAGGGCGGCCCGCGGGCCGGCGACTGGTGGCCGGCCTACGCCCTGGGACTGGCACGGGCGACGGCTTCCTGAGCGGCGGTCCGGGCCCGCGGTGGACGGCCCGGAAAATTCCGTCGCCGCCCGCGAACATTTCCGCCGCACCACGCATCTGAGCTTGTGTACGGCACCGGAAGACGGTCCGGGGCGCACGCCCCGGCCGCACCGCAGCACACGAGTGGAGCCCGACACCGTGAACGAAGACCAGAACACCATCGACCGTCGCACGTCCCGTCGCCGCACCGGCCGCAAGGCAGGCCGTACGGTGCTCGCCGGAGTCGCCCTCGCCGGCCTCGGACTCGTCTGGGCGGGCCCGGCCCAGGCCGGCCAGAACACTGCCAAGGCGACCCCGACCTGCAAGGAGTCGGCGTTCAAGGCCACCTTCGGCCGGCAGCTCGCCGGCGGCATGAACCACCAGGGCGTCGTCATCAACCTGCGCAACCTCAGCGGCCGGACCTGCGTGGTGCGCGGCTACCCCGGCCTGGGGCTCGAGAACGCCTCGCACAGGGCGATCAAGACCCGTGTGACGTGGGGCGACACCTGGTACGCCAAGGACCCGGGCAAGAAGACGATCTCCCTCAGGGACGGTCAGAGCGTCGAGGCCGTCGTCGCCTGGACCCACGCCAACACCGGCACCTCGGGCGCGGTGCACGCCTCCTACCTGGAGATCACCCCGCCCGCCGCCACCACGCACAAGACGCTCGCCTTCAAGCAGTGGGTCGACCACGGTGACCTCTCCGTCACCGCGCTGGCCCGGCACGTCGACATCAACGACTGACGCCCCGGCGGGCCGTCCGCGTCCCCCGCCCCAGGGCCCGGCGGGGCGACGCGGACGGCCGGGCGCGGCCGGGGAGGTGCTACGGCACCCTCACCCACCGCGCCCGGCTGGGCGTCCCCTGGTCGTCGTCCACGAACACCATGTACCACCCGGACGGCACCAGGTTCCGGTTCCTCGGCACGGTCACCGTGATCCGGTCACCGGACGTGCTGAAGTCCAGCGCGATCGACCGCTGGTCCACGTCCGTCACATGGGTGGTGGCGCCGGGCCGGATCAGCCGGACCTTCCTGACGGCCGAGGCGTGCCGTGACGTGAACGTCCCCGTCCCGCCCCGGACGATGGTCCCCGGGCCCCCGCTCAGCGAGGGCCGCGAGTCCCGGTAGAGGTACGGCGGGGTGTAGACCTCGATCCGCTGCTCGAAGACGCCCGGTTCGGTGTCGGCCTGGTCCGCGAACAGCGGGTTGGAGCCGAAGAACATCACCCGGCCGTCCGGCAGCAGCACCGAACCGGCGTGGTAGTCCCGCCCCACCAGCGGGTCGGCGACCCTCCGGAAGGAGTTCGTCGCGGGGTCGTAGAGCCGTGCCTGCCTGATGTCGGAGGCGCCCCGGCCCCGGTAGTCCTCGGAGCCGCCCGACACCAGCACGGTGTCGTCCGGCAGCACCGAGATCTGCGGGTAGCGCGTCCCCTTCTCCAGCGTGGGCCCGTCCACGAACCCCGGGTGGCGGGCCGACAGGTCGATCAGCCGGGTCCGGTTCGTCGACAGCGCGGACTCGCCGACCCCGCCGCCCCCGACCACCAGGTACTTCTCGTCCTGGGCCGGCGGCAGCAGCACGGTCCCGGACGTCTCCAGCAGGTTCGGGCCGCCGATCCCCGGCAGCCGGGTGAACCGGTTGGTGTCCACGTCCCAGATCCCCGGGTCGCGGCCCACGTCGTCCGGCCCGTACCCGGCGTTGGAACCCGAGTAGAAGATCCTGCCGTCCTGGAGCAGGAACAGCGCCGGGTAGGTCGGGAACTGGCGCTCGTACCGCGTGTACGTCCAGGACCTCGTCCGCGGGTCGAAGACCTCGTTCTTGCCCGGCACCAGCTGCCCGATGTCGTCGAGCCCCGAGACGCCGAGCACCCTGCCGTCCGACAGGGTGGTGAGCGTCGGGTACCAGCGCGCCTCGTTCATCGGGTCGACCTTGATGTACTTCTCGGCGACCGGGTCGAACTCATAGGTGTCTCTGATGCCCTGGAAGTCCCGTTTGTCGAGGCCGAGTTTGTTGGCGATGCCGTAGGTGTTGCGGGCGTCGGCACCGGTCAGACCCTGGATGCTGTAGTTGTCCTGAGCGCCGGTCTCGTACTTCGTGCCCTGCTTCGGCGCCTCCACGATCACCCGTGCGTAGCCGGGGTTGTTCCGCAGGAACCTGCCGGTCTTCCGGTCGAAGACCTTGGTGGCGCGCGGGACGAGCGCGGAGTCGTCGGAGACGAAGGTCCTGCCGTTCCGCTTGCCGGTGAACCGGGTGCCCTTGGGCAGGGTCATCGGCCTGTCCGGGTTCTCGTTGTAGAGGATCATGACGCCGCCGGCCTTCTCGACGTCGCCCTCGAGCTTCTCGTACCGCTTGGTGCCGCCGGCGATCAGGATGTTGCCGTCGGCGAGCTGGGTGTGGCCGGTGCAGAACAGGTCGGCCGGGGTGGGCACCTTCCTGACGGTGCCCTTGGCCGGGTCCCAGATCCGGCTGTCGTAGATCTTCGCGTCGAAGTTGTCCTGGTTGTTGCCCGAGCCCGCGACCAGCAGCACCTTGCCGGTGTGCAGGAGGACCGCGTGGATGGTGTCCTGGCGGTACTCCTTCGGGAACTCGACGATGTCCCAGTGGCCGTTCTCGGCCTTGTACTCGGGTCTGTTGATCTTGTACTCGTGGTACTGCCCGGTCCCGAAGCGGTACACCCACGGTCCGTTCGTCCCGGCCAGGACGAGCCCCACCGCCGTGCCGACCGCGAGACGTCGGGCCCGGCCGCGGCCGGTGCTCTCGGTCATTCCGCACGCCCCCGAGTCCGCCGCCGAGCGCGATCCGCCTCCTGGCGCAGGGTGTGGCGCCAGACGACGATCGGCGCGGCCGTGATGAGCAGCGCCAGCGAGGCCCAGGTGAGCATCGCCGGCTGAGCGTGGCCGTTCAGGACACCCGAGACCAGCGAACCGGCGAAGACGACGATGAAGAACCAGTGGATCCGGAACGTGCCGAAGAGGGTGTCCGGGCTGGCCGACTCGCCCTTCGGTGTGACGACGAACCGGCTCCCGCGGCGCAGTACCGCGTCCATCAGCGAGCGGGCGTAGACCGGTGCGGACAGCGCCGACATCACCATGCCGGCCACGCCGCCGGAGCCCTCCGGCTCGTGCGGGGAGACGTTGTGCCGGCGGTTCCAGACGTAGAGGCCGATCTGGAGCGCGGAGGCGTTGCCGTAGAGCATCAGCCACACGGTCGGGTCGATGTTGACGCCCGAGGCGCCGAGGCCCAGGAACAACGCGCAACTCAGGGCCGCGAGGATCCAGTTGAGGGCCGACATCGGATAGAAGACGATCATCATGGTGTAGTTGAGGAGCTTGCCCGGCGGCAGCGAGAACAGGCCCTTCCAGTACTGCTTGAGGATCGTCTCGTACGTGCCGCGGGACCAGCGCAGCTGCTGGGTGAAGAAGTCGGTCCAGGCGCTCGGGCCCTCGCCGACCGCGAGGACGTCCGGGGTGTACACCGACCGCCATTTCCGGCCCGTCTCCGGGTTCCTGGCGCGGTGCATCTCGAAGCCGGTGGCCATGTCCTCGGTGATCGAGTCGTACAGCCCGCCGATCTGCCTGATCGCCCTGACGCGCACGGCGTTGGAGGTGCCGACGAACATGGGGGCGCCGTAGCGGTTGCCGGCGCGCTGGATCAGGGCGTGGAACAGGAACTGCTGGGACTCGGCGGCCTTGGTGACGAACGTGTCGTAGTTGCCGTACACCTGCGGGCCGATGACGAAGCCGACGTCCGGGTCGCGGAAGTAACCGAGCATCCGCTCCAGGTAGTTGGGGAGCGGGACGTGGTCGGTGTCGACGGAGGCGAAGAAGTCGTACGCGTCGCCGTGCGCCTCCAGCCAGGCGTTGTAGTTGCCGTGCTTGGTCTTCGCGCGGTGCGGGCCCTTAGGCCGGTTCCACCTCTCGACGCCCTTGCGGGTGAAGTGGTGCACGCCCAGGCGCGCGCAGACCTGCTTCACCTCCGGGTCGTCGCCCTCGTCGAGCAGCCAGACGTGCAGCAGCCCGCGGTGGCGCAGCCGGACCGCCGCCCGAAGGGTCCGGGTGACCATGTCGAGGGGTTCCTTGCCGGGCACGAACGTGGTGATGAAGGCGACCCGGGTGCCGGTCTGCGGGACCACCGGGACGGGGTCGCGGGCGACCAGGGTGGCGTGCGCGTTGGACAGCACGTTCATGCAGCGGAAGAACTCGATCAGGCCGATCGACACCAGCATCACCGTGTCGAGGACCGGCAGGACGTCGTAGGCCGGTTGGTCCCGCTGGGTCCAGTGCTCCGGTTGCAGCAGCCAGGTCAGCAGGACCAGCGAGAGCAGCGGGGCCGCGCCCAGCATCAGCGCGGCGCGGACGCGGTGCGGTTCCTGGGAGAGCAGCGAGCGGTAGCGCACGCGGTAGGGGCGGGCCGGATCGGGCTGGGTGAGGGGGCCCGCGAGCCGGCTGTAGTGCTCGTAGTCGTATCTCGGCAGCGTTCTCTTCATCCGGCGCAGGGCGCCGGTGGTGGTGCGGTGCGCGGGCAGCCGGGCACCCGTCGGCGTCGACGTCATGAGTCATCCCCCCACACACGCAGGTCAACGCGTGTCTGTCGGTCCCACCGCCCGATCCGGTCCCCCTCGACCCTCTCGGGCGCGTCCATGGCGGGGCACGGCCGTTCCGCGGAGCGCGGACACGGACCGTGACCGTCCGGTTGCGTGGTGCCCCCCTCGGCACCGATTCATGACGGGCCCCTCTCCCCGCAGATCTGGCAACCGGGGTTATCTACCCCCCAAGTGCCCGGAATCACCGGGACTTTGGACATTCAGGTTCCTATGGCGCTCAGCCTGCCCGCAAGACGTGAAACGCCCTGGTACCGGTCATACGCGTGCATTGAGGAACATGTGGGGATCGCGTGGACCGGCCGTGTCGGTCGTTGACGGACGAGGGCGAATGCCGGAAGGCCCCCCGCTGCTGCGGAGGGCCTTCCGGTTGTCTGTGCGCCGCCAGGGACTCGAACCCCGGACCCGCTGATTAAGAGTCAGCTGCTCTAACCAACTGAGCTAGCGGCGCCTGCTGACAGCGAGAACTCTACCCGACCGGGGGGCGTGCTCCCGACCACCGGCCACCAGGGTGATCCCCCCGCGTCCCCCCGTGTCCCTCCCGTGTACATCATTCGGACCGTCAGCATGCGCGCCGGGATGACAGTTGGGAAACTGATCAACGTGCACAATCCTGGACATATCCATCCGAAGTGTGAGGGGAATCGCATGCCGGCCCCGGTATTCGAGGAATTCGACCCCGCGAACGACTGCGAATGCCCCGGATGCGTCCACTGGCGGCGGGTCGGTTCCTCCCCGCTGCCGGGCCGCTTCGGCGGGCACCCGGCCGCCCGGGGTGTGCTGGTCGTGGCCGCCGCCGCGTCCGCCGCCCTCGCCGCGAGCGCCCCGCAGGCCGCCGCCCACAGCGCCCCGCCCGCCCCCCACCGGTCCGCCGCCCCCGTGGACCCCGACCCCGAGACCCCGCAGGGCGCCAAGTCCCCCCTGCACGGCCCGGCCGGCAAGCCTCTGCACGGCCCGGTCACCACGCCCCCCATCACCCGTACGGAGATCATCAACCGCGCCAAGACCTGGGTCACCGCCAAGGTGCCGTACAGCATGAGCCTCTACTGGACGGACGGCTACCGCCAGGACTGCTCCGGCTACGTCTCCATGGCCTGGGGTCTGACCGGCAACGAGTGGACCGGCAGCCTCGGCCAGTTCGGCACCAAGATCACCAAGGCCGAGCTCCAGCCCGGCGACATGCTGCTCTTCCACAACCCGGACAACCCCGAGAAGGGCTCGCACGTCGTGCTCTTCGGCGGCTGGACGGACTACACGCACACGGCGTACACGGCGTACGAGCAGACACCCCCGCACGCCCGCCGCCAGTCCACGCCGTACGCCTACTGGAGCAACTCCGCCAAGTACGTCCCCTACCGCTACAAGGGACTGGTCGCGGACCCCGGTGCGGCGGGCGCGCTGGCCGGGAAGGCGGCCGGGCCGTTCCCGGGGGCGGCCTTCTTCGGTCCCGGCGCCGACAACAAGTACGTCACCCTCCTCGGCCGGATGCTGGTCGCCCGGGGCGCCGGCGGCTTCTACGGCAAGGGGCCGGGACCGGTCTGGGGTCTCGCGGACCAGCGGGCCACCCTCGCCTTCCAGCAGGCCCAGGGCTGGACCGGCGCCGCCGCCGACGGGCTGCCGGGACCGCGGACCTGGGAACTCCTCGCCAGTGGCCGGGGCCGGAACATCAAGCCCGCCGGCGCCCCGGCCACCCCCGCCTCGCACGGGGTGCCGGGCTACCCCGGCAAGAACCACTTCCGCCCGGGCGCCGACAACGAGCACGTCACCCGGCTCGGTGAGCGGCTGGTCGAGAAGGGCTACGGCCGTTTCTACACCGACGGTCCGGGGCCGCGCTGGGGCGAGGCGGACCGCAGGGCCGTCGAGGCGTTCCAGCGCGCCCAGGGCTGGCGCGGCGGCGCGGCCGACGGCTACCCGGGGCCGGAGACCTGGCGCCGGCTGTTCCGGTGACGACCCCCACGAGCACCCACGAACACATCACCTGACGCATCTGGCGCGGAGGCTGGAGGCAGGAATGAGTACGACCACCGCACACACCCCTGAATCGGGCGAGCCCCTCGACGAGGGGCCGCCCGCCCGTCCGGTCCCGCGGCTGATCCAGAACGAGGCCACCACCGAGATCCCCGTCCATCTGCTCTTCCGCGACGACCCCGCGCCGGTGTCGGTGCCGCTGCGGCCCGCGGTCGTCGCCCGCCGGCAGGGCACCGGCGAACAGCCCCGGCTGCGGCGGCCGGCCCCGGCCAAGCCCCGGCCGGCCGCCACCGTCGACCCCGAACTGGTGGAACAGCCCGCGCGCGTGCTGCCCGGCGCGGCCGGGGTGCTCGCCGGGCTCGGCGGACTCGCCGGCGGCCTCGCCACCTCCTGGTGGGCCGGGGTGCTGCCGTCGCTGGCGGTGCACGCGCTGCGGCTGCCGGCGTCCGCGGGCGCGGGGCTCGGACCGGCGCAGTGGGCCGCGTACGCCGGGGCGGGCGCGCTCGGCGTGTGCGGTTTCGGGGGCCTCGCGCGCGGGGTGACCGGGCAGGCGTGGGTGCTCGGTCTGTTCGGCCGCTACCGGGGGACGGTCCGCCGCACCGGTCTGCTCTGGGTCAACCCCCTGCACCTGCGGCGCCGGGTCGATGTCCGGCTGCGGCACTGGCGCAGCGAGGAGATGCCGGCCGCGGACGGCAACGGCGTCGCGCTGCGGGTCGTCGTGCTGGTGGTGTGGCGGGTGCGGGACACCGCGCGGGCCGTGCTCGGCGTCGAGGACCACGAGACATATCTGCGCGAGTGTGTGGAGGCGGCGCTGGTCCGGGTGCCGGTGGAGGTGCCGGGCGGGGCGCGCGGTTCGGCGGAGGCGGCCACGGACGCGCTGACCCGGCGGGTGGCGGCGGACGCGGCCGGGATCGGCCTGGAGGTGTTCTCCGTGCAGCCGGTCCGGGTCGAGTACGCCCCGGAGGTGGCCGCGGCCATGCACCGGCGCCGGATCGCCGCGCTCGACGCCCAGCAGCGGGCCACCATGCTCACCTCCGTCGTGGACTCCGTGGAGGACACGGTGACCCGGCTGACCATGCGCGGCCTGGTCGAACTCGACGACTACGAACGCAAGGTGCTGGTGCGGGACCTGACGGTGGCGTTCTGCTCGGGGCGCACCGGGCCCACGTCGTGATTGGTATGGACATGTTCAATACTCGGCAATAATCTGGGACTTGGTCTAGACCTGCACGGCTCACCGAACCTCCCCCACGTTCACCAGGAGCGGCAGCATGCGTAAACGGACCAAGGTGTCGGCCGTCGTGCTCGGCGTGGCGACCGCCGGAGCCTTCGCACTCTCCACCGGCGGTGCCAGCGGGCACGGCTACACCGACCTCCCCATCAGCCGGCAGAAGCTCTGTGCCAACGGCACCGTGACCAACTGCGGCGACATCCAGTACGAGCCGCAGAGCGTCGAGGGTCCCAAGGGCTTCCCGGCGTCCGGTCCCGCCGACGGCCAGCTCTGCAACGGCGGGCTGAGCCGGTTCGCCCAGCTCAGCTCACCCACGACCCCGTCGGGCGGGGCCTGGCCCACGACCAGGGTGACGGGCGGTCAGACGTACACGTTCCGCTGGCAGTTCACGGCGATGCACGCCACGACCGACTTCAAGTACTACGTCACCAAACAGGGCTGGAACCAGAACCACGCCCTCGCCCGTTCGGACCTCAACACCACCCCGTTCCTCACCGTCCCCTACAACGGCCAGCGCCCGCCGGCCACCCTCAGCCACAGCGGCACCCTGCCGTCGGGGCTGAGCGGTCACCACGTGATCCTGGCGGTCTGGACGATCGCCGACACGGGCAACGCGTTCTACGCCTGCTCGGACGTCACGTTCTGACCGGAGTCGCTCGACGAGTACGTAACACCGGGTGGATCTGAGCTTCGCTTGAGGACCCGCCGCAGGCCAGGGGGGTACGTTCCGGCCGTGCCGGTCAGTCGGACCGGTGTGCGGACCGGGGGGCCCTCATGGACTTCATGGAAGCGTTCTTCTACGTCATTCCCGCCGTCTTCGTCGTTGTCGGGGTCCTCGGGGTGGTCAGGACGCTGCGGCGGTCGAGCGAGATCAGCCGGGCGTGGCGTCACGGGCGTACGGCCGAGGCGCGCTGCCTGCGGTCGTACACGACGACCAGCGGCGGCGGGGAGACGTCCGTGACGACCACGCTCCACCATGTGTACGAGTTCACGACGGCCGAGGGGCGGGCGGTCCGCATCGACGAGCGCAACGGGGCGCCGACCGTCGTCGAGGGGGACTTCGTGACGGTGTACTACCTGCCGGAGCGGCCCGAGAAGGCGACCGCGCAGCCGCCCGCGCAGGGGAGGCTGGCCGTGGGGACGGGGTGCTCGCTGGCCTTCTTCGTGGTGTTCATCGGGTTCTCGCTGGCCTTCATGGGGGCGGCGCACTTCATCTTCTCGGCGTGGACCGATGCCGCTCCGTGAGTGCCACGGTGTGTGGGTGCGGCTCTGCGGGTCCGCCGTGGTCGATCGCGCGGTTCCCCGCGCGCCTGCGGGGGCGCTCCACATCTGACGGTGTGTCAGTTATGCTGCCTGCTCATGGACTCCGAGATACGCACGATCGCTGAAGCGGTGGCCGCGCGATGGGGGGACCACCGGCCGGGGTTGTGGTGTGGGGAGCGGGTCTACAGTCACCATGAGGTGGCCGGTGGGGCCGCGACCCGGGCGGCTCTGCTGGAGGATCTGCTGCCGGCCGGGGGTGTGCCCCATGTCGGTGTGCTGCTCGACAACACCCCTGAGTTCCCGCTCTGGCTGGGAGCGGCCGCGCTGGCCGGGGCCGCCGTCGCCGGGATCAATCCGACCCGGCGGGGGAGCGAACTCGCCCGGGACATCCTGCACACCGAGTGCCCGGTGCTGGTCACCGAGCGGGCCCGGCTGCCGCTGCTCGCCGGACTCGAACTGCCGGGCGTCCGGATCCTCGTCACCGACGGGCCGGAGTACGGCGGTCTGCTCACCCCCTATCTCGGCGCCTTCCCGGACGCCTCCCGGGCCCGCCCCGCCGACCGGATGCTGCTCTACTTCACCTCGGGGTCCACGGGGGCTCCCAAGGCCGCGCTCTGCTCCCAGGGCAGGCTCGCGGCGGCCGGGCGGTCGCTGGTGGCGCAGTTCGGGCTGTCCGCCGACGACGTGCACTACGTCTGCATGCCGATGTTCCACGGCAACGCGGTGATCGCCGACTGGGCCCCCGCACTGGTGACGGGCGCCGGAGTGGCGTTGCGGCGGCGGTTCTCGGCGTCGGGCTTCCTGGCCGACGTGCGCCGGTACCGGGCCACCTACTTCACCTACGTCGGCCGCGCGGTGCAGTACGTACTGGCCACCGAGCCGCGCGCCGACGACCGCGACAACACGCTGCGGCTCGGCTTCGGGACGGAGGCCGGGGCCGTGGACGCGGCGGCCTTCGAGGAGCGGTTCGGGGTGCGGCTGGTCGAGGGGTACGGGTCCTCCGAGGGCGGGGCGGCCGTCCAGTGGTCGCCGGGGACCCCGGCCGGAGCGGTGGGACGGGCGGCGCCCGGTCTCGTCGTACTCGACCAGGAGTCGGGCGCGGAGTGCCCGGCGGCCGTCTTCGACTCCGGCGGGCGGCTGCTCAACGGGGAGCAGGCGATCGGGGAACTGGTGAACCGGGCGCCGAACCCCTTCGAGGGGTACTGGCGCAACCCCGGCGCGGAGGCCGAGCGGCGGCGGGGAGGCTGGTACTGGACCGGCGACCTCTTCTACCGGGACGCGGACGGCTACCTGTACTTCGCGGGGCGCACCGACGACCGGATCCGGGTCGACGGGGAGAACCTGGCCGCCGCGATGATCGAGAACATCCTGGCGCGGTACGAGGGGGCGGACGCCGTCGCCGTGTACGGGGTGCCGGATCCGGTGACCGGGGACCAGGTGATGGCGACGGTCGCCGGGCGGTTCGACCCGCTGGACTTCGCCGAGTTCCTGCTGGCCCAGCCCGACCTGGGGACGAAGATGGCGCCCCGGTTCGTGCGGGTGGTGGAGCGGATGCCGGTGACGGCCACCAACAAGATCCAGCGGGCCGCGCTGCGCGGTGAGGGGGTGCGGTGCCCGGACCCGGTGTGGTGGCGGCCGCCGGGGGAGCGCACGTACCGCAGGCTGACCCCCGGGGACGCCGAAGGGCCCCTCGTGTCCACGAGAGGCCCCTCTTCTGTGCGCCGCCAGGGACTCGAACCCCGGACCCGCTGATTAAGAGTCAGCTGCTCTAACCAACTGAGCTAGCGGCGCATGACTCTCGCCGACCGTCCGAACGTCGTTCTCGCGGTGGCGACGAAGAAAATACTACCTGGTCCGCGGGGGTGCTTCCGACCACGGACCGGGCCGCCGGGACGGGTCCTAGATGGCGAGGGACAGCAGGAGCGGGGCCGCGCCGCGGTTCAGGGTGTCGGCGGCCTGGCGGAGCCGGTGGGCGTGCTCGACCGGGAGGGACAGGGCCAGGCAGCCCACGGCCGAACCGGCGGTGATCGGGACCGCCGCGCACACCGTGCCGATCGCGTACTCCTGGAGGTCCAGGACGGGCACCGTCGGCGGCTGCGCCTCCAGGCGGGAGAGCAGCAGCTTGTCGCTGGTGATGGTGCGCGAGGTGAGACGGGCCATCTTGTGCCGGGAGAGGTGGTCGCGGCGGCCGTTGTGGTCGAGCTGGGTGAGCAGGCTCTTGCCGATCGCGGTGGCGTGCGCGGAGGAGCGGAAGTCCACCCACTCGTTGACCGCGGGGGTGGCCGGGCCGGCCGCGAACTGGCCGATCCGCACCTCGCCGTCGACGTACCGGCTGAGGTAGACGGCCGCGCCCACCGAGTCGCGCAGCCGGTCGAGGGTCCCCTGGAGCTGCTCGCCGAGGGCCCGCTCCCGGTCGTGCGCGGAACCGAGGCGGCGCAGGGTCTCACCGGTGACGTAGGCGCCGTCCGCGACCTGCTCGACGTAGCCCTCTCGGCGCAGCATGCGCAGCAGCCCGGTCAGCCGCTCGGGGTCCAGGCGGGTCAGGCGGGCCAGCTCGGTGTCGGTGACGCCGGCGGAGTGCCGTGCCACCGTCTCCAGGACACGCAGGGCGTCCTGGGCGGAGTGGTACGGGGCGGTCGGCTCGTGCTTCAGCGCCACGGTGGTCCCCCTGCGCTCGCTAGGCACTGCTACTGTCTGGCCGCGGTCCGGATGACGGATCCCCTCCACGATAACGGGCAAGCGGCCGAAACGGAGGGGGTGTTGAGGAGATTCCGGCGCTCCCAACTGCGACGAAGACCCGCTGGCATATGCCAGCGGAATGCCCCGGCCGCCGGACCTCGCCTGATCGTGCGTTCACTTCCTGTAGTCATGGGACTGCGTTGGGAAACTTTTACGACGTGGCGATGGAAATATCTACAGCACCGCGCTGAGGAACTCCCGGGTCCGCTCCTGCTCGGGGTCGCTGAAGATCCGCTCCGGGGGACCCGCCTCGATGATCCGGCCCGAGTCGAACATCAGGACCTGGTCGGAGATGTCCCGGGCGAAGTTCATCTCGTGGGTCACGCAGAGCATCGTGATGTCGGTGGTGCGGGCGATGTCCCTGAGCAGGTCGAGCACGCCCGCGACCAGCTCGGGGTCGAGCGCCGAGGTCACCTCGTCGAGGAGCAGCACCTTCGGCCGCATGGCCAGCGCGCGGGCGATCGCGACCCGCTGCTGCTGTCCGCCGGAGAGCTTCGTCGGCCGGGCGTCGGCCTTGTCGGCGAGGCCCACCAGGTCCAGCAGTTCCCGGGCGCGCGCCTCCGCCTCGTCCTTGGACAGGCCGAGCACGGTCGTCGGCGCCTCGGTGATGTTGCGCAGCACGGTCATGTTCGGGAACAGGTTGAACTGCTGGAACACCATCCCGATCTGCTTGCGGACGTCCCGCAGCTCCTTCTCCGACGCCGGGAAGAGCCGCTGCCCGTCGACGGTGATGGTGCCGGTGTCCGGTTCGGTCAGGGTCATCAGCAGCCGCAGGATCGTGGTCTTGCCCGACCCGGAGGGCCCGATCAGGGTGACGTGCCGGCCGGCCTGGACGCTCAGGTCGAGTCCGTCGAGGACGGTGTTGTCCCCGAACCGCTTGGTGATCCCCTCCAGGCGGATGAGTTCGGGGGACGTCGTGCCGGTCGTGGCCGGCTGATCGTCGTTCTGCTTGCTGGTCTCAACGGACAAGGCGACGCTCCAGGGTGCGCAGGAGAAGGGAGGCGAGGTAGGAGATGACGATGAAGGCGACGCCGATCACCGTCACCGGCTCGGTGAACTGGAAGTGCTGCTGGGAGAAGAGCCGCGCCTGCCCGAGCATCTCGAGGACGGTGATCGACATCAGGATCGGCGTGTCCTTGAGCATCGAGATCACGTAGTTGCCGAGCGGCGGCACCACCCGGCGCAGCGCCTGCGGCAGGATCACCACCGCCCAGGTGCGCCGGGCCGGCAGGCTGAGCGCCGTCGCCGCCTCCCACTGGCCGGCCGGCACCGCCTCGATGCCGGCCCGGTAGACCTGCATGGTGTACGTCGAGTAGTGCAGCCCGATCGCGAAGACCCCGGTGGTCAGCGCGGAGAAGGTCAGCCCCCACTCGGGCAGCACGTAGAACAGGAAGAACAGCTGCACCAGCAGCGGGGTGTTGCGCACGAACTCGGTCAGCACCCCGACCGGCCAGCGCACCCACCTGGTGGGGGTCCGCATCAGCAGCGTCCACACCAGTCCCAGCGTGAACGCGATCACCGAGCCGAGCGCCAGTGCCTGGAGGGTGACCAGCAGGCCGTCCCAGAAGTGCGGCATGAACTCGCTGACGGCACTCCAGTCCCACTTCACGCGACACCACCGACCCCGGTCGTCTCCCTGCGCTTGGCCGCCCGCGCGGTGCGCTCGTTCCCCGGGTCCTTGCCGATCCCGGCCTTCAGCCGCTTCTCGAGCCCACGCATCAGCCGGGTGATGACGAACGCGATCACGAAGTAGATGACCAGCAGATACGTGTAGATGTGCGCGCTCTCCTGCAACGCCAGCCGCACCAGGTTCCCGCTGAAGGCGAGGTCGCCCATGCCGGTGATCGACACCAGCGCGGTGCCCTTGAGCAGCTCGACGAGCAGGTTGCAGTACGACGGGATCATCTCCGGCACGGCCTGCGGCAGCAGGATCAGCCGCAGCCGCTGCCAGGGCGTGAAGCTGAGTGCGATCCCGCCCTCCCGCTGCGCCGGGTCGACCGCGTTCAGCGCCCCGCGCACGATCTCCGCGCCGTACGCGCCGTACGTCAGCCCGAGCGCCAGCGTGCCCGCCCACAGCGGCACCAGCTGCCAGCCGAAGGCGACCGGCAGCACGAAGAACACCCAGAAGATCATCACCAGCGCCGAGGTGCCGCGGAACACCTCGGTGTACAGGCCGGCGAGGAACCGCACGAACCAGAGCCGGTTCGTCCGCGCCACGCCCACCACGAGGGCCACGGCCGTCATCAGCAGCCCGCTGAGCACCAGGAGCTGAAGGGTCGTCCAGGTGCCCTTGAGCACGAGTTCCCAGAGTCCGGAGGTCATCCGCTCCTGCCTCCCCCGCACAGCTCCTTCGCCGTCAGGTCGGTCATCTCGGCCTGGGTGAAGCCGAACGGCTTCAGGATCCGCAGCAGTTCGCCGGTCTGCTTCAGCTTGCGCAGCTCCACGTTGAAGGCGTCCCGCAGCCGCGTCTCCGCCGACCGGAACGCGAACGCGCCCCCGTCGATCTGCGGCTTGCCGCCCACGAGCGGCGCGAACGGCTTGGTCGACTCGGTCTTGGCGGACTTCTTGACGACGTCGCGGACGGTGACCGCGGTCCCGGCGAACACGTCGACCCGCCCCGCCTCCACCGCGTTCAGCCCGGCGACCTGGTCGGGCACGATCAGGATGTCGCTCTGCCGGTACCCGGCCTCGACCGCGTGCTGGATCTGGGCGTAGCCCGTCCCCGTGGCGAACTTCGCCTTCTTCGCGACGACGTCCCGGTAGCTGTGCAGCCCCTTGGGATTGCCCTTGCGCACCACGAACGAGTCGAGCATCTGGTAGTCCGGGTCGGCGAAGATCACCTGCCGGCAGCGTTCCGGGGTGACGTACATCCCGGCGGCCACGACATCGAACTGCTGCGAATTCAGTCCGGGAATCAGCGAACCGAACTCGGTGGGCACCGGCTGCACCTTGTCGACCCCGAGCCGCTTGAAGATCGCCTTCGCCAACTCCGGTGCCTCACCGGTCAGACGGCCGTCCTTGCCGATGTACCCGAAGGGAATCTCACCGGCGATCCCGAGCCGTACGACACCCTGGGCACGCAGGCGTTGCAGCAGGTCACCGCCCTTGGTGGTGGAGGCGGTGGCCACCCGCGTACACCCGGCGGCGGCCAGGGCGCCGACAGCCGCGGCACCCGCGAGCACCGCCCGCCGAGAATGTCTGGATTCATACCCAGATGTGTCTGTGTCGTTCCCATGTGGTGGAGCCATGGCGGCGCGGCTACCCGGACCCATCCGACTTATGCACCATGGATTGCATGGGCAATCGACACATCGAAGTCTCGCTGGTCAAGCGTGGAGTCACCGCCACGGCCCGCCTCCTGGACGACCGCGCCCCGCTCACCTGCGCCGCCGTCTGGAACGCTCTGCCGCTCTCCGGCGATGTCTACCACGCCAAGTACGCGCGCAACGAGATCTACGCACTGTTCCCGCCATTCGCGGAGACGGAACCGCCCCTGGAGAACCCGACCGTCACCCCCGTCCCCGGCGACCTCTGCTACTTCTCCTTCGCCGGCACGGAGTTGGCCACCCGGGCCTACGGCTACGACCGGGAGGTGCACCCCGGCACCACCCTGGTCGACCTGGCCGTCTTCTACGAACGCAACAACCTGCTGCTCAACGGGGACGTGGGATGGGTGCCGGGGATCGTCTGGGGGCAGATCACCGAGGGCCTCACCGAACTGGCCGACGCCTGCAACGACCTGTGGCGGAACGGGGCCGCGGGCGAACGGCTGGCGTTCCGCGCCGTATGACCCCTAGGCCACCACGGCGCCCTCCGGCGGTGCCGTGGCCACGCCCGCCTCGTACAGCGCGTGGGCCGCTCGCAGTACCAGGTCGTCTCGGTGGCGGGCGGCGACGATCTGCAATCCGACCGGCAGCCCGGCGGCGTCCTTCCCCACCGGGACCGTCGCCGCCGGCTGCTGGGTCAGGTTGAAGGGGTAGGTGAACGGGGTCCAGCCCGTCCAGCGGCGGTGGGCCGAGCCGCCCGGGACCTCCCGGCCCGCCTCGAACGCCGTGACCGGCAGGGTCGGCGTCACCAGCAGGTCGTGGCGTTCGTGGAAGAGACCCATCCGGCGGCCCAGGTCCATCCGGACGTCCACCGCGGCGAGATAGTCGAGCGCGCTGAGCCGGGCACCGGCCGCGGAGATCTCCCGCAGCCCCGGGTCGAGCGACGCGCGCTGCCCGGGGGAGAGTCGCTGCGTCACCCGGGCCGCGCCCGCGAACCACAGCGTGTGGAACGCCGCCACCGGATCGCTGAAGTCCGGGTCGGCCTCCTCGACGTACGCCCCCAGCCCGGCCAGCCCGGACACCGCCCGCCGGACCGTCGACGCGACCGCCGGGTCCACCGCCACCTGCCCGCCCAGGGACGGCGAGAAGGCCACCCGCAGGCCGCGCACGCCCTCGTCGAGGACCGTCGAGAAGGGCCCCGGCGCCGGCGCGAGAGCCGACCAGTCCCGGGCGTCCGGGGCGCCGATCACGTCGAGCAGCAGGGCCGCGTCGGCCGCGTCCCGGGTCATCGGGCCCACGTGCGAGAGCGTGCCGAAGGCGCTCGCGGGATGGAGCGGGACGCGGCCGTACGTCGGTTTCAGGCCGAAGATCCCGCAGAACGCGGCCGGGATCCGGACGCTGCCGCCGCCGTCCGTGCCCAGGGACAGCGGCCCCGCGCCCAGGGCGACGGCCGCCGCGCTGCCGCCGCTGGAGCCGCCGGCGGTGCGCGAGGGGTCGTACGGGTTGCGGGTGATCCCGGACAGCGGGGAGTCCGTCACGCCCTTCCAGCCGTACTCCGGAGTGGTCGTCTTGCCGACGAACACCGCGCCGTGCTCGCGCAGCCGGGCGACCGAGGGCGCGTCCTCGTCCCAGCTCCCCGACGGAGAGACGGTTCTGGAGCCGCGCAGGGTCGGATGGCCGCGCAGCAGCAGGATGTCCTTCACCGTCACCGGCACCCCGTCCAGCAGGCCCCGCGGCTCGCCCCGCCGCCACCGCTCCTGCGACGCCCGGGCCCGCGCCAGGGCCTCCTCCTCCAGGAGGCGGACGAACGCGTTGACCGCCGGCTGGATCCGCGCCGCCCGCTCCAGGGCCGCCCGGGTCACCTCCTCGGGGCCGAACTCACCCTTGCGGTAGCCGTCCAGGAGTCGTCGGGCGGTGAGGTCGGTCAGCTGCATGGGCCCCTCCCGAGGGTCAGTGACCTGGCACGTATCCGCGCTTCTTGTCGACCACGTTCAGCAGAGATCTGCCCGCCGCCCAGCGCTCGTACAACTCCACGAACTGGGCGCCCAGTTCGTCCCGCCAGCCGACCGTGTCACCGCTCATGTGCGGGGAGACGACCAGACCCGGCACCCCCCACAACGGGCTGTCGGCGGGGAGGGGTTCGGTGGCGAAGACGTCCAGGGCCGCGGCGGCGATCCAGCGTCTGGTGAGCGCCTGGACGAGCGCGTCCTCGTCGACCAGCGGGCCCCGCCCGACGTTGACGAAGCAGGCCGACGGCTGCATCACACCGAAGCGGCGCGCGTCGAACATGCCGTGCGTCTGCTCGGTCAGCGGGGCGGCGGCGATCACCCAGTCCGCCCGGGACATCAGCCGGTCCAGGTCCTCGGGGCCGTGGATGCCGGTCCGCGGCACCCGGCCGACCAGCGCGGTCGTCACGCCGAGCGCCTTCAGGGTGCGGACGATCGCCCGCCCGATCGGCCCGGAACCGACCACGCAGGCCCGCGTGCCGGCCACCCGGCGCGCCTCGCGGTGCCGCCAGGTCCGTTCCCGTTGCAGATCCAGGGTCCGCGGCAGGTCCTTGGCGAGCGCCAGCACCAGCGCCGCCACGTACTCGGCGATCGGCTGGTCGAAGACCCCGCGCGCGTTGGTGACGACCGTGTCCGACGCGACCAGCTCGGGACACATCAGATGGTCCACGCCCGCGCTCGCGGTGTGCACCCAGCGCGGCCGGGGCCCCGGCCCCGGCCAGGCCTCGCGCACCGCGCGCGAGGCGAAGTCCCAGACCAGGAGGACGTCGGCGGCCGGCAGCCGGGCGGCGAGGCCGGCCGCGTCGGTGCGCACGATCCGGGCGCGGCCGGTGAGCCGGCCGAGACGAGGCGGCGGGTCGGCGTCGAGGACCAGCACGGTGGGCACAGGCGGCGTCATTTCGGGGCGGTCTCCCGGCGTCCGGCAGCGTCTGGCATGGGCGAATGGAACGTCTGAGATGCGCGGATTGACCACGCTCGCACCCGAACCTACCTTCGTCAACACGGGCGTATCCGTCGACCGTTGCCCCCTCGTCCTCCAGCGTGAGGCCGGTGACCCCCATGGACGTCTCCTTTCTGGGCGGGCCTCGCCCCCAGCGCGGTGTGGGCGTCGTGGCGCCCTTCGACTTCGCGCTCGACCGCGAGCTGTGGCGCTGGGTCCCGGACGACGTCTCCCTGCACCTGACGAGGACCCCCTTCGTGCCCGTCGAGGTCAGCCTCGACCTGGCCCGGCTGGTCAGCGAGCACGAGACGCTCGGTGAGGCGGTGCGCGCGCTGACCGCCGTCGCACCCGAGGTCGTCGCCTACGCCTGCACCTCCGGCAGCTTCGTCGGCGGGATCGCCGGCGAGCGCGCGATGTGCGAGGCGATGACCCGCTCCGGCGCGGTGCCCTCCCTCACCACCTCCGGCGCGCTCCTCGACGCGCTGACCGAGCTGGGCGTACGGCGGCTGGCGCTGGTCACCCCGTACACCGAGTCGGTGACCCGGGCCCTCGCGCAGTACGTGGCGGAGGCGGGCGTACGGGTCGCGGGCTGCGCGTTCATGGGGCTGACCCGGCACATCTGGCAGGTGCAGTACCGGGAGGTGGTGGCCATGGCGCGGCGGGCGGTACGGCCCGGGGCCGCCGACGCCCTGTTCATCTCCTGCACCAACCTCCCCACCTACGACGTCATCCCCCAGCTGGAGGCCGAGCTGCGGGTCCCCGTCCTGTCGGCCAACCAGGTCACGATGTGGGCGGCGCTGCGCAGGCTGGGTACCCGAGCGGTTGGGCCCTATCAGACGCTGGTCCGTCATCCCGACGGATCCGTGCCGCGGGAGTGGCCCGTACTGCCGGAAGAACAGCAGGAAGGGTGGACATGACAGCGCTCGGACTCCTCTACCCGGGGCACTCCGCCGAGGACGACTATCCCCGTATCGAGCAGCTCCTCGGCAGCGACATCCGGGTGGACGTCGTCCACACCGACATCGGCGAGGACGCGCACCGGGTGGACGCGCTCCGCGAGATGGGTTCCGCCGACCGGCTCGCCGCCGGGGTGGCGGAACTGCGGCTCGCGGGCGCGGACGCGGTGGTGTGGGCGTGCACCAGCGGAAGCTTCGTGTACGGCTGGGAGGGCGCCCAGCAGCAGGTCCGCGACCTCGCCCGGGCGGCCGGGCTGCCGGCGTCGGCGACGCCCTTCGCGTTCGTGCACGCGGCGCGGGAGCTCGGCGTACGACGGGTGGCGGTCGGCGCGACCTACCCGGACGACGTGGCCCAGCTCTTCGCGGACTTCCTGCGGGCCGGCGGCCTGGAGGTGACCGGCGTGCGCTCCGCGGGGATCGTCACGGCGGCCGAGGTGGGGACGTGGGGGGAGGAGGAGGTCCTCACGCTGGCGCGCGCCGCGGACGCGGGTGAGCCCGAGGCGGTGCTCCTGCCGGACACGGCACTGCACACGGCGGCGCACCTGCCGCTGCTGGAGAAGGCGCTCTCCAAGCCGGTGCTCACGGCGAACCAGGTGACGGTGTGGGAGGGGCTGCGCCTGGCGGACCGGCGGGTGAACGCGCCGGCCCTGGGCACCCTGTTCACCCGCGAACCCCTCGTACAGGCCTGACCGCCCCACCACACCCGGGCCCACTCACCCGGCGCCCCGTAGGGGCGCGGGGAACCGCGCGAGGCATCAGGGACCCCCGCCCCCTGACCCCGGTCTCTCACCCAGCGCCCCGGAGGGGCGCGGGGAACCGCGCGATCAGCCCCCACCGGCCCGCGGGCCGGTGCGAGCAGCCCCCACCGGCCCGCGGCCGGGATACGGCAGGGAGCCCCGGAATAAACGGAGACCACCTCCTGTTATCGCCCCTCAGTACAGCTCACGGCGGCAAACAGGAGGCTCTCACCGTGTCGGCAGACGAGATCCGGGGCATCACGCACGGGACCGCCCCCGTCCCCCTCTCCGTACTGGACCTGGTGACCGTCGGCACCGGCAGTACCGCCACCGACGCCCTTCGCACCAGCGTCGGCCTCGCACGGCTCGGTGAGGCGCGCGGCTTCCACCGCTACTGGGTCGCCGAGCACCACTCGATGCCCGGCGTGGCCTCCTCCTCGCCCGCCGTGATCCTCGCCCACCTCGCCGCCCACACGGAGCGCATCCGGCTCGGCTCGGGCGGGGTCATGCTGCCCAACCACGCCCCCCTCGTCATCGCCGAGCAGTTCGGCACGCTGGAGGCCATGGCCCCCGGACGGGTCGACCTCGGCCTCGGGCGGGCGCCGGGCACCGACGGGGCCACCGCCGCCGCGCTGCGCCGCACCCAGACCCTCAACGAGGGCGCCGACGACTTCCCGCAGCAGCTCGCCGAGCTGACCCGGTTCCTGGACGACGACTTCCCGGACGGGCACCCCTACCGGCGGATCCACGCGATCCCCGGGCCGGTCCAGAGCACCACCCCGGGCGGTGTGCAGTCCCCGCACCGGCCGCCGGTCTGGCTGCTCGGCTCCTCCGGGTTCAGCGCCCGGCTGGCCGGCATGCTCGGCCTGCCGTTCGCCTTCGCGCACCACTTCTCCGCGCAGAACACGATCCCGGCCCTCGACCTGTACCGCGAGTCCTTCAGCCCGTCCGCCGTCCTCGACGAGCCCTACGCCCTCATCGGCGTCTCCGTGCTGGCCGTGGACGAGGAGCGCGAGGCCCGGCGGCAGGTACGGGCCGGCGCGCTGAACATGGTGCGGCTGCGCACCGGGCGGCCCGGTCTGTTCCCGGACCCCGACGACGTCGAGAATCACGAGTTCTCCCCGATGGAGGAGGAGTTCGTGCGCTCCTGGACGTCCAACATCGTGCACGGCACCGCGGACGAGGTCCGCGCCGGCCTCGACGACCTCCAGAAGCGCACCGGCGCCGACGAGCTGATGCTCACCACGCACGCCCACCGCGGCGAGCTGCGCCTGCGCTCCTACGAACTGGTCGCCGACGCCTACGGATTGCCGACCGGGGTGTCCGCGTAGCTCCGGGTGTCCAGCAGTTCGGAGATACGATCCGCCGTCACCGGCCGGGAGTACAGCCACCCCTGGCCGGTGTCGCAGCCGATGTGACGCAGCCGGGAGGCCTGCGCCGACGTCTCGACGCACTCCGCGGTGACGGTGAGTCCGAGCCGGTGGGCGAGCTGGATCATCGCCTCCACCACCACCTCGTCCGCCGGGTTCGGGCGGTCGCCCGGGTCGTCGTACTGGAAGCCCCGGACGAAGGAGCCGTCCAGTTTGAGGACGGAGACCGGGAGCCGGCTGAGGTAGGCCAGGTTCGAGTAGCCGGTGCCGAAGTCGTCGATGGCGATCCGGACGCCCATGTCGCTGAGGGCCTGGAGGGCCTGGAGCGGGCGGCCCGCCGAGCCCATGACCGCCGACTCGGTGAGCTCCAGTTGCAGCAGGTGCGGGGCCAGCCCGGTCTCGGCGAGGGTCTCGGCCACGTCCGCGACCAGGTCGGAGTCCCAGACCTGGCGGACGGCGACGTTGACGCTGACGAAGATCGGCGGCCCGCCCGGGTGGTCCAGCTGCCAGCGGCGGGCCTGCCGACAGGCGGTGGTCAGGGCCCAGCGGCCGAGCGGGACGATCGAACCGTCCTCCTCGGCCAGTCCGATGAACCGATTCGGCGTCAAGGTGCCGAACTGCGGATGGTGCCAGCGGACCAGGGCCTCGACGCCACTGAGCCGCCCGTCCCCCATACCCACCAGCGGCTGGTACTCGAGCGCGAACTCCCCGCGTTCGATGGCCGGGCGGAGGGTGGACGAGAGCGCCTGGCGGGTCACCAGGTGGGCGTTGCGCTCCGGGTCGAAGAGCGTCCAGCGGGACTTGCCGTCGGCCTTCGCCCAGTACAGGGTCGTGTCGGCGGCCTGCATCAGACCGGTCGCGGTCGTACCGGCGGCATGCCGTTCCACCACTCCGATCGACGCCGACAGTGACAGCCGCTGGCCGGCCAGGTCGAACGGCGCCTGGAGGGCGGCCAGCGCCGACTCGGCCAGATCGGCCAGCTGTTCGGTGCCCGTGGAGTCCTCGACCAGCAGCGCGAACTCGTCGCCGCCGAGCCGGGCCACCAGCGGCGCCCCGGCCCGTGCGAAGCCGGCCTCGTCGGCGATCCTGGTCAGCCGCTCGGCGACGGCGGCCAGCAGCCGGTCGCCGACCCGGTGGCCGAGGGTGTCGTTGACCGCCTTGAAGCCGTCCAGGTCGAGATAGCACAGGCCGATCCGGCCGGTGCCGCTGCGCTCGTACGACTCCGCCTCCAGCGCGGCCGAAAGACGCTCGAAGAACAGCGTCCGGTTGGGCAGCCGGGTCACCGGGTCGTGCATCTGCAAGTGCCTCAGCCGGCCCTGGAGTTCACGCCGGTCGCTGATGTCGGTGACCGAGATCAGCACCCCCGGCACGCCCTTGGCCAGCGGGGCGATGGTCACCTGGACCCACACCGAGTGCCCGTCGGGATGCTTCAGCCGCCGGGTGCAGCGCAGCTTGGCCTGCCGGCCGCGCAGCACCTCGCGGTAGGCGTGCCAGGTGCGGGCGTCGGAGGCGAGGTCCACCAGATCCGCGGCCACCCGCCCGGCCAGTCCGGCCGGATCGGCGCCGATGAGGGTGGCGAAGGCCTCGTTGGCGGCGCCGACCAGGCCTTCGCCGTCGACCACGATCATGGGCAGCGCGGCGGCCGAGAAGGCGTACTCGTAGGTTTTCAGTTCTGTCGTGTCGTACGACTTCCGATAGGTCTTGTCACTCTCTGTGACGGCGGACCGGTCGAGGTCTGCCGCGGGCGTCGGCCCTTCGGACGTTCCGCTCACCGCTCGCTCCCGCAGTGCACTCGATCTCTGTCCGTGCAGGAAAGTCTGCCGATCATAGAGGCTGGCCCGAGGGCCGTGCAGCCACTGTCCAGTGTCCACGATGAACCGGTGGTTCTGACAGATCGTTTCTGCCCGCACCTGGACGGGTTCTTGAGGCGCACGACCACTTGTGACGGTCCGTGAGCGTGTCGGGGTGTCGGCCGTTCGGGTCTCTCCGTGGCAAGCAGGGGGTTCCTCACTCTTCTGGTGCAGATAAACAGGTCATAACGCGACAAATGCCCGCAGGCTGGGTCCGGTGTCCCGCGAACCGCCTCCGGAGGTCCTTCCGTGCCGCGTCTCCTGCTGCGCAGCAGCGCCGCCGTGTTCACCACGATGTCAGCGCTCGTCGCCACGACGATCCTGACCGGGCCGTCGGTGGCCGAGCCGTTCTCCACGGCCCCCTGCGCCCTGCCCCGCACGGACGCGCACCACTCCGAGGGCGTCGACACCTGGAACCCCGACTACACCCGCCCGACCCACCCGCTGTCGGCCGTGATGGTGTTCCTCTCCTTTCCGGACGCCACCCCGCGGACCACCCCCGCGGAGCTGGCCGCCGACCACTTCCCGGCCACCAGCCGCTTCTACGAGCAGGCCTCCTACGGGAAGTTCACCATCCGGGCGCACCCGCTGACGCACTGGCTGCGGATGCCCCGGCCGTCGGTCGCGTACGGCATACAGCGTGACTGGAGCATGCCGCTGCGGGCCGCCTACCTGCGGGACGCGTTCGCGGTGGCCGATCCGGTGGTCGACTTCGCGCACTACGACGTCGTGTACTTCGTGGCCGACCCGGACGCGCCCGGCGTCGACTCGGACGCCACGAAGGTGGTCAACCTGGACACCCCGACGCACGTCGACGGGACGGACGTCCGGCGGGTGGTCACCGTCTTCGAGAAGCATCCGCCGGACCGGCTGGTTCTCGCCCATGAGACCGGGCACGTCTTCGACCTCCCCGACCTCTACCACCGTCCGGTGGACGGCAAGGGCGACTGGGACACGTACGTCGGCGACTGGGACCTGATGGGCAGCCAGTTCGGGCTGTCCCCGGACTTCTTCGCCTGGCACAAGTGGAAGCTGGGATGGCTGGATCCGCGCCAGGTGGTGTGTGTGAAGGGGACCGGACCGACCCGGCTGACCCTGGAGCCGCTGTCCGCCGGGCCGGGGGTGCCGCAGCAGGGCGCCACGGGCGCGCCGGCGTTCGGGCTCGGCGACGGCACCAAGCTGGCGGTGGTGCGCACCGGTCCGGACAGCGTGCTGGCCTTCGAGGCGCGCGGCGCGGCGGGCAACGACAGCGCGACCTGCCGGCAGGGCGTCCTGGTCTACCGGGTCCGTGACGAGACGGCCTCCGGCGGCGGCCCGGTCGAGGTGATCGACGCGCACCCGCGCACCGAGGCCTGCTGGGAGAACTCGGTCTACCCGCCGCTGGCAGACGCCCCGGTCGCCCTCGGCGAGAGCTTCACGGTGCCGGGGGAGGGGGTGAAGGTGGACGTGGAGGGCCGCACGGCGTCCGGCGCCTGGAACGTGAAGATCACGCCCAGGCAGCTGGCCTGACCGGAGAAGACGCACGATGACCGATGGGCCGGACTCCACTGGAGTCCGGCCCATCGGTCATCTACTTCGCGTGCGCCGCCAGGGACTCGAACCCCGGACCCGCTGATTAAGAGTCAGCTGCTCTAACCAACTGAGCTAGCGGCGCCTGCTGACGTCGTAGACCTTAGCATCCTGATCGGGGGGAGGAAAAATCGATATGCGCACGGCCGGCCGGGCCGCCCGTACCGCCGCCCAGAGCAGGATCTCGGGGCCGGGCAGCCACGGGTGCCGGGTGTCCGGGGCGACCAGCCAGCGGGCGTCGGCCGGGGCCGGGCCGTGATCGCCGTTGAGTGCCGGGACGGTCACCGCGTCGCCGGTGCCGTGGCACAGCAGCGGCGGTACGGCCCCGCCGCGGCCGCCCCACTCCTCCCAGTCCAGCAGCGAGTGCAGCCGGGCGGCGGTGCCGGGGGCGGCGAACAGGAGCATCCGGCCCCGGAACACCGCCACCGGCCCGGATCCCGGCCCCTCGTCCCACAGCCGGTCCAGCATGCGGCGGCCGTGCATCGCCGGGGCGTTCACCACGTCGAACGCGGTACCGCAGGGCAGGACGACCGGGGCGTCCGGCCGCTCCTCCCAGAAGGCGAGCATGCTCCGCGGATACGTTCCTGCGGAGGCGAGCCAGGCGGCTCCGTCGGAGGTGACCCCGGCCGCGTCGCCGCGGTCACCGCGGTGGCCGGGGAAGGTCTCGTACGGTCTGCTGCTCATGGGGATGTGATACCCCTCGTGAGTGCCCGCTCGCCGTGAGTTGCCGGAAACCGGGACACTCCCCGGCACGGCGGGGTATCTTGCCCGCCTGGCATATGCCCCCGGGTCGTGGTGTCCGGCCGGCCGTCCGCTACACGGGCTCCGCCGGCTCCGCCCCCTCGGCGCCCTTCAACAGGTCCCGGCCGAACTCGACCATCTTCTTCGCGTAGTCCTCGGTCCACCCGGCCCGCGCGGCGATGTCGGCCGGGGTCAGCCGGTCGAAGCGGCGCGGGTCGGCGAGCTGGGCGGCGGCCATGGCCTGGAACTCCACGGCGCGGTCGGTGGCGACCCGGAACGCCAGGGTCAGCTCCGTCGCCCGCGTCAGCAGCGCCCCGGGGTCGTCGATCGACTCCAGCCCGAAGAAGTGCTCCGGGTCGGCGACCGCTGCCACGGGCTCGAAGAGCAGGGGCGCGGGGCGTAGCCGCGGTTCGTTCCGTCGCGGCGTGGGCTCCGCCATGTCTGGTCCTCCTCGTACGGTTCGATGGCCACCGTCCATTCTCTCGCGCCGCGCAAGGGGACCCCAGGGCCGCCGGCTCACTCTGCGTACCCCCACCCCGACCCCTCAGAGCCGCCCGACCACTCTGTCTTCGTTCAGGTGGGCCAGGACCGTGTGGTTCGCCTCCCAGCCGTCGGGGGCTGCGATCGTTGGCCGCCTCCGGCGGCGTGCCGGGCTCCGTCCGACGGGCGGGGGCGCCGCGTCGGTCCCCTGGTGGGGCGGGTGCCGGAGTGGAGGTCAGGGTCTCCAGGGCACGCGGTGTTCGGCGAGGTGCGCCAGGACCGTGTGGTTCGCCTCCCAGCCGTCCGGGAACTTCACGAGGGTGCCCAGTTGGACCGGTTCCGTCGACGGGTAGGCGTCCAGGAGGTCGGTCACGCCGGCCCGGCAGACCACGACGCAGGCGTGGCGGTGCCGGGAGGCCAGCACGCAGAGGCGGCCCGTCTCCAGGTGGAAGGCGGTGGCGTCGGGGCGGCCGGAGAGCGGGTGCAGGACCACCGTCACGTCGTACTCGCGGCCCTGGAGGCGGTTCGCCGTGTCCACGGTGACCCCGCTCACGCCCAGCTCGGCCAGCGCCGCGCGGACCGCCGCCGCCTGGTCGCGGTGGGCCGTGCCGACCGCCACCCGGTCGGCGGTCAGGGGCGTGGGGTCCGGTGAGCGCTCCGACACGGCCGCGCCGCCCCGGTCGAGCAGCCGCCGGACCACCGTCGCCACCGCCCGCACCGCCTCCGGATCGGTGCGCGGGGTGTGCCGGGCGGGCAGCTCCAGCAGGCCCCAGCCGGACTCCGCCGCCTCGTCGATCACCCGGTCGGGGCCCGAGCCGTCGGCGGGCACGGCGAAGGAGAGACGGCGGTCACCGTGGCCGGTGCCGCTGCGGAACGGCGTGTACGGGTAGAACGCCCCGGAGACCAGCGGGGCCGCCGACGCCGGCAGGCGCCAGGAGACCGGGAGGCGGTGCTGGGGGAGGCCCGGGTTGTGCGCGAGCAGCGTCGAGACGGCCGAGCCCGAGGGGTCGTACGACAGGCCCGCCCACTGCTCGCTGCCCACGATCGCGAACGGGTCCAGCTGGCCCGGGTCGCCCACGAACAGCGCCCGCTCGAACAGCCCGGCCACCGCGAGCAGCGAGTCCGAACGCATCTGGTACGCCTCGTCGACGATCGCGTGCCGCCAGGGCTCGTCCACCGTGACGTGCGCCCACTTCGCCGCCGTGGACAGCACGACCGGCGTTCCCCTGAGGTCCGCCGCCTTCGCCGACTTGCGGACGTTGGGCAGGTCGTCCAGCGCCTTGTCGTACGGGTCGGAGTCGCTGCTGTGCAGGCGGCCGACGGGAAGCTCCGGGTTTTTCTCGGCGAGGCGCAGGACCAGGTCGTCGACCTGGGCGTTGGTCTGCGCGACCACCATCAGCGGCCGCCCCGCGTCGGCGAGTTCGAGCGCCGCGCGGACCACCAGCGTGGACTTGCCGGCGCCCGGCGGGGAGTCCACGACCACGCCCCGGTCGGTGCCGTGCAGGGTGTCGTGGAGGATCGCGGAGGTGGCGCGAGCGGCCTCGGCGCCCGGGTCGAAGGCCGTGGTCGTCGTCACAGGACGTCCTCCTGGGTCATCGCGTCGGCCGGCTCGGGCACGCCCTCGCCGGGCGGCCCGCCGTGCGTCCACGGGGTCGCCTCCGGGTCGGGCAGCTTCGCCCCGCCGCGCTGCTCGTGCTCGAACAGGGTGAGGGTGAACCGGTCCCCCTTCTCGGGGACCGAGCCGGGTTCCGGTTCCTTCCCCCGGCCCATCTTGTCCAGCACCCGCAGGACGACGACCCCCGCCGCCTCCTGCCCGACGAACTCCATCGACTGCGGCTTGCCGCCCAGCGAGCGGTACGTCTTCGCGCCCTCGGCCAGCTGCGGCCGGTCCTCGGTGCGCACGGTCACCAGCGGGCGCGGGCTGGGCCGCTTGCCCTCGCCGTACGCCATGACGACATCGAGGACCTCGCCCGCGAACGCCTCCCCGGACAGCCGCCGCCCCGCCATCACCAGCGGGTCGTCCAGCGCCTCCTGGGCGTCGAGCCTGGCCTGTTCGCGCTCGCGGGTGGCCAGCTTGTTGGCGGCGGTGACCGCGTCGTCCCGGCGCGGCTGCGGCGGCTCGCCGGCCAGCACCCGGTCCCGGTGCCCGGTGAACGACCAGCGGTCGCGCGTCCACCGCTCCTCGACCCTGGCCCCCTCCGGCAGCCGGTGCAGCAGGTCCAGGCCGCGCCACACCGCGTCCCAGGTGGGCCTGGTCCGGCTCGCCACCAGGTCGCGGATCTCCCGCTCGGCGGCGGTGAGGATGCCCAGCCGGGTGTCGGCCTGGAGGCCGTCCTCGGCACCGGCCAGAGCGGTGCGGGCCCGGTCGTAGCGCTCGAAGGCGGGCGCGAGCAGCTTGTTGTCGAACGCGGGGTCGGTGGCCGGACCGGCCGGCGGGCACACCAACTGCCCGTCCGTGTCCCGCGCCAGCTCCGCCGTGCGGGCGGCCGCCGCGCCCGTGCTGCCCCGCGGAGGGTCGATCCAGGCGAGCAGCGCGCCCAGGTGCTGGTCCTCGATGCCGGACTGCCCGGTCGCCCAGTGCCGGGACAGCAGGTCCGTCATGGCGAGCAGGAGGGAGGAACCGGGAACCCGGGCACGCTCCCCGAAGTGGGTGAGCCAGCGGCCGAGCAGCGGCACCCGGGGCGGCGCCGGGTAGGGCGCCTCGGGATCCTGCTCCGCCGTGCGCCGGAACCGCATGGACCGGCCCAGCAGCCGTACGTACTCGATGCCCGCGCGCCCCGGCACGATCAGCTGCGGTGCGTCCGCGCAGAGTTCGACCTCGACCTTGACCCGCTTGCCGGTCTCCGGGTCGGTCTCGGTGCGCTCGGCGGCCTCCACGGACCCGGCGTAGGAGTCCAGGTACGGCAGGACCACGTCGGCCAGTTCGGCGAGGAAGGCGAACCGCAGGTCACGGTCGCGCGGCTGCGGTACGACCAGCAGCCGCGGGGCGTCCCGGTCGGTGCCGACGAGCGCGCCGAGCGGGGCGCCGGCCTCACCGGAGGTGGTGAGCGGCACGAAGACCAGCGGCTGCCCGGAGAGATGCCGGTGGCGGACGGTCGCGGCGGGTTGCGCGACGCCCGTGCTGACGGCTTCCAGGCGGGCGAGGGTGGTGATCAGGGACACGCGGCCCCCTGAAGGGCCTCGGCCCGCAGGGCCGCCGCCCGGCGCAGGGCCGCGACCGCCGGATCGGCGGGGTCGCCGCTCTCGCCGCGGGCCGCCGACAGCACGTCCTCCACGGTGGTGAGACCGCCCAGTTCGGCGCGGACCGCGCGGCCCAGCGCGGTGACCTCGTCGGCCGCGCGGGACCGCTGCCGGCAGTGGAAGGCCAGTTCGCAGGCGGACAGGCAGTCGGGCGCGTAGGTCGCCGGGACGGCCTCCACGGCCGCCGTGAGCTGCTCGGCCGGCAGGTCCGGGGCGAAGCAGGTGCCCGCCGGGAGCGTGCCGGCGATCTCCTCGATCCGGGTGAGCCGGTCCAACTGCCGGGCGGTGACCGCCCGCTGCTTGCGGACGTCCACGGCGGACGCGGTGGGCAGGTTGGAGAAGTCCTTCGGGCAGACCAGCAGCACGTCGTGGCGGACGCGCGGGGACGGGTCGAGCCGGGCCGCGACCGCCTCCAGGGCCAGGACGTACACCGCCGCCTGGCGGGCGGCCGCACCCACCTTCGCCGGGTCGGCCGAACCGTCCAGCATCGGGAAGGACTTGATCTCCACGACCGTCCAGCTGCCGTCGGGGTGCACGACCACCGCGTCCGGTTCCAGGAACGCGGGGGAGCCGGCCACCTCCAGGGCCAGCATCGGATGGTCGAGCAGTGTCCAGCCGCCCGCCTCACCGGCCTCCCGCAGGGCGAGCGCCGTACGGGCCGTACGCCCCTCGGGGCCGATCGCGGACAGGTCGGGCACGGCGGCCCGCTCGGCCGCCTCGGCGCCCGGGTCCAGGTGCCCGCGCACCAGCCGCAGCAACTCCGCGCCGCCGTCCGCCTTCACCTTCGCCTCGAACGCGTTGCCCCGGGTCAGCGCGAACTGCGACTGGCCGAACGCCGACGGCGAACCCAGCGCGCTCGCCAGCGCGGTCTTGTCCACCCCGGCGCCGTCCAGGATCGCCCGTCGGCGGCACCCCGGGTTCGCGGCGAGCGCCGCGAGGGCACGCGCGTCGAGGGCCTTGGCGGGGACGTCGGGGCCGCGCAGCTCAGCGAGCCGGTGCCGGAGCGCCGTCCCCCGCGTCTGTGGGGGCAGCGTCCGGTTCGGCTCCGGAGGCGAGAGAGGACTCGCGCTGCGATGGAATTCGCTCACCCGGCGAAGTCTGGCATCCGCCACTGACAATCGGGGAACCTGCGCCGTCCGAGCGGGCCGCGACGAGCGAGGTGCCCGGGGCGACCCGGGCCCGGACCAGGTCCGCGCCCCGCGTGACGTACGGCGCGAGCAGGAACCCGGCGCCCATCACGGCGACGCCCGCGACCGCGTCCAGGAAGTAGTGGTTGGCGGTGCCCATCACGACGATCGCGGTCAGCAGCGGGTAGGCCACCCCGAGGACCTTGGTCAGCCGGCTGTTGCCGTACCGCCACAGCATCACCCCGCACCACAGCGCCCAGCCGCAGTGCAGACTCGGCATCGCCGCGTACTGGTTGGTCATGCCGCCCATCCCGCGCGGGGCGCTGGCCTGTCCGCCCCACCAGCCGTACGAGCTGTACTGGGCCATGGTGTCCACGAACCCGTACTTCGCGTCCAGCAGCCGGGGCGGGCAGGTGGGCAGCAGGGTGAAGCCGATCAGGCCGATGAACGTGGACGTCATCAGCCAGGTGCGGGCGCCCCGGTAGATCTCGGAGCGCCGGCGGAACAGCCAGACCAGGATCGCCGGGGTGATCAGGTAGTGCAGCGAGGCGTACCAGAAGTCGGCCGGCACACCGAGCCACGGCTCCCGTGTGAACAGCCGGTTGAGCGGGTGCTCGGCGTTCAGACGCAGGTCCTTCTCGATGCGCAGGATCGCCAGACCGTGGTCGACGGCGCTGGCGGTGTTCCCGCGCGCGAGCAGCCGGCCGGCCGTGTAGCAGCCGTACACCAGCAGGATCAGCGGCAGCTCGGTCCACCAGCGCAGCCGGGTTCGCGCGGCCACCTCGGTGCCCGGTTTCTCGGTCTGCGGCATCCGACTGCCTCCCCCTTCTCGTCCCTGTCTGCGCGGCGCCCCGCGGGCCGACCGTGACACTTTACGGTGTACGCGTGCCCGCTCCTGCGGGGCGCTCAGCCCTCAAAGACGCGGAGAGCGCCCGCCGGGTTGCCCGCTGCCCGCGCCTGCCCGGTACGGGCCCGGCGCATTCCCGGAGAGTTCCCAGCGTGGGCGATGATGGGGGTGTCCCGCTTCCGAATTTCTCCCGAAAGGTTCACCCTCCATGGCACCGCGCATCCTGCTGGCCCGGCACGGACAGACCGAGTGGTCGTTGTCCGGCAAGCACACCGGCAGGACCGACGTACCGCTCCTGGAGGAGGGCCGGCGGGGGGCCAAGCTGCTCGGCGAGCGGCTGCACCGGCCGCCGTACGAAGGTCTCGCCGACGCCGAGGTGCGCACCAGCCCGCTGGCACGCGCGCGTGAGACGTGCGAGCTGGCGGGCTTCGGTGACCGGGCCACCCGGTGGGACACGCTGATGGAGTGGGACTACGGGGCGTACGAGGGGCTGACCCCGGCCGAGATCCAGTCCGCCCGTCCCGGCTGGCTGATCTGGCGCGACGGCGTTCCCGAGGGGGAGACCCTGGCCGAGGTGACCGCCCGCGCGGACGAGGTGGTGTCCTGGGCGCGCTCCGCCGACCGGGACGTGCTGGTCTTCGCCCACGGGCACATCCTGCGGTCGATCGGCGCGCGCTGGCTGGGCCTGCCGCTGGACTTCGCGGCCCGTGTCCGGCTCAACCCGACCTCGCTCTCGGTGCTGGGATGGGCGTACGGGGAACCCGCGATCGAGAGCTGGAACGACCTGGGGCACCTGGCGGGCTGACGCCGGCCGGCCCTACACGACCCTCGGTGTCGACGCGTGCCGGTCCAGGAACTCCTGCACCCCGCTGGCCCGCCGGTGCGGCAGCAGCACCCGGGCCGTCCCCGCCAGCATCCCCTGGATGCGCGACGACTGGACCTGGTCCAGCAGCTCCAGGACCCGCATCCCCGCCGTCGCCGCCTCGTCCGGCCGCCCCCCGCGCGCGAGGTCGTCGGCGAGTTCCGCCGTGTACAGCGCGATGTTCCTGGTGAAGTGCGGGTCCTGGAGGTCGGCCGCCCGGCGCGCGTGCCGCGCGGCCCTGCGCCAGTCGCCCAGCGTGGACCAGCACTGCGCCTCCAGGCCCTCCAGCTCGGCCTCTCCGTAGAAGCTCATCCACTCGGGGTCGGCGTCCGAGTGGCCTCGCTCGAAGAGGGCCTGGGCGCGGGCCAGCGCCTGTTCGCAGCCGGTGCGGTCGGCGAGCCCCGCCCAGCCGCCCGCCTCGCGCAGCGCCAGCAGGGACATCAGGCGGGCCGAGCCCAGCGGGCGCCCGACGCGCTGCGCGGCCTGGGCCGCGCGCACCGCTTCCCGTGGCCGGCCGGCGTCCCGGGCCAGGAACGCCGTGTTGCAGAAGGCGTGCGCCTCGAGGCCCGGGTCCCCGGTCATCCGCGCGGTCGCCAGTGCCTCGGCGTAGTGCGAGCGGGCGTCGTCGAAGCGGCCGGAGTCGTGCGCCAGCCACCCCACGGAGATGGCCAGTTCACCGGCGCCCGAGTGCAACCGCTCGGCGGTCGTCTGCCGGGTGGCGCCCGCGTCAAGGAGCGCGTACGCGGCGCGCAGCGGAGCCGCCGCGCGCCGGTAGAGGCCGTCGGCGCCGTGCCGGTCGTCCAGCAGCCGGATCCGGCGTACGGCCTCCTCCAGGGCTGCCGCGTGCGAGGTCCCGGCACGGCGCACCGGCCGGTCCGCCGCCATCGCGTCGATGGTGAAGCCCAGCGGGCTCAGCGTGGCGGTGGCGACTGTGGCGCTCCCGCCGGTCATGAATAGGCGACGCAGCACGTCGCTCTCCTCGTAGTTGTCGTGCGTCTCGAACGGGTCCTGCGGGTTTCGCGTCCTGCGCGGTTCATGCGGGTGGAACGGGTCCTGCTGGTCATACGGCTCGACGGCCTCCTCCGTCTCACCCCGGGCGAGAGGGAGGGGCGCGTGGGGCGCGTCCTCCGGCGGGCGTGCCGCGCGTCCGCGAACGGCCGAGCGCGGCGCGAAGCCGAGGTCGGCGAGCGTGCGGCCGGGGAACATGTGCAGGAACACCCGTTCGTACGCGTAGTTCGGGCAGCGGATCTCACCCGCCTCGACCCGACCGATGTAGCGCGCGTCACAGCTCACCCGCTCGCCGATCTCGCGGGCGGCACGCCGGACCAGCGCGGCGAACTCGGCCGGCGAGTGCCGGCCGCGCAGCTGCCGGAAGGCGAGGTTCGGCCGTACCGGCCGATCGGGCTGCGACGCGGTCGTGGTGGACGACGCCATGGCCGGGTCCTCTCGTGCGAACCGTCGAACCATGCCGGACTCGTGGTGAGTTGTCCGAGTGGACCCCTGATTCCGGCGGGCAAGAACGTACCTGCTGTGTCGGACCCGTGACGCAGGGTTTGGCTACAAACCGGATATCTCATCCCTGATCTGCCATGAACTGCCATCCTTTGCGGCTGACTTCCGCCGTAGCCGTTGACGCGGTGGCGCGTTGGACCCCATGGACGGCAAGAGGGCTGCGCGGTGGAGGCCGGGATGGAGACCAGCCAGAGCAACGATCCTCGTACGCCACCGGACACTTCGGCGGCAGACGATGCGGGATGCGACCTCGTGACGGTGCCGGCCCGGCAGGGCCTGGAGGCGGTCGACATCCTGCGCCGGGGGACCGGTGAGGCGGTGGGGCCCGTGCTCCACGACGACGGGGGCGACACCCTCGGCTTCGTGGTGCCGGCCGGCACGGCGGCCGGCTGGGACGTTCCCGGCAGCACCTGTACCGGGACCGACGGGCGTGGGCTGCGGCTCGACCCGGGCCCGCCCGTCGAGGGCTCCGACTGGCTGCTGCCACCCGGCGAGGCCGACCTCGCGACGGACCCGGCGGTGCTGCGCCGGGCGCTGGGAGAGGCGGCGCGGATGATCAGGGCGGCGGACAGCTGCCGCTGATGTCCGCTCACGGACGCCCGAGTTCCGCGCACGGCAGTCACCTGGGAAAATGACCCCATGGGCAAGTCCAGGAACACCCGGCGCCGGTCGGCCGCCGCCGTCGAGGCCGTGGTCGAGGCCGTCGACGGCGGCCTCGCGCAGCTCATACCCGACCCCGACCGCGGCCGCGCCTGGACGCTGCTCATCGACGGCGCCCCGCAGTCGCACGTCGACCTCGACGACCCCGCATACCTCTCCTTCGAGTACCAGCGGCGCCTCGGCCACGTCATCGACCTCGTGGCACCGCCGGGCAGGCCGGTGCAGGTGGTGCACCTCGGCGGTGGGGCGTTCACGCTGGCGCGGTACGTCGCGGCGACCCGGCCCCGGTCCACCCAGCAGGTCGTCGAGCGGGACGCGGCCCTGGTCCAGCTGGTGCGGCGGGAGCTGCCGCTGGACGCGAACGCGCGGATCCGGGTGCGGTCCGTGGACGCCCGGGACGGCCTCGGCAAGGTCCCGGAGGCCTGGGCGGACCTGGTCATAGCCGATGTGTTCAGCGGGGCGCGCACCCCGGCGCATCTGACGTCCACGGAGTTCCTGGACGAGGTGCGCAGGGCGCTCGGGCCAGGGGGCGTGTACGCGGCCAACCTCGCGGACGGGCCGCCGCTCGCCCACCTGAGGGGGCAGATCGCGACCGCGGCGGCACGGTTCGCGGAGGTCGCGGTGGTGGCGGACGCGGGGGTCTGGCGGGGGAAGCGGTTCGGCAACGCGGTGCTGGTGGCGGCCGACGCGCAGCTCCCCGTCGCCGAGCTGACCCGGCGCTGTGCGTCCGACCCTCACCCGGGGCGGCTCGAACACGGGCGTGCGCTGAGGGATTTCACCGGCGGGGCCGTGGCCGTGACCGATGCGGTGGCCGTGGCTTCGCCCTCCCCGCCTCCTTCCGTGTTCCGTTGACACAGCCCGTGTCCCGTTGACACAGCCCCGCACCCCTGACGGGGCGTTCAGTACGTCTGCACCTGCACCTGCGGCGGGCCGTCGTGCCAGGTGCAGAAGACCGACACCCGGTCCGTGCTCCTGCTGAACTCGATGCGGATCCAGGTCTCCGTCTTCCACACCTGCATCGACCAGCCCGTGCCCGGCGTCGCCGAGACCAGGGTCGCGCTGGTGTCGCCCAGGTCGAAGACCGCCCGGCCGCCGTCGGTGTCGTAGGCCTTCACCTGGCCCGACGCGGTGGCGCCGGCGGTGGCCGACGGGCTCGGGGTGGTCGCCGGGGTTCGGGAGGGGGTCGCGACGGGGGTCACCGACGGGCGCGGGGCCGCGGTCCGCGCGGGCGGGCGGGAGCTCGGGGACGCCGGCGGCTTGGCGCCCTGCGTCGTCGGGGCGTCGTCCGCCGCCGTGATGGGGAGGGCGCGCGGCGGGTCGTAGGCGGTGCCCGCCATCACCGTGTGGACGCCCCACCACGACAGCGTGACCGCCGCGCCCGTGGCGAGCAGCCAAGCCAGTACGTGTACGAGTCCTCTGCGCATCGCGGGCCATACTGCCTCAGCGGGGGCGCCGTGCGCACTCGACCCGAGTTGTCCACAGGCCCCGACCGGTGCCCGTCGCATGGCGTACGGTGCGGCGCATGGCAAGTGTGCTCGTGGTCGAGGACGACCAGTTCGTACGCTCGGCGCTCATCCGGCAGCTGACCGACGCCTCGCACACCGTGCGCAGCGTCGGTACGGCACTGGAGGCGCTGCGCGAGGTCGCCCATTTCCGTTTCGACGTGGTCGTCCTGGACCTCGGACTGCCGGACCTGGACGGCTCCGAGGCCCTGAAGATGCTCCGCGGGATCACGGACGTACCGGTGATCATCGCCACCGCGCGGGACGACGAGGCCGAGATCGTAAGGCTGTTGAACGCCGGCGCGGACGACTACCTGACCAAGCCGTTCTCCGTGGAGCACCTGTCGGCGCGCATGGCGGCCGTGCTGCGCCGGGCGCGGTCGGGCGGCGGTGAACCGGCCCCTTCGAGTGTGCTGCGGGTGGGCGGACTGACCGTCGACCCGCTGCGCAGACAGGCCGAACTGGACGGCGCCCGGCTCGACCTGACCCGGCGGGAGTTCGACCTGCTGGCCTTCCTGGCGGGCCGGCCGGGTGTCGTCGTACCGCGCAGGGAACTGCTCGCTGAGGTGTGGCAGCAGTCCTACGGCGACGACCAGACGATCGACGTCCATCTGTCGTGGCTGCGCCGCAAACTGGGCGAGACGGCGGCCCGGCCGCGGTATCTGCACACACTTCGGGGGGTCGGCGTGAAGCTGGAGCCACCGGGCGGGGAAGTGAGGCCGGTCGGATGAGATGGGCTCTGGTCAAGGTCTGTCTGGCGGTCACCGCGATGGTCGTGGTCGCCTTCGCGGTCCCGCTCGGTCTCGTCATCAAGGAGATGGCCCGCGACCGCGCCTTCTCCAACGCCGAGCGGGAGGCCGCCGCCGTCGCCCCGGCCCTGTCCATCACCACCGACCGGGACAAGCTGGAGCGGGTGGTGGCCTCGGCGGGCGCCGACCGGGGCATGGCCGTGCACATACCCGCGGCCGGTGGCGGCCCCGCCGTCGACATCGGGCGGCAGCGCGCCGCCGACGGGGACATCGCGACCGTACGGAAGCTGGGGCGCGCCTCCACGACGGAGGTGGCCGGCGGGTCGACCCTGCTACAGCCGGTCGCGCTCGGCACCGGCGCCATCGCGGTCGTCGAGGTGTACGTGCCCGAGTCCGAGGTGACCAACGGGGTCTCCGCGGCCTGGGGGGTGCTCGCCGCCGTCGGCCTGGCGCTGATCGTCGGCTCGGTCGCCGTCGCCGACCGGCTGGGCGTCCGGATGGTGCAGCCCGCCCAGCGACTGGTCGAGGGCGCGCACGAACTGGGGGAGGGCAAGCTGGGGGCGCGGGTGCCCGAGGAAGGGCCGACCGAACTCCGGCTGGCGGCGGTCGCGTTCAACTCCATGGCCGACCAGGTCGTCCAACTGCTGGCGAACGAGCGGGAACTGGCGGCAGACCTGTCGCACCGGCTGCGCACCCCGCTCACCGTGCTGCGGCTGAACGCGGCCTCCCTCGGGGACGGCACGGCCGCCGAGCAGACCCGGGCCGCCGTCGCCCAGTTGGAGCGCGAGGTCGACACCATCATCCGTACCGCCCGGGAGGCCAAACCGCAGACGGCGGCCGTCGGACCGGGCGCCGGGTGCGACGCGGCCGAGGTGGTGCGGGAGCGGATGGGGTTCTGGTCGGCGCTCGCGGAGGACGAGGGCCGCAAGTGGCGGGTGGCCGGGGTGGACCGGCCGGTCCGGATACCGGTGGCCCGCGCGGACCTGGCGGCCGCGCTGGACGCGCTGCTCGGCAACGTCTTCCGGCACACCGCCGAGGGCACCGCCTTCGCCGTCGACGTGCACAACGCGGAGGACGCGGTGATCGTGCTGGTCTCGGACGCCGGGCAGGGCATCCGGGACCCGGAGGCGGCGATGGCCCGCGGCCGCGGTTCGGGGGCGGCCGGGTCGACCGGGCTCGGGCTGGACATCGTGCGCCGGCTCGCCGAGTCGACGGGCGGGGACGTGCGGATCGGCTCGTCGGTGCTCGGCGGGACCGAGGTCCGGATCTGGATCCAGCTGGGCGGCCGGCAGCCGGAGCGCAAGGGACATCGCGGCACGGTGCGGCGGCGCCGTTCGCGCAGACAGGAAATGGTCTCGACCTTTAATCGCTCCCGATCCCTTCCTTAAGCGCACCCTAAGGTCTTCGACAGCCGTCCCTATCAGGCCGTTTGTCCGGTTCCCGGTCGCTAGCGTGCTGCCGCACCCCACCCCATTCGGCAGGCGAAGGCAGGCACGCGCATGAGCACGCACCGGCGCAGGATCAGCAACAGGAGCAAGGCGATCGGCGGTCTGGTCGCGGCGGCCGTCGTCGGCGGCGGCGCCCTCGTGTTCAGCGGCATCGCGCAGGCCGCCGGGGTCGGCGCCGCGTACACGAAGACCAGCGACTGGTCGACCGGGTACACCGCGCAGTACGTCGTCACGAACAACAGCGGTGCGACGGAGAAGGACTGGACCCTGGAGTTCGACCTGCCGGCCGGCGCGAAGCTCAGCTCGCTGTGGAACGCCGAGTCGAGCGTGAGCGGTCAGCACGTCACCGTTAAGCCCGCGAAGTGGGACACGGACGGCCTCGCGGCCGGCAAGTCGGTCACCGTCGGCTTCGTCGTCAACGGCAGCGGGGACCCGACCGGTTGCCGCATCGACAACGCGAGTTGCTCGACGGGCGGTACGGCCACGCCTGAGCCCAGCGGCCGCCCCACGCAGTCCCCGACCCCGACCCCCACCCCGTCCGCGACCCGGACACCGACCGCGACACCGACCGCGACACCGACCGCGGCACCGACCGCGACACCGACCCCCACGGCCTCGCCGTCCCAGAGCACCGGCACCGGATCCGGCACCACCACCTCCGCCGGCTTCGCGCCCTACGTCGACACCTCCCTCTACCCGGCGTTCGACCTGCTCGCGGCCGTGAACACGACCGGCGTGAAGAACTACAACCTGGCCTTCATCACCGACGGCGGCGGCTGCACCCCCAAGTGGGGCGGGGTGTCGGACCTGTCCAGCGACGCGGTCGCCGCCCAGATCGGCGCGCTGCGCGCCAAGGGCGGTGACGTCCGGGTCTCCTTCGGCGGCGCGTCCGGCTCCGAACTCGCCACCACCTGCTCCTCCGCGGACGCGCTGGCGGCGGCGTACGGCAAGGCCGTGGACGCCTACAAGCTGACCAAGGTCGACTTCGACGTGGAGGGCGGCGCGCTGCCCAACACCACGGCGAACACCAACCGCGCCAAGGCGATAGCCAAGCTCCAGGCGAGCCACCCGGGCCTGGACGTCTCCTTCACCCTCCCGGTGATGCCCGAGGGCCTCACCCAGGACGGCGTGAACCTGCTCTCGAACGCCAAGGCCAACGGGGTGCGGATCAGCACCGTCAACATCATGGCGATGGACTACGGCGCCTCGTACAACGGCGACATGGGCACCTACGCCACCCAGGCCGCCACCGCCACCCAGGCCCAGATCAAGAGCGTCCTCGGTCTCTCCGACGCCGCCGCCTGGAAGTCGGTCGCGGTGACCCCGATGATCGGCGTCAACGACGTCTCCACCGAGATCTTCAAGGTCGACGACGCCACCCAGCTCGTGGACTTCGCCAGGTCCAAGGGCCTCGGCGGGCTCTCGATGTGGTCGGCCACCCGGGACAAGCAGTGCGCCGGCGGCGCCAAGCCCACCGCGGACGCCACGTGCAGCTCGGTCGTCCAGAACCCGTACGCCTTCTCGAACGCCTTCAAGGCGATCGGCTGACGCACGGCCGACACCCCCGCACGTCCGTGGTCCGGGCCGTTCGAACCGGCCGGGACCACGGACATCCGGTACGGACATCCGGTACGGACATCCGGTACGGACATCCGGTACGGACATCCGGTACGGACATCCGAGTACCGCTAGAAGGCCCCCGGTCCGCCGAACCCGCCCGGTCCGCCGAATCCGCCCGGTCCGCCGGGGCCGGGCGGCGGGAGCGGGCCAGGGTGGTGGAAGCCGTCGAGGAGTGCGTCGGCCAGCAGCATGCCGCCCACCCCCGCCGCGCCCGCGACCAGGGCCGTCTTCCACCACGGGGTGCTGTACCAGCCGCCGGGGACGGCGCGGCCGGCGACCGTGCCGCCCGGGTAGTAGTAAGGGGTGCCCGCGCCGGGGCGGTCCGCGGACGTGTACGTGCGGCCGTCCACCGTCACCTGCCGGCCCGCCGGGGCGGCGCCCGTCGGCGGCAGGGCGGGGCCGGGGTCGAGGCCCAGGGCGGTACGGGCCGCCCGTACGTGGTGCAGGCCCTCCACCGCGGTCTGGGTCACCAGCGCGTACTGCGCCGGCGTGTACGCCGTCGCCAGCTGGGCCTGGGCCGCGCGATGCCGTTCCGTCGCGTCCGCCAGCGCCTGCCGGGCCGCCCGGTCGTCGCCCCCGTTCAGGGTCGCGATACCGCCGCCGAGCCGGTCCACCCAGCGGGTGGCCTCCGCGCCCGCGTCGGCGGCGAGGTCCTGCCGCGCCGTCGGCCCGGGACCGGCCGCGGCCTGGTGCGGACTCCTGGCGGCGAAGGCCACCGCCCCGGCGACGACCAGCGCCAGCACCACCAGCGCGATGAGACCCATGATGACGTCCTCCGATGCCCCGAGGTTCGATCCGGGGTGCGATCCGAGGTTCCATCACCTCGTACGGACCATGAGACGCCGGTGAGTTGAGAGGTCGCTGATCGTCGGCTGAGCGGTTTCTGTGAGGAGCAGGGGAGGAGGCGAGGGGAGGGGAGGGGGCGCGGCACCCCCCTAGGGCCGCGCCCCCGGCTCTCAGGCCGCCGCCGGCCGGGCCGGCGGCAGGGTGCCCGTGCGGGCCGCCTCCGCGTACCAGTGCGCGGAGGCCTTCGGGGTGCGGGCGAGCGTCGCGTAGTCGACGTACACCGCGCCGAACCGCTTGCCGTACCCGTACGCCCACTCGAAGTTGTCCATCAGGGACCACAGGTAGTAGCCGCGCACGTCCGCGCCGTCGCTGATGGCGCGGCGCACCGCCGAGAGGTGGCCGTGCAGATAAGCGATGCGCTCCGGGTCGTGGACGTTGCCGTCCGGGTCGGGCTTGTCGTCGTAGGCCGCGCCGTTCTCGGTGATGTAGAGGGCCAGCCCCGGGGCCTCGCGGCTGTAGCGCATGATCAGTTCGTGCAGGCCGGTCGGGTCGATCGTCCAGCCCATCTCCGTGCGCTCGCCCGGCGTCTGGTGGAAGGTGACGTCGTCGGCGCCCGGCCAGGGGGAGTGGGTGCTGGAGCCGTGGCCGTCCGCGCGCGGGCCGGCCGCCGTACCGGCCGCCGCCGACACCAGGGCGGGCGTGTAGTAGTTCAGCCCGAGGGCGTCCAGTGGCTGGTGGACGGCGGCGAGGTCGCCGTCCCGGACGTACGACCAGTCCGTCACCGACGCCGTCGCGGCGAACAGTGACGGAGGGTACGCGCCGTGCAGGATCGGGCCGTGGAACACCCCGTTGGCCAGGTCGTCGATCTTCCGGACGGCCGCCAGGTCCGCCGGGTCCTGCGAAAGCGGGCGCACCACCGAGGAGTTGAGGCTGATCGCGAGCTGGTTGCGGGCCGGCATCACCGAACGCAGTGCCGAAGCGCCCAGGCCGTGCGCGAGGTTGAGGTGATGGGCGGCGCGCAGGGTGGCCGCCGGGTCGGTACGGCCGGGGGCGTGCACGCCGGAGCCGTAGCCCAGGAAGGCGCTGCACCACGGTTCGTTGAGGGTGATCCAGTGCTCGACCCGGTCGCCCAGTGCCTCGCCGACGATCCCCGCGTACTCGGCGAACCGGTACGCCGTGTCCCGCTCCGGCCAGCCGCCCGCGTCCTCCAGCTCCTGCGGCAGGTCCCAGTGGTAGAGGGTGATCGCGGGTTTGATGCCCGCGGCCAGGAGTTCGTCGGTGAGCCGCCGGTAGAAGTCCAGGCCCACCTGGACGGCGGGGCCACGGCCGGTCGGCTGCACCCGCGACCAGGAGACCGAGAACCGGTACGAGCCCAGGCCGAGCTCCGCCATCAGCGCCACGTCGTCCCGGTAGCGGTGGTAGTGGTCGACGGCGATGTCACCGGTCTCGCCGCCGGCCGTCTTGCCCGGCGTATGGCTGAAGGTGTCCCAGATCGACGGGGTACGGCCGTCCTCCCGGACCGCCCCCTCGATCTGGTAGGCGGAGGTCGCGGCGCCCCAGAGGAAGGCCGGAGGAAAGGTCACGGTCAGCGGTTCGGTCATGGAAGCGCTCCCATGGGTCGGTGGCCCCCCATTATGCATGGGAGCGCTCCCACGACCAACCCGCGTCCACGAGGCCCGTCGGCTGCCGGCCGGTGGGCACGTGCAGGCCGGCGGTGGCCGGCCGCGCGGTTCCCCGCGCCCCTGGGCAGGCCGCCCGGACCGGCGCCGAACAGGCTCGCGCCCCTCGACCGCCGTCCATGCCGACCCCGGGCCCCGTAAGGGGCGCGGGGAACTGCGCGATCAGCCACGACGGAGTTGCGGCCGACGGCGGCGGGTGCTGGGTGGCGTGATCCGCATGGGCGGCGCTACAGGCCCCGTAAGGGGCGCGGGGAACCGCGCGATCAGCCACGACGGGGCCGCGGCGGGAAGCGGTGGCCGGCCACGAGGGGGCCGCGGCGGGAAGCGGTGGTCGGCCACGAGGGGACCGCGGCCGGAAGCGGTGGGGGTCGGGCCGGTGGGTGGCCGGTGGGGCGGCTCCGGGTGCCGGGTGGGCGGTCGGGGCCCTCCCTCGGTCCGCCCGTGAACCGCTTCGTTCACCTTCCGGCGCCCGCCTCCGCCGTTCCCCGTCCCGTGCGGGAAATCCCCGCTGCCGCCCCCTCGGGGCCTGCGACTTCTGTGGCCCCTGGGATCACCGCACCGGTGACCTGCGTGATTCCGGCGTGCGACGGGCCGGTGTCCGGCCGGTGAAACCCCGCGGGGCGACACATTCCCGTGACGCGCGGAACACGCTTGGGCAACAACGCCGTTTTCAAGTCTTGACAGCTGGCCCGGCAGGAACCAGTCTTCCGGCATGCCGCGTGGGAGCGGTCCCACGGTTGGTCGGGGGAACTTCCCCCGTGTGCACGGAACCACCCCATGGTCCTTCCCTCTGTCGTCATCGCACCCCGTTGACCAGCACCTTTTCACCGCACACCGAGTGCTGTGGGCCGGCCGCTGCTCGCACCGAGAGGGCAGGTCCGGACCGTCGGACCCCGGCGGTCTGATTCCTGAGATCCCGTTCCCCACTGGAACAAGGAGTAGTGGAATGCGCATCACCCGTACCGGCGGTCGTGGCCGCAGAGCGGCGGCCGTGACCACATCGGTCCTCGCCGCCTCGGCCCTGCTGCTGACCGGTTGCAGCAGCGACAACGACTCGGACAGCTCGGACTCCAACGGGAACATCACTCTCAAGGTGGCCGACTTCGGTCAGTTCGGCTACAAGGAAGCCGACCTGTTCGCGAAGTACCACAAGCTGCACCCGAACATCACGGTGAAGGAAGAGACCACCGCGAACGAGCAGGACTACTACCCGAAGCTCCTTCAGCAGCTGAACACGGGCAGTGGCCTGGCCGACGTCACCGGCATCGAAGTGGGGCGCATCAAGGAGGTCGCCGACACCCAGGCGGCCAAGTTCACCGACCTGAGCAAGACGATCGACGTGAACGACTGGGTGTCCTGGAAGGAGAAGCAGGCCACCGCCAAGGACGGCACGGTCATAGGCGCCGGCACCGACATCGGCCCGATGTCCCTGTGCTACCGCCGGGACCTCTTCCAGAAGGCGGGCCTGCCCACCGACCGCGACGCAGTCGCCAAGGCCGTCGCGGGCGGCTGGGAGGACTACCTCAAGCTCGGCGAGCAGTACAAGAAGAAGGCCCAGTCCGGGACCTACTTCATGGACTCCGCGAGCGCCATGTACAACGCGGTGGTCAGCTCCTCCGCGCAGCAGTACTACGACGCCGACGGCAAGGCGATCTACAAGGACAGCCCCTCCGTGCAGCAGGGCTGGAACCTGGCCGCCGAGGCCGCGTCGAAGAAGCTGACCCAGGGCCTCGCGCAGTTCACCGACGCCTGGACGGCGGCGCTGCGCAAGGGCACCGTGGCGACCGTGGCGTGCCCCGCCTGGATGGCCGGCCAGATCTCCACCAACTCCGGTGACGCCTTCAAGGGCAAGTGGGACATCGCCAAGGCGCCCGGTACGACGGCCGCCAACTGGGGCGGTTCCTTCCTGGCCGTGCCCAAGAGCGGCAAGCACACCAAGGAGGCCGCCGAGCTCGTCAAGTGGCTGACCGCGCCGGAGCAGCAGGCCGAGGTGTTCAAGGCGATCGGCGTGTTCCCGTCGAACAAGGGCGCCTATGACCTCGCCAGCGTGAAGAGCGCGACGCTCCCGTACTTCAACAACGCGCCGATCGGCCAGATCTACGCCGACGAGGCCAAGTCCATCCCCGAGGCGGTGCTCGGCCCGAAGGACGCGACGATCAAGGACACGATCTCCACGCAGATCAACAACATGGAGCAGCGGGGCACCAAGCCCGCCGACGCGTGGAAGGCCGCGACCGAGGCGATCGACAAGGTGATCGGCTGACAACCGCGGTGCGGGCGGCCCACCGGCCGCCCGCACCGCGCTGTGGCGTGTGGGGGCCGTGCGGCCGCCACACGCCACCGGGCCCCGTCCCGCCCCCGGTCACCGCCCCCGGTCATCGGGACCGGTGGGCGGGACCGGTGGGCGGGGCTCCGTACCGGGCCCCGTCGGCACCGGCGGCGGTCCGCGCCGTGGTGTCCGGCACGTGGGTAGGACGTGCCGGACACCACGGCGCGGTGGGCCCGCGGGGCCGGCGGCAGGTCCGGCGCCGGTCCGCCGGCCGCCGCCTCGGTCGCGGCCGAACCCGACGGTGACCGGACCGCCGGCCACCGCTCCGATCGCGGCCGGACCCGACGCCACGGTCCCGCCCCGCCACGGTCCCGCCCCGCCACGGTCCCGCC
>NZ_LBMU02000099.1 GCF_001005085.2 Streptomyces humi
CTCGACGACACCGCCGTCACGACCGGCTGACGCACGGCAGTCGAGCGGCCCGCGACCGGACTCCGGTCGCGGGCCGCTCCGTTGGGGCACGGCGGTGCTGTCAGCTCAGCGGGTCCAGGGTGAGATACGCCTGCTGCGGGTTGCCGTCGTTGACCAGCGACTCCTGGTTGCCGACGTCGTCGAAGGCGAAGGCGTAGGCCTTGCCGTCGGCCATCTGCGCGTGGATCTTGCGCGCGTAGTGGTTGGTGACGGTGTCGAGGTAGAAGTCCGCCGGGTTGGTGTCCGGCTGGCTGGAACTCGTCAGCAGGGTCGAACGGTTGAAGCCCGCGCACAGGGTGCGGGAGATCGGGCCGCGCACCTGGTCGTTGGGTGCGTCCAGCAGGTTGTGGCAGCCGAAGATGCTGCCGGCGTCCGGCTTCTGGAAGCTCGTCACCACCGCCCCCGAGGAGTTGGTGAAGTTCATGACGTTGCCCGACACCCGGCCGTAGTACTTGGTGTTCGGCTGGTCGGCGAACGGGGTGACGGTCAGGGTCGACGAGGCGTACTTCGACCAGACCCGGTTGACGTAGTCGTCCATCACGGTCGACGGGAGCGCCCCGGTCTCCACGCCGTACAGCGGGGAGAGCGCGCGCAGCACGGTGCCGTCGGAGCGGGTCTGGACCAGGTTGGCCCAGCCGCCGGCCTGTCCGCGCAGGGCACTGAAGAACCCGTTGTAGCCGCCCGGCTTGAGGTGCCCGGTGGAGGCCGTGCTGCCGTCGGAACGCTGCACCCCGACCGCGTACGGCGCCGAGAACATGTCCACCTGGGTGCTGTTGATCCACAGACCCGAGTCGTTCAGCGTGTACTCGGACCAGTTGAAGAGGATGTTGCGGTTGGGGTCGGTCGGGTTCTGCACGGCGGGCTGCACCAGTCCGCCGGTGGTCAGCCGGAAGTCGAGCTTCTGGCCGTAGGAGAAGTAGATCCGGCCGGAGAACTTGGGGATCCGGATCGTCTTGGACTGACCCGCCGCCGGGCCCGTGATCGAGGCGTCCGGGGCGGGGGTCGGCGGGTTGCCGCCGGCCGGCCAGGCGTGGAAGGCGCCGTTCGCGTCGGCGTAGCCCTGCTTCCCGGAGGAGAGCTGGGTGCCGAGGTCGTAGACGTACACCTGGTCGCCGCGGCCCGAGTTGTTGGTGATCTTCAGCGGGATCGTGTCCGGTACCGCCGCGTCGGCCTGGTGCGGGGTGCCCAGCGTGAGCGCCCCGCCGAGCAGCGCCGCCGTGGCCGCCAAGGGCAGCGTCCGGCGTGCGAGTCCTGTGCGCACTCTCCACCTCCGTGTGGGGTCGGGGTTGGTACGGAAATTGGTCCGGACCAATTCTGAGAGCGCTCTCAGAGTGCGTGGCGGGGTGGGTACATGTCAATGCGGGGGACGAAATCGGGGCCCCCGCCGGTCGGCGAGGGCCCCGTGACGCGGACGCGATCGGATCAGAAGGTGCGCTTCAGCAGGCCGAGCAGCGCGTCCCAGTGCCGCTCGGACGCCTCGGCGGAGTAGGCGGGGGTGTCGGCCTGGGTGTAGCCGTGCGCCGCGCCCCGGTAGATCTCGCAGGTGTTGCGGACCCCGGCGGCGTCGAGCGCCTCCTGGAAGGTCCGGATCTGCTCCTCGGTCATCGACTGGTCCTGGTCCGCGAAGCCGAAGTACAGCTCGGCGGTGACCCGGTCGGCCAGCAGGTGCGGGCTGTCCGCGTCGTCGCTGACCATCCGGCCGCCGTGGAAGCCGCCCACGGCCGCGACCCGGTCGGGGAACGCGGCCGCGGTCCGCATCGCGAGCCGGGTGCCCATGCAGTAACCGGTGATCGCCACCGGCCCGTCGGCGACCAGCGGGCTCCCGGCCAGCCAGTCGAGGTAGGCGGCCGAGTCCCGGTCCACCAGGTCCGGGGTCAGCGACATCATGATCGGCATGATCCGCTGCCAGATGGTCGGGTCCACGGAGGGGTCGATGAACTCGGGGAGGTCGATGACCGGGGTACGGCCGTGGCGGTAGAAGACGTTCGGGACCAGCACCGTGTAGCCCTCGCCGGCGAGCCGGTCCGCCATCGACTTCAGGTGCGGTCGGATCCCGAAGGCGTCCTGGTAGAAGAGCACACCCGGGTGGGGGAGTCCGTCGGCCGGGTGTGCCAGGTAGGCGTCGGCGACACCGTCCGCGGTGGTGATGTCCACGTCGGTTCCCTGTACGGCGGTCATGGCGCAAGTGCCTCTCTGTGGAGTCGGCGTCGGGGTGCGGGACACCCGGCGCGGCATGTCCTGATCATCGTGGCACGCGAAGGCGCGGGGACCGTTCCTGGGGAGCCGGAAGTGGTCACTCGAAGCGCGAGGTGTCCCCGGCGCCCCGGCGGACGATCTCCGCCTCCCCGCCGGAGAAGTCGATGACCGTGGTCGGCTCGGTGCCGCACTCCCCGGAGTCGACCACCGCGTCCACCGAGTGGTCGAGCCGGTCCTTGATCTCCCAGCCCTGGGTCAGCGGCTCCGCCTCGTCCGGGAGCAGCAGGGTGCTGGACAGCAGGGGCTCGCCGAGCTCCGCCAGCAGGGCCTGGGTGACCACGTGGTCCGGGATACGGACCCCGACGGTCTTCTTCTTCGGGTGCAGCAGTTTCCGCGGCACCTCGCGGGTCGCCGGGAGGATGAAGGTGTAGCTGCCGGGGGTGGACGCCTTCACGGCCCGGAACACGTCGTTGTCCACTCGCACGAACTGGCCGAGCTGGGCGAAGTCGCGGCACATCAGCGTGAAGTGGTGCCGGTCGTCCAGGTGCCTGATGGTGCGGATCCGGTCGATGCCGTCGCGGCTGCCGAGCTGGCAGCCCAGCGCGTAGCAGGAGTCGGTCGGGTATGCGATGAGCGAGCCCGACCGTACCGAGTCGGCGATCTGGGAGATGCTGCGCGGCTGCGGGTTGTCGGGGTGCACGTCGAAGTACTTCGCCATCCGCCGAGCTTATGCCGTCCGGCACGGACCGGCCGCGCAGGCCCCGCCCAGGCGTGGGCGGGACCGCCGACGAGGGCGCGGCAGGGGCGCCGGCACGGCGGGCACCCCACCGGCCCGGCGCTCGGCCCGGCGCTCGTGCCGGCCCTCGGATCAGCGCCCGTACCGGGGCTCGTACCGGAGCTCGGCCCGGCCCTCGGATCAGCGCCGGAGTGGCGCTCGGACCGGCGAGTTCATGCGACGGCCGCGCGCGTCGAAAAGATTTTGGAATCGGTGCGCATGCTCCGTGTCATCCGGGGCACCCGACCATTCAGCCGCCCGGGGCCCTCCCCCCGGCTCCGGGTGAGGCGTCCTTCGCCGGCGGCCCTTCCCCCGAGGGCCGCCGGCGAAGTCGTGTCCGGTGGCCGGCGACCGGGACCCCGCGGGGCTCATCGGGTAACGTCCCTGAACCGAGACGGACGCGACGGACGAGGAGCAGGGCGAGATGGCAGGCCGAGCTGACCAGGGCCCCCACCACCCGACACCCGACGGCGACGGCTGGGCCGCGCGGCTCCTCGACCACCTGCGCCCCGGCGCCCGCGACCCGCGCCGGGTCGTCGCCTGGCTGGCCCAGGCAGTGCAGGCGACCGTCTGTCTCCAGGACGCCGACGGCACCCTGATCGCCGGCACCCGGGTCCCCCTCGACGACACCCTGGTGGCCGATGTGGCCGCCGGCCGGATCTCGTCCGCCGCCGTCCAGGACGGCGACCGCAACCTGCGCCTGGTCGCCGTCCAGGCCCCCGGCCCGCGTCCGGCGGCCGCCGGACTGCTCGCCGTGGCCCGCTCCGCCCCCTTCGACCGGCGCGCCGCCGAGATCGTCACCCACACCGCCGGTGTCGTCGAACTCCTCCTGCGCGAACGCGAACTGACGGCCGCCGGCCGCCGGCTCCGGCGGGCCGCCGCCGACCTGCGCCTGGCCATCCTGCAACTGCTGATGGTGCAGGACACCGTCTCCGCCCGCCGCGTGGCCGCCGGGCTGTGGCCCGGCCTCCTCGACACCGACGGCGCCTGCGTGTACATCGTCGAGGGGCACCCGGCGGAACGCGACGGCCTCGCCGACGACTGCGTCGACGTGACCCACGGCCAGGCCCTCGTCGTACGCTGTCCGGCCATGGACGGCCATGTCATCGTCCTCAGCCCGGCCGCGGCCACCGGCGAGCGACTGCGCACGCTCGTCGACGGCCGGCCCGACACCTTCCTCGGCGGCAGCGTCCGGCAGAGCCTCGCCCAGACCGCCACCGCCTACGGCCAGGCGATCAGCGCCCTCGCCGTCGCCCGCTTCCGCCCCGACCAGGCCGCCGTCTACGCCGAACGCACGCTGCCGGCACGGCTGATGGAGCCGGCCGCGCTTCATGCCTGGTCCACCGCCGTGCTGCGGCCCCTCGACCGCCTGCCGCACCACACCCGTGCGGAACTCCTCGCCACCACCCGCCTCGGCCTGGAGTTCACCGCGGTCAGCGCGGCCAAGGTCCTCGGTGTCAGCCGCAACACCGTCCGCGCCCGCATGGACCGCGTGGAGACCCTGCTCGGCGCCGACTTCTCCGACCTCGCCGTGCGTGCCACCGCCCATCTGGCGCTCAACACCGAGGCCGCCCGCACGGAAGACCTCGTCGGCGGGGTGTCGCAGCCGTCCGCGGTCCGCCTCGGTGACCTGCTGGCCGGCCCCGCGCTGCGGGCCTGGGCGCGGGACCTGCTGGACCGGCTGGTCCACGACGGCCGGGACCTGCGCGGCACCCTGCGCGCCTGGATCGCCGCCGGCGGGAACGCCGAACGGGCCGCCCAGGACCTCGGGGTGCACGCGCAGACGGTCCGCGAACACGTCCGGGGCGCCGAACCCGTCCTGGAGCGCCAGCTGCTGGCCGGCGGCACCGACCTCTACGAGGTCGTCCTCGCCCACCTCGCCCTCGGTGACCTCGCCGCTCCCGTGCTGCTCCGGGCGAATCAGGGTCAACCGGACTCACCTGTGCACAGGTGAGCCCTCCGCCTGTCCGAACGGGCATCGGCGCGGTACCCAACGGCCGGATCCGCACGTAAGTTCACGTTGCGCGCGGGGGCACGACCGGAACGGGGGACCGGTCGCCGCCCCTGCGCCCCTCCCACTGCCCGCCGAATGCCGGGCACCGCCACCCGTCACGGCAACGCCAGCCACCCGTCACGGCAGCGCACCGCCATCCGGCCGGAACGCACCGCCACCCGTCACGGCAACGCACCGCCATCCGGCCGGGCGATGACCGCCTCCGGCCGGGCGATGCACCGCACCTCTGCCCGGCGAGGGGACCGACCGCCCGCCGGGCGAGAACGGCGGACCGTTGCGGGGCGGGAACGGGGGACCGCTATGGGCGGGAACGGCGGACCGCCGACGGGTGACAACTGCGGACCGGCTTTCTCTCCGACGGTCACGGTCCCAGTCGGACGGGGATTTCCTGCCAGCCGAACGCGATGAAGGACGGTACCTGGCGCAGTTCCTTCTCGCCGACCGCCAGCCGCAGCCCCGGGAAGCGGTCGAACAGGGCGGGCAGCGCGGCCAGCGCCTCCGCCCGGGCCAGCGGCGCGCCGATGCAGCGGTGCACGCCGATCCCGAAGGACAGATGGTCGTCGGCGCCCCGCGCGGCGTCGAACACGGCGGCGTCCGGACCGTACCGGGCCGGGTCCAGGTTCGCCGCAGCGTACGTCGTGATGACCGCGTCCCCGGCCGGCACGGTCACGTCCCCGACCTTCAGGTCGCTCACCGCGAACCGCAGCGGCAGCGAGGCGATCGACGGATGCACCCGCAGCGTCTCGTCGATCACCGCGTCCCAGCCGATCGTCCCGGAGCGCACCCCGGCCAGCTGCACGGGCTGCGTCAGCAGCGCCACGACCGCGTTGCCGATCAGGTTGACCGTGGTCTCGAAACCGGCGCCGATCACCAGCAGCAGTGTGTACAGGAGTTCGTCGTCGGCGAGCCGGTCGCCGTCCTCGTCACGGACCCGGATCAGCTCCGTGGTCATGTCGTCGCCCGGGTGGGCGGCCTTGTACGCGATGAGCGCGCCGAGGACCGAGCCGATCCGCTCCTGCACGAAGGCGGCGTGCTCCGGGCTCGGGTCGGAGGTGTCCATGATGGCCGCGATCAGCTCGCCGGTGTCGTCCCGCAACTCGTCAGGAACACCGAAGAGTTCGCAGATCATCCGCATCGGCAGCGGGTGCGCGAGACCTGCCCTCAGGTCCACCGTCGAGCCGTCGGCGCCCGCCGCCGCGACCGCGTCCAGCAGTTCCGCGGTGATCGCCGCGACGCGCGGCAGCATCGCCTCGGTGCGACGGCGGGTGAAGCTCGGTGCCACCAGCCTGCGCAGCCGGGTGTGGTCCGGACCGTAGGTGGAGAGCATGTTGACCACGCCGACCCAGCCCAGGATCCAGCCCCAGGAGGGGTGTTCGGCGATCTCCGGCCACAACCGCCAGTGCTTGCGCGGGTCCTTGCTGACCTGGGGATCGAGGATGAGTTCCTTGAGCACGTCGTGGCCGGTCGGCGCCCACGCGGGGATGCCGCCGGGCAGTTCGACGGGCACGACGGGGCCGAGGGCGCGTAACCGCGCGCTCTCCGCCGCGATGTCGGAGCCGAACGGGTCGAGGGCGATGCGGTCGGTGACGGTCACGGCGTCTCTCCAGGCTGGTCGGGGGAGCGGGGGCTGAACCGGACGGGCAGGGACGTCAGGGAGCGGTGGAACGGGCCGGGCCGCCAGCTGAGCCGCTCGCGGGGCAGGACCGGGTCGAGGTCGGGCAGCCACAGGGTGAGCCGTTCGATCGCCTCGGTCGCGATGAGCAGCGCGTGGTGCCGCACCGGGCAGGCGTGCGGGCCCGCGCCCCACGACAGGTGCGAGGCGTCCCCGGCGCGCCGCCCCGAGGTGACCTCCCGCTCGGCGAACAGCCCCATGGCACCGAAGGACACCACCACCGGGACCGCCGGTCTGACCCAGGCCCCGTGGAAGGAGACCGGCCGGCGGGCGTAGTAGACGCCGTAGTTGGCCAGCGGTGTCTCGTGGTGCAGCACCTCCACCACCGCGTCCATGACCGGGCGGGCGCCACTGGTGAGCGTGGAGTAGTAGAGCGGGTTGCCGAGGATCCGGGAGAGCGCGTTGGAGACCAGGTTGGTGGTCGGCTCGTAACCGGCCCCCAGGGTGAGGAACACCTGCCAGGTGACCTCCTCCGGGGTGAGCCGGGCGGGATGGTCGAGGAGCATGCTCGGCAGGTCCTCGCCGCGCTCCGCCACCTTGGCGGCGATCAGCCGCAGTACGTAGTCGGCGAACTCGGCCTCGCCCTCGGCGGCCTGCGCACCGCCCTCCATCATCTTCAGGAGGCCGTCGTTGAGCCGGTCGCCCTGGCTGTCCGGCAACCCGAACAGGTTGTTGAAGACCAGCGCCATCAGCGGACGGGTGAAGTCGGTGACGAGGTCCGCCTCGCCCCGCGGCGCGAAACGGTCCACCAGCAGCCGTACCGCACGGTGCACCAGCGAGCGCAGGTCGTGCGGCTCGATGAGGTCGAACACGTCGATGAGGGTGGTGCGGTAGCGGAGGTGCGCGTCGGCGTCGGAGAACAGCGCGTTGGGCCGCCAGCGCATCATGCCGAGCAGCGGGGAGTCCTCGGGGACCGTTCCTTCCCAGTCCCGCGGGTCGTGCGAGAACGTCTCGACGTCCCGCAGCACGTCCAGGGCGGCGCGGCGCTCGGTGACGACGTACGCGGGCGTGCCCGGCGCGAGTTCGGCCCAGCCGACCGGGCCCTGGGCGCGCAGGGCCGCGTAGTAGCCGTGCGGGTTGCGGGCGAAGCCGTCCTCCCACAGGCGTACCGGCCCGGTCATGGTGAAGGAGTGCTGCGCGGTCATCGGGCCTCCGCGGGCCGGTCGTCGATCAGGTGCTGGACGAGGGCGAGCAGCGCGTCCACCGAGGAGTGCGCGTCCCGGGCGTCGCAGGTCACCATCGGGGTGTCCGGCGCCAGGTCCAGCGCGGTGCGCAGTTGCTCGCCCGTGTAGTGGTCCGGCGCGTCCGGGAAGGTGTTGAAGGCGACCGCGTACGGCAGCCCCGCGTCCTCGATCAGGCCCAGCACGTCGAACGAGGCGTCGATGCGGCGGCTGTCCACCAGGACCAGGGCGCCGAGCGCCCCGTAGGAGATGTCCTCCCACAGCGTCCGGAAGCGGTCCTGCCCAGGTGTCCCGAACAGGTACAGCACGACCCCGCCGGACAGACTGATCCGCCCGAAGTCGATGGCGACGGTCGTGGTCTCCTTCTCCCGCACCCCGTCGAGGTCGTCGACGTGCGCCGAGGCCTCGGTGAGGTGTTCCTCGGTGTGCAGCGGGCGGATCTCCGACACCGCGTCGATCAGGGTCGTCTTGCCGACCCCGAACGGGCCGGTGACCAGGATCTTGACCAGGTCGCGGGCGGAGTCGGGAAGATGGGGGCCGCCCGAGCGGGGCAGCTCACCGGTGCTTGAGGGCGCGGAGGCCATCGGCCACTCTCTTCAGCAGGTCGGGGTCGAACCGTTCGGCGGGCGGGATCGGCGCGCGGGCCCGGACCAGGCCGCGGTCCACCAGATCGGCGGCCAGCACCCGGACGGCTGAGAACGGCAGCCGCAGCAGCGCCGCCGCCTCCACCACCGTCAGCGCGCCGCCGGACAGCAGTTCCAGGAGCGCGAGTTCGGCGGCGGGCAGACCGGCGGGCAGCGGCGCCCCGTCGCGGGTGAGCACCGTCAGCCGTTCCAGATGCGGACGGCTGGGCCGGGCCACCCCGCCGGTGGACAGATACGCGGGGACCAGGGGACGGCCACCACGGCGGCCGGTCATGCCGGTGCGCCGCCGTCGGAGCCTCTGGGCGCCGCCGCCATCGTCTTCTCGCCCAGCCGGGCGACCTGTGAGTGCACCCGGTGCGCCAGCAGGTCCAGCCGCACCTCCGGGTCGCCGTAGGCGGCCACACAGGTGCCGTGGTCGGTCGGCACGATCAGCACGTAGCCGTGGTCCGACTCGATGACCACCTGCCGCACCTCGGCCCGGTCCCGGTCCGCGAAGGTGGCGGCCGCCGCCCGGCAGGCGCCCTGCACGGTGCTGGTGATCGCCGCCACCCGCTCGGCGGTCGCCCGGGACAGGCCGTCGGTGTAGCCGGTCGCCAGACCGTCCCGGGTGAGCAGGACGGCGGCCAGTACATGCGGTACCTGTAGGACGGGTTCCAGCACCCATGCCGTGTCGCCCGCGTCGCGGCTGGTCATCTGGCCGCTCCTCCTTCGTCGTCGGTCCGGTGGGGGTCGGGCGTGCTCGCCCGCTTGGGGGTGCGCGCCGCCGCGGTGCCGTACTGGAGGGCGGCGAGCGCGGCGGCCGCCTCCTCCGGCCGGCGCGCGGCCGGCCGCGACGGGGGTGTGCCGGGTTCGGCGGCACGGGTACGGCGGCGCCGCTGCGGCAGACCGGCCGGGGTGACCGGCTCCTGGCGACCGGGCGCCGGAGCGCCGGCCCGCGCGTGCTCGGCGCCGCCGGGACCGGATCCGCCGGGACCGGATCCGTCGGGACCGGATCCGCCGGGATCGGCCGCCGCGCCCACGGCCGTCGCGTTGCCCACGACGGGACCGGCCGCCGCGCCCACGGCCGTCGCGCTGCCCACGCCGGGAGCGGGCGCGGCGCCCACGGCGGGAGCGTCAGGTGCGGGCGGCGCGGTGGGCGCGGACTCACTGGCCCCGGTTCCGTCGACGCCCGTCCCGTGTACGGCCGTCTCGTGTACAGCCGTCCCGTGTACGGCCGTTGCGCGCACCGCGGTTCCCTGCCCGGCCGTCTCGCGGGCGTCGGTCTCGGCGACCGGCTGCTCCCGGCCCGCGGTGCGCTCCCGTACCGCGGGTTCCCGGGTCGAGCGGGGCGCGCTGGCCGACGGCGGGCGTTCGCCGGGGTCGATCCGGGCCAGCAACCGGCTGTCCACCCGCAGTACCGCCCGTACCCCGCCGTAGGGCGACGGGGAGGTGACGTCGACATGCAGGTCGAACTGGCGGGTCAGCTGGCCGACCGCGGCCAGGCCCATGCGCGGCGGGTCGCCGAGATCGGTCAGCAGGACCGGGTCGCTGCCCGCCACCAACCGCTGGGCGCGGGCCCGTTCGTCCTGCGTCATCCCGAGGCCCGCGTCGTCGACGGTGACGCACACCCCGTGGTGGACGTGTTCCAGGTTGACCACGACGTCGGTGTCCGGCGCCGAATGGCGCAGCGCGTTGTCGAGGAGCTCGGCGACGATGATGGCGACCGGTTCGACCGCGTGCGACACCAGGGCGGTGCCCGGCTCCAGATGGTTGTGCACCTTCACCCGGTGGTAGCCGGCGAGCCGGGCCTGGCCGCCGGTCACCGCGTCCACCACGTGGGACTCCTCGCGGGCCAGCCCCACCCAGGCCCCGCACACCACGGCGGCCACCTGGGCCCGCCGCAGCGACTGCTCGTTCTCGTGGTCGAGTGCGAACAGGGTCTGCGCCAACTCCGGCTCGTCGTAGCGCTGTTGAAGGCCGCGCAGGGCGTCCTGGAGGCGGTACAGGGCGGCCTGGATCTCCCGGGTGGCGCCGCGCAGTCCGGCCTGCGCGGCGGCGTCGATCCGGACCCGCTGCGCGGTCAGCTCCTCGCGCAGCGCGGTGAGCACGTACTCCAGGGCGATCCCGGTGGGGGTCCCGGGCGTGTGCTCGCGGGCCGGTCCCGGCACCCTGAGGTGCGGATGGGCGAGCTGGGCCGCCGCCGCGGGCATCCGACGGGCCGCGAGATGCTCGATCTCGGTGATGAACGCGCCCTCCGCGCCGTCCAGTCGGGCGCGCAACTCCACCACCTCGGCCCGCAGCGCCGCGTTCCGGCGCCGGGTGCGAACCAGGGTGCCGCCGAGGGCGAGCGCGCAAAGCGTTCCGGCGGCGAGACCACCGGCCACCAGTTCCGGTAATTGGGTCATGGAGTCGGTTTCCAGGGGGAGTAGGGCAGCAGTGGGCAGGGGGAGCCCAGGGCCCCTCCCATGTGGCACTCGCAGCACAGTACACACCGTCATTGACCGGCCCCGCACGGTGAATCGTTACATCGCTTCGAATCCGTTCGATGACTGTTCGCTTCTGTGTCAAGTGTCGGAAATGCCGTGCGAGCAAGGGGAGTTGGGGTCCGAACGTGCTCCGTGCCGTCACCGGGTGGCGGACGCCGGTGCCGGCAGGTCGAAGACGTGGGCCGGGGAGACGGTCCGGGTGATCGCCCGGCCGAACAGCGTGCTGGGCTCGATGTCGCCGTGGTAGCTGATGTCGGTGTTCAGCAGCACCACCACCGTCGTCCGTGTCGACGGCAGGTACACCGTCAGGGCCTCGTAGCCCGGCAGCGAGCCGTTGTGCCCGATCCAGCCCTGCACGTCGAAAATGCCGAGGCCGTACCCGGCGCCGGTGATCCCGGTCGGGGGAGTGGTCAGCCGCTGCTTCTGGGTGGCGGGGGCGACCATCGTGCGGCCGTCGGGGAAGACCCCGGTGGCCGCGGTGGGCGCCCAGGTGTGCAGGTCGTCCAGGGTCGAGATCATCGCGCCGGCCGCCCAGCCCCAGGACGGGTTCCAGTCGGCCGTCTCCGCGACCTTCCCGTCCGCCGTCTGGTCGGTGTAGCCCTGGGCGTGCGGGGTGGGGAACTCGTTCCCGGTCGGGAACAGCGTCTGCTTCATGCCCGCCGGGGCGAGGACGTGCCGCGCGAGGTACGTGCCCAGCCGCTGCCCGCTCTCCTTCTCGACGAGCAGGCCGAGCAGGATCAGGTTGGTGTTGGAGTAGTAGAACTTCCGCCCCGGCTGGAACATCACCGGGTGCTTGAAGGAGTAGGCCAGCAACTGCTGCGGGGTGAAGGGGCGTTGCGGGTCGGACGTCAGTGCCTTGAAGAAGGCGTCGTCCTCGGAGTAGTTGAACAGTCCGCTCCGCATCCCCGCCAGGTCGCGCACGGTGATCCGGTCGCCGTTCGGGACGCCGTCGAGGTACTTGCCGATGGGGTCGTCCAGGCCCACCTTGCCCTGGTCGACCAGTTGCAGCACCGCCGTGACGGTGAACATCTTGGTCTCGCTGCCGATCCGCATGTAGAGGTCGGACGACATCCGCTGCCCGGTCGCCTTGTTCGCGACCCCGAACGAGCGAACGTAGTCGGGCTGCCCGGGTGTCCAGACGCCGACGGTCACGCCGGGCACCTGGGCTTCGCGCATGACCTTCCGCACGGCCGCGTCGAGTTCGGCGGCCACGGCCGGGGTCATCGGGCGGACGTCCGGGCTCCCGGACGGTGACGGCGGGGGCGGGGCGGTCCGCGAGGTCGAGGGGGAGGCCGAGGGCACGGCGAACGTGGCCGGCGCGGCGGCGGGCGCGGTGGCGAGCGGCCCCGTCAGCGTCCCCAGGAGGACGGCGACGGCGGCGCCCGCGCGCAGCAGGGCGGGTGGACAGGACATGGGCTGACTCCAAGCACGTGAGAGGGACCGTGCGGTGGGGTCGGACGTCAGAACCCTGAGATCACAGGATACGAGCGGGCACCCGAAGGCGCCCGTCGGCCGGCCGCGCTACTCCTGCCCAGCGGGCCGCAGCACCGCCAGCGTGCCGTTGGCCTCGCGCAGCGCCAGCTCCAGCAGGCCCGGCGTGTGCAGGGCGCCGCTTCCGTCGGGCGGCACCAGCCACTCCAGGCAGCCCCCGGGCCGGTACGGCGGCGGCACGGCGACCCACGCCCCCTTGGTCGCGTAGCGCAGCCCGGCGCCGATCCAGCCGCCGGACGGGTCGGGCGGCAGGAAGAAACCGACCCGGCGCGCGTCGGTGTCCACCAGGGTCGGCCCGGGGACGGGCAGCGACGGCCGCCACAGCAGATCCAGCGTCAGCAGACCGAGCCGGTCCGGCACGCTGAGCACATCCCAGAAACGGCCGGCCTCCAGGAGCGAGACGCCCTCACCGTGGTCCCATTCCCACTTGCACGCCCGGGGGTCCGCCGAGGCGGCCGCGAGCCATTCCACGCCCTGCATCCACATCCTGTTCGCCATTTACCGCTCCGGCACTTGGTACATCGGTACGCCAACCCGGCATATGCATGCTGGTAGATATTTCTAAGTGGCGGAAGGGGTGGCGAACCCTGGCGTTTGAGGCCTGATGTGCGAACACCGGTCACGCGTGCTGTCCGCGGCGGCGGGGCGGAACGTGCCGTGGGTGGGAGCGACGCTCGATTCGATCGTCGTCGCACACGAATCAAGCGCTGTCGCACACGAATCGATCGTCGGATATTGAAATCACCTCCGTATCGGTCGTAGGCTCCCCTCGTTCCGTCGCCGCCGCTTCCGACCTGGGGGACCTCATGGACCGCACCCGACTGCTCGCCCTCCTGGCCCGGGAGAGCGCCGAGGCCCAGCGCCAGAACCCCCGCTCCCGAGCGGCATATGCCAACGCCGGCCATCTCTTCGGCCGGGTCCCGATGACGTGGATGAACAAGACCGCCGGGGCCTTCCCGCGCTACCTGGCGACCGCGCGCGGTGCCCGGGTCACCGACGTCGACGGGCACTCGTACATCGACTTCTGCCTCGGCGACACCGGGGCGATGGCCGGGCACTCGCCGGCCGTGGTGACCGAGGCGGTGCAACGCCGGTTCGGCGAGCTGGGCGGCGCCACGGCGATGCTGCCGACGGAGGACGCGGAGTGGGTCGGCGCCGAGCTGACCCGCCGCTTCGGGCTGGCCCGCTGGAGCTTCTCGCTCACCGCGACCGACGCCAACCGGTGGGCGATCCGGCTGGCCCGGGCCGTCACCGGCCGCCCGAAGATCCTCTTCAACAGCTACAGCTACCACGGCAGCGTCGACGAGTCCCTCATCGTGGTCGGCCCCGACGGCACGGGAGCGCCCCGCCCCGGAAACGTCGGCGCGCCCTGTGACGTCACCCTGACCAGCCGGGTCGCCGAGTTCAACGACCTGGACCAGCTGGAGCGCGAACTCGCCCACGGCGACGTGGCCGCCGTCCTCATGGAGCCCGCGCTCACCAACATCGGCATCGTGCTGCCGGAACCCGGCTACCTGGCGGGCGTGCGCGCCCTCACCCGGCGGTACGGCACCCTGCTGATCAACGACGAGACGCACACCTTCTCGGCGGGCCCCGGCGGCTGCACCGCCGCCTGGGACCTGGAGCCGGACATGCTGACCATCGGCAAGGCCATCGGCGGCGGCATCCCGGCCGGCGCCTACGGTCTCTCCGACGACCTCGCCGAGCGCCTGCTGGCCCGCGCCGACCTGGACCTGGTGGACATGGGCGGGGTCGGCGGCACCCTCGCGGGCAACGCCCTGTCGGTCGCCGCGACCCGGGCCACCCTGGAGCACGTGCTCACCGACGAGGCGTTCGACCGCATGGCCAAGCTCTCCGAACGCTTCGAGACCGGGGTTCGCTCGGCCGTCCGGACCCACGCCCTGCCCTGGTCGGTCAGCCGCCTCGGGGCCCGCACCGAGTACCGGTTCGCCGACCCGGCCCCGCGCACCGGCACCGAGTCCGCGGCCGCCGCCGACCCCGAGCTGGAGGACTTCCTCCACCTCTACCTCGCCAACCGGGGCATCCTGCTCACCCCGTTCCACAACATGGCCCTGATGTGCCCCGACACCACCGAGCAGGACGTCGACACCCACACCGAGGTGTTCGGGGCCGCCCTGCTCGAACTGCTCGGCTGACCGCCGGCCCGACCGCAGCCGGCCGAACCAGAGAGGAAGAGGGCACCGACGTGCACATGGACGACATCGACCGGGCCATCCTGCGCGAGCTTCAGACCGACGGCCGGATCGCCTACGCCGACCTCGGGCCCCGGGTCGGTCTCTCCGCCTCCGCGGCCCGGCAGCGGCTCCAGCGGCTGCTGGACTCACGGGCCGTGCAGGTCGTCGGTGTCACCGACCCGATGGCCATGGGCGGCCAGGCGATGGCCCTGCTCGGCATCGGCACGGACGGTGACCCGCGCGCCGTCGCGGACGCGCTCGCCGCCCACCCCGAAGTGGTCTACTCCGTCTTCACCTCGGGCGGCTTCGACCTGTTCGCCGAAGTGGTCACGCCAGGCCCGAAGGACCTGCTGGACTTCGTCAACGACGTGGTCCGCCCGATCGAGGGCGTACGCGAGGTCCAGCCCTTCCCGTACTTCGGCATCCACACCCACCGGTTCCTGTGGGACGTCGGCTGAGCCTCAGCCGATGCCGGGCGTCAGGACGAGCATGGTGGCGTCGTCCCGCACCTCGCAGCGCCCGGACAGGTCGGCCCACACCGCCTCGGTGAGTCCGGCCCCGTCCGTGCCGGTGAAGGTGGCCAGCCGCTCCGGGAGCGGGTAGAAGCGCCCCGCCGGGTCTCGCGCCTCCCAGACCCCGTCCGAGGCGATGAACAGCCGGTCGCCCCGGCCCAGCTCGACCGTGACCTCCTTCGGAGCCTCCGCCTTCGCCAGCCCGAGCCCCAGCGGCGCGGCCGGCGCCACGCCCAGCTCCCGGGCCCGGCCGTCGCGCAGCAGCACCGGAGCCGGATGGCCGCAGGCCACGATCCGCACGGTCCGCAGGTCGGCCGAGAACTCCAGCAACAGGGCGGTGGCGAACAGTTCCGCGTTCGGCACGTCCGCCGAGTCCACCCGCATCCTGCGGTCCATCCGGGCCGCCACCGCCTCCAGGTCCGGCTGGTCCAGCACCGCCTCCCGGAACGCCCCGAGCAGCGCGACCACGGTGGACACGGCGGCCAGCCCGTGGCCCCGTACGTCCCCCATCACCGCCCGCACGCCGTACGGCCCGTCGCGCACGTCGAAGAAGTCCCCGCCGACCAGCGTGCCGCGCTGGGCGGCCCGGTACAGCCCCGCGCAGCCCACCGCGCCGACCCGCTCGGGCAGCGGCGGCAGCACGGCCTGCTGCACCGCCTCGCCCACCGCCCGCTCGGTGACCAGCTGGGCGTCCCGGTGACTGCGCACGTACGACACGAAGACGCTCAGGACCGCCACGAACGTGATCGTGAGCAGGTCGGTGTTGCCGGGGCGGTTGAGGTGGGTGGCGGGCACGTTGAGGAGCACCACCACCAGGGAGCTGAGCAGGGCCGTCGCCAGCGGCCCGTAGGACAGCACGGCCAGCGGCGGGATGGCGCCGAGGAGGAAGCCGAAGTCGTGGCCGTGCGGGCTGACCAGGGTCGCCACCGTCACCGCCACGAGCAGCGCGACGGGCAGCACCCGCACCCAGCGCGGCGGAGGCGCACCCTGCAACCAGCCACGACCGTCCCGGTAGCCACGCGGCGACCAGCCGCGCACCGAAGTCACATCCCCAAGCTACGCCCGTGCCCCGGCACCGGCCCCGCCAGGCGGCGCCGAAAACCCGTGGACGCGGACCGCCCCGGTTCCCTACCGTGTGGGCACACGCCCGAGACCGGACGGAAGGAGGCGAGTGCCGTGATCACCACACCCAGCCAGCGCTCCCTCCCCGAATTCCGGGCGTGACAGGTCCCAGCTGACCCGGGAGCGCGCCCCGCAGCACGCGACATCCCGGAGGAATCCGTGACCGATCCGGTCATCCGCACGCTCGACGACACCACCGCTCACCTCTTCGACGACCTGCCCGACCCGCTGCGCCTGCGCGAGCGGAACCGGCACACCCGTTACCGTCCCGACTGGAAGCGCGTCGCCCTGCGCGACGGCCGGGTGGTGGCCCGGGCCGCCTGGTGGGCAGGCCCCGAGGACACCGAACCGCTCCTCGTCAACTGGTTCGACGTGGCCGAGGGGGAGGAGGAGGCCGGCGCCGAGCTGCTGAGCAGTGCGCCCTGGCGGACCGCCGAACTGGAGCTCGACCTGCCCACCGGCTGGCGTGACTCCGCCGAACTGCGCACCGCCGCCGAGGCCCGGTTCACCGCCGCCCGCAAGGCGGGGTACGAACTGCTGGTGGAGCGCTACAACTACCGCTGGACCCCCGAGTGCGGGCTGCCGGAGCGGCCCGGCCGGCTCCGCTTCGCCGCCGAGCCCGACGACGGTGTGTTCTTCGACGCCCTGCGCCGCATCCACTCCGTCACCCTGGACGCCCACGCCCGCCGTGCCATCGGGCAAGGCGGAGTGGACCAGGCGGCCCAGGAGGAGATGGACTTCTTCCGCTGGATGCCCTCGCCCCGCGAGTGGTGGCAGGTCGCCCGTACCCCCGACGGCGAGCCGGTGGGCATCCACATCCCCGGCCGCAACCCGGGCGGGCCCTGCGTCGGGTTCATCGGCGTCCTGCCCGAGCGACGCGGCCACGGCTACGCCTACGATCTGCTGGTGGAGTGCACCCGCTTCCTGGCCGGACAGGGCGCCGAGTTCATCGCCGCCGCCACCGACCAGGGCAACTTCCCGATGGCCGCGCACTTCGCGCGGGCGGGATACCCGGTGGTCCGGGAGCGGCTGAACTTCTGGGCGGCGCCCGCCGCCGGGTGACCCGCCGAGGGGGGGCGGTGACCGGCGGCGGACGGCGGAACCCGGTCCACGGGCCGGGTCCGCTAGCCGATGTCCTTGCCCAGCAAGGTCTCTGCCTCGGCCAGGATCTCGGTCACCCGGAGCCCGAACGCGGCGTCGCACGGGTGCGCGCGGCCCGTGCGAGCGGCGGCGAGCAGGGCGTCGGCGGCCCGGGTCAGGGCGGGGACCGCTCCCTCCGCACTCCTCGGCAGCAGCGTCACCCCCGCCTCACCGCGCAGTTCCACGTCCGCCCCGGCGGCCGCCGGAGGCGCGGTGAGGCTCAGCGTCACCGCGCTGGACGCCCCGGTGGCGTGGTCGAGGACGAGATGGACGGTGTCGGAGGGGCCGTGCACGGCGGCCGCCACCCGCCGTACGTCGCCCAGCACCGGCAGCAGCACCGACAGGGCGTGCGGACCCACGTCCCACAGCGCCCCCTTCTCCCGGCGCCACGGCGAGTCGGCGAACGGGCTGTCGCCGGTGAACACCGAGCCCAGCCACTGCGCCCGAGCCGTGAACCAGCCGGCCGTGGCGGCCTGTTCCCCGATCCACCGCTCCGGCTCCTGCTGGAAGCGGGTGGTGAAGAACACCACCGAGGCGACCCGCGCCCGCTCGGCCGCCGCCACCACCGCCTGCCCCTCGGCGACCCCGATCGCGAGGGGCTTGTCCAGCAGCAGGTGGCACCCCGCCCGCGCGGCCCGTACCGCCAGGTCCGCCTGTACGACCGGCGGCAGCGCCAACGCCACCGCGTCGACGTCGGCGAACAACGCGTCCACGTCGTCGTACGCCCGGACGCCGTGCTCCTCCGCCAGCTCCGCCGCCGCCTCCGGGCGGCGGCCCCACACCCCGGCGAAGTCCAGCGACCCGTGCCCCGCCAGCGCGGGGGCGTAGGCCGCCCGTGCCCAGGGCCCGGTCCCCAGCAGTCCGATGCGCATGTCCCGTTCCTCTCTCCGTGCTCTGCTCCACACCGCCGCCCAGCCGGTCAGGGCATCCTGCTCCGCCCGCCGTCGGCATGGGTACGGCACCGCCCGGTGCCGTCCGCCAGCCACCCGGCGATGCTCTCGGCGATGGGCTGCCCGGTGTCCATCTCGACGAACCCGAACTGACCCGACTGGTTGCACTCGAGGAACCACCAGATGCCGTCGGCGTCCTCCGCGAAGTCGAAGGCACCGTAGGCCAGCTCGGCGTCCTTCATATACGTGAGAACGGCCTCGGCGACTCGCACCGGCACCTCGGTCTCCTGCCAGGGGGCGACGGACGGGGCGAACCGGACGTCCACGTCGTCGGGATGGGCGTCCGGATGCACCGGCTTGCGGGCCGCCAGCAGCCGCTCGCCGACCACCGTCAGCCGGATGTCGGCCCGCTTGGCGACCCGCCGCTGGAGCAGGGTCGGCCCGAACGCCACCGCCGCGAAGTCGGCGTCCGGCGCCACCCGGCTGGTCGGCACCGCCCGCGGCGGCTCCTGCGGATGCGCCCCCGACACCGGCTTCACCACCAGGTCCGGGAACCGTGCCGCGAACTCCCGGGCCGCCTGCGGGAACGTCGTGATCAGCGTCGCGGGCACGGCGAGCCCGCTGCGCTGCGCCAGCCGCAGCTGCCACGGCTTGTGACGCGCCCGGCGGGCCGCGTCCGGGTGGTTCATCCAGCGCGCGTCGGTCCCGCGCAGCATGCCGTACAGCGCCTGCGCGGATTCCTCGGTCAGCCAGGCGGACGGCTGGGCGGCCCGGGCGGCCGCCACCCCGGGCCTGCGCACCCAGACGGAGCGCAGGCCGTCCATGCTCACCAGACGTCCGTTCACGGACAGGTGGCCGCGGCTGACGCCCTGCACATACTCGCCCGACAGGGCCACACCGCTGGTCAGATCGGCAGGGTCGAGGCGGACGACGGGCACGGCGGCCTCGTGCAGCCGGAGGACCACCATGTCCGCCGTCACGTCCTCGTCACTGGTCAGGATGAGCACGGTCATCGTCGGGTTCCGCGTTCAGTCGTCGAAGTGCGTCTTGGAGCCCGCGGTGGAGGTCGTGGTCCCCAGGGCTCTCAGCGTTGCGTGATCGGTGGCTGCGATCCGGCCATCGAGGAGAACGTTCAACTGCATTCCGGAGTCATACGCGTACGGAGTGGTGACGTCCAACTGCACTGCGGGGCGTGCGTAGTTGAGCGCGAACGGTTGCATGGTCTCTCCCTGTTTCGTTCTTCCATGCACTTATACGATTCGAACGCGTGGTTGGTTTCCTTACTCTGCGTAATCTCAGCGCCAATTAAGGGCTTGTTAAGGAAACAGCGGCCTGTCGCCGCCCCGAGTGGCCGATTTCACATGCCCGTCCGGCACATGACAGCGTCAAATGCCCGCGAATTCCCGAGATGTCGTGAGCGCCTGTTCGGCGTAGCTCCGCCCGAAGAGCACGGCATGTACCAACAGCGGGAACAGCTGGTGCAGTCCGACGCGCTCCGCCCAGCCGGCGGCGGGCGGCGCCGCGTCCTGGTACGCGTCCAGGATCCGGTCCAGGTGCGGGCAGCCGAAGAGGCGGAGCATCGCGAGGTCGGTCTCGCGGTGTCCGCCGTGCGCGGCGGGGTCGATCACCCGGACCCGGCCGTCGGCGCCCCACAGCACGTTGCCGTTCCACAGGTCGCCGTGCAGCCGGGCGGGCGGCTCGGCCGGTCCCGCGAGTTCCGGCAGCCGCTCGCAGACCCGTTCCACCACCCGGGCCTCGCCGGGACGCAGGGTGCCGCGGTCGACGGCCGCGCGAAGGTAGGGCAGCACCCGGTGCTCGGCGTACCAGTGCGGCCAGTCGGTGCCCGGCTCGTTGCGCATCGGGGCGCGGCCGATCCAGGCGTCGCGAGGGCCGTCCGGCGGGGCCGCTCCGAAGGCCGGGGCCCCGCCGGCGTGCAGGGCGGCCAGCGCGCGGCCGAACCGCGTGGCCGCCTCGGTGCCCGGCCGGCCGGTGGCGACCAGCTCGGTCACCAGCCACCGCTCGTCGTGTCCCAGCACCTCGGGAACCGGGACCGCCCGGGCCGCGGCCAGCCAGCGCAGTCCGGCCGCCTCGGCCCGTACCGCGCCGGAGCCGTCGCCGTGCTTGACCACGACGGCACCGCCGTCGGCCAGCGCGACCTCCGTGAGGCCGCCGGACAGGGCATGCTCGGCCGAGGCCCGCCGCCCGGTGAGCCGGGCGGCCACCGCACCCGGACTCTCGCCGCCGTCGACCACCGCTCCAGCGTACGGGCCGGTGTCAGGAACCCCAGGTGCCCTGGTCGACGGCGCAGTTCCAGCCCGTGCCGTGCAGCGCGAACCTCACCTTGTAGGTGTGGGTGTTCAGCAGATGGGTCTGCACCCGCACCCCGAGGCTGGTCTTCTTCTTCAGTGTCGCCGTGTACACGGACACCGTCTTCGACGTCCGGTGGGTGACCTTGCCGCCGGTGGCCCTGGCGGTGCCGAAGCGGATGTTGTTGACGTCCGTCACGGTGAACGTGACCTTCGTGAAGCTCTTGGTGGCGCTCTTGTTCCTGACGGCGAAGTACAGGCCGCCCTCGGTCACCCAGTGGTCCGAGTTCACGTAGAAGCGGCTCGGATAGACGATGTCGACGGGGCAGCCGGCGCTCTGCGGCACCTCGGTTCGCGCGGACGCGCCTGCGGCGAGGCCGAGTTGGGCGGCTGTGACGACGCCGACGACGGTCAGGACTCCGGCGGATGTACGCATACGGTTCACTACGGTTATTCCTCCCCCTGCGGTACTGATCGGACCATAGCGAAGAGTCCCGCCTTCCTCACCCGAAAGCAGATGGTTTTCCACCGTCAGAGTGGCCGCGCGGCTGAAGAGGCGTCATCGACCTCACCGGTCCGACGCCCACCGTGGTGAGCGCGCGCCGCTCGACCCGCGCGGCCGGCCGTCCTGTGTCTCCGGGAACAGCCAGGTCACATCGGTCTCACAGCAACGGCCTCCGGTCCGCGGCCCGCCGCCCGCACGCTCCCCGTGCTCCGGTGAGCCGAGCGAGAAACCGAGCAACTCCCTTGTTGCGCAAGCATTGACGCGCCCCACGCGTCCCTCTAGTTTCTGATCGGTTTCCCGAACCATGTCCGAAATCCCGGACACTTCCCCCCGTCTGGAGCGCACATGAACGGCACCCCCCTGTCGCGCCGTCACTTCCTCGGCATGGCCGCGACCGTCCCCCTCGCCACCGCCGGCGCCCTCACCCTCGGCGCCGGCAGCGCCCAGGCCGCCACCAACTCGGCCTACGTGATGTGCTACTTCACCGAATCCCCGGACATGCTGGCCGCCAACTACGGCCTGCACCTGGCCGTCAGCACCGACGGTCTCCAGTGGACCCCGCTCAACCAGAACGACCCCGTGGCCACCCCCACCGCGGGCTCCCTCGGCCTGCGCGACCCGTTCATCCTGCGCAAGCAGGACGGCACCTTCGTGGTCCTCGCCACCGACCTCAACGGCACCGACTGGACCTACGTCAGCCAGTACATCCACGTCTGGGACTCCACCGACCTGCGCACCTTCACCGGCTACCGGCGGGTGAAGCTGCACGACATGGACACCCACGCCTGGGCGCCCGAGGCGTTCTGGGACGCCGGGCGCGGCCAGTACGGCATCATCTACTCCGCCGTGAACTCCAGCGGCCACAACGTCATCATGATCAACTACACCGGTGACTTCGTCACCGCCGGCGACCCGCAGGTCTTCTTCGACCCGGGCTACGACGTCATCGACGGCGACCTGGCCGTGGGCGTGAACGGTGTCAACTACCTCTACTTCAAGAAGAACTCGACCCTCGTCGGCGCCCGCTCCACCTCACTCGACCCGGGCAGCTTCACCGAGTTCAGCACGGCCGTCTCGCACAACGGCACCGAGGCGCCCGAGCTGGTCAAGTCCCTCACGTCGAGCTCGACCTGGTACCTCTGGGGCGACACCTGGTCGCCGAACGGCGTGTTCTACGCCTGGGGGACCAACGACCTGTCGGCCGGCACCTGGACGGCCCTCGACCAGAAGACCTACACCCAGCCGCTCAACTCCAAGCACTGCGGCATCCAGCCCATCACCGCCACCGAGTACAGCAACCTGGTCGCCAAGTGGGGCACGCCGTCCTGGAACCGGCTGAAGTCCTACAACTACCCGGCCCGGTACGTCCGGCACAGCAACTACGTCGGACGCATCGACGAGTACGCCTTCGACCCGTACACCGACGGCATGTGGAAGCTGGTACCCGGCCTCGCCGACAGCGCCGGGGTGTCCTTCCAGTCGGTCAACTACCCGACCCGCTACCTGCGCCACTACAACTACCAGCTGCAACTGGACGTGAACGACAGCACGACCGCGTTCGCCCAGGACGCCACGTTCTACCGGACGGCCGGCCTCGCCGACTCCTCCTGGTCGTCGTTCCGGTCGTACAACTACCCGACCCGGTACATCCGCCACTCGAACTACGTCCTGCGCATCGACCCCATCTCGACCAGCACCGAGCAGGCCGACGCCACCTTCTCCGTGGGCTACTGACACGGCGGTGGGCCCGGTGGACGGCGACACGCCGACGACGGGTCCACCGCCGCCCGAATGGCGGTGCGCGCCCGCGACGGATTGACCCAGCCGGGCGGTGTTGGGCGTGTCGTCACCCCGGATGGGCGGTCCGGATGGTGCGAGGCGCGGGGCTGACTGACGGTGGTTCATGTCGGAGCCGGGTCGTATCGCTGATGGAGTGTCGGCGCCCGGCCACGGCGGAAGGACAAAGAGATGCGTTCTGCCCGCATGATCATCGCGACGACGGCAGCCACCGCCGCCCTGGCGTTCGCCGCTCCCGCAGCCCAGGCCGCGGGTTCGGGGGACCGTGACGACGGGGGCCGTGACGACTCCTCCTACAGCAGCAGCGACAGCAAGTTCGACCCCGAGACCTACAAGGGCAAGGGCGACGACGAACAGGGGGGCAAGGGCGACAAGGAAGACAGCGGGGGCAAGGGCGACAGGGGAAAGGACGAGGGCGGCGGCTCGTGGGGTGACGACGAGGGCAGCGACCGCCCGCACGGCGGTATGCACACCGGCGGCGGCGCCCTCGCCTCGCCCGGTGTCACGGCCGGCGGGCTGGCCGTGCTCGGCGTAGCGGCCTCCGGTGCCTACGCGCTGCGACGCAGGAGGGTCGCCGGGCCCGTGTCCTGATGGGCATACGAATACGGGGCCGCGGCCGCCGCCGGCGCTCCACACGCCGACGGCACCGCGGGTCCCGTCTCCGGCCCCTCCCGCTGCCGTGCTCCAGAAAGGTGACCCGCGATGGCAGCCGGCTCCTCCTCCCCGAACCCCGAGAACGCCGGGAATCCCGACGGCCGCGACGACCGCGACGGCCCGGGCACTCCGGACGAAGCCCGGCGCGGCGGACTGCTGCCCGTGTGGGGCGTGGCCGTGGTGCTGCTGGTCGTGGCGCTGGTCGGCGGACACGGCAAGGCCTCCGACGCCAGCGGCGGGGCGCCCGCCGAGCGCACCGGCACCGTTCCCTCGGCCGATCCGCAGCTGACCGGCGAGGCGCTGCCCCGGTCCGTACCGACCCGCCTGCTCATCCCGAAGATCTCCGTCGACGCCCCCTTCACCGCCCTCACCATCAGCCCCTCGGGCCAGCTCGAACCGCCGCCCGCCGACAACACCAACCTGGTCGGCTGGTACTCCAAGGGCGCCGCGCCCGGCGAGGCGGGCACCTCGATCATCGCGGGCCACGTCGACACCAAGGTCTCGGCGGCCGTCTTCGTCCGGCTGGACGAACTGGAGCGCGGCGACCGCTTCACGGTGGACCGGGCCGACGGCATCAGGGCGGACTTCGTGGTCGACGACGCGGAGACCTTCCCCAAGGACGACTTCCCCAGCGACCGCGTCTACGCGGACACCCGTCGCCCGGAGGTCCGGCTGATCACCTGCGCCGGCGACTACGACCACGACGTCAAGGACTACACGGAGAATCTGGTCGTCTTCGGCCACCTCGTCTGATATCGAACGCCTGATCGCGTGTCGGACAGCACAGATTGAGCCACGGCCTGGGATGGGCAGCCATAAGCGAGGTCATGATCGCCGTGAAGGGACATGAGTCTCATGACGCTTGTGGCGCCTCCCCCCATACCCAGAGCGGCGGGTTCGCTCCCGCTGCTGGGTCACGCCGTACAACTCGGCCGGGACAACCTGGCCTTCATCGCCGGACTCCGCGAGAACTACGGCCCGCTGGTCGAGATCACCCTCCAGCCGGGCACCCGCACCATCGTCGTACAGGACCCGGAACTCATCCGCACCATGCTGACCGACCTCGGCCCGAGCCTCGACAAGGGCCGGTTCTTCGAGAAGATGGGCCAGCTCATGGGCGACTCGGTGGTCACCGTCGCCGGACAGGAGCACGTCCGGAAACGGCGGCAGCTCCAGCCCGCTTTCGGCCGCGCCGAGATCGCCCGCTACGTCGACCTCATGCGCGGCGAGGTCGACTCCGCGGTCGACGGGTGGACGCCCGGTGCGGACCTGGACGTCCGTGAAGCCATGGTGAAACTGTCGCTCGACATGCTCGTGAAGACGGTGTTCTCGGGCAGCATCAATGCTGAAACGTTTGCGCAGCTGCGTCGCGACCTCTCCGTCGTCATGAACGGGGTAGGGGTGCGCATCATGCTGCCCGACTGGTTCGAGCGCCTTCCCCTCCCCTTCAACCGCCGTTTCGACCGCGCCCGTGACGACGCGCGCGCCACCATCAACGGGGCCATCGCCGCACTCCAGGCGGCCGGCCACGGCACCGGGGACATGCTCTCCCTGCTGATGGCCGCCACCGACGAGTCGACCGGACTGCCGCTGACCGAGGACCAGATCTGCTCGGAGATCCTCACCCTGGCCGTGGCCGGAACCGAGACCACGGCGTCCGTCCTGTCCTGGGTCCTCTACGAGGTCGCCCGCGACCCCGGGATCGAGTCCCGGGTCCTCGCCGAACTCGCCGAGGTGCTGGACGAGCGCCCGGTGTCCTTCGCGGACGTCACCCGGCTGCCCTACCTGGACCGAGTGATCAAGGAGGCGCTGCGCCTGCACCACACCGGGTGGCTGGTCACCCGTCGCACGGTCACCGAGACCCGGCTGGGCGACTGGACCCTGCCGCCCGGCACCGAACTCGCCTACTGCCAGCACGCCCTGCACCGCGACCCCGCCTTCTTCCCCGACCCCCTCACCTTCGACCCGGACCGCTGGCTGGACTCTGAACAAACGTTTCCTCAGGGGGCCTACCTGCCGTTCGGCGCCGGCAAGCACAAGTGCATCGGCGACCGTTTCGCGGTGACCGAGCTGATCACCGCCCTCGCGACCATGCTCCGGCGGGTGCGGTTCGAACTCGCGCCCGGCCGAACGGTCCGGCCGGTGGCCCGGGCGACGGTCCGGCCGCGCACCCTCGTGATGAAGGTGCGGCCGCGGGCGCAGGGAGGCTGACGAGTCGCGTCAGCCGCCCGTCGACTCCCGCACCACCAGCCGGAACGGGCCGACGAACTCCTCCCGTCCCGGCCCGGGCCCGGCCCGGTCGACGCGGGCCGCCAGCAGGGCGACCGCGCGTTCGGCCATCAGGTCGTGGTCCGGGTCGACGGTGGACAGGGACGGCACCAGGTACGCGCTCTCGTCGACGTTGTCGAAGCCGATCACTCTGACCTGCTCCGGCACCCGGATCCCGGCGTCGGCGAGCGCGCGCAGCACGCCCATGGCCACCGTGTCCGTCACACAGAACACCCCGTCGAAGTCGAGGCCGTCCGCCACCTTCCCGCGCAGGTGACGGGCCGCCTCACGCATGGTGAGCGACTCCGCCGTCACCACCAGTTCCGGGTCCGCGGCCAGTCCCGCGCCCGTCAGCGCCCGCAGGTATCCGGCGTGGCGCAGGCTCGACACGTCGACCTCGCCGTCCAGGCGTCCGCACACGAGGGCGACGCGCCGGCAGCCCCGTTCGAGCAGATGACGCGTCGCCGCTTCCGAGGCGGCCTCGTTCGGCATGGCGACGTGGTCGACGGGCCCGCCGAAGATCCGCTCGCCGAGGATCACCACCGGGTGGTCGACCTCCAGCGCCTCGACATCGGCCTGTCCCATCCCGACCGTGCACAGGATGAGGCCGTCGTAGAGCCGGTTGCGGGACAGGGACAGGGCCGCGAGTTCGTCCTCGCGGCGCGCGCCGGTCTGTTCGATGCTCACCCGCAGGCCGTGCCGGCCGGCCGCCGCGATGATGGCGGCGGCCAGCCGGCCGTAGTACGGGCGGTTGACCTCGGGGACGGCGAGGCCGATGGTCCCGGTACGGCCCTTGCGCAGGTTGCGGGCGGCGACGTTGACCCGGTAGTCGAGCCGGGTCATCGCCGCCAGGACGCGGTCCCGGGTGGCCGGGCGCACGTTGGGGTGCCCGTTGATCACGTTGGAGACGGTCATCGCCGAGACGCCGGCCGCCTTCGCCACGTCCTGGATCGTCGCCACGCTCACTCCCGTCTGCCGTCCTCGGCAAGACGATAGAGGGCGGCTCCGTGCGCGGGCAGCTCGGCGACCAGGTACCGGCCGTCGTGAGCGGTGTCGGTACGGGTCCACAGCTCGCGGACGCGGTCGCGCGGGCCGGCTCCGACCGAGCCCAGGGGCACCTCGACGCGGCGCGCCTCGTCCGCCAGGGAGAACACCGCCGCGTACCGGGTGTGCCCGTCGGTGTCCCGGGCCGTCCACAGCACCAGGTCCCGCTCCCGCAGCACCTCCCGGTTGCCGGTGCTGTGCCACAGGACGTCGAGCGCCTCGTCGTTGGAGAGCAGTTCGATCGTCTCGGGCGGGCTGGTGGGCAGGTCGCCGCCCATCATCAGCGGGGAGCGGGAGATCAGCCAGAGAGTGAGCAGGCTGATCTGCTCGGGGCGGGTGAGCAGGGACTGGCGGTCCGCGCCGCGTTCCGCGCGGATGCCGATGTGCCCGAGCGGCAGCATGTCCGCGTCCGCCCAGCCGCCCTCGCCCTGCCAGGGCGCCCAGCGCGCCATCCGCGCGAACTGCGCCTCGACGTCCTCCCAGCGGTCCCACAGGTCGTCGCAGACCCGCCACATGGTGGCGTGCTCCCGCAGATGGTCCAGCCGGGCCACCGACATGTCCGTGCCGGGGGACAGGCTCAGCTCGATCGGGCGTCCGCTGCGTTCGACGGCCCGCGCGTAGGCGGCGATCTCCCGTTCGTGGTACGGGAAGAGCATGTCGTCGGCCTTGACGAAGTCGACGCCCCACTCGGCGAACTGGGCGAGCTGGGAGTCGTAGTAGGCCTGGGCGCCGGGGTGGTCGTGGTCCAGGCCGAAGTTGTCGGAGTTCCAGGGGCACACCGAGTCGGTGTCGGCCACGTCGGCGGCGGTGAACTCCGTGCCCAGCACCGGGAGTTCCGCCTCGACCGCCCGGCGTGGGATGCCCCGCATGATGTGCACCCCGAACCGCAGGCCCATGGCGTGCACCCGGGCGGCCAGCGGTTCGAAGCCGGCCCCGTCCGCGGCGGAGGGGAACCGGTTCGGCGCGGGGAGCTGACGGCCGTACGCGTCGAGGACGAGCGGTGCGTCCGGGTTGTAGCCGTGCGCGCGGGCGGTCGGTTCGTACCACTGGATGTCCACGACCACGGTGTCCCAGCCGTGCGGGAGCAGGCGGTCGCGCATGAACGCGGCGTTGGCGAGGACCTCTTCCTCGGTGACGGTGGTGCCGTAGCAGTCCCAGCTGTTCCAGCCCATCGGCGGGCGCAGCCGGCGGGCGGGCAGCGGACGCGCGGGTCGGGTCATGTACGCACTCCTCGAGGTCAGCGCTGGTTCAGGGGGGCCTGGACGGTGGCGAACGAGTGGGGCGGGAGGGTGAGCCGCAGTCCGTCCGGGGTCACGGAGAGCCCGTCGAAGGGCCGTGGGGCGACCGTGGTCGACGCCTCCGGGGTGTTGTGGGCCTGGAGCCGGTCCGCCGTGAGGATGCGGGCGGTCGCCTCACCGAGGGCGCCACCGCGCAGGTCGAGGGTGATGTCGGCGGGTTCCTCGGCGTCGAGGTTGCTCAGCGAGATCAGGACCGTGCCGTCCTTGACGCTGGCGGAGGCCGACAGTGTGTCGAGCTCGGTGTCCCCGACGCTGCGCCGGGCGCCCTCGGCGCGCAGGTGCACCGGGAGCGAAGTGGCGTCCTGGTGGCCCTTGTTCATCTCGAAGACGTGGTAGGTCGGGGTCAGGACCAGGCTGTCGCCGTCGGTGAGCAGCATGGCCTGGAGCACGTTGACCGTCTGCGCGATGTTGGCCATGTGCAGCCGGGCCGCGTGCTTGTGGAAGATGTCGAAGTGGGCGCCCGCCACCAGCGCGTCGCGCAGGGTGTTCTGCTGGAACAGGAAGCCGGGGTTGGTGCCGGGTTCGACGTCCCACCAGGTGCCCCACTCGTCCAGGACGAGGCCGACCGTGCGGTGCGGGTCGTAGACGTCCATGACCGTGGAGTGGCCGGTGAGGATGCGGTCGATCCGGCGGGCCGACACCATCGTGCGGTAGTAGTCCTCGGTGTCGAACTCCGTGGCGCTGCCCTTGGCCTCCCAGGGGCCCGCGAGGGTGTAGTAGTGGACGGACAGGCCCTGGAAGAAGGTCTTCGGGGTGGCCTCGCAGCCGAAGCAGCTGATCTGCTGCATCAGGGTCTCGGTCCACTTGTAGTCGGCGTCGGAGGCGCCGGAGGCGATGCGGTAGAGCTTGTTGTCGCCGTGGTCGCGGCAGTAGGTGGCGTACTGGCGGGCCAGGTCGGCGGAGTACTCGGCGCGCATGTTGCCGCCGCAGCCCCAGGTCTCGTTGCCGATGCCCCAGTACTTCACCCGCCAGGGCTCCGCGCGCCCGTTCTCCTTGCGCAGCCGGACCATGGGGCTGTCGCCGTCCCGGGTGAGGTACTCCACCCACTCGCTCATCTCGCGGACCGTGCCGGAGCCGACGTTGCCGCTGATGTACGGCTCGGCGCCGAGGAGTTCGCACAGGGCCAGGAACTCGTGGGTGCCGAAGTGGTTGTTCTCCTCGACGTCGCCCCAGTGCGTGTTGACCATCCGGGGCCGCTGCTCACGCGGGCCGATGCCGTCCCGCCAGTGGTACTCGTCGGCGAAACAGCCCCCGGGCCAGCGGAGGTTGGGGATGTCGAGGGCGCGCAGCGCTTCGACGACGTCGAGCCGGATGCCGCCCTCGTGGGGGATCGGGGAGTCCTCGCCGACCCAGAAGCCGCCGTAGACGCACCGGCCCAGGTGCTCGGCGAAGTGGCCGTAGAGGTGACGGCTGATCGTCGGGCCCTCGATGTCGAGGTTGATGATCGCGGTGGCTGTGGGCACGGGGGCACTCCTGACCGGCTCGTGTTGTTCGATATGTGGAACGGCGTCCGCAAGATCGGTTGTATCGATAAAAAGCTGCCATCGGGCCGTGGGCGCGTCAAGAGCGCGGACGGCCCGGCCCCATGTCGCGGGGCCGGGCCGGAGGAGGCGGGGAGCGTCAGACCGCCGTCGCCGGGAACGTGGGGTACTCGACGCCGGACACGTACTGGACGACCCGGACCACCTGGCAGGAGTAGCCGAACTCGTTGTCGTACCAGAGGTAGAGGATCGCGTTGTCGCCCTCCACCTTGAGGGCGCCGGCGTCGACGATGGACGCGTGACGCGAGCCGATGAAGTCGCTGGAGACCGCGTCCGGGGCGGTGATGAAGTCGATCTGGCGCTTGAGCGGCGAGGTCAGCGACACCTCGCGGAGGTAGTCGAGGACCTCCTCGCGGGACGCCTCCCGGGCCAGCTGGAGGTTGAGGATGGCGATCGACACGTCCGGCACCGGGACCCGGATCGAGCTGCCGGTGATGCGTGCCTTGAGGTCGGGCAGCGCCTTCGCGACGGCGGAGGCGGCACCCGTCTCGGTGATCACCATGTTGAGCGGCGCGGACCGGCCGCGACGCTCCGACTTGTGGTAGTTGTCCAGCAGGTTCTGGTCGTTGGTGAACGAGTGGACCGTCTCCACATGGCCGCGCAGCACCCCGTACTCGTCGGCCATCGCCTTCAGTGGCGGCACGATCGCGTTGGTGGTGCAGGACGCGCAGGACAGGATCTGCTCGTCCGGCTTCACGGTGTCGTGGTTGACGCCGTGCACGATGTTCGGGACGTCGCCCTTGCCGGGCGCGGTCAGGACGACCTTCTCGATGCCCGGGCGCAGGTGGTTCGACAGGCCCTCGCGGTCCCGCCACCTGCCCGTGTTGTCGATGAGGATCGCGTCCCGGATGCCGTACTCCGTGTAGTCCACGGCGGACGGGTCGTCGGCGTAGATCACCTTGATCTCGTTGCCGTTGGCGAGGATCGTGCTGTTCTCCTCGTCCACCGTGATCGTGCCCTGGAACTGGCCGTGGATCGAGTCCCGGCGCAGCAGCGAGGCGCGCTTGACGATGTCCTCGCCACCGGCGCCGCGCACCACGATGGCCCGCAGCCGCAGGCCGTTGCCGGAGCCGGACTTCTCGATCAGCAGCCGGGCGACCAGACGGCCGATGCGGCCGAAGCCGTACAGGACGACATCGCGGGGCTCGCGCCGCTCGATCTTGTCGGCGCCGGTGGCGCCGGCGACCGCCTCCGCGGTGAACTCCGCCACCGTCCGGCCGCGGTCGTCACCCTTGTAGGTGGCCGCGAGCATGCCGATGTCGATCTGGGACGGCCCGAGGTCGAGCGTGGTGAGCGCCTGGAGGAAGGGCATGGTCTCGGTGACCGAGAGCTCGGCCCCGTCGATCTGGCGGGCGAAGCGGTGGGTCTTGAGGATGCTGACCACCGACTTGTTCACCAGGGAGCGGCTGTGGAGGAGGACCGTCACGTCCCGCTCCCGGTGCAGCTTCCCGATGAGCGGGATCATCGACTCCGCGATCTCCTCGCGGTTCTTCCAGTTGGTGAACGAGTCGTCGTTGACAGTCACAGACCTGAATCTCTCGATCGAGCTGGGTGGCGCTCATATGGTAAACAGACCGATGAATGATCGATCAAGGGGGTCCGGGTGTGACGCGGGTCGCCCGGGTCTGAACGGGTGCGGAAGACCGTGAGAAACCTCCGTGTCGCGTTGCGCCGTCGCGCATTCCTGCCGATGGTCGGAGCGTGAGCACGTCCTCCGTCCCACGGCCCGGCCCCGTGGCACAGCCGGGCCCCGCCCGCCCCGCATCCCCGCGCCGGACCCTGTCCGGACCGGGACCCGCCCTCGCGCTCTTCGTGGCCGTCCGGCTCGCCGGAGTCGCCGCCGTCGCCCTGGCCGACCACGCCACGGGACGCCCCCTCTTCCGGAGCCTCGCGCACGCCTGGGACGCCCGCTGGTACCAGCACATCGCCGTCCACGGCTACGGCGACCTGATCGAGATCACGCGCAGGGGAGCCGTGCAGACCGACTGGGCGTTCTTCCCGTTGTACCCCGGGCTCATCCGCGCCCTGGTCACGGTCGTGCCGGTGACCCCAGGCAAGGCGGCCCTGCTCGTCGCCGGTACCGCGGCCGTCGTGTCGGCGTGGGGCGTCCACCGCGTCGGCGACCTCCTGTACGGCCGGGGTGTCGCCACCGCCCTCGTCGTCCTGTGGGCCGTACTGCCCCAGTCGGTCGAACTGACCATCGCCTACACCGAGTCACTCTTCTGCGCGCTCGCGGCCTGGTCCCTGTACAGCGTCCTGAAGGGCCGCTGGCTGTGGGCCGGCTCGCTGGCCGCGCTGGCGGGGCTGTCCCGGCCCACCGGCTTCGCGGTCGCGGCGGCCGTCATCGCCGCCGGCGCGCACGAGGCGGTACGGCGACGAGGGCACGTCCCCTGGCGGCTGTGGGCCGGGTGCCTGGCGGCCCCGCTCGGCTGGCTCGGTTACGTCCTGTGGGTGGGGCACCGGACCGGCGACCTGCTGCACGGCTACTTCGAGGTGCAGCAGGCGTGGAACTCCCGGTTCGACTTCGGGGAGGGGGCCTGGAAGTTCGTGAAGAGCCTGCTGTTGCACGGCGGCGGCTTCGTCTACGCCGCGGACCTGGTGATCGTGGCGTCCGGCGTCCTGCTGTTCGGCCTGCTCTGCCTGGACCGGGCACCGCTGCCCCTGGTGGTCTTCGCGGGGGTGCTCATCCTGGTGGTCGTGGGCGGCTCGGGCTCCTTCTCCTCGAAACCGCGCTTCCTGCTGCCCGCGTTCCCCCTGCTGATCCCGCTCGCCCGCGCCCTGGTCAGGAGCCGGCGCCCGCGACCGGCCCAGGCCGCCCTCGTCGTCGGCGCGCTCACCGCCGTGTCGCTGCTCTTCGGCGCCTACGTGATGACGGTGGCCCGCGCACCCCTGTGAGGGCCGCGGCCGACTCGGTGAGCGGCCGTCACCGCTGTGCGGCCCAGGTGGCGCGCAGCCCGGCCACCATGGCGGGCAACGCCACCGGCCTGCTCGTCTGGTCGACCGCCGCCGCGGTGGGCCTGTCGGCGGTGCTCCTCGCCGACAGGCACGCCTCCCTCGCCGTACGCCTCGTGGGCGGCGCGGTGCTGCCGGTGCTGGGGATCAACACCCTACGGGCGGCGGCGAAGCGGCCCGCAGGTGCCGGTGCCGGTGCCCCGACGCCGGTTTCGATGCCGGTCCGGGTCCGGGTCCGGCGGCTCCGGGCCGTACCGGACTACGGGGCGCGTACGGCGCGGGCGGGCCTGGCGACCACCCTGGGCAATCCGAAGGCGGGGGTCCTCGCGGTGGCCGGGGCGGTGTGATCCCGCCGGCCACCGCAACGGCGGCGCCGCTAGCGGGGGTTGAAGATCACGCTGGCGAAGTGGACGCTGCCGGACGCCGAGTGGCCGGGGGCGAGCCGGTGCGAGGCGCCCTTGCACTTCGGCTTGGCGTAGACGACGAGCGCCTTCTTGGTGGCGTTCTGCGGGCCACGCGCCTCCTGCGCCATGCCGAGGCACTTGCGGTCCGGCGGGTTCTGGATGGCGTACGCCTTGCCCTTCGGCCCCACCCAGACGAAGGTCCCTTGGGCGGCGGCCGCCGGGCCCATGGTGAGGACGCTGAGGGCGAGCCCGCCGAGGGCGACGGCGAGCGGACGACAGAGGCGCATCGTGATGTCCTTCGTGAGCGGTGACAACGGAAAAGCGCTGCCATCACACACCGCCACCGCGTCCGGACGGCCGGGCGACACGGAGACGTCCCACGTGCGGGCGACTCCTGTCGGCGTGTCGGGACGCCTGTTGCCGCCCGGCCGGAGGTTCACACCAGCGCCACGACCACGGCGACCGCGACGGTGAGTGCCGACAGGCCGACCATCGCGGTCCGCCAGGTGAAGCGGGGGGTGTCACAGAGGCGCATGTCTGCTTCAACGTCCCTGGCCCGCGGGGGAGTCGGCACCGGCAGGCGTGTCACACCATCGGGGCAATCGGTGTCCGGAGGAGACCCGCCCCCTCAGACCCCCGGACCCGTCGGCGATTCACTGCGCGAATTACGGGACGTAAGGGTAAATTCCCGACCACTGCTGAAGCGGGACGTCACCGGCGGACGGGGCAAGGGATGAACACGCACGACCGCGGCGCGGTGACGACCGGGATCGCACGACTGCACGCGACGCCCGCGCTGGCCGGGTCCGGCCGGTTCGGGCTGGTCACCAACCACACCGGAGTCCTGCCCGATCTCCGTCCCGCCGCGCCCGCGCTGCTCGCCGCCGGAGTGCCGCTGGTCGCCCTGTTCGGTCCGGAACACGGACTGTACGGAACCGGTCAGGCAGGCGAGAGCGAGACCGTCCGGTGGGACCCGGACACCGCACTGCCGGTGTACGACACCTACGGGCGCGCCGGGGAACGCCTCGACAAACTGCTGATCGACAGCGGTGTGGACACCCTCGTGTACGACCTCCAGGACATCGGGGCCAGGTACTACACCTACGTGTGGACCATGTTCGACCTGATGGCCGCGGCGGCCCGTACGGGCGTCCGGTTCGTCGTCGCCGACCGGCCGAACCCGCTCGGCGGACTCGTCAGCGAGGGCCCCCTGCTCGAACCCGGCTGGTCCAGCTTCGTCGGGCGCGCCCCCGTGCCCGTCCGGCACGGCCTCACCTGCGGTGAACTCGCCCGGCATCTCAACGCGGCGGCGGTGCCCCGTGCCGCGGGCGGCGCCGTCGACCTGACGGTGATCGAGGCCCTGGGCTGGCGGCGCGCCATGACCGCGGAGGCCACCGGTTCGGCCTGGGTGGCGCCCTCTCCCAACATCCCGACGCCCACCACCGCTCTCGTCTATCCCGGTACCTGCCTCTTCGAGGGGACGAACCTCTCGGAGGGGCGGGGCACCACACAGCCCTTCGAGATCGTCGGTGCCCCGTACCTGGACCGGCGGTTCGCGCCCGCCCTGGCCGAACTCGCCCTGCCCGGCGTGCACTTCCGTGACCTGCGGTTCGTACCGGCCTCCCATGGGCACGCCGGACGGCAACTGCGCGGGGTCCAGCTGCACATCACCGACCGCGAGACGTTCATGCCGGTACGCACCGCCGTAGCGATGCTCGCCACCCTCCGGCGGCTGTACCCGGACGACTTCGCCTGGCGCCCGGCGGACGGCGGGGGGCCCGGTGCCGACGAGCTCGACGTCGGCGAGCGTGATGCCGGCAGGCCCGGTGCCGACGAGTTCGACGCCGGCGGGCCCGATGCCGATGCGTGCGGTCGCCGTCGCTTCATCGACCTGCTGTGGGGGTCCGACCGGTTGCGGCGTGCCGTCGACGCGGGCGACGACCCGCTGCCGCTGTGCGCGCCGCCCGCCCCGCCCGCCCGGTGGGCCGGTGACGACGTGCTGCTCTACCCCTGAGATCCCCGCTCCGGAAGGACGACCCGGCCATGACCGACGGCACGACGACGACATCCCGCGCCGGGATCCGCGGCTTCCGGTCGGGCGACGGCCCGCGGCTGGTGGCGGCGTGGGCCCGGAGCGCGCCCGCCGACCCCGTCACCCCGGACCGCTTCCGCTCCCTGGTGCTGCTCGACCCCAACTTCGATCCGGACGGCCTGCGGGTCGCCGTCGACGGTGACCGGGTCGTCGGCGCCGCCTACGCGGTGCGCCGGCTGACCCCGATGGCCGGCACCGACGTGGAGCCGGAGCAGGGCTGGATCCCGTTCTTCTTCGTCGCCCCGGACCACCGCCGCCGGGGTCTCGGCCGCCGGCTGCTGACCGAGGCCCTGGACTGGCTGGCCGGTCACGGCCGTACCCGGGTGGACTTCTCCTCGTACACCCCGAACTACGTCTTCCCCGGGCTGGACGCCGAGGCCTACCCGGAGGCGGCCGGGCTCCTCGGTTCGCTGGGCTTTCGCACGCTGTACGAGGCGGCCGCGATGGACCGCACCCTGGTCGGCTACCGCATGCCGGACGACGTCGTGCGGCGCGTGCGTGAACTGACCGCGCGCGGGCACCGGTTCGCGACCCCCACCGACGACGACCTGGTGGACCTCCTCGGCCTCGCCGGCAGCCGCTTCGGTCCGGACTGGGCCTGCACCATCCGGGCGTGCCTGACGGCCGGCACCCCACTCGACCGGATCGTCACCGCCCGGGACCCCGACGGCCGCATGGTCGGCTGGGCGATGCACGGCGCGTTCGACGCGGTGGACGAGCGGTTCGGCCCCATCGGGGTGCTGGAGGAGATGCGCGGCACCGGACTCGGCGAAGTCCTCCTGCACCTGGTCCTGGAACGGATGCGGGCCCGCCGGGCACACTCCGCGTGGTTCCTGTGGACCGGCGCGCAGTCCCCGGCCGGCCACCTCTACCGCAAGACCGGCTTCACCACGACCCGGGTGTTCCAGGTGATGCGCCGGGAAGCGGCCCGGTGACCCGGACACCGCGCCGCCGCCACGTCGCGCTCGCGCTTCCCTCGGCGCTGCTCGCGGCCGGTTGCGCCGCACCCTCCCGGGGCACCGGAAGGACCGGCGACCCGATCGTCCTCACCCTGCTCTCGCACTACGCGAGCGGCGCGCTCAAGGAGGCGCTGCGCGGACCTGTGGACGAGTGGAACACCACCCACGACCGGGTCAAGGTGGCCACGAAGGCCGTGGAGTTCACCGACCTGCTGACCACGGTCATGGTCCGGCAGGCCGCGGGCCAGGGCGCCGACCTCCTGCACCCGTACTGCCTGTGGAACGGCCAGCTCGTCCGGGCCGGCGTGCTGCGGCCCGCGCCCGCCCCGCACGCCGCCGAGATCAGACGCGGTTACGGGGCCGCCGCGGTCGGCTCGGCCTCGGTGGACGGCACGGTCTACGGCTACCCCACCGAACTCCAGACGTACGCCCTCTACTACAACAAACGGCTGCTGCGCGAGGCCGGCGTCGGCGGACCGCCGCGTACCTGGCGGGAGCTGGAGGACACGGCCTACCGCACGGCCCGGCGGGACCGGTACGGCAACACGCTGGTCCAGGGGTTCGGCCTGTCGGCCTTCGACGACTCCACCACCGTCGGGCAGACCCTCGCGCTGCTCAGCACCGCCGGCGGACGGTTCGTCTCGCCGGACGGCAGGCGGACCGACCTCGACTCGGCGGCCGGCCGGGCCGTGTTCGACCTGGAGCGGCGCCTCGTCGCCAGGGGCGCCAGCGACCCCGGCGTCAACGTCTACAGCGCGTTCGCGTCCGGGCAGGTGGCCATGGTGATCAGCGCCGGCTGGTGGACGGCCGACCTGAAGTCCCTGATGGGCCGTGCCTACCGCGATGTCGGGGTGGTACCCGTGCCGCTCCCCGAGGCGGGCGGCGAACGGGCCACCCTCGCGACCGGGTTCATGCTGGGCGTCAACACCGCGGCCCGGCATCCCCGCGAGGCCTGGGAGTTCCTGCGCTGGCTCAACACCGACAAGGTGCGCGGCACGACCCGGATGAGCGCCCTTCAGGTGTCGGTCGGCTCCCTGACCGGCCGCGCCGACGACATGCGGACCCTGCTCGGGGCGGGCGCCGACCCCAACCTGCGGCCGTTCCTGGACGCGCTCGGGTACGCGGTGCCGGAGCCGAACATGCCGGGCGCGCAGCAGGCCAAGTCGCTGCTGCGCAAGAACATCGAGGCGCTGTGGACCGGCCGGCAGTCGGTCGACGAGGCGCTGCGCACCACCCGCCGCCAGGTCGACCAGGAGGTGGCCCGGTCATGGTGAACGCCACCCTGACACCGGAGACGACCCGGCGGGCGGCGCCCGGCGCGCCCGCCACCGGCATCCACGGCCGGGACCGCCGCGGCCGTCGGCAGGCCGTCGTCGCCTACCTGTTCCTGGCACCGGCACTGCTGTTCTTCGCCGTCTTCCTGGTCCTCCCACTGGGCTTCGCGGTGCTGCTGTCGACGTCCCGGTGGGCCGGGTTCGACCTCGGCGACATCCAGCCGGTCGGACTCGACAACTTCGCCGCCCTGTTCGCCGACGGCTCCACGTTCCTGACGCCGGTCCTCACCAACACGCTGCTGTTCGCGCTCGGCACCGTGGCCCTCGCGCTCGCCGGCTCCGTGCTCGTCGCCACCTGCATCGACAACCTGCGGTTCCAGGGGCTGTGGCGCACCCTGTACTTCCTGCCGATCGTCACGACCGTGGTCGCCGTCGGCAACGTCTGGAAGTACATGTACGAGCCGGGCGGTCTGGTCAACGGCGTCCTCAACGCGCTCGGGTTCGGCTCCGTGGCGTTCCTCCAGGACCCGGACACCGCGCTGCCCTCGGTCGTCGTCGTGCAGGCCTGGGCCTCGGTCGGTTCGGCGATCCTCGTCCTGACCGCGGGACTGAAGTCCATCCCCGAGACGTACTACGAGGCCGCCGCCCTCGACGGCGCCGGCCCCGGCACCGTCTTCCTCAGGATCACGCTGCCCCTGCTGCGGCCGTCCCTGGTGTTCGTGTGTGTCACCCAGTTCCTCACCGGTCTCCAGTCGTTCGCGCTCATCATCGTGATGACCAAGGGCGGACCGGGCGACGCGACCGAGGTGGCGGCGCTGGAGATGTACCGGCAGGCCTTCTCCTACGGCGACTGGGGCACCGCGAGCGCCGCCGCCTTCGTGCTGTTCGCCGTCGTCCTCACGGTCACGCTGGCGCAGCTGTGGTTCTTCCGGCGCAGAGGAGAGGACGTATGAACCGCCGCCGTTTCCCGTGGCTGTCGTACCTGCTGGTGGTCACCGGGGCGGTGCTGACGGTGGTGCCGTTCGCCGACATGGTGATGACGTCCTTCAAGGGGCCGGCCGAGGCGGGCACGCTGCCGTACCGGTTCCTGCCCAGGGCGTTCGACCTGTCCAACTACCGGGCGGCCGTCCACCAGCTCGACCTGCCGGTGCTCTTCCGCAACAGCGTCGTGGCCACGGCCCTGATCACCGGCTCGGTGCTGCTCACGTCCTCGCTGGCCGGCTACGCGCTCGCCAAACTCCGCTTCCCCGGCCGGGACCTCGTCTTCCGTCTGGTGCTGTCGACGATGATGTTCCCGCCGTTCCTCTTCTTCATCCCGCACTTCCTGATCCTGGTGCACTGGCCGCTGGCGGGCGGCAACGACCTGCTCGGGCGCGGCGGCGCGGGACTCACCGTCAGCATCGTGGCGCTCGCCATGCCGTTCCTGGTCAGCAGCTTCGGGATCTTCCTGACCCGGCAGTTCATGATCTCGATCCCGGACGAGGTCCTGGAGGCCGCCCGCATCGACGGAGCGGGCGAGTTCACCGTGTGGTGGCGGATCGTCGTCCCGCAGACCAGGCCGGTCCTGCTCACGCTCGGCCTGCTGACCTTCGTCGACGCCTGGAACGAGTACATCTGGGCGCTGCTCGTCTCCACCGCCGACCCGGACGTGATGACCCTGCCCGTCGGCATCCAGCTCCTCCAGGACTACGTCGACCCGACCCGCACGATGCCCATCGTGATGGCCGGTCTCGTCCTGAGCACCCTGCCGATCCTGACCCTCTTCCTGCTGCTCCAGAAGCACTACATCAGGGGCGTGATGCTCAGCGGCCTCAAGTGAGGGCGTCCCCGGACCGAAGGGAGGCCGGGATCCCCGGCCTCCCGCGCGGACCGCGTCCGGGCGGCGACCGTCACAGGCCCCGCCAGACGTTGTCGAAGGCCGCGTCCTCGATCTCGCGCCGCTGGCGCACGGCGGCGAGCTCCGTCACCGCGTCGTTCACGGCGGCCACCACCGTCACGGTCGCGTCGGGGGCCACCCCCGCCAGGTCCTTGGCCGCCTCGTCCCGGACCCCCACGGCGGCCGCGAGGGCGGCCAGCACGGGCTCGCCCGAGGTCCAGCGCTCGTGCGCCCCGGCCCGCTCGGGAGAGTCGGACGGCTCGGTCCGCCCGGTCGGCAGCGGCAGCCAGCGCCGCCGCGGCTGCCGGGCCACCACCGTGCCGTCCGCCTCCAGGGCGTCCAGATAGGCGGCGCCCAGGCCACGCCCCCGGCGCCACAGCCAGTCCTCCACCGACTCGTAAGGAGCCTCCCGCTTCAGCGCCGCCGCCGCCTCGTCCAGGAGCCGGTCTCCCGTCGCGCCCTGCGGAGCGGGCACCAGGAGGTCGCCGTCGAGCGTGACCGCCCCGGCGTCGATGAGATCGACCAGTTCGGCTCCCGCCAGTGCCAGCGAGAGGTCGCCCTGCTCGACGGGCCGGGCGGCCGCGTCGTACACGGTGACGAGGAACAGGTCCCGGGGTGTGGTCATGTCGGGCTCCCCAACTGTGACGGCAGAGACAACGCAGGCACCAGAACTACCAGAGACTTGGGTGACAACCGTGGCACGGCCGGATTCGATGCCCGATCGGCCGCCCCGTGGTGCTCCGTCCGCCGGCCGCACCACCGCCGGTGGCGTCCCGCCGGGCGCGATAGGCTGCTGCGCGATCAGAAGACCCCGAAGGCTCCGGAAGGGTTCCGAAGGGTCCGCGTGGGGTCACGACGACCGGAGGTGGGGGAACATGACAGCGGAAGCCGATTCCCCGTCGCCCGCCGCCGTCGGCACCGGCGGGCGGGACAGCCGGCTGGGCCCGTTGATCATCAGCCTCTTCGCGCTGTACGCGCGCCGTGAGCACAACTGGCTCTCCGTCGCCTCCGTCATACGTCTCATGGCCGACCTCGGCGTGGAGGGACAGGCCGTGCGCTCCGCCGTCTCCCGCCTGAAGCGGCGCGGGGTGCTGCACGGCGAGCGGCACGAAGGCGCCGCCGGGTACGCCCTCTCCGCGGGCACCCTGGAGGTGCTGGAGGAGGGCGACGTCCGGATCTTCGAACGGCACCGGGCCGCGGCCGGCGACGGCTGGCTCGTCGTCGTCTTCTCGGTGCCCGAGTCCGAACGCGACAAGCGCCACGCCCTGCGCACCGCCCTCACCCGGCTGGGCTTCGGCACCGCGGCCCCCGGGGTGTGGGTGGCCCCGGGGATCCTCGCCGACGAGACCCGCCGCACCCTGCGACGCCTCGAACTGACGCCGTACGTGGACATCTTCACCGGCGACCACTTCGCCTTCGGCGACCTGGCGGCGAAGGTCCGCGAGTGGTGGGACCTCGACGAGCTCACCGCGCTCTACGCGGACTTCCTGGACCGTTACCGCCAGGTCAGTGAGCGGGCCGCGAGGGGCGCGATCCCTCCGCGGGAGGCGTTCGGGATCTACCTGCCGATGCTCACCGAATGGCGCAGGCTCCCGTACCGCGACCCCGGGCTGCCGCTGACCCTGCTGCCGCCGGGCTGGAAGGGCGAGACCGCCGGCGCGCTCTTCGAGGAACTCGACAAGACGCTCAGCGAGCCCGCCCGCGAGCACGCCCTGGCGGTCATCCGCACCACCCCCTAGGCGCCACGCACCCGCGCACGCCCCGACGGACCCTTCGGCCTTCTCCGCTGCGCGCACGCCCCGACGGAACCTCCAGCCCCCTTCCGCACCCGCGCACGCCCCTGCGGTCCCTCCGGCACCCCGGCACCCCGTGCTCGCCGGGCGCTACGGCCTGATCAGGCGTTCCTCCGGGATCACGGCGACACCCAGGATCTCGATCATCGCCTCCGGCTGCCAGAGCGCGGTGCAGCCGATGCCCGCCATCGCCGGATACACCGGCCCCGCGAGCTCCCGCCACACCCTGCCGATCTCCTTGCCGTGCGCCTGGTAGTCGGGGATGTCGGTGAGGTAGATCGTCACGCTCACCAGGTCCCGCGGTTCACCTCCCGCCGCCCGCAGCGTGGCGAGCACATTGCCGAACGCCTGGCGGAACTGCTCCACGATGCCGCCCGGCACGATCTTCATATCGGCGTCGAGAGCGGTCTGGCCGCCCAGATGGAGCGTGTTCCCCGCGAGCGTGCCATGCGAGTAGCCGCTCGGGGCGGGCAGTTCGGGCGGGTTCACGGCGACGGGAGTCATGAGGCCTCCGTTCGGTGGTGTCCGGCGCCTGCCGTACGGCCAGGCATATTGACAATAAATGACGACCGTGAAAAATACGAGATAGAGCGCGGTCCTGTTCCGGACCCCCGCAAGCCCACGGAAACGGAGCCGATTCCATGGAGCCCGCCCCGCGGCGGCAGCCGCATGCCGAGCACAGCAGTGAGTACCGACTCGAGGGCGACAACACGATGTACCGCCTGCCCAGCGGCATCGTCGCCCCCGTGGTGACACGGGCCGGTCTGGAGGACGTGAACACCGCAGACTCGGGCGGCGCCGTCCGCGTGTCGGGCGTCAGCGCCCAGCACACCCCGGCGCGCCGCCTCTGGTACGGCAAGGTCAGCAACGAGCCCGGATACCGCTCGGTCACCCACCACCACGGCGAGGCCGAGACCGGCGGCTACGTCCTGTCCGGCCGGGCCCGGATCTACTTCGGCGAGAAGTTCGAGGACTACGTCGACATGGAGGAGGGCGACTGGGTCTTCGTCCCGCCCTTCATGCCGCACGTCGAGTGCAACCTCTCCCGGACCGAACCGCTGGTGTGGATGACCACCCGGACCCCGGACAACATCGTGGTGAACCTGACCGACGTGGCCGACGCCGACCTGCGCGACTGGCTGACCCGGTGAGCGCCGCGCCGGCCGCCCCGACCTCCGAGATCGTCACCGCGGCCCTCACCCTGAAGCCCGCACCGGCGGAGCACTTCGACCTCGCCTTCACCGCCACCACCCAGCCCTGCCCCTGGCCCAAGGCCTACGGCGGCGACCTCGTCGCCCAGGCCGCGGCCGCGGCGATGCGGTCGGTGCCCGACGGCAAGTCCCTGCATTCGATGCACAGTTACTTCCTGCGCCCCGCGGACATCGGGGCCGAGGTCCGCTACGAGGTGGAGGTGCTGCGCGACGGCCGCGGCTACAGCACCCGCCAGGTACGCGGCTACCAGAACGGCAAGGTGCTCTACGTCTGCCTCGCCAACTTCGCGGCGGGGGAGCCCGGTTCGTCGTTCCACGCCGAGTTCGCCGAGGGCGTCCCGGATCCCGAGGACCTCCCCGGCTCGGCCGAGTACCTCGCCGACCGGACCGGCGGCACCATGACAGCCGAGTCCAAGGCCTACTGGTGCGGCGGCCGCGGTTTCGACATGCGCCACGTCCCCGGCCCCGTCTACCTCACCGTCGAAGGCCGGCGTCAGCCCCACCAGGCCGTCTGGGTACGGCCGTTCGACGCGCTGCGTCCCGTCGAGGGACTCGCCGACGCCCAGCGGGACGTCGCCGCCCTCGCCTACGTCTGCGACTACACCATCCTCGAACCCGTCCTGCGGGTCCTCGATCTGGCCTGGGCGGACCCCGGCCTGGTCACCGCCAGCCTCGACCACGCGATGTGGTTCCACCGGCCCGGTCCGGTCGGCGACTGGCTCCTCTACCTCCAGGAAGCGGTGGCCGCCGACGCGGGCCGCGGACTGGGCACGGGTCGCTTCTTCACCCGCGACCACCGCCACCTGGCCACCGTGGTCCAGGAGGGCATGATCCGCCCCGCCTGAGCCGTCCGCCGTACGCCACCGGCGGGCTCCCGGAAGGAACCTCACGTTGGCTCTTCCGCTCTCTCCCACCTCGCACGTGGACACCTTCGCCCGGGACCACCTCCCGCCCGCCGGACAGTGGCCCGTCATCGAGTTCACCACACCCGAACTGGCCTACCCGGCCCGCCTGAACGCCGCGGCCGAACTCATCGACGCGGCCGTCGAACGGCACGGCCCGGACCGGCCCGCCCTGCGCACCCCGGCCGGGGAGCTGTGGACCTACGGCGACCTGCGCACCCGCGCCAACCAGGTCGCCCGGGTCCTCACCGAGGACCTGGGCCTGGTCCCCGGACAACGTGTCCTGCTGCGCGCACCCAACAACCCCTGGGCGGTGGCCTGCTGGCTCGGCGTCCTCAAGGCCGGCGGGGTCGTGGTGACCACCATGGCCGCACTGCGCGCCCGCGAGATCGTCCCGATCGCCGAACGGACACAGCCGTCCGTCGCCCTGGTCGACCACCGCTTCACCGAGGACGTCCACACGGTCCGCGGCACCGCGCTGCCCGGCCTGCGCGTGGTCGCGTACGGCGGCACCGGCGCCGACGACCTGATCGCCCGGTGCGCCGCCAAACCGGGTGAGTTCACCGCCGTCGACACCGCCGCCGACGACGTGGCCCTGCTCGGTCCCACCTCCGGGAGCACCGGCGTCCCGAAGATCACCATGCACTTCCACCGGGACATCCTGTCCATAGACAACACCTTCGGCCGCCACATCCTGCGGCTGCGGCCGGACGACGTGGTCGCCTGCACCGCGCCGTTCGCCTTCACCTTCGGCCTCGGCATGCTGGTCGTCTTCCCGCTGCGGGCCGGCGCCTGCGCCCTGCTCACGGAGACGGCGACCCCCGCCCAACTCGCCGGCCTCGTCGAGAAACACGGCGTCACCGTCCTCGCCACCGCCCCCACCGCCTACAAGGCGATCACCCGCGACGGCGGGGAACGGCAACTGGCCGGCCTGCGCGCCGGCGTGTCGGCCGGTGAGCACATACCGCTCACCACCTGGGAGGAGCTCCGGGAGCGCATCGGCCTGAAAGTCATCGACGGCATCGGCGCGACCGAGCTGCTGCACATCTTCATCTCCGCCGCCGGCGACGACATCAGGCCGGGTGCCACCGGCCGCCCCGTCCCGGGGTACCGCGCGACGATACTCGGCTTCGACGGCGAGGAGCTCGGCCCCGGCGAGCCCGGACGGCTCGGTGTCATCGGCCCGGTCGGCTGCCGCTACCTCGACGACAGGCGCCAGCACGACTACGTCGTGGGCGGCTGGAACGTCACCGGTGACATCTTCCACCGCGACGAGGACGGCTACTTCTACTACCACGCCCGCAGCGACAACATGATCGTGTCCTCCGGGTACAACATCGGCGGTCCCGAGGTCGAGGCGGCCATCGACACCCACCCCGACGTCGTCGAGTCGGCCGTCGTGGCCCGCCCGGACCCCGAACGCGGCTCGGTCGTCTGCGCCTTCGTCGTGCTGCGCGAGGGCGTCACCGGGGACCCGGCGAAGGCCAGGGAGATCCAGGACCACGTCAAGCGGGTCCTGGCGCCCTACAAGTACCCGCGGGACGTCCGCTTCCACGACGTCCTGCCGCGCAACACCAGCGGAAAACTCCAGCGGTTCGCGCTCCGCAAGATCATCGAAGCAGAGCTGGCCGCTGAGCAGGCCGCTGAGCAGTGAGAGGAACTCCCTTGAAGATCGCGATCATCGGCGGTGGCCCGGGAGGTCTCTACCTCGCGGCCCTGATGAAGCAGCTGGACCCCGCCCACGAGATCACCGTGTGGGAACGCAACGCCCCCGACGACACCTTCGGCTTCGGGGTGGTCTTCTCCGACGAGACGCTCGGCGGCATCGAGAACGCCGACACCGTCTTCTCCGAGGCGATGTCCCGCCGCTTCGCCCGCTGGACGGACATCGACATCCACTACCGGGGCGAGACCCACACCGTCGGCGGCCAGGGCTTCGCCGCCATGAGCCGCAAGGAACTCCTGCACCTCCTCCAGGAGCGCTGCCGCGAACTCGGCGTCGACCTGCGCTTCTCCGCCCCCGCCCCCGACGTGGCCGGACTGCGGGCGTCGTACGACCTCGTCGTGGGCGCGGACGGCGTCAACTCCGGCGTCCGCGCGGCCCACGAGGACGTCTTCCGTCCCCGACTGGACCGCCGGCACAGCAAGTACATGTGGCTGGGCACGGACCGGGTCTTCGAGGCCTTCCAGTTCTTCGTGAAGGAGACGGAGTGGGGTGTCGTGCAGGTCCACGGCTACCCCTACTCGGACAGCGGCTCGACGTTCATCGTGGAGATGCACGAGGACGTCTGGCGCCGGGCGGGCTTCGACGCCACCGAGGACGTGGTGTTCGCGCCGGGCGTCTCCGACGAGCAGGCCGTGGCCCGGATCCGCGAGCTGTTCGCCGAGGAGCTGGGCGGCCACGAGGTGTTCGCGAACAACTCGAAGTGGCTGAACTTCACCACGGTCCGCAACCGGCACTGGCACCACGGCAACCTCGTCCTCATCGGCGACGCCGCCCACACCGCCCACTTCTCCATCGGCTCCGGCACCAAGCTGGCCATGGAGGACGCCCTCGCCCTCGCCGCCTGCCTGCACGAACACCCGGACGTGGAGGGTGCGTTGACGGCGTACGAGGCCGAGCGCCGCCCCGTGGTGGAGTCCACCCAGCGGGCCGCGCAGGCCTCGCTGGAGTGGTTCGAGAACATCGGCATGTACGCCCGCCAGGAACCGGCCCAGTTCTGCTTCAACCTCCTCACCCGCTCGCGCCGTATCACCTACGACAACCTGCGCACCCGGGACCAGGAGTTCGCCGACCTCGTCGACCAGGCCTTCGCCGCGGCACAGGGGCTGGGCACCAGGGCCCCCGCGATGTTCCAGCCGTTCCGCATCGGGCAGCTGGAGCTGAAGAACCGGGTGATCGTCTCCCCGATGGACATGTACTCCGCCGTCGACGGCGTCCCCGGCGACTTCCACCTGGTCCACCTCGGCTCCAAGGCCATGGGCGGGGCGGGGCTGGTGATGACGGAGATGGTGTGCGTCTCGCCCGAGGGCCGCATCACCCCCGGCTGCACCGGGCTGTGGAACGACGAACAGCGCGACTCCTGGCGGCGCGTGGTCTCCTACGTCCACACCCACAGCAGCGCCCGCATCGGCCTCCAGCTCGGCCACTCCGGGCGCAAGGGCTCCACCCGCCTGATGTGGGAGGGCATCGACGAACCCCTGCCCGACGGCAACTGGGAGACCGTCGGCCCGTCCGAACTGCCGTACGGCCCCGGCCTGCCCGTACCCCGCGAACTCATCCGCGCCGACCTGGACCGGATCACGGCCGAGTTCGTGGCGGCGGCCCGCCGAGGCGCCGAGGCCGGTTTCGACCTCCTCGAACTCCACTGCGCGCACGGCTACCTGCTGTCGTCGTTCCTGTCCCCGATCGCCAACCACCGCACGGACGAGTACGGCGGATCCCTGGAGAACCGGCTGCGTTACCCGCTGGAGGTCTTCGACGCCGTCCGCGCCGCCTGGCCCGCCGAACGCCCCGTGATCGTGCGGATCTCCGCCACCGACTGGGCCCCCGACGGCAACACCGAACACGACGCCGTCGAGATCGCCCGCGCCTTCGTCGCCCACGGCGCCGCCGCCATCGACGTCTCCACCGGCCAGGTCACCAAGGAGGAGCAGCCCGCCTACGGCCGCTCCTACCAGACCCCGTTCGCCGACCGGATCCGCCACGAGGTGGCCGCCGCCAGCGGTACCGCCGTGATCGCGGTGGGCGCCATCGCCTCCTACGACGACGTCAACTCCATCCTGCTGGCCGGACGCGCCGACCTGTGCGCGGTGGGCCGTACCCATCTCTACGACCCGCACTGGACCCTGCACGCGGCCGCCGACCAGGAGTACCGGGGCCCGGCCGCCGAGTGGCCGGTGCAGTTCCGGGCCGGCCGCCGCAAGCCGCCCACCTCACGCACCGACGCCGTACGCCCCCGCCTGTCGCTGCTCCGGGCGGACCGGACGGGGGAGAGCGTCCACCTGCGGTGGAAGCCGGCGGGGGAGGGGCTACCGGTGGTGCGGTGACGTCAGGTAGTGCTGGCGGAGCAGTTCCTTGCCGTAGTCGTTGCCGTTGGGCGTGCGGATGATCGAGTGGACGTGCATCTGCGTCGGAACGCCCTCGGCGCCGCCGTACGCGCCGCGCAGTGGACCGGGTGCCTGGCAGTCGACCTCGACCCAGACCACGGGGCTGTGCACGCGGACGTAGAACGCGTCGTCGGCGCCCGTGCCGCCGGCCCAGGTCACGTACGTGTCGTCGAGATGCGCCCGGACCTCGGCCATCCGCACCCTCGCCGCATCGGCCCTGGCCCGGTCGACGAACGCCTCGACGATGCCGAGCAGCTGCTGCCTCTGGACGCGGGTGAGGGCGTCGCCGCGAAGACCCTCGTACGCCTGGACGGCGTTGTCGGAGAAGGCGCCCGCCTTCATCGACTCGTTGGTCTTGGTGGCCGAGACGATCGCGACCGCCCGCTGGTCCGCGGAGAGCGAGTCGACGAAGGCGAGGCTCGCCAGCACCTCCTCGTGGCAGACGGTGACCGTCTCGCCGTCGATCTCCATGGAGGTCGGCTCCGAACCCCAGAAGCAGGGGCTCATGACGACCTGGTCACCGAGGACGAAGTAGTTGATCACACAGTGGTGGCCGTCGAACTGGAAGCCCCAGGGCTCGGTGGCCGACGGGGTGCCCATGAGGGTCCAGTAGTAGGCGTCCTCGTTGAAGGACTTCGTGTTGCCGATCGCCTCGCCGGCCGCCTGGTTGATCCGGCGGATCTTCTCCGTGGTCTCCAGGCCGTCCGCGCTGAGCGCGGACTTGAGCAGGGCCGTGCCCAGGTCCTTCTGCGTGTCGCTCAGGTCCGCGAGCGACACGCCCTGCCGGCTGTAGGAGTCGACGTTGCTCCACAGCCGCCATTCGGTGGAGTGGACCGTGAACTGGGTCGCGGACCTCTGGGTGTCGGTCAGACCGGCCAGGAAGGCGTTCGCCGCGGTGATGACGGGCGCGGTGTCGACCCTGGTGGAGTGGACGGTGAACAGGTCGTCGATCCGCCTGCCGTCCGTGGTGAGGCCGAAGAACTCCTCCGTCAGCGACTGGTTGCCCGGTCCGCCGGCGCCGCCGCCCGGGCCGCCGCTCGGCGCGGCACTGGGGGAGGGGCTGGCCGACGCGTCGGCCGTGCCGGTGCTGTCGTCGGCGAGCGCCGTCCAGGCCCCGGCGCTGCCCATCGTCACCAGGGCGGTCGCCCCGGACGCGAAGAACACCTTGCGCATGAAGTTGCGGCGGCTCGCCTCGGTCCGCTCCGGTACGCGCACCGGGCCGTCACCGGTGTCGATCTCGGGCATGCGGCTCCCTTCGTCGTGGGCGCGTCCCTCGCGGACGGCCACCGGACGACCAGCGTGCTGCGCCCGACTGAGGCTGAGCTGAGGCAAGTTGCCCGATGGCCCCGAAAAGCCTCCGGTGACCTGGGGTTATGTGGGGACGCTGTGGATTCAGGAAAGCCTCAGGGTGAGGTGGGCGGCCGAGGGCGCCAGCGGCAGGGTGACGGCGAACTCGGTGCCGCCGGGCGCGCCGGTCACCTCGACTCGGCCGCCGTGGGCCTGGGTGATCGCGGCGGCGATGGCCAGTCCGAGACCCGCCCCGCCCGCCGTGCCGGGGGTACGGGAGCGTGAGGCGTCCCCCCTGGTGAAGCGTTCGAAGACGGTCGGCAGCAGGTCGGGCGGGATGCCGGGGCCGTCGTCGTGCACGCGGATCACGCAGTGTCCGTCGGCGGTCTCCACGGTGACGGTGACGCGGGTGCCGGCGGGGGTGTGGGTGCGCGCGTTGGCCAGCAGGTTCGCCACCACCTGGTGCAGCCGGGCGGCGTCGCCGAGCACGGTCGCGGGCGCGTCCAGGCGCAGCACCAGCTGCCAGTGGTGGCCGGAACCGGCGGCCCGGGCGTCCCACACCGCGTCGCCGACCAGGGTGGCCAGGTTCACCTCCGCCGACTCCAGGGGCCGGCCCTCCTCCAGGCGGGCGAGCAGCAGCAGGTCCTCGACCAGTCCGGTCATGCGTGCCGACTGGGCGGAGACCCGGCGCCAGGCCAGGTCCGGTTCGATCTTGTGAGTGTCCACGCCCATCAGCATCAGCTCGGCGTACCCGGCGATCGAGGCGAGCGGGGTGCGCAGCTCATGGCTGGCGTCGGCGAGGAAGCGTCGCATGTGCTCCTCGGCGCGCTGGCGTGTGCACAGGGACCACTCGACGTGGTCGATGAGCCGGTTGAGCGCGACCCCGACCTGGCCCACCTCGGTGCGCGGATCGGTGTCCGGCGCCGGGACCCGGGTGAGTCCGGTGACCTCGCCCCGGTCGAGCGGTGCCCGGGAGACCTCGACGGCGGTGGTGGCGACCCGCCGCAGGGGCCGCAGCTGGCGCCGGACCGACATCGCGGACACGGAACCCGCGAGCACCAGCCCCACCCCTGCGATGCCGGCCTCGACCACGACCAGGGAGTCGATCATCTGCTGCACGCTGCCCACGGGCAGCCCGGCCAGCATGGTGGTGCCGTCCTCGGTGACGGCCGTCAGCCGGTAGGCGCCCAGACCGGGGATCGTACGGGTGCGCAGGGCGCCGTCGGCAGGGATGCCGGCCAGGGCGGCGCGCTGGGCGGCGGTGAGGGTGCGCGGGCCGTCGTCGGTCACCACCTCGGCGGTGGTGATCCGGTTCCCGTCCACGAGGGCGGCCAGGGTGCCGGTGTGCTGGCCGCGCTCGTTGAGGAAGCCGAGGTTCCCGCCGGGCGGTCCGTGCTCCCGGCCGCCCTGGCTGTGCTCGGCGGCGTCGGTCACCCGCTGGTCCAGGTCCGTGATCAGGTAGGAGCGCTGGACGAGGACGGTGGCGACGGCCATCGCCGTGCACACGGCGGCCAGGGTCAGGGAGTGCACGAGGACCATACGGGCCCGCAGTGAGCGCCCGCGGAGCGCGGCCAGGACCCGGCGCGGGGACCTCATACCTCGTCTTCCGCCGGCCTGATGACGTATCCGGCGCCGCGCACGGTGTGGATCATCGGCCGGCGTTCCTTGTCGATCTTCGCGCGCAGGCCGTAGACGTACACCTCGACCAGGTTTCCGCCGCCGTCGAAGGAGCTGTTCCACACGTGGTCGAGGATCTGTGTCTTGCTGAGCACCTGGCGGGGGTGGCTCATCAGGAACCGCAGCAGGTCGAACTCCTTCGCGGTGAGCGAGATGGCCGTGTCGCCACGGCGCACCTCGCGGGTCCGCTCGCCGAGCACCAGGTCGCCGAGGACCCGCACCCCGTCCTCGGCGTCCTCGCCGGCCCCGGAACGGCGCAGCAGTCCGCGCAGCCGGAGCATCACCTCCTCCACGGAGAAGGGCTTGGTCACGTAGTCGTCGGCGCCGGAGGAGAGCCCGTCGAGCCGGTGCTCCACGGCGTCCCGGGCGGTCAGCATGAGCACGGGCAGCCTGGTGTTCTCGTACCGCAGCCGGCGCAGCACCTGGATCCCGTCCAGGTCGGGGAGCATGCCGTCCAGCACGACCGCGTGGGGGCCGCATCTGCGGGCGGCGCGCAGCGCGCCGTACCCGTTCTGGGCCACGTACGGCCGCCAGCCCGCCGCGGTGACGGCCACGGAGAGCAGCTCGGTCAGCTCGGGTTCGTCGTCGACGATCAGCACCCGGATCGCGCCCGGTGCCGCTGTGGGGGTGTCAGACATGAGCGGATGCTCTCGCGAAGGGCTGTACGGGAGCTGTGGACGGCTCAGGAGCGTGACGCCACCCATAGGGGCCAGATCACATCCTATGCGCCGTCGTAGCCACGGATGCCACTGAACAGCCGCCAAGCATCATATAGCGGACATTTCGCCTCATTCGTACGAAGTGGCGTAGTACGTCACATCATTGCGTCCCGCCGCGGGCGCCGCTAACCATTGCTGTCGTCGCCGGGAGCGAGGCGGCGGACCGAGCGGATCCCCGCCGGGTCCGTCCACTCCCGCCGGCAGCCCGGGGCCCCGCCCCCACGCCGCCGCTCACGCGGCCGGCGCCGACGCCGTCCCCCACCGGAGAGTTTCCTTCACATGATCATGACCAACCGCACCCGCATCGCCCGTCTCGGCCTGGCCGGCCTCGCCACCACCGGTGCCGCGGCCGCCGCGCTCACCCTGATGCCGGCCAACGCGCAGGCCGCCGAGCTGACGCAGGCGCACACCGCCACCGTGGCCTCGGCCTCCGGTGACAGCAGCACCGCCGCCCGGCAGACCGGCAAGGCCAACAACCTGGACGGCTGGATCAAGCAGTCGCTTCAGATCATGAAGTCCAAGGGCATCCCCGGCAGCTACGAGGGCCTCAAGCGCAACATCATGCGCGAGTCCGGCGGCAACCCCGCCGCCCAGAACAACTGGGACGTCAACGCCCAGCAGGGCACCCCCTCCAAGGGCCTGCTCCAGGTCATCGACCCCACCTTCAAGGCCTACCACGTCGCCGGCACCGCGCAGAACGTCACCGACCCGGTGGCCAACATCACCGCGGCCGCCAACTACGCCGCCCACCGCTACGGCTCCATCGACAACGTCAACTCCGCGTACTGACGGCCGCGCGGCCGGTCCGGCGGACGCCCTACGGCTCGCGGTGCTCGTGCGCCGCCTGCTCCAGGGCCGCGGCCTCCGCCTCGGCGATGCGGGTCTCCTCCTCGACGTCGACGGAGCGGGTCAGCACCCAGTACAGGACCGCCGACACCGGCAACCCGATGAACAGGGAGATGTCGGCGCCGTCCAGGGCCTTGGCGGCCGGGCCCACGTAGAGCGTGCCGACGGAGAAGAACGGGATCATCACGACGAACCCCACCAGGTAGGAGATGATCCCCTGCCAGCCCCAGCGGCCGTAGATGCCGTTCGGTTTGAAGATCTCGGCGATCGCGTAGTGCCCGCGGCGCACCACGTAGTAGTCCATCAGGTTCACCGAGGTCCACGGGATGAACAGATACAGCACCAGCAGCAGGAAGTTGTTGAAGTTCGTCAGGAAGTTCGCCGTCGCCGCCAGCGCCCCGATCAGCGAGAGCACCGCCGTCACGATCAGCGTGACCAGCCGCACGCTCAGGGTCGGCCGGATCCGTCTGAAGGAGTCCAGGGCGCTGATGAGGGTGAGCGAACCGCCGTACATGTTCAGCGCGGTGACCGAGATCAGGCCCAGCGCGGCGAACAGCAGCACGATCGCGCCGAAGCCGTCGAAGACCTTGTCGCCGGCGGCGTTGATCGAGGAGATCGTGTCGAAGCCGTCGCCCGCCCAGGCCGCCAGCAGCGTGCCGAGCACCATCAGCCAGATGCCGCCGAGCGCCGAACCGAAGTACGTCCAGTAGAACGTCTTGCGGACGGTCACGTCCGGCGGCAGGTAGCGCGAGTAGTCCGAGACGTAGATGGCCCAGCTGATCTGGTACCCGGCGACCACGCCGAACTGGGCCAGGAACGGGGTGGCCTTGAAGGCGCCCAGGTCGAAGGAGCCCGCCGGGTAGTGCAGGGTGACCAGCACCCCGACGGTGAAGATCCCGAAGATGACCAGGAAGGCGTACGTCAGGACCTGCTCGGCCTTGTGGATGATGTCGTAGCCCACCAGCGCGACGACCAGGGCGATCACCGTGACGACGGCCACCCACAGCTTCACCCCGCCGTGGATCGTGGCGTGCAGGGACTCGCCCGCCAGGATGGTGTTGAACACGTTGAAGCCCGCGTACTGCACATACGCGAACAGCCACACCAGAAGCGCGCCGACGTAGCCGAACTGCGGCCGCGACTGGATCATCTGCGGCAGGCCCAGCTGCGGACCCTGCGCGGAGTGGAACGCCATGAAGAACGTGCCGATCAGGGTGCCGGCGACGATCGCCAGCAGCGACCAGATCAGGTTGCCGCCCTCGGTGATGCTGATCAGCCCCACGGCCAGGGTGGCGATCTGCGCGTTGGACATGAACCACAACGGGCCCAGGTGCCACAGCTTGCCGTGCCGCTCGTCCAGCGGCACGTAGTCGATGGACCGGACCTCCAGGCCGCCCACCCGCGGTTCCGCCGATGTGCTCATGGCACCTCCCAGGGCTGGTCCGCCACTCTGGTCACATTCTTCCCCCGTACGGGCCCGGATGAGGCATCCGGAATCCCTGTTCCGTACACCGGCACGACACGACACGGCAGGACACAGCACGACACGGCACGGCACGGCACTGCCGGTACGGGTCCGCTCCTGTTGTCCTGCTCACAAACCGGCCGCGGCGTGGCGGCCGTCATGTCGCGAGCCGGGCATTTTGTCTACGTTCGCAGTCCTGTGCCCCTGCGACCCGAACTGCGAAGGCGCCCCGCGATGCTCAACCGAACCCTGTCCGTCCTGGCCACGGTGGTGACCCTGCTCGCCGGAGCCGCGCCGGCGGCCATGGCCGCCGGCAGTGGCACCGGCACCGGCACGACGACCGCCGACTTCCGCACCGCCGTGGGGGCGCGGGGCGGGTCACGGGTCACGGCCGCCGTACTCGACCTCGACGGCACCGGACGGGACCCGGCCGTCTACGGCGACGACACGCCGTACGACACCGCCAGCATCGTCAAGGTCGACATCCTCGCGGCGCTGCTGCTGCACGCGCGCGACCACCGGCGCGACCTCACCGCGCGGGAGAGCGCCCAGGCGGACGTGATGATCCGCGACAGTGACAACACCGCGGCCAGCGCCCTGTGGCGGGCCATCGGCCAGGCCCCCGGTCTGGACTCGGCGAACAGACGGCTGGGCCTGACCTCGACCACGGGCGGCCCGGACGGCAGGTGGGGGCTCACCCGGACCACGGCGGGCGACCAGATACGACTGCTGCGCGCGATCTTCGACACCGGCGGCACGGTGCTCGACGCGCCGTCCCAGAACCGGATCCGCACCCTGATGACCCAGATCGCCGCCGACCAGTCCTGGGGTGTGTCGGCCGCCGCCGACTCCGGGTGGGCCCTCAAGAACGGCTGGCTGATGCGCACCGCCACCGGCCTGTGGGACATCAACAGCGTCGGACGCGTCACGGCCGGCGGACACCACTACCTCGTCGCGGTCCTCTCCGACGGCAACGCGTCGATGCCGGACGGCGTACAACTGGTCGAACGCGCCGCCCGCACAGCCGTCACCACGACAGCGACCGGCTGACCCACACCACCCCGGCCGTCCCCACACCACCCCGGCCGTCTCCGCACCGCCCTGGCCGTCTCCGCACCGCCCTGGCCGTCTCCGCACCGCCCCGGCCGTCCCCACACCACCCCGGCCGTCTCCGCACCGCCCTGGCCGTCTCCGCACCGCCCTGGCCGTCTCCGCACCGCCCCGGCCGTCCCCGTACCGCCCCGGCCGCTCCCGTGCCACCCCGGCCGGGCCGTACCGCCCCGGCTGCTCCCGTGCCGCCCCACGAGGCCCACGCCGTCCCGGCCGGTCCTGGGCCGGCCCGGTGCTGACCCCCTTGGCCCAGTGCATGCCGCCTGGTGTCCGAATTGCGCCTAACGTGCACTGAAGGCGGAGGTCGGCAGCGGGAGGCGTGGTGGCGGGTGCGGGCGGACTGGCGGCCGGGCGGGGCCGCCCGCGCCGCCCGCGCCGGGCGCGCGGCGCGACGGCCGGCAACCGGCCGGTACGCGCGGTGTGGATCCCGAAGCGGGCCCGCGACCCGCGCGCCTCCGCGTCCGTCAGCGCGATCGTCGTCCCCGCCCTGCGGATCGCCGGCGCCTACGCCTGGCGGCTCATCGTGGTCGGCATCGTCGTCTACGGCGTCTTCATCATCCTCGGCCGTTTCCAGCTGATCGCCGTGGCCCTGTTCCTGGCCCTGGTGGTGACCTCGGTCCTGCGTCCGCTCGCCGACCTGATCGGCCGGTGGCTGCCCAGGCCGCTGTCCGTGGCCGTGAGCATGGTCGGCAGCATCTTCCTGTTCTGCGGACTGCTGGCCCTGGTCGGCAACGCGGTCGCGCAGGAGTCGGCGACGCTCACCGACGAGTTCCGCGGCGGCATCCACCGGATCGAGGTCTGGCTCCAGCACCCGCCCTTCCGGCTCGGCCCTGGCGCCCTGTCCCGTTTCCAGCAGCAGATCGTGGACTACGTCCAGGCCCACCGCTCCAACCTGGTCAGCAGGGCGCTCAGCGGCTTCGGCACGCTCGTCGAACTGGTCACCGGGGTCGCGCTCGCCCTGTTCGCCTCGGTCTTCTTCATCCACTCCGGTGAACGGCTGTGGGCCTGGACCAGCCGCGAACTGCTGCCCGCCGGCGCCCGTCCCGCCTGGGACCGTGCGGGCCGGGCGGCCTGGCTGACGTTCGCCGGATACACCCGCGGCATCATCATCGTGGCCGCCACCAACGCCGTACTCGTCGGCGTCGCCCTGCTCGTGCTGCGGGTGCCGCTCGCGCTCCCGCTCACCCTGCTGGAGTTCTTCGCCGCGTTCGTCCCGCTGGTGGGCTCACCGGTCGCGCTGGGCGTGGCCACCGTGGTCGCGCTGGCCGGCCGCGGACCGTTCACGGCCGCCGCCGTCCTGGTCCTCATCGTCGTCATCGGCCAGCTGGAGGGGCACGTGCTGCACCCGCTGGTGATGAGCTGGGCGGTACGTCTGCACCCCCTGGTCGTCGCCGTGTCCGTCATCGCCGGCAGCATCGTGGCGGGGGTGATCGGTGCGGTGGTGGCCGTGCCGTTCATCTCGGTGATCTGGGCGGTGGTGCGGGCCCTGCGGCCCGCACCACCCCCCTGACCGGCCTCCGGCCTCCGGACACCGGGCGTGCTCCCGGGGTTCAGCCGTCCTTGGCGGGCCGGCGGCCGCGCCTCGGGGTACGGCGGGGGAGACCGGAGGGCACGGACGGACCGGTCGGACCGGACGGCGCAGGGACATCGGAGCCGCCGCCCGTCGCGTGGGCCCTCGGCGGACCGTCGGGTCCGGCCGGGCCGGGGAGGCCGGCCTGTGCGGTGGCGGGACCGGGGACCGCGATGCCGTCGTCCCACGCCTCGTGCGCCTGGAACGGGTCGGCGGGCCCCTGTGCCAGCAGGGCGTCGAGTCCGGACCCGGCGCGTGCCTTGAAGGCCGCCAGGGCCAGCGTGTCGGAGTCGGACTCGGCGCCGCTGCGCCAGGTGACGGTGCCGGGGAGCATGACCAGCGAGGTCGTGCCGGACTCCCCGGCGGCCGGGCGCAGCTGCACCCGGATGCCGTGCCGGTCGGCCAGCCTGCCCACCACGAACAGCCCCATGTGCTGGTAGACGCCCGCGTCGGCGGTCGGCGGATTCGCCAGCTTGTGGTTGATCTGCGCGAAGTCCTCGGGCATCAGGCCGATGCCCTTGTCATGGATCTCGACCATGATCCGGGCGTCCGGCAGCCGGGTCGCGGTGACCCGGACCGTGGAGCGCGGTGACGAGAACGCGGTGGCGTTCTCCAGCAGTTCGGCGAGCAGGTGCACCAGGTCGGTGACGGCACGCCCGTGGATCTCGGACTCCGGGACGCCCGCCAGCTCGATCCGTTCGTACTGCTCCACCTCGGAGGCGGCCGCCCGGATCACGTCGACGAGGGGGAGCGGGTGGTCCCACTGCTGGGTGGGCCGCTCGCCGCCGAGCACCAGGAGGTTCTCGCCGTTGCGGCGCACCCGGGTGGCCAGGTGGTCGAGCCGGAACAGGTTCGCCAGCTGGTCGGGGTCGGCCTCGCGCTCCTCCAGGTCGGTGATCATGGCGAGCTGGCGCTCGATCAGCGACTGGTTGCGGCGCGACAGGTTGGTGAAGATCGTGTTGACGTTGCCGCGCAGCAGGGCCTGCTCGGCGGCGAGCCGGACCGCTTCCCGGTGCACATGGTCGAAGGCGCGGGCCACCTCGCCGATCTCGTCGGTGGTGGTGATCGGGATCGGCGTCACCTTGGTGTCCACCTGGCCGGGCACGGCCTGGGAGAGCTGGGTGATGACCGCCGGCAGCCGCTGCTCGGCGATCTCGATCGCCGAGGCGCTGAGCCGTCGCATCCCGCGGCTCATCGAGCGGGCCACCCAGGCGGCGAGCAGGAACGCCGCGAGTACGGCGCTGAGCGCGAGCGTGCCGTTGACGATCGCGTCCCTGCGGGCGCTGTCGGCGATGCCGCGGGCATCGGCGAGCGCCGTGGCCGCGAGGTGGACCTCGACTCCGCGGTAGGCGTCGAAGACCAGCGCGTGCGCGGCGAAGAACGACTCGGGGGTGATGCCCTCGGCGGCGAGTTCATCCGTCGGCTTCCCGCTGACGATCTCGCTGATCATCTTGGCCCGGCCGGGCGGGGGCACGAACGCCTCGCCGGCCGCCTTGGCCTGCTCGGCCGCCTTGGCCGTCTGCGCGGCCCCCGTCTTCTGCGCCTCGGTCAGCGCGGCTCGGAGCCGGGTCATGTCCCCGGTGGTGCCGGCGCCCGCGTACTCCTGCAACGCCACCTGCTCCAGGTAGGCGTAGGAGCTGAACGAGCTGAGCTGGTTCTGGAGTTCGCCCTCGGCCAGGGCCGCACGGTCCTCGACCAGCAGGTGCGTGCCGATGGAGCGCACCAGCGACTCGGCGGCCTGGGTCAGCGCGAGGGCGTACAGGGAGCGGCCGAAGCTCGCCTGGTTGCTGCTGCCGAAGCCCAGTTCGTTCGAGATCTCCATCAGCGGGTGCTGGACGGCGTGGTAGCTCTCCTCCGTCTGCACCCCCGACATCCTGGCCGTGAACGCGGCCGCCCGCACGGTCGGGAGCTGCTTCTCGCCCGCGCGCACCAACGCGATGCGCCGGTTCAGACCGGCCGTTCCGGGCGCGCGCTCCACCGCCCGGTCGAAGGCCTGCGCGTCGGCGTCGGTGACCTTGCGCGCCGCGAGCACCGCCGGAGCGTTGCGCTTGCCCTCCAGGAGCGGGATCACCGACACGTCCCGTTCGTTGATCGCGTCACTGGCGTAGGTGTTCGCCGCCTGTACCAACTCCGCCACGCGCACCGCGTCCTGGGCGTCCCGCAGGGTGTCGACCGAGGTCTTCACCCGGATGCCGCCGAGTCCGAGGGCGACGAGCACGGGGATGAGCAGGATGGCCTGGAGGCGTCTCGCGACGCGCCAATTGCCGGTCAAGGGTCTGAGCTTGGACAAGATCGTCCCATTTCACAACAGGGAGGGTGCGCAGGGCCGTTCACGGCCCGACGTTATGTGGCCAAGTTCTAACACCCTGCGATCGGCTTCGACTGCACTTTGAGTGAAGCGGTTTCTCCGAAGTGGTACAAAACTCAATTAAAACCATCGGTGGTCAACGCACGTACCACGGCCCCGTGGTCGTCGCGCCGGAGCGGCCGTGCGGTCAGCGCTTGCCCGGTGTGTTCCGTCGTGCCGAGCGCCCGTCCGTCAACGCCGTCGCGCCGGGGTCCGCGTGACTTCTTTTGCAATATGTACGAAAAGGAGGCGAATGTGAACTCCGTTGTGATGGCTGCTTCTTGACCTGATCTCCCGGATCAGGCAGATTTCAGACACCCGACGTCATTCATGGGTTGTCTGAGAAAGATGCGTGCTATGGGCGCCTACTTGTGTCCCCCGGCCGTGGTGCACGGCGAACACGTCGTGCGGACCGATCAGATAGTGGCCGAGGTGCGGCACCGGCATCCGCACGCGCCGTGGGCGTCCCGGATCGACGGCATCGCCGCGAGCACGGGCATCGCCGGGCGTGGATGGATGCTGCCGCTGGCGGCCGCCGCCGCACCCGGCCGCGGGCCGGGCCTGCGAACTCCCGCTGCCGGACCGGCGCGTGAGGCACTGGCCCACGACGGGTTCACGGACGCCGAGGTGGACCGCGCGATCGCCGCGCTGGAGGCGATTCCGGCGCCGCAGACCGTCCAGGAGCGCACCGCGCCCGCCTGGGCCGCCGTACAGGCGTACGGGGAGCGCGCGGCACGCGAGGCCCTCCGCGGCGCCGGCCTGGACGCCGGCGACGTCGACTCCGTGATCACCAGCAACTCCACCACCCCGGCTCTGCCGGGCCTGGACCTCGCCCTGCTCAACCGCCTTCCGCTGCGCCGTGACGTGCTGCTGCTGCCGGCCACCCAGTGGGCCTGCATAGCCGGCACCCGGTCACTGGCACTGGCGGCCGACCTGGTCGCCGCGGACCCCGACCGGGTGGTGCTGGTCGTGATATCGGAGGCGCTGAGCACCACCTACCAGCCCGCCGACGACACGCTCGAATCGCTCATCGTCCGGCTGCTGTTCGCCGACACCGCCGTCGCCGTCGTGATCACCGGGCGCCCCCGGGCGGAGTCCACCCTGCGCCTGGACGCGGTCTGGCACCACACCCTGCCCGGCACCACGGACCTGCACCGGCTGGACACCCGGGACGACGGCACGCACTTCGTGATGGACCGCCGGGGGCCGCGTGCCGTGCAGGAGACGGTGGCCGGGATGTGGCAGTGGCTGCGCGAGCGCCACCAGGACGACGCCCGGCCGTGGCACCCCGACCTGCTGCTCGCCCATCCCGGCGGCACCCGGGTGCTGGAGTACATGGAGGAGACGATGCCCGACGGGTGGCCCACGGGGCTGCTGGCCTACAGCCGGGACAGCTACACCACGGGCAACCGCGGCGGCGCCGCCGTGCTCGACATCCTGCGGCGGGCGTACGACGCCGGCCAGAAGGCCGGGAGTCGCACGGTGCTCTACGCGGCCGCGCCCGGCCTCACCGCCACGGCCGTGGAGGGGGAATGGCTGTAGCCGTCACGCGGGCCGAGCGGAGGGCGGACGCGGCCGTCACCGCGGGGAGCGGGCGCACGCGGGCGGGGAGTCGGCGGGTGCGGCCCTCACGCGGGCGGGGAGCCGGCGGGTGCGGCCCTCACGCGGGCGGGGAGCCGGCGCGTGCGGCCGTCATGTCTCCAGTTCGGCCCAGACGGCCTTGCCGGTGTCGGTCCAGCGCACCCCCCAGCGGGTGGTGAGCTTGTGGACCACGTGCAGCCCCCGCCCGCTGTCGTCGAGCGGACCGCCGTGACGCGGCCTGGGGCGGCCGTTTCCGGTGTCGCCGACCTCGCACGTCAGGCGGCCTCCTGACCTCACCAGCCGTACCGAGACCGGGCCGGCACCGAACTGGACGGCGTTGGCCACCAGTTCGCCGAGTACGAGCAGCGCGCTGTCCCTGCCCTGGTCGGTCAGGTGCCACCGCCGCAGCAGGGGCCCGGCCAGGGCGCGGGCGCGGGCGGCGGAGCCGGCGCGGGCGGGCAGGTGCCAGGTGGCCGCGTCCCGGCCGCGCCGGCCGGTCATCCGGGCGAGCAGCAGCGTCACGTCGTCGCGCAGCCGCCCCTGCGGAGCCAGGCCGGCGACCACGCGACGCGCGGCCACGTGCAGGTCGTCCCAGGGGTGCACGTCCCGCACCAGGTCGGTCAGCCGGCCGATGCCGTCGTCGATCGAGGCCGCCGGATCCTCCACCAGGCCGTCGGTGTACAGGACGAGGAGGGAGCCGGGCGGCACGGCGAACTCGTGCACGTCGAACTGCTCCCGCACCACGAACTCCGCTCCCAGGGCCGGGTGCGGCTGCCCCGCGACCGTGTTGGCGGACCCGTCGGGACGCACGAGGACGGGGGGCAGGTGACCCGCGTTGGAGATCGCCACCCGGTGGTCGACGGGGTCGTAGACCGCGATGCAGCACGTGGAGCCCAGCGCGCTGTACCCGGCGGCCAGGCCCGCGTCCGTGTCGTCCAGCAGGGTGACCGTCTCGTCCAGGCGCTCCAGCACCTCCCCGGGACCCAGCCCCGCCGACAGCAGCGCGCGGGCCTCCATGCTCAGCTGGCCCATCGCCGCCGCGGCCCCCAGGCCGTGCCCGACCACGTCCCCCACCACCAGCGCGGTGCGGTCACCCGGCAGCGGGAAGCTGTTCACCCAGTCACCGCCGACGCCCGCGCTGTCGGGAGTGGTGGGCTGGTAGACGCTGGCGACCTCGATGGTGTCGCTGCCGGTCCGCGGCAGCAGCCGCCGTTGCAGTGCCAGCACCTGGGCGTGTTCCCGCTGGTGCTGGCGGGCCAGGTCCACGTGCCGGGCGGTCTTGGCCACCAGTTCCTGTAGGTCCAGCAGCTCGCCGACGCGAAAGACCCGGTCCGGCCGCCGCCACACCTCCGTCACCCCCAGCACGATGGGCCCCGTGGCGCCTTCCGGTCCCTCCACGACCAGCGGGATGCAGGCGACGCTCACCGGCCGGTCGCCCGGCACCAGGGCGCGCATCAGCCGCGGATCGCCGAGCGCCCGCTCGATGGCCTCCCGGTCCTGGAGGACGACGGCCCGCGGAACGTCGTCCCGCATGACCGCGCCGGCCAGCAGCCGGCTCGCCTCCCGGGGCAGGTTGTCCCCGGGGGTCAGATATCCCTCGGGCCAGGCCCGGTCCGGCACCAGGGCCGCACGCCGCAGCCGGATGCGCTCCTGCGCCTGCTCCGTGACCGCCTCGCCGGTCCACACCGCGTAGTCGAGGTCGACGGCCGCCACGTCCCCCCACGCCAGCAGTGACTGGGCGAGGGACTGCGCGGTCTCCCCGACGTCCAGCGAGGTCCCGATCGCGGTGGCGGAGGCGTACAGGTGCAGCCGCTTGGCCATCGCGATCAGGGAGACCGTCAGACCCACCTGCGGCGGCGCGGCCGGCAGGATGCTCATCGAGACCACCAGTTCCGTCCCGTCGTCCCGGCGCAGGCGCTGGACCCGGGCGACGTGCGCCTCCCGCGTGGCGAGCACCCTCCGCAACCGCTGGGTGACCGTCGGGACGTCCGCGGTCGGCAGCAGCTCGGCGAAGGCGTCCCCCGGCCGGGTGTTCACTCCCGCGAAGGGGGTCGCTTCCAGATTGCAGCCGGTGACCCTCAGCTCGGGATCGAGGCTGACCACGCCGAGGATCTGCTCCTGGTCGTCGCTCTCCCCGTCGGCGCCCGAAGGCCGGGCCGTCGGCAGCCCGGCCCCCGGGATGTAGCCCGCCAGGGCGCCGCTGACCATGTCGAACGGCGAACCGTTGGAGGACGAGGAGGTGGGATCCATGCAGCTCACACAGCTCGCTGACTCCGGCGCGCGCCGGACGGTGTGCCCGAGTCCGCGCGGCCGGGCCCCGAGATCCCGCACCGCACATCTCATGGGTAGCACAGATATGCTGCCCACCGAAGGGGCAAAAGGCGACAGAAGATCACAAAGTGTTGTTAACTTGCGCAAACCTCTTGTCCGGGTGGGCGGTGCCGCGTGGTGTCCGTGTCACTCCGGGGGAGTGGGGGTGTCCGGCGAGCGGTACATCGCCTGGACGTCCAGCTCCAGCTGCACCGTCGGGCCGACCACCGCGATGCCTCGGGCCAGCATCGACCTCCAGTTGAGGGTGTAGTCCTCCCGGTGCAGCTCGGCCGTGGCGAGCGCGGCGCAGCGCAGCTCCTCGCCGTACCCGCCGTTGACGGTGCCCAGATAGGTGGTGTCGAGCGAGACCGAGCGGCTCACCCCGTGCATCGTCAGGCTGCCGAGCAGGGTCCACTTGGTGCCGCCTCGATAGGCGAAGCGCGTACTGCTGAACTCGATGTACGGATACCGCTCGACGTCCAGGAAGTCGCCGGAACGCAGGTGGTTGTCGCGGGTGGTGTTCCCGGTGTTGATGCTCGACGCGTGGATACGGACCCGGACCGTCGACCGGGTCATGTCCGGGGCCACGTTGATCGCCCCGTCGAAACGCTCGAAGCGACCGTGCACATGGGCCATGCCGACGTGCTTGGCGATGAACCGGATCGCCGTGTGCGGCGGATCGAAGACCCAGCCGCCGGTCGGGGGCAACGGCAGCTGCCGGGCCGGCGTGAGCCGGATGTGTCCGGGCACCGGTCCCGCGTCGGCGACCACCTCGACGGTCTCCCGGTGCGGCTCCAGCCCCTCGGCCGAGACCAGCATGCTGTAACGGCCGGGCGGCAGGACGGCCATGAAGCAGCCGAAGGGGTCCGTGATGCCCCGCGCGGCCACCTGGTGGCTGTCCAGCGCGGTGACCGTGACGTCGGCGCCGCCCAGCGGCTGGTCCACCGGGTCCAGGACGGTGCGGGCGACGCCGCCCGCACCCGGCGGTACGGGCAGGGTCAGTCCCGCGGTACGGGCCGGGGCGTCCTTGGACCACCGGCGCCTGAGCAGCCCGAGGGCCATGCTGTTCACCTTTCGTGTTGCGTGGGTCGTGGCTCGACGGCGCGACCGAGGATCCGCCGGAGCGCTGCGCCCAGCAGCTCGGCCGCGTTCCCGGCGGCGGCCGGGTGCCGGAAGGCGACGTAGCCGTCGGGCCGTACCAGCAGGGCACCCGAGTCGGAGACCTCGCTGAGCCGGGCCCAGTCGCCGTACGGGTCCTCGTAGTCCTGCCCCGGGCCGACGACGACGGTGGCGATGTCGAGGTCCTGGGCCTCGGCCGCGCGCAGCCAGCCCTCGCCGCCGATCCCCGTCAGCAGGGTGAAGCGGCCCCGGCCGACGGTGTCCAGGGTGGACACCGTGCGTGTCCCCGAGGTGAGCCAGGCGTGCGGGAGCTTCGCTCCGGGGCGGGAACTGGGCTGGTGGTACAGCTCCGGGTCGCGGGCGAAGCCGGGGTCGGGGGTGCCGTCGGGGACGATCGCACCGGAGTCGTAACGCTGGTTGAGGTCGACACCATGGGCGTTGAACTCGTACACCTTGTGGGCGATCGCGTCCCGCAGCCGGGCCCGCTGCCGCTCGGCCGTCGCGGTGGGCTCCTTGCGGGCCGCGATGTTGGCCCAGAGCTGTTCGGGGGTCCCCGGGGTGAGACCGTCGAGCGCCTCGAAGACGGGCGCGGTCTCGCCGATCGACTTGTTGGCGCGGGTGACGATCTGTCTGCCGACCGGCGCGCGTTCGGCCGTGTAGCTGTCCAGCAGACTCGGGCCGGCGGTGCCGTCGAGGACCAGCTTCAGCTTCCAGGCCAGGTTGTAGGAGTCCTGGACGGACGTGTTCGACCCGAGCCCGTTGGACGGCGGATGCCGGTGCACGGCGTCGCCGGCGCAGAAGACCCGGCCGTTGGAGTAGGTCTCGGCGTACATCTCGTTCACCGTCCACGCCGAGGACGACCTGACGGTCACCGGGATCTCGTCGTCGCCGATCAGCCGGCGGACGACGGACTCCGCGTACTCGGTGGTCAGGTCGGGGGCGCCCGCCGTGACGTCGTACCCCCACACGATCAGCCACTCGGTCCACGGGCGGACGCACCGCACCAGTCCCGCGCCGATGCCGCCGACGGTCGCGCCGGGGGCCAGTACCCAGTACAGGGTGGACGGGCGGTGCGCGGTGTACCTGCTCAGGTCGGCGTCGAAGACGATGTTGACGCTGCCCGCGACCCCCATCTGACCGCCCATCGGCAGCCCGGCGTCCTGCGCCACCTGCGACCGCCCGCCGTCCGCGCCGATCAGGTACCTGGCCCGGATCGTGTACTCGTCGCCGCGCACCCGGTCCGCCACGGTGACGGTCACCCCGTCGGCGTCCTGCGTGAACGACTTGTAGACGGTGCTGTAGCGGAACACGGTGCCGCGGCTCGTCGCCGCGTCCACCAGCACCGGCTCCATCAGGTGCTGCGGTATGTCACACATCGAGGTGGGGCTGGCCAGCTCGTGCGCGGCCTGCACCAGCGGCTCGTTCCCCCAGGACCGGACCCGTCCCAGCTCCTCGCCGGCCAGGCTGGTGCAGAAGGTGGTGTTCCCCATGAGGTGCTGTGGCGTGGCCCGGGCGAGCGCCTCCCGCTCCACCCCGAGGTCGCGCAGCACCTCCATCGTGCGCTGGTTGGTGATGTGGGCGCGCGGGGTGTCGGCGAGACTCCCGTGGCGGGTGACGACCATGTTCGGTACGCCGTAGGTGCTCAGGGCCAGGGCCGCGGAGGCGCCGGCCGGGCCGCTGCCCACGATCAGGACGTCGGTGACGACATCGGTGTGCACGGGGAACGCTCCGGTGGGGGTAAGGACGGAAACCGACCGAGCAAGATCATGAAACGGTCCCGGCCGTCCTGGGTGTCTCAATGCGAGACACCCCGGTACGACGGAACCCGCCGGGGCGCACCGGTCGTTGCCTCTTCAACCGTCCCCGGTACGGTGAAGGGCGCCATGACCACCGCAGAGCAGCACCCCACGGCCGACCGGCAGCCGCCCGTCCGCCCCGCCCTCGGTCACCTGCGCCGGGCCCGCGCCCGCTTCCTCGCCGGACGCCCGCTGCCGGAGGACATACCGGACGAGGTCGCCGCGGCCTGGCGCCGGGCCCGTTTCCACGGCGTACGACACGACTGCGCGGCCCACCTCGCCGCCCCGGCCCCCCGGCCGCCCGACCCCGCGATCCTGGAGGCCGCCCGGCCCGTGCTGGCACGACTCGGCCCGCCGCTCGACCGGCAGCGCGCCACCCTGGTCCTCACCGACGCCCGGTTGCGGGTGCTGTGGGCGGCCGGCCCCGCCCCGTTCGGCACCCGCTGCCCGGACCTCTCCGAACAGTGCGTCGGCCCCAACAGCGCCGCTCTGGCCCTGCGCACGGGCCGCCGCGCCGAGGTGCACGGACCCGAGCACTTCCTCGACGTCTGGCAGGAGGTCTCCGCGGTGAGCGTGCCGCTGCGGACCCCCGGCGACGGCAGGCCGGTCGGTACGGTGACCGTGGCGTCGGCCCTGTGCGCCGGCCGCGCACCGCACCCGCAGGCCACCCTCGCCGAGGCGGCGGCCGCGGCGGTGGAGGCCGAACTGCGTGCCCACGCCCGGCCGCCGGAGCACCTCCTGCTCGACGCCTACCTCACGGCATGCGACGGACCGGACCGGCCGGTGGTGGCCTTCAGCGGCCACAGCCGGCTGGTGAGCGAGGCGGCGGGACGGCTGCTGTCCACCCGGGACCTCGACGACCTGGAACGCGCGGTCCGCACGGCGCTGCGCCAGGACGGTTCCGGCATCCGGCTCCCGTACGGCGCCGTGGTCGAACCCGTCCGGCACCTCGGCGAGACCGTCGGCGCCGTCGCCGTCCTCGAACCGGTCCTCGGCCGCGCGAGCGCCGCCACCGCCGGGCCGCCGCCGACCACGCTGGCCGGGCACTCGCTGCCGTGGCGGCACGCCACCCGACGCGCCGCCGAACTGGCCGCCGTACCGGCCCCGTTGCTGCTCGTCGGTGAACGGGGCACCGGAAAGACCTCGCTGGCCCGCGCGTTGCTCGGTGACCCCGACCCGCTCGTCGTCGACGCGGCCGAGGGGGAAGTGAGCCAGATGCTGCCGGGCCGACCCCGGGACGGCCTGGTGCTGCGCCACGCCGAACGGCTGGCCCAGCCGGACGTGGCCGCGATCGTCGCCCTTCTCGAGGCCCGGCCCGCCACACCGCTGTTGGTCACCTACACCCCGGGCGCACCGCCCGGCCCGTGCCTCCAGCGGCTCCTCGACACCCTGGCCGCCCGCTCGGTCACCCTGCCCGCGCTGCGGGAACGGCCGGAGGACATCGGCGAGTTGCTCACCGCCGTGAGCCCGCCACCGGCGCCCGGCCAGCCCCCGCTCACCTGGACCCTCGACGCCCGGCGCGCCGTCGAGGGGTATCCGTGGCCCGGTAACGTCACCGAACTCGCCCACGTCGTACGGTCGTTGGCGCAGCGTCGCCAGGTGACGGGGCCGGTGCGCCGGTCCGAACTGCCCGATCCCGTGCGTGAGGGGCCCGCGGGGCGCCGGCTGAGCCCCATGGAGCGGGCCGAACGCACCGCCATCCTGGAGGCCCTGCGCCGCCACGGCGGGAACAAGGCCCGCACGGCGGCCGCCCTCGGCATCGGCCGCGCGACGCTCTACCGGAAGCTGCGTACGTACGGCACCTGACCCGCCCGGGTGCCGGCCGGCGGACCGCTCGTGCGGGTTCACCGGCCGGCCGGGCGTGGTCGGCGCTCGCTGCGGCGGTCAGCGCTTGGTGTAGATGAAGCCGACCTTGTCGAGCTCGTCGCCGGCGCGGCCGTGGAAGCCGGCGATCTGCCAGCCCGACGGCGCGGTGCGGGTCACGCAGTCCGAGGTCGTCGTACCGCCCGCGAGGGTGTTGCCCAGGTTCGTGGTGAACTTGGCGTAGAAGATCCGGGTGTGGCTGTCCTTGACGCCCTCGCACAGGTACGCCGAGGTCACGTACTCGCCGCTGCCCAGGGTGAGTGAGGACGCGGTGCCGCCGGTTCCGCCGTGGGTGAGCGTGGTGCCGTCGGCGAGGGTGATGCCGACCTGGTCGACACGGGAGCCGGAGCGCAGCGAGACGCTGGTGGCCCGGGCGCCGGCGGCGACCTTGTCGATGTCCTGGTAGTAGTCGCCGTGCGGACCGCCGAACTGGTCGCTCAGCTGGAAGTTCGCGTTCTGCGACCAGGAGAAGCCGACCGTGACCGGGTCGTGGTCGGAGAGCATCAGACCGTCGCTCGTCAGGAACTTCGCGTGCTCGTTGTTGTACGAGGTCGCGGTCAGGTTCACCAGCTTGCTGCTGCGGTAGAGGACCTTGTCCACGACTTCGCAGGTGTTGGGCACGGTCGCCGCGGTGTCGTCGCAGACCAGCGCGTCGCTGCCCTTGGCCGGCGCGCTGCCGCCGCGGATCAGCTGCACCCAGGCGTCGGTGAGCCCGTTGTTCGAGGCGAACTCCGCGATCGTGTCGGCGGAGCGGGTGTAGCGGGTGTTGGTGTCACCCATGACCACGACGGCGTTGCCGGCCGAGTGGGTGCTGATGAAGGAGGTCAGCTGGCTGAGGTTGTCGGCCCGGGACGCCTCGTCGCCGTCGTTCGTGCCCGCGTTGGTGTGCAGGTTGTAGAAGTCGACGTAGACACCCTCGGCGAGCCGCTCGCGCATGAAGGTGAAGCCCTTGGGCGTGAGGCAGTCGCCGGAGTCGATCTGGCACGAGTTCCAGCCGACGCGCTCGAAGTCGTCGCCGTCCCAGGCGTAGTTCGAGACGGTGTTGAGGCCGCTGCCGATGCCCGCGCCGCCGCTGGTCGCGGTGCGGTAGGGGTGGGTGTCGGTGGCGTAGAGATACGCGTGGTAGTTGAAGTCCTCCTGGACGTTGACGATGTCGTACGGCGCGATCCGCTTGCCGATCTCGGTGGTGCTGGTGTCACGCGGCGTGGGCGCGCTCGACAGGCCTTCGGGGAGCCCGGCGACGTTGTACGTGAGGACGCTGAACGTGCCCGAGCCGGCCGCCGCGGCCGGAGCGGCCGTCGCCGTGAGCCCGCCGAGGGCGGCGACCGCGGCCGCCAGACAGGCAACGAGTCTGCGCATGGGGGTGTCTCCTACGGGGAGGGGTGCGCTGAGGGGTTGTGAGCATGCCAAAAATGGCAAGCCAAAACGTAGCGGTAAACGCTTTCCCCGCACCCCTTCGGTGACCTATGAATCGGCGAACTCCAGGTAACGCCCAGAAGATCGACTTCGGTATGCCGGGAGAGACGCCTGTTACTCACTTTCGGGTGACGTGCCCTCGGATGTCCTGGTGCGTTGTGATGCACGAAGGTGGGCGTCGGCCTTTGTCTGCGGGCTTTTCATACCCGATGAGGCGTCAATTCCGTACATTCACCCTTTAAATGCATGTTGCAACCGAGAGTCATGACAAAGTGTTGGATCTGTAATGGGTCAGGTGTGTGTCCCACATCTCACGCGGTCGGGTTGCAGGGTGTGACTGCGCGGCCGACCGGTCGCCACCTCGCACAACGCATCCCGCGTGGCCCGCGGTCCGCCGTCGGCCGCCGCCGGGGTGTACTCGAACCCTGCAAGGGGGACTCAGTGTCCGCTTCCGTTACCGTGACCGCCCGCCGTCTCGGCTCCGCGACCGCCGTCGCGGCCGCCCTGGTGGGAGCGCTTGCCCTGCCGGCCGCGGCTTCCGCCCCGCACCGCGGCCCGGTCTTCATCAGCGCTGTCCAGCACGAGGTCCAGGGCCGTGAGGTCCACTCCAACCGGGCCCTGAACCGGGAGTGGGTGGACGTCACCAACACCGCCCGCCGGGACGTCAACCTGAGCGGCTGGACGCTGTCCGACGCGTCGGGTCGCACCTACACCTTCCACCACTACCGGCTGGCAGGCCGTGCCACGGTCCGCGTCCACACCGGGGTCGGCCGGGACACCGACAAGGACCTGTACCAGGACCGGCGTGACTCCGTGTGGAACCGCAACGCCGACACCGTGACCCTGCGCGACGACCACCGGGGACTGGTCGACTCCGTCTCCTGGGGCCACCGTCACCGTGACGGCGACCGGCGCCGTGGCGACGAGCGCGGCGGCGACCACCGCGGGGACCACCGCGGCGACCGGCGCGGTGACGACCACCGCGGGGACGAGCGTGGCGGCAACCACCGCGGCGACGAGGGCCGACACACCCGCGGCTGATGCCTGACGGCGGCCCGCGCCTCCCTGACGGGACGCGCGGGCCGCCGCGTCGCCGTCACCCCCCGGGGCGTGGACCGCGTCCGGCGGGACCTAGACGACGGGCCCGCTCACGGTGGACGAGAAGACGGTCTCGCCGTCCTGCCGGCCGACGACCTTCACGGTGGCCGTGCCGTCGTCGCCGGGTGTCACATCCGTCACGTCGACCCAGCAGGGGCTGTCGAGTTCGACGTAACGGTTGAACTCCGTGGCCGTGATCGCCGGTATCAGCGTGCGTGGCGCCAGCCGCGCACAGGCCGCCTGCCGGGCCCCTTCCAGCAGCACCATGCCGGGCAGATGGTCGCCGCCGTGGTCGAACAGGATGGGGTGACCGAGGTCGGGGGTGAGCAGCCAGCGGTCCGGGGTGCTCGTGGGCGTGAGCACCACGTCGGCTGGGGAGGTACGGCCGACGGCGGCCGGTTCCATCGGTTCCGAGGCCGCCACCGTCCGAGCCGAAGTCCCGTCCACTTCCGACCGGTTGGCGCGCAGCCGGGCGTAGACGGCCGGGCTGACGATGGAGTACAGCCCGTCTCCGCGGGCCACCGGCAGGCCGTCCCTGCGCAGTGCGAACCCGATGCCCATCCGGCGCGCGGACGACCTGCCGCGCGGCGCGGAGTCCGGGCAGGTCACCTCGAGCTCGAAGTCCGTGGGCCGGGAGGCGATCCGCAGTTGCTCCAGGTCCGTGTGGCAGCTGAGCGACCACAGCACGAAGTGATGGCCGAGCGGTACCCCGTGCTCCGCGTGCGTCACGAACATGCCGGCCTGCCGAAAAGTCTCTGCCGCCTGTAGCGGATCGTGACTCGCGCCGTCGGTGCTGTTGAAGAACGTGTGGGCGCGCGGCCACTGTCCGGTGAGGGAGAACCGCACCCCGTCGTCCTGGGCGGTACAACCGGTGAGGAACACCTCGGCCAGGGACGCCCGGTGGACGTACTCCTTGGGAACCGTGGTGGTCAGCCGGGGCAGTGCGGGCAGACCGACTCCGATCTCGCTGGCGGACAGGCTCATCGATGACCCCCCGTCGGAAAGCTCTTCGTTGGCTGGAAGCTCTGTTCGACGCCTATAAGATACGGACCTACCGGTTTTCTCGGGTCGGCCACCAGGTAAAGGATTCACCAAGCGTGGTTCGACTCGATCCATGCATGACTCCGCTCCGTAGTGGTTTGGCCAAGTATTTTCGCGCTCAATCATCAGGAAGGCACGGCGAAAAACGGACTAACTGGCAGATGTCGTCGGCTGGTTCCCCGGGAGTGACGCGCGCGGCCGCTTCGGCGAAACCTGGCCACCGGTCTCTTTTGGCCATGCGGCGGGGAGTTGGCCGTACCCGCGACCCCGAGGTCCCGACAACGCCTGCATGATTGTCGGACGGTCAGCGGGAGGGAGACCCCATGGAACCACTGCGCACCCTGCGCCTCGCCGCCGTCAACATCGACGGCGTCCTGCTCAACGACAGCTTCAGCCCCGTCCTGCACCGGCTCGTCCTCAAGTACGGCGGTGAGTACACCCGCGAGCTGGAGCAGCGGCTCTTCTCGCAGTCCCGGCTCGCGGCCGCCCGCGTCCTGCTGGCGGAGACCGGCGCCGCCGTGGGCGAGCAGGAGGCCATCGCCGACTACTTCGCCGAGCGCGAGGACCACCTGCGCGCCCACCCGGTCCACACCCTCGACGGCGCCGAGGAGCTCCTGCACCGGCTGCGCGCCCTGGGCCTGGACGTCGTCTGCTACGGCGGCCTCGACGAGGACCACTTCCGCCGCCATCTCGGCGCCTGGGAGGGGCTGTTCACCGCCCCGCACTACATCTGCACCGACGACTTCCGCCCAGGCATCCGGGAGATCACCCGGGACCACTTCGGACTGGACTTCCACGAGGTCCTCTTCATCGACGACGTGGCCCGCTTCGCCGCCCACGCCAGGGAGCTCGACGTGCCCTTCATCGGTCACCCCAGCACCTTCGAACACGGCTTCCAGCGCGAGCTGATGCGCGAGCTCGGCGTCCGGCACCTGGTCGGCGGTCTCGCCGAGATCGACGAACCGCGCCTGCGCGCCCTCGACCGCGAGGCCCGCCTCGGCACCGTCTGGCAGGACGCCGGCTCGCTCACCGAGGTGGCCGGGTGACCGCGGCGCTGGACACGGAACTCGCCGGCCGGGTCGCCCTGATCACCGGCGCCAGCAGCGGTATCGGCGCCGCCGCGGCCCGGGTGTTCGCCCGGCTGGGCGCCACCGTCGTCGTCACCGCCCGCCGCGAGGACAAGCTCCGCGACCTCGCGGACACGCTGCGCGCCGAGGGTGCCGAGGCGAGTCACCGCACCCTGGACGTGCGCGACGGCGAGGACGTGCGCCGCGCCGTCGAGTTCGTCGTCGAGCGGTACGGCCGTCTCGACGCGGCCTTCAACAACGCCGGCGTGGCCCTGCCGAAGACCCCGATGCACCTCATCGACGACGCCGACTACGAACGGGTCACCGAGACCAACGTGCGGGGTGTGTGGAACTGCCTGCGCCACGAGATCACCGCCATGCTGGAGAGCGGTGGCGGCGCGATCGTCAACACCAGCAGCGTGGGCGGCCTGGTCGCCTCCTCGACGGCGGCCCCCTACATCGCCTCCAAGCACGCGGTGATCGGACTGACCAAGGCCGCCGCCGTCGAGTACGCTCCGCACCACATCCGTGTCAACGCCATCGCCCCGGGGCTGACCCGCTCCGAGATGATCGACGACTGGTTCGCCAAGTCGCCCGAGAACGAGGCCCGCGCCTACCGCTCCGCACCGCAGGCGCGCGCCGCCGACCCGGTCGAGGTGGCGGAGGCCGCGGCCTGGCTGTGCAGTGACCGGGCGAGCTTCGTCACGGGTGCCACACTTACCGTGGACGGCGGACGCACCGCCTGGTGAACTGCCCGAAGGATCCCGCTTCGGCGCGGCGGCACCGGTGCGGGACCGACCGGGAATCGGCCCTCTGCGGCCGAAATACCGACCCCCGTTTGGGGTAAGGTACGTCACGTCCGGTTTTGTTTTGACCGAGGAGGGGTCCCCATGGCGCGTCAGGAGCGTGCGATTCGGACCCGACGCGCTGTTGTCGAGGCCGCCGCCGCGGTCTTCGCCGAGCGCGGGTACACGGCGGCGACCATCGCCGAGATCCTCGACCGGGCCGGAGTCACCAAGGGTGCCCTCTACTTCCACTTCGACTCCAAGGAAGCCCTCGCGCGCGGTGTGATCAGCGCCCAGATCAGTGACGACTACTGGGTGCCGCGCGAGCTGAAGCTCCAGGAGTGGGTGGACATCGGCATGACGCTGGCCTACCGGATCCCCAAGGAGGTCATCCTGCTCGCCGGCATACGGCTGTCCGCCGACCTCCAGGGGCGTTCGCTGTTCGGCAGTGCCTGGCCCGCCTGGACCGAGGTGGTGACCGAGAAGCTCGTGGAGGCCAAGCAGCGCGGTGAGGTGCTGCCGCACGTCGACCCCCAGGAGACCGCGGAGTGCTTCCTCGGTGCCTGGATCGGCACCCAGTTCATGTCCGAGGTGGTCTCCGACTGGACGGATCTCAACGACCGGATCTCCGTCCTCTACAACCATGTACTGCCGGCCATAGCCACTCCCGCGGCCTTGATCAGGCTGGACACCGCGCCCGACCGGGGCGCCCGGGTGGTCGAGGAAGTCGAGCGCCGTCGGCAGGAAGCGCTGGTGCCCACCGAGGCCTGACCCGCCTCGGACCAAACCGTCGACCCGGTTTGCATGCAGGGCGAACAACGCTTCCGAAGGCATACGAGGGGCGGTGGGGGAGGCCTGCCGTGCTCCGAAGGACGGCAAACCTGCCAAGTGTGCTGTTTGCTAGGGTTTTCGAATCGCAATGTTGCAGGCCCAGGGGGAATCGGACCGTCCAATTCCGCATTCGCCCGGATCAACAGGGGGACGCGATGGTCAAGCAACTCCGGGCGGCCAGAACCCGCCAGGCCCTCGTTCTCGCAGCCGCGGAGATCTTCTCCGAGGACGGTTACGCGCTGTCCTCGCTGCCCGCGATAAGCCGGCGGGCGGGAGTGAGCGCCGGAGCGCTGCACTTCCACTTCGCCAGCAAGGACGCCCTCGCCATCGAGGTGGAGAGCGAGGCCCGCCGTTCCGTCGAGCAACTGGTGGCGGACCGGCGGCAGTCCGCCGCCTCCGCGCTGCACCTGGTGGTGACGGTCACCCGGGATCTGCTGGTCGCGGTCGCCGCCGACGTCGTCGTCCGCGCGGGCTTCCGGCTGAGCGTCGATCCCTCGCGCAAGAGCGCACCGGGCTTCGGCTGCTGGTGGCGCGCCTGGGTCTGCGAACAGCTGCTGCGAGCACAGCGCGAGGGCGAACTGGCCGAGGGGGTGTCCCCGGACCGGGTCGCCGCGGTGATAGTCGCCGCGACCGTAGGCTTCGAACTGATCGGTGCCGGCGACCGGATCTCGCCCCAGCACGTCGAACAGTTCTGGTCGTTGGTGCTTCCCCAGCTCGCCTCTCCCACACACGAGTTCGCGGGCGCCGCGCGGTCCGACTCCTGACCCGGGTCCGGGAGACCACGCCCGCCGGCCGGTGCCGGTCCGACAAACCGTCCGTGCCGTTTTCGACTCGGACTCCAGGACGGCCGGCACCCACCGTCGCGACGGAGGCAGACGGACCGTCAGGACTTCGCGAGATGCCGTGCGATGCGCACGGCCGCGAACTCGGTCCCCGCCACGAACCGCATCATCGGCCCGAACATCGGGGCCGCGAGCGAGCCCGTGAAGTACAGGCCCGGCACCGACGACTCGAACGTCCCCCGCAGCGCGGGCGCTCGTGACCCCGGCACGCAGACCACGGCACGCCGTACCGTCGGAGACAGGTAGGGCAGCGCGGCCAGGTCCAGCCGGTACCCCGTGGCCGCCAGCACATGGTCGACGGCCAGGGTCTCGCGCCGGCCCCTGGGCCCGGCGACCTCCAGGTGCACCTCCGGCCCGCGCACCACGGCAGCGGTGACCCGCCGCGAGGTGTGCACCGGTACGACGCCCGTCACCCGGTCCCGCAGCCACCAGCCGCCCGACGGGCCGAGCGCCCGCCGGAACAGCAGCAGCCGGGCCGTCGCGGGCAGCCACCGCACCCCGCCCGGCGCGGCGCACACCGCGGCGAGGATCCAGCCCGTGCCCAGCGGGGAGGCCGGCTTGGCCAGCCGCTGCGTCCAGGGCCGGGCCAGGTCCGGGGGCATGCCCCACAGCACCGTCCGCTCGCGCACCAGGACCTGCGTCTCGGCGCCGGCCTCGTGCAGCAGCGCCGCGCTCTCCAGCGCCGACTGGCCACCGCCGACCACCGCGACCCGCCGCCCCGCGTACCCGGACAGGTCGGTGTGGTGGCTGGTGTGCGACACGACCGCGTCCGGGCCGGGTCCCTCCGGCGCGAGGTGCCGTAACTCCGCCGGGACATGGGCCAGTCCGTTCAGCCCGGTCGCCACCACCACCCCGGCGGCCGCCGTCTCCTGCCCGTCGTCCGCCCGGACCAGGAAGCCGGGTCCGGACGCGGCGCGCTCGACCGCCGTCACCCGGGCGGGCTCGACCTCGCCGACGTACCGCTTCTGGAACCACTGCCCGTACCGTACGAAGACATCGCACGGGATCGGGGTCAGCTCGGTCAGCTCCGGCTCGCCGTGCACGCGCCGGAAGTCCGCCAGCCGGCCGCCGGGCTCCGGCGCCGACAGGTCGGTGGCGTCCGGCGTCGATTTCAGGAACATCCCGGTCGCCATGGCGTGCCGCCAACTGCCCATCACCTCACCGAAGACCCGGACCGGCACCCCGGCCGCCCGCAGATGGGCGGCCACCGACAGTCCGTACGGCCCGGCGCCGATCACGACGACCGGTGGGCGCCCGCGCCCGGTCAACGCCTGCTCCTGGGCAGGGCGTTGCCCCGGAAGCGACTGCGTCATGCATTCCTCCGCTGGTCTGTTCGCCGCCTTCCCCAAGACGACGCGACACTGCGGGATGGCACGTCCGGCGTGAAACGGCCGTGCCCGTCCCCCCTCCGCGGGTGAGTCTGTCCCACCGGCACCCGGCTGGAAACGATATCGGCGCACGTTGGACAAAACTTGGTCGAATCATACGACAAGTGACGTCGGGGGTGTCATCGGTGTGCGCCGGGTGGATGTCCGCGGTCACCGATCCGACAGGACCGGTCAGTGGCGGCCGTACGCCCGGCGGGGCCCCGGTCGTGCTCCGCGCCGGAGCGGGTGCCCCGGAGCCGGCGACGGGTGCGGGTCCCGAAATGCGGACGGAACCGTGTCGCCGTGGCCGGTGCGGATACCGTCGTGGCGTGAACACCTACTGGCACGTCGTCCTGCCGCCGCTCTGCGCCTGACCGGGCGCACTCACCGACGGCTTGATCCACGGTCCCGGCCCTGCCTCGCAGGCGGCTCGGGGCAGGTGTCGTGCGCCCGTTTCGAAACCAGTCCGCAGACGGTATTCGACGACGGAAGTTCACGACTGTGCCGAACGACACCTCATTCCCCTCCTCTTCTTCCGGCCTGGCCGCGGCCGCGGCTCCGCGCCCCCGCCGCACCGGTCCGCTCGCCGGGCCGGTCCCGATCCTCACCGCCGCCGTGCTGTGGGGCACCACCGGGACCGCCAGTTCCCTCGCGCCGGCCGGGGCGCCGGCCGCCGCGGTGGGAGCCGCCGGCCTGGTCCTCGGCGGCCTCCTGCTGTTCCTGACCGCACCCGGCGCCCGCACCCTGCCCCGGACCTGCACCGGCGGCGAACGCCGGCTGCTCGCCCTCGGTGTTCTCGCGGTCGCCGGCTATCCACTCACGTTCTATCCCGCGGTGGCCCGCACCGGAGTGGCCGCGGCCACCGTGATCGCGCTCGGCGGCGCCCCCGTCCTCGCGGGTCTCCTCGGCCTGCTCACCGGCCGGTCCCGGCCCACGGGCCGCTGGGCGGCGGCGACCACGGCGGCCGTCCTCGGCTGCGCGGTGCTCGTCCTCGGGCCCGAACTCACCGGTGACGGCGCCCCCGTGGACGTACCGGGTGTCCTGCTGGCAGGGCTCGCGGGACTGTCGTACGCCGGGTACGCCCTGGTCGGCGGAGAGCTGATCGCCCGTGGACACCGCTCCGACACGGTGATGGGCGTGCTGTTCGGGGGAGCGGCTCTCCTGGTGCTGCCCGTCGTGCTGTGGAACGCCGGGTCCTGGCTGCCGTCGGTACGCGGTGCCCTGGTCGTCGTGTACCTCGGCGCGGTCACCACCTTCCTCTGCTACCGGCTCTTCGGACACGGCCTGCGCCGCACCGCGGCCCAGATCGCGACGACGCTGACGCTGGCCGAACCGGCCGTGGCCGCGGTCCTGGGCGTCGCGTCGCTCGGTGAACGGCTGCCCGCGGCGTCCTGGTGCGGACTGGGGGTACTGGCACTGGGCATCGTCCTCCTCGCCGTACCCGTCCCCTCCCGCTTCCGTGGGCGCGTCGGCTGACCTGGGGCACCGTCAAATAACAGACCGGATGGTCTGATCCGGTCGGTCTTCGAGCGGGCGGGTCTTCCCGGCTCGAAGGCCGGCCGGGGTGGCGCCGTCGGTGCCACGGCTGTTCGCCGGCCTGTCAAGTGGCGCTGCTGTACTGGGCTTTCGTCCTGTGCCGGACCGGTCGGCGAGCCGCGGTCGCTGTCGGACGGTTCCTTGGAAACCGCCCAGTCGCCGGTCGGTTGACAGACCGGTCGTGCTGTTTTCTACTGGCGGAGTGCCAGGTGAGAGGAACAGGGAGACGCGTGTGGACATCGGTTTGCTGGGCGCGCTGGACGTGACGGAGAACGGGGTCTCCATCGCCCCGACCGCGCCGAAGCCGCGCCAGCTGCTGGCCCTGCTCGCCCTGCGCGCCGACCAGGTGGTACCCGTCGCAACCCTGGTCGAGGAGCTCTGGGCGGGCACCCCGCCGCGCAGCGCCCGCACCACGCTCCAGACCTATGTGCTCCAGCTCAGGGAGCTCATCGCGACGGCACTGCGCCGGCCCGCCGGGCCGGGCGGCCCCGGCACGCGGTCCGCGAAGGACGTCCTGACCACGCTGCCCGGCGGTTATCTCCTCGCCGCCGGGGGTGGCCGCAACGACATCCGCGAGTTCGAGCGGCTCCATGAACTGGGCTGTCGCGCCATGGACGAGGAGAATCACGCGGACGCCTCCCGTACTCTGCGTCAGGCGCTGGACCTGTGGAGCGGCCAGCCCTTCGCCGACGTCTCCACCGGAGCCCATCTGGCCATGGAGGCGCGCCGGCTGGAGGAGAGCCGGCTGTGCGCGCTGGACCGGCGGATCGAGGCCGATCTGCGGCTCGGCCGGCACCGTGAGCTGCTCGCCGAACTCACCGTCCTGACCAGCCGCTACCGCTCCCACGAGAACCTGCACGCGCAGTTCATGCTCGCGCTCTACCGCTCCGGCCGCCGCGGCGAGGCACTGGAGGTCTACCGGCGGTTGCGGACCCTGCTCGTCAGGGACCTCGGGCTGGAACCGTCCGCGCGCCTGCGCCGCCTCCAGCAGTCCATCCTCCGGGCCGCCGCCGACACCCCCGGCTCCCCGCCGCACCACGACGACCTGACAGGGGCCGACGCGTCGGCCGGACGCGGGCAGATGACCGACTTCGGCTGAGGAACGTGAGTCCTCCGGCCGGCTACAACGCCACGCACAGCACGGCGGCGGGTCCCTGTGCGCTTCCCACCCGGGTGGTGAAGGCGACGCCCGCGATGTACTCGCCGGCGTCGCACTGTCCCTTGTAGGCGCCGGACGCGAAGTCGTCGCCCGCCCCGTCGGCGGGCCGGCTGTCGGACCGGTCGAACCACACCGTCCGGCCGCCCGTGCCGAGCGCGGTGCGGGCCGGCACGCACAGCGCCGCCGACACCCGCTCCCCGCGACGGCTGTAGCCGACGACGAAACGGCCCGCCGGGCACTGGAACTTGGTGTAGCCGGACGCCCAGTCGCCGCCCGCCGGGACGTACCGCTCGTCCGTGACGACCGTCTGGACGCCGTCCGTCGCCCGCAGATCACCGGCCCGCGCGTCGGTGCACAGGCCGCGCCCGCCGGAGTGCGCGAGACCGATCAGCCGCAGCCCGTCCGGGCAGGCCGCCTTGTAGGCGCCCGAGTCCCAGTCGCCGCCCGCGCGCACCCGCAGGGACTCGACCTGGTCGCCGTGGTCGGTGGACAGCATCCGCCAGGTCGTCCCCGGCTCGACGTACCCCGTGCGGCCGGCCGAGGTCATGAGGTGGGCCCAGGCCGTGGCCCGCCAGTCCCCGCCGTCGAGGATGCCGGAACGGTGCCCGGCGGTGTCGTAGCGCAGCAGCGCCCAGTCGTCGTGCCCCTCCCAGCCGACCAGCGGCCAGTAGGCGAAGTCGGTGTCGTGGTCGGCGAAGTAGTCGGTGATGTTGCCGAACCAGGCGCGGGCCGCCGTACCCGTCTCGTTCGCGCCGACGCCGAACTCGCTGACCCACACGGGGGCGGTGTAGTGCTTGCCCTCGGTGGTGACGAAGAACGCCTCGTCGGCGAGGGCCTGGTACAGCTCGTCGCGGGTCAGGTCCTGGTAACGGGGGTCGCTGGTCTCGCCGATGCCGGTGGCGCCGCTGTGCCGGGGGCCGGTGTAGCCGTAGAAGTGGGCCGAGTAGACGAGTTTGTGGGCGTCGACGAGGGTGTTCGACAGAGTGCGGACGGGGGTGAGCACGGGGCGGCCGTGCGGGAACCCGTCGACGGGCAGTCCGGTCCAGTTGATGCCCTCGACGACGATGAGGAGGTTCGGGTCGGCCTCGGTGAGGATGCGGTCGGCGGCGAACTGGGCCGCCGCGTACCAGTCGTGGGCGTCTCCCAGGCCCCAGTTGGGGTCGTCCAGCACGTCCCGGCGTACCTCGTTGTAGAGGTCGGCGCCCACGACCCGGGAGTTGCCGGCGTACCGGCGGGCCATGAAGACCCAGTCGTCGGCCCACTGCTGAGTGGACTGGCCGCTGTTCCAGCGCTCGTTGCCGTCGACGCCGCAGCACCAACGCGAGGTGTTGGTGTGGTTGTTGAGGATGACGGCGAAGCCCGCCCCGGTGAGCGCGGCGACGACCGCGTCGTAGATCTCCAGGGGTGTCCTGCCGCGCAGTTGGGGATTGGCCGTGACGGCGGCGTCCGGCACCGCGGCCGTCGTGTGGATCATCTCGTTCGAGAACGGCAGCCGCACGCTGTTGATGCCCAGCGCCGTGAAGTCCGCGAGGAGCTGGGTCAGGGGCGCGCGGTCCAGGCCGAGGGGGATGCCGTACGAGTCCTGGCCGGCGTGGTGGTTCGCCGGGTCGGCGACGCTGCCGCTGCCGGTCCAGGAACCCTGTGCGCCGTCCCAGTTGGCCGCCTTGAGCCGGAAGCGGTTCCCGTCGGCGTCCACGATCCAGCGGCCCCGGGTGGAGAGCGGTCCCCGCCAGGTGTCGGCCGCGGCGGCCGGCCGTGCCAGGGCGGTGGGCAACAGGGTGAGCACCAGGAACACGGCTGTCAGGTACGTGACAATCTTGAGCGAGTGCCTGATCGGCATCAGCAGTCCTCTGTGTGGAGCCGGTGGGGGGTGTCGCACGGCACGGCGGCGGCACCCTACCAGGGCGGGTCTCAGCGCAGAAGCGGTCCGTCCGCCGCGCAGGCCTCCGCCGTCCAGCCGTCCAGATCGCGTTCGGGACGCAGCAACCGCCTGATGGCGGCGGCGGACGCGCGGTGCCAGTCCCGGCTGCGCCGGAGCATCGCGTGATCGCACCCCCGGAGCAGCACCATCCCGGCCTCGGCGCCGGCCTCACGGGCGTGCCGTACGTACGCGGCCGACTCACCGGGCTCGGTGGTGTGGTCCCGGTCCCCGTGGAGTACGAGGATCCGCGTGCCGTCGAGGTCGTCCACCGGGTCGTCGGCCGGACACCAGGGCGCCAGCGCCAGCACGCCGCGCACCGCGGGATCGGCGGCGGCACGGAGCGCGGCACGCCCGCCCATGGAGTGCCCGACCAGCACCACCGGTACGTCCCCGGCCAGTCCGCGCAGTTCGTCGAGGGCCCGCAGGGTGTCGTGCAGCGGGTCGGCCGTGTCGTTCCAGCCCCGGTAGCGGTAGCGCACCTGGCCCACCAGCACGTCTCGCGGCGAGGAGACGGAGGCCGCGACACCCGTGAAGGGCCGCATCCGCAGGGCGGCCGGCTGCCAGGGGCGCGCCGGACCCGTCCCGTGCTCCTGCCCGCCGTGCAGGACGAGTACCGCCGCGCGGGCCCGCTCCCGTGGCGCGCGACGCACCACCAGGGCGCTCCCGTCCGCCTCGAAGACCCGTCCGTCGGCCACCGTGTCCACCTCTGCCTTCCTCCGGGACGAAGCGTGCTGCCGCCATCGAACAGCGTGCTGCCGCCATCAAACACGCCCGGAGGAGGCCACGGCCACCGAGGGGTCGTGCTGCGTGTGCCCACGCCGTGAACATCCGTTAGGCTCCACGCGCACAGGGGACGCACAGCGGGGGTGGGGGACATGAGCGAAGGTTTCGGCGAGCCCGAAAAGCACGGCAGACCGGTGCTACAGGCACTCGCGGCGGTGGCCCTGCTGGCGGTCGTGGTGGGCGCGCTGTGGGCGCAGAAGCAGTTCGTCCATCAGAAGGACACCAGCGGCGAACCGGCGACCTGCACCACCTCGCACGACCGGCTGCCCGCCCGGTACGTCTCCGGCGCCCGGCTGTGCGCGCTGCTGAACCGCCCGGACCTGCCGGCGCTGCTGGGTACGCCCCACGAGCGGATCGAGACCGCCAGCGGTAACGGGGACTGGATCACCCTCTCCGGCGGCACGAAGATCCCCTCACCGGACGCGACGGTGACCCTGGAGACGTACTCCGTGAAGCTCTCGGCGGCGTACGACGACCTGCGCGTCGCGGAGACGGGCGACCTGCTCGCCGGCACCAGGCGGACGAAGGTGCTGGGGCATCCGGCCGTCGTCTACTCCAGCCCGACCTTCTCGATCGGGTTCGACCTCGGCGGCGGCAAGGCCACCTCGGGTCCCGGCGGCACGGCGCGCTGCGTCCTGGTCTCGCAGCACGCCAAGGACGACGGGAAGGGGGCCTTCGAGGTCGCGCTCTGGCGCCAGGACGACGTACTGCCCGACGACACAGCCCTCCTCCGGGTCGCGGAGCGGGTCCTGCGGACCGCACCGGGCTGGGACGAGGGCTGAGCCGGGCGGCCGAACCGGCCGCGGTGGCGGTGTGTCAGACGCTCACGGAGTCACGGTCGTCGTGGCGGCGGCGTCCGTGGTGGGCAGTGCCGGTAGCGCGGGTACGGCACTGCCGAGAAGTCCGGTGACCGCGGCGAGGACGGGGGCGAGCAGCCCGGTGACGGCGCTCACCACTCCGCCGAGGTCGAGCGAGGTCACCGCGCTCAGCAGCTTGGTGACGGCGGCCTGGATCGCGTTCACCAGGTCCGACACCGGGTCGGCCGCCCGGGTCCCGGCCCGGTGCGCGGAGTCGCGGGTGCCGGTGGCCTTGAGGTGCTGCTGGACGGTGTCGCTCCACTTCCGGACCGCCTGCGCGTAGGCGGCGGCTCCGGCCGGGTCGAGCGTGGCGCCGGGCACCGTGCTGAGGAACGGGCTGACGAGTCGGGAGTCGTGCGTCGCTTCGAACCGGTCCAGGAGCGTGTCGAGGTCGGCGCCGGACGCCGGAACCCGCTGCGCGGCACCGCGTCCCGGCGCGTCTCGGCCGGCGTCGGCGGCGGCGGTTGCGGCGGCCGGGCCGAGGACCAGAGCGGCACAGACCAGGGGCGAGATGAGGAAGCCACGGGAGACCAGGGTGCGCATGGGGTTCCTTTCGAGACTGCTGTCCTTGTCCCCACCGTGGAAAGCGGCACAGGTCACCGCAACCGCTCCCGGGTCGCGCGCGGTGCTCGTCGTGCCGCGGCGAAGGCCTTGACCAGCCCGTTCGTACCATCGGTCGACTCCGGCCGGATGTTCACCCGTCAGAGTGCGTCCCACCGCCGCCGGGCGCCGCACCCGACGCGGTTCCCGGCACGCGAAAAGTCCCGCCCCCGACGGATCAGGGGCGGGACTCTTCGATCGGAGCGCCGGGCAGGCCTTGCACCTGCATTTCCCCGCAGGAAGCGGGGCGTCTTTCCTTGGACCACCAACGCATCGCGCGTCACTCGGACTTGAGTGCCTCGCTCAAGATCGAGCCTACCCCGGCAGGGGGACGCACGCCAAATCGCGCGGACGTTCCCCCACCGGGGCCACGGATCACTGCTCCGGTACCCGCTCCAGGTCGCGCAGCCAGGCCCGCGCCGAACTGTCGGACGGCGCACGCCAGTCGCCGCGCGGGGAGAGGGAGCCGCCCGCCGAGACCTTCGGGCCGTTCGGCATCGCCGAGCGCTTGAACTGGGCGAAGGCGAAGAAGCGACGGCAGAAGTAGTCGAGCCAGTGCCGGATCTCCGCCAGGCCGTACGCCTTCCGCTCGGAGTCCGGGAAGCCGGGCGGCCAGGCGCCCGCGGCCCGGTCGTGCCAGGCGTGCCAGGCCAGGAAGGCGATCTTCGACGGCCGGAAGCCGTGCCGCAGCACCTGGTACAGGGTGAAGTCGTGCAGCGCGTACGGACCGATCTTCGACTCGGTGGACTGTAGTTCCTCGCCGGGCACCAGCTCCGGGCTGATCTCCGTGTCCAGGATCGCGGCCAGCGTCCGGCCGGTCTCCGGGTCGAACTGCTCGCTGCTGATCACCCACCGGATCAGATGCTGGATGAGCGTCTTCGGCACCCCGGAGTTGACGTTGTAGTGGCTCATCTGGTCGCCGACGCCGTACGTCGACCAGCCGAGCGCCAGCTCCGACAGGTCCCCGGTACCGAGGACGATGCCGCCACGCTGGTTCGCCAGCCGGAACAGGTAGTCGGTGCGCAGCCCGGCCTGCACGTTCTCGAACGTGACGTCGTACACCGGCGCACCGGCGGCGAACGGATGGCCCATCTCCTCGAGCATCAGCCGCGCGGTCGGTGTGATGTCCAGCTCGGCCGCGGTCACGCCGAGCGAGTTCATCAGCCGGTGCGCGTTGCCCTTGGTGTGCTCGCCGGTGGCGAAGCCGGGCAGCGTGAAGGCCAGGATGTCGCTGCGCGGGCGGCCGGCGCGGTCCATGGCGCGGGCGGCGACGATCAGCGCGTGCGTGGAGTCGAGCCCGCCGGAGACACCGATGACGATCTTCGGGCCGCCGATCGCGGCCAGCCGCTGCTGGAGCGCCGCGACCTGGATGTTGTACGCCTCGTAGCAGTCCAGGGCGAGTCGTTCGGGGTCGGCCGGCACGAACGGGAAGCGCTCCACCCGGCGGCGCAGGCCCAGGTCGGCCGTGGGCGGGTCGAGGCGGAAGGAGACGGTCCGGAAGTCGCCGGTGCGCGCCGCGTGGGTCCGGCGGTTGTCGTCGAACGAACCCATCCGGGCCCGCTCCTGCCGCAGCAGGTCCAGGTCCACGTCGGCCACCGCGTACTGGTCGTCGAGCGGGAACCGGTCCGTCTCCGCCAGCAGCTGACCGTTCTCGTAGATCATGGTCTGCCCGTCCCAGGACAGGTCCGTGGACGACTCACCGAGTCCGGCCGCCGCGTAGACGTACGCGGCCAGGCAGCGCTGCGACGCCGAGCGGCACAGCAGCTTCCGGTCCTCGGCGCGGCCGACCGTGATCGGGCTGCCGGACAGGTTGACCAGGACACTGGCACCGGCCAGCGCCGCCTCCGCGCTCGGCGGCACGGGGACCCACATGTCCTCGCAGACCTCGGCGTGCACCACGAGACCGGGCACGTCGGCCGCTTCGAACAGCAGGTCCACCCCGAACGGCACACTCTCGCCGCCGACCCGGATCGTCCCGCCCCGCTCGTCGTCGCCCGCGGCGAGCTGCCGGCGCTCGTAGAACTCCCGGTAGTTCGGCGGGTAGGACTTGGGCGCGACCCCGAGGATCCGGCCGCGGTGCACGACCACCGCGCAGTTGTAGATCCGGTTGCGGTGGCGCAGCGGCGCGCCGACGACGAGGACCGGCAGCAGTTCGGCCGAACCGGCGGCCACCGTCGCGAGGGCCTCCTCGACCTGGTCGAGCACCGCGTCCTGGAGCAGCAGGTCCTCGATCGAGTAGCCGGTCAGACCCAGTTCCGGGAAGACCGCCACCGCGACGCCCTCCTCGGCGCAGCGGCGGGCCTGGCGCAGGACGGCCTCGGCGTTGGCGCGCGGGTCGGCGATGACGGTGTGGCCCGTGCAGGCTGCCACGCGCGCGAAACCGTGCTCATAGATCGACCAGAAGTTCAACGGGGCTTCCTCGGGAGAGACGGACGGGGTGCGGATGCCGGACGGCAGCGACGCCGGGCACGGGTACCCGTTCCTGTGGTCCGGCGACCTGCCCGCTACCGGCAGCATAGATCGCTTGCCGATCCGTGCTGGTCCGGAGGGTCACAGGGGTGTGGTGTCCAGCAGGTCCGCGGCCATCCGGCGGGCCGGCGCCTCGGTCTCGGCCGCGATCCGGTGGAACGTCGACTCCGCCGCGTGGGCCGGCCAGTCGGCGGGCAGATGCCGGGCCGGCAGCCGCGGATCGGTGCGGATGATGTCCAGCCACTCGCTGACCAGCCGCAGCCGGGTGACGACGGCGTCGCCGTCGGGTCCGGGCCGCCACGCCTCCCAGCGGGCGCGGAAGTCCGCGTAGCGGGCGGCGATCGACTCCAGGTCCCAGGTGTCGCGGATCATCACGTCGATGTCCGTCGCCTCGTCGGCCAGCGCGTGGAAGATCTTCACGTGCGCGGAGAGCCCGAGTTCGGCGACCACCGCGGAGACGTCGACCCGGCCGGGCGCGATCCACAGTCCGCTGTAGAGCGGCCCGAAACCCGACCAGCCGAGCTGCGAGCGCAGATCGTGCCGCTGGCGCTGCCAGGACTCCGGCAGCGAGAAGCCGAGCAGCGTCCAGGACCCGTCCCAGTCGTCGTTGACGGCGCCGGTCTCCCAGATCCGACGGCGGCCGTCGTGCAGGATCTGCGCGGCGAGCGGCGTCAGCCCGAAGTACATCCTGCGCCCCTGCCGTTGGCGTCGCAGCAGGTTCCTGTTGACCATCCGGGTGAGCGTGGAGCGTACGGCCTGCTCGCCGACGCCCGCCCGGCCCAGGACCGTGATGATGCTGCCCGAGTAGACGCCCAGCGGGCCCAGCTCCAGTACGTGGTTGCCGAAGAAGGTGAGCAGGAGCGACTGCGGGCGGGGCTGCGGGGAGTCCGGGGCCTCCGGTGCGATCTCGGCGTTCACGTGCGCAAGGTTACGGCCACCCGGGGGACGTACGACGGCCCGCGTGTCCTGGGCTCCGCTGCCGGTCGCGCGGGTGGGCCAGGTCGTACGGACGGGGGTAGGGGCCCGGTTCGTACGGGGTGTAGCGCGCCGCCGAGGCGGGGTCGGCGGCGCGGGCGCGGGCGTTGAGGGAGGCCGGATCGGCGCCCCGCCAGTGGCCCGAGGCGATGCGGTCCTCCAGGGTGTGCAGCGCGGCCACCTGTTCGCCGGGGCTGAACGTGCAGTGGCCGGCGTTGCCGACGTAACCCTGCCGGAGCAGGGCGGCGGAGCCGGCGGCCGTGGCGGCACGCCGGTGGGCGCTCTCGGCCTGGACCGGGATCAGCGGGTCGCCGGTGGTGTGGATGTCCAGCTGCGGTCCGCGGAGCCGGCCGGTGAACACGCTGGTGCGGTCCATCCAGTCGACGGCCTGCCGGTCGGCGACGACGCGCGCTGCCCTGTTCAGGTCGCCGAGGTCCGTCCGCAAGGATCGTCCCGCTTCGCGGTAGAGCTCCGAAACCTCCTTGGAATTCGGCGACTTGCGCAGCATGGCCGGGTAGTCGACGCCGGTGTTCCAGGACATGTTGCCGCCCGCCCGGCGCTCCGCCTCCTGCCGCCAGACGAAGGCCGGGAGGCCGATCAGACCGACGACGGCCCGGTACTGACCGGCCTGCTGCGCGTCCCAGTCGGCCGGCGCGGGCCGGGGGACGGCGTCGTCGTTCCAGCCGGGGACGTCGTACAGGGCCGCGGCCAGCGCGATCCGGGCCCGGCCGGTGGCGGTGGTCTGCGCCCTCTCGACCAGTTCGGTCATGGCTGCGGCCTGGGCGGCCGCGTCGGCGGTGTCGCGCAGCCCGGTGAGCCGGATGTCCGAGCCGGTTCCGCCGAGCAGGGTGCGCAGCGCGAAGGCGGTGTCCAGCATGCTGTTCCAGGTGGCGACCCCGCCCTGCACCAGACCGCACATCGACAGCGTCCCGGAGACGCGGTCCGGGTGACGTTCGGCGATCATGGTGGTCACCAGGCCGCCGTACGAGGTGCCCCACGCGAGGGTGCGCCGGGCCGCGCCGAAGCGGCCGGTGAAGGCGTCGAGGGTGGCGAGCTGGTCGGGCACCGCGTCGGCCACCGCCCAGCCGGCGGTGGCGTACGAGGAGCCGGTCAGCGCGTAACCCTGCTTCATCAGCAGCGACTTGGTGGCGTCGTCCGGTGCGTCCCGTGCCGGGTTGGGGACGCCGACCGGGGTGTAGCCGTGGCTGTACAGCAGGACGGTGCCGTTCCAGCTGTCCGGCATGTCGATGACGTAGGCCGCGCCGGACGGCAACGTGCCCTCGACGCGGACGGCTTCGGCGGCCCGAGCCGTGGGGGTCAGGGAGGCGGCGAGCAGCAGGGCCGCGAGGGCGGTGAGGGTACGACGGCGGGTGCGGTGCGGCACGAACTCGGACTCCTTGCGCCAGGTGGGGGGACTGACGCCGCGAAGTTAGGCGGGGCCTTGATGTGCGTCAAGAATGCGCACAAATGTCAGGCGTGTCGGCCGTGCCCCCGAGCTCATCCACGGGCGGGCCGGGCGCGGCTTCCGCCGAGCTCATCCACGGGCGGGCCGGGGGCGGCTTCCGCCGACCTCCGCCCCGGCCCGCCCCTGCTTGCGGCGGTTCGCTACGCGGCGGTACCGCCCGAGTAGTCGCTGGCGAACGTCGTCTCGATGGTCGTGGCCACCGACTGCGCCACCCCCGTGCCCGTGAGGATGATGCCCAACTCGCGGTTGCTGGAGAGTGAGTTGCTGCTGATGTTCATGGAGCCGGCCTCCACCTCCTGGGTGGACAGGCCGTAGTCGGCGACCATGGCCTTGGCATGGATGTAGAAGCCGTCGGGGTCGGAGTAGCCGACCACCGTGCCGCCGGCGTCCTCGATCTCGGAGACCTCGCTGGAGTAGTCGCCCGGGGTCTCCAGGACCACCCTCACCTTCACGCCCGCCTCGGCTCTGGCGGCGATCGCGTCGACCACCGTGCTGTCGCTGAACTCCAGTTCCTCGACGTCGAGCGTCTTGGTGGCGGCGTTGATCACGGACAGCAGGCGGCTGCGCGAGTCGGTGGGGGACCAGAGCAGGTGGTCGCCGTCGGTGGGGGTGACCGAGGTGCCGGCGTAGTCGGCGGCGAAGACCTTCTCGATCGCGGCGACGTCCCTGGTGTCGTCGGTGAAGACGCCGTAGTCCCGGCCCGTCGCGTAGTACTGCGAGGTCAGGTTGCCGGTCAGGACCAGCGACTTGGTGGCGTCCACCGTGATCGTCTTCTGGTGCGTGTAGACGAAGCTGGACGACGACCAGACCACGCCCACACCGGCGTTGGTGAGGGAGGTGTAGGCCGAGTTGTTGGCGCTCGTGTGCTGGCGGTCGAGCACGACCCGAACGGTGACGCCCTTGTTCTCCAGGGCTATCAGGTCGTTGACGGCCGTGGTGTCCTCCAGCTCGTACATGGTCATGTCGAGCGAGCTGGTGGCCGAGTTGATGAAGTCGTAGATCGTGGGCTCGCTGCTGCTGAGCGAGAAGGCGAAGGCGGTGTAACTCGCGGCGTTCGCGGGGACCGCGGTGGCTACGACGGTGGCACCGGCCGCCAGGGCGACTCCCGCGCGACCGAGAAGCTTCGACAGCATGCGTGACTCCTAGTCGATGGACGCTCACGTGGGGGGTGGGTGAGCGTGCGCATGACACCACGCGCGTAGACTGCCGAGGAAGACAGGCCGGGTGAACTCACAGTTACCGGCGGCCCGGACGGCCGGACAAAGCGGACTCCGGGCAGGTGGCGGCCGGTTCATGGGCGTCCCGCGAGAACGCAAAATCTTCGTAGCCGGGCGAGCGGGGGTGCTCGGTGGCGGGCGTCCCGTGGGTGTGCGAGGCCCGGACGCCCGGGGCCGGGCGGGACCCGGGCCGCCTGCTCAGGCCGTCGTCGAGGAGGCCGGCGTGCCCGTGCTGCGCGGGCACGAGGTATCGACGGTGACGCGATACACCTACGGCGTCACCGTGGGGGAGTCACGTGGCAGCCACCCGGTCGCCCGCGACGGCGACCGGTACCGGCTGGTCTCCGGGTCACCTGGCCGGGCGGGGCCTGCCGCTCCCGCCGGTGGTCACGGCCCCTCGGCCAGGCCCAGCTGACGCAGCATGCCCAGTTCGTCGCTGCTGCCCCAGCGCTCGACGAGCTTGCCGTCACCGTCGAAGCGGCTGATCTGCATGCCCCGGTAGCGCACCTTCCGGCCGGTCGGGGGCCGCCCCATGAGCGGCCCCAGATGCGTCCCGCTGATCCGGTAGGCGAAGGCCAGCTCGTCGTCGGTCGCCAGCAGGTGCTCCACCTCGACCCGCAGATCGGGGAAGGCCTCGCGCAGGTCGTTGAACATGGCCTTGTACCCGGCGGGTCCCGGGCCCTGTCCCGGGGCGGGGTCGTGATCGACGGAATCGGGTGCGACGATGTCGTCCAGCGCGTCGAGGTTCCCGGCGACGACGGCCTCGCCGAAAGCGGTCTGTGCGGCGATGTTCGCTTGCTGCGCCATGGGCACTCCCGGGCGTGCGCGGGGCGCCGGCCCGTGTGTCGGCTGGGAGGTCCGCACCTACGCCGTACAACGACCGTACATCGGTCGTCGGTACCCGGCAGGTCAGGCCTCCTCGACGGTCCGCCCCGGCATCGGCTCCGCGAGCGCGGCCCGCCACTCGGGCGCGCCGAACGGCCCGGCGAAGTACTGCGTCTCATGCACCACCTGGCCGTCGGCGAACTCCATGACGCTCACCGAGTACGACGGCACACCGTCGTAGGTGATGACGCACTCGCTCACCCACCACCGCGCGTGGCCGGTGACGCGCAGCACGGTGAAATGCCGGTCGGCCGGGTGTCCGCCGCGCTGCGCGGCGATCTTCTCCCGGCCCCGGAAGCGCTCGCCCGACTGCGGATAGTCCAGGACCGCGTCGGCGGCGTAGACGGCGTGCTCGGCCGCGACGTCCCCGCGCTCCGACGCCCGCCAGTGCTCCTCGATCGCGGCCCTGATCCGGGACTCGGCATCCATGGCACCGCCTTTCCCCGGGACTGCCAGCCTAGCCACCGCCGGGCCGCCGGGCGCGTCGCGCACGATCGCCGGTCGATCAGTAATGGAGAAGCACCGGCCTTCCCGCCCCGCTAGCGTGGCGGCCAGCGACGCCGGCACCGCGCAGTGGATGGAGACGGATTTGAGCATGGCCAGAACGACCGGGACACAGACGTCCACGCCGCACGTGGCCGACACACACGGTCTGATCCGTGTGCACGGTGCCCGCGAGAACAACCTCAAGGACGTCAGCATCGAGATCCCCAAGCGCCGGCTGACGGTCTTCACCGGCGTCTCCGGCTCGGGCAAGAGCTCGCTGGTGTTCGACACCATCGCCGCCGAGTCCCAGCGGCTGATCAACGAGACGTACCCCGCCTTCGTCCAGGGCTTCATGCCGAACCTGGCCCGCCCCGAGGTGGACGTCCTCGACGGACTGACCACCGCGATCATCGTCGACCAGCAGCGGATGGGCGGCGACCCCCGCTCCACCGTCGGCACCGCCACCGACGCCAACGCGTTGCTGCGCATCCTCTTCAGCAGGCTCGGCGAGCCGCACATCGGCTCGCCCAAGGCGTTCTCCTTCAACATCGCCTCGATCAGCGGCGCCGGAGCCGTCACCGTCGAACGCGGCGGGCAGCAGGTGAAGGAGCGCCGCAGCTTCAGCATCACCGGCGGCATGTGCCCGCGCTGCGAGGGCCGGGGCGCCGTCACCGACCTCGACCTCGGCCAGCTCTTCGACGAGAAGCTGTCCCTCAACGAGGGTGCGATCACCGTCCCCGGCTACAAGGGCGGCGGCTGGAACTCCCGTCTCTACGCCGAGTCCGGCTTCTTCGACCCGGACAAGCCGATCAGCAGGTTCACCAAGAGGGAACTCCAGGACTTCCTGCACCGCGAGCCGACCCGGATGAAGATCGCGGGCATCAACATGACCTACGAAGGTCTGATCCCGCGCATCCAGAAGTCGATGCTCGCCAAGGACAAGGAGTCGATGCAGCCGCACGTCCGCGAGTTCGTGGAACGGGCGGTCACCTTCGCCACCTGCCCCGAATGCGACGGCACCCGCCTCAGCGAGGGCGCCCGCTCCTCGAAGATCGACGGGATCAGCATCGCGGACGCCTGCGCGATGCAGATCAGCGACCTGGCCGCCTGGGTCAAGGACCTCGACGAACCATCGGTGGCACCCCTGCTGGAGACGCTCCGGCACACCCTCGAATCGTTCGTGGAGATCGGCCTCGGCTATCTCTCGCTCGACCGGTCGGCGGGTACCCTGTCCGGCGGCGAGGCCCAGCGCACCAAGATGATCCGCCACCTCGGCTCCTCGCTGACCGACGTCACCTACGTCTTCGACGAGCCCACCACCGGCCTGCACCCGCACGACATCCAGCGGATGAACGCCCTGCTGCTGCGGCTGCGCGACAAGGGCAACACGGTGCTCGTCGTGGAGCACAAGCCGGAGGTCATCGCGATCGCCGACCACGTGGTCGACCTCGGCCCCGGGGCCGGAGCGGGCGGCGGCACCGTCTGCTTCGAGGGCTCCGTCGAAGGGCTGCGCAAGGGCGGCACCATCACCGGCCGTCACTTCGACGACCGGGCCTCCCTCAAGGAGACGGTCCGCAAGCCCACCGGGGCCCTGGAGATCCGGGGCGCGGCCGCCCACAACCTCCAGGGTGTCGACGTCGACATCCCGCTCGGGGTGCTGGCCGTGGTCACCGGTGTCGCCGGTTCCGGCAAGAGCTCCCTGGTGCACGGGTCGATCCCGGCCGGCGCCGGGGTGATCTCGGTCGACCAGGGCGCCATCCGCGGCTCCCGGCGCAGCAACCCGGCGACGTACACCGGACTGCTGGAACCGATCCGCAAGGCCTTCGCCAAGGAGAACGGCGTCAAGCCCGCGCTGTTCAGCTCCAATTCGGAGGGCGCCTGCCCGACCTGCAACGGCGCCGGCGTCGTCTACACCGACCTGGCGATGATGGCCGGGGTCGCCACCACCTGCGAGGAGTGCGACGGCAAGCGGTTCGAGGCGTCGGTGCTCGAATACCGCCTCGGCGGCCGTGACATCAGCGAGGTGCTGGCGATGCCGGTGACCGAGGCCGAGGAGTTCTTCGGCGCGGGCGGGGCGCCCCTCCCGGCCGCCCACCGCATCCTCCGGCGGCTCACCGACGTGGGTCTCGGCTACCTCACCATCGGCCAGCCGCTCACCACCCTGTCCGGCGGTGAGCGGCAGCGCCTCAAGCTGGCCACGCACATGGCCGACAAGGGCGGCGTCTACGTCCTGGACGAGCCGACCGCGGGCCTGCACCTCGCGGACGTCGAACAACTCCTCGGTCTGCTCGACCGGTTGGTGGACTCCGGCAAGTCCGTCATCGTCGTCGAGCACCACCAGGCGGTCATGGCCCACGCCGACTGGATCATCGACCTCGGTCCGGGGGCCGGCCACGACGGCGGCCGGATCGTCTTCGAGGGCACCCCGGCCGACCTCGTCGCCGCCCGCACCACCCTCACCGCCGAACACCTCGCGCAGTACGTCGGCGCCTGACCGCCTACCGCAGCAGCGGCGCGTCCGTGCGGTCCGCGATCTGCCGCGGCGTCACCCCCGGCGCGCACTCCACGAGTGCCAGCCCCTCGGGTGTGACGTCGAGGACGCCGAGGTCGGTGATGACCCGGTGGACGCAGCGCTCGCCGGTCAGCGGCAGCGTGCACTCCTTGCGGATCTTCGGGGTGCCGTCCTTGGCGGTGTGTTCCATCAGCACGATCACCCGGCGGGCGCCGTGGACGAGGTCCATGGCGCCGCCCATGCCCTTGACCATCTTGCCGGGGACCATCCAGTTGGCCAGGTCACCGGCGGCCGACACCTGCATGGCGCCGAGCACGGCCGTGTCGACGTGGCCGCCGCGGATCATGCCGAACGACTGGGCGGAGTCGAAGAAGGAGGCGCCGGGCAGCACGGTCACGGTCTCCTTGCCGGCGTTGACGAGGTCCGGGTCGACCTCGTGCTCGTACGGGTAGGGGCCGGTGCCCAGGATGCCGTTCTCCGAGTGCAGGACCACGTGGACGCCCGGCGGGAGGTGACCGGGGACGAGGGTGGGCAGCCCGATGCCCAGGTTGACGTAGGAGCCGTCGGTGAGTTCGGCGGCGGCGCGGGCGGCCATCCGGTCGCGGGTCCAGCTCATGTGCGTACGGTCCTTTTCTCTATGCCCTTGGCGTCCGCCTGGCCGGCGGTCAGCCGCACCACCCGCTGCACGTAGATGCCCGGCAGATGGACCTCGTCCGGTGCCAGCTCGCCTGGTTCCACCAGTTCCTCGACCTCGGCGACGGTGATCCGGCCGGCCGTCGCGGCCAGGGGGTTGAAGTTGGCCGCCGCCTTGCGGAACACGAGGTTGCCGTGCCGGTCGCCGCGCCAGGCCCGCACCAGCGCGAAGTCGGTGGTGATGGCGTGCTCCAGCACGTGCCGGCGGCCCTGGAAGGTGCGGATCTCCTTCGCCGGCGATGCGAGCGCGACCGCGCCCCCGGGGGCGTACCGCCAGGGCAGCCCGCCGTCGGCGACCTGGGTGCCCACGCCCGCCGGGGTGTAGAAGGCGGGGATGCCCGCGCCGCCCGCCCGCAGCCGCTCGGCCAGCGTGCCCTGCGGCACCAGCTCCACCTCCAGCTCGCCCGACAGGTACTGCCGGGCGAACTCCTTGTTCTCACCGACGTAGGAGCCGGTGACCCGGGCGATACGGCCCGCGCCCAGCAGCACACCGAGCCCCTGCCCGTCCACGCCGCAGTTGTTGGAGACGATCCGCAGCCCGCTCGCGCCCTGGTCGTACAGGGCCTGGATCAGGACGGCCGGGATGCCGCTGAGACCGAAGCCGCCGACGGCCAGCGACGCGCCGTCGGGGATGTCGGCGACCGCTGCCGCGGCGCCCGGACAGACCTTGTCCATGAGGGCCTTTCTGTTGCTGTGTGCTGTGTGCTGTGTGCTGTGTGCTGTGTGCTGTGTGCCGCGTGCCGCGTGCTGTGTGCGGAGCGCCGGTCAGGGTCGTTGTCGGTCCCGCCGCCGGGCCGCCGGCACCGGCACCACCGCCGCCCCGGCCACCACCGTGTTGGAGACGCTGCCGATGCCTTCGACGGTGAGCGTGACCGTGTCACCCGGCTTCAGCGGCGGCGGGTCCTGCGTGCCGCGCACGCCCCACAGCTCGGCCAGGCAGCCGCCGTTGCCGCAGGTGCCCGAGCCGAGCACGTCACCGGGGCGCACCCAGGTGCCGCGCGAGGCGTAGGCGACCATCTCCTCGAAGGTCCAGCTCATGTTGGACAGCAGGTCCTCACCGACCACCTCGCCGTTGACCGAGGCGGTCAGCGCGAGCCGCAGGAACCCGTCCGGGTCCCGGTACTCGTCCACTTCGTCGGCCGTGACCAGGTACGGACCCAGCGTGGTGGCGGTGTCCTTGCCCTTGCAGGGGCCGAGGTTCACCTTCATCTCGGCGGACTGGAGGTCACGGGCGGACCAGTCGTTGAAGACGGTGTAGCCGACGATGTGGTCACGGGCCTGCTCGGGGGTGAGGTCCCGGCCCGTACGGCCGATCACGGCGGCGACCTCCAGCTCGAAGTCGAGCACCCGCGCCCCCGGTGGCACCGGGATGTCGTCGTACGGGCCGTACACCGCGTAGGGGTTGGTGAAGTAGAAGGTCGGCGCCGCGTACCACTGCTCCGGTACGCCCGCGCTGCCGTCGACGGAGCGTCGTACGCCCTCGACATGCTCCTCGAAGGTGACGAAGTCCCGCACCGTGGGCGGCTGGAGCGGCGGCAGCAGCCGCACCTCGGAGACGTTCGGCCCGGCCGGGACGTCGAGCGTGGCCGCCCCCGCCTCCAGCAGAGCGGGCAGTCCGCCGCCCCCGGCGAGCAGCCCGGCCAGCGAGCCGACCCCGGGCATCGGATACAGCGTGCCGTCCTCGTCGACGACGGCCACCTGTTGGCGGGTGCGGTACTCGTATGTGGCGAAACGCATGGCAGGTCCTGTGGTCGGGGGGTGCGGATCGGGGGGGGGCGGTCAGACCGGCGGGGCCACGAAGACGCCGCGGTCGACGTCGTTGAACGACTCCTTGGCGACCAGTTCGTTCATCGGGTTCGCCGTGCCCCACTGGTCGGTGACCTCGGGCTTGGAGAAGTCGTAGACGCTCGGGTGCCAGGTGTCCTCGTCGAGGAGCTCCAACTCGGTCGTGTACTCGACCGTGTTGCCGTGCGGGTCCAGGAAGTACGTGAACGTGTTGTCGCCCGCCATGTGCCGGCCCGGCCCCCACACCTTCCTGAAGCCGGCCCGGATGACCCGGCCGGAGCCCCGCATGTACTCGTCGATGCCGCGCATCTCGAACGAGACGTGGTGCAGCGAGGTGTGCGGACCCTTGGCGAGGGCCATCGAGTGGTGCTGGCTGGAGATCCGCATGAAGTGCATGACCTCGCCCATGTGCGGCGAACTCAGCGTGTCCGAGAGCCGGAAGCCGAGGTGCTCCTCGTACCAGGCGCGGGTCCGGTCCAGGTCGGGCGAGTTGAGCACCACGTGCGACAGCTTGACCGGGATCGACTCCTTCTCCTCGATCTTCCGGTGCCGCCGTACCTCGACGTCCGCGGAGACCTCGATGGTGCGGCCGTCCACGTCGAAGAACCGGAAGCCGTAACCGCCGCCGGGCGTGTCGACCTTGCCCGGCCGCGAGATCAACTGCACTCCGCCGGAGAGGAGTTGTTCGGCCAGGGTGTCGACGTCCGCGGCGGAGGCGGCGCCGTACGACACCAGGTCGAGCCGCTTCTCGTCGGCCTGGCGCAGCCGGACCACGTACTGCTCCGGTGAGCCCTCGGCGGCCAGGAACGAGATGCCCGAGTCCTCGGCGACCTTGGTCAGACCCCAGACACCGGCGTAGAAGTCCAGCTGCTTGTCGTAGTCGGGCACGGCGAGGTCGACGTGCCGGAGGTGGGTGAGCAGACGGTTGCCCATGGGGGGTTCCTCCTCAGATCAGGTTCAGCAGGGCGGCGGCGGTACCGCCGCGGACGGCGTGGAAGTCGGTGTCGGGCAGGCCGGCCGCCCCCAGGGCGCCCAGCGGGTCCTCGGTGCCCATGTCGAAGGGGAAGTCGGAGCCGAGCAGCACCCGGTCCGCGCCCGCGACCCGGACCAGCTCCCGCAGCACGTGCGGGTCGTGGACCAGGGAGTCGAAGTACAGCTGCTTCAGGTAGCTGCTCGGCTCCCGCGCGCAGCCCCGGGCGTCGGGGCGGGTCCGCCAGGCGTGGTCGGAGCGGCCCAGGTGGGTCGGCAGGTAGCCGCCGCCGTGCGCCGCGATCAGCTTCAGGCCGGGACGGCGGTCCAGGACACCCGAGAAGACCAGGTGCGAGAGCGCCACGGCGTTCTCGGCGGGCTGGCCGACGGTGTTGGACAGGTACCACCGGTCGAGCCGCTCGTCGAGCGTGCAGCCGAACGGGTGCAGGAAGACCAGCGCCCCCGTCTCCTCGGCCCGGGCCCAGAAGGGCTCGTAGGCCGGGTCCGACAACTCACGGCCGGGCGCGTGCGAGGAGATCTCCACACCCCGCAGCCCCTGCGCCAGTGCGTGGTCGAGCAACTCCGGCGCCAGTTCGGGGTGCTGGAGCGGGACCAGCCCGAGCCCGAACAGCCGCCCGGGGGCCTTCGCGCAGTGCCCGGCGGTGCCCTCGTTGGCCAACCGGCAGACGCGGTGGGCCAGTTGTGCGTCCGCCCAGTAGTGGTAGTGCGACGGTGAGGGGCTGACCAGTTGTACGTCCACGCCCTGCGCGTCCATCGCGGCCAGCCGCACGGCGACATCGGTCAGCCGGGGCACCCGCTGCCCGACCATGGGCCCGTTCACGGCCAGCGCGGCCGGCCCGTTGCGGCGGGCGTCCAGGGCCCGGGCCTCGGCCAGCCCCGGCTGCCCGGCCACGGCCTCCTCCACGTCCGGGAGCAGGAGATGGGCGTGGACGTCGATCGTGGGTGTCGACGGGGAATCGGTCACGGCAGTTCCCTGAGGGCGGTGAGGGTACGGCCCATGAGCCCGGGCACGTCGGCGTCCCGCCGGCCCTCCAGCATCCAGTCGGTGAGCCGGCAGGAGGCGTCGACGACCAGGCGCACCCGGGGCAGCCGGCGGGCGTGGTAGCCGGTGAGCGCCCCGTCGAGGGACCCGGCGTCCCAGTCGGCCAGGCCGGTCAGCAGTTCGGCCAGGACCAGGACGTCCTCCAGGGACATCGCGGCACCCTGGGCGAAGGTGGGCGGACAGGCGTGGGCGGCGTCGCCCACGAGCACCACCCGGCCGCGGTGCCAGGGGCCCTCCACCAGGTGCCGGTCGAACCACGTGTAGTTGACGACCGTGGGATCGGTGAACGCTTCACGCAGCTCCTGCCACGCGCCGCCGTAGCCCTCGCTGAGCGTCCGCATCTCGTCGGCGTAGGAGGCCGGGTCGATGGTGGCGCGGTCCCGGGCCGGTTCCACGAGGTAGGTGTAGACCGTGTCCTCGCTGGTCGGGCAGTAACCGGCTATGAAGCAGCGGCCGCCGTAGATCATCTCGGTGCGGTCCACGCCGGCCGGGCGGGGCGCCGGGGCACGCCAGATGCCCATGCCGACGTGCTCGGGCTCGTCGGTCACGCCGATCATGCGGCGGGTCGCGGAGTTCAGGCCGTCGGCGCCCACCACCAGGTCGTAACGGCGGCTGGTGCCGTCGGAGAAGGTGACGTCCACGCCCCGCTCGTCCTGCTCGAAGGCGGTGGCCGTGGTGCCGAGCCGGACGTCGGCGCCCGAGGCCCGTACCCGGGCGATCAGGTGCTGCTGGAGCCGGGGCCGCTGCATGCCGATGTGGGCGGGCAACCGGTCTCCGCCGGTGCGCAGTTCCTCGTGCGCGTGGATCACGGTGCCGTCGGGGGCGAGGACGGCGACACCGTTGGCGGCGAACCCGTCCTTCTCGATGTCCTCCAGGACGCCGACCTCGCGCAGCACGCGCAGCGCGTTGCCCTGAAGGGTGATGCCGGAACCGGCGGAGGCCTTCCAGTCGGGGCTCGCCTCGACGAGATCGACGGGGATCCCGGCCCGGCGCAGCAGCACCGTCAGGGCGTTGCCGGAGGTGCCTCCGCCGACGACGAGGACGGTAGGGGTGGGGCGGTCAGCCATGTCGGGGGATACCTCCCGGGTTGGGCCGCGCGACTTCGGGCGGCGTGGATGCGGCGCGGTCGCCCGCGGGCGGGCGGAGACCGGGTGCGGGTTACTTGACCGCGAGGGGGTTGACCGGCGACCCGACCGCCCCGGTGATGGGCAGGGGCGCGGCGGTCAGCCAGAACTCGTGGACACCGTCGGCCGCGCAGTCGGCGGCGAGGGCGTCGAGGTCCCACATCTCACCGATGAGCAGACCCATGTTGGGGATGGCGACCTGGTGCAGGGGCTGGAAGGCGTTCTCGAACTCGTTCGGCCGCACCTCGAACCCCCAGGTGTCGGTGGCGATCGCGGCGATCTCGGTGCCGTGCAGCCAGCCGGCGGTCGTGAACGACAGCCCGGGCGCGGGCCCGCCCGCGTACTCGCCCCAGCCCTCCCGCCGGGCCCGGGCCAGCCGCCCGGTCCGTACGAGGACGATGTCCCCGCGGCCCACGGCCACCCGGTGCGCCTCGGCGGTCGCCGTCAGGTGCTCCGTGGTGACGGCGAAGCCGTCGGGCAGTTCCCCGTCGGTGCCGACCACCCGGCCCACGTCGAGCAGCACACCGCGCCCCGCGACGTGGGGCGCCATGTGCTCGATACCGGTGACGAGGTCGCCGTCGGAGGTGACGGTACGGGCCGCGTCCCGTCCGTTCCAGGCCTTGCCGTGGTCGAAGATGTGCCCGAGCCCGTCCCACTGGGTGGAGCACTGGAGCGGCATCGCGATCACGTCGTCGGCGCCGCCGATGCCGTGCGGGAAGCCCTGGTTGCCGAGGGCCGCGTCGGTACCGGTGTCCAGCATCGTGTGTACCGGGTTGGTCCGCCGCCGCCAGCCCTTCTGCGGGCCGTTCATGTCGAAGGCCTGCGACAGCGAGAAGCTGACGCCCCGCCTCACCAGCGCGGCACCTTCGCGCCGCTTGGCCTCGTCGAGGAAGTTCAGGGTGCCGAGCACGTCGTCCTCGCCCCAACGCCCCCAGTTGGAGTACGCCTTGGCGGCCTCGGCGATCGCGCCCTCGGGGTCCCGCCGGTTCACGACGTCTCCTTCACGCAACGGGTGCGCTGGGTACCGAGCCCGGTGACGGACCCCTCCATGACGTCGCCGTCCCGCAGCAACCGCCCCCAGTGGATGCCGTTCCCGGCCGGGCTGCCGGTCAGCACCAGGTCCCCGGGCAGCAGCCGGGCCGTCCGTGAGATGTACGACACCAGGCGGGCCACCCCGAAGAGCATGTCCTTCGTCGACTCGTCCTGCATGGTGTCGCCGTTCAGCTTCAGCGTCACCCGCAGGTCCCCCGGGTCGGCGACCGACCCGGCCGGTACCAGCCAGGGCCCCAGCGGCGTGAACCCGGGCGCGTTCTTGCAGCGCAGCCAGTCGGTGCCGATGGCCTTCATGTCCCGGCGGAAGACGGTGGCCCGGTCGGTGAGGTCGTTGGCGATCGTGTACCCGGCGACGTGCTCCAGGGCCTCCGCGACCGACACCCGGTACGCGGGCCTGCCGATGACGGCCGCCAGCTCCAGCTCCCAGTCGGGCTGTTCGGCCCAGTCGGGGAGCACGACGTCGTCGTACGGCCCGGCGATCGTGCTCGGCAGCCCGATGAACACGTACGGCAGGTCCTCGGCCGCCCGCCGGTCCATCACCGCGGCGATCTCCGCCCGTGCCTCCTCGACCGTACGCGGGTCGTCGGGGGAGCGGTGGGCGACCTCCAGGTCGATCACGTGCTGCCGGTAGTTGGCACCGGACTGGAAGATCTGCCGGGGCTCGACCGGCGCGTGCACCCGCAGCCCCGCCAGCGGCCGCCAGTCCAGGGTCACGTCGTCCGCCAGGGCGTGCAGTACGGGGAGGGTCTCCTCCCAGCGTTCCACCACGGCGCGCAGGCCGGCCGGCGCCCAGTCCAGCGCTCTGCTCAGGTCGAGCACCTGTTCCCGGGCCAGCAGACCGGGGAACGGCTCCCGGTCCGGGGCGGAGAACGTGCCGAGCGCGAACGGGCCGGCAGGTTGCGCGAGTGTTGCCATCAGATTTCCTCCCGCTGGGTTGCGGTCTACTGTGGCCCTGATCGGCGGATCACGGAAATAGATCCTGTGGATGCGCCGAATCCATGCCGTGGATGACTCCAGGGCGTGCGGTGCTCTCGACTGGCTAGGCGGTATCCGGTGAACCTGTCCCGACTCGACCTCAACCTGGTCGTCGCCCTCCGGGCGCTCCTGGAGGAACGCAACGTCACGCGGGCCGGCGAGCGTATCGGGCTGAGCCAGCCCGCCATGAGCGCGGCACTGGCCCGACTGCGCCGGCACTTCGACGACGAACTGCTCGCCCGCAGCGGCAACAGCTACGAACTGACCCCGCTCGGCGCCTCCCTGCGCGACCGCAGCGCCACCGCCTGCGACCTGCTGGACCGGGTCTTCTCCAGCCAGCCCGACTTCGACCCGGCGGCCGAGACCCGGGAGTTCACGCTGCTCGCCTCCGACTACGGCGCGGCCGTCTTCGGCGCCCCGCTGGCCCGCGCCCTGCACCACGAGGCCCCCGGTATCCGGCTGACCTTCCGGCACACCCCGCCGAACGTCGAGGAGAACCCGGCCACCACCCTGAGCACCATCGACGGCCTGCTGCTCCCGTACGGCATCATCGACGGCTTCCCGGCCGTCGACCTTCACCAGGACCGCTGGCTGTGCATGGTCGCCGACGACCACCCCGAGGTCGGCGCCGCCCTCACCCTCGACCACCTGGCCGAGCTGCCGTGGGCGGTCTACCAGCGTCCGTACGACGCGCCCGCCGCCCGTCAGCTGAGCATGCTCGGCATCAGCCCACGGGTGGAGGTCTCGGTGCAGACCTTCCAGCTGCTGCCGTACATGGTCGAGGGCACCCGCAGGGTGGCGATGATCCAGGAACGCCTGGCCCGCAAGGTGGTCCGCTCGGCCGCGGTACGCGTCCTGCCCTGCCCCTTCGAGGCGGTCCCGGTCCAGGAGGCGATGTGGTGGCACCCGGTCCACGCCCAGGACGCCGCCCACATCTGGCTCCGCGAGAAGGCGGCCGAGGTGGGGGCGACGCTGACGTCGGCCACAGCGCCCCGCTAGGGGCGCGGGGAACCGCGCGATCAACCCCCACGGCGCCGCGGTCGCCACACACGCGTGTGCGGCACATCCGCGGGCGCCTTCCGTCTCACGCGGGCGCCTTCCGTCTCAGGCCGGCTGCTCGGGCGACGGCCGTGTGTCCACCGCCTCCGCCCTCCGCCGAACAGCGAAGAGCCCCGCCGCCACCAGCGCGGAGGCCAGCCCCAGCAAGCCCACGGCACCGGCAAGGGAACCCACCGCCGCCTCCCCACCCAGCAGCACCAGGGGACACACGAACTCGCCCCCGAAGAACGCCGCCGTCCACAGCCCCGTCCCCCGCCCGCGGTCCTCGAACGCCAGCCGCGACATCGCGCCGGTGAGCAGCGCGGGCAACAGCATCCCCGTACCGACGCAGTTGACGACCGCCCCGACGACCAGCAGCGGAGCGCTTCCCGCGAGGAACATCAGCCCGAACCCGGCCGCGCAGACGGCGAGCACGGCGGGCAGCATCCGGTCGGGGGCGCGCCGCAGCCGGGCGAAGGTGACGGCACCCCCCACCGTGGCCGCACTCGCCACGGCGGTGGCCAGCCCGATCACGGCGGAGCTCGTCACCCCGAGGTCGTCGAGCAGGTACGACATCTCGACCGGAACCGTGTAGAAGACCATCGCGCCGAAGAAGGTCAGGGCACAGATCCCGCCCAACCGCCGCCAGGGGAAGGCCCGTCGGCCCACGGCGGCCCCGCCCCCGGCGACCGTGCCCGGTACCGCGGCGCCCGGAACCGCCGGCCCCGGCAGCGCGGTGGCCATCAGCGGCGCGAGGACGAGACTCACGGCGTACACCCAGAACGGCACCCGCCAGCCGGCCGACCCCGCCGCACCGCCCAGCACGAAGAACACGGTGGCCGACGCGGACGCGCACATGGTCTGAAGGGCGAGGTACCGCACCCGCCGCCGCCCGGTGTAGTAGTCGCCGATCAGCGTGGTGCAGCAGGTCATGATCGCGGCTTCGGCGACCCCGACCAGCGCACGGCTGGCGATGATCGCGCCGAGCGAGCTGAGCCACAGCGGGGCGGTCCCGAACACGGCGTACAACAGCGTCGCCACGACCAGCAGGCGCTTGCGGCCCAGCCGGTCCACGATCACCCCGGCGAACGGCGCGAGCAGCGCAAGGGAGAGCGCCGGCACGGTCAGCGCGAGCGGCACGAGCGCCTCGGCCCCCGGTACGGACGCAAAGTGGTCCTGCATCCTGGGCAGTACGGGGGCGATCAGCACCGCACCCAGGATCGGCAGGCAACTCCCCGCCATCAGCAGGGTCACCCGCAGCAGGTGCGCGGGCCCCGACACGGCGAGGGACGGGGGAGCGTCGTCCACCGCGGCGGGGGACGGGGGCACGGATCCGGGCATGGCGACTCCAGGGACGGTGGACGGACGGAGCGGGCATGCCGGCGGAGGCACCGCGGGGGCGCACGGCATGCGAGGGAGAAACCGCGCACCGGCGACCGGTCCGGACAGCGACGTGCGGGGTACGGACGACTATGAGGTGTGCCGAAGTACGCTCGCCATCCCCGGCGCGATCCGAATCGCGTATCCGGCTCATCCACGCCATGGATGAGCGGACCCACCCCAAAGTTTGAACATTCAAACGAAGATCGTTAGGGTACGCGCATGACGACGACGCCACGCTGGCTGAATCCCGAGGAACGACGGGCGTGGCTCGCCTACGTCCAGTTCTCCACGCACCTGTCCGACCACCTGAACCGCCAGCTGCGGCGCGACGCCGGGATGACCCACGCGGACTACACCCTGCTGGCGCACCTCTCCTCGGTCAAGGACCACAGTCTGACCATGTCCGAGCTGGCCGAACGCCTGAAGATCACCCGCAGCCGCCTCACCCACGCCGTGAACCGGCTCCAGGAGGCCGGCTACGTAGACCGCCGCGAGGACCCCGCCAACCGCCGCAACCAGTACGCCGTCCTGACCCCGGCCGGTGTGAGCCTCCTGGAGCGCGAGGCCCCCGGCCATGTCGAGGCGGTCCGCCGCGCCGTCTTCGACGCCCTCACCCCCGAGCAGGTGACCCAGCTCGCCGAGATCGGCGAGGCGATCAACGCGGCCCTCCAGCGCATGGACGCGGACGGCGACCGGCAGGAGGCGCTGCCCTGGCGGCGGCGGTAGCGCACGCCGACGGGCCCGCCCCGGACGAGACGTCCGCGGCGGGCCCGTGGTGCGTGACGGACCGTGCCGGTCAGGCCTTGGCGTCGCCCTCCGGGGCGAGCAGGACCGCCGTGCCGGTGCGGTGCGCGACGGCGTCGCTGACCCGCGGGTCGAACAGCGCCTCGACGGCGCCGCGGTGGTGGGGGCTGAGCACGATGAGATCGGCGCCGAACTCCTCGGCCGTCTCCGAGATGGCCTGCGCCACCTGCGTCGTGAGTCCCCGGACGAGGGTCCCCTCGGCCTTGACCCCCTGCTCGCGCAGGGCCGCCAGCGCCTCGTCCAGGACGGCCTTCGCCTCGGTGTCGTCCTCCAGGGCGACGACCGCGGACACGGAGACGGCGGACGTGATGACGTGCACGACGCGGACCTCGGCGTTCGTCAGCTGCGCCAGTTCACCGGCCAGCCGCACGGCGGAGTGGCGGGCGGGGCTGGGGTCGACGGCGACCAGGATGCGCTGAAACACGGACACTCTTGTTTCCCCTTCCGGGGGAGCGGAAGGACCACTCGGTGATCAGGGACGCCGGATCACGGCGTGTCGGGTCGGCGCGTCCGGCGCCGAACGAGTGCTTCCACCCCACCGGACGATCATCTCACCATCCCGACGGGCGACGGACGGCGGGTTCTTGTAACAGCCACTGAACTGCCGGAGACCGAACGGTGCCGAACCCGTCCGGCCGGGTCACCGCACGGCGTCCACGAGCCGGGTACGGCCCGGGTCACCGCACGGCGTCCACGAGCCGGGTACGGCCCGAGTCACCGCACGGCGTCCATGAGCCGAGGTACGACCCGGGTCAGCCGGACCACGCCCCACAGGATCAGACCGGCCCCGAACGCCTCCGCCAGCAGCCACCAGCCCGTCCGCACCGACTCACCGAACAGGAGGACACCCAGCGCCAGGCTCACCGCCGCGTCGCCGATCGTCAGGGCCGGCTGGGAGGCGACGAGCGGACCGGCCTGGAGGGCGTTCTCCAGGAGCATCAGCGCGCCGATGCCGGCGAGCGCGCAGCCGTACGTCTGCCAGGTGGTCAGGAAGGCGGGCAGGCCCGCGTCGGCGAGACGGCCGGTGGCCGACTTCATGAGCGCGGCGGCCAGCGCGTTGCCGATCGCGGCCCCCGTGGCGAGGGCCGCCGCGCGGAACAGCGGCGACGAGGAGGACCGGACGAGCAGCACGGCCACGGTAATGGCGCCCAGCGTGAACACCAGGACCGGGATCCAGCGCGTCATCGGGGCCTGCTGCCGGCCGCCGTGCGGAGCAGCCGAGGCCAGGAGCACGGCGAGACCGGCCACCACTCCCGCGATCGCCCACCAGCCGGCCGGGTTCGGCCGGCGGTGCAGCAACGGCATGGCGATCAGCAGGGCGAACGGCAGCTCCAGCATGAACAGCGGCTGCACCAGCGCCATCGGGCCGTTGACCAGCGCCAGCGCCTGGAAGACGGCGGCTCCGGTGACCCCGGCGATCCCGATGGCCCAGGCGGGCCGCCGTACCAGCGCGAGCAGCAGACGCAGGCCGGAGCGGCCGGGCAGAGTGGCGGCGGCCTTGCGCTGGAAGGCCGTGCCCGTCGCATTGCTGACGGCACCCAGGACGGCGAAGAGCAGAGCGAGCACCATCATGGTTCCAGCATGCCCCGCGCTCCCCGCCCACTGCCCTCCGGCGTCCTACGGCCGCAGGACGATCTTGCCTCGGGCGTGCCGGCCCTCGAGATCACGGAACGCGTCCCGCACCTGGTCCAGCGGATAGGTGCGGGCGATCGCGACCTCCAGCTGCCCCCGTGCCGCGAGCCGGGCGAGCTCGCCGAGGACGACCGCGCACGCCGCCGAGCCCTCGCCGTAGGTCCGCGCGCCGACCTCGCCCGCGGCGGACCAGTCACGGATGGTGTTGATCCGGTCGGGCCGCACACCGAGTTCCACGGCCATGGCCACGTAGCCGTCACCGTAGGTGTCGATGAACGCGTCGACCTTCCCGCCCGCGGCCTCCCGGACCCGCTCGGCCGCGCCCGCGCCGTAGGCGACCGGGACGATGCCGTGATCCGTCAGCCAGGCGTGGTCGCGCTCGCCCGCCAGCCCGATGACGGTGGCACCGCGCCGCCGCGCGAGCTGGACGGCCAGCGATCCGACGCCCCCGGCCGCGCCGGACACCACGACCGTGTCGCCCGGCTGCGGGTCCACCGCGAACACGGTGGCGTAGGCGGTGGTGCCGGCCACGTACAGGGCCCCGGCCACCTCCCAGGACAGGTCCCGCGGACGGGACACCAGGTTCACGTCGTCGACCACGACGAACTCCGCGTGGCTGGCCCGGTTGTGCGTGAAGCCCAGTACCTCGTCGCCGACCGCGAAACCACGCACCTCGGGCCCGGTCCCGGCCACGACACCGGCCAGGTCGCTGCCCTGCCCGGAGGGGAACGTGGCCGGCCACCGCCCGTGCCGGGCTCCCTCGCGGATCATCACCTCACCGGGCTGGATCCCGGCGGCCCGCACCTCGACCAGCACCTGCCCCGGGCCGGCCACCGGCCGTGGCACCTCCTCGACCCGCAACACCTCGACCCCGCCGTACCCGTGGAACCGGACCGCCCTCATCGCCCCGTCACCGTGCCTCCCCGCGTCGATGTCATGGGTACACGGTGACGGTGCCGGGCGTGGTCCGGGGGTGTCTTCGCCCACGGCGTAGATCAGGTGTGCGGGCGGTGACCCTCCTCCTGGCGAGGGTAGGTCTGGTCGGCACCGGGGAGGGTGGGCCCGGGGAGGGTGGCCACCTCTTCCCTCGCCCTCGCCAGCTGCTCGGCGGTGTCGTGGGGCAGGCGCGGCGGGCGCGGGCGGGCGTCACGGAACCGGAAGGCGGTGGTGAGGTCGCCGAACGTGGCGCGGCGCCACTGGCTGACGTTGGGTTCCTCGACACCGGTGAAGCGTTCGAGGAACCGCAGGGCGGAGGTGTGGTCGAAGGCCTCGGAGGCGACCCAGCCGCCCACGGTCCAGGGGGAGACGATGATCGCGGGGACCCGGAACCCGCCGCCGATCGGCAGGCCCTGGACGAACTCGTCCGGTGTGCCGGCGGGCGGGGTGGGCGGCGGCACGTGGTCGAACAGGCCGTCGTTCTCGTCGTAGTTGAGGATGAACGCGGTCTTGCGCCACACCTTCGGGTTGGCGGCGATCGCCTCGATCTTGGCGGCGACGAAGGCGGCCCCGGCGGCGGGCAGGTAGTCCGGGTGCTCCGACTGGTGGCTGGTCGGCATGATCCAGCTGACCGTCGGCAGGCGGTCGTTGCGGGCGTCGTCCTCGAAGGTGCCCTCGGGCTGCGGGCGGACCCCGCGCTCGTACAGGTCGCTGCCGGGCGGCGCCTCCCTGAAGGTGGCGAACTGCTCCAGCACGTTGCAGCTGTAGTCGTCCTCCTGCTGGTAGACCTTCCAGCTGACGCCGGCGGTTTGCAGCCGCTCGGCATAGGTGGTCCACCGGTACGGCGTGCGCGCGACGTTGCCGGTGATCGGGCCGCCCCGGGTACCGCCCGGATCGATGCTCCCGGTCATCCACATCAGCCGGTTGGGCCAGGTGGGCCCCAGGACGGAGCAGAAGTAGTGGTCGCAGACGGTGAACGTCTCCGCGAGGGCGAACTGGAAGGGGATGTCCTCGCGGGTGTAATAGCCCATCACGTAGGGGCCGTTGGCGCCGTCGGCCTTGCGGTGGGCCGGCAGCCACCGGTCCATCCTGCCGTTGTTCCAGGCCTGGTGCTGCACGGACCAGGCGTGGCTGGTGGAGGGGATCGCCTGGGCGCTCGACCGGCGCGTGTCGAGGTGGAACGGCAGCAGGTAGCCCCTGGGGTTGCCGGCGTCGGGCTGGTGGAAGACGGAGCGGCCGTCGTCCAGCTTCAGCGCGTGCGGGTCGGCGAAGCCGCGGACACCGGCGAGCGTGCCGAAGTAGTGGTCGAAGGACCGGTTCTCCTGCATCAGCATGACGACGTGTTCGATGTCGTGCAGGGAGCCGCCGCGCGGGGGTTCGGCGGCGACCGCCTTCCGGACGCTGGGCGGGAGCAGGGAGAGGGCGGCGGCGCCGCCGAGCACGCCGGCGGCGGAACCGAGGAGTCTGCGGCGGGTCGGCTCGGCCATGGTGGCCCCTTTCCGGGGTTCGCGGGGGGAGAGATCCTCTGCGGAGGTGACGGCGGCCCGTCCGTGCGGACGGGCCGCCGTTCACTGTGGTCCCCGGACGGCCCCAAGGGCTCCGCCGGGTGCGGTCACTGGCCCGGCGCGAGTATGTAGGTGTCGAGGGTGCCCACGGTGGTGAGCGGGGTGGGGGAGCCGGTGTCGTAGCGGTCCACGGCCAGGTAGTTGGGCTTCTTGCGGGCGGCGGGCGTGCAGAAGCTCTGGGCGCGGTTGAGGAGTTTGCCGTTGTCCGTGGCGGCGGTGGAGGCGATCGGGTAGTCCCGGAAGTGGTTCATCACGAACAGCGGGTGGAAGGCGGACGAGTCGGTCGTGAGCGGTCTGCCGGTGCCCCAGCGGCTGTAGCAGGACCAGTCGGAGTCACCGATTCCGCCGCCCATGGACCAGTAGTTCTCCACGGTCCACTCACGCTGGTACATGACGCCGAAGGTGTCACGGGTGGTCCAGCCGTTCGCGGTGTCGCTCGCCCGGGTGCGGTCGCTGAAGATCAGGAGCTGCTTGCCCCGGGCGGCGAGATCGGCCATCGTGGGCCAGCCCTTGGTGGCCACCCCTTCCTGGTCCGGCCGGTACAGCACGTCGGAGAGGCCGCTGACGGACGCGAGGGACGACTTCAGCACGTCGGAGGAGGCGTAGTCCTCCAGGAAGACGGTCGCGAACTGGCCGGGACGGGCCTTGAGGAAGTCCACGATGCGCTGGAGGTCGGTGGCGAGCGGCACGGGGCTGCTGACGCCGTCGCAGCTGTTGTGGCAGAGGACGGCCTGGCCGGAGACCGTGTAGTCGTCGAGCATGAAACCGCGTACGCCGTCGCTCAGCTGCTGGCTGATGCCGTAGTTCTGGTTGGGGAACAGACTGACGGGGAACGAGGCGAAGTTCCCGTCGGCTCCGTTGGCGAAGGCGTTGTGCGCGGTCAGGAAGGTGACCTGGTCGAGGGTGCGGGTGTCGGCGGAGGGCATCGCCGTGGTCGCGTACGAGACCGGCGTGAGGTACCAGCGGGCGAGGTCGCCCGCGGAGCCGACCTGTACGGCACCGGTGTCCGAGGCGGAACCGGTCAGGTACTGCGAGGTGCCGGGGACCGTGACGGAGTAGGTGCCGTCGGCACCCGCGGTGACGGTCCAGGTGGTGCCGTCGGCGCCGCAGGCGGCGGTCACCGCGGCGGTGCCGCTGCGTCCCAGGCAGGTGCCGGACTCGTCGGCGTTCCGCAGCTGGTAGCCGCCGTCGACCGCGACCGGCGTCCACTGCTGGTGGTCCTCGTTCCCCTTGGGGTTGTGGGCGACGACCGTGCCGCCGCTGTCGGCCGCGTCGAGGCCGGTGACGTAGTTCTGGAGGTAGACCGAGGAGGCCGGCACCGCCGCCGACGCGGTGCCCGGCAGCAGGACGGGCGCCGACAGGGCGAGCACGGCGGAACAGCACAGGACGCGCAGGGGGCGCAGACGCACGGGAATTCCCTTCACTCTGGCAGGGCACGGAGTGCCCTCGCTGTCAGAGGCATGAGATACCCGTTGGTAGGTGTGTCGCGCCAGTCGTTCGGGCTGAATTCCTGTTCCGCCAGGGATATGTGATGACCCGTCACCTGTGCGGGTCAAGGGCGGCGCGGGCGGGGCGGTCACGGACGGCCCCGCGACCGGCTCAGCCGTTCCAGGTGCCCGACAGCCGCTCGGCCAGCGGGTCACCGGCCAGGAAGGCGGCGAGCTCCGTCCTGCCGGGTGCGGTGGCCGGCCCGCGGCGGGTCACGGCGCAGGCCGCCGCCGCGTTGGCGCCCCGGGCGGCCGTCAGCGGGTCGAACCCCTGCCCGAGCAGGGCGAGAAACGCACCGACATGGGCGTCCCCCGCGCCGTTGCTGTCCACCGCGGTGACCGGGAACCCCGGTACGTGCACGGGCGGCCTGTCGGGCGCGGCCAGCCAGCAGCCGTCCTTGTCGGCCCGGACGAGCACACCCGCACCGGGGCCCAGGAGCCGTACCAGCGCCGCCGCCGCGCTACGGGGATCCTCGTGGCCGGTCATGAGGCGGGCCTCGCGGGCGTTGGCGCTGAGCCAGTCGGTACGGGCGAGGACGGGCGCGAGCACGCTCTCGGGGATGTCGGCGACCAGGGGCCCCGGATCGAGGCAGAGGGTGGCGCCGGCGGGCAGCGTGGCGGTGAGTCCGGAGAGCAGCGGGCCGTTGCCGGGCAGGACGAGGCCGTACCCGGAGAGCTGGACGAGGTCTCCGGGACGCAGTCGCGCCGTGATCGCGGCCACGTCCGCCGGGGCGAGCGTGGCCTCCGCCCCGAAGCTGGTCACGAAGGTGCGTTCACCGCCGGCGTCGACCAGGGCCACCGTGAATCCGGTGTCCAGGTCCGTGCGGGCGGGCAGCAGGGTCCCGATGTCCTCGGCGGCCAGCGCCGCGCGGACGAGGTCGCCGTGGGGTCCGGTGCCGTGCAGTCCGGCGTAGACGGCCTCGGTGCCCAGCCGGCGGGCCGCCACCAGGGTGTTGAAGCCGCCGCCCGCGGTCGTCTCGGTACGGGTGCCGAGGACGTCGCCGCCCCGCTCGGGCAGCGCGGGGACCTCGATCACCAGATCGGCGAGCACGTTCCCGGCGAGCACCACCCGGCCGGTCATCGGCCGGCTCCCTGGAGGCGGGCGGCAGTGGATCCGGCGCCGTCCCGGACCGCTGTGTCACCGCGGCCGAACAGGGCGTACACCGCGGCTCCGACGGCCATCGCGACGGCCCAGCCGAGACCGTTGACACCGAGCCAGGTGTCGGCGAGCGGACCGGCGAACCAGACGTCGCTCGCGCTGGTGGCGGCCTTGGTGAAGAGCAGCCCGGCCACGATGGCGAGCGCCCAGCCGGCGACGGCGGGCAGCCGCAGCCCGCCCGTGTACCAGTAGGCGCTGGAGCGGCTGGTGTCCATGAGGGCGTCGGGGTCGTAGACGCGGCCGCGCAGCGAGTCCACGGCGACCACCCCGATCCACGCGGAGATGGGCACGGCCAGCAGGGTCAGGAAGGTCGAGAACGGCCCGTAGAAGTCGTCGGCGACCAGCATGAAGTAGACGCCGCCCGCGAACATCACCACGACGTCCAGGGCGACGGCGTACGCGCGCGGCACCCGCAGGCCGAGGGTGATCATCGTGAGTCCCGCGGAGTACGTGGAGAGGTGGTTCGACATCAGCAGTCCGCCGAACGCCGCGACGAGGTAGGGGACCGCCATCCAGGTCGGCAGCATCGCGTTGATCGCCGCGACCGGGTCGGAGGCGGTGGCCAGCGTCCGGTCGCCGGCCGAGAGCAGCGAGCCGAGCGAGATCAGCAGGACGAGCGGGATGCCGGCGCCGAACGCCGAGGCCACCACGAGCCGTCGGCCCGGGATCGTACGGGGCAGGTAACGGGCGTAGTCCGCACCCGCGTTGGCCCAGCCGATGCCCGTGCCGGAAGCGATGAAGCCCACCCCGGCGACCACCGCGCTGACCGGCCCGGCCGGGGCGTCGAGCACCTCGGACCAGTCGACGGTCGAGATCAGGAAGCCCATGACGACCAGGTTCAGCAGTCCGAACACGACCGTGGCCCACTTGTTGATCCACATGATGGTGGCGTGCCCGAGGCCGCTGATCAGCAGCGTGCAGGCGATGAAGACCAGCAGGCAGACGAGGGTGAGCACGGTGTTGCGCCGGATGCCGAACGCCGTGTCGAGCAGCGCGAGGAGCGCGTACGCCGCGGTGGTCGTGGAGATGGTCTCCCAGCCGACCCGGCTCAGCCAGGTGATCAGTGTCGGACCCGCGTTGCCGCGCTGGCCGAAGACCGCGCGGGACAGGGTGAGCGCGGGGGCGCCGCCCTTCTTGCCCGCCAGGCTGAGGGCGCCCACCAGCGCGAAGGACCCGAAGGAGCCGAGCACGGCGACGAGCACCGACTGCCAGATGTCCAGGCCGCGGAAGGCCACCAGGGTGGCACCGAGCGGCAGTCCGAGGATGCTGATGTTCGCGGCGAACCAGGTCCAGAACATCTGGCCGGCGTGGCCGTGGCGTTCACCGTCGGGGACCGGTTCGATCCCCCGGGTCTCGATGGCACCGACGCGATCGTTCGTCTTCGAAACGGCCATGACGGGACCTCCTTGCAGGGTGCGTGAGCGGGCCGGGCGGGGCGACGGGCTGGGAGCCCCGCCCTGACACCGGTTGACGGGTGGTGCAGCGGTGAGTCTGTTGCCGGGTGGTGCAGCGGTGAGTCTGTTGACGGGCGGTGCAGCGCTCGGCCGTGGACCCATCGGGTTCTGCGGTGGGCCGTGGACCCAGCGGGTTCTGGTGTGGGCCGGGGACCCAGCGGCTTCTGCACTGGGGCGTGGACCCAGCGGGTTCTGGTGCCGAGTGGCTTGTGCGGTGGGTCGGGTGCCGAACGGTTTGCGCGGTGGGTTCGGCGGTCGGCGGCCGGATGGGTCAGCGGTGGGCGAGCAGGCGGGTCGTCAGTGGCTCCAGGTCGAGGGCGTTGACGGTCCGCAGGGTGCGGACGGCGTCGGCGGGCAGCGCGCGGAGCCCGGCGACCGAGCCCGCGACGGCGCCGGCGATCGCGCCGATGGTGTCGCTGTCACCGCCGAGGTTGGCGGCGAGCAGCGCGGCCTGCCACGGATCGCCGTCCGCCAGGGCGAGCACCGCGAACGCGGCCGGCACCGACTCCTGGCTCGCCACGCTCGTGCCGACCAGCGACACGACCCGGTCCAGCGCCTCGGCCCGCGGGAGGCCGCGCACCAGTTCCCGGGCCCATTCGATGCGGGCGGCGATGTCGGCCCCGGCGACCCAGTGCCCGCGCCGCGCTCCGGCACGGGCCGCGGTCACCGCGGCGGTGACGGCCGCGTCGAGCGAGCCGCCGTCGACTCCCGTGCTGACCGCGGCAGCCACCGCGGCCGCCCCGGCGATGCCGACGGTCGTGTCATGGGTGACCTGGCAGGACTCCACGACCCGGTCGACGAAGGTGTCGAGCGGATCGGCGGCGAAGGCGATGCCCACCGGGGTGACCCGCATCGCGGCGCCGTTCGTGGTGCCGTTGCGGCCCGCCTCGCGCGGGGGGACACCGCGGGCCACCGCGTCCAGCGCGGCCTTGGTGGACGGGCCGAGCAGGTCGAAGGACCCCTTGGCCTTCATCTCCTTCTCCCAGTCGAGGAGTTCGTGGGCCAGACGCAGCGGATCGATCCGGCCGTGGCCCTCGTCGATGAGCCGGGCGACGATGACGGCCTGCTCGGTGTCGTCGGTGACCGACCCGGCGGGCATGCCGGCGCTGACCGGGTTGTCGGGGCGGGCCGGTTCGAAGCCGGTGAGGGTGCCGTAGACCCGGACGACGTCCTGTCGGGACATCACCTGGGTGGGCATGCCGAGGGCGTCGCCCAGGGCGAGACCGTAGAAGGCGCCCAGGGCTCGGTCGAGTCGGTCGGTCACGAGCGGCCTCCGTTGCCCGAGCGGACGTGCAGTTCGAAGCGGGCGGGGTCGAGCAGACTCCCCACCTGCTCGATCACCGAGCCGTCGGCGGCCCGGTACACCTGGTCCAGCCGGAGGAAGGACTCGCCGGGGGAGCGGTGCAGCACGGCGGCCTCGTCCTCGGTGAGCCCGCGTACCGAGACGACGCCCTCGCCGGCGTCGGTGACCCGGCCCGCCGCGATCAGCGTCCGGCTGAGCGAGCCGCCGTCGAGGCCGCGCTCCGGCAGCCCGGCGAGGGATCCGGTGACCGGGACCCGGCTGCGCTCCAGCGACACGCCCTGCCCGTCGGACAGCCGCCTGACCCGGTCCAGGGCGATGAACGCAGCGGACGCGAGGCCGAGCCGGGCGGCCAGCTCCGGGTCCTCGACCTCCTCGAAGCGGAGGACCTCGGTCGTCAGCTCGGTGCCCTGCTCGGCCAGGGCACGGGTCCAGCCCAGACGGTTGTCGAGCGGCGCCCCGTCGAAGGTGACGAAGGAGCCGATGCCCGCGTGGGTGGCGATGAGGCCCTCCTCGCCGAGGACCTGGAGGGCCTGGCGAAGAGTGGTGCGGCTGACGCCGAACCGTTCCCTCAGCGCGTGCTCCCCGGGGAGCCGGCTGCCGTCGGCGTGGACCCCGGCCCTGATCTCGTCGGCGAGGACGCGGGCGATGCGATGGTGTTTGTGTACCTGTCCAGGCATGTCTAGACAGTAGGTGAACAAGCGCGTCCGGTCCAGAGGTCGACCTAGAGTTGACTCTGTCAAAACTAGCGGGCTATGTTCGAGCCACCGAAAGCCGCGAACCCCGCCTCGCCAGACAGGTGGGCCATCTCATCGGGAAGCACCATGCACTGTTACGACTGCGCCCAAGAGGGGCGAAACGAGAACACCGGGATCGGCGCCTGCACGCGCTGCGGACTGTTCACCTGCGCCGATCACTCACGGATCGTGCACGCCACCGTCCAGCGCCCGATCGGGGTCATCCCGATGACGAGCGTCCGGCCCGCCCGGCGCCTGGTATGCGGCTCCTGCCGTACGGCCGAGGCCGCCTAGGCGGAGCCCTGCTCCAGAACTGACCGAGTCAACTCTCGGTTGTATCGTGGGCGCGGTGGCGCACCGACGCCCCGGAGGAGTGAAACGGCCATGGACCAGCTCGCGGGCGACCTGCTCAAGCGCAAGGGGCTGCGCAGTACGGCCCAGCGCAGGGCCGTTCTGACCGCGCTCCAGGGCCATCCGCACTCCACGGCGGCGGATCTCGAGGCCCGCGTCGGCGCGGCCGGCGGACTCTCCAGGCAGGGTCTGTACAACGTGCTGGACGACCTCACCAAGGCCGAACTGGTGCGCTGCATCGAACCGGCCGGATCGCCGACCCGCTACGAACTCCGCGTCGGCGACAACCACCATCATCTCGTCTGCCGCCGCTGCGGCCTGATCGAGGACGTCGACTGCGGCGTGGGCGCGGCACCCTGCCTGACCCCCGGGACCGACAAGGGGTTCGCGGTCGACGAGGCCGAGATCACCTGGTGGGGACTGTGCGCGGGGTGCCAGGGCGCCGCCCCCGCCTGAACCGGCCGACGGGGGCGTGTACTCGTCTCGCGGCCGTCAGGCCTTGTCCTGCATGCTGCGCCGCGCGGGGCTGCCCTGTTCGGCCGCCTTCGGGTCCCGCTCGTCGGCCTTGGCCCGCACGCCCTGCTCGATACGGTCGCCGACGGTCTTGTCGATGTTCTTCCAGTAGGCGAACGCCCGTTGCAGCACCGGCTCCGTCACGCCGTTGAGGAGATGCCCCACGACGTTGTCGACCAGACGGTCACGGGCGGCGTCGTCCAGCACCTCGCGCACCATCGTGCCGGGCTGTCCCCAGTCGTCGTCCTCGGGGTGGCTGACGTAGGCCGCCCGGACGATCTCGCCGTCGGCCTCCCAGCTCGGCGGGGAGTACCGGGCCGAGTCCGCAGCCGGGCCGCCCTTGGAGTTGGGGGCGTACACCGGATCGGTGGTCTTCCGGTACGCCATCGCCCCGTCCTTGGAGTAGGAGTGGACCTCGGCGACGGGGGCGTTCACCGGAAGCTGCTGGTAGTTGCCGCCGATCCGGTGGCGGTGCGCGTCCGCGTACGAGAACAGCCGGGCGAGCAGCATCCGGTCCGGGCTCGGCCCGATGCCGGGCACGAGGTTGTTCGGCTGGAAGGCGGCCTGCTCAATCTCGGCGTGGTTGTCGGTCGGGTTGCGGTCGAGGGTCATCCGGCCGACCGGGACCAGCGGGTAGTCGCCGTGCGGCCACACCTTGGTGAGGTCGAACGGGTTGAAGCGGTAGCCCGCCGCCTCCGCGTACGGCATGACCTGCACGTACAGGGTCCAGCTCGGGAAGTCGCCGTCCCGGATGTGCTCGAACAGGTCCCTCGTGTGGTAGTCCGTGTCGGCCGCGGCCATCTGGTCGCCCTCGTGCTGGGTGAAGCACTCGATGCCCTGGTCGGTCTTGAAGTGGTACTTCACCCAGAACCGCTCGCCGGCCGCGTTGATCCACATGTACGTGTGGGAGGTGTAGCCGTTCATGTGGCGCCAGGAGCGCGGGATGCCCCGGTCGCCCATCAGCCAGGTGACCTGGTGGGCGGACTCCGGTGAGAGGGTCCAGAAGTCCCACTGCATGTCGTGGTCGCGCAGGTTGTTGTCCGCGCGGCGCTTCTGCGACCGGATGAAGTGCTGGAACTTCATCGGGTCCTTGACGAAGAACACCGGCGTGTTGTTGCCGACCATGTCGTAGTTGCCCTCGCTGGTGTAGAACTTCACCGCGAAGCCGCGCGGGTCGCGCCAGGTGTCCGGGCTGCCGCGCTCCCCGGCCACGGTCGAGAAGCGCACCACGAGGTCGGTACGGGTGCCCGGCTGGAACAGCGCGGCCCTCGTGTAGGCGCTGACGTCATGGGTCACCTCGAAACGGCCGAAGGCGCCGCTGCCCTTGGCGTGCGGCTGGCGCTCGGGGATCCGCTCCCGGTTGAACTGTGCCATCTGCTCGATCAGGTAGGCGTCCTGGAGCAGGATCGGTCCTCCGGGCCCCAGCGTCAGCGAGTGCTCGTCGCTCTCCGCGGGAGCGCCGGAGTCGGTGGTGGTGAAGGGCGGTTTCTCGGTCATGAATCTGCCTTTCTCCGCACGCGCGCTGGGCAGTGCTCGGGTCGCTCGGGTCAGGGGCCTCGGGGCTCCGGCGGTCCGGGTGACCGCGGGCGCCCGCGGTAAACGCGCGGCGGCCCGACGGCCGGGGACGGACGCGGGTCACCGGGGACCGCGTCCGCCCATGCCCTCCAGCCTGGGGCCGCCCGGCCGGGGCTGCCACTCAGGGCGCCGCCCGGCCGGCCGGCGAACCCGGCCGGCCGGCGAACCCGGCCGGCCGGCGAACCCGGCCGGCCGGCGGGACCCGGGTCAGGCGGTGGCGGCGAACAGGAGTGACACCCATGACTGACGCACCGCCCGGGGCCGCCCTCGTGTGAGCGGGCTGCGCAAGGCCTTCGGTGACTTCACGGCCGTCGACGGCGTCGACCTCGACCTCGCGGCCCGCTTTCTGCTGCGCGCCGCGGACGGAGCCGTCGTCTGCATCGTCAACCGCGGCTACTGCCACGAGGGTTGCGACACGTCGGACCTGTACGACGGGGACGTCAGGCTCGCCGAGGCCGGGAGCTACTTCCGGACCGCGCAGGTCTTCCGCACCGACGCGCCCGCGCACCTGTGGCTCGCCGGACGGTCTTCGTTGGACTCGCCAGGGAGGAGGACGGGCACGTCGTCATCCGCTGTCGCACGGTCGACTGATCATCGAGCGGCAGGTTAAGTTAGGCTTACCTAACTAACCATGATGTGCCATGTCAGGGAGGGTCATCGATGAACGCGCGTTTCCCCATGGGGGTGCGCCGCCGCATGCTCACCGTCGAGGTCGCCCGGCGGGAGTGGCTGGGCCCGCATCTGGCCCGCGTCACCCTGACCGGGGCGGACCTCGCCGACTTCGTGCACCAGGGCGGCGACCAGTGCTTCCGGCTGTTCTTCCCGCGGCCGGGGCAGCGGGAGCTGCGGATGCCGACCCTGGCGAACAACGGCTGGTACGCCCAGCTGCTCACCATGCCGGGGCGGGTGCGGCCGAACGTCCGGAACATGACGGTGCGTTCGTTCCGTGCGGACGTGCCGGAGCTCGACATGGACGTCGCCGTCCACGGGGACACCCCGCTGTCGGTGTGGGTCCGCTCGGTGGTGGCGGGGAGCCCGGCCGGGGTGTTCGACGAGGGGCGTGGCTACCGGCCCCCGGCGGACGCCGCCTCGCAGCTGCTGATCGCGGACGAGAGCGCCCTGGCGGCGGCGGTGGCGACCGCCGAGACCACCAGGGCCACGCTGCCCACCCGGCTGCTCCTCGAAGTGCCCACCTCGGACGACGTCCAGGACCTCGACCTCGGTGAGCACGTCGAGGTGGACTGGCTGCCCCGTGACGACCCCGCCGTGAAGCCGGGGGAGCTGGCACTGCGGCGGGTGCGGGAGCTGGCGTTGCCGGCGGCGCCCGTCAGCGTCTTCGTGGCCGGGGAGAGCGCGCTCGCCACCGGTGCCAGGCGGGCGCTCGTCGCCGCGGGGGTCCCGAAGGCGGCGATCGACTTCACCGGGTACTGGAAGCAGGGCCGCGAGCCCGTGGGCTGACCCGAGGGCGTCGGGCGCCCCCGTCGGCGCGCCTCAGGCGCAGATCAGCTCCTTGACCTTCTGGAAGGCCTCGTACTCGTCCCGCTGGTCCACCGGGAGCTGGTAGAAACCCGCGGTGATCTTCGGTACCGAGGGGATCACGACCAGCCGGAACTTCTCGCCCTCCGCGGTGGACACGTGGAAGCGACCCTGGAGGTCCCGCTTCTTCACGGCACCGCGGTTGGCGTCGGAGATGGTGACCGGGGTGCCCGGGGTGACCCGGCCGTCGTTCTCCTCCACCGGGACGATCACCAGTTCGGTGCTGCCCGGCCGGAAGCCGACCGCGTAGTTGTAGACCGTCGTGCTCCGGTAGACGACGTAGTTCCGCTGCTTCATGTCCGAGGCGTAGACCTTGGTGTAGGTCTCCCCGTCGGGGACTACGGCGTCGAAGGCCGCGTGGAGCGCCGACTTGAGCTCTTCCTTGCTCACCACTGTGTGTCTTCCCTCTCGTGGAACCGGACCGGCACCGGCCCGTGACGAGCGTTGACTGTACAGCCAGCCAGTCAAAACTCCCAAACCCAAGTACGGATCCGCGTACGGCAGTTCGGGTCTCGGACGGACCGGTGCGGTGAACGCCCTGGAAGGCGGGGAGAATAGGGGGCGTCGGTCCAGGTCGGACCGGCCGGCGGCGCGTCGGGTGCGGGCGCCGCGGAGACGGGCAGGGGGGCGTGTGTCACCGCGATCGGCCGAGGCCAACGAGGAACTGCGGGCGCAGTCGCGGGAGCGGATCCTAGCGGCGGCCCTGGAGGTCTTCGCCGAGAAGGGCTACCATGACGCCACGATCTCGGACATCACCGCACGCGCCGGTGTCTCGCGCGGTCTGCTCACCTACTACTTCCCCGGCAAGCAGAACCTGGTCGACGAACTGCTCGACCGCTACCTGGACGGCGTCACCGCGCTCGTCGACGTCCCCGGCGACCCGGACGAGCGGCTGGCCGCCGTCATCGACGGCGCGATCGCCACGGCCGCTGCCACCGTGCCCGTGCAGCGCCTCACGCTCAGCCTGGTCGTCAATCCCGCGACCCATCCGCAGTTCGCGGCGGCCGAAGCCCGCAAGGAGGCGCGCGTGGCCGCTCTGGAGGACGGCCTGCGCGGCCTGTTCGCGGCGCGTGGCGCCGAGGATCCCGCGGTCGAGGAGGCCCTGCTGCGCAGCGTCCTCGAAGGCGTGATCTTCAAGATGGCCGTCTACGGCGACCAGTTCCCGGCCGAGCCGGTCCGCCGGCGTCTCTACGCGCTGTACGGCCTGCCCGCACCGCACGACGACCTGCTTCCGGCGGCCCCCCGCCCGGACCGGATGCGCGCGGCCCGGACCGCGTCCGCGCCACCCGCGGGCTGACGGGCGCCGCCTCGCGGCCCCGTCCCGAGTGACGCAGCTCACCTGGCCGCCGGCGGCGATCCAGGAATGCGTACTCGTGTCATCTCGCTGCAACGTTCTTGGGGTCTGCTGGGCAAGGGTGCCCGGCGCGGCCGGCCGCGGAAGGCCGGAACACCTCCGTAAAGGCCGGAACACTCCGTCCGCCGCGTCCCCGTCCCCGGTTCCCGCCCCCGACCGCTCTTTCGAAAGGTCTCCCCGCTCACCATGCCTCTGGCTCTGCTGGCCCTTGCCGTCGTCACGTTCGGCATCGGCACCACCGAGTTCGCCACCATGGGGCTGCTGCCCCAGATCGCGGACGGCGTCGGGGTGTCCGTGCCGCACGCCGGCAACCTCGTCTCCGCCTACGCCCTCGGTGTCGTCGTCGGCGCTCCCGTGCTGACCGGCATCGGCGCCCGGGTGCCCCACAAGCGGCTGCTGCTCCTGCTCACCGGGCTGTTCGTGGTCGGCAACACGGCGTCGGCGCTGGCCCCGAACTTCGGCCTCCTGTTCGCCGCCCGCTTCCTGGCCGGACTGCCGCACGGCGCGCTGTTCGGCGTGGGCGCGGTCGTCGCCTCCTCCCTGGTGGCTCCCGACCGGGCGGCCCGCGCGGTCTCCCAGGTCTTCCTCGGCCTCACCATCGCCAACATCGTCGGCGTCCCCGCGGGCACCGCCCTCGGGCAGCACCTGGGGTGGCGGTACGCCTACTGCGCGGTCGCCGTCATCGGACTGGTGGCACTGGCGGCGCTCGCCCTCCTCGTACCGCACCAGCCGCGCGGCCCGCAGGCGGGCATCCGTCAGGAACTGCGCGCGATGGGCAACCGGCAGGTCTTCATCGGACTGGCCACCGCCGTCGTGGGCTTCGGCGGCTTCTTCGCCGTCTACAGCTACCTCGTGCCCATGCTGACGCACCTGACGGGCATCTCCGACGCCTCGACCACCGTCGTCCTCGCCCTCTACGGCGTCGGCATGACCGTCGGCACCCTGCTCGCGGGCCCCCTCACCGACCGTGCCCTGCGCCCGACGCTCTACGCCGGGATCATCCTGCTGGCGGCCGGTCTGGTGACGTTCTACTTCACCGTGCACAGCACGGTCCCGGCCCTGATCACGGTCACCTTCATCGGTGCCATGGGCGCGCTCATCACCACGCCCGTCCAGATGCTGCTGATGATCAACGCGAAGGAGGCCCCGACCATGGCGGCGGCCTCCAACCACTCCGCCTTCAACCTGGCCAACGCGGCCGGTGCGTGGCTCGGCGGCCTGGTCATCTCGGCGGGCTGGGGCTGGGCCGCCCCCAACCTGGTCGGCGCCGCCCTCGCCATGGCGGGCCTGGCCCTGGCGGTCACCGGTGGCGTCCTCGACCGGGGCCGCGCCTCGAAGGTGGTCACGGCCCAGGCCGCCGCGCCGGCACCGGTGTCCGAGGGTGTGGCCGAGCGCCGTCAGGGCTGAGCCCCTCGCCGTTCCCGAGCGTGGCCCCGCGTGGCCCCGCTCACCTCGTCCGACAGCCGTCTCAGTCATCGAGACGGCTGTTTGACATTAGGCGATCTTATGGTGGATAAAGTACATGCTTTGGCCATGCAATGACATTCCGTGGCGATCCTCCCCTGCTAGCCGAATGAGTACGCCGTGTCCCACTCCTCCGCCTCTCCGGCCCCCGTCGACCCGCGGCAGGAGTGGGAGGCCTGGTGTGCGGGGCGCCTGCGCGCGCTCACCTCGCCGACCGGCAACCTCGCCCTCGTCGAGACCCGCTGGCTGCCGGCCGGCGAGCACGCCGACGCCGAGGCCGCCCGCGCCGGGCAGCCCGCCACCGTGGCGGTCACCACGCTGAGCCGCACCGACCTCGCCACCGGCGAACCCGAGCACGGCCTGCGCTTCTGGGACGCGGACGCGCCCGCCATCCGCCACTTCGAGGGCGTCGACACCTTTCCGTACGACCCCGCCTGGGTCCTGGAGGCCGCCTACACGCCGGTGCCGGGCGCCCGCCGGATCGCCTTCGAGCACATCCGGGACAACGGCGGCAGCCGCGACCTGGTCGTACCCGGCGACATCACGCTCACCGTCGACGGCCGCGCGTACACCCTCAGCGCCTTCGACGACGACGGCACCCTGCTGCTCGTCTTCGGCGACCCCACCAACGGGGACACCACCTACGGCGCCGGCCGCTTCCTGTTCGTCGAGCGCACCGCCGACGAGGGCCGGGTCGTCCTCGACTTCAACCGGGCCTTCGTGCCGCCCTGCGGATTCTCCGATCAGTACAACTGTCCGATGCCGCCGCGGCAGAACCGCTTCCACCTGGCCGTCGAGGCCGGCGAGAAGCGCCCCGTCTTCCGCGACGGCTTCCTCGCGCAGCACTGATCGCCCGCAGCCCCCTCCCCGTACCGCAGCACGAAAGCGCCCACACGCCATGAGACTGAACAAGCCCGCCCTGTACGCCGCCGCGACCACCGCCACCCTCGCGCTCGCCCTCACCGCCTGCGGCGGCTCCGCGACCGGCGGCTCCGGCGGCACCTGGGACAAGAACGCCACCGTCAACATCGGCTCCCTGTACGAGCCGCAGAACCTCGACAACACCGCGGGCGGCGGCCAGGGCGTCACCGAGGCCCTCAACGGCAACGTCTACGAAGGCCTCTTCCGCCTCACCGACGACGGCAAGGTCGACAAGCTCCTCGCGAAGGACTACACGACCAGCGCCGACGGCCGCACCTACACCTTCACCCTGCGCAGCGGTGTGAAGTTCCACAGCGGCAGGGAACTCACCAGCGCCGACGTCAAGTACAGCCTCCAGAAGGTGCTCGCCGACGACTCGCAGTCGGCCCGCAAGAGCAACCTGGAGGTCGTCAAGGACATCGCCACCCCCGACGCGCACACCGTCAAGGTCACCCTGTCGCAGCGCTCGATCTCCTTCGTCTACAACCTCTCCTACGTCTGGATCATCAACTCCCAGGCGAAGGACCTGAAGACGAGCGAGGACGGCACCGGCCCCTACACGCTCGGCAAGTGGACGCGCGGCTCGGCGCTCAGCCTGAACCGGTTCGCCGGCTACTGGGGCGACGCGGCCGCCAACAAGCAGGTCGTCTTCCACTACTTCAAGGACGCCACCGCCCTCAACAACGCCCTGCTGACCAACGCCGTCGACGTGGTCACCAGCGAGCAGTCGCCGGACGCCCTCGACCAGTTCAAGAGCAACCAGAGCTACAAGGTCAACGACGGCGACTCCACCACCAAGCTGCTGCTCGCCTTCAACGACAAGGCCAAGCCCTTCACCGACGTCAAGGTGCGCCAGGCCGTCTCCGCCGCCATCGACGACAAGAAGCTCCTGGAGTCCGTCTGGGGCGGCTACGGCAAGCTCATCGGCTCGATGGTGCCGCCCACCGACCCCTGGTACGAGGACCTCACCAAGGTCAACGCCTACGACGTCACCAAGGCCAAGAAGCTGCTCGCCGAGGCCGGTTACGCCAAGGGCTTCTCCTTCACCCTCGACACCCCCAACTACGACCCGCACCCCACGGCCGCGACCTTCATCAAGGCGCAGCTGGCCAAGGTCGGCATCACCGTCAGGATCAACACGATCACGCCCGACGAGTGGTACACCAAGATCTACAAGAACCACGACTTCACGGCGACGCTCCAGGAGCACGTCAACGACCGCGACCTGGTCTGGTACGGCAACCCCGACTTCTACTGGGGCTACGACAACAAGCAGGTCACCAAGTGGGTCACGGAGGCCGAGGAGGCCACCACGACCGCGCGGCAGACCGAACTGCTGAAGAAGGTCAACCGGCAGACCGCCGAGGACGCGGCCAGCGACTGGCTCTACCTCTACCCGCAGATCGTGGTCGCGAGCACCAAGCTCTCCGGCTACCCGCTCAACGGCCTGAACTCCCAGTTCTACGCCTACGACATCAAGAAGAAGGACTGATGGGGCGCTACCTCCTCAGACGCCTCGCCTTCCTGGCCGTGTCGCTGGTGCTGGCGAGCGTGGTGCTCTTCGTCCTGCTGCGCCTGCTGCCCGGCGACCCGGCCAACGCGCTCACCTCGGTGGGCGCGAGCCCGGAGCAGATCGCCGCGGCCCGCCACTCGATCGGCTCCGACCGGCCGCTGCCCGAGCAGTTCACCCACTGGCTCGGGCAGTTGGCCGGCGGCGACCTCGGTACCTCCTTCGTCAGCTCGCTGCCGGTGGGCCCCGAGGTGACCGCCCGCCTGAACGTCACCGTCCCGCTGACGCTGGCCGCGTTCGTACTGGCCGTCCTCGTCGCCGTCCCCGTCGGCTTCGTCGCCGCCCACAAGCGGCACACCTGGTACGGCGCCCTGCTCAGCGGGATCTCCCAACTGGGCATGGCGGTACCGGTGTTCTGGCTCGGCATGATCCTCATCGCGGTGTTCGCGCTGAACGCCGGCTGGCTGCCGTCCGGCGGCTTCCCGCAGGACGGCTGGGCCGCGCCCGCCGACGCCGTGCGGTCCCTCGTACTGCCGGTGGTCACCATCGCCCTGGTGATGAGCGCCTCCCTGATCCGGTACGTCCGCTCGGCCACCCTCGACGTCCTCGGCAGCGACCACCTGCGTACCGCCCGCGCCCTCGGCGCCTCCTTCCCGGCCGCCATGTGGCGGCACGGGCTGCGCAACGCCTCCGTCCCGGTGATCTCCGTCCTCGGCATCGAACTCGCCTCGACCCTGCTCGGCGCGGTCGTGGTGGAGTCCGTGTACGCGCTGCCCGGCCTCGGCTCGCTGCTCGCCACCGGCATCGCCCAGCACGACTACCCGGTGATCCAGGGCGTCCTGTTCGTCTCCACCCTCGCCGTCCTGCTGATCGGGTTCGCCGCCGACCTCGTCCAGCGGATCATCGACCCGCGACTGCGCGGCCGGCTGTCGGGAGGAGCCCGATGACCACGACCGACGTCCTGGACAAGGCCCCGGCCGCCGCACCCGTCCGCGGCGGCCGCCGCCGCTCGGCGACCCTGCTCGCCGGCTGCACCCTCACCGGCCTGATCGCGCTGCTCGCGCTCGTCTCGCTGGTCTGGCTGCCCTACGCCACCGACGACACCTCCGGCGGCCGGCTCGCCGGTCCCGGCGGCGGGCATCTCCTCGGCACCGACAAACTGGGCCGGGACCTGTTCACGCAGCTGATGACGGGCTCGCGGATCGCCCTCGCGGCCGGCCTCGGCTCGGTGCTGACCGCCGCGCTGATCGGCGTCACCCTCGGCGTGCTCGCCGCGTTCGCGCAGGGGTGGCTCGACGACACCCTCGCCGCGTTCCTCGACATCCTGATCGCCTTCCCGACGCTGCTGCTGGCGATGCTCGTGGTCGCCGCCCGTTCGGCGACCCTCGGCTCCGCCGTCCTCGCCATCGGCCTGGCCCAGAGCGCGGTCGTCGCCCGGCTGGTGCGGATCCTGGTCAAACGGGTCCTCGCGCAGGACTACATCACGGCCGCCCGCACCTCGGGCACCTCCTGGCCGCGCACCGTCGCCGGGCACGTACTGCCCAACATCTGGCCCACCCTCGTGGTCAACCTCGCCCTCCAGTTCGGCCTCGCCGTGCTGGCCGAGGCCGGGCTCTCCTACCTCGGCCTCGGCGCGCCGCCGCCCAACGCCTCCTGGGGCCGGATGCTCCAGGAGGCCCAGGCCACCTTCACCACCGCCCCGGCCGGCGCGCTCGCCCCCGGCGTCCTGCTGGTCCTGCTCGTCGTCGGCGTCAACCTGATCGCCGACGGACTGCGCGACACCCTCGACCCGGCGACCCGACAGAGGCGGTCATGACCCTCCTCGACGTACACGGCCTGACCGTGCGCACCGCCGACGGCCGTACCCTGGTCGACGACCTCACCTTCCGGCTCGACGCGGGCGAACGCCTCGGCCTGATCGGCGAGTCCGGCTCCGGCAAGTCCCTGACCACCCTCGCCCTGCTGGGCCTGCTGCCCGACGGGATGCGCGCCGAGGGCAGCGTGGAGCTGGCCGGCGCCCAGGTCGTCGGCGCAACGGAGAAGCGGCTCACGGCGGTCCGCGGCCGTCGGGCGGCCGTGGTCTTCCAGGAACCGCTGACCGCCCTCGACCCGCTGATGCGGGTGGGCCGCCAGATCGCCGAGCCGCTGGCCCGCCGCACCGGCCTCAAGGGGAGGCAGCTGCGGGCCGCCGTAGGGGAGGCCCTCGACCGGGTGCGGCTGCCCGAACCCGGGCGGATCGCCCGCGCGTTCCCGCACGAGGTCTCCGGCGGCCAGCGCCAGCGCGTCGCCCTCGCCATGGCCCTCGCCTGCGAACCCGACCTGCTCATCGCCGACGAGCCCACCACCGCCCTCGACGTCTCCGTGCAGGCCGAGGTGCTCGACCTGCTCGACACCCTGGTACGCGAGCGCGCGATGGCCGTGCTGTTCGTGAGCCACGACCTGGCCGTCGTCGCCAGGATCGCCGACCGCGCCCTCGTCCTCAAGGACGGCCGGGCCGTCGAGGAGGGCCCCGTCCTGGACGTGATCGGCGCACCCACGGCCGAGTACACCCGGACGCTGGTCACCGGTGCCCGCAAGCTGGAGGCCGCCCTGGACCTGAGGAGCGCCCGATGACCCCCGTACTCGAACTCGACGACGTGTCCGTGCGCTACCGGGGCGCCGCCTCCGACGTCGTCCAAGGGGTGTCCCTGGCCGTCGAACCGGGGCAGTCGCTGGCGCTGGTCGGCGAGTCCGGCGCCGGCAAGACCACCCTGCTGCGGCTCCTGCTGGGCCTGGCCCGGCCCAGCGACGGCGCGGTCCGCTTCGACGGCGCGCCTCTCGCCCCGCGCGACCGGGAGCAGCTGCGCCGGTTCCGGCGCGGCGTGCAGTGCGTCTTCCAGGATCCGTACTCCTCCCTGGACCCGCGCCGCCGGGTGGCCGCCATCGTCGCCGAACCGCTGCGCTCCCTCGGCCTGGACAGCCGTGCGACCGCCGCGCCGAAGGTGGCCGCCGCCCTGGAACGGGTCGGGCTGCCCGCCGACGCCGCCGCCCGCTACCCGCACGAGTTCTCCGGCGGCCAGCGCCAGCGCATCGCCATCGCCCGTGCCGTCGTGTGCGACCCGCGCGTCCTGCTCGCGGACGAACCCGTGAGCGCCCTCGACCTCACGACCCGGGTGAAGGTCGTCGACCTGCTGGCGGAGCTGAAGCAGGAGCGCGACCTCACGCTGGTCATGGTCAGCCACGACCTGTCGGTGGTCGCCTCGCTGTGCGAGCGCACCGCGGTGCTGGAGCGTGGCCGGCTGGTCGAACAGGGCGCCACCGAAAGGGTGCTGGGCGCGCCCGGGCACCCCTACACCCGGCGGCTGATCGACAGCGTGCCCCGGTTGCCCCGCTGAGTCAGGCGGCCGGGCCGAAGTAGTGGCCCTTGTCCAGGTCCGCCAGCAGGCCCGGGTGCGACGGCCGCCAGTCCAGCAGCTCCCGGGTGGCCGTGCTGGAGGCCGGGCTGTCCAGGCCGATGAAGCCGCCGAGCCAGGTGAAGTGCCCGGCCGCGTCGGCGGGCGGCACCGAGACCACCGGCACGCCCAGCTGCCGGCCGATCACCTCGGCGACGTCACGGATCGCGACGCCCTCCTCGCCCGCCCCGTGCAGCACCGAACCCGCGGGCGCCTTCTCCACGGCCAGCCGGAACAGCCGTCCGACGTCCAGCCGGTGGGCGGCGGGCCAGCGGTTGGCGCCGTCGCCGACGTATCCCGAGAGGCCCCGCTCCCGGGCGATGCCGACCAGCGCCGCCATGAAACCGTTGTCCCCCTCGCCGTGGCAGGTGGGAGCCAGGCGCACCACGGCGGAACGCACCCCGCGGCCGGCCAGCTCCAGCGCCGCCAGGGCGGTGGTCTGCCGTACCGAGGCCGGTGAGCCGTCGACGGCGGGCACGTCCCGCTCGGTGACCACCCGGCCGGGCGCGAGACCGAGCAGGCCGGAGGCGATCACGAGGGGCCGGCCGGAACCGGCCAGCACCTCGCCGAACGTGTCCACGGCACGGCGGTCCGCCTCGGCGGCCCCGCGGAAGTCGCCGCTGAAGGCGATGTCGTGCTTGAAGGCGAGGTGGACGACGCCGTCAGAGGCGGCGGCCGCCGTGCGCAGCACGTCCAGGTCGTCGACGGTGCCGCGGACGACCTCCGCGCCGGCGGCGGTGAGCGCGGCGGCGGAGGCGTCCGAGCGGGCCAGCCCGGTCACCTGGTGCCCGGCGTCGAGGAGTTCGGGCACGACGGCGGAGCCGAGCCAGCCGGACGCACCGGTCACGAAAACACGCATGGGAGATTCCTGACTGTTGATGACAGTGACTGACATCGAAGGTAGCACCTGATGTCAGTCACTGTCATCGCGTAGGATTCCGCCATGGGCAGATGGGAGCCGAACGCGCGGCAGCGACTGGCGGAAGCGGCGTTGCGGCTCTACGGCGAGCAGGGGTACGAGCAGACGACCGTGGCGCAGATCGCCCGGCAGGCGGGCCTCACCGAGCGCACCTTCTTCCGGCACTACGCCGACAAGCGCGAGGTGCTCTTCGCCGGCTCCCCGCTCCAGGAGCTGTTCGTGACCGCCGTGGCGGAGGCCGCGCCGGACGCGGCACTGCTCGACGTGGTCGGCGCCGGACTCGACGCGGCCTCGGGCATGTTCAGGGGCCGTCACGAGTACGCCCTGCGCCGGCAGGCCGTGGTGGAGGCCCACCAGGAACTCCGGGAGCGCGAGCTGATCAAGCTGGCCGCGCTGGCGACGGCCCTCGCCGGCGCCCTCCGGGACCGCGGGGTGCCGGAACCCACGGCGACCCTGACCGCGGAGACCGGGGTGGCCGTCTTCAAGGTCGGTTTCGAACGGTGGATCAGGGCGGCGGAGGAGACCGACATGGCTCCGCTCATGCGCGGCCTGCTGGCCGAACTGGGCAGGGTGGCCGCGGGAGCCTGACCGCCGCCCGGGCGGGCCGGCCCGCGTCCGTGCGCAGGCTGCGCGCGTCCGTGCGCAGGCTGCCCGCGTCCGTGCGCAGGCGCGGCCGGTCGGCGCCGCGCTCCGGGACGGCACGGGGCGATCCGCCCGGGCGAACCGGTCTTGCGGCGGTGGGTCTCTCTCGTCCGGGCGAATGCCTCTCTCGTATCCCTGTCTCGTATGCCTCTCTGTTACGACGGCCCGTGCGGGCGGACGCGGACCGGGCCGCCGGCTCAGATCCGGCTGTCGCGCAGGCGGACGAGTGCGGACTCGGTCAGCCTGAGGGGCGCGTCGGCCGGGTCGACCAGGACCACCGTGCAGGACGCGGCACGGGCGAGCGCCGTGGTGAGACTGCCGTCGGCGAACTGGGCGAGCGGTCCGCGCGGTGAGCGTCCGACGGCGACGGCCCGGGCGTGCACCTCGGTGGCGTGACGGGCCAGCACCCGTCCGGCGGCGGCATGGTCGCCGACACTGTCCAGGACCTGACCGGTGGCGGCGAACCCCTGTGCGGCGAGCCGGTCCAGATGGGCGGTGACGGCGGCCCTGGCCTCGGTGGCGCTCTCGGTGTCCGCCGCCTGCTCCTCCACGACGGCGGTCCGCTGGACGTGGACGACCTCGAGCGGACTGCCGGTGTCCCGGGCGAGCCGCGCGGCCGCGTCGACGATGGCGGCGGCCCGCCCGTGGTTTCCGACCGCCACCACGACCGGTCCCGCACCCGGCGCGACCCGCCGGCCGACGGGCGTGAGGGTCGGGGCGACCGGCTCGCCGCCGCTGAGGCGGGACTCCGCCTCCCGCAGCAGCCGGTGCCCGCCGGCCAGCACGGGTATCGCGAGCAGGAAGGTGCCCGCGCCCAGGTAGAACGGCACGCTGAGATCCGTGGCGTCGGCGAGCTTCCCGGCCACGTACGGGGCCAGGCCGCCGCCGATGAAACGCAGGAAGCCGTACGCGGAGGAGGCGACGGGGCGCTCCACCGGCGAGACCACCATCACCGCCTGCGTGGTGAGGGTGTTGTTGATGCCGATGAAGACACCGCTCACGATCACGGCGACGATCACCACCGTGGGCGTGTCGACCCCGGCGGCGATCACGGCCATCACCGCGCCGAGGCCGACGAGGTTGGCGTACAGCACGGGGGCGGTGCCGAAACGGGCCTGGAGGCGTGGTGCGAAGAACACGCTGAACGCGGCCACCAGCAGGCCCCACCCGGTGAAGACGAGACCCAGCTGATGGGCGTTCAGCTCCATCGGATAGGGCGCGTAGCCGAGCATGGTGAAGAAGCCCCAGTTGTACAGCAGGGCCATGATCCCCATGGTCAGCAGACCGCGGTGGCGCAGCGCCGAGATCGGCGCCAGCGGCGAGGTGGGGCGCTCCGGCCTGGGCAGCGCGGGCACGAACGCCAGGGTGGCGACGAGGGCGACGGCCATCAGGACGGCGACGCCGAAGAACGGGCCCCGCCAGCTGATGGCCCCCAACTCGCCGCCCAGCAGGGGGCCGACGGCTATGCCGAGGCCGAGGGCGGTCTCGTAGAGGATGATCGCGCCGGCGAAGCCGCCGCTCGCCGAGGCGACGATGACGGCCAGGGAGGTGGCGATGAACAGGGCGTTGCCCAGCCCCCACCCGGCCCGGAAACCGACGATGCCGTTGATCGAGCCCGAGGTGCCGGCGAGCGCCGCGAACACCACGATGACCGCGAGACCGGTGACGAGGGTGCGTTTGGCGCCGATCCGGCTGGAGACCCAGCCGACGACCAGCATGGCGACCGCCGTGACGATCAGGTAGCTGCTGAACAGCAGCGAGACCTGACTGGGGGAGGCGTGCAGGCTCGTGGCCAGCGCGGGCAGGATCGGGTCCACGAGGCCGATGCCCATGAAGGAGATCACGCAGGCGAACGCCACGGCCCACACGGCCTTCGGCTGGCTGAACGGGCTCGCGGGCCTCTGGTGCGGTGTACTCATCGACGGTCCTCTCTCCGGATGCGGACGGACGGGACGGATGGCATGGGTGGGACGGGCGGGGCTGCGCGGGGGAGTGGTCCCGGGAGGGGGGCGGTGGCGGCTCAGGCGCGGGCCCGGCGTTCCTCGATCGCGCGGGCGAGGGCGGGCAGGGCGATCCGTACGGCCTGCTGTTCGGGCTCGGTCAGTTCCTCGATCAGTTCCCGCAGCGCGGCGGCGCGTTCGGCGCGCCGCTGCCGGAAGACGTCGAGGCCGGTCGCGGTGATCTCCACGAGGACGCCGCGGCCGTCCGTGCTGTCGGCGGTGCGCGCCACCAGTCCCGCACGCTCCAGCCGGCCCACCAGCTGGGTCGTCCCCGGCTGCGAGACGCCCTCGGCGCGGGCCAGGTCGGTCAGCCGCAGCGGGCCCTCCCGGCCCAGCCGGGCCAGCGCCGAGGAGGCCGCGGTGCTCAGGCCGCCGGCGGTGGCGCTGTGCCGTACATGCCGTACCAACTGCTCGACAGCGATCATCAGTTGGTCCGGCGTCCCGGTGGCGGGCGCCTCGCCGCCCGGTCCGCCGTCGGCCTGCCGATCTTCGACGCGGTCATCCATAACGGCATTATGCATCTAGATGTACTATGAAACAAAGAGGGCGGGGACTTCCCGTGGCGGAGCGCCCGCGGTGACCGTCACAGGTCCACGCGGACTCCCAACCCCCGTGCCAGCGCCGCGTCGTAGGCCACCCGGACCGCCGCCACGTCCAGGGCCGCGTGCCCGGTGGACTTGAAGACGGTGAGTGCCCCGGTGTCACCGCCCCGTCCCGGCCGGTCCCCGGCGAGCACCGAGCCGAGGAGGGTGACGCGCCGTCCGGGGGCGAGGTCCTGGAGTTCGTGGGCGCCCGCCGGCGGCGGCTCGGTGGCCGCGCCGGTCCACTCGGCGAACAGGGCGGCGTCCCGGACCGTGCCGGGATCCAGTTCGGGTCCGTGCGAGCCGCCGACCGAGGAGACGTGGACACCGGGGGAGAGCCACTCCCGGCGCAGGACGGGCGCGGTGGCGCCGGTGCAGCAGAACACCACCTCGGCCGTGCGCACCCCCTCCTCGATGCCCGCCGCGACCCGTGCGCCGGGGAACAGCGCGGCCGCCTCGCCCGCCCGAGCCGGGTCACGGCCGGCGACGGTGACCAGTGCCGTCGGCCGGACGGCGGCGAGCAGCGTCAGCTGGGCCCGCGCCTGGGCCCCCGTCCCCACCACCGTCACCCGTCCCAGGTCCGGCCGGGCGGCCAGGGCCAGGGCGCCGTGGGTGGCGGACGCCGCCGTCCGGACCGCGGTCAGGGACTCGGCGTCCACCAGGGCGAGGGGCCGCCCGTCGTGCTCGTCGAACAGCACCACGAGCCCCCGGTGGAAGCTTCGTCCGGGATGCTCCGGATCGGCGGTCACGGTCACCAGCTTCGCGGCCGGCCCGAGCCCGGCGACGTAGCCGGGCATCGCGCCGAGCAGGCCCGTCGGGGTCAGGGCGGCGATCCGCGGCGGAACGGACGCCTCGCCCCGGGCGACGGCGACGAGCGCCCGGCCCACCGCGTCGAGCACGCCGGCCGGCTCCAGTGCGGCGGCCGTCCGCCCGCGGTCCAGCACCAGCAGGCCGCTCACTGGCGCGCCTCCGCCCCGTCGGCCGTCAGCGCCGCCGTCAGTTCGTCGGTGGCGGCGCGCAACTCCCGCTCCACGAAGGCCAGTTTCGGTCCGTCGAACTCGATGTCCGGTCCCACGACCGTCAGTGCGCACACCGGCGCCCCCGGCGCGGGCACCACGGCCCGGCTGACGGAGGCCACGAGCCTGTCGTTACGGCCGCGCTCCACGGCGACACCGGTCCGTGCCACCTCGGCCAGCTCCCGAGTGATGTCGGTGCCGTCCTCGGGCGCCGCGCCCAGCCACCGCACGCGCGCCTCCGGTTCGAGCGCGGCGACCAGGGCCAGTGGCCCGGCGAACCGTCGTACCGGCAGCAGCTCGCCCCGCAAGTGGCTGATCATGGCGAGCCGTTCGGGCCGCACCACGTCGACCACCCGGCCGCCGCCCTCCTCCAGCACCTGGAGGTTGGCCATCATCGCGGTCGCGGCGGACAGCCGCTCCAGCACCGGACGGGCCAGCGTGGTCAGTGAGTTGCCCGCGGCCGCCGCGGACATCCGCAGCACGGCGGCGCCCGGCAGATAGCGGTCACCGGCTCGCAGTACCCAGCCCCGCCGGACCAGGTCCAGCAGGATCCGGTACGCGGTGGCGCGGTGCAGGCCGACCTCCGCGGCCAGGTCGGTCAGGCGCACCGGGTGCGGCGCGCGCGAGACCGCCTCGACCAGGTCGAGGGCCTTGTCCACGGCAGACCGGGGCGGGCCCGCGGCGACGGGTGTGTCGGGCATGACGCGGCTCTTCCCTCTCGTCCCCGGCGCGGCCCGTGCCGCGAGCCGGCGCGTCCGGGCCGGCACGGACCCTTGCGGTGGTCCGCCGACCGCACGCTACAGTGACCTGCATTTTCATCGAACGATACAGATGTTACGCACGCTGTAACAACGCACGGTTTACAACGCACGCTTTCACAACACGGCGGACCGAAGGTGACCATGACCGACCTGCCCCCCGGCGCCCCCACCCCTTGGGCCGCTCCGCCCGCCGGGACCGTCACGGTCTACCGCGGCGCCACCCTCTTCGACGGCACCGGCCGCCCGCTCCGGCCGAACACCACGATCGTCACCGACGGGGCCCGCCTGCACACCGTCACCGGCGACGGCGACCCGCTGCCCCCGCACGCCGCCGGGGCGCCGCGGGTCGACCTCGACGGCCGGTTCGTCGTGCCCGGCCTCGTCGACACCCACCAGCACCTGGCCACCCCGCCCGACCGGCCGGCGGCCGAGGCGGTGCTCCGGCGCCTGGTGTACGGCGGGGTCACCGCCGTCCGCGACATGGCCGACGACCTGCGCCACGTCGGCGACCTCGCCCGGGCCACCCTGGTCGGCGAGATCCCGGGACCCGAGATCCGCTACGCCGCCCTCATGGCCGGGCCATCCTTCTTCGACGACCCCCGGACCCACGAGGTGTCACGCGGCGCGGTACCGGGCGCCGTCCCCTGGATGCAGGCCGTCACCCCCGACACCGACCTGCCGATCGCCGTCGCCCTGGCCCGCGGCACGCACGCCGCCGCGATCAAGGTCTACGCCGACCTGGACGCCGCGACCGTCGCCGCCGTCACCGCGGAGGCGCACCGCCAGGGCATCGCCGTCTGGGCGCACGCCACCGTCTTCCCGGCCGCGCCCGGCGAGGTCGTCGCGGCGGGCGTCGACAGCGTCTCCCATGTGACCCTGCTCGCCTTCGAGGGCCCCACCACCGAGCCGCTGACCGGATACAAGACCAAACCGCCCGTGGACCACGCCCGTTTCGCCGCGGGCGACGACCCGCACCTGGCCGCCCTGTTCGCCGAGATGCGCCGCCGCGGTACGGTCCTGGACGCCACCGCCTCCATGTGGACCAGCGACGAACTCCGCGGCGACAGCGCCGAGTCCGCCGAGCGGGCCGCCCGCAACGCCGAGCTGGCGGCCGCCGTCACCGGCCAGGCGTACCGGGCCGGGGTGGACGTGTGCACGGGCACCGACCACGAGACCGACCCCGGCGACCCCTTCCCCGCCCTGTACGGCGAACTCGCCTTCCTCGTGGACCGGTGCGGTGTCCCCGCCGCCGACGTGCTGCGCTCGGCCACCCTCGTCGGCGCCCGCGCCGCCGGTGCCGAGGCGGACATGGGCAGTGTCGAGGCCGGGAAGCTCGCCGACTTCGCGGTCCTGGACGAGAACCCCCTCCAGGACATCGGCAACCTGCGCAGCGTCACCCTCACCGTCAGACGCGGACGCCCATACGACCGCGCCGAGTTCGACGAGGACGCCCGGCGATGAGAGGGATCCGTCCGGTGACGGGCGCCGCGGCCGGTTCCGCGACCTGATCCGCCTTCCGGAGCGGCGAACCGGGTCCCGGTCACCCGCCGTTCTCAGGTGCCCGCCGGTTCCGGGTCGCGGGCCTCCCGTCGCGTACGGGCGGCCGGTGTGGCGAAGGCGGCCGCCAGCACCAGCACGAGCACCGGGATCAGCGCGTGCCGCAGCCCGAAGTGCTCACCGAGGTAGCCCAGGGAGGGCGGGCCCACCAGGAAGGCGACATAGCCGACGGTCGCGGCGAGCGCCACACGGGCGGCGGAGTCGGTGCCGGAGTCACCCGCCGCGGAGAGCGCGACGGGAAACCCGAGCGACGCCCCGAGACCCCACAGGACGGCGGCGGCCGCCGCGACCGCCTGGTTGTCGACGAAGATCACCAGGGCCAGGCCGGCGGCCCCGACGAGCGCGCTCCCGCACAGCGCCGCCGCCCTCCCGAACCGGTCGACGAACCGCCCGCCCACGAAGCGGCCCACGGTCATGGCGGCGGCGAACACCGCGTACACGGCCGAGCCCAGCGCGGCGTCGAAGCCGTGACCGTCCACCATGACCAGCGGAAGCCAGTCGTTCGCGGTGCCCTCGGCCAGGGCGAGCGCGAGGATGACACAGCCGATGAGCAGCAGGGCGGGGTCCTTCCACACCGCGGGCCGCGCCGCGCCCGGTTCCCGGCGGCCGCCTGCGGACTGCCGGCCCACCTCGGCCGGGACCCGGCGGATGACCACCGCGAGCGCCCCGAGCACCACCGCGGCGACGACGAGCAGATGGACGAGGACCGGGAAGCCGACCGCCGTCAGACACATCCCGGCGACCGCGCCCAGCACCGTGCCCAGGCTGAAGAAGCCGTGCATCGCGGGCAGCGTGGAGCGGCCGAGCAGCCGCTCCACCTCGGCGCCCTCGACGTTGAGGGCCACCTCGCCGCCGCCCATGCCGAGGCCGAACAGTCCGAGGCCCAGCGCGACGGTGGTCCCCGAACCGGCGGCGGCCCCGGCCCCGACCACCACGGCTCCGGCGGCCACGGCCGACGTACCGGCGAGGATCACCAGCCGGGCGCCCCAGCGGGCCACGACCGTGCCCGAGCACAGGATGCCGAGCATCGAGCCGACCGAGAGCCCGAACAGGATCAGGCCCATCTGCGCGGTCGAGGCGCCGAGCAGGTCGCGTACGTCCGGGGTGCGGGTGACCCAGGAGGAGATGGTCAGTCCTGGCGCGAAGAACAGGACGAAGACGGCGGTGCGGCGCCGGGCGGGATCAAGGGACATGGGCGGTGGCTCCAGTGGATCGTACTCAAGTCTGTACGACCGTACACACTCGTCTGTACGTCTGTACACACTCCGAGGGAGGCAACCCATGGCACATTGAGGGCGTGAGCGGTACACGACGAGAGATCCCGAACGATCCCGGACGCAAGGAGCGGATTCTCGATGCGGCCCTGGACGTGATCTCCGAGTGCGGTGTGCACAGCACCACCCACCGGAAGATCGCGGCGCGGGCGGACGTTCCGCTGGGCTCGCTCACCTACTACTTCGACGGCATGGCCGACCTGCTCGCCCAGGCCTTCGCCCGGTTGTCGGACACCATGTCCCGGCTCTACCGGCAGACGCTGCTGTCCGCCGGCTCCACCGCCGAGGCGGAGGCCGCCGTCGTCGAGCTGATCTGCGGTCCGGCCTACGCCACGGAACGCGACATGACCCTCATCTTCGAGATGTACGCCTACGCGAACCACAACGCGGCGGTCTCGGTCACGACCCGCACCTGGCTCGAACGCAGCAGGGACAGTCTCGCCCTGCACTTCACGCCCGGCGTGTCCCGCGCCCTCGACGCGCTGATCGAGGGCTGGCCGATGCACCGCGCCTTCGCCGACGCCCCCCTGGACCGCCGTCTGGTCACCGAGACCGTCCACGCGATCGTCACCGCCGGACCCCGCCTGTCCACGGACCGCGCCTGAACCCGTGACCGGGTCTGGGCCCGTGACCGGGTCTCCGGCGCGTGGGCTGCCCGAAAGGATGAACGTCCCGGTCGGACGGCGTGTCGCGCCCCGTGCGCCTGGCACCCTGCAACGCGCCGGGGCATATGCGAAGAGCACGGAGACCAGGGGGCGGATGTGGCACGAGGGCATGAGCGGACCTCGTTACGGCACCGGGCGCGGTACCTGTTCGACAGGACGCTCGCCCGCAGCACGGGAACCCTGCTCGGCTGGCTCGCCGTGTGCTGCCTGGCGGTCGTCGTGCCCGTCAGCACCCTGCTGGTGTGGACGGACCCGGCCGCGCCGCGCTCCTTCTCCGGCCGGCTCACCCAGGTGTGGCGCACCAGCGCGGAGACGCTGCGGCTCGGCGCGGTGGCGGGCACCCCGGCGCGGATGCTGCTGTCCGTCCTGCTCGGTCTCATCGCCCTGCTGTGCGTGTCGACGGTCGTCGGAGTCGTCACCACCGGCCTAGGCGACCGGCTCACCGAACTCCGGCGCGGCCGCTCGCGGGTCCTGGAGCGCGATCACGACGTGGTGCTCGGCTGGACCGACCAGATCTTCACCGTGGTCGCCGAACTGGTCGAAGGACGCGCCGGAGCCGGCGGATCCGTCGCCGGCCGGTCCGGCGGCGGGCGGTCCGGCGGCGGGCGGTCGGGTGGCGGACGGCATGTCGTCACCGTGCTCGCCGATCGGGACCCCGCGCACATGGAGGCGGCGCTCACGGCCGCCCTGGGCGCCACCGACCGCGTCCGTCTCGTCTGCCGCACCGGTGTGCCCACCGATCCCGACGCGCTGGCCCTGGTCACCCCGGGCGCGGCCAGGGCGGTGGTGGTGCTGCCCGCCGACGAGTCCGACGGCGATCTCACCGTCGTCCGCACCCTGTTGGCGCTGCGCGCCCTGCCCGGCGCCGACGAAGGACCGGGCGCCCCACGCGTGATCGCCGCCGTGCACGACGGCCGGTACCTGCCCGCCGCACGGCTCGCCGCCGGACCGCGCGGCACCGTCCTGGAGACCGACCGGACCTCGGCACGGCTCCTCGTCCAGGCGGCGCGGCGCCCCGGGATGCCGGCTGCGCTGCGCGACCTGCTCGACTTCTCCGGAGCCGAGTTCCACGTGACGGACGTCCCGGAGGCGGTGGGCCTCTCCTTCGAGGAGGTGGCCCTGCGCCTGGAGACGTCCTGTGTCGTCGGGGTCCTGCGCCCGGACGGCCGTCCGCTGCTCACCCCCGCGCCGCACACCGTGCTGGGGCCGGGCGACCGACTGGTCACCGTCGCCCACGACGACCGGACCACCCCCCTCGCGGACCGCTGGGCACGTGTCGACACCGCGGCCCTGGCGCCGCCCGCGCCGCTGCCGGAGCCGCCCGCACGGCTGCTGCTGCTCGGCTGGAACCGCCGGGCTCCGCTGATCGTGGACGCCCTGCGCAGGACCGCGCGGCCCGGCTCGGTCCTCGACGTGGTCACCGACACGGCGCCCGACCCCGCGGGCCACGGCTCGCCCCGGTCGCCCGGCCGTCCCCATGACGCGCGGCTCACCGTCACGCACCACGTCCGCGACCTGGCCGCTCCCGAGGCCCTGAACGACCTCGACCTCGCCGCCTACGACAGTGTCATCGCCCTGAGCGCGGACCGTACGGACCAGGGGGCGGGCTCCGGACGGCCCGACGAGCGGACCCTGCTGGCCCTGCTGACCCTGCGCTCCTGGGAGGAACGGACCGGCCGGGTGCTGCCCGTGGTGGCCGAGCTGCGCGACCACCGGGGCCGCACCGTAGCCCCGCTCGGGCCCGCCTCCCACGCCGTCGTCCGGGGTGAACTCACCGCCCTGCTCATGGCGCAGATCGCGCAGAACCCCGAACTCGCCGCCGTCTTCGAGGAGATCTTCGCCGTCCGTGGCGGGGCACTGGCCCTGAGGCCGGCCGCCCACTACGTCCTGCCCGGCCACGAGGCCGCGTTCGCCACGGTCGCCGCGGCGGCGCTGGAGCGCGGCGAGTGCGCGATCGGCTACCATGCGCACGATCCGCGGGCGGCCCGCCCGCACGACGGCGTCCTGCTCTGCCCCGGCAAGGCGGAACGGCGCGTGTGGCGAACGGAGGACCGGATCCTCGTGCTGACGGCGGGCCCCGGCCACGAAGCCGACCTCCTGCCCGCCCAGAGACCGGGCCAGGTCCCTGGAAGCACTGCCGGTCCACAGCTCCGCAGCGAGGAGCCGTGATGAACAGCCGCCTTGACGGACCGCCTTGAGGGACCGCCGTGAGGGATCGTCATGAGGGGCCGCCGTGAGGGGTCGTCATGAGAGGCCTCCTTGTGGGGCCGTCATGAGCGGGTGATCGGATGCGGTAGTATTGATCACGAGCTGGTCGCCGTGAAGTCCCGGCGCCCGGTGTCGCGTTGGTGGTCCAAGGAAAGACGCCCCGCTTCCTGTGGGGAGATGCAGGTGCAAGGCCTGCCCGGCGCTCCGCGAAAGGGCCCGTCCGCAACCGGACGGGCCCTTTGCGCTGCCGACTTCATCGGCCCGCCACGGCCGTTCTCAGAGCGCCGCCAGCCACTCGGCGGTCTCGGCCGGCCGGCTGAAGCGGTGGGTGTCGAGCGGCGCGAAGCGCGTGTCCCGGGTACGCCGCGCGATCTCCTCGCGACGGCCCGCGTGCTGGGCCCAGGACCACCACACCGGGTGCTCCCGGCTCAGCCATCCGCCCCAGGTCTCCCTGTTGCCGCCGAACAGCACCTCCCGCCGGGCGGAGCGACGCAGGGACCGGCGCACCACCCGGGGCATGACGACGTGCCGGGGATAGTCCAGCCACACCACCGCGTCCGCCCGCGCCCACAGCAGATCGCGGACCTCCGGATAGCCGAGTGAGTCCACGATCCAGCGTGGCCGGGCGCTGAACCGCGACACCTCCTCGGCGAAGGCGCCGTTGACCGCCCAGCCGGGGCCGTCGAAATACAGTGCGTCCAGCTCGTGGAACGGCAGGCCCAGCCGACCGCTCAGGGCCCGCGCGAGCGTCGACTTGCCCGCGCCGGTGACACCCACCACCAGGATCCGTTCCACGAGCGGTCACCCTATCCCGGGTCAGGCCACCGTCCGCTGGACGTAGGGGACCAGCCGGACCGGACCGAGCAGGCCGTACGCCTGGCGTGCCGCCGCCCCGAACACCGCCGGGTTGCTGACCCGCAGCCGGTTGAACAGCGGGGTGGCGACCTCCACTTCGACCGTGTTGGCACCCGGACGGAGCGAACCGCCGAGCTCCACCTCGGGGTTGAGGCGGTCCACGGGGTCGAGCCGGGTACCGTTCACGGTGACCCGGCAGGTGTCGGTGACACTGCCGAGCCGCAGTACGGCACCCGTCGACGCGCTCCAGCTCTCCGGCAGGGTCACGGTCGTCCGGTAGCGGCCGATGCCGCCGACGTCGGCCAGCTCCGGGATCTGCGACCAGGGCAGCAGTGCGTCGAGGGCGAGGGTGTGGCCCACGACGTCGGTGCTGGTGGCGTCGGCGCCGGGCCGCCAGTCGTCGACGGTGAGGGTCCACCGGTCGAGGGTGACGGGCGCGGGCACCTCGGGGATCTTCGTGGCCACCGTGCGGCCGTTCGACAGGGTGGTGGCGTAGGTGCCGGCCGTCGCCGCGCGCACGGCGAGCGAACCGTCCGCGAAGAGCACGCTGTCCGCCTCGGTCGACACCGCGTGCGGACGCGCTCCGGTACGGTCCCCGAACGCGGCGGGCCGTGCCAGGGCGACGACGAGCGTCTCACCGGGCTGGAGTGTCACCCGGAACGTGAACGCGTCGCCGTCCTGGGTGTACCGGGCGAGCCGCGTGATCCGCCCGCTCCAGGGATCCAGCAGGTAGGGGACCGTACCGGCGGCCGAGCGCCCGGTGCCGCGCACGGTGACGTCGTGGTCGACGGCGGCCACCGGAGGCTTGACGGTCTCGGCGTGCTTGCCGTTGCAGAAGTAGTAGAAGTCGGCGTCGTCGGTCGCCCGGTGTGCGTTGAGGAGGGTCGAGGACGCACCGTAGGCGACGTCGGGTGTCACGCCGAGGTCCGCGAAGGCCGCGCCGACCAGGGTCTTGTCGGTGACCTGGCGGACGTTCGGCAACGCCAGCAACCGGGCCGTGAGGGAGCGCAGTTCGGCGGTCTCGCCGTCGTCGGGGAGGCCCGGGGTGAGGGCCTGGTCGAAGGCGCCGAACAGCACGGTGGGCAGCCCGGCCCGGGCGAACGCGAGGAGTTTGCGGGCGTCCGCGACGGCCAGCGTCGGGGTGGAACCGTAGAAGAAGTCGCCTTCGAGGAACAGTGCCTTGTAGGCGGGCCCGTCGGGCGCGAGCCGGCCCCCGGACACCTTGGCCGACGGCAGGTCGAGGAGCGGTCCGCTGAGGAACTGGTGGGTCCAGCCCAGCGGGACACCGGTCGAGGTCAGCCAGGACGCCCCGATGCCGGTCGCGGTGTAGCCGGTCTGCCGGAAGACGGCGACGTCGGCGCGGACGGTGCCGGACTGGAGGACCTGGTGCACCCGGCCGAGGTACCCGGCGATGTCCGGGACGTGCCGCCAGGTGGGCTGCCGCGGTCCCCACGACTCGCCGTACCCGACCGCCCCGTTGTAGGGGCTGAACGCGGCGAAACCGGGCCAGGCGACGCCCGGCGCGGTCGCGTAGGAGAAGCCGTGGAGCACGGTCTGGTTGACGCCCGCCGCGTACGCGCCGCCCATGGTGCGCAGGAACTTGTCCCAGGTCGTGTTGTAGGCGCCGCCCGCGTAGGCGCCCGCCTCGCAGGACAGGACGCGGTGTCCCGCCATGTCCCGCCCGCCGGCCAGGCAGCGGTAGTCGTCCAGGTTCTTGAAGCCGAGCGACTCCCCCTCGGGGACGTCGAGGACGGCCGCCGACGCGATGGCGTCGGTCTGGAGGCCGTACGGCTGTGAGCGGAGCTTCATGCCGTGCCCGTGCGCCCAGTCCCGCAGCGCCCCGAGGTGGTGCTCGTTGAACAGGTTCGACACGGTCTCCCAGAAGTCGTGCCGGATCTCCTGGGTCAGCCGTGCCTCGAAGGCGAAGATCTGGTTGCCGTTGTCGAGGACGACGGCCGGCAGGTACGGCAGCAGGTCGCGCCCGGTGTGCGCGCGGAACGCGTCCGGCAGCGCGGGCGTCCACTGAAGCCCCTTCGTCTCCAGTTCGACGGAGTCCTCGAAGAAGGTGCCGCCCGCCGCCCGGAGCAGGCCGCGCAGGGTGGTGTCGAGGATCTCGCGGTCCCAGTAGCGGGTGACGGCAGCGGTCCCCGCCGCGCTGAAGTGGTCCACGACGTACGCGGCGGGGGAGGAGTGCGGTCCCGCCTCGGGCTGCTGGCCCGAACCCCGCTGCCAGTAGGAGAGGATCACCCAGGTCGCCGTGTCCGGCGGGGTCCACGCCAGCTTCCCCTCGGACACCTGGGCGGTCAGATCGGTGACGCTGTCGGCGTCGAGGCCGGTCGCCTTGCCGCTGGAGTAGGCGGTGTTGACGCGGGCGGCCTGTACCGCGAACAGCTTCTGGACCGTCACCGAGGAGGGGGCGGCGTAGACCGGGGCGGGCACCGGACCGTCGTAGCCGGTCCCGGCCGTCAACGTGACCTTGCCGTAGGCGAGTTCCTTGACCGCCGCGTCGTCGTCCGGGGTGACGCCCGGGACGGCGACCGGCCAGCTCGGGCCGAGGGTGAGGTCGACGGTGAGTCCGCGCCGGGCCGCCTGGCGCAGCGCGGCCTTCACGCCGTCGCGCCAGGCGGCGCTGCCCCAGCCGTGGTGGGCGGTGTCGAGCACGGAGGTGTCGGTGATGCTGTGGTGCACGGCGGCGATCTCGGCGCCGCCGAAGCCGGCGTCGGCCATCTGGTCGATCTCCCGGGCGATCTCGGCCGGGTCCACCAGTCCGTCCGGCCACCACCAGCGGAACCTCGGCCGGACGGCTCTCGCCGGTCCGGTGAACCAGTCCGCGGCGGGTGCGGCTCCGGCGGCGACGGCACCGCCGGGTGCGGCGACGGCGCCCGCCGCCGGTCCGAGAGCGGCGAGCGCACCGGCCGACAGCCCGGCCGCGAGCACTGACCGACGGGTCACGCCGCCGCGCCGAGAGGAGGATTCGAGCATGGTTCAACCCCACGTGGTCCCAAGGGTGGTCACGGACGAGCCATCGGTTGAATCGTTTCAATCACCGTAGGCGCGGGAACCGTAATCCGGGCTCTGAGGTGAGGTCAATAGTCACGACAACGATTCAATCGGGCGACATGGCTCGCGAGTTGCCGCCGCGCTCTCCAGGGTGCCCTCACGGTGATCGTCTTTATAAGGTTAGGCTAACCTTAGTTCGTGAGTTCTGGAGAAGAGACGACCGAGCCCTCCCCTGCCCGCGGTCAGGGGCTGACCGCCCGGAACCTGACCGTGGCGTACGACGGGACGGACGTCGTGCACGATGCCGCGCTCAGCCTCCGGCCCGGTGAGGTGACCGTGCTCGTCGGCCCCAACGGCAGCGGCAAGTCCACGCTCCTGCGTGGCCTGGCCCGACTCCGGCGGGCCCGCCTGGGCACGCTCGAACTCGCCGCCGGTGACGGCGTGAGCGTCGACGGACTCGCCCTGACGGCCCGTGAGTTCTCGCGCCGGGTCGCCCTGCTGACCCAGGGGCGCGCCGCGCCCGGCGGCCTGACCGCACGGGACGTCGTGGAGTTCGGCCGCTACCCGTACCGGGGCCGCTGGGGCCGCCCCGACCCGGGCGGCCCCGCCGCCGTGCGCCGGGCACTCGCGCTGACCGACACGGAAGTCCTCGCCGACCGGCCCGTCGACCAGCTCTCCGGCGGCCAGCTCCAGCGGGTCTGGCTGGCGGGCTGCCTCGCCCAGGACACCGGAGTCCTGCTCCTCGACGAGCCCACGACCTACCTGGACCTCCGCTACCAGGTCGAACTCCTCGACCTGGTACGGGATCTGGCCGACGACCACGGCATCGCGGTCGGCGTCGTCCTGCACGACCTGGACCAGGCGGCCGCGGTCGCCGACCGGATCGCGCTGCTGCGCGCCGGCCGGATCGTCGCCGACGGGCGGCCCGAGGACGTCCTGACCGCCGCACGCCTCACCGAGACGTACGGCATCCGCATCGAGACCGACACCGACCCGCTGACCGGCCGGCCGCGCACCCGCGCGATCGGCCGCCACCACACCCGCACCGAAAGGCTCGGCACCACTTCATGAGACGCCCCCTGATCGCCCTCGCCGCCGTGTCCGCAGCTGTCGCCCTGGCGGGCTGCGGTACCACGCAACCGGCCGCGAGCAGCACCGGAGCGAGCACCAGGGCCATCACCCTGACCGACGCGAGCGGTACGAAGGTGACGCTGGACGGGCCCGCCAAGAGGGTCGTCGGCACCGAGTGGAACGTGGTGGAGAGCCTCGTCACGCTCGGCGTCGACCCCGTCGGCGTCGCCGACGTCAAGGGCTACAAGAGCTGGGACACCGCCGCTCCGCTGACCGGCACCCCCAAGGACATCGGCACCCGCGGCGAACCCAGCACGGACACCGTCGCCGCCCTCTCGCCGGACCTCGTCGTCGCCACCACCGACCTGTCCGCCGCCGCCGTCAAGCAGCTGCGCAAGATCGCCCCGGTGCTCCAGGTGCGCTCCGCCAGGTCCGCCGACCAGATCGGGCAGATGAAGGAGAACCTCGACCTCATCGCCGAGGCCACCGGCACCACCGCCAAGGCCGCGGCGGCCGAGGAGACCTTCGACGCCAAGGTCACCGACGGGAAGAAGGCGCTGGCCGCCGCGGGCCTCGCCGGGCGGCGGATCGCGTTCGCGGACGGCTGGGTCACCGGCAACCAGGTCTCCGTCCGCCCCTACACCGGAGGTTCGCTCATCGGCGCCGTCAACGAGGCCATGGGCCTGAAGAACGCCTGGACCCTCAAGGGCGACGCGAGCTACGGCCTCGGCGCCACCGACGTCGAGGGCCTCACCGGCCTCGGAGACGTCGAGTTCGCCTACATCGGCAACGGCGAGGAGGCCGACGACCCCTTCGCCGACGACCTCCAGGACAACGCCGTGTGGAGGTCCCTGCCGTTCGTGAAGAAGGGCGACGTGCACCGACTGCCCGACGGCATCTGGATGTTCGGCGGCCCCAGGTCCATGCAGGCGTACGTCGACGCCGTCGTCGCCGCGCTGACCAAGTAGCGCCATGACCCTCACCGCATCACCGGCCGCCACCTCCGAGGCCGCGTCCGCCCCCGGCGGCAGGGCGGCCGCGGCGGCCGTGACGGCCGTCCTCGTCCTCCTCGTGGCCGCCCTCGCCGTCGCCGACATCACCCAGGGCACGGCGGCCGTCGGCCCCGCGGAGGTCTGGAAGGCCCTCACCGCACACGCCGACCCCGCCGACGCCTCCGTGGTCATCGCCTCCCGGCTGCCCCGCATGACCGCGGGCCTGCTGGTCGGCGCCGCGCTCGGCACGGCGGGCGCCGCCCTGCAAACGGTCAGCCGCAACCCGCTCGCCGCCCCGGACACCCTCGCCGTGAACGCCGGCTCGTACCTGGCGCTCGGCCTGCTGGCCGCCACCGGCATCTCGGTGCCGCTGCTCGCGTCCTCCGGCGCCGCGTTCGCCGGTGCGCTCGGCGCGGCCGCCGTGGTCCTCGCCCTGTCCGGCCCCGGCACCGGCACCGTACGACTGGTACTGGCCGGCAGCGCCCTGACCCTCGGCCTGTCCGCCGTCACCGAGGGACTGCTCCTGTTGTTCCCCGAGCGCACCCAGGGCCTCTACGCCTGGAGCCAGGGCAGCATCGCCCAGAACGGCTTCGGCGGTGTGGTCCAGCTGGCCCCCGTGGTCCTCGCGGGCCTCGTGGGACTGCTGTCGGCGGCACGCCGGACGGACGCCCTCGCGCTCGGTGACGAAGCCGCCCGCAGCATCGGCGTCCCGGTGCGCGCCACCCGTACGACCGCCGTGATGTGCGCCGCGCTCCTCTCGGCGGCGGCCGTCACCCTGGCGGGCCCCCTCGGCTTCGTCGGCCTGTGCGCCCCCGCGCTGGTACGGCCCCTCGCGCGCCGCGTCCGGCCGTTCACCCGGGTCCGGGCGGGCCTGCCGGTGGCGGCGCTGGCCGGTGCCGCTCTGGTGCTCGGCTCGGACGTCCTGCTGCGCGCCCTGGTCTCCGCCGAGGACGCCGTCGCCGTGCCCACCGGAGTCGTCACCAGCCTCCTCGGCGCGCTGTTCCTGGTCGTCACGGCCGTGCGGCTGCGCGACCCCGGGGCCGACGGCACCGCCGAACGGATGCGCGTCCCGAGCCGGACCGTCTTCCTGGCCACCACCGGGGCCCTGTGCGCCCTGCTGGCGGCCGTGGTGGTCGCCGGAGTGCTGCTGGGCGACACCGTGCTGCTGCTGGGCGACGTGGCCAACTGGGTCCAGGGGCGGGCCGCGCGGTCCGTGTCCTTCGTGCTGGACACCCGGGTCCCGCGGGTCCTCGCCGCCGTGCTCGCGGGCGCGGCCCTCGCGCTGGCCGGCACCCTCGTGCAGGCCGTCACCCGCAACCCGCTCGCCGAGCCCGGCACCCTCGGGGTCTCCGGCGGTGCCGCACTGGGCGCGGTGCTGTGCGTCACCACCGTGCCCGCCGCGGGCTCCTGGGGTGTGGCGGGCGCCGCCTTCGCGGGCGCGGCCGGCGCCGCGGTCGTGGTGTTCGGCCTGGCCGCGCGGGGCGGCTTCGCGGGGCACCGGCTGGTGCTCGTCGGCGTGGGCGTCTCCACGGCCACGTCGGCGCTGGTCAGCCTGCTGATCGTGGTCACCGACCCGTTCAACGCCACGAAGGCGCTCACCTGGCTGTCCGGCTCCACCTACGGCCGCACCCTGCCCGACAGCCTGCCCGTCGCGGCCGCGCTGCTGATCGGCCTCGTGGTCGCCACGGCCCGGCGGACCGAACTGGACCTCGTCTCCCTGGACGAGGACACCCCGCGGCTGCTCGGCCTGCGCCCGGCCCCGGCCCGGCTGCTGTTCCTGGCCGTCGGTGTGCTGCTGAGCGCCACCGCCGTGGCCGCGGCGGGCACCATCGGCTTCGTCGGCCTGATCGCGCCGCACGCGGCCCGCGCGCTCGCCGGCCGCCGGCACGTCCGGGTGCTGCCCGTGGCGGTGCTGCTGGGCGGGGCACTGGTCGGCACCGCCGACCTCGTGGGCCGCACCGCGATCGCCCCCGCCCAGCTGGGCGCCGGCCTGACGACGGCGGTCATCGGCACCCCGTACTTCCTGTACCTCCTGGTCCGCGCCCGCGGGTCCGGCTGAGCCGCTCCTTCGGATCATCCGGCCAGGCCGCTCGCTCGGATCCTGCGGCCAAGCCGCTCGTTCGGATCATCCGAGCGTCGGTCCGGACGTGCCGTCGACCGGCGCCAGGGCCCAGCGGCCGCCGACGTTTCGGCCTCCTTCGAACAGCCGGCGCCCCCGGCCGGCGGCTGCCCCCTGCTAGCCCGCTCGTCTCACATGGTGGTATCCGATTTCCGGAAACCAAGACGGCTTGAGATCGTTTACATGGCCCGTACATGTATCGCCGTCCTGTCGCGAGGGGGACGCGCGCCGCGTGCGGGTCCGACGACCGATCTGCACCTCGCGCGAAAGACCCAGCGATGCCCGCACCAGCCACCGGCCCCACCTCCCAGGCACCCGTCAATCCGCGGTCCCGGGTCCTGATGGCCAGCCTCATCGGCACCACCATCGAGTTCTACGACTTCTACATCTACGCGACCGCCGCGGTCCTGGTCTTCCCCTCCCTCTTCTTCCCGGCGGGCGACCCGACCACCGCCCTGCTGTCGTCGTTCGCGGTCTTCGGCGCCGCGATGGTGGCCCGTCCGATCGGGGCCGTCTTCTTCGGTCACCTCGGAGACCGGCTCGGCCGAAAGAAGACGCTGGTGGCCTCGCTGCTGACGATGGGCGTCGCCACCTTCCTCATCGGTGTGCTGCCGACCTACGCGCAGGCCGGCTGGACCGCCACCGCGCTGCTCGTCCTCGCCCGGCTCGCCCAGGGCTTCGCGCTCGGCGGCGAGTGGAGCGGCGCGGCGCTGGTCGCCACCGAGAACGCCCCCGCCGGCAAGCGCGCCCTGTACGGCACCTTCCCGCAACTCGGAGCCCCGCTCGGCTTCATCGTCGGCAACGGCCTGTTCCTCGTGATGGGCGCGCTGCTGCCGTCCACGGCCGGCTCCGACCCCACCCAGCCCTCCGAGGCCTTCACCGACTGGGGCTGGCGCGTCCCGTTCCTGTTCTCCGCCGTGATGGTCGCGATCGGCCTGTGGGTGCGCTCCCGGCTCGTGGAGTCGACCGTGTTCGCCAGGACGCGTGAGGCCGGGAAGGTGCGGAAACTGCCGCTGGCGACGGTGGTCCGGGGCCACTGGAAGCAGTTGGTCCTCGGCACCTTCATCATGCTGGCGACCTACGTGCTGTTCTACCTGATGACCACGTTCTCGCTGAGCTACGGCCGCACCGCCGAGGACGCGGCCGTGCCCGGACTGGGCTACGGCTACACGACGTTCGTCCTGATGATGATCTTCGGTGTGCTGTTCTTCGCCGTGTTCACCCTCGTCTCGGGCCCGCTCGCGGACCGGTTCGGCCGGCGTACCACCCTGATCTGGATCACGGCCGCGATCGTGGTGTTCGGGCTGGTCTGGGTGCCGCTGATCGGCCTGGGCACGCCCGGCGTGGTGCTGTGGCTGGTGCTCGGCTTCACCCTGATGGGCATGACCTTCGGGCCGATGGGCGCGCTGCTGCCCGAACTCTTCCCGACGAGCGTGCGCTACACGGGGTCCGGCGTCTCGTACAACGTCAGCTCGATCCTCGGTGCCGCCGTCGCCCCGTTCATCGCGGTCGCCCTCTGGAAGGCCGGCGACGGCTCGCCCTGGCTGGTCGGCGTCTACCTCTCCGCGATGGCCGTCCTGACCCTGGTCGCGCTGCTCCTCTCCAAGGAGACCAAGAACGTCTCCCTGGACGACGACCAGGCACCCGCCGACGACCACGCACCCGCCGATGACCAGGCACCCGCCGCCGGCCCGGCACCCGCCGCCGGCCCGGCACCCGCCGCCGGTCCGGCACCCGCCGCCGGTCCGGCACCCGCCGCCGGCCCGTCGCACGCCACGGCCCGGCGCTGACCTCCCGTCACCGTCAGGCCACCTGGCCGCCGTGCAGCGCCGTGTAGGCACCACCCCGGCGCAGCAGTTCCTCGTGCGTGCCGATCTCGCGGATCCGGCCCTCGTCCATCACCACGATGCGGTCCGCACCCCGCACGGTGGACAGCCGGTGGGCCACCACGAACGTCGTACGGCCGTGCAGCAGGCGGGCCAGCGCCTGCTGCACGAGCGCCTCGGAGCGGGTGTCCAGCGCCGAGGTGGCCTCGTCCAGCACCAGCACGCGCGGGTCCCGGATCAACGCCCGTGCGATGGCGAGGCGTTGCCGCTGACCGCCGGAGAGCCGGGCACCGCGCTCGCCGACCACGGTGTCCAGGCCGTGCGGCAACTGGTCCACGAACTCCAGGGCGTTGGCGTCCCGCAGTGCCGTCCGCACCGCCTCCTCGTCGGCCTCGTCCTCCATGCCGTAGGCGACGTTCTCCCGGACCGTGCCGTCGAAGAGGATCGACTCCTGCGGCACGACCGACACGAACCGCCGATAGGTGCGCAGGTCGAGACCGCTCATGTCGGTGCCGTCCAGGAGCAGCCGGCCCGAGGTGGGCCGGATGAAGCCGATCACGAGGTTGAGCACGGTGGACTTGCCGGCCCCCGAGGCACCCACCAGGGCGACCGTCTCGCCGGGGACCACGTCGAGGCTGAACTCCGCCACGGCCGGGCGTCCGCCGTCCTCGTAGCCGAAGCCGACCCGCTCGAAGGTGACCGCGCCACGGACGGCGGTGACCTGCTCCCGGCCCTCGTTGTCCTCCAGTTCGGGCGCCTGGAGCACCTCGCCCACCGAACGCACCGACTCCAGGCCCTTGGTGATGACGGGCGCCAGACTCGTCAGCGTCGTCGTGGAGTTGGTGAGCGTGGTCAGGAAGGCGCTGAGCATGACGACGTCGCCGGCCGTGACACCCCACACGCCGTAGTACGACACCAGCGCGGCGGCGGCCAGCACCGCGACGCCGATCACGTTCAGGACCACCCAGGCCAGCGAGCCGAAGCGGCCGTTGACCAGGTCCAGGCGCATCCCCGAGGTGAGCAGCCGGCTCAGGGTGCCGTCCATCCGGCGCAGCGCCTTGCCCTCCAGGCCGTGGGCGCGGGTGACCGGGATGAGCCGCGTCATCTCCGTCACCCGTGAGGACAGCGTCTCCACCTCGTGCCGGAAGTGTTCGTTGTGGGTCCGCAGCCGGGCCCGCAGCCGGGCCACGAGCAGGGTCGCCGCGGGCACCACGACGAGGAAGACCGGCAGGAACTCCGGTGTGCGGACACCGATGATGACCAGACCGCCGGCCAGCACGGTCAGTGCGCCCAGCCCCTGCTCGGCGGTCTGCTGGACCATCTGCTCGACGGTCTCGACGTCCCGGACGACCTTGGCCTGGAGCACGCCCGCGCTGACCCGGGAGTGGTAGCCGATGGACAGCTGCTGCATCCGCGTGCACAGCGCCGAGCGCAGCGTGGTGCCCATCCGGCGGACGCTGCCGTAGAGGAGCCGTACGTACAGCACGTGCAGTGGGTAGTTGACCAGCAGGATCGCCATGATGACGGCTACGGACGTCCACAGCCGGGAGACCGGCCCGTGCTGGACGACCGTGTCCACGACGGAGGCGGTGATCAGCGGCAGCAGCCAGATGGGACTGTGTTTGACGGTGAACACGCCGACCGCGGCCACCAGCTTGCGGCGGTCCGCGCGCAGCAGGTAGGCGAGGGTCCGGACGGGGTGTTCGCCCCGGTAGCGGTGGTCGAGCGGCCGTTCCGACGTCGACGCCATCGGTGGTGATCCTCCTGTGTTCCTGACTGCCCTGACGTGCCCTGCCCCTGCCCTGACCTGTAGCAACCGCTTTCTATCGGTCCGCGGGCCACCGTACACCGTGCCGAGGCCGTCGGCCGATGCGTTTGTGGCCCGGGTGAGAGAAGGTGGGGAGGGGAGACGGGGGATGCCTCGTGTTGTTCGGAGAGGGGCAGCCATGTCAGGTTCAGAGGCCGAGCGGAAGATCCTCGGCCACATCACGGAAATGATCAGCCAGGAGAAGGACCTGCGCGAACGGCTGGCGCGACAGGAGATCGACGAGCCGACCGAGCGCGCCCGCCTGGCCGGCCTGGAGACCGAACTGGACCGGTGCTGGGATCTGCTGCGGCAGCGCCGGGCCAGGATCGAGGCGGGGCAGGACCCGGGCGGGGCGAACGTCCGTCCGGCGTCCGAGGTGGAGGGCTACCTGTCCTGAAAACCGCGCCCGGCCGACAGGGGCTGGACCGGGGGCGCCCCCGGCGTCGATCGTGGGTGTCATGAACGATCACCGATCGGCACCGGCCGGCGCTGCCCGGCACACACCCGTGAGCGACGCCGCCTCGGCGGAGGAGTCGGCCGAGGTCCGCCGCTTCCGGGAACGGCTCGGTCTCCCGGGACTGGTCGACGTCCACACGCACTTCATGCCCGAGCGGGTCCTGCACAAGGTCTGGAACTACTTCGACACCAACGGGCCACTGATCGGCGGTCTCCGGTGGCCGATCACCTACCGCAGGGCGGAGGCGGAACGGGCGGCCATCCTCCGGGAGTTCGGCGTCCGTGCCTTCACCTCGATGCTCTACCCGCACAAGCCCGGCATGGCCGCCTGGCTGAACACGTGGGCGGCCGACTTCGCCCGCCGCACCCCGGACTGCCTGCACACGGCGACGCTGTTCCCCGAGCCCGGCGTCGAGACCTACGTCCGCGAGGCCGTCGAGGCGGGCGCCCGGGTGTTCAAGGCGCACGTCCAGGTGGGGGCGTACGACCCGGCCGACGAACTCCTCGACAAGACGTGGGGGTTGCTGGCCGACACCGGAACTCCCGTGGTCGTCCACTGCGGCTCGGGACCCGCTCCGGGCAGGCACACCGGACCCGGGCCGATCGCCCGGGTGCTGGCCCGGCACCCGCGGCTCCGGCTGATCGTCGCCCACCTCGGGATGCCCGAGTGCGAGGAGTTCCTCGGCCTCGCCGAGCGGTACGAGCAGGTGCGGCTGGACACGACGATGGCGTTCACCGACTTCACCGAGGGGTTCATGCCGTTCCCGCGCCGGGCCCTGCCGAGGATCTCCGCGCTGGGCGACCGCGTCCTGCTCGGCACCGACTTCCCCAACATCCCCTATCCGTACGTGCACCAGCTGCACGCCCTGGAACGCCTCGGCCTGGGGCCGGAGTGGCTGCGCGCGGTGTGCCACGACAACGCGGCCCGGCTGTTCGGCATATGAGCGGGCGCCGCCCGGTGGCGGTCAGGTCCGCGGACACGCGGGCGCGGCGACGACGATGACGCCCGCCTCCTGTTTCTCGAACAGGGCGACCAGTTCGCTCAGGCCGGCCGGCCCGCCGGTGTGGTCGATCAGCACGACGGGCTGCCGGCAGCCGTCCTGTTCGGCGGGCTCGAAGTCGGTGACCGTCGCACGGCTCACCAGCACGACCCGGTCGTCGTCGAAGGGGTCGCGGGGGAGTCCGTCGAGATGCGCGCGCAGATCGTCCCGGTAGGACGCCAGATCCTCGGCGAGGGCGTCACGGCGGGCCAGCAGGGAGACCCGGAGCCGGTCGCCCGTTCGTTCGTAGCGGGCCGAAAGGTCCTCGGGCAGCAGGTAGAACACTCCCTCCTCGCCCTCGTGCCCTCGGTTCAGCAGGACGCAGACCATGCGTTCGGCCGGGTCGGCGGACGTGCGGTCGAGGTCCAGGACCACCTCTCGGGCGTCCGGGTCCAGCGGGGGGATCGGGCCGATCCAGATGCGGGCGGAGCCGTCCATGACGGGCATTCAAACACACCCCCGCCGCCGGGCTCACGGGCCCGCGATCACGATCCGACGAAGGTCACCGTCTCCGCCAGACGGGCCCGCCCGGTCCGCACCCGGGGCGCCCCTTCCCGCTCGTACCCCACCGCGACCCCGCAGAGCAGCACCGGTCCGTCCCCCGCGCCGACCAGCCGGCCGACCGTCCTGCGGTACGTCGTCCACATCACCTGCGGACAGCTGTGCAGCCCCTCCGCCCGCAGCAGCAGCATGACCGTCTGCACATACATCCCGGCGTCCGCCCACTGGCCGGGGCCCATCGCCCGGTCGAGGTAGCAGAACAGCACGACCGGCGCCCCGAAGGCCCCCGAGTTCAGCGCGGCGATCCTCACGGGCCGGTCCGGGTCGTCGCGGTCGATGCCCAGTGCCGCGTACCGCTGCGCGGCCGCGGCCGCGAACCGCTCCGGGTAGGGCGCGGCCAGCTCGGCCGGGTACATCGGGAACTCCCGTTCGTCGCCCGGGTCGCCCGCCAGCGCTCTCGCCGTCGCCCGCCGCTTCAGCTCGGCCAGCGGCTCCCCGGACACCACGTACACCTGCCAGGGCTGGAGGTTCCCGCTCGACGGCGCCCGCCCCGCCGCGGCCAGCACCCGTTCGAGGACCTCACGCGGCACCGGCCGGTCACTGAACGCCCGTACGGCCCGGCGGCTGTCCACCGCCTCGTACACATCCACGCCGACTCCACCTTTCGCGGAACTGCGGTCAGAACCAAGGAAGTTCGACACTAAGGAAGTTCGACGCTGATGAAGCTGCGCAGCATCGCGCGCAGGTGTTCCGGCATGTCGATCTCGTCCGGGCTGAGCAGCCACTGGACCTGGAGGCCGTCGAGGAACGCCACCAGGTCGGCCGCCAGCCGCGACGCGTCCACGTGCGGACGCAGCAGCCCGCGCCGCACCAGGTCGTCGACGGCCGACTGCATCTCGCGACGGGTCCGTTCGTAGCGCGCGACGAAGTACGGACGCGCCGGGTGGTCCGTCGCGGTGGCCTCGCTGGACAGCACCGCGAACAGGCTCACGATGAGGGGGTTGGCCTGGTTGTGCGCGACGAGCCGGATCATGGCGGCGAAGTACGCCACGCCGTCCTGGCTGAGCGCGCCCGACTCGAGGAAGTGCTCGCCGTCCTGCCGGTCGCGTGCGTCCAGGACCGCCTCCAGCAACGACTCCTTGGTCGGGAAGTGATGCAGCAGTCCCGCGCGCGAGACTCCGCAGGCGGCGGCGAGCTGGACCATGCTCGCGTTGCGGTAGCCCACCTGTCCGAACGCGGCGAACGCGGCCTCGATGATCTGGGCACGCCGGCGCTCCCCCTTGGGGTAGTTCCGGGGAGCCGCCGCGTCCCGCGTTGTTTCCCTTGCCATGAACGAGATGCTAACGACCTATAGAAACCATCAGCCCTGTCGGTATTCTGTTCCCGGCCGTCCGCCACGAGAGGAGTTCCCCTTGTCGACACCACAGTTGTCGGTCCAGCTCTACTCCGTACGCCAGGCCCTGGAGGCCGACGAAGACGCCGCCCTCGGCCGCCTGGCCGCCCTGGGACTGACCACCGTCGAGGCCTTCGGCTTCGTGCACCGCGCGGCCGAACTCGCCGACGCGCTCGCCCGGCACGGCCTGGCCGCGAAGACCGGACACGCCGGTTTCCTCTCGCCCGACGGCGCGTCCGCGACCGACCTCGACGACACGTTCCGGGCCGCCCGGCGGCTGGGGGTGGAGATCCTCTTCGACCCGTTCGTGCCCGCGGCCCGGTGGGCCGACGAGAAGGAGATCGCCCGCACCGCGGCGCTCCTGAACGAGGCCGCCGAGCGGGCCGCCGAGCACGGACTGCGGGTCGGCTACCACAACCACTCCCAGGAGTTCGTGCACACCGTCGCGGGCGTCAACGCCTTCGACCACTTCGCCGGTCTGCTCGCCCCGGAAGTCGCCCTGGAGATCGACCTGTTCTGGGCCGCGGCCGGCGGCAACGACGTCGTCGCCCTCCTCGGCCGCCTGGGTTCCCGGGTCCGCGCCCTGCACGTGAAGGACGGACCCGTCATCGACGACCCGTTCACCTCGGGAGCGCCCTTCGACCCCGCCGACACCGGCCAGGTCGCCGCGGGCCGGGGGCAGATCCCGCTGGCCGCCGCGCTGGCGGCGGCCCCGCACGCCGAGTACGCCGTCCTCGAGTTCGACCACTACGACGGTGACGTCTTCGAGGGCATCGCCACCGGTGTCTCCTACCTGAACGGGAAGGGCATCGCCTGATGACGGCACACCACCCGGTCGGAGTCGGCGTCATAGGCGCCGGCAACATCAGCGACCAGTACCTGGCCAACCTCACCCGCTTCCCCGACCTGCGCGTGACCGTCGTGGGCGACCTCGACACCGCTCGCGCCGAGACCCAGGCCCGCAAGTACGGCGTCGAACGGTGGGGCACCGCCGCGGACGTCCTCGCCCACCCGGACACCGAGCTCGTCGTCAACCTGACCGTTCCCGCCGTGCACGCCGAGGTCAGCTCGGCGATCCTGGCCGCGGGCAGGCACGTATGGTCGGAGAAACCCCTCGCCGTCGAGCGGGCCGACGCACGCGCCGTCCTCGACCAGGCGGCCGCGGCCGGCCTGCGGGTCGGAGTCGCCCCCGACACGATCCTCGGCCCCGGCCTCCAGACCGCCCTGCGGGCGATCGCCCGCGGCGACATCGGCACCCCGCTGTCCGCGCAGACCGTCATGCAGTACGCGGGCCCCGACCTGTGGCACCCGAACCCCGAGTTCCTGTTCGCCAGGGGTGCCGGTCCCCTCTTCGACATGGGGCCCTACTACCTCACCACCCTGGTCTGCCTGTTCGGGTCGGTCTCCCGGGTCGCCGCGCTCGGTTCGACCGCCCGCACGGTCCGTACGGTGCGCAGTGGCGAGCGGGCCGGCACCGAGTTCACCGTCGCCGTGCCCACGCACGTCTCGGCGCTCACGCAGTTCGAGGGCGGCGGTGTCGGGCAGAGCGTGTTCAGCTTCGACTCCCCGCTGACCCGCACCGGGTTCGTCGAGATCACCGGCAGCGAGGGCACGCTCGTCCTGCCCGACCCCAACACCTTCGCGGGCGACGTACGGATCACGCGGGTGCCGGAGCGGGGCCGGGACGCGGAGTGGGAGACCCTCACGCCCGTCGGTACCGAGGCGGGCCGCGGTCTCGGCGTCCTCGACATGGCACGGGCCGTCCGCGGCGGACATCCCCACATCGCCAGCGGAGCCCTGGGCCACCACGTCCTCGACGTCATGATCTCCATCGACGAAGCCGTCAGCTCCGGCGAGAGCGTCCAAGTCACCAGCGCCGCCCCCGAGATACCGCTCGTCCCCGAGGACCGAGACCCCTACGGAGCCACCCTGTGACCGAGCCGCAGCACCCCGGCTCCCCGAACGCCGGTCCACCGCGAGCCGACCCGTCGGGGGCCGGCCTGCCACCCGCCGGTGCGCCGCGGGAGGAGCTGCCGCACACCGGCCTGCCACCCGCCGCTCTGCGCCCCGCCGGTCAGCCGCCTGCGGTTCCCTCGCAGGCCGGGCCGGTGCGCGCCGGATTCATCGGCGGGGGGTTCATGGCGGCCGTGCACACCCGCGCGAGCCGGGCCGCCGGCGGCCGTCAGGTCGCCCTCGCGAGCTCGACGGCCGCACGCGGCGAGCAGGCCGCCCGGCAACTCGGCGTCGAACGGGCCGAACCCGACGCCCGCAGCCTCGCCGCGGCCGGTGACCTCGACATCGTCCACGTGTGCAGTCCCAACAGCCTGCACCGCGAACACACCCTGGCGGCCCTGGCCGCCGGCGCCCACGTCATCTGCGAGAAACCCCTGGCGACCACGGCCGCGGACGCCGCGGAACTGGTCCGCGCCGCCCACGCCGCCGACCGGATCGGCGCGGTCCCCTTCGTCTACCGCTACCACCCGATGGCACGCCAGGCCCGCGCCCTCGTGGCGGACGGCCGGATCGGCACCGTCCTCACGCTGGACGCCGCCTACCTCCAGGACTGGCTCCTGGACCCCGGCGACACCAACTGGCGCGCCGACCCGGGGGCCGGCGGTGCCTCCCGGGCCTTCGCCGACATCGGCTCCCACCTGTGCGACCTGGTCGAGTTCGTCGCCGGACAGCGCATCCACCGCCTCGCCGCCCGCACCCGCACCGTCTTCGGCCGGCGCGGCGACACCGAGGTCACCAACGAGGACACCGCCGCGCTCCTCGTCGAACTCGGCGACGGGGCGCTCGGCACCCTGCTCGTCAGCCAGCTGGCCCCCGGCCGCAAGAACAGCCTCACCCTCGAACTCCACGGCACCCGCCGGAGCGTGCGCTTCGAACAGGAACGCCCCGAGGAACTGTGGATCGGCGGCCGCGAGGGCTCCCAGCTCCTCCTGCGCGACCCCGCCACCGCCGCCCCCGACTCCGCGCGCCTGTCGGTCCTGCCGCCCGGACACGCCCTGGGCTATCAGGACGCGTTCACCGCGTTCGTCACCGACGTATACCGTGCCGTCCGGGGCGAGACCCCCGAGGGGATGCCGACGTTCGCCGACGGCCTGCGCGCCGCCCGGCTCACCGAGGCCGTGCTCGCCTCCGCCGCCCGGCACGGCACCTGGACCGAGACCCCGCCCGAGACGGAGGACCCCGCATGACCGCGGCCACCGAAGCCACCCACCCCGTCACCCTGTTCACCGGCCAGTGGGCCGACCTGCCCTTCGAGGAGGTCGCCCGGCTCGCCGCCGGATGGGGCTACGACGGCCTGGAGATCGCCGCCTCGGGAGACCACCTCGACCTGAAGCGCGCCGACGAGGACGACGCCTACGCGGCCTCCCGTCTGGAGATCCTCGACCGGCACGGCCTCCAGGTGCACGCCATCTCCAACCACCTGGCCGGCCAGGCGGTCTGCGACGCCCCCATCGACTTCCGCCACCAGGCGATCCTGCGCCCGTACGTCTGGGGTGACGGCGACGCCGAAGGGGTCCGGCAGCGCGCCGCCGAGGACATGAAGCGCGCCGCCCGGGTGGCCCGCAAACTCGGCGTGGACACCGTGGTCGGCTTCACCGGCTCCTCCATCTGGCCCTACGTCGCGATGTTCCCGCCGGTCCCCGCCTCCGTCATCGACGCCGGCTACGAGGACTTCGCCGCCCGCTGGAACCCGGTCCTCGACGTGTTCGACGCCGAGGGCGTGCGCTTCGCCCACGAGGTCCACCCCGGCGAGATCGCCTACGACTACTGGACCAGCGTCCGCGCCCTGGAGGCGATCGGCCACCGCGAGGCCTTCGGCTTCAACTGGGACCCCAGCCACATGATGTGGCAGAACATCGACCCGGTCGGGTTCATCACCGACTTCAAGGACCGTATCTACCACGTCGACTGCAAGGACACCCGGCTGCGGCCGCGCAACGGCCGCGCCGGCGTCCTCGGCTCCCACCAGCCGTGGGGCGACCCGCGCCGGGGCTGGGACTTCGTCTCCACCGGACACGGCGACGTCCCCTGGGAGGACGCCTTCCGTGCCCTGGAGTCCATCGGCTACACCGGCCCCGTCTCGATCGAGTGGGAGGACGCCGGCATGGACCGCCTGCACGGCGCCGCCGAGGCGGTGACCTTCGTCCGCTCGCTGCTGTGGCCCACCCCGAAGGCCTCCTTCGACGCCGCGTTCAGCAACCAGTGACGGCCCCGCCGGACGCCTCCACGGTCGCCTAGGGCCGTGGGGGCGTGCCGGTGAGGAGATGGTGTTCGTGTGCCTCGTAGCGGCTGCGCTCGCGCTCGGTGGCCCGCCGGCCGGACAGCACGGTGGTCAGCCAGCCGGCCAGGAAGCCCGCAGGTACGGAGGCCAGGGCGGGTGTGTTGTAGGGGAACCAGGCGAAGTCGGCGTCGGGGAAGGCGGACAGCGGTGTCCCCGAGACCAGGGTGGTGCCCGGGGTCAGGGCCAGGACGCTCAGGGAGCCCACGACGAGGGTGGCGACGAGCGCCTTGCGGGTGTAGCGGCGCCAGAAGAGGCTGTAGAGGAGCGCGGGGGCGATGGCGGACGCCCCGAGGGTGAAGGAGACGGTCGCCAGGGGCTGGAGACTGCGGTGCTGGGCGAGGGCGGCCAGCAGGACCGTGGGCACTCCGACGGCCAGGGCGCTGAACCGGGCGAGGCCGAGTTCCCTGGACGGTGCCAGGGGCTTCGCGCGGGACGCGGTCAGGTCGTGGGCGAGGGTGTTGGCGCAGGCCAGCGTCATGCTCGCGACCGAGGCGAGCAGGGTGAGGAAGACGGCGGTGGTGACGGTGGCGAAGAGCAGGCTCTCCGGCCGCGACAGCGTCGTACCGAACGCGGCGCGGGCGCCCAGGAGGTAGGCGGTCGTGCCGTGCGCGTCGGCGGCGGCGATGCGCTCATGGCCGACCAGCGCGGTCGCACCCGTGCAGATCAGCGTGAGCATCAGGATGAACAGGGTCACCGAGGAGACCGCCCAGGACATCGCCCGGCGGACCTGGCGCGGGGTGCCCGCGGTGTACATCCGCATGGTGACGTGCGGCAGGCAGGCACCGCCCAGCACGACCGCGCACTGGGTGCTGGCCATGTCGAGTGCGGGATGCGGACTGCTGGAGTACTGGAGACCCCAGGTCAGATAGGCGGGCCCGGCCCCGCTGTGCCGGGCCGCCGCGTGGAACAGCGCCTGGGGCTGCCAGTCGAACATGCGCAGCAGCAGGAAACTCACCACCAGCCCGGAGCCCAGCAGCGCCACGGTCTTGAAGATCTGGACCAGCGCGGTGCCGGGCATCCCGCCCAGCGCCGCGTAACTGATCATGAGGACCCCGGCCCCGGCGACGCACCCCTCCTTCATGGCGGGGTCGTCGAACCCGAGGACGTAGGCCAGGAGTTCACCGACCCCGGCGAGCTGCACGACCATCATCGGCACCAGCGCGGCGAGCGTGACCAGACAGGCGGTCACGCGTACGGAACGCGCCGGATGACGGTGGGCCAGCGCGTCGCCCATGGTGTAGCGGCCGGTGTTGTGCAGGGGCTCGGCCAGCAGGAACATCAGCAACAGCAGGGAGAGCAGGGCACTGAGGGCCAGCACGATCCCGTCGTAGCCGCACAGCGCGATGATCCCGCCGATGGTGAGGACGGTCGCGGCGGAGATGTAGTCACCGGCGACGGCGAGGCCGTTGCGCAGCGGCGAGAGGGTCCGGTAACCGGTGTAGAACTCGGCGAGGTCGTCCGCCTCCGGGCCGGTGAGCACACACAGCAGCAGGGTCAGGGCGACGACCGAGCAGAACGCGACGAGGGACCAGGACTGGGCCGGACCGCTGAACCCGGTCACAGCGCCTGCTCCCGGTCCGGCACCGCCACCCGCGCCTGCCGGCGGGCCCGGCGCGCGAGGGGATCCACGAACCGGCGCGCGGCGGCCTCGTGGACGAGCACCGCCAGCCAGGTCACGGGTATCTGGGCCAGGGCCAGGAGGAGACCGGTCGGCAGGCCGCCGGGGCCCGGACGGGCCATCAGGGCCGGGGCCTTCACGGTCAGGGTGAGGAAGGCGACGAAGTAGCCGAGCGCGGTGATGGCCGCCACCCGCCGGTGCCACCGGTACGCCCTTCGCAGCAGCCGCAGCGTGCGGTGCGCCCCGGGACGCGGCCGGGGCACCAGGGCGCCGGCCGGCTCCTGGCCGTTCGACCAGCTGGGCAGCGGACGGTCGTACGAGGACTGGGCCGCGGGTAACTCGGGGAAGTCGGGGGACATGTCGGCACCTCCTGCGGTGGCCCGGGCCCGGCGTGCGACGGACCGCGTGCGGGGAAGAGCGGTTCGGGCGACCGGACGCCGTGCGACGGTCGAGTGGGGAGAAGGCGGTGGCGCCGGTCGTCCGGGACGGCATCTCGCGCGTCGACGTGGGTGATCAGGCGCCATGGTCCCCGGCGTGGGCGTCGGCCGCCAGAGGTACGACCAGGGTCGCCACAGGCGATCCACAGCACGCGGACCTGACCGTGGGATCTCCACCGAGGAGGTGATGAAGCATTATGGGAGCGCGGGGTGGCGCGGATTGGGCGAAAAGTGCGCCGTCGCACACCCTGGGGGCCCCAGGCATCCGTCGACGTTCCGGGGGCGCGTACGGATTCTTGATCCATGCTTTACGCGCCGCACGGAACCGCGGCCCGTGCCGGCGGGTCCCACAGAAAGTGGGGGTCTTCGGGACCAGTGGGGGTTCCCGGGACCGCGGAGCGAAATGAGCGAGAACAGTGAGGCAGGGCGTGGGACGGCGCAGGGGCGGCATAGGAATCGCACTCGGTACGGTCGCGATGCTGGTGGGCGTGAGCGCCTGCGGCGGGGGCAGTGACAACGCGAGCGGGCAGGACGCGAAGGCGTCGGGCAAGCCGGGTGCGAGCGCGAGTACGTCACCCTCGCCCACGAAGCCGGCGGGGCCGCCGATGCTGCTGGAGACGATCACCCCGCAGACCGGCACCACGGTCGGCGTGGCCATGCCGATCTCGGTGATCTTCACGAACCCGGTGGCGGAGAAGGCTCGGGCCACCGTCGAGAAGCACATGAAGGTCAGCGCCTCGCAGTCGGTGGAGGGCGCCTGGCACTGGATGGGCGACAAGCGCGCCGACTGGCGGCCGAAGACCTACTGGCCGTCGGGCACGAAGGTGCGGATCGACGCCGACATGACCGGCGTCAGCAACGGCAACGGCCGCTACGGCGTGCACAGTTACACGCACACCTTCACGATCGGCGACGACGTCCGCGCCGACGTCTCGGTGACCGGCCACACCATGAAGGTGACCCGGAACGGCCAGACGCTGCGCACCCTGTCGATCAACGCGGGCAGCGCCGAGTACCCGACGTGGGACGGCACGATGGCCGTCATCGACAAGCAGGAGAAGGTCCACATGACCTCGTGCAGCGTAGGCATCAGCTGTGACAAGGGCAGCCCGAACTACTACGACCTGACGCTGCCCTGGGACGTCCACCTGACCCAGTCCGGCACGTACGTGCACTACTCGACCGGCGACCCCTACCCGGGCAGCGGCAGCGCGCGCGGCTCGCACGGCTGCGTCCACCTGTCCATGGCGGACGCCAAGTGGTTCTACGGCCAGATCAAGCAGGGCGACCCCGTCACGATCACCGGCTCCCCCCGCGGCAAGGCCCCCGCCGACAACGGCTACGCCGACTTCAACGTCGACTGGTCCCAGTGGCTGGCCGGCAGCGCGTCCGGATCGGGCACGACGGCCACGCTGTGAACCACCGGCACGGGGACGCCCCCGGCCGGCGCGCCTACTGACGCGCCGGGAGTACACCGGGGGCGCGCCTGGCGGGCCCCGCCACAGCGCGCAGACGCCACCCGTTCGGCGTAGCGTGTGGGAGCGTGGCGGTGGCGCCGGGCGGGGTACGGCCTCGGATCGGTGCCGGTCCGCCGTGCCCGTGTCCTGCACCCCCAGGAGTCAGGAGCGCACCATGGTTACACCTGCCCGTCGGCGCTCGGGCGGCCGCTCCGCGGTCCGGCGTACCGCCGTCGGCCTCGCCACGACCCTGCTCGCCACCTGCGCGTGCACCGGGCCGGCCGCGGGGGAGGACGCCCACCGAGCTCCCGAGGCACGCACCGGCACCCCGGCAGGGCGGGCGGCGCCCCAGAAGACGGCGACGGCCGCCGCCACCTGCGCCGACACGGTCTACGCGGGGATGACCACGGCCCAGCGCGTCGGCCAGCTCTTCATGGGCGGGGTCGCCGCGAACGCCCCCAGCGCCACGGACCTGCGCACACTGCGCACCTACCACGTGGGGTCGGTCATGCTGACCGGGCGCAGCTCCGCCGGAACCACGGCCACCAGGAAGATCGTCGACAACATCCGCAAGCAGGCGGACACGGTCGGCGGCCGGCAGGTCGGGATGATCGTCTCCACCGACCAGGAGGGCGGACAGGTCCAGGTCCTCAACGGTCCCGGCTTCTCGGTCATCCCCGCCGCCCTGACCCAGGGCACCTGGAGCACGACCACCCTGCGCAGCCGCGCCACCACCTGGGCCAAGCAGCTCAAGGCGGCGGGTCTCGATCTCGACCTCGCGCCGGTCGCCGACGTGGTGCCCGCCGGCCTCGGTACCCGCAACGCCCCCATCGGCCGCTACCACCGTGAGTTCGGGTACACCCCCGCCGTCGTGACCTCGCACAGCGGTGCGTTCGCCGCAGGCTTCGCGGCGGCCGGCGTCATGACCACCTTCAAGCACTTCCCGGGGCTGGGCCAGGTCATCGGGAACACCGACACCACGGCGAACGTCGTCGACTCGGTCACCACCACCTCCAGCGCCAGCCTCACGCCGTTCCGCAGCGGCATCGCGGCCGGCGCGCCCTTCGTCATGATCTCCTCGGCGAAGTACACCAAGATCGACTCGGCGCACCTGGCGGTGTTCTCCCCGACCGTGATCAACAAGCTCCTGCGCACCCAGTTCGGGTTCAAGGGAGTCGTCATCTCGGACGACATCGGGCAGGCGGTCGCGGTACGTGCCTACACCCCGGCACAGCGGGCGGTCGGTTTCCTGTCCGCGGGCGGCGACATGATCCTCACGGTCAAGCCGTCCACCGTGCCGGCGATGGCGCAGGCGGTGCAGTCCAGGATGGCGACGGACGCGGCCTTCCGCGCCAAGGTGGCGGCCTCCGTGCACCGCGTCCTGACGGCCAAGGCGAACGCCGGCCGGCTCAGCTGCGGCTGAGCCCGCCGGCGGGATCCGCAACGGGACCTGCGTCCTTGTCAGCGTCGGCCGCGGTACCTCCACCCCGCGCCGACGCCCGCCATGTGCAGCGCCAGGGCGGTCAGTCCCAGCAGCATCAGGTTCGTGGACGTGAACACATCGTTGGTACCGATGTTCCCCGCGTTGATCAGGAAGGCGATGAAGAACAGCGCCGCCCCCACCAGGCCGAGCATGATTCAGTCTCCTCTCAGCAGCATGCATCCCGTCTGCCCCCACATCCCCTTCACAAGCCGGGCACCGTCGGACGGGGGGTGACAGGCCCGGTGGCCGGTGAAAGCATGCAGGAGGTGAGGAAGGGTGGCAGCCGTGGTGCCGGATGTCCGTGCGTCCCTGGGCGCGATGCTCTTCCGCCGGGTGGCGGGCCCCGACGGACCGGCGGTCCGCGCCCGCATCCACGACACACCGGGCCCGCGCTGGTTCGCCCCCGGGCGCCCGATCCGCGTCGTCCACGGCGACGCCTCGATGTTCGTCGGCGGACTCGGCGCCCTCCTCCTCCAGTCCCTGCACCCCCTCGCCATGGCCGCCGTCGCCGCGCACTCCGGATACCGCGGGGACCCCTGGGGCCGGCTGCAACGCACCAGCGCCTTCCTGGCGGTGACGACCTACGGCGTCGCGGACGACGCGCAGGCCGCCGTGGACCAGGTGCGGCACATCCATGAGCAGGTGCGCGGGACCACCCCGGAGGGGGAGCCGTACCACGCGGCCGACCCCCGGCTGCTGGGCTGGGTGCACGCCGCCGAGACGGAGTGCTTCCTGCGCGCCCACGAGCGCTACGGCTCCGGCCCGCTGGATCCGGCCGGGTACGACGCCTACGTCGCCGACACCGCGCGGGTGGCCGAGGCGCTCGGCGTGCCGGACCCGCCGCGCGACCGGCGCGCCCTGTCCGCCCGGCTGGCCGCCTACCGGCCCGAGCTCAGGGCCACCCCCGAGGCGCGCGCGGCGGCCCGCTTCCTGCTCCTGGAACCCCCGCTGCCGCTGCCCGTCCGCCCCCTGTACGGCGTCCTGGCCGCCAACGCCCTGACGCTGCTGCCCTCCTGGGCCCGGTCCCTGCTGCGGCTGCCGCGTCTCGGGGTCGTCGAGGACGTCACGGTCCGCCCGGCCGGCCACCTGCTCACCCGCACCATCCGCTGGGCCATGAGCCCGCCGCCGCCCGCCGGTTGACGGTGCGGAGCCCACCGGCGCCCCGGGCCTCAGACAGGGTCCGCCTCGGCCGCCGCGCCGGCCACCGCGTCAGCCTCTGCGCCGACCTCTGCCTCGCCCACCGCCTCGCCCACCGCCTCGGCCGCCGCGTCGGCCGCCGAGTCGGCTTCCGAGTCGGCTTCCGAGTCGGTCTCCGAGTCGGTCTCCGCGTGCGGCTCCGTCGCATGCGACAGCCCGGGACGGCGTACCACCAGGTTCGACACCCGGAAGGACAGCTCGGCGACCGCCGGATCCGGACGCGGGTGGTAACGGCCCGCGCACACCGAGAGGTTGACGATCAGGTAGGCGTGCCAGCCGGAGCCGACCCCACGCCCGTCGGCGAAGACCTGGGTGCCGTCGAGCGTCCAGACGACGCTGCGGCGGCCGAAGGTCACGCCGAGGACGACCGTCGCACCGGGGCGTACCGACGGATGGCGGAGGTAGGTGTGCCCGTCGCGCACGTGGTTGGTGAGCTCCAGCAGGTCGGGGTTGTCGGGGTGGTACTCGAACACGTCGACCTCGTTGCCGCCGTCCCGCCAGGTCCAGATCGCCGGCCAGGCACCCGCTCCGGTGGGCAGGCAGACCTCGGCCCGGAGCTGGTCCCCGGTGCGGACCTGGAAGCCTTCGGCGCTGCCCTCCGTGGTGAGCAGCCCGCTCTTCCACCAGCCGTCCGCCCGGCGGGTGGCCCGGAACGTGCCGGAGCGGGAGTAGGCGGGGTCCGTGGTCAGCCAGTCCAGCTTGTTGTCGCCCGGGTTGGTCGGGCCGCCGTCGGGATAGGCCCAGGAACGTCCCGCGACCCACTGGCGTTCGGAGGTGAAATCGGCCGTGAAGACGACATCGCTCACTTGTTGCTCCCTCGGTGGCCGACGGTGGCGTCGAAATGCCGGATTGCTTCCCGGATGCACGGTCGGCCATGCGGTGGTGGGAGGAGCGGCGGCGCGTGAGGCGCGAGTGGGTGAAGGGCACGCCACGGCCCACGCCTTCGGCGCGGCGGACCGTTTTTCAGGGAGGCCGCGCCCACCACGCCCACCGTCTCGCCGCTGACGCGCTGTTCGACGGCGATCGGGCGCAGGGCGTCCGAGGTCTGCGCCCACCGATTCCCGCACGTCGGCGAGCCCGGCCGGGGCGCGGCGCTCGTCAACGAAGGTCCGGATGTCCCTGCTGCGCGCCGCCCGCTTCCCGGAGCCGCACCCGCCGGTTATGACAGGTTCGAGTCAAGGGCAGTCCAAATGACGGACTCCTCCGCCCGCTTGTGATCGGGTCTCCCACGACGGCTGAATCAAGGCCCTTTCGGGAGGATCCGGTGTCAGCACCAACCCGCAAGAGACGATGGCTCACGATCTGTGCCATCACCGCGTCCGCCGCACTCGTCGCGACACCCGCCGGCGCCGCGCCCGGCAGGAACACGTCCCCGTTCGGGGCCCGCACCCTCGCTCGACTCGCCTCCGAACGCGACCGGTCGGTGGGCGCGGTCGACCCCAAGGTGAAGGCCGAGGACGACGATGACGGCAACGAGGCCGACGAGATAGCGGAGGGCGCGGACCAGTACGCCGAGGCCCGCACCTCGCCCGGCGTCGTCGCACCCGGCGCGTACGGCGCCGCCTGGAGCAGCCTGACCGACCTGCCCGCGACCGGCGGCAGTTGGCGCAACATCACCGACCTGCCGTACAACTCCGACGACTCCCGCTACCGGGACATCGACTCCAACTCCAGCGGCGGTTCGGGCGATGTCACCGGCCGCATGGCCGCGATGGCGGCCGACAACGACGGTTACGTGTACGCCGGCAGCGCCGGCGGCGGTGTGTGGCGGTCCCAGCGGGGCGGCGGGCACTGGAAGCCCATCAGCGACAAGCTCTCCTCGCAGTCCACCGGCGCCCTCGCGCTCGACGGGTCGGGGCGGCTGTGGCTGGGCACCGGCGAGGCCACCACCAACGCGGACGCCTACCTCGGCAGCGGCGTCTACGTCCTGTCCGACCCGCACCACGGCACCTTCTCGTCCCGCGGCAGGGTCGGCGGCGACGAACTGGAGTCCACCACCATCCACGAACTCCGCTTCGGCGGCGGCAAGGTGTGGGCGGCCACCAGCGAGGGCGTGTGGAGCCACTCCACGAAGACCCTCAAGGGCGCCTGGAAACTGGAGTTCGCACCCAACCCCGACTACCTGCCCGGCGGTTCGAAGGCGAACGACGACTCCGCCGCGTACAAGAACATCGCCAACGACATCGCGATCGACCCCAAGGACCCCGGCAAGGTGATCCTGGCGGTCGGATGGCGCAGCGGTGACGACTACAACGGCTTCTACACCAAGGTCAACGGCGCCTGGACCCGCATCAGCAGCGGCTTCGGCGACCTGCCGACCGACCCGGACGACGTCGGCAACGTCACCTTCGCCCGCTCCGCCGACGGTTCCCGCTACTACGCGATCGACCAGTCGCCGGAGCAGCTGAACACCAACCCCGACAGCGGCCTGGAGGGCGTCTACAGTGCCGCCTCGCCGTCCGGGCCCTGGACGAAGATCGCCGACTACAAGCAACTGGCCGCGGACGGCTCGGCGTTGACCTCCAGCGGCTACATGCCGGGCGTCCAGGCCTGGTACAACCAGTTCCTCACCGTCGACCCGAGCGACCCGAAGCACGTGTACGCGGGCCTGGAGGAGGTCTACGAGACCAAGGACGGCGGCACCACCTGGTCCACCGTCGGCCCGTACTGGAACTTCGGCTTCTCCTGCTGGTCCATCGACCCGGCCAAGCAGACCGGTGACTGCAACCAGACCACCCACTCCGACCAGCACGGCGTCGCCATCGGCCGCTACCACGGCAAGAGCTTCGTGTACGTCGGCAACGACGGCGGCGTCTACAAGCGCCCGGTCAACGGCTCCCAGGACGCCTCCGGCCACGCCACCGACTGGACCTCCCTCAACGACGGCACCATCGACACCCTCCAGTACTACTCGGTGGGCATCGGGAAGGACCTGGCCCACGGCGGGGTCTCCGTCACCGGCGGCCTCCAGGACAACGGCCAGTCGATCCTGCGCAGCAACGACACGGTCATGGGTTCCGACTTCGGCGGCGACGGCGGCGACACCCTCACCGACCCCGCCAACGGCTGCAACCTGGCCGAGGAGTACGTGTACCTCGCCGTCCAGGTGACCCAGAACTGCGCGGTCAACGACGGCAGCTGGACCACCGACGCCACCAAGGCCACGTCGTACAACGTCGCCCCGGCCGACAACGCCACCAGCGAGGCGCGGTTCATCGCCCCGCTCGCCACGGACGCCAAGGACAGCGACACCTGGATCGCGGGCGGCCGGCACGTCTGGGTGCAGACCCACGGCTACGCCATCCGCAGCGGCTCCGAGTGGAAGAGCGTGTACGACCTCGGCGCCGGACGCACCGCGACCGCCGTCGCCGCCTCGGGCGGCAAGGTCTACGCGGCCTGGTGCGGGCCCTGCAACAACCAGGGCTTCGCCCGCGGCATCTCGGTCGGCAACGCGGACGGCACCGGCTGGCACGACATCACCCTGCCGGTCGACGGGACCGTGCCGAACCGCTACCTCAGCGGCTTCGCCGTCGACCCGAAGAACGCCGACCACGTCTATCTCGCCGTCAACGGCTTCTCCCGGCACTGGACCGAGGGCCCCGGCGCGGGCGTCGGACACGTCTTCGAGTCCACCGACGGCGGCACCACCTGGAAGGACATCTCGGCGAACCTGCCCGACGTACCGACCAACTCCGCCGTGGTCACCCCGAACGGCGGCCTCGCCGTCGCCACCGACCTCGGTGTCGTCTACCGCGCTCCGGGCCGCACCCGGTGGGAGCGCGTCGGTTCGCTCCCGGCGGTCGCCGTGCTCCAGCTGAAGCTCGGCCCCGACGGCAGCACGCTGTACGCGGCCACGCACGGACGGGGCATCTACACCGTCAAGGTGCGCGACTGCCACTGACGCGCGCCCCGCGGTGAGGTGAGGGGTGACCCCGGTCCGCCGGGGTCACCCCTCCCGCGGGTACGGGGTGACGGTCACCTCCAGCGTGAACGCGACCCGCGCCGCACCCGCCACGTCCGGTGCCTTCGCCGCCGCCGTGACGCGGGCGCCGCCGCCCCGGGTGCCCGCGGACCGCAGCGAGGCGTGGGCCGTGCCGTCCGCGTCCACCCGCCAGGCGGACACCAGGAGGAGGCCCGGCGCGGAACTCGCCACTCCCGTCCAGCGCCTGTCGTCCGTCCGGGGCCGCAGGACCAGTGAGATCACGGTTCCCGGCCGGACACACAACTGCCGCCGGACCGCGTCCCCCGGCGCGACGGAGACCTCCACCCGCCCCGCCGCACAGCCGCCGGCGGAAGGAGCCGCCGACCGCGAGGGCGAGGCCGGGGCCGGACTCGCCGACGAGGGACCGGACGGGTGCGGCGCGGACGCGGAAGCGGTCGAGGGCGGCGCGGACCTGGGACCCGGAGTGCCGGCCGGTGACCCCGCCGAGGGGTCGCTCGACGGGCCGCCCGCCGCCCCGCCACCGCCCGCCGTGCCGCACGCGGCCAGCACCAGCACCGCGGCGATCGCATACCCACCGGCCCACCACCGCATCCCCGTACCTCCCTGCCCCTGACGTGTGCCTACCAGCATGCGCCACGCCCCGGCCCGGGCAAGCCCCGGCGGGCCCCGGAACCCGACGGCAGCGGAGCCCCGGTCCTGGGGCCCGCGTCGGGCTTCCGCGCTGCCGGGGCGTGTCCCACGGCGGAGACGGTCGTTCCTCAGGACATGAAGAAGATCGTCACCGCCGCCGCGCTCGCTCTGACGGGCCTCGCTGTCGCCGCCCCGGCCCACGCGGACGGAACCGCCCCCGCGCCCTCCCGTGACCTGGCCACCAAGGTGGCCGGAGCACTGCCCAAGGCCGCCGTGGCGGGCCTTGACGCGGCCGCCAAGTCCATGGCCACCGGCCTGAAGGACGCACCCCCGGCCAAGTAGCTCCGGCCGTCACCCGGTCCGGGGCCGCAGGCAGGACGACGTCCGGTTCCCGCCAGCACCCCGGACCGCCCCGGGCCAGGCTGAACGGCATGACCACCACTTTCCACGCCGAGCCCATCGCCCCGACGGCCCTCGCCGAACTCCGGATCCGGGACGACGCCGGAAGCCCGCCGCGCCCGTACACGGACGACGAGGGCGACGCACCACTGCGGTGCTGTCTGCGCTCCAGCACCGTCGGCGAGCGGATCACCCTCGTCTCGTACGCCCCCCTGCGCCGCTGGGCCGCGCGGACGCACGCCGACCCGGGGGCCTACGACGAACAGGGGCCGGTCTTCATCCACGCCGAGGAGTGCGGCGGCCCGGCCGACGACAGCCCCGGCTATCCCTGGGCCCGTCCCGGCGCCCTGCGCGTCCTGCGCCGCTACGACAGCCGGGGACACATCACGGGCGGGCGCATGCTGGACCTGCCCGGCGACGCCGACGCGGCCCTCGAACTCGCCCTGGCGGAAGCCTTCGCCGACCCCACGACCGCACAAGTGCACGTGCGGGCCGTCGAGTACGGCTGCTACCACTTCCGCGTGGACCGCCCCTGACGGGAAAACCGGGGCCAGCGGTACGCGGCGGCGCCCGGGATGATTGTCTTGCCCTGGCCACTTCCACACCGACCCGGCCCGGCCGCCAGGAGGACCCCGAAGTCATGAGCAGCGCCTACACGTACGAATACAAGGTCGTCACCTTCCGGGAGTCGCTGATCGGCGACGCGCTGGACAGCGACAAGCTGGAGAAGGTGCTCAACAAGCACGCCGAGGACGGCTGGGCCCTCAAGGCCATCACGTCCGCCGACGTGAAGGGCCGCATAGGTCCCGGTGCCGTGGAGGGCCTGCTGCTGACCTTCGAACGCCCGCGCGGCTGACCGGAAGTCACCCCGGGCACGCCGAACGCCCCCGGCCCGCAGAGGGTTCGGGGGCGTTCGCCGTCGGCGCGGGTGCCGGGCGTCAGCCGGGCCAGGTCCCGGTCAGGTTGCGGACCCCGGTGGCGCCCGCACGGTCGACGGCCGCCTTCACCACGGCGAAGATCGCGCCCTGGAGCATCGCGGCGAGCAGCACCTCGCGCCAGGACCGGTCCTCGTCGGTGGCGTCCGGGGCGTCCTCGTCGTGGCCGAGCAGCTTCCACGCCTGTTTGAACAGCGCTCCCGCGGCCGCCCCGCCGGCGATGCCGAGAGCCAGCCCCACCGGTTTGTAAGCGATCTTCGAAACCTTCACCCGCTCATCCCTCCGTGCGGCGGCAGGCCACCCACACCACGACGGCCGCACCCGCCACCGCCAGCAGCACCTTGCGGTCGGCCTGCGCCAGTCGTGCCCCCTGAGCGGCCGTCCGCCGCACCGAGTCGGGCGCCCTGTCCTGCCAGACGCGACCCGCCTGGGCCGCCTTCGCCTTCAGTTCCCCTGCCTTGACGGCGGCCTGTTCCTTCAGCTGCCC